>JAXHMD010000025.1:0-99714 GCA_034521655.1 Rhodovibrio sp.
CCGGGGTCGTCGCCCTCGCCCAGCACGGTGGCGCGGTAGCGCGTTGACGACGAAGCGCACCGCGACGCCGATCACCGCCGCGCCCTGGCACCGCCAGCAGCACGCCGACGAAGCCCAAGAGCGCGCCGCCGGCCAGCAGCGCGAAGATGATCCACACCGGGTGCAGGTTGACCCGGTCGCCGACCAGGATCGGCTGCAGGAAGTTGCCTTCCACGAACTGGCCGGTGAAGAAGATCGCCGCTACCACGAGCACCATGATGTAGCCGTCGAACTGCAGCAGCGCCATGCCCACGCTGGCGATGAAGCCCAAGGTGGCGCCGACGAACGGCACGAACGACACCAGCCCGGCCATCAGCCCGATCACCAGCCCGAAGTCCAGGCCCGCGATCGTCAGCGCCGTGGCGTAAAACGCGCCCAGGGTGAGGCAGACCGTACCGACACCGCGCACGAAACCGGACAGCGTCTCGTCGACCTTCTCCACCTGCAGGCGGATCACGTCGGCGTAGGCCGGCGGCAGCATGTCGTTAGCCCCCGCGATCAGCACGTCCCAGTCGCGCAGCAGATAGAATGCCACGATCGGCGTGATCAACAGCAGCGATAGCACGTTGAACAGCGCCACGCCGCCGGACAGCACGTTGCGCAGGAGCCCGGCCGCCCAGCCGGAGAGCTTGTCCGGCAGGCTTTCGAGGTAGCTGCGCACCCGGTCCAGGATCGCGGGATCGACCTCGGTGCGCAGCGTCTCCGACAGGTCGACCACGCGCTGGCGCAGCAGATCGATCCATCCCGGGACCTGCTTGCCCAGGCTGGTCAGTTCGCCCACCACCATCGGCACCAGGAGCCCCAGCACGAGCGCCACCGCCGCGACGAAGCAGCCGGTGACGAGCGAGGTCGCGAGCGTGCGCGACAGGCCGATCCGCTCCAGCCGGTCGCACAGGGGATCCAGGAAATAGGCGACCGCCATGCCGATCAGGAACGGCGCGAGCACGCCGCTCAACAGCCACAGCGCCAACAGGATGACCGCAAGGCCGCCCAGCCAGTAGAGCAGTTGGCGCTGCGGACTCATCCCTCCGCGGCCCCCCGGCCCGCGGACGCTGGTGCGGTGGGGCGGACGGTCATTGCGGGGCCGGCTGCTCCGCCGGCGCGCCGGTGGCCGCGCCGTCGCCGGCCGGCTGACGGCCGTCGCCCTGCCCGCCATCAGCCTCGGCGGTGCGCATCTCGGCCGCGCGCAGGACCCAGTCGTTCGGGTCGCCCGCCTGCGCCATCCGGTCCTGGCTATGGCTGCCATCGCGGGTCAACTCGCCGGCGCCCGTCCGCGCGCCGTCGGCCGCGCATGTCTGCCGTCTTCCGCGTGTCGCCGTCGCCGGATCGGGTCTCGACCGCGCTGCGTGCTGCCGTCGGAATTGACGCGCTCCAGCACCAGGTCGCTTTGCTTGAGCGCGAGCGCGAGCTGCCGGCGCTCGCCGTAGTAGGTCATCTCCAGGCGCGCCAGCGTGCGGGTCATCGCGGTGACGGCGTAGCTCTCGATCCGCGCTACGCCGTCCAGGCGTTCGCGCACCGTGACCCAGCGCTCCAGCCCGTCGATCGGTACCTCGACCCGCAGCCGGTTGCGCTGGTCGAAGTCCAGCAGGTTGGCGCGCTTCCAGGTCTCCTCGACGTCGCGGGCGACCCGGTCGGCGGCGCGCGCCAGCATCTGCGCCAGCGGCTCGTCGCGCTGCTGCTGGACGTTGTCGACCAGGGTGCGCTCCATTTCCGGGGTGCCGATGCGCGAGGTGACCACCTGCATGCTCCCGGTGAACGCCTCCGGGTCGCCGGCCAGGCGTCCCTGGGTCACCAGCACGTCTTCCGCGCCGTAGCGCCGCGCAATCGCTTTCAGCGCCTCACGGTCGCCGTCCAACGCCTCGGCCGCGCTCACCGCGCGCAGATCGCCCAGGTCGCCCAGCGGCACGACGAGCGGCACCAGCCCGGTCTGCTCCGCCCGGTTGGCCCAGGCCTCCCGCCAGGGGTTGGGGTTGTCCCACAGCACCGCGTCCTCGCCCTCGCCCCAGACCGGCAGGACCACCACCGGCTTGCTGCGCGTCTCGGCGAACGGGATGTCGTTGTCCTTCAGGAACTGCCGGATGCTGTCGGGCCGGAAGCGGAAGGTCACCTCCGCCAGGTAGCGGACGTTCGAGGTGCGCTCGTTGAACACCTCGAAGTCGCGCAGCAGGTTGGCGATCCGGTCCGCGTTGATCTGCGGCACGCGGTTGAGTTCGGAGCGCAGCACGAGACGCTCGACCATCCGGTTGAAGGCGGTGACGTGGGCCTGGTTCAGCCCCTGCTCGCGCGCGGCCGTCGCGCTGTCGGCGGTGGCGTCCACCTCCACGTTCTCGACCGTGTACAGCGGGGCCTGCGCGGCCAGCGCGCCCGGCAGCACGAGCAGCGCGGCCACGAGCGGCAGCAGGCGTTTCAAGGCTCCGACCAGCGGCATTGCAAAGCGTCCTGGAACAAGTATGGTCGCGCCGGAACCGCCCCGGACGGCCACGCGTCGGGGCGCCGGCGGCAGGCGGGCATCATCCGGCGACAGGGTCGCCGCTTTGCCGGCCCCGCTCAAGTCCGGCGAGAGACATACGACATCACCGGGGGGCAACGCCATAACCGGGTCCCACGACGAGACCGGCGCCGACGGCGGCGCCCAGACCACCCAAACCGCACGCACGTATAAGGACGCGGGCGTCGACATCGACGCCGGCAACACGCTGGTCGAGCGGATCAAGCCGCTCGCCAAGGCGACCGCGCGCGCGGGCGCGGCCGGCGGACTGGGCGGCTTCGGCGCGCTGTTCGACCTCAAGGAAGCCGGCTTCACCGACCCCATCCTGGTCGCCGCGACCGATGGGGTCGGCACCAAGCTGAAACTGGCGATCGACAGCGGCCGGCACGACACGGTCGGCATCGACCTGGTGGCGATGTGCGCCAACGATCTGGTGGTCCAGGGCGCGGAGCCGCTGCTGTTCCTGGACTACTACGCCACCGGCAAGCTGGACGTCGACGCGGCGCGCGACGTCGTCGCCGGCATCGCCGAAGGGTGCCGCCAGGCCGGCTGCGCGCTGGTCGGCGGCGAGACGGCGGAGATGCCCGGCCTCTACCACGGCAGCGACTACGATCTCGCCGGCTTCTGCGTCGGTGCGGCGGAACGCGGGCAGCTGCTCGACGGCGCCACCGTCGAGGCCGGCGACATCGTGCTCGGGCTGCCGTCCAGCGGCCTGCACGCGAACGGCTATTCGCTGGTCCGGCAGGTGACAGCCGACCTCGGTCTCGAGCCTGGACGGCGCCAGCCCGTTCGACGACAGCGCCAGCCTGGCCGACGCCCTGCTGACGCCGACCCGGATCTACGTCCCGGCGTGCCTGTCCGCGGCGCGCGCGGGTCTGGTGCGCGCGCTCGCCCACATCACCGGCGGCGGGTTGCCGGAGAACCTGCCGCGGGTGTTGCCCGACGGTCTGGGGGCGCGGCTGGACGCGAACGCCTGGGAGCTGCCCGGGGTGTTCCGCTGGCTGGCCTCGGCGGGCGGCGTCGCGCCGGACGAGCTGGCCCGCACCTTCAACTGCGGCATCGGCATGGCCGCGGTGGTGCCACGGGATCAGGCCGACCGCGCGCTGGCCCACTTCCGCGAACAGGGCGAACAGGCGGTTCGGATCGGCGAGATCGTGGTCCAGGAACCTCACACCCCGCGGATCGAGATCGCGAATCGGGAGGCGGCATGGCAGGTGTGAGCGCGCGCGGCGACGGCGGCCCGCGCCGGGGCGGGCGCGCCAGGATCGGTGTCCTGATCTCCGGGCGCGGCAGCAACCTGCAGGCCCTGATCGCGGCGGCGGCGCAGCCGGACTACCCGGCCGAGATCGCGCTCGTGATCGCGAACGTGCCCGAGGCCGCCGGCCTGGCGCGCGCCGAAGCCGCCGGCATCCCGACCCAGGTGATCGACCACCGCCGGTTTCCCAGCCGCGTCGGCTTCGAGGCGGCGCTGACCGACGCGCTGCACGCCGCCGACTGCGAATTGGTCTGCCTGGCCGGGTTCATGCGCGTGCTCACGGCCGACTTCGTGGGGCGGTGGGTGGACCGGCTGATCAACATTCACCCGTCCCTGCTGCCGGCGTTCCCGGGCCTGAACACGCACGCCGAAGCGCTCGCCGCCGGGGTGCGGGTCACCGGGGCGACCGTTCATTTCGTGCGCGAGCAGGTCGACCAGGGCCCGATCATCGGCCAGGCCGCCGTCCCGGTGCTGGACGACGACACCGCCGACAGCCTGGGCGCGCGCGTTCTGGAGGCGGAGCACACGCTCTACCCGCACTGCGTCCGCCTGGTCGCCGACGGCCGGGCCACCGTCAGCGGCAGCCGCGTGCAGATCGCCGGCGCGCACACGCCGCAGCCGGCCCTCCTGAACCCGCCGGTTGGGCCGTAGCCCCAGCAGGCGGACTTGCAGCCAACCCGCCGGGCGGGTAAGACGGGGCTTAAGGGACACCGCGAGGTCTAACGAAAAGGACGGCAACGGGCATGGCCATGGCCGGCAACGACGACGACAAGTTCGACATGGAAGGGCACAAGAAGACCTTCCAGGGCTTTACCCGGCTGCTCACCTGGTCCACCGCCGTGATCGTGGTGGTGCTGGCCTTGATGGCGCTGCTCCTGGTGTAGGGCGCGCCGGTTTTCGCGACGCGCGCTTGAAGTCGTTGACCATCCTTCGAGACGGTTGGCTTCGCCACCCTCTTCAGGACGAAGTTAGAGTTTTTCCAATAAGATAACTTCCTGCCGAGGAGCTTTGCGCGGCAAAGCGTCGCGAAGCATCGCAAGCGGGTGTTCGCAGCAAGGCCGCCACACACGAAAACGGGCGCGGGGATCGGCTCCCCGCGCCCGTTTCTTTTCCAGCAATATCAAGCTCTTAGCCGACGATCTCGATGTCGGAGAAGAAGAACTTGATCTCCCCCGCGGCCGTCTCCGGGCTGTCGGAGCCGTGCACGGAGTTCGCCTCGATGTCGCGGGCGAAGTCGGCGCGGATGGTGCCGGGCGCGGCCTCTTCCGGGTTGGTCGCGCCCATCACCTCACGGTTCTTGGCGATCGCGTTGTCGCCCTCCAGGACCTGGACCACGACCGGGCCGCTGGTCATGAAGTTGACCAGGTCGCTATAGAACTTCCGGTCCTTGTGGACGATGTAGAAGGCCTTCGCCTGATCTTCCGTCAGCTGCAGGCGCTTCTGCGCGACGATGCGCAGGCCGGCATCTTCCAGGCGCTGGTTGATCTTGCCGGTGACGTTGCGCTCGGTGGCGTCCGGCTTGATGATCGACAGGGTCCGTTCCACGGCCATGGCGGTTTCTCGCTCCCTCGAATGAGTACGGTGTCGGTGACTTGGGCTTGCGGGGGCCGCGCGCGCACCGACCGGCGGCGCGGCGCAATTCGGGCGGCCTTATAGACCCGCCGCCGCCACTGGGCAACCGGCCAGCCCAGCCGGCCGTCATTCGCAGGGCGTTCGCCACCTTCCGGCGCCGCCCCTGGGCGTGCTAGAACCCGCGCGCCATGCTCAGCGTCCGCGATCTTTCCTACCGCATCGAAGGCCGCCCTCTGTTCGAGGGCGCCAACGTCACCGTCAACGGCGGCGAGAACGTCGGCCTGATCGGCCGCAACGGCAGCGGCAAGTCCACGCTGCTCAAGCTGATCGCCGGCGAGCTGCAGCCCGACGGCGGCGCCATCCAAGTCCCGACCAACAGCCAGATCGGCTACATCCGCCAGGAGGCGCCGGCCGGGGACAAGACCCTGCTGGACACCGTGCTGGCCGCGGACAGCGAACGCGAACGCCTGCTGGTCGAGGCGGAGACGGCGGCGGACCCCGACCGGATCGCCGAGATCCACATGCGCCTGTCGGACATCGACGCCCATTCGGCCGAGGCGCGGGCGGCGCGCATCCTCTCCGGCCTGGGCTTTTCCGACGCCGCCCAGCAGCGTCCCTGCAAGGAGTTCTCCGGCGGCTGGCGGATGCGTGTCGCGCTCGCCGCGCTGTTGTTCTCCGAGCCCGACGTGCTGCTGCTGGACGAGCCGACCAACCACCTGGACCTCGAGGCCACGATGTGGCTGGAGGGCTACCTGCGCGACTGGTCGGGGACGATGCTGCTGGTCAGCCACGACCGCCGGCTCCTGAACAAGTGCGTCGACAAGATCGCGCACCTGCAGGGCGGCACGGTCACGACCTACCAGGGCGGCTACGACCGGTTCGAGGAGACCCGGCGCGAGCAGCTGCGCCGCCAGCAGCACATGCACGAGGAGCGCGAGAAGGAGCGCGCGCGCATCCAGCGCTTCGTCGACCGCTTCCGCGCCAAGGCCGGCCGGGCGAGCCAGGCGCAGTCGCGCATCAAGATGCTGGAGCGCATGCAGCCGATCGGCGAGGTGCAGGAGGACAAGGCGGTCCGCTTCGACTTTCCGCAGCCGGACGAACTGCCGCCGCCCTTGATCGCGCTCGACCACGTCGACGTCGGCTACGATCCGCAGAACCCGATCCTGCGCGCGCTCAACCACCGGATCGACCAGGACGACCGGATCGCGCTTCTGGGCGCGAACGGCAACGGCAAGACCACCTTCGCCCGCCTGCTGGCCGGCCGGCTGCAGCCGCTCAAGGGCAAGATGACCACCCCCGGCAAGCTGCGGATCGGCTACTTCTCGCAGGACCAGGCCGACGAGCTCGACCTCGATCACACGCCGGTCCAGCACATGGCCGAGGTCATGCCCAACGCCAACAAGACCCACGTGCGCGCGCACTTAGGGCGGTTCGGCTTCACCCAGGAGAAGGCCGACGTCGCCGTCGGCAACCTGTCGGGCGGGGAGAAGGCGCGGCTGTTGTTCGCGCTGGTGACCCGCCACGCCCCGCACCTCCTGATCCTGGACGAGCCGACCAACCACCTGGACATCGAGGCGCGCCAGGCGCTGATCGAGGCGCTCAACGAGTTCCAGGGCGCGGTGGTGCTGATCACCCACGATCCGCACCTGATCGAACTGGTGGTCGACCGGCTGTGGATCGTCGCCGATCGCACGGCCAAGCAGTTCGACGGCGACCTGGAGGCCTACCGCCAGCAATTGCTGGACCAGCGCCGCGCCGAACGCGCCGCCGCCAAGCGCCAGCAGGACGCCCAGAAGGGCAAGACGGAGCCGCAGCACGGCAAGCCGGCCAAGGACGACGGCCTGTCGAAAAAGGAACGCCGCAAGCAGGCCGCCGAGGCGCGCGAGCAGACCAAGCAGCTGCGCAACGAAGCCAAGAAGCTCGAAGGCGAGATCGAGCAGCTGACCGAGAAACAGCGCGAGATCGAAGCCAAGCTGGCCGACCCCAAGGTCTACAACGGCCCGACCGCCGACCTGCAGGAGCTCCAGGTCGCCCACGGCAAGGTCAAGGACCAGCTCGCCAAGGCCGAGGAGCGCTGGCTGGAGCTGCAGGAGCAGCTGGAGGAGGCGGGGTAGCGCGGAACTGGCCGCCCCTGTCCTAGAGCAAAATCGATGAAAGCCGAACCGGCTTTCCTCGTGAATTTTGCTCTAACTTCTTGAGTATAGAGCAAGATTCAGCTTAAAGGTACTCACACCCTTCAGCATATTGCTCTAGCGGCGGGAACATAATTTCTCCCGCGGTGGAACGCATAACCCTGAATCCAGTTAATATGCGTGATCGTGTTTTAGGGTCACGGATGACGGGAGGGCGGCGTGAAGCCATCGTTCGAGGCGCGCCTGCGGGCGCTGGAAGCCCGCCACAAGGCGACCGATGAGATTCTGCGGCACGAACAGGCCCGTCCGCAGCCGCGGCCCGACTGGATCCGCAGCTTGAAGCGCGACAAGCTGCGCCTCAAGGACCAGATCGAAAACGTGCGGGCGCGCGCCGTTCCCGCGGAGTAGGGCTCAGCCGCCCGTCGCCTGCTGCTGGAACGCCTGGAACAGCGGTTTCAGGTGGGAGATGTCGAAGCCCTGGGCGGTGGCTTCCTCCAGCACCGCGTCGATGTCCCGGCCCTCGTGGCAGACCTGCGCGAGGCCCCAGAGCACGAGCGAGCGCGGGCCGGACTTGCAGTGGGCGAGCACCGGGCCCGAGCTTTCCTTCAGCGCCTGCTGGAAGCTCGACACCAGTTCCGGGCTCAGCTGGTCCGGGGTCATGGGCAGGTAGTGGTAGGCGAGCCCGGCGGCCTCCGCCGCCTGGGCGCAGGCCTGGGCGGTCGGCTGCTCGGGGCCGCCCTCGTGGTCCGGGCGGTTGTTGATCACCGTGGTGTAGCCGGCCTCGGCGGCCGCCCGCATGTCGTCGGGCTGCAGCTGCCCGGCGACGGCGAAACTCTCGGTGATCCGGCGCGCGTCCATGGATATTCGCTCCCCCAAGGCCTGTCGGTTCGCGGTCGTTCTTGTCGTTGTCGGTCTTGTCGTTGGACAGATGACCCGGCCCGGGCCGGCCGGCAAGAGCGCGTCAGGCGCCCTTCTTCCAGCGCCCGCGCTCGTCCTGCTGCCAGTAGGTCAGGTCGTGCCCGGCCTGGCGGTAGGCCTTCCAGCGCTGCCGGGCCGCCTGCACCGCCTCGGGATCGTTGCCGTCGAACATCTCGGCGATCAGGCCGAACGCTTCAAGCCGGTCGGTCGTGGCGCCGTCGACCAGGAAGGCGACGTGCGCGGCGTTCGGGTTCTCGTCGGCCGCCGTCAGCCAGACCGGCTGCTGCTCGGCATAGCCGTCCTGGGCCGAGCCGTGCGGCAGGAACCCCTTGTCGTCGTAGGTCCAGAGGTGCTGGTTCAACTGTTCGACCCGCGCGTGCGACCCGGCGATCACGACCGCCCGCCAGTCGCGCTCCAGCGCCCGCTCCAACAGCTGCGGCAGCGCCTGCTCCAGGCTCGTCCGGGTCAGGTGGTAGAAGCGCACTTCGGTCATGTGGGATGGGCCCGGCTTGTCGCGACAGACGCCCTACTCGTCCCCTCTCCTCCAGTGGGAGGAGAGGGTCAGGGAGAGGAGGTAAGCGGGTCATAAGCATCGTGCACACCACCTCTCCCTGTCCCTCTCCCCCCAGTGGCGGAGAGGGGACCCGCTGCTATAGCCGTCACTCACGCGAACACCGCCTTCGCGACCGTCGGAAACCCGCCCTACCCCTCGAAGCGGTCGGCGACGAAGCGGTCGAGCAGGCGCACGCCGAAGCCGGTGCCGCCCTTGGGCACGGTGGGCGCGTCCTTGGTCGACCAGGTGACCCCGGCGATGTCCAGGTGCGCCCACTTCGTGCCCTTCTGGACGAACCGGCGCAGGAACTGCGCGGCGGCGGTGGAACTCGCGTTGCGGCCGTCGCCGACGTTCTTCATGTCGGCGATGTCGGAGTTGATGTCCTTGTCGTACTCGTCGTCCATCGGCAGCCGCCAGAGCCGCTCGCCGACCGCCTCGCCGGCGTCGGTCAGCTGCTGGGCCAGGTCGTCGTCGTTGGCGAACAGCCCGGCCCGGCGGTTGCCCAGCGCGATCAGCACCGCGCCGGTCAGGGTCGCCAGGTTGACCATCGTCTCCGGCTGGTAGGTCTGCTGCGTGTACCAGAGCGCGTCGGCCAGCACGAGGCGGCCTTCGGCGTCGGTGTTGTGCACCTCGATCGTCTGGCCGGACATCGAGGTCAGCACGTCGCCCGGACGGTAGGCGGCCGCGCCCGGCATGTTCTCCACCAGGCCGACCACGCCGACCGCGTTCAGCTTGGCCTTGCGCCCGGCGAGCGCCTTGATCAGGCCGACGGTGACACCGGCACCGCCCATGTCCCACTTCATGTCGCCCATGCCCTGCGCGGGCTTGAGCGAGATGCCGCCGGTGTCGAAGCACACGCCCTTGCCGACCACGGCAAGCGGGGTCTTCTTGCCCGACCCGCCCTGCCAGCGCATGGTGACCAGCTTGGGCTCCTTGTCGGAGCCCTGCGCGACCGCGAGCAGCGCGCCCATGCCGAGCTTGCGCATCGCCTTGGCGTCCAACACCTCGACCTCGACGCCGAGGTCCTCCAGCTTGCGGCACTCGGCGGCCAGGTTCTCGGGCGTGAGCACATTGGCCGGCTCGCTCACCAGGTCGCGGGTCATCTCGACCCCCTCGGCGACCTTCTCCAGCGGCCGGTAGGCGTTCTCGGCGTCCTTCTTGTGCGACAGCGCGACCGTGAACTGGGTCAGGGTCGGCTTGTCCTCGGCCTTCTCCTGGGTGCGGTACCGGTCGAAGCGGTAGCTGCGCAGGCGCGCGCCCAGGCCCAGGCACGATGCCGCCTGCGGCCCGCTGACCGGGGCGCCCGGCAGTTGATCGAGCACGAAGGTGGCCTGGCTCTCGCCCGCGGCGTTCAGCCGGGCGGCCAGCTCGCCGCCGACCGCCTCCAGGTCGCCCGCGTCCAGTTCCTCCGGCTGGCCCAGGCCGACCAGCAGCACCCGGCTGTTGTCCACGCCCGCCGGCGCCAGCAGTTCCAGGATCTGCCGCTTGTCGCCCTTGAATTTGCCCGAGGCCTGGATCGCGCGGGTGAGCGCGCCGCCGGTCGTGTCGTCGAGCTTCCGGGCGCTCGCGGTCAGCGTCCGGTCGGCGGTGACGCCGACGCAGACCGCGTTGCTGGCGGGCAAGTCGTGGCTGGTGAAGGCGACCTTCATGGGCGGGGAAAGCCTTTCGCGTGAGGTTGCCGCGTGAGGTTGCAAGGGCGGTCCGTCACGCCCGCGGGCGCCGGACGGACCTCCGGGTTTGCGATAGACGCGGGCGCGTGCACCTGTCAATGCGCCCGGCCTCCGGCTGACGGCCGGTCGGCTGGCCGGCGATGGGGCGTTGTGAGGGCGCCGCGGCACCCCTATAGTCCGCGCGCACGTGAACGCATGTCCGGCAAAGGCAACGCTATGCGTCGTTTCTTCTCCCGACTGACCGGGTTCCTCGCCCTGATCGTGCTGACGATCGGCGCCGTGCAGCCGGCGGCTGCCCAGCAGAGCCTGCGCGCCGCGGCGGTGGTCAACGACCAGGTGATCTCGCAGCTCGACGTCGAGATGCGGATGCGGCTGGTCATGCTGTCCGCTGGCATTTCGCCGCAAGAGGCCAACCGGGCGCGTCTGCGCGACCAGGTCATGCGCAACCTGATCAACGAACGACTGCAACTGCAGGCAGCCGAGCGGTTCGGCTTCTCGGTCAGCGAGGAGGAAATCGACCAGGCGGTCCAGCGCGTGGCGCGGAACAACGACATGTCGGCGGATCAGTTCCTGTCGATCCTGCGGCAGAACAACGTCACGGTCGGGACCTTCCGCGAGCAGCTGCGGGCGAACCTGGCCTGGCAGAAGGTGATCCAGAACCGGCTGGCGCGCGACGTCACGATCTCCGACGAAGACATCGACGATGCGCTCGCGCGCTACCGCTCCCGCCAGGGCGAGCGACAGTACCGGGTGCGCGAGATCTTCCTGGCGGTCGACGACGAGCAGGACCTGCCGCGCGTGCGCCAGACCGCGCAGCGGCTGATGCAGCAGCTCCGCCAGGGCGCCGAGTTCGGCGCGTTGGCCCGGCAGTTCTCGCAGGCACCTACAGCGGCCGACAACGGCGTGATCGGCTGGGTGACGCCGGAGAACCTGCCCGAGCCGGTGGCCGAGCGCGTGACCGAGATGCAGCCCGGCCAGCTGGCCGGCCCGGTCCGCGGCTACGGCGGCCTGCACATCGTCAACCTGATGGATACCCGCGTGCTCTCCCGCGGCAACGAGACGGTCGAGCTCCGGCAGCTGTTCAAGCCCGTGCCGGAGGACGCGGACGCGGAGGCGGTGACGGAGGCCAAGCAGCGCCTCCAGCAGCTGGCCGAACCGGCGCAGGGCTGCGGCAACTTCGACACGCTGGCAGACGACACCGACGCCGCGCGCACCAGCGACCTGGGCGAAGTCAAGATGAGCGCGCTGCCCGACAACATCCGGCCGAAGGTCGCCGACCTGCCGCTCGAGACGCCTTCGGAGCCGCTGCAGGTCGCCGGCGGCTACGCCGTGCTGATGGTCTGCGAGCGCAGCGGCGGCATCGACCGGCAGCAAATCCGGCAGAACCTTCAACAGGAGCGCCTCAACATGCTGGCGCAGCGCTACATGCGTGATTTGCGCCGGCAGGCCAACATCGAGATCCAGATGGGCGACAAGCGGCGTAACCTGCAGGACGCGGGCTGACGGATCGGCGCATGAACGACGCACACGCACCGTCGGGCGACGCGTCCGGCACGGCACCGGACGCCCCGCTCGCCCTGACGATGGGCGAGCCGGCGGGGATCGGCGGCGAAATCGCGCTTAGCGCCTGGCAGCGTCGGGCCGAGGACGGCCTGACGCCGTTCGTGCTGCTGGACGATCCCGACCGCCTGCGTACCCTCGCCGCCCGGCTCGGCTGGTCGGTGCCGGTGGTCGAGGTGGCGCGGGCCGGCGACGCGTCGAGCGCGTTCGCCGAAGCGCTCCCGGTGCTCCCCCACCGCCTGCCGGTCCACCCGGAGCCCGGCCAGCCGACCGGTGCCACCGCCGAAGCCGTGCTGACCAGCATCCGGGAGGCCGTCCGCCTGACCCGGGCGGGCGAGACGGCGGCGGTGGTAACCAACCCGATCGCCAAGCACGTGCTGACGGCGGCCGGCTTCGATCATCCCGGCCACACCGAATACCTCGCCTGGCTCGCGGCCGACGGCGGGCCTGTGCCGGAGCCGGTGATGCTGCTGACCTGCCCGGACCTGAGCGTGGTGCCGGTGACCATCCATATCCCCCTGGCGGAGGTGCCGCGGCGCCTGACCCAGGCCGCGATCGTGCACGCCGGCCGGGTCACCGCGCAGGCGATGGCGCGGGAGTTCGGCATCGACCGGCCGCGCCTGGCGGTCGCCGGGTTGAACCCGCACGCGGGCGAGAACGGAACGATCGGCCGCGAGGATATCGAGGTCGTAACGCCCGCCTGCGACGCCTTGCGGGCCGAGGGGATCGACGTCGCGGGCCCGCTGAGCGGGGACACGATGTTCCACCCGCGCGCCCGCGCGACCTACGACGCGGCCCTGTGCATGTTCCACGACCAGGCGCTGATCCCGATCAAGACGATCGACTTCGCCCGCGGGGTCAACGCCACGCTGGGTCTGCCGTTCGTCCGCACCTCGCCGGACCACGGAACCGCCTTCGCCATCGCCGGCACCGGGCGGGCCGATCCGACCAGCCTGATCGAGGCCATCAAGACCGCCCGGCGGATGGCCCGGGGCCGCGCCCGTCACCTGACCGTCGGCTGATCGCGTGCCATGGCGGAGACGCCCGCCCCGCTGCCCCCGCTGCGCGAGACGATCCGCCGACACGGGCTGGACGCACGCAAGAGCCTGGGCCAGCACTTCCTGCTCGACCTCAACCTGACCGGGAAGATCGCGCGCACGGCGGGTGACCTCACCGCCGGCACGACGATCGAGATCGGCCCGGGTCCGGGCGGCCTGACCCGGTCATTGTTGAGCGAGGGCGCCGGCCGCCTGGTCGCGGTGGAGCGGGACGATCGGTGCCTGGCGGCCTTGGCCGAACTCGCCGCGGCCTACCCCGGCCGGCTGGAGACGCGCGCTGGGGACGCCCTGGAAACGCCGCTCGCCGACCTTGGCCCGGCGCCGCGGCGGGTGGTGGCGAACCTGCCCTACAACGTCTCGACCGCCCTGCTGACCAACTGGCTGGACGAGATCGCGCAGGACCCGGGCGTGGTCGAGACGCTGGTGCTGATGTTCCAGAAGGAGGTCGCCGACCGGCTGGTCGCCAAGCCGGGGACCAAGGACTACGGCCGGCTCAGCGTGCTCACCCAGTGGCTGACCCACGCGCGGGTCGCGTTCAACGTGCCCAAGGACGCGTTCACCCCGCCGCCCAAGATCGTCTCCAGTGTGGTCAAGCTGGACCCGCGCGCCCAGCCGCTGGCGCCGGCCGACCCGGCGGTGCTGCAACGGGTCACGGCAGCCGCGTTCAACCAGCGCCGGAAGATGCTGCGCGGGTCGCTGAAGGCCGTCAGCGCCGATCCGCAGGCACTCTGCGCCGAAGCCGGCATCGACCCGACGGCCCGCGCGGAGGCGCTCGGCGTGCAAGAGTTTTGCGCGCTGGCACGGGCGCTAGAGCGACATGCACGAAGGCCGAACCGGCCTTCGGGCTGAATGTCGCTCTAACTTCTTGAAGAGCGGGCAAGATTCAGCTGGAAGGTGATTCCACCTTCCAGCATCTTGCGCTCGCGTATTAACGTCCGCCTTCAGGCCTTCGCCGTATCCTCGACCAGCTGCGCGACGAAGGCGTGCAGGCCGGTCTGGCGCGAGCGGCGGAGGCGTTCGGCCTGCAGGACCGATGTCACCCGGCTGACCGACTTCTCCACCTGCTCGTTGACGACGATGTAGTCGTACTCGGTGTAGTGGCTCATCTCGTCGGACGCCTTGGCCATGCGCTGGCGGACCACGTCTTCCGGGTCCTGGGCGCGGGTGCGCAGGCGGTGTTCCAGGGCGTCCTTGGTGGGCGGCAGGATGAACACGGAGACCAGGTCGTCGCCGGCGGTCTCCTTGACCTGCTGGGTGCCCTGCCAGTCGATGTCGAACAGCACGTCCTCGCCGCGCGCGAGCGCGGCCTCGACCGGCTTGCGCGGGGTGCCGTAGTAGTTCCCGAACACCTTCGCGTATTCCAGGAACTCGCCGTCGTCGACCATCCGCCGGAAAGTCGCCTCGTCGACGAAGTGGTAGTCGATCCCCTCCTCCTCGCTCGGGCGCTGCTGGCGGGTCGTGCAGGAGATCGACAGCTTCAGATTGTCCTGATCCGCGAGCAGGCGCCGCGAGATCGTGGTCTTGCCCGCCCCCGAGGGCGAAGAGAGCACCAGCATCAGACCGCGGCGCTTGATCAATCCGTCCTGGACCATGGGTTCCTACTCGATGTTCTGGACCTGCTCGCGCAGCTGCTCGACCGCGTTCTTGAGGGACAGCCCGGTCCGGGTCAACGCCACGTCGCCCGCCTTGGAGCACAGGGTGTTGGCTTCCCGGTTAAACTCCTGACACAGGAAGTCGAGTCGCCGGCCGATCGCCCCGCCGGCCTGGAGCAGTTCCCGCGCGGCGTCGACGTGCGCGTCCAGCCGGTCCAGCTCTTCCCGGATATCCGCCTTGCTGGCGAGCAGGGCGGCCTCCTGCGCCAGGCGGTCTTCCGACAGCCCGGTGCGGGTTTCGAGCAGTTCCTGCACCTGCTTGCGCAGCCGTTCGCGCAGCGCCTCCGGCTGGCTGGCGGCGCTGGCGCGCGCCTCCTGGGTCAGGCGCGCGATCTCGCTCAGGTGGCTTTCCGCCATCTGGTGCAACGCCTTGCCTTCCTGCACGCGCGCGGCCGCCAGGTCGTCGAGCAGCGCCTGCAGGTCGGCGATCATCGCCGCCTCGCGCGCCTGGCGGGCGGTGTCGTCTTCCGGCTCCTCGACCGTCTCCAGGACCCCGCGCACCGCGAGCAGACCGTCCAAACGCGGCGGCGCGGCGTCCACCTCCTCGCGCAGTTCCCGGGTCAGGCGGACCAGCTGGTCCAGCATCTCCCGGTTCACCTGCAGCTGCTGACGCTGCTCGCCCCGCTCGACCGACAGGGAGACGCTCACGTTGCCGCGGGCGCAGACCTTGGGCACGCGGCTGCGGACCTCGTGCTCCAGGCGGTCCAGGCCGCTCGGCACGCGCACCCGCACGTCCAGGCCCTTGCCGTTCACGCTCTTGGCTTCCCAGACCCAGGTCTGCTGCGCATCGCCGCCCTCGCGGCGAGCGAATCCGGTCATACTGGCGACGGTCACGGCGTACAGCCCCTTCGGCGTTTCTGGCGTGCGAAACCCGCGCGATGCGCCGCGGATGCTTGCCGCGCATCTTATTCACGCGGGCTTCGAAGTGCCAAGGCCGCCCAAGTGCTGTGCCGCCCAAGTGCTGTCGCGACCTGGCGGCGACGGCGGTAGGCTCACCCCGGCTGCCTTCAGAAACGGCCCGCAAGAGGATCGCCCCATTGGCCATCACCCGACGTCGCCCCCGGCCGCCGCGCCCACCGCGTTCCCTCCTGATCACCGGCGCGTCGAGCGGACTGGGCGCGGCGCTTGCGCGCAGCTACGCCGGGCCCGGGATCACGCTCGCGCTGGGCGGCCGCGACGTCCGCCGGCTGGAAGCGGTGGCCGCCGAGTGCCGGGCCCTTGGGGCCGAGGTGACGACCCGCCATCTGGACGTGTTGCACCGGGTGGCGATGGCCGACTGGGTCGCCAAGGTGGACGCGCTGGCGCCGCTCGACCTCGTGATCGCCAACGCCGGGCTCGGCGGGGGCACCGGCGGCGGCACCGGCGGCAGCGGGGAGAGCGCGCAGCAGACCCATCAGATCATGAGCGTCAACGTCACCGGGACCGTGAATACGGTGCTGCCGGCCGTACAGGCGATGCGCCCGCGCGGGCGCGGCCAGATCGCCATCGTGTCCTCGCTGGCCGCCTTCCGCGGCTTTCCGGGCGCGCCGGCTTACTGCAGCAGTAAGGCAGCGGTCCGGGTCTGGGGCGAATCGCTGCGCGGCCATCTGGGGCGCGCGGGGCTGTGCGTCTCGGTGATCTGCCCCGGCTACGTGAAGACGCGGATGACGGCCGACAACGACTTCCCGATGCCGCTGTTGATGGACGCCGACCGCGCGGCACGCCGGATCCAGCGGGGCCTGGCGCGCAACCAGGGCCGGATCGCCTTCCCGCGCCGGCTCTACGCGGTCGTCTGGCTGCTCAACCTGTTGCCGCCCGCCTGGACCGACGGCCTGCTCGCCCGCTTGCCGGAAAAGCCGGGACACGGGTAAGCGGCTTCGGGGCTTTAGTGGCGTTTGCGATCACGCTTCGCGCTCTGGCGAGTTAAGCAGAAAGAATTTCGCATAAACGAGGATACCGACGCCTAACAGCGCGATCAGCGCCGAGCGCGAAGTACACAGCCGTTTGCGGAGCGACCATCATTCGTCAGACCGCTGTCTATGCGGCTTGCGACCCGACCAACGAGATAGAGCCCCGATCGCGACGGCAACGCCAAATCCAAGCGCTGTCATAACGGCCGTAAGGCCCAAAGACACTTCGGCTTTGCCAGCAACGCCGAATTCCAACAAGGGTGCCACAACGCCGAGCGAAAACAGCGCGACTGACAGGTTCATAGCGACCCCACCTAAAGCCCGAAGTTGCGCCGTTCGGCGATCTATCCACGCGCGCCGCTCCGACCGTAGCCCCCGTCAATGAGCATACGATCGCGCGCACCCGCCCACAAGCCTGCCCGCCTTACTTGTCGCCGTCGCGCACCTTGCGCCATTCGGCGACGTTGCGGTTGTGCTCGCGCAGGGTCTTGGCGAACGCGTGGCCGCCGCTGCCGTCGGCGACGAAGTAGAGGTACTCGGTGTCCGCCGGGTTGAGCGCGGCTTCGAGCGCGGCACGCCCCGGGTTGGCGATCGGCCCCGGCGGCAGGCCGGTTATCCGGTAGGTGTTGTAGGGGTGCTCGACCTTCCAGTCCGCGCGGGTCAGGGGCCGGCCCAGATCCTCTTCGCCCTCGGTCAGGGCGTAGCGCACGGTCGGGTCGGACTGCAGGCGCATGCCGCGCTCCAGCCGGTTGACGAACACCCCGGCGACCAGCGCGCGCTCGTCCGGGACGGCCGTCTCCTTCTCCACGATCGAGGCCAGCGTGACCGCGGCCTGCTTGGTGTCGTAGGGCAGCTCCTCGGCACGCCGCGGCCAGAGCTCGGCCAGCGCGCCGTCCATCGAGGCCTGCATGCGCTGCAGCAGGTCCGCCCGGCTGTCGCCGCGCTGGTAGTGGTAGGTCTCCGGGAGCAGCGTGCCCTCGTCCGGGACCTGGCCGATCTCGCCCGTGAGCGCGGGTGCTTCGCGGATCCGCGCGACCACCTCGCGGCTGGTCAGGCCTTCCGGGATCGTCAGGGTGCGCGCGACGGTCCGGCCGGAGACGATGATCTGCAGCGCCCGCTCGGGACTGACCTCGGCCGGAAATTCGAACTCCCCGGCCTTCAGCCGCCGCGCCTGGCCGGTCACGCGCGCGCCCACCCGGAACAGCAGCGGCGAGCGGATCACACCTTCCTGCGTCAGTTGCCGGGCGATCGCCTCCAGACCCGATCCGCGTTCGATCAGCACGATCTTGCGCTCGTCGAGCGGGCCCGGCCCGGTAAACCGCTGGTGGCCCCAGGAATACAGCAGCCCGGCGCCGACCGCGGCGATCGTGATCAGGAAGGTGGCGGCGATCAGCAGCCGTTTCACGGACGGCTCCGCTCCAGCGCCCGGCGTCTTAGGAATACGCGGACAGGATCAGGCTCGCGTTCGTGCCGCCGAACCCGAAGGAGTTCGACAGCGCGTAGCGAACCTTGCGCTCCTGGGCGTGCTTGGGCACGAGGTTCATGTCCCGGCAGCCGTCGCTCGGGTCCTCGAGGTTGAGCGTCGGCGGCACGACGCCGTCGGTGATCGCCTTGATGCAGAAGATCGCCTCGACCGCGCCCGCCGCGCCCAGCAGGTGGCCGATCGCCGATTTGGTCGAGGACATGCAGGTATCCCGATAGGCGTCGCCCAGCAGCCGCTGCACCGAGCCGAGTTCGATCTCGTCACCCTTGGGCGTGGACGTCCCGTGGGCGTTGACGTAATCGATCTGGCTGGGCTCCACCCCGGCGGAGCGCATCGCTGACTGCATCGCCCGGTAGCCGCCCGCGCCGTCATCCGGCGGCGCGGTGATATGGTGGGCGTCGCCGGACAGGCCGTAGCCCACGACCTCGCCATAGATATGGGCCCCGCGCGCCCTGGCGTGCTCCAGTTCCTCGAGCACGACCACGCCCGCACCCTCGCCCATGACGAAACCGTCGCGCCCCTTGTCCCAGGGACGCGAGGCTTCGCTCGGCCGATCGTTATAGCCGGTGGAGAGCGCCTTGGCGGCGGCAAAGCCGGCGATGCCGATCCGGCAGATGGCCGCCTCCGCCCCGCCGGCCACCATGACGTCCGCGTCGCCGAGCGCGATCAGCCGAGTTGCGTCCCCGATCGCGTGCGCCCCCGTCGAACACGCCGTCACGGCGGAATGGTTCGGCCCGCGAAAGCCGTAGCGGATCGACACCTGACCCGACACCAGATTGATCAGCGCCGCCGGGATGAAGAAGGGCGAGAGACGGCGCGGCCCCCGCTCGTGCAGCGTGATCGCGCCGTCGTTGATCGTCTGCAGCCCGCCGATGCCGGAGCCGATCATGACGCCGGTGCGTTCCTGGGATTCCAGGTCCGCCGGCATCCATCCAGAGTCGGTGACGGCCTGATGCGCGGCCGCCATGCCGAAGACGATGAACTGATCGACCTTCCGCTGATCCTTCTTGGAGACGTAATCGTCGGCGTTGAACAGACCGTCGGCCGTCTCGCCGCGCGGCACCTGACCCGCGATTTGCGAGTTCAGGTCGCTGACGTCGAACGATTCGATCCGCTTGACACCGGACTGCCCCGCCAGCAGCCGCTGCCAGACTGGCTCGACGCCGCTTCCAAGCGGCGTCACCAGCCCCATCCCTGTGACGACGACGCGTCTCATGAGCTCACTGACGGCTGTTGTCGGGGAATCCGCGCCAGAACGACGGAAGGCCGCGCCGCGGCGGACGCGTTCGTCCGCAGCTTAGCCGGCGTGCTCCTGGATGAAGTTCACCGCGTCCTTCACGGTGACGATCTTCTCGGCCGCATCGTCCGGGATCTCGCAGCCGAACTCCTCCTCGAACGCCATCACGAGCTCGACCGTGTCGAGGCTGTCGGCGCCCAGGTCGTCGATGAAGCTGGCCTCGTCGGTCACCTTGGCGTCGTCGACGCCCAGGTGCTCAACCACGATCTTTTTAACGCGCTGGCCGATATCGTTGTCGCTCATTGCCCTTAGAACCCTCGGTAGACCGGAAGAGCCGGGAACGCCCGCCCCGGCTTGGATTTGCAAGATTATTGCCCGCGTAAGGCACGGGCTGCGCCTCTTATCACAGTGTTTCAGCGCTGACCAGCGTTGGCGCGCACGCTTTCTGCACTCGCTGAGTCCGGCTCACACCATGGCCATTCCGCCGTTGGCGTGCAAGGTGTGTCCGGTCACGTAACCCGCCTCGTCGCTCGCCAGGAACGCCACGCAGGCGGCGACCTCGGCGGGCGTGCCCAGTCGCTCGGCGGGAACACGCGACAGCGTGGCCTCGCGCTGCTTTTCGTTCAGCGCGTCGGTCATCGCCGTCTCGATGAAGCCGGGGGCGACGCAGTTCACCGTGATGTTGCGCGAGGCAACCTCCGTCGCCAGACCCTTGGCCATGCCGATCAGCCCGGCCTTGGAGGAGATGTAGTTCGCCTGCCCGGCGTTGCCGGTCTGCGCGACCACGGAGGAGATGTTGATGATGCGGCCGCGCTTGCGCTTCATCATCCCCTTGATCGCCGCGCGCGACAGGCGGAACGCGGCGGTCAGGTTGACCTCCAGGACCTTTTCCCAGTCGTCGTCCTTCATCCGCATGGCCAGCGTGTCGCGCGTCAGCCCGGCGTTGTTGACCAGGATGTCGAGCCCGCCCATCGCCTTCTCGGCGTTGGCGACCAGCTGGTTGACCTCCGCCGGCTCCGACAGGTTGCAGGGCAGTACGTGCACCCGCTCCCCCAGTTCGCTCGCGAGTTCGTCCAGCTTCTCCTTGCGCGTGCCGCTAACCGCGACCGTGGCGCCCTGCTTGTGCAGCGCCCGGGCGATCTCGCCGCCGATCCCGCCGGTCGCGCCGGTGATCAGCGCCGTCTTGCCGCTCAGGTCGAACATGTCTTACCTGCGCTCCCGTCTGTAAAACCGCGTGGCCGCACTTGGCCGGACTGCGCCGCGGGCGCGCCCGATCAGGCTTCGGCCAGTTCGTTCAGGAAATTCTCCACGTCGCCCGGGGTGCCCACGGGCATGCCCGTCAGCTTGCGGTCGATGCGCTTGCAAAGGCCGCTCAGCACCTTGCCGTGGCCGACCTCGTAGAGCCGCGCGACGTCCTTGTCGCGCATGTATTCAACGCCCTCCCGCCAGCGCACCGGCTGCACGATCTGCTCGACCAGGCGCGCGCGGATCTCGTCCGGGCTCTCCAACGCGTAGGCGGTGACGTTCGACACCACCGGCAGGTTCGGTGCCGCGATCTCGACCTCCGCCAGCGCCTGCTCCATTTCGTCCGCGGCGGGCTGCATCAGCTTGCAGTGGAACGGCGCGGAGACGTTCAGCATCACCGCGCGCTTGGCGCCCTTCTGCTTGGCGATCTCGATCGCCCGCTCGACCGCCCCGGCGTGGCCGGAGACGACCACCTGACCCGGCGCGTTGTCGTTGGCGATCTCGCAAACCTCCCCGCGCGCGGCTTCGTCCGCGACCGCCCGGACCGTCTCCAACTCGAGGCCCAGGATCGCGGACATCGCCCCCTCGCCGACCGGCACCGCGCGCTGCATCGCCTGGCCGCGCAGCCGCAGCAGCTTCGCCGCGTCGCCGGCGCTGAGCCCGTCCATCGCCGCCAGCGCGGAATATTCGCCCAGCGAATGGCCCGCGACGTACGCCCCGGTACTGGACAGCGCGAACCCGCCCTGCTCCTCGATCGCGCGCACGGTCGCCAGGCTGACCGCCATCAGCGCCGGCTGCGCGTTTTCGGTCAGGACCAGGTCCTCTTCAGGGCCCTCGAACATCAGCCGGGACAGGTCCTGACCCAGCGCGTCGTCGACTTCCTGGAAGATATAGCGCGCCGCGGGGAAGGATTCGGCGAGTTCCCGGCCCATGCCGACCCCCTGGGAGCCCTGGCCGGGAAAAACGAAAGCGCGCGCCATCGTGAGCTGCCTTTCGGTGTTGGGCATGGAAAAACCGGGCGCAGTGATAGCGGCTGACCTTGCGCTGTCAAGCGATGCGAGCGGGGCGCTGTCAAGCGATGCGGGCCGGCCGGTGCGATCCGGCCCGTCCAGGGCCGGCGACGGACCCGCCGAAGCCGTCCGAAAGCCGCGGGAATCTGCCGCACGTGCGCCCTTGCGTGCGTGCCGCGCATCTGTATAGTCGCGCCACCTCGCAAGAGACCTCCTCGCCGATCCCGATGCGAGCCCGTCGCTGCACCGCCGTTCCGGCGCTGCGAGGACGGGACTGTATGGGGTCGGCTAGGGCCGCCCGGCTACCCGGTCAAACCCCGCGGAGCTACGGCCCACACAACAGCCATGGGGAGCCAACATGGAAGAGTCGCGCTATTACGAGAGCGTGTTCATCGCACGCCAGGACATTTCGTCCTCCAACGTCGAGGAACTGGCCAACCAGTTCCAGCAGGTGCTCGAAGGCCAAGGCGGCAAGGTCCACAAGACCGAGCACTGGGGCCTCAAGAACCTCGCCTACCGGGTCAACAAGAACCGGAAGGGCCACTACGTCCTGTTCAACATCGAAGCGCCGTCCGACGCGATCAACGAGTACGAGCGGACGATGCGCTATAACGAGGACGTGCTGCGCTACCTGACCTTGCGCGTCGACGAGCTGGATCCGAACCCCTCGGCCCAGATGGAGCGCAGGGACAAGAAGGACGGCGACCGGCGCGGCGAGCGCGGTGAGCGCGGCGGCCGCGGTGAGCGCGGCGGCCGTGGCGAGCGCGGCGGCCGGGGCGGCCGCGGGCGCGAGTAAGACCTGCCGCCAGTCCGCCGTCTAGCGCACCAACCGGAACTTACACGAGACCTGACCGGCCGGCCCGCAACGCCGGTCGCGACCACGGAGGAGACAGACGATGACCGTTCGTGTCGTCAGCCGCGGCGCCGCCCAGCGCCGCCCGTTCTTCCGGCGCCGCAAGAGCTGCCCCTTCTCGGGCCCGAACGCGCCGAAGATCGACTATAAGGACGTCAAGCTCTTGACCCGCTTCACCAGTGAGCGCGGCAAGATCGTGCCGAGCCGGATCACCGCGGTGTCGGCGAAGAAGCAGCGCGAGCTCGCCCGGGCGATCAAGCGGGCGCGCTATCTCGCCCTGATGCCGTACGTCATCAAGTAACGGCATCCGCCCGGAGCACTAAGGAGACGATCATGCAGGTAATCCTGTTGGAGCGGGTCGAGAACCTGGGCTTCATGGGCGACGAGGTCGCCGTGAAGCCGGGCTATGCCCGCAACTTCCTGCTGCCGCAGAAGAAGGCCCTGCGCGCCACGCAACCGAACCGCGAGTACTTCAAGTCGAAGCGCGCGGAACTCGAGGCGCGCAACGCCGAGCGCCGCAAGGAGGCCGAGGAGGCCGCCAAGCGGATCGACGGCATGGTGGTCAGCATGATCCGCCAGGCCGGCGAGACCGGTCAGCTGTACGGCTCGGTGACCGCCCGCGACATCGCCGACCAGCTCGCCGAGCAGGGCGCGCGCGTCGAGCGCGGCCAGATCCAGCTGGGCCGGCAGATCAAGACGATCGGCCTGCACCCGGTCGACGTCCGCCTCCACCCGGAGGTCAGCGTCGAGATCACGGTCAACGTCGCGCGCTCCCGCGGCGAGGCGGACACGCAGCTCGAGCAGGGCCGCACCGTCTCGGTCGAGGAGCAGCAGGAGATCGCCGACCGCGCCGTCGAGGAAGTCATCTCCGAGGTCGAGGAGATGGAGACCGAGGACAGCGACGAGGCGGACGAAACCGGCGAGGCGACCGAGCGGGCGTAACGCCGGCTCCGGCTCTCGACGCCGCGAGCCTGTTTTGCGGCCACCTTCCGAAAGCGGGAGGTGGCCGCAAATCGTTCGAGGGGGCGTGGTGCGTGCAGTTAAGATGCCGCGTTGCGCGTGTCTGCGGGTCCCCGCCGCCAAGTAGGAGACTTGCGCACATGGCGCGCAGAACACCCGTCAGGGATGCTTCGAGACGCGGCCCAAGCGGGCCGCTCCTCAGCATGAAGTTGATATTAAGCCATTGAAAAAATATCACTTCATCCTGAGGAGGTTGGCGTAGCCAACCGTCTCGAAGGATCGCTGACGAGTGTCGACGTGCCTCAGATCACCGTCAGCATCGAGGCGACCAGCGGGTGGCGGACGATGTCCGCGTCGTCCAGTTCGATCACGCCGACGTCCGCCAGCGCGGACAGCCGCTGGGCGATCTCGCCCAGGCCGGAGACGCCGGGCAGCAGGTCGCTCTGGTCCGGATCGCCGGTCAGCACCATGGTCGACGACCAGCCGAGGCGCGTCAGCAGCATCTTGATCTGGCCGTAGGTGCAGTTCTGCGCCTCGTCGATCACCACGAAGGCGTTGTTGAGCGTGCGCCCGCGCATGAAGCCGACCGGCGCGATCTCGATCAGCCCCTCGCCCAGCGCCATCTTGACCCGCTTGTTGCCCAACCGGTCGGTCAGCGCGTCGTACAGCGGGCGCAGATAGGGCTGCAGCTTGCTCTCCACGCCCCCCGGCAGGAAGCCCAGGTTCTCCCCGGCCTCGACCGCCGGACGGGTGAGCACGATCCGCTCGACCTCGCGCGCCTCCAGCGCCTCCACCGCCTTGGAGATGGCGAGGTAGGTCTTGCCCGTGCCCGCCGGGCCGAGCGCCAGCACCAGGTTGCGGCTGTCGATCGCCTGCAGCAGGGCCTCCTGCCCCGCGCTCATCGGCTTGACCTTGCGGCGGTAGGCCTGTTCGCGGCCGTCGTCGCCGTGCGCGCCCGCGTTCAGCGGATGCCACTCGGCCTCCCGGGGGTAGAGCGCACGGACCTTGGCCTCTTGGTTGTTGGCGGCGCGACGCGCGGAACGCTTGCCCATCTTGGACTCCTCGGCTGTCGGGATGGCGGGATCCGGCGCACGCGCGCCGGACGGGCGGCACGCCCCCGCAGGCCCCGGATCGACGTGATCCGGGTCGGCGGCGGACGGCATCTCGGCATGGGACGGAAGGGGCCACGGCGCGCCGGCGGCGCCCGCGGGGTCCAACGGCGTCTCGGGGCGCGGCTGGGGATCGGGCGTCTCGGCCGGCAACACGGCGGGCCGGACCAGGAAGGCCGGCAAATCGTGGCGGTCGCGGTCGGACGGTCGCGTCAGGGCGCTGCTCCCGTGCGTGGCATGAGCCAGCGGCTCATCAACCCAACTGCGTGAAAGCTTACCCAAGCTCGCGGCCGTTGTCGCGCGATTCGTTGGGGTGCAAGAGAACCTTCACACAACATCTAGCGCGAAATGCTGGAAGGGCGAAATCGGCCTTCCAGCTGAATTTCGCTCTAACTTATTGAGTATAGAGCAAGATTCAGCTGAAAAGGTGTTCACCCCTTTCAGCATCTTGCTCGAGCGCTGACGGTGCTTTGAGGCGGCCCCTGGTAGCGCGCTGTGGCACCCGCCGCCGACGACCGGATCTGGACCCCGGAACGCAAAAGGCCGGCGTTACGAGGTGGTTGCCGGCCTTTTCCACAAGAAACCGCTTTGCTGCGGCGCAAAGGGCTTGCCCTGATCCGGTCAAATCGGAATCCTGCGGCTGACTTCGGCTCGCCTTTCGATGGTTCTCGAAGGTAGGGAGTTTATGGTGCCGAACGAAGCTGATCTGCTGGCCTACGCGACGGGCTTCGCCCGCCGTTACCAGGACTACGCCGTCCCGTACGCCCGCGAGTACGCCGAAAAGCTGCGGAAATGCGGCGATCACGAGGGGTGCACGGTCTGGCACCGCATCGCGGACGCGATCGCGCGCGGCGAGGTCGATAGCACCCCCGCCATCACCCGGGCGGCCGCGTAAGCGACCACCAGACGACACCGGTGAATGCGACGGCGGTCGGGGCCGCAAGCCGGTCCGGCCGCCCGTTCGTGTGTCCGCAAAGCCGGCGATCGTATTCCAATCTCGATCGTTCTGCCGCAGTGCAACATGCCGTCGGCCGGTTTATATTGTGCGCCGCACACCAAACCACGGCACCACGGAGACTGCGGCAGCCATGATCGACCTGACCGGTAAGCGCGGGCTCGTCATCGGGATCGCGAACGAAAACTCGATCGCAACCGGCTGCGCCCGCGCCTATCGCGCCTGTGGCGCGGAGCTGGCCGTCACCTACCTGAACGAGAAGGCGCGCCCGCACGTCGCGCCGATCGCCCGCGAGTTGGGCGTCGAGCTGTTCCTGCCCTGCGACGTTCGCACGGAAGGCGAGCTCAAGGCGGTGTTCGACCAGATCCGGGAAAGCTGGGGCGGGCTCGACTTCGTTCTGCACGCGATCGCCTTCGCGCCGAAGGAGGACCTGCACGCGCGCGTGACCGACTGCTCGCGCGCCGGCTTCGCCCAGGCGATGGACGTCTCGGCGCATTCCTTCATCCGCGTGGCGCACTACGCCGAGCCACTGATGACCCGCGGCGGCAGCCTGCAGACCGTCACCTTCTACGGCTCCGAGCGCGTGGTCGAGGAGTACAACCTGATGGGCCCGGTGAAGGCGGCGCTGGAGAGCAGCGTGCGCTACCTCGCCGCCGAACTGGGGCCGAAGGGCATCCGGGTGAACGCGCTCTCCCCCGGTCCGCTCAGGACGCGGGCGGCGAGCGGTATCGACCGGTTCGACGAACTGCTGGAACGCGCCCGAAAGCGCGCCCCGGAGCATCAGCTGGCGACGATCGACGACGTCGGCGCCTTGTCCGCGTTCCTGGCGAGCGATCAAGCCCGGGCGATGACGGGCAACGTCGAATACGTCGATGCCGGCATGCACGTGATGGAGTGACCGGGCGCGCACCCGGCGCTGCAGCCTTGCGGTGCGCGGCCAAATCTGCGACCTCCCGCGGGTTATGAGCAGCAAGCCGCCCCGCACCAAGGACCGCGCGCGGCCCGGGCCCGGCAAGGATCCCGGCCGCAAGCCGAACCGCCGCAAGGCCGCCGCCAAGTCGGCGGCCAAGTTGGGGGCGCGCGCCGGCGGCGGATCGGCCGCCGGGCCGAAGGCGGCGGCCCCGCCGCGCCGGTCCTCGTCGAAACCCGCCGAGCCGGCCGGCTGGGTCGTGCGCGGTGCGCCCGGCCTGGGCCGCACGCTGATCGCCGAGCTACGCCACGACCAGCTGCTCGGCCAGAACGACCGCGCCGACCTGCTGTGGCAGCGCAACCACGACCTCCTGTTCGCCCCGCGCATGGCGCGCACGCCGCAGGCGCACGAACTGCGCATCGCGGAGGACGTGCACCGCTGCCTCGTCTACGGCCGCTACAAGGTCTCCGACAGCCAGCTCGACCGGCTGGCGCAGCTGCTGCACGGCCAGCGCCGGCGCTTGGTCGTCACCGCCGACGGGCGGCACTTCAACCGCCACGACCTGGGCCGTTTCCTCGCCCGGGAGCTCGGCCAGCGCGGGGTCAAGCTGGACGCAGGGGCAAAGGCCCCGCTGCTCGTATTCTGCATCGAGCAGGCGTACTACGCCTGCGTCCCGATCCGCGAGGCGGACCAGACGACCGGCCGCGACCGCCGGCAGGTGGAGCGGGAGGGCAGCCTGCCGCCGCCGATCGCCGCGGCGATGGCGTTCATGACCCGCCCGGCCGGCGACGACACCATCCTGGACCCGGTCTGCGGGTCCGGCACGCTGTTGGCGGAGGCCGCCGGCTACGCGTCGAGGGCGCGGCTGATCGGCGCCGACCAGGACCTGCAGGCGGTCAAGACGGCCCGGCGCAACCTGAAGGGCTTCGGCACCGCCGAGATCGACCACGCCGATGCGCGCGCGCTCGACCTGCCGGACGGCAGCGTCAGCCTGGTGCTCGCCAACCTGCCGTTCGGCAAGCAGTACGGCGACGTGGCGGAGAACCGCACGCTTTACGCCGAGGTGCTGGGCGAAGTCCGCCGCGTGGCCGCGCCGAAGGGGTTCCGGGCGGCCCTACTGGCGAGCGACCGCAGCCTGCTGCGCGACGCCGCCCGGGACGCCGGCCTGCGGGTGACCCACGACCTCGCGATCCGGGTGCGCGGCGAGGATGCCGTGATCGCGCTGCTCGAGCTGCCGTCCGCGGGCTAGCCGGCGTCCCGCGTCGCCGCGGAGCGTGTCGCGCGGCCGACATAATTTACCGAATCGCGGGCATCGGGACTTGCAAAGCGGGGGGCGAAGCTCCTAGAACATGCGCGCCCTGAGGCGGACGGCATCCCAGCCGTTCGTGACCGCGCCTCGGGCGCGCCGATCCCGTCTTGGTCGACCCAAATCTTCGGGTCCGCGATGCCAGGGCCGGCCCGCGGAGACGCGGGCATCGGATCGCGCTTTCGTGGGGGAGTTACCCAAGCGGTCAACGGGAGCGGACTGTAAATCCGCCGGCACTGCCTTCGGAGGTTCGAATCCTCCCTCCCCCACCAGCCGCGTCAAGCCGGCGCCGCGTTCGGCCAAGCCACCCGCGATTGAGCCCACGGCGCCCGCTTCGCCGCCAGGCGCCCGTCGGGCCCGACGGGTGGTGTGACGGGCGTGGTACAGGCCTGCCACAAAGCTGTCGCTTGTAGCCGGATCGGCGGTTAACTACATCTTTATCAGGCCCGATCGAAAAAACCGCGCATCCGGGTGGATTAATCAACCTGGGATATGGCGCGGCCGGCCAAAGCGGGCTAGGAAAGAAACCACTTAAGACCAATAAGCATCGCCGCCCACGATGGGCGCCGGGCACCGGGCGCGCGTGGATGCGGCGGGAGGTAGACGCTGTGCAGGCCGCTTGGAGTTCCGCGGGGCCCGAACCCGCGCTGGACGACCTTCTCCACGACCCGATCGTCGAGCTGTTGATGCGCCGGGACCGGATCAGCCGGCAGGACATCCTGCGCGCCGTCCAACGCGCCCGTCAGCGGCTGGAGTCCGCCTGCCCGCAGCCGGAGACGCTGGCGAGCTGACGCGCCCGCGCCGGAACGCACGCACCCGGCGACGAGCCCCCTAATCCTCCCCGCGCATGCGGTCGACCAGGGGGCGCAGGGCGTTCAGGCAGGACCGGCCGAGCATGCGCGAGCGCGCGGGCGACCAGCCCTCCGCCGGGTGCGGGCTGTCCGCCGAATCCTTGAACGGCATTTCCAGCGTCATCGCCACCGCCCCGAAGCTTTCGGCCATGAACGGCGTGGCGATGCCGAGGTTGGCGTGCCCCGGCTTCGCCGGCGGGTAGCCCTGGCTGGTCTGGAAGTCGGGGTTGAGTTCCAGCAGGCGCTGCTTGAACAGCTCCACCATCTGCACCTGTTCCGAGCGCAGGTTGGGAATGCCCTCGAACCCGGCGATGAAATTGTGCGGCAGCACCTCCTCGCCGTGGACGTCGAGCAGCACCGAGCAGCTGGTCTGGTACATCCGGCGGCGGACGTAATAGACCTCCGGGCTGGTTTCCGGGTCCGGCTCCTGCCACATCCGGTTCAGGTTCACCCCGGCGGCGTTGGTGCGCAGGTGGCCGCGGCGCGTGCCGTCCGGGTTCATGTTGGGCACGACGTAGAAAACGCAGCGGTCCAACAGGTAGGTCGGCGACGGATCGTCGGTGTCGAGCAGGCGTTCCAGAAAACCTTCCATCCACCACTCGGCCATGGACTCGCCCGGATGCTGCCGGCCGATCACCCAGACCGCCAGCTTGTCCGCGTGCCAGGTGCCGATCCGCAGCATGTCGATCGGCTGGCCGTCGACCGTCTCGCCCAGCGCCTCGTAGCCAACCCGGCCTGTCGCCGTGCAGCGCGCGATCAGCTCCCGGTGGCGCGCCATCGGATAGGGCGCGAAGTAGGCGTAGGTGACCAGCGGCGTCTCCGGCGTGTGCGTGATCGTCAGCACCTCGCCGTCGAACTCGGTGGGCACCCGGAACCAAGTCTGCAGGTCGTAGGAAGCGACCGCCTGATAGCCCTCCCAGCCCTTCGGGAAGGAAGCCTCGTGGGCGTTCGTCAGCCGCAGGGTGCGCGTGCGCCCCGGCTCGCCGGCGGCAGTGAAATGGAACCACTGGAAGAAGTTATCGCCGGCATCCGGGCGGATGCGCAGATCCGCGGTGTCGCCGTCGATCCGGTCGACCAGGATGTTGCCGCTGTCGAACGCGCTGGAAATCCACATGACTGCCGGGTCTTTCTGTTCTGTCGCAAGCGGTCTCGTGCCCGCCCTTCCGTGCATAGCCCGCCGCCCTGCCCTTGCCAACCGGCAGCGGTATCGTGACCGGCTCTTGCCGTCGCATCCAAGGCGGCATGGATCAACGGGCACACAGGTTATTTACACATGAGCACAAGGGTATATATGATGTTCAGTCATTCTGAAGCGGCAATTTTCCGCACGGCATCCGACGTCGGCCGGGATGGCGATCCCGCCTGCCGGCCCCAGGTCCGCGGCGGTGGCAGTCGGACGAAGCAGAAAGGCCCGCTTCACGGTGGGAAACGACGAGATGGAAATCACGACCAAGGATCTGGAGAGCCTGGAGCGCAGCGCCGACGAAGCCGCGCGTCTGCTCAAGGCGCTGTCCAACAAGGATCGATTGATGATCCTGTGCTACCTCGCCGAAGGAGAGCGGAAAGTCGGCGATCTGGAGGAACTGCTGGAGTTGCGCCAGCCGACCCTGTCGCAACAGCTGGCCCGCCTGCGCAGCGAGGGGCTGGTGGCGACCCGGCGTGCGGGCAAGTCGATTTATTACTCGCTGGCGAGCAGGGAAGTGCAGGCGGTGATCGAGACGCTGTATGGCCTGTACTGCGCCCCGGATGCGCCCGCCAGGGCTGGCGAAACGGCGCTGCACGCCGACGGCCAGCAACGCTGACGCACGCCCGGCAAGCTGGCCGAGGTACCGCCGGTCGCGCCGCCTTGGACCGGCTGACCCGCGCCGCGTTCTCGAACGAAGCGCCCTCCGCGCGCCTGTGCGCCGAAACGCTCCGGATCGCCTTGGCCCACGTGGCCTCTCTTAACGCCGAGCTCACGCGTTTGCGCGCGACCGCCGGAGCCGTGGGTCGGCGGCGCAATCCGCTGGGCGTGCACTGACAGCTTGTGCGCGCGCCGGGTGCTGCCCCTTGCGTTTTGGCGGGCCGACCGGCAAAACTAAAAGACCGCTTGGGACATTCCCACTGCCGGGTCCGACTGTTGCCAGCCGGCGGCGTCCGCCGGGTCCATCCCGCACGCCGCCAAAGACCCGCCCGTCGCGCGCCCGACCGGTGCGCCATCTGTTAGCACGCGATCCCGCACCTCATGAACCTGCAAGAACTGAAGGCCAAATCCCCGGCCGACCTGCTCGCCTACGCCGAGGAGTTGGACGTCGAGAACGCCTCCTCGCTGCGCAAGCAGGAGATGATGTTCGCCATTCTGGAACGCCTCGCCCAGCAGGACGTCTCGATCTACGGCTCGGGCGTGTTGGAGATCATGCAGGACGGCTTCGGCTTCCTGCGCTCGCCCGAGTCCAACTATCTGCCCGGCCCGGACGACATCTACGTCAGCCCCTCGCAAATCCGGCGCTTCGCGCTGCGCACCGGCGACACGGTCGACGGCGAGATCCGCTCGCCCAACAAGGGCGAGCGCTACTTCGCGCTGCTCAAGGTCAACACGGTCAACTTCGACGCGCCGGACGCGCTCAAGCACCGGATCAATTTCGACAACCTCACGCCGCTCTACCCGGACGAGAAGCTCGACCTGCAGACCGACGCGCAGAAGGACATCACCAACCGCGTGATCGATCTGGTCGCCCCGATCGGCAAGGGCCAGCGCGCGCTGATCGTCTCGCCGCCGCGCACCGGCAAGACGATGATCCTGCAGAACATCGCCCGCGCGATCGAGACCAACCATCCCGAGTGCTATCTGATCGTGCTGTTGATCGACGAGCGCCCGGAGGAGGTCACGGACATGGCGCGCACGGTGCAGGGCGAGGTCGTCTCCTCGACCTTCGACGAGCCCGCGCAGCGCCACGTCCAGGTGACCGAGATGGTGCTGCAGAAGGCCCGGCGGCTCGTGGAGGCGAAGAAGGACGTGGTGATCCTGCTGGATTCGATCACCCGCCTGGGCCGCGCCTACAACACCACCGTGCCGTCCAGCGGCAAGGTGCTGACCGGCGGCGTCGACGCCAACGCCCTGCAGCGGCCCAAGCGCTTCTTCGGCGCGGCCCGCAACATCGAGGAGGGCGGCTCGCTCACCATCGTCGGCACCGCGCTGGTGGATACCGGCAGCCGGATGGACGAGGTGATCTTCGAGGAGTTCAAGGGCACCGGCAACTCGGAGATCGTGCTCGACCGCAAGCTGGCCGACAAGCGCGTCTTCCCGGCGATCAACGTCGGCCCCTCCGGCACCCGGCGGGAGGAGCTGCTGGTCGACGAGGGCCGCCTCAACAAGATGATCGTGCTGCGCCGGATCCTGCAGCCGATGGGCACCATGGACGCCATGGAGTTCTTGACCGACAAGCTGCGGCGGACGAAAAACAATACCGAGTTCTTCGACATGATGAACCAGTAGACCTGCGCCAGCCCTGATCACCCGGACCCCCGCATGACCCGCAACCACCCCCGCACTGGACGAATACCGCACGGCCGCCAACGGCCCGTGTGCGTGCGCGTCCAGCGCTGCGGGGGTGTAGCTCAAGCGGTCAGAGCACCCAGCTTATAACTGGGAGGTTCCGGGTTCGATCCCCGGCGCCCCTACCATTGCCCGTGTGACGCCCGTCCGCCCCGGTGCCCGACCGGCGGCCGTTCCATTCCGTTTTGCCGCTTCGCGCGGTCGCACCCCGGACCCCGCCCCCTGGCCCGCGGCCGGGTGCGCCCTAACTTTCTCAAAGCGATCAATTCGATTTGAGGGAGGTGTACGATGGGCTTTCTCCTGCAGAGCTTCGCCGCCACGGCCGGGTTCGTGAAGGGCCTGGCGATCGGCGGGGCCGTGTTCGGCAGTGCGTGCGCCTACCGGCGCACGTGCAAGTCCTGCGGCAACAAGAAGGAGACGCGCTGATGCTGATCCGGATGGGCCTGAACTACGGACTGCACGCGGCCGCCGGTGTGGCGACGGCCGGCCTGCTGGTGCTGGCGGCCGAGGGCTGGCGGCGCGCCTACAAGGCCGGCAACGGCCCGTCGATGGCGCGCGGGCGCGACCACGACGCGCCCGATCCCGACGTCGCCCGGCACGACTGGATCGACGAGGAAGCGACCGGCGGGAGCGCGACCGGGAGCGGCGGCAGCGGGGCCGGCAGCGCGTGAGCGACGAGGTGCCGGACGACGGCGGCCCGACCGCTGGCCTGCCCCGTGCCTTGGCCGTGCGTACGCGTATCCTGCGCGCGGGCGGGCCGGGCGCGGGGCCGTACGTGCTGTACGTGCTGGACGCCAACCTGCGTACGCAGGAGAATCAGGCGCTCGACACCGCGCTCACGCTCGCGAACGAGTGCGGGCTGCCGCTGGTGGTGCTGGCGGAACTGCGGGAAGATCAACCGCTGGCGAGCGACCGGCACCACCGCTTCCAGCTGGAGGGGCTGCGCGACGTCCAGCGGAGCCTGGACCGGTTGGGCGTGCGCGTATGCGTGCACATCCATCGGCCGGGCAAGCGGGCCGACGCGGCCGGCCAGCTGGCCGCGCAGGCGGCGCTGACGGTGGTCGACGACGTGCCCACCCGCCCCTACCGCGAGCGACGGGAGCGGCTGCTGGCCGCGGCCGAGGCAGCGGGCGGCGGTCCGGTCCTGGCGGTCGACGCGGCCTGTCTGGTGCCGATGCGCCAGGTCGGGCGCGCCTACGACCGGGCGTTCAAGTTCCGCAACGCCACCAAGGAACTGCGACGGACCCGGCTGGACGACGCCTTTACGCCCGTGACCCCACGCCAACCGCGCTTCGACGGCGATCTGGGGATCGAAGGCGACGACCTGTCGGCGCTCGACCTGGGTGAGCTGACGGCGGCCTGCGCGATCGACCACACGGTCCCGCCGGTGCCGGAGTTCCCGGGCGGCGAAGAGGCGGCGGCCGCGCACTGGGCGGACTGGCGCGACACACGGCTTCCCGGCTATGCCGCCAAGCGCAACGACGCGCTGCAGGAAACCTACGTCTCGCGCCTGTCGCCCTACCTGCGCCACGGCATGATCGCGGCGACCCGGCTGGCCCGCGAGGCCGCGGCCGCGGGCGGCAAGGGCGCCGAGAAGTTCCTGGACGAACTGCTGATCTGGCGGGAGATGTCCTGGGCGTACGCCCACTACGTCCCCGACCACGACACCACCGCGATCGTGCCCGACTGGGCGTGGGAGACGCTGAGGCGCCGGGAGATCGATCCCCGGCCAGCGCTCTACGACTGGGACACGCTGGCCCGCGGGGAGACCGACGACGCGCTGTGGAACGCAGCGCAGCTCAGCTACTTCCGGCGCGGCTATCTGCACAACAACCTGCGGATGACCTGGGCGAAGGAACTGCTGAACTGGACGCCCGGGCCGGAGCGCACAGCCGAGCTACTGGTCGACCTCAACAACCGCTACAGCCTGGACGGCGGCGACCCCAACTCCTACCAGGGGCTGTTCTGGTGCCTGGGCGCGTTCGACCGCCCGTTCGAGCCGGAGCGCAAGATCTTCGGCACCGTCCGCCACCGCTCCACCGAAGTGCACGCCCAGCGCCTGGACGTGGCGGCCTATACCGCCCGGCAGCTGCGCGGGCGCGACCTGCCCAGCGTGGCGGTGATCGGTGCCGGCCTCTCAGGGTTGATGTGCGCGCGCACGCTGGCCGACCACGGCGTCCCGGTCACGCTGTTCGACAAGGGCCGCATGCCGGGCGGGCGGACCGCCGCCAAGCGGCTGAGCGACGGCCGATTCGCCGACCACGGAGCGGCCAAGCTGGAGATCGGCGATCCGCGTCTCGACGCCTATCGCGCGGCCTGGCACGAGCTTGGCGTGCTCGGCGACTGGCATCCCGATGGCCACGACGCCGTCTGGCAGGTCGCCTGCCCCACGACGCGCGGCCTGGCGCAGCACCTCGCCGAGCAACTGGACGTGCGCCAAGGCACCGCGGTCACGGAGTTGCAGCGCGACAGCCGGGGCTGGCTGCTCGCGACCGACGGGGAGGCCTACGGTCCGTTCGACCGGGTGATCGTCACCGCCCCCGCGCCGCAGGCGGCCAAGCTGATCGGCCCGCACGCGCCGGGCCTGGCGGACCGTGCCCGCGGCGCCGATTACCGGCCGATCATGAGCGCGCTCGCCACCTTCGACCGGCCGCTGGACCTCGCGGCCGACCTGCTGCTGCCGGAAGACGACCCGGTGCTGGAAAAGGCGGTGCGGGATTCCGCCAAACCGGGCAAGGACCCGGTCGCTGACGTCTGGGCGCTGCACGCGACCCATGACTGGTCTGAGGCGCACAAGGACGACGCCTTCGACCCGATCGCCCGCGCGCTGTTCGACGCCTTCCGGGCGCACCATCCGGACCTGCCGGAACCGCAGCAGCTGATCGGCCACCGCTGGCTCTACGGCCAGGTGACGCAGCCGGTGGGGGAAGACTGCCTGTTCGATCCGGACATCGGCTTGGGGGCGTGCGGCGACTGGTGCCTGGGCCCGACGGCGGGCGACGCCCTGCTGTCGGGCGCAGCCGCCGCCGGCCGGGTGTTCGCGAGCGAGCCCGCACTGGCCGCGCGCGGTCGGGCGAGCGCGGAGCGGGCGGCGGCGGAGTAGGGTGGTCTCGTGGTGCCGGACGTGGATCCGCTCTCCTCAACCAGAGACTGTTGCACAGGAGCCGCAACACCCGTCGGGCGTGCTTCGACACGCCGACCTGCGGTCGGCTGCTCAGCATGACGTCAAACGACTCTATTGAAAAACCGACAACGTCATCCTGAGCAGGCCCTGAACTTGCCGAAGGGCCGTGTCGAAGGATGCCCGGCGGGTATCGAACCGCCCGTGCAAACGTTTCTCCATTGGGCGGAGGGGACAGGGAGAGGAGGTTTGCACAGCAGCGACGGTTGCGGCTACCTCCTCCCGCTAGCCCTCCCCCATAGCCCTCGTCCCAGTGGAGGAGGGGAATGATTTGATGCGGGAGGAGATAACTCGAGCGCCCGCGCGCCTCAGATCGCCAGGTACTCGTGCCGCAGGTCTTCGTTGTCGAGCACGTCCTTGGCGGTGCCTTCGTAGACCACCTCGCCCTGATCCAGGATGATCGACAGGTCGGCCAGCTTGAGGGCGGCGACCGCGTTCTGCTCGACGATGATCGTGGTGATGCCGAGCTTGCGCACGTCGGAGAGGATGCGCTCGATCTCCTGCACGATCACCGGGGCCAGGCCCTCGTAGGGCTCGTCCAACAGCAGCAGCCTGACGTCGCGGGCGAGCGCGCGGGCGATCGCGAGCATCTGCTGCTCGCCGCCGGAGAGCGTGCTGGCGTCCTGCGTCCGGCGCTCCTTCAGGCGCGGAAAGGCCTGATAGATCCGCTCGAACTCCCAGCCCTTGGGTTCGGCGATCTGCGCCAGTTCCAGGTTTTCCTCGACGCTCAGGCCGCCGATGATGCGGCGGTCCTCCGGGACCAGCTGGATCCCCTGCATCGCGGCCTCGAAGTCCTTCAAGGTGTGGACCGGCGTGCCCTGCAGCCAGATCTCGCCCTGGCGCAGCTCGGGCGAGCCGGCGCGGGCGATCGTGCGCAGCGTCGAGGTCTTGCCCGCGCCGTTGCGCCCCAGCAGGGCCAGGATCTTGCCTTCGGGGATCTCGAAGCCGACGCCCTGCACGATGTAGCTCTCGCCATAAAAGGCGTGCAGGTTGCGGCAGGCGAAGTAGGTATCCGGCGCGCCGGTGCCGACCTGTGCCTTCAGCTGGGCGCTGTGTTCCTGCGCTTCCCGGTACGCCCTGTCGGCGGCGCTGGGGGCTTCGCTTTCGCTCATGGCTGCGTGTCTTTCCGTTGGCTGGCGTGGACGCGCCCGGTTGGCGGCGGGCGTCAGACCTCGGCACCGCCCAGGTAGGCTTCCTGGACCTTCGGGTTGCCCTTGATGTCCTCGGGCGTGCCCTCGGCGATGATCGCGCCCTGGGCCAGTACGCTGATCCAGTCGGCGAGGGAGAACACGACGTGCATGTCGTGCTCGATGATCACCTTGGTCATGCCCCGCTCCTTGATCTGCTTGAGCAGCTCGATCGTGCGGTTGGTGTCGTGCCGGGCCATGCCCGCGGTCGGCTCGTCCAACAGCAGCAGGCGCGGATGCTGGATCAGGCACATGGTGATCTCCAGCCGGCGCTTGTCGCCGCGCGACAGGTTGCCGGCCTCGTAATCCCGCAGGTAGTGCAGCCCCATGTCATCGAGGAAGTGCAGCACCTCTTCCTGGATGGCCTTTTCCGAGAACATCGAGCGGAAGGGCTTGAAGCTGAACGAGCCGTCCCGCTTGGCGAGCGCGGCGATCTCGACGTTCTGGCGCACGGTCAGGTCGAGGAAGATCTCCGGGGTTTGGAACACGCGCGCGACGCCCAGCTGGTTGATCTCGTGCGGGGTCTTGCCGGTCAGCTTGATGCCGTCGAACAGCACCGAGCCGGTGTCCGGTGGGAGCCGCCCGATGATCGTGTTCAGCAGGGTCGATTTGCCGGCCCCGTTGGGGCCGATCACGGCGTGGGTCTTCCCCTCCTCGACCTGCAGGTTGATGTTGGTCAGCGCCTGCAGGCCGCCGAAGCTCTTGTTCACGTCGGAGACGTCGAGGACGAAATTGTTGGCCATGACGGATTGCGCGGTCCCTTTACTCCGACGGTTGGGTGACGGCCGAGTTTTCCGTCGCTGACGGCCCCGAACGACGGCGCTTGATTAGACCCGTGATCCGGCGCAGACCCTCCATCATGCCGCCGGGCAGGAAGATCACGATCGCCATGAACAGTAGGCCGAGCGTGAGGTGCCAGCCCTCGCCCACGAACAGGCTGGAGACCCCGACCATGAGGTCGGTCACCGGCTCGGGCAGGAAGCCGAACACCTGGGTCAACTGGCTTGTATTGATCGCGGAGAAGATGTTTTCGGCGTACTTAATGAGCGCCGCGCCGAGCAGCGGCCCGACGAGCGTACCGGCGCCGCCCAGGATCGTCATCAGCACGACCTCGCCGGAGGCCGTCCAGACCATCCGCTCGGCCCCCGCCAGCGGGTCGGTGACCGCCATCAGCGATCCCGCCAAGCCGGCGTACATGCCGGAGATCACGAACACCGTCAGCACGTAGGGCCGGGTGTTGTAGCCGGTGAAACGCATCCGCGTCTGGTTGGACTTGATCGCCAGGAGCTTCAGCCCGAAGGGCGAGCGGAAGATCTTCAGCGACACCCAGAACGCCAGGATCAGCATCACCGCGCAGAAGTAGAACGCGGCATAGCCGGTCAGCTCCAGGCCGAACAGGGACGGCGGCGGGGTCCCGCCGCTGGCGGCCCCGAACAGCGCGTCGATCACCCGCGGATCGCTGCCGGCCAGGGTCAGCCCGGTTTCGCCGTTGGTGATCGGCGTTAGCACCGAATAGGCCAGCCGGTACGACATCTGCGCGAACGCCAGGGTGAGGATCGCGAAGTAGATCCCCGCCCGGCGCAGCGCGACGTAGCCGATCGCCACGGCAAACACCGCGGCCACCAAGACGCCGAAGGCGACCGCGAGGATCGCGTTCATAGTCAGCAGCTTGAAGATCCACACCGCCGCGTAGGAGCCGACGCCGAGAAAGGCCGCGTGGCCGAACGACAGGTAGCCGGTCAGGCCGAACAGCAGGTTATAGCCGATCGCGAAGATGCCGAAGATGGCGAAGCGCTGCAGCAGGTCGGGGTAGTTGGCCCCGATCGGCGTCGCCCAGATCGGCGCGGTCAGAACCACCAGCGCGAAGATCCCCATGATCGCGAGGTCGCGCTTGGGGGTCGAGGGATTGAACTGCGTGATGCTGGCCATAGCCGGTTAGACCTCCATCACGCCTTTGCGACCCATCAGGCCCCGTGGACGGGTCAGCAGGATCACGACGGCGATGAGGTAGATGATGACCTGGTCGATACCAGGGGCGATATCCTTCACCAAACTCATCGAAGCTAAGGACTGCAGGATGCCGAGCAGAAAGCCGGCGGAGACCGCGCCGCCGAGCGAGCCCATGCCGCCCACGACCACGACCACGAACGAGAGCACCAGGAAGTTCATGCCCATGTTGTAGTCCGGCGGCAGGATCGGCGTGTAGAGGCAGCCCGCGAGCCCCGCGACGATCGCGGCGATCCCGAAGACGACCGTGAAGCGGCGCTGGATGTTGATCCCGAGCAGGCCCACCATTTCCCGATCGGCCATACCGGCGCGCACCACCATCCCGTAGGTGGTGAGCTTCAGGAACGCGAACACCGAACAGACGATCAGGAACGAGCACAGCAGATAAACCAGACGCCACCAGGGATAGGTCAGGTTCTCGTTCAACCCCAGCATCGCGCCCAGCGGCGCGGCGCCCGACAACGCCGGCGGCGCGGATTGGGAAATCGGGTTCGCGCCGAAAAACACCTTGATGATCTCGCCCAGCACGATCGCCAGGCCGAAGGTGACCAGGATTTGTTCGGCGTGGGTGCGCTTGTAGAAGTACTGGATCAGCCCGCGCTCCATCACCAAGCCGACCAACAGCATCACCGGTATCGCCACCAGGGCCGAGATCGGCACGGACCATTCGATGATCTGCTCGCCAAAATCGCCCAACCAGATTTCGAGGTACGGCTTGGTGGTATAGGCCTCGAAGGCGGTAATGCTCTCGTCGCGCACCTTCTGGGAGATGGTCAGCAGCGCGTTCACGCTGACGGCCACGAAGGCCCCCAGCATGAACAGCGCGCCGTGCGCGAAGTTGACCACCCCCAACGTCCCGAACACGAGCGTCAGCCCGAGCGCGATCAGCGCGTAGGCGCCGCCCTTGTCCAAGCCGTTGAGCAGCTGGAGCAGCAGGGTATCCATCGATTTCCTGTTCCCTTAACCCCGCGCGGGCACGCTTAGCCGGACGTCGCCCAAGCCACGGGTGCAAGTCGGATAGCGGAAGGCGATGGGACCGGCGTGCGCCAGAAAACGCGCACGCCGGTCCCGATCGTGTGGACAACTTGCCTCGGTCTTAGACCTCGTAGGGGCCGAGGTCGCCCGGGTAGCGATCATGCGGATACATGATGTCTTCCGTCGGGACCTCCTTGACGACCTCGAGCAGGTCGAACTGGCTCTGCGGGTCGTCGTTGCCCTTCACGACCAGCGTGGGCTTGAACGCCTGGTGGTCCTCGGCGCGGTACAGGGTCTTGCCGTTGCCCATGCCGTTGAACTCGAAGCCCTCGAGGAACTTGATGACCTTCGGCGGGTAGAAGGTGCCGGCGGACTCGACCGCGTTGGCGTACAGCAGCGTCTGGACGTAGCAGGTGTGCGCGGCCTGCGACGGCGGGAAGCCGTACTCCTCGCCGAACGACTTGACGAACGCCTTGGAGCCCTCGTCCTGCAGCGACCAGTGCCAGTTGGTCGAGCCGTAGATGCCGGAGACGGCCTTGCCGGCGCCCTGCGCCATGACGCGGGAGTACAGCGGCACCACGATCTCGAACGGCTTGCCGTTCGCGGTCGCGTCCTTCAGGCCGAACTGCACCGCCTGGGTCAGGCTGTTCACCATGTCCCCGCCGTAGTGGATCAGGAACAGCACGTCCGCGCCGGAATCGCGCACCGGGGTCAGGTACTGCGAATAGTCGCTGGTCCCGAGCGGGGTGCGGACGGCGTTGAGCGTCTCCCAGCCCATCTCCTCGGTGACGTTCTTCATCGACTCCTCGACGGACCAACCCCAGTTGTAGTCCGCGACCAGCATGTAGGACTTGCGGTCGGTGCCCATCTGCTCCTTCAGCACCGGGCCGAGCGACGCGGCCGACATGTGCGCGTTGAAGAAGTGACGGAAGCCGTAGCGCCGGCGATCCTTGCCGGTCGTGTCGTTGGCGTGGGTCAGGCCGGCCATGAAGATCACGCCCATGTCCTGACACAGCGCCTGCACCGACACCGCGACACCGGAGGACGACCCGCCGGTCACCATGACGACGCCGTCACGCTCGATCATCCGCTTGGCGGATGCGCGGGCGGCGTCCGACTTGGTCTGGGTGTCGCCGGTGACGTACTCGACCTTCTTGCCGAGGATGCCGTTCCCCTTGAGCGCGCACGGCTCCATGGTGTTGAGCATGCCGCCGTCGCCCTCGCCGTTGAGGTGCTTCACGGCAAGCTTATAGGCGCGCAACTCGTCCTTGCCCTCTTCGGCATAGGGGCCCGTCTGCGGCACGTTGAAGCCGAGGGTCACGGTATCGGAGTTACCCGGGTTGTTGCGGAAGTCCTGCGCCCGGGCGTTGCGCACGAAGCCCGTTGGCGCCGTGCCGCTGAAACTGAGCGCGCCCAGACCCGCGGTCGTCGCGGCGCCCGTTTGAAGGAAGCGCCGACGGGACCAGCCAGTCGGATTGCCGTTGTCTGTCATTCTGCCTCTCCTGAACGTTTACCTAGAACCGGGGCGGTTTTGGTTGTTGCCCCGGCTGCCTACCCCAACGCCCGCTCTGCAGCCCGGGCGGGCCGCAGCCGGTAGCGGACGCATTGCAAGCTTCGGCGGGCCGGTTTTTGTCTTTTTTGCCCTGCCGAACGTGGGAGCGAGCCTACCGTTACTCGCCAACACGGTCCAATACTATTCTGAATTCGCCATATAACGTCAGTGAAGCAGCCCCTCTGCTCCCGCCAGTAGCCCGCCTAAGTTCCGATCGACGGCGGATTTTGGCCCCCCAAACGATCGACGCCGATGCACTATAGCCCAACTCCGACGGATACCGCGAATCCCGATGCATTTGCCCGTCGATCTACACGTCGCGAATATTTAGCCCGCCAGTCCAGGCCGTAGGTCGGGCGCGGCTCAGCCCTCGCGCTCGACCACGACCTTGCTCGCCCCGTGGTCGACCCGGACCTTTTCCGCGGCGCGCTTGGCGTCCTCGAAGTCGTCGAACGCCGGATTGGCCGGCTCGAAGGCCGGCAGCTCGGAGCCGTCCCAGAAGCTGTAGAGACGGTACTTGCCGCCTTCCGGGCGGATCCGGATTTCGCACGTCTCGTAGGGGATCGGACCGACGACGAACAGCCGCTCGACCTTGTGCTCCGCGTCCGCGAACAGTTCGTCGGCGAACGCCTCGGTCTCCTTGATCGGGCAGTCCAGGCGCTTGGCCAGGCTCTTGAACAGGTTCTCCGCAGGCCGGTTGCCCGGCACGATCGTCGCCTCCACCCAGCGCACGCCGGCCGCCTCGTCGCGGTGCAGCAGATGGTCGAGCATGCCGCTTGCGATGCCGGAGTTCTTGTGCGGATCGCGCACGTTGACCTGCCAGACGAACAGGCGGCGCTGATCCTGGGGCAGACGATAGGCGGTCAGCATGCCGATGGTGTGCTCGCCCCGCTCGGCGACCACGCTGGTCGCGGCGAAGTTGCGCGCCACCATGAAATAGGCGTAGCCGGAATCCCGATCGAGGTTCGCGGACTCGTCAACCATGCGCCAGATCTCGGCGCCGTCGTCGATCGAAGGGGTGCGGTAGGTTACGTCGTCGCTCACGGTTTTCGCGCAGTCCTTGCTGGTAAGTGCTGGACCAACCTAGCACGCCAGCCGTACGCGGCGAAGCCGTTCGCCGTAACCCCTGGTTCCAGATGCAGCGAGACAGGAGGCCGCTCAACCGGAATGACCGCGCTTGCCGCCTACGCCAGCATGTTCGCCAGCGCCTTCCTGGCCGCCACCATCCTGCCGTTTCAGTCGGAGGTGGTGCTGGTCGGCCTGCAGGTCGACGGCTGGCCGTGGGGCTGGCTGGTCTTGGCGGCGACCGTCGGCAACGTGCTCGGCGCGGTCGTCAACTGGGCGCTCGGCCTCGGCATCGAGCGGTTCAAGCACCGGCGCTGGTTCCCGGTCGACCAAAAGACCTACGACCGGGCGGAGGCGTGGTACCGGCGCTGGGGGATCTGGTCGCTGCTGCTCGCGTGGACGCCCTGGCTGGGCGACCCTCTAACCGTGGTCGCCGGGGTCCTGCGCGCGCCGATCGTGCCGTTCCTGCTGCTGGTCACCGCGGGCAAACTGGCGCGTTACCTGCTGCTGGCGATAGGCGTGGCCTATTTCGGTTGGGGCGCCGGCGGTTGAGCCACGGGTCGCGCCCGGCCATCCGACGGCCGGGCGCGGCTGTCCGCTCACGCGGCCGGGGATGGAACCCGCACCGGCGTGAGCATGCCATGCCCCTGCCCCGCTAGCCGGTGTGCGGCGGCCAGCACAGTCCGTGGGTCGGCTGGCTTCGGTAGGGTCAGGTCAGCGCCGACACAAAGCGCCGCCTTGGCGTACAACACGCCCGCATCCGGGCCGTCGCCGCTGAGCGCGATCGCGGGGACGGACGTCTGCAGCCGGCGCAACCAGCGCAGCAGGTCGAGCCCGTCCATCTCCGGCATCACGATGTCGGTGATCAGGAGGTCGAACGGCTCCGCACACAGTCGCCGCAGAGCCTGTTTTCCGCTGTCCGCGACCAGGACGCAGAAGCCCGCCCGGCGCAAGACGTTCGCCAGGGCCGTGGCGCCGGCCGCATCGTCGTCGGCCAGCAGCACCCGGCCCGATCGGCCGGGTCCGGGGGCGAGCGGCGGCACGGCGGGCCCCGCCGGCTCAGCGGCAAGCCCTTGTCGGGTCATCGATCCAGGGCAGCGCGCGTGTCCCCGACGACCGCTGCCACCAAAGCGCGCGCCTGACCCGGCAAGTCCGCATCGGCAAGGGCGCCCACGGCCCGCTGAAGCTCCGCCATGCTGCGCGACAGCTCCTGTGTGTCGGCGCGCATCCGAGCCACCAGCTCGCTCAGCGGCGGCGCCGCCTGCTCCCCCGTCTCGCCGTGGCCGACGGCGTTGGACCGGTCGGCCGGCAGCAGCCGGTGCACCTCGGCGCTGAGGCCGGCGTCGGCATTCGGGGCGGCGGGCTTACCGGCGCGCGGAAAAGCGATGATCTGCGCCATAACGATCCTCCTGATGCTGTGGCGCGCCGGGCCTTGGCACGGCGCAATTTGCTAAATTTCGCCTACCAAAGATGGCTGGTGTGGCGCCGCGGCGCATCTGTGCGCAAGGCTCTCGCGCCGGTCAGAGGGCCACCGCTGCCTAGCCGAAGTGGCTAGCCCTTTAACCTTCCGGATACGTGCACGAGCTAGTATCCTGGCGGGCACTGCCGATGGGTCGGGACCGCGCGCGTGCCGGCGCAGCTTTTGACGGAGACTCCGCATGCCGGCGCCAAGACGGGCCGTTCAGCCGGAGCCGGAGCGGCTCCAGGCGCTTTACACCTACGACGTCCTCGACAGCCCGCCGGAACCGAGCTTCGACCGTCTGACCGCGCTCGCCGCGCGCCTGTTCGACGTGCCGATCGCGCTGGTCAGCCTGGTCGAGCGCGACCGGCAGTGGTTCAAGTCCGCGCATGGGCTGTGCGCGAGCGAGACCTCGACCAGCGTGTCGTTCTGTAAGCACACGCTAAGCGGCGATCAGGTTCTGGTCGTGCCCGACGCGGCGTCGGATGTTCGATTCGCCGACAACGACCTGGTGACCGGGCCGCCCTACATCCGCTTCTACGCGGGTGCCCCGTTGATCACCCCGGACGGCTACAACCTGGGCAGCCTGTGCATCATCGACCAAAAGCCGCACGCGGGGCTCAGCCCGGCCGACCAGCGGACGCTGCAGGACCTGGCCGACATCGCGGTCGACGAACTGGAGCTCCGCCACGCGTACCAGAAGGCGGAGTCGGGCCTGCGCGAACAGGCGGAACGGGTGACGCAGGCGGTCGAGCTGTCGCAGGACGCGATCAGCCTGCTGGACGCCGACAAGCGGTTCGTATTCGCCAACCGCGCCTGCGCGATGCTCTACGGCTATCCGGTGGAAGAGCTGCTGGGCCAGCCCCTCGACCTGATGTACGACGCCGAAGGGCGCCAGCGCCTGCACGAACAGGTGCTGCCGGTGCTGCGCAACAACGGGGCCTGGCACGGCACCAGTACCGCGCGCCACCGCGCCGGCACGCCGATCGAGCAGGAAGTTTCGCTCGCCGCCCTGCCCGACGGCGGCATGGTCCGCGTGGCCCGCGACGTGACGGCGCGCAACGCCGCGCAGCGGACACGCCGGCGCCTGCGCGCGGAACTGCACCAGGCGCAGAAGCTGGAATCGGTGGGCCGCCTGGCGGGCGGTATCGCGCACGACTTCAACAACGTGCTGGCCGCGATCGCGGGGTACGCCGGCTTCCTGGTCGACGATCTGGCACCCGGCAGCGCGGAGGCCGGCTACGCCAGCCAGATCGCCACCGCCGCGGAGCGCGGCAAGACCCTGGTGCAGCAGATCCTGTCGTTCAGCCGGCGCGACTCCCTGACCCTGACCGCGATCGACATCTCCGAAGTCGTGAGCGAGACCGCCGGCCTGCTGAGTGCCGCCATGCCGCGCGATCTGGCGCTGGAGTGCGAATTGCCGGAGACGCTGCTGCGGGTGCGCGGCAACGAAAGCGCCCTCGGCCGGGCCGTCATGAACCTCGCCACCAACGCCCGCGACGCGGTCGCCGAGGCGGACACGGCCCGCGTCCGGATCACGGTCACCCGCCGCGACGCGCCGCTGGATGACAGTGGGACAGCGTGCAGCGCGACCGAGCGGAGCGAAGCGACCAGCGAACTGGAGGGCGTCGGCCCGGTCCAGCTCCTGCAGCTCGCCGACGGCCGGTACCAATTGCGGATCGGCCAACTCGACCATCCGGGCGGCACGATCGAGGTGTCGGTCGCCGACCAAGGCTGCGGCATCGCGCCCGAGAAGCTGGAGCGCGTGCTGGAGCCTTTCTACACCACCAAGACCGTGGGCAAGGGCACCGGGCTCGGCCTCTCCGCGGTGTCCGGGATCGCGCTCAGCCACGGCGGCGGGCTCACGATCACCACCGGCGAGGGTCGCGGCACCGTGGTCACGATGCATCTGGCGGAGCTGCCGGCGACCGGTACACGCCAGGCCGATGCACCGGTAAACGCGCTGTCGTCGGCGCAGAGCCCGCCGGCACAGGCGGCCGAGGAGCCGGCGACGGCCCAGCCCGGCCCGTCGAGCAGTCGTAACATGGTGCTGATCGTCGACGACGAGCAGACGGTGGCGCAGATGACCGCGGATTCGGTCCGCCGCCTGGGCCATGCGGCTCTGACGACGACGTCCGCCAGCCAGGCACTCGAACTCGTGCGCGCGCGCCATGGCGAGATCGCCCACCTGGTGACCGACCTCAACATGCCGGAGATGACCGGCCGCGACCTCGCCCAGGCGGTCAAGCAGATCGACAGCGCGATCGCGGTCACGCTGATCTCCGGAAACACGGGGCTCGCGGCCGAGGGCAGCACGGCATCGGTCGATCACGTCCTCGAAAAGCCGATCGCCCGGGAGCAACTGGGGCAGATCCTGGCACCAAGCTATGGCGACGGGCTCGCGCGCGACTGACGGCGGGCACCGGGCGGATTTGCTGAGGCAGACAGGTTCGCCTTCGCGCCCTGCGTGCAGTCGGCTGTGCCGGATTTTAATGAAAATTAAGGCGCAAGCGTGTATACCTTCGACTACACGGACCCCTGCCGGGCCGATGCATGCGAGCAACCGATGATCCCGCTGATTGCCGACGACCACGACCTCTTCATCGACCTTTTGGCGACCCACATCGGGCGCACTTGGTCGGACAGTCCTGTCTACAAGGCGACCGACGTCGACAGCGCGCTGAAACAGCTCGAGGCGCACCCGGAGATCGACATCGCCCTGCTCGACGTCGTCATGCCGGGCATGAACGGGCTGGAAGGCTTGTCGCGGATCAAACAGGCGCGCCCGGACATGCCGGTGGCGCTTCTATCGGGGCAGAGCGACCGCGGCGTGATCGAGGAAGGCCTGCGGATGGGCGCGGCCGGTTTCGTGCCCAAGACCATCTCCGGCGACGCGCTGATCCAAGCGATCCGCCTGATGATGAGCGGCGAGGTCTATGTCCCCTACGCGCTGATGACCCGCACGCCCGAAGCCCCGGCGGCAATCGACGCGGACGAGACGCTGTCGACGCGCGAGACCCAGGTCCTCGACGGCTTGTGGCGCGGCCTCTCCAACAAGGAGATCGCCCGCGAGCTCAATCTGCAGGAAGTGACGGTCAAGCTGCACCTCCGCCGGCTGTACCGGAAATTCGAATGCCGCAACCGCACCGAGGCGCTGCGCATCGGTCTGGAACGCGGCCTGCTGAAGAACACCGCCAACAGCGCCTGAGGTCCAACAGCGCCTGAGGCCCACTAGCGCCTGAGGCGTTGTCGTCTGCTCTAACTTTTTGAAGAGCGGGCAAGATTCAGCTGGACGGTGAGTCCACCTCCCGGCCTCTTGCCCTACGCCGAGCAGACGGCCGCCGAACTCTGGCTGGTGTGCGCCGGCCCGGTGATCGTCTGGGCGGCTTCGGCGTAGACGTTCATCCCGGTCATCTGCGCCGGCCCGAAGATCAGCGCGAACGAGACGTCCGCGGCGTCGCGCCCCACCCCGATGCGCACCAGGTTCTCCGGCACGATCCGCCGGGTCGGGTCGAAGAGGTACCAGCGGTCGCCCAGCCAGGCCTCGAACACGGCGTGAAAGTCGGGCGGCTGCAGGGTGTAGGCGTAGCCGCTGACGAAGCGCGCGGGAATGTTGACCGCCCGGCAGAACGCGATCCCGAGGTGGGCGAAATCGCGGCACACGCCCGCCCGCGCGGTCGCGGTGTCGAACGCGCTGGTCAGCGGCGTGCTGGCGCCGGCCAGATAATCGACGTTGGCGCAGATCCAGTTGCAGATCGCGTTGACCTGCTCGTAGCCGCGCGGGTAGCGGCTGAACTCCCGGTAGGCCAGCCGCATCAGCTGATCGGACTGGCAGTACCGGCTGGGCAGCAGGTAGGGCAGCGTCGCGAGCGGCACGTCGTTGGGCGCGCAGGCGCCGATCGCCCCAGGGGTCTCCAGGGTGGGCAGGCTCTCCACTTCCGCGTCGTAGCGCAGGCGCAGATAGCCGCCCGACAGCGTGAAACGGTGGTAGCGGTTGCCGGACTCGCTGACGAACTCCTCCGGGCTCACCTCCGGCTCCAGCAGCAGCCGCTCCGAGAGCACGCGCTGATGCGCGGTCTGGTTCGCGGTCACGTTGAAGACGAACGTCGATAGCCCGGGAATCCAGTAGTCCAGCGTACAGCCGGTCAGGAACTTCATCGCGCCACCTGCTTCGCGCCGTCCTGGCGCGCATTGCCTCACGTTGGGATCGGCCGGCGGCGGGCTACTCCACCACCGCGTCCTGGATCACCACCGGCTCGCGCGGGGCGTCCTTGGCGAACGGCCCGGCCGAGCCGGTCGGGACCTGGCTGATCTCGTCCACCGTGCCGAGCCCGGAGATCACCTCCCCGAACACCGCGTAGCCCCAGCCGCGCTGGGTCTTCGCCTTGTGGTCCAGGAAGTCGTTGTCCTTGACGTTGATGAAGAACTGCGACGTGGCGGAATGCGGATCGCCGGTGCGCGCCATCGCGATCGTGCCGCGGTCGTTCGACAGGCCGTTGTCCGCCTCGTTGCGGATCGGATCGCGGGTCGACTTGCGCGTGTAGTCGGTCGTGAACCCGCCGCCCTGGATCATGAAGTCCGGGATCACGCGGTGGAAGATCGTGCCGTCGTAGTGGTCGCTCCGCACGTAGGTCAGGAAGTTCTCGACCGTCTTGGGCGCGCGCTCGGCGAACAGCTCGATGCGGATGTCGCCGCGGGTGGTCTCCAGCCGCACGACCGGGTTGCCGTCCTGCGCCCGCGCCGGCAGCGCGCTCAGCGCGAGCAGGCCGGCGAGGGCGGCCGTCTTGATCCAATTACCCATGCTTGACGTATCCGATATAGAAGGTGGCGCGAGGGTGGGTGCCTGGCCGGATGCCGGAGCTCCGCCTTAGCACGCCGGGGCGCCGCGGTGCCACGGCGCATCGGCGTTTTCGGCGTGCGGTCAGACGATTGGCCGGCGATTCGCCGCAGTCGGGTGGCTGGACATTTGCACCCGCCAGACTGTTTAATAGAGCTACGATTCCAGGCGGATGACGTCCGATCGCGCCTGGAACGAGAACAAACCCAACGGACGTTGCACATGAGGGAGTCCGACATCATGCACAAGCATGACGGTAACAATATGAGCCGCCGCGGCTTCTTTGGCCGCGCCCTTGCGACCGGCGCGGTCGCGGTCGGCGCCGCGCAGGTCCTGCGCAGCGGCGAAGCCCACGCCCAGAAGGCACCGAAGAGTTCGGTGCAGTATCAGGAGAAGCCGAAGGGCGATCAGAACTGCGCCAACTGCCAGTTCTGGATCAAGCCGGAGGGCGATTCCAAGATGGGCGGCTGCCAGATCGTCCAGGGCAAGATCCACCCGGACGGCTGGTGCAACCTCTGGGCCGCGGGCTAGAGCGACATGCTCGAAGGCCGAACCGGCCTTCGGGCTGAATGTCGCTCTAACTTCTTGACGAGCGGGCAAGACTCAGCTGGAAGGTGATGCCACCTTCCAGCATCTTGCCCTAATCCGCGACACGGCGGTCAGCCGCCTGACGAGAAAAGGCCGGCGGGGTTCCCGCCGGCCTTTTTCGTGCCCGTCTGAACGTTCGCCCGATCGACAGGTTCGGACGCCCGTCTCTTTTTCGTCCGTCTTTACCGCCCGCGCGCGTGACCACGCCGTGGCGGGCTGCGCATCGGCCGGCCGGCTTGAGAGACGCGCGCGGCCGGCCGATGCGTTCGGTGTTGCCGGCGCGTTCGGTGTTGCCGGCGGCGGTGCGCTAAACCGGCGCCACGCCCGTCAGGTGGAAGATGTTCTTCCAGAAGATCCGCGCGTGGGCGAGCGGCTCCGCCTTGACCAGTTCCTTGTTCATGTAGGCGTCCCAGGTCAGGCGCTGCACGTCGCGGTCCTGGCAGATCCGCACGAACCGCTCGCGCCGCTGGTCGGTCGTGTACCAGTAGCGCTGCATGATCCCGAGGATCCAGAACACCTGCCCGTGCTTCTTCATGAACCGCTTGCGCGCGTTCGCCAGCGCCTTGGCCGGCTCCGCCGCGCCCAGTGCCTGGTGCACCGCGTCGGCGGCGTACTCGCCGCTCAGCATGGCGTAGAAGATGCCCTCGCCGCTCGCCGGCGCCACGACGCCAGCCGCGTCGCCCGCCAGGATCACATCGCGGCCGTTGTCCCACTTCTTCATCGGCATCAGCGGCAGCGGCGCGCCTTCCCGGCGCACCGTCTCGGCGTCCTGCAGGCCGCTTCGCTGGCGCAGCTCCGCGGTCGCCCCGCGCAGCGAAAAGCCCTTGTGCGCGGTGCCCATGCCAACCGACGTGCACGGCCCGTGCGGGAACACCCAGCCGTAGAAGTCGGGCGACACGTCGCCCTGGTAGAACACGTCGCAGCGCCCGGGATCGAAACCGCCGGTGGCCGGCGCGTGCGCGCCCGCGTCCGGCGAGCGCACGATCTCGTGGTAGGCGAAGACGTAGGGCACCTCGTCGCCGTGCGGCAGTTCGGTCTGCCGGATCTGGCTGTTCGCCCCGTCGGCGCCGATCACCATGTGCGCGCGCACCTTGACCTCGGGCGCGTTGCGGCCGTCGTCCGGCCCCATCGGGCGGTAGCGCAGCACCGGCACCCCGTCCTTGCCGCGCTCCAGGCCGGCGTACGCGCCTTCCCGGTAGGTCGCGCCCATCAGCGCGGCGCGGTTGCGCAGCCAGGGGTCGAAGTCCTTACGGTCGACCATGCCGACGAAGCCGTCGTCGTCGATCGGCATGTCGACGTTGCGGCCCTTGGGCGAGACCACCCGGGCGCCCGCGACCTTGCAGACCAGCTGGCTGTCGGGGATGTTGAAGTCGTTGATCGCCTTGGGCGGGATCGCGCCGCCGCACGGCTTGATCTTGCCGGGCTTGTCCAGCAGCAGGACCGAGCGGCCCTCCTGCGCCAGGCGCTGCGCCGCGGTGGCGCCGGCGGGGCCGCCGCCGACGACGACGCAGTCGAAGCTCTCGGTCGTTGCATTCGTGCTCATCAGCCACCCACTCCCGTTGCGTAGCCTTCCGCCGCCGGCGACAGGCCAACCTGGCGGGACGTGGCGCCCGCCTTGTCGATTCGTGCGGCCAGCACGGCCGCGATCAGGAACAGCGCCGCCTGGCTCGCGAACACCGCGCCGTAGGCGACCGCCATCTCGGCGATCATCAGGCGGGTGACGTCGATCGCCACCGTGCCCATCAGCCCGCCCAGGCCGAAGGCGATCGCCTGGCTGGCGCCCCACAGGCCCATGCGCGTGCCTTCGCGCTGCTTTTGCCCCTGCCCCGCCAGGCTCATCATCGAACCGATCGCCGCGACCGCGAACGCGCCGTTGGCGGCGCCGAGGAAGACCACGTTGGCCTTCAGCGGATAGGCGGGGCCGATCAGGCCGCCGACGACCAGGCCCATGAGCGCCACCGCCGAAGCGACGCAGCCGCCGATCGCCCAGGTGCGCAGCGAGCCGATCTTGTTCTTCAGCACCATGCCGGCGACCGCGACCAGCAGCATCCCGGCCAGGACGCCGCCGTGCTGCATGCCCGACAGCTGGGTCGACTGCCCCGGCGTCATCTCGAACACCGCGCCCGCGAACGGCTCCAGGATCAGGTCCTGGGCGCTATAGGCCAGCATCGAGACGAACACGAAGACCGTGAAGCGCCGGGCCTGCGTCTCGCCCCAGATCTGCTTGAAGGTGGCCCAGAAATGCCCTTTCTCGGCGTTCTGGCGGGCGCTTTGCGCGTCGACCGGATCGCCGGGGCCTTCCAGGCCCCAGACGGCGGCCACCGTCAGCACGAAGGCGATCGCGCAGACGACCGCCGTCACCGCGACCAGACGCAGGTGGGTGTAAGGGTCCAGGAACTGGCCGGCCGTGGTCGCCGTCACGACGAAGCCGGCGATCATCATGATCCAGACGGTCGCCGCCGCCGGCGCCCGCCGGCTCGGGTCGACGCGCTTGGCGAGCAGCGTCAAAAGCGAGGTGCCGGAGGCGCCCACGCCGGCCCCGATCGCGGTGAACGCGAGCAGGCCGAGCGCGATGCCGGCCCAGGTGTCCACGCTCATCACCGCGACGGACGCCGCGGCACCCAGCCCGCCCAGCGCGAGCACGGCCATACCGCCGATGATCCAGGGCGTGCGCCGCCGGCCGACGTCGGAGCCGTAGCCCATGCGCGGGCGCGACATCTGCACCGCGTAGTGCCAGCCGACCAGGAGGCCGGGCAGCACCGCCGGCAAGGCGAGCTCGACCACCATCACCCGGTTCAGGGTCGAGGTGGTCAGCACCACGATCGCGCCCAGCGCCGTCTGCACCAGGCCGAGCCGGATGATCCCGAGCCAGCCCAGCATCGGCCCGTGGCCGGCGGCGGCGTCAGCTTGCGCGGCGTGCGCCATCACACAGCCTCCAGGAAAGAGCCCACCGCGAAGGCGCTGATCATCATGCCGGCGACGTACAGCGTCGTGCCGGTGGCGTTGTACCAAGGGGCGAAGCGCTTGGGATCCTTCATCAGCCGGGCCATCAGGACGAACTGCGCCAGCAACAGCGTCGCCACCGCGCCGCCGTAGTACGGCCGGTCCCAGCTGTACAGCAGCACGATCACCGCGACCTGCGGCACCGCCATAATGGCGCACGACAGCCAGGCGGCCCGGCGCGTACCCATCACCGCGGGCAGGCTGCGCACGCCGTGCTGGCGGTCGCCCTCCACCGCCTTGAAGTCGTTCAGCGTCATGATGCCGTGCGCGCCCACGGAATAGAGCACCGCCAGCGTGACGATCCGCCAGTCCGGGAAGGAGGCGGTCATGATCGCCGCCCCGGTGAACCAGGGAATACCCTCGTAGCAGACCGCGACCGTGCCCGGCCCCCACCAACCGCTGCGCTTGAGGCGTGCCGGCGGCGCGGAATAGAGCCACGCCAACACGAGCGCGATCAGCGCCGCGACGAAGCCCCAGACGCCCAGCGCCGTCGCGACCACGACCGACAGCGCCGTCCAGGCGCAGGCGAACCAGAACGCGAAGTTGCCGGGCACCCGGCCGGACGGGATCGCGCGTTCGGGCTGGTTGATCGCGTCGACCTCCCGGTCGTACCAGTCGTTCACGATCTGGCTGGTGCCGCAGATCAGCGGCCCCGCGACCAGCACGCCCGCGGCGATCACCGCCCAGTGCGCCAGCACCGGCTGGCCGGAGGAGACGATGCCGCAGGCGAACGCCCACATCGGCGCGAACCACGTGATGGGCTTCAAGAGCTCCACCAGCGCGCCGAACTGCGGCTTCTCGATCCCGGGGGTCGCGGAACGTTCCATACCGCGACGATACGGTTGACATCGGGGTGTGTCAATTTGGAATGACACTCGGTTCGTCGGTCAAAAACAGGCGTCTCACCGGCGCCGATCGCAGGCGCCCGCACCGCCGCGCTGCGCGCCACCGGCCGTCGGCGCGGTTGCTTGCGGGCGACATCCGTGGATAGTCTGCTGCGCCGCGGTAGCCGCAGAAGCTGCGGCACGGGAAACCGGTGGGACTCCGGTGCGGCCCCCGCCACTGTGTTGGACGACGCTGTGTTCACGAAGCCACTGGCGACCTGCTGGGAAGGCGAACGCAGGACCGTCCTAAGTCAGGAGACCGACCGCGGATCACACCAGCCACACAATCACGGGCGCGGTGGGCGCCCAAAGGAGACGAAATGAGATTCCTGATCGCATTCTTAGCAACCGCGCTGACCGCCACAAGCGCGGCCGCGCACACCGGCGGGATGGCCGCCGGCGGCTTTGCGACCGGCTTCCTGCACCCGATCGGCGGGTTGGATCACGTGTTGGCGATGGTCACCGTCGGCCTGCTGGCCTTCCACATTGGCGGCCGGGCACTGTGGCTGATCCCGGGGAGCTTCGTCGGCATGATGGTGGTCGGCGGCGTGCTCGGCGCCGCGGCGATCGGCCTGCCGCTGGTCGAATTCGGGATCGTGCTGTCCGTTGTCGTGTTGGGCGCCGTGGTGGCGAGTGGACGGGCGTTGCCCGCGGTGCTCGCGATGGCGCTGGTCGGTCTGTTCGCCGTGTTCCACGGCCACGCCCATGGCACCGAGATGCCGGCCGCAGCCTCCGGCTTCGCCTATGGGATCGGCTTCATCCTGGCGACCGGTCTGCTGCACGGCGCCGGCCTGCTGGCGGGCTTCGGCCTCGCCCGTCTGGGCACGCGCGTTGGCGGCGGCCTGCTGCGTGCGAGCGGCGCCGCGGCGTCCTGCGCCGGCCTGCTGCTGTTCGTCGGCGCGGTGTAAGCCGGCTGCCCAAGACCGCCCGCCCGTGCCGGCCGCCGACCGGCGCGGGCGGGATCGGTCCGGAGACATTGCTTCCAACTAGAGCAATATGCTGAAAGGTGTGAACACCTTCCGGCTGAATCTTGCCCTCGCTTCAAGAGGTTAGAGCGACCCCCGTCGACAGACCGACGGGCGCACGGGCCGGATCGGTTTTCCCGCCCGTCGTTCTATTCGCCCGCCTCCGGCTCCAGGTCGCCCAGGCCGTAGCGGCGCAGCTTGACGTATAGGGACTGTCGGGAGAGGCCGAGCATCTCCGCCGCCGAGGCCCGGTTGTCGCCGGTCAGTTCAAGCGCGGCCTCGATGCACAGGCGCTCCACCACGTCGGTGGTTTCGCGCACGATCTCCTTGAGCGGCACGCGGCCGACCAGGTCGGTCAGTTGCTCCACCGAGCGCGGCAGCTCGCCCGTGTTGCGGCTGTCGCCGCCGCCCTGCTGCTGCTGGCCCTGGGCGCGCCGGTCGACGTAGCGGATCATCAGCCCGAAGCACGGCTGCTCGCCGTTGACGACCTGCACGCCGGACACCTCGACCTCGCTGGTGACGCCGTATTCGCCCTGCAGCACGGTGCCGAACAGGCGCACCGATCCATGCTCGCGCACGTTCGCGATCAGCACGTTAAGGTCGACCGCCGAGCGGCCCAGCCAGCGCTCCAACGGCTCGCCCCGGACCTGCTCTTCGGTCGCCAGCTGGGCCATCTCCAGGAACGCCGAGTTGGCCGCGATCACCCGCTGGTCCGGCCCGGTCAGGACGAAGCCGTCCGGCGTACTTTCCAGGATCTTGACGAACTTGCTGCGGGTCTGCGGCAGCATCGCGGATTCGGCCTGGTCGGCCACGGGGGCCAGACGCACCAGGAACAACAGCGAGCGTTCGTGCCGGAACAAGAAGGCGGAGACCAGGAACTCGCTGCCGTCCTCGCCGCTCTGGACCTGCACCTCCTCGGCCCGCCCGACGCTGCGGACACGCTCGAGGAGCTGCTGCAGTTCCGACTTGCTGGCGGCGTCGAACTTGTCGAAGAAAGCGCGCCCGCCCGAGCCCTTGGTCCATCCGAAGCGTCGATGGGCGGCCGGGTTCGCCTCGACCAGCTTGCTCGACGAGGCGTCCAGGATCACCACCGGCTCGCTGGTCATCTCGAACAGCAGCCGGTAGCGCGTCTCGAAGTCGCGCAGCCGGGCGTAGTCGCGCTCCAGCGACATCTGCACGTCGACCAGACGCTGCTGCAGCGTGGCGAAGGCGCGTAGATCGCGGCCAACGACCACCATGCGGCCGTGCCCGACCTGCTGGGCGTAGTAGATGATCGGGATGTCCGGCTTGCCCGGCGAGGGGTGGTTGACCTGCCGCCAGCGCTTGACCTGCCCCTGCTTGGCCTCCTCCAGCAGGTCCTCGATCTTCGGCTGGCTTTCCTTGGTCACCGTCTCCTGGAAGGCGTGCCCGAGCCAGGCCTCCGCGCCCTCCTGCGCCAGTTCGGCGCTGTTGAACGCGGCGTCCCGGATGACGCCCTCGGAATCGACGATGAACGCGACATCGCCCGCCGCGGCGATGAGGGCGCCCATCGCCTCGGCGTCCAGGTTTGCTAGCGACTCTTCGGGGGCTTTGAACTGCACCACGGTTCGCGTTGATCCTTCCACGCCACTCACAGCGGATGCCGCCCGTCGATCACGTTTGCGTCGATCACGTTTGCGTCGATCACGTTCGCGGTCAGCTGGGCCGGCTTTGGGTCACCGACTCCAGCAGCTTCTCGGCCTGCACGGCCGCGTCCCGGGCATCCGTCGCGGTCGCGTCCGCGCCCACGCGCGCCACGACCTCCGGATGGTCCAGGACCAGCGGACCGCCGACCATGATGCCGACGGATTCGTTGCGCGATTCCTTACGGATGCGCTGAATGCCTCGGGTCAGTTCGTCGAGATGGCGGTCACAGCTGATCGACAGCCCGACCACCGGAAACCATTGGTGCTGCACCATCGACAGCATGTCGTCGCGCGACGACCAGGGCGCGCTCCAAACGTCCCAGCCGGACCGGCGGAAGAACTCGCCGACCATCAGCAGGCCCATGGTGTGCTGCTCGCCGGGGGCCGGCAGCAGCAGGATCCGGCGCTGCTGGGACATGTTCAGCGCGTGGCGATGGAAGTCGAAGCTGAGCTCGTGCATCGCGTGCTGCAGCCGGCCCAGCCCGATCGTCACCTCGGTGAAGTCGCACAGATCCGCGACCCAGAGGTCGCCCAGCCGGCGTGCGGTCGGGGCCAGTAGATCGAGGTACAGCGCCTCCTCGCTGGCGCCGCGGTCGCGCAACTGCTCCAGGAAGGCGAAGGCGTCCGCGGTGTCACGCTTCAGGATCAGGCGCGAAAACTCGACCACGTCCTCCGGCGCCACGCCGTCGGGCCGGTTGTCGCCGATCCCGCGCGCGGTTTCCCCGTCCTCGGGCGCGCGCGGGTAGAGTTCGGACAGCTTCTGGATCGCGTCCTCGGCCAATTCGCAGGCCTGCGCGTCCGACTGCCGGCTCGATCCCTGCTGAACCCCATCGAGACCGATGATCCCGCGGCTGTGGACACCACCGCCGTCGGAGGACGCCTGCGCTGGCGACTCGGCGCCGCTCGCGGCGTCGTCCCGGGCGCTCATCGATGCCGCGCCAGCGCGCCGGCGTTGCGTCCGCCAATGCCTTGATGTCGGTTCATGCTGCACTGTATCCATGGCCGTCGCCCCTCCCCTTGTGGTGCGTGTACCGGGCGCGATGCGGGCCTCCTTCGGCCCTGCTCTTTCTGGTCGCCCATCGACGCGTCCGGCGCAACCCCACGCGGGTGAAGCCAGGGGCCGTGAGCGTCAACGGCGCCTGACGCATTGAAACACAAAAGGTCGCGAGGCCATTAAAACTTTTGTCCGCCCGGATGTAAACCGGGCTGTACGTCTAGTTTGATTGACACATGCGCTCGGCCGTCGGTACAGTTCCGAACATAAGGTCGCGGGCCGCTTGCAGAGCGGGCGGCCATGCGACCAGGAGGTGGAGGACCCGATGGCGAACGCCCGAAACGCGCAGGCGAGCGGACAAAACAGCCCCGAACGGGTGACAACGCCGCTTTACACGCCCGAGCAGCGGCGGCGGCGGGACAGCACCCGGTGGACCCTGGTCCAGGGGTTGCTGGCGCCGTTCCAGTTCCTGGTTTTCCTGGTCTCGCTAGGGCTGGTGATCCGCTATCTCGCCACCGGCGAGGGGCTGGCGATCGCCACCTGGTCGATCGTGTTCAAGACGGTGGTCCTCTACACCATCATGATCACCGGCGCGATCTGGGAGAAGGTCGTGTTCGGGCGTTACCTGTTCGCCCGGGCCTTCTTCTGGGAGGACGTCTTCTCCTCCGTCGTCTGCGCGCTCCACACCCTCTACGTGGTGATGCTGGTGATGGGCTGGGGCGACGCCTACGCGCAGATGCTGGTGGCGCTCGCCGCCTACGCCAGCTACGCCGTCAACGCCATCCAGTTCCTGCTGAAGCTGCGCGCCGCGCGCAAGCAGGAAGAGGCGATGGGTCTGCGCGGACAACCGGCGGAGGCCTCGGCATGAGCCCGTACGACGCCGCGGCCGATCCCCAGGCGCCCGACGCGCTGCCCGCCAGCGGCTGCAACGACAGTCGTGTGATCAAGGAGCGCGGTCAGCACGAGGTGTTCTGCGGGCTGACCGGGATCGTCTGGCTGCACCGCAAGATCCAGGACGCGTTCTTCCTGGTGGTGGGCTCGCGGACCTGCGCGCACCTGATCCAGTCGGCCGCGGGCGTGATGATCTTCGCCGAGCCGCGCTTCGCGACGGCGGTGATGGAGGAGGGCGATCTGGCCGGCATGAAGGACGCCAACGAGGAGCTGGACCGGGTGGTCGGCCAGGTCCTGGAGCGCCGGCCGGACGTCAAGATGCTGTTCCTGGTGGGCTCCTGCCCGTCGGAGGTGATCAAGCTCGACCTGTCCAAGGCGGCCGAGCGGCTGTCCAAGCAGTACGCGCCCGACGTGCGGATCCTGAACTATTCGGGCAGCGGCATCGAGACCACCTTCACCCAGGGCGAGGACAACTGCCTGGCGGCGATGGTGCCCGATCTGCCGAGCGCCCAAGACACCGATCAGGACGAACTGCTGGTGGTGGGCTGCCTGGCGGACATCGTCGAGGACCAGCTGAAGCGCACGTTCGACGCGCTGGGCGTCGGTCCGGTGCGCTTCCTGCCGCCGCGCAGCGCCGACGACCGGCCGCCGGTCGGGCCCAACACCCGCTACCTGCTGGCCCAGCCGTTCCTGGGCGAGACCGCGAAGGCGCTGGAGGACCGCGGCGCCACCCGGCTGGACGCGCCGTTCCCGCTGGGCGCGGAAGGCACGACCGCCTGGCTCAAGGCCGCCGCCGACCAGTGGGGCGTCGACGCCGAGACCTTCGAGACCGCGGTCGCGCCGGCGCGCCGGCGCGCCGCAGACGGCCGTCGGCCACTTCCGCGAACGGCTGCAAGGCCAGCGGATCTTCTTCTTCCCCGACAGCCAGCTGGAACTGCCGCTGGCGCGCTTCCTGGCGCGCGAGTGCGGCATGGTCCCGGTCGAGGTCGGCACGCCCTACCTGCACGGCCAGCACATGGCCCAGGAAGTCGCCTGGCTGCGCGCGCTCGGCCCCGACAATGACGGCTCCGCCGCGCCGCGGCTGTCCGAGGGCCAGGACGTCGAGAAGCAGCTCGACCGCTGCTACGCCGACGCGCCCGACATGGTGGTGTGCGGCCTCGGTCTGGCGAACCCGCTGGAGGCGCAGGGGATCACCACCAAGTGGTCGATCGAGCTGCTGTTCACGCCGATCCAGGGCTACGAGCAGGCCAAGGACCTGGCCGAGCTGTTCGCCCGTCCGTTCGACCGCAAGACGCGGCTGAAGGTGTAAGGCGATGCAGCTGACCGTCTGGACATACGAGGGGCCGCCGCACGTGGGCGCGATGCGCGTCGCCACCGGCATGAGCGGGGTGCACTACGTGCTGCACGCCCCGCAGGGCGACACCTACGCCGACCTGCTGTTCACCATGATCGAGCGGCGCGACCACCGGCCGCCGGTGACCTACACCACCTTCAAGGCGCGCGACCTGGGCTCGGACACCGCCGTGCTGTTCTCCAACGCCGCGCGGGAGGCTTACGAGCGCTTCAAGCCGCAGGCGATGCTGGTCGGCTCGTCGTGCACCGCCGAGCTGATCCAGGACGATCCGGCCGGTCTGATGAGCGCGATGAACCTGCCGATCCCGGTGGTGCCGCTGGAACTGCCGTCGTATCAGCGCAAGGAGAACTGGGGCGCGGCGGAGACCTTCTACCAGCTGGTGCGCGGCCTGATCGGGCGCAACGACGGCGCGACGCCGGTGGGCAGCCCGGAGGGCGAGAAGCCCCGCGCCAACATCCTGGGCGCGACGGCGCTGGGCTTCCGCCACCGCGACGACGTCGCCGAGATCACCCGGCTGCTGAACCAGCTGGGGATCGACGTCAACGTCGCCGCCCCGATGGGCGCGTCGCCCCACGACCTGCAGCGGATCCCGCAGGCCGACGTCAACATCCCGCTGTATCCGGAGACCGCGGGCACGGTCACGCGCTGGCTGAAGCGCGAGTGGAAGATGCCCGCGAGCGAGACGATCCCCTACGGCGTCAACGCCACCCGCGAGTTCGTCCAGGAGGTCGCGGAGATCTGCGGGGTGGACCCGCAGCCGGTGCTGGACGCGATGCCGACCCGCCTGCCCTGGTGGTCGCGCTCGGTCGACAGCAACTACCTGACCGGCAAGCGGGTGTTCGTGTTCGGCGACGGCACCCACGCGGTCGCCGCCGCCCGGGTCGCCAAGGAGGAGATGGGCTTCGACGTCGTCGGCATCGGCACCTATTCCCGCGAGTTCGGCCGGGAGGTGCGCGAGGCGGCGCAGGCCTACGGCGTCGAGGCGCTGATCAGCGACGACTACCTGGAAGTCGAGGCGAAGATCGCCGAGCTGCAGCCCGAACTGGTGCTGGGCACGCAGATGGAGCGCCACATCGCCAAGCGCCTGGGCATCGGCTGCGCGGTGATCTCCGCGCCCGTGCACGTGCAGGACTTCCCGGCGCGCTACTCCCCGGTGATGGGCTTCGAGGGCGCCAACGTCCTGTTCGACACCTTCGTCCATCCGCTGGTGATGGGCCTCGAGGAACACCTGCTCGGGATGTTCCGCGAGGACTTCGAATTCAACGACGACGCCCGCCCCTCCCACCACGGCCCCGGCGCCCGCATCGAGGCGCCGCCAGCGGCACGCAGCCGGCGGCACGGCCGAGCCGGAGCGGGAGCTGGAGACGGCGGGCGCGGAGCCGGCCGCGGGTCCCGCGGTCGGCGCCGCGGACGCGGGCGACGCCCCGCATTGGACGCACGACGCGGAGAGCGAGCTGAAGAAGATTCCGTTTTTCGTCCGCGGCAAAGCCCGCCGGAACACGGAGAAATACGCCCGCGAACGCGGGATCAGCCAAATAACGGTCGAGGCCTTGTATGATGCCAAAGCGCACTTCGGCTCCTAACCACACGCCCCTGCGCGTGGTCATCGTCACGCTGGACACCCACTTGGCGAGTGCGGCCGAGCAGGCAGCCCGCCAGCTGCAGCAGCGCGAGCTGCCGGGGCTGGAGCTGAACCTGCACGCGGCCACCGAGTGGAACCGCGACCCGGACGCGCTGGAGCGCTGCCGCGAGGACATCGCGCAGGGCGACATCATCATCGCCTCCATGCTGTTCATGGAGGATCACATCCAGGCGGTGCTGCCGGACCTGCAGGCCCGCCGGGACAGCTGCGATGCGATGATCTGCGCGATGAGCGCGGGCGAGATCATCAAGCTGACCCGGATCGGCCAGTTCGACATGAGCGGCGAGCAATCCGGGCCGATCAAGCTCTTGAAGCGGCTCAAGGGCTCCAAGAAGTCCGGCGGCAGCAGCTCCGGCAGCAAGCAGATGGCGATGCTGCGCCGGGTGCCGAAGATGCTGCGCTACATCCCGGGCACCGCGCAGGACGTGCGCGCCTACTTCCTGACCCTGCAGTACATGCTGGCCGGCTCGACCGAGAACGTCGCCAACATGGTGCGCTTCCTGGTCAACCGCTACGCCGCCGGTTCGCGCGCGCACCTGGCAGGCAGCCTGTCCGCGCCAGCCCCGCGCGAGTACCCGGACGTGGGCGTCTACCACCCGCGGATGAAGGACAAGATCGCCGGCGAGGCGAGCCACCTGCCGCGGCTCTCCGGCTCCAAGGCGCGGGTCGGCGTCTTGTTGATGCGCTCCTACGTGCTGGCGAACAACGCCCAGCACTACGACGGCGTGATCCAGGCGCTGGAGGCGCGCGGCCTGGAGGTCGTGCCCGCCTTCGCGAGCGGGCTCGACAACCGCCCCGCGATCGAGAGCTTCTTCATGAAGGACGGCGAGGCGACCGTGGACGCCGTGGTCTCGCTGACCGGCTTCTCCCTGGTCGGCGGCCCGGCCTACAACGACGCCGAGGCGGCCGAGGGGATGCTGAAGCAGCTCGACGTGCCCTACATCGCCGCGCACGCCGTCGAGTTCCAGACGATGGAATCCTGGAAGCAGTCGGACAACGGCCTGCTGCCGGTCGAGGCCACGATGATGGTGGCGATCCCGGAACTGGACGGCGCCACCGGCTCGATGGTGTTCGGCGGCCGGTCGATCCACGCCGACGACGGCCAGGTGCGCGACATGCACGTCCACCCCGAGCGCGCCAACATGCTTGCGCGGCGGGTGGACAAGCAGATCCAGCTGCGCAAGGCCGCCCGCAAAGATCGCAAGCTCGCGATCACGCTGTTCAACTTCCCGCCGAACGCGGGCGCGACCGGCACCGCCGCCTTCCTGTCGGTGTTCGAGAGCCTGCATCGCACGCTGAGCGAGCTTCGCGACGCCGGCTACACCGTCGAGGTGCCGGAGACGGTCGACGAGCTGCGCGACGCGATCATCAACGGCAACGCCGATCGCTTCGGGGCGCTCACGAACGTCCACCACCGCACGCCGGTCGACCAGCACGTCAAGCGGGAGACCTGGCTGAAGGACATCGAAGCGGCCTGGGGCCCGGCACCGGGGCGGCAGAACGCCGACGGCCGGCACCTGTTCGTGATGGGCGCGCAGTTCGGCAACGTCTTCGTCGGCGTGCAGCCCGGCTTCGGCTACGAAGGCGACCCGATGCGCCTGCTGTTCGAGCAGGGCTTCGCGCCGACCCACGACTTCTCGAACTTCTACCGCTACATCAAGCAGGACTTCGGCGCCCACGCGGTGCTGCACTTCGGCACGCACGGCGCGCTCGAGTTCATGCCCGGCAAGCAGACCGGCCTGTCGAACGACTGCTGGCCGGACCGCCTGATCGGCGACCTGCCGAACTTCTACCTCTACGCCGCCAACAACCCCTCCGAGGGCATGCTGGCCAAGCGCCGCTCGGCGGCCACGCTGATCAGCTACATGACCCCGCCGTTGGCGCGCGCGGGCCTGTACAAGGACCTGCTCGACCTCAAGCACTCGATCGAGCGCTACCGCTCCCTGCCGCCCGAGCAGCAGGGCGAGCGCGACCAGCTGGTCGAGCTGATCCAGGCGCAGGCCGTCAAGCTGGACATGGCGGACGAGCAGGCCGCCGCCTGGACGGCCGAAGAAGCCGAGGAGACGATCTACCAGCTGCACGAGGACGTGCGCGAGCTGGAGAACACGCTGATCCCCTACGGCCTGCATACGGTGGGCGAGGCCCCGACGCCGGCGCAGCGCGCCGAGATGCTGACCGCGATGGTGGAAAGCGACGCCGAGGCGGACGGCAAGACCTCCCTGCCCTACGCCACCATCGAGGCGCTGGTCGACGGCGACGACCCGGAGACCGCGCTGCAGGCCGGCGGGCGCAAGCGCGACGAGATCGCCCTGGAACGCGCCCGCGAGCTGCAGGAGATCGACCGGCAGCTGAAAACCCAGACGGAGACGCAGGCGATCCTGCACGCGCTCGACGGCGGCTTCATCGCCCCGGCGCCGGGCGGCGACTTCCTGCGCAAGCCGAGCGTGCTGCCGACCGGGCGCAACATCCACGGCTTCGATCCGTTCCGCCTGCCCAGCGCCTTCGCCATGCACGACGGCCGGCGCCAGGGCGAGCAGCTGGTCGAACGCTACCGCGCCGACGGCAACGGCTATCCGGAGTCGATCGCGCTGGTCCTCTGGGGCACCGACAACCTGAAGACCGAGGGCGCGCCGATCGCCCAGGCGCTGAGCCTGATGGGCGCGGAGCCGCGGTTCGACAGCTACGGCCGGCTGGCCGGCGCCAAGCTGAGCGACCTGGAGACGCTGGGCCGGCCGCGGATCGACGTGGTGATGACCCTCTCGGGCATCTTCCGCGACCTGCTGCCGATGCAGACCAAGCTGCTGGCGGAGGCCGCCTATCTGGCCGCGCAGGCCGAGGAAGACCCCGAGTGGAACTTCGTGCGCAAGCACGCGCTCGCCTACATGGAGCAGGAGGGGGTCGACCTGGAGACCGCGTCGCTCAGGGTGTTCTCCAACGCCGAGGGCGCCTACGGCTCCAACGTCAACCAGCTGGTCGAGAACGGCCGCTGGAACGACGAGGACGAGCTCGCCGAGGCCTACACCAAGCGCAAGTGCTTCGCCTACGGCGTCTCCGGCTCGCCGGTGAAGCGGCCCGAGCTGCTGAACCGGATGCTGGGCGACGTCCAGATGGCCTACCAGAACCTGGACTCGACCGAGGTCGGCGTGACCTCGATCGGCTACTACTTCGACACGCTGGGCTCGATCAGCCGCGCCGCCGGCAAGGCGCAGCGCGAGAAGGGCGGCGCCGCGGGCGCCGGTGCCGGCAAGAACGGCGAGGTCCCGGTCTACATCGGCGACCACACCACCGGCAAAGGCAAGGTGCGCACGATCGGCGAGCAGGTCGGCCTGGAAACCCGCACCCGCAGCCTCAACCCGAAGTGGTACGAGGGCATGCTGGAAAGCGGCTACGAGGGCGTGCGCCAGATCGAGGCGCAGATCACCAACACGATGGGCTGGTCGGCGACGACCGGTCAGGTGCAGCCCTGGGTGTACGACCGCCTGACCCAGACCTTCGTGCTCGACGACGAGATGCGCGAGCGCCTGGCGCAGCTGAACCCGGCCGCCTCGGCGCGCATGGCCAACCGCCTGATCGAAGCGCACGAGCGCAACTACTGGACCCCGGACGACGACACGCTGGAGGCGCTGCGGCGCTTCGGCGAGGAGCTCGAGGACCGGCTCGAGGGTATCGACGAAGCCGCGGCGTAACCGACGCCGGGGCGATCCTGGCAAGCCGCCAGGACTTTCAACACGGCCGCCCTTGTGGGATGGCACGGCTGGGCAACAAGGGAGAGCCTGGATGAGCACACTTACCGCGCGACGCGGCGGCCCGAACGGGGGCGACGGCGAAGGCAGCGTGCAGGTCAAGATGGACCCGCGCGACCAGATCCAGGGCGCGCAGGTGTTCGCCGTCTACGGCAAGGGCGGCATCGGCAAGTCGACCACCTCGTCGAACCTGTCGGCGGCCTTCTCGCACCTGGGCAAGCGGGTGCTGCAGATCGGCTGCGACCCCAAGCACGACAGCACCTTCACGCTGACCCGCAAGCTGATGCCGACCGTGATCGACGTGCTGCAGTCGGTCGACTTCCACCCGGAAGAGTTGCGCCTCGAGGACTTCGTCTACGAGGGCTACAACGGCGTGATGTGCGTCGAAGCGGGCGGCCCGCCGGCCGGCACCGGCTGCGGCGGCTACGTCGTCGGCCAGACGGTGAAGCTGCTGAAGGAGCACCACCTGCTGGAAGACACCGACGTGGTGATCTTCGACGTCCTCGGCGACGTGGTGTGCGGCGGCTTCGCCGCCCCGCTGCAGCACGCCGAGCGCGCGCTGATCGTCACCGCCAACGACTTCGACAGCATCTTCGCGATGAACCGGATCGTCGGCGCGATCCAGGCGAAGTCGAAGAACTACAAGGTCCGCCTGGGCGGCGTGATCGCCAACCGCTCGCACGGCACCGACCAGCTCGACCTCTACAACGAGGCGGTCGGGCTGAAGACGATGGCGCAGATCAAGGACTACGACGTGATCCGCCGCAGCCGGCTGAAGAAGCGCACCCTGTTCGAGATGGAGGGCGAGGACGCCGAGGCGGTGCAGCAGGACTACCTGGCGCTCGCCCAGAAGCTGCTCGACGGCACCGACCCGCTGGAGCCGCAGCCGCTCAAGGACCGCGAGATCTTCGACCTGCTCGGGTTCGAGTAGGGCCGAATCGGGACGACGCCCAGGACACCACGATGACCAACGCCAGCTACCAGCAACGCCGCAGCCAGCTCGCCGAGTACTTCGACCGTACCGCGGCGACCGCCTGGCAGCGCCTGACCTCCGACGCCCCGGTGAGCCGGATCCGCGCCACCGTGCGGGAGGGGCGCGAACAGATGCGCAATACCCTGCTGGACTGGATGCCCGCCGACCTGACCGGCCGGCGCCTGCTGGATGCCGGCTGCGGCACCGGCATGCTGTCGGTCGAGGCGGCGCGCCGCGGCGCCGAGGTGGTCGCGGTCGACATCTCCCCCACCCTGGTCGACCTCGGCCGGCAGCGTCACGCCGAGGCGGTCGAGGCCGGTGAGGCCAAGCCGGGCGCGGTCGACTTCCGGGTGGGCGACATGACCGACACGTCGTTGGGGACGTTCGACTACGTCGTCGCGATGGATTCGATCATCCACTACAAACCCGACGACATGGTGGCGATGATCGCCAACTTGGCGGCGATGGCGGAGCGCAAGCTGCTGGTCACCTTCGCGCCCGGCACGCCGCCGTTGCTGCTGATGCACGCCGCCGGACAAGTGTTCCCGCGCGGCGACCGGTCGCCCGCGATCGAGCCGATCCGCGAGGCCAAGCTGAAGAAGCTGATCGCCCGCGAGCCGCGCCTGAGCGGCTGGCAACCGGGCCGGACCCGGCGGATCGGCCACTTCTTCTATACCTCCCAGGCGCTGGAGGTGCTGCCGCGATGAAGCAGCTGAACGCGCAACTGGCGCAGGGCTGGCAGCAACTGGGGCCGAAGTTCCTGCCGTTCGCGGACGCCGCGTCGGCGGAACTGCCGCTCGGCCGGCTGCTGCGCCTGTCGCTGTTCCAGGTGTCGGTCGGCATGGCGGTGGTGCTGCTCACGGGCACGCTGAACCGGGTGATGATCCTGGAGTTGAGCGTGCCGGCCTGGCTGGTGTCGCTGATGGTGGCGCTGCCGGTCGTGTTCGCGCCGTTCCGCGCGCTGGTCGGCTTCCGCTCGGACACCCACAAGTCGCTGCTCGGCTGGCGGCGCGTGCCGTACATCTGGATCGGCACGATGCTGCAGTTCGGCGGCCTGGCGATCATGCCGTTCGCGCTACTGGTGCTGTCCGGCGACACGGTGCAGCAGGTTCCGGCCTGGGTCGGCCAGGCTTCCGCCGGGATCGCGTTCCTGCTGGTCGGCGCCGGCCTGCACACCACCCAGACCGCGGGCCTGGCGCTGGCGACCGACGTCGCGCCGCCGGACAAGCGCCCGCGCGTGGTCGCCCTGCTCTACGTCATGCTGCTGGTCGGCATGGTCGCCGCGGCGCTCGCGTTCGGCTTCCTGCTGGCGGACTTCGCGCAGATGAGGCTGATCCAGGTGATCCAGGGCGCGGCCGCGGTGACGGTGATCCTGAACTGCATCGCGCTTTGGAAGCAGGAGGCCCGGAACAAGGAGCTGACCGCGCCCGAGCGCGATCGCCCGAGCTTTTCCGAGGCCTGGCAGACCTTCCGCAGCCAGGGCCGCACGCTGCGCCTGCTGACGGCGGTGGGCCTGGGCACCGCCGGCTTCTCGATGCAGGACATCCTGCTGGAGCCCTACGGCGGCGAGGTGCTCGGCCTGAGCGTCAGCCAGACCACGCTGCTGACCGCGCTCTTGGCCGGCGGCATGCTGGTCGGTTTCACGGTTGCCGCCCAGCAGCTGGGCAAGGGACGCGACCACTACCGCCTGGCGGCGGTGGGCGTGCTGATCGGTCTGGTCGCGTTCTCGCTCGTGATCTTCGCCGCCCCGCTCGGCTCGGCGACGATGTTCCGCGTCGGCGCCGTGCTGATCGGCCTGGGCGGCGGGCTGTTCGGCGTATCCACCCTGACGGCCGTCATGGAGATGGCCGAGGGCAGCGAAAGCGGGATCGCGCTGGGTGCCTGGGGGGCCGTGCAGGCGACCTCGATGGGCTGCGCGATCGCGCTGGGCGGCGCGATCCGGGACGTGGTCAACGAGCTCGCCCTGTCCGGGGCGCTGGGCCCGGCGATGAACCAGGCCAGCACCGGCTACGGGGTCGTCTACCACCTGGAGATCCTATTGCTGTTCGCGACCCTGGTCGCCATCGGACCGCTGGTGAGCCACAGCCGGCGGTCGAACGAAAAGACGTCGCAACGGAAGTTCGGTCTAGCCGAATTCCCCGGCTAGGCAAGTGTAAGGAGTAGAGCCATGCCCTTTGGCGCCATTACCGAATACATCGACGTCGCACAGTTGGTGCTGTACGTCTTCTGGATCTTCTTCGCAGGTCTGATCTTCTACATCCGCCGCGAGGACAAGCGGGAGGGCTATCCCCTGGAATCCGACCGCACGGCCAACACCAGCCGCGTGACCATCCAGGGCTTCCCGGCGATGCCCAAGCCCAAGCGCTTCCTGCTGCCCGACGGCAGCACCTATTTCGCGCCCAACTACAGCCGCGACGAGCGGCCGGTGCCGGCGGAGCCCGCCGGCAACTTCCCGGGCGCGCCGCTGATTCCGACGGGCGACCCGATGAAGGATCAGATCGGGGCGGCGTCGTACGCCGAGCGGCACGACATCCCGGAGCTGACCTGGCACAACGAGCCCAAGATCGTGCCGATCAGCCAGGCCGAGGGCTGGGACGTGATCGACAGCGACCCGGACCCGCGCGGCATGGCGGTCTACTGCGCCGACGGCGAGATGGCCGGCACGGTCAAGGACATCTGGATCGACCGGCCGGAGCAGATCATCCGCTACCTTGAGGTCGAGTGCGGCACCGAGCAGGCGTCCAAGCGCGTCCACGTGCCGTTCTTCCTGACCACCATCAAGGGCAACGTCCGGATGAAGTGGGTCAACGTGAAGTCGGTGACGGCCAGCCAGTTCAAGGACGCGCCGACGGTCAAGAGCAAGTCCCAGATCACCCGTCTGGAAGAGGACAAGGTGATGGGCTACTTCGGTGGCGGTCACCTTCACGCGATGCCCGAGCGCGCGGAGCCGCTGCTATGAGCCACGACGATTTCGATTTCGAGCCGATCCCGGGGCTGCCGAAGCGTCCGCCGGAGGGGGAGGAAATCCTCTGGCAGGGCGCGCCGAGCGCCCGCAGCCTGGGACGCTTCCTGTTCAACCTCCGGCTGATCGCGCTCTACTCCGGAATCCTCGCGGCCTGGGCGCAGCCTCGGCGATCGCCGACGGTCGCGGCATCCTGGATGCCGCGACCTCGGTGATCTGGGTGGGCGCCCTTGGCGCTGGGGCGATCGCGGTGTTCCAGACCCTGGCATGGCTGGTCGCCCGCAGCACCGTCTACACGATCACCAACCGCCGGGTGGTGATGCGGATCGGCGTGGCCCTGCCGATCACCTACAACATCCCGTTCACGGTGATCGATTCGGCCAGCCTCAAGGAGCACAATGACGGCACCGGCAACGTCAGCCTGAAGCTGCTGGACGGGCACAACATCGCCTACCTGCGCCTGTGGCCGCACGCCCGCCCGTGGCGGCTCAAGCAGGCCGAGCCGACCCTGCGCGAGGTACCCGACGCCGGGCACGTCGCCACCGTTCTGGCGGACGCGCTGCAAAGCTTCGTCGAGCATACCGACAGCGCGCAGGCTGAGACGCAGACGCCGCAGAGCAGCGGCACCCGCGGTCAAGACGACGACCGCCAGATGCCTCAGATGCCCCAGCAGGAGCGCGCCTCGGCGGCCGAGTAGGCCGTGCGAGGGGCGCCCCTGCCCCGAATTGCCAAGCCGGGTCGAACGCCCGGCGATTGGCGCCCCGGGATCGCGCAACTATACTGCGGCGACCGCGGCGCCTGGCCGACGCAACCGACGACGTGATCAACCGAAGGCTACCGGCGCGATCCCATCCCGGATCGCCGCCGAGGGCGGCGCCACGCCGCCGCCTGCCGCCCGCCTGCGGCGGGCCGTGCCGCGCAACTTGAGGGAGCAGGCGCAAACGCCATGAGCGACAACCGTGGTGTGGTCCCGCGCAAGGCGATCATCGGCGCGGGCTTGGTGCTGGCGATCACGATGGGCTTTGCCGCCTACGGCAGCATCACCGGGCTCAACCTGCCCGGCAAGCCGGAGAGCGAGCCGCGCACCAGCGTCGAGATCAGGGTCAAAGACCGACCCAACGGCTCGGTCGCGGTCTACGACGCGGCGACCGGGGAACTCGTGCAGACGGTGGCGCCCGGCGAGAACGGCTTCATCCGCGGGGCGATGCGCGCGCTCGCCCGGCAGCGGCAGTTGCAGGACATCGGCGCCGAGCCGCCGTTCAAGCTGACGCTGTGGGAAAACGGCCGGCTGTCGCTGAAGGATACCGCGACCGGCGAGCGGATCTTCCTGGAAGCCTACGGCAAGACCAACCGCGACGCTTTCGCGGAGCTGCTGGTCGCCACGGTTAAGCAACGCCAGAAGTAACGAGCCGCCCGCCGCTTTCGCGGGCTTAAGGAGTCAACACTGCGCGCTCTGCGCGCTATCCTGACCGCCGCGGTCGGGCGCTTTCGCCTCGGAGCCGGCGCCGGCTCCGGATCATGCGCCCCAGATCGACGGCCTGGGATCAACGGTAACGACGGACCTTTGGCGCGCCCATGGACGCCTACCTCTGGCCAGCGCTGTTCGCCCTGTTCCTCTGGTGGTTCTCCACCGGGGCAGTGATCTACCTGGACGGCCTGCCGACCCGGACCTTCAAGTGGAGCATGCTGGGCGCGACGGTCGTCACGATCGCCGCGCTTTTCGGCATTGGCGCCACGGCCGACGACACCAGCCTGTCGGCGGCCTACTGCGCGTTCGCCTCTGGCCTGCTGGCTTGGGGCTGGGTCGAGATCAGCTTCTACACCGGCTACGTCACCGGCCCGCGCACCCATCCCTGTCCCACGGGATGCCGCGGCTGGAAGCACTTCGGCCACGCCATCATGACCAGCCTGTGGCACGAGCTCGCCATTCTGGCCGGGGTGGCGATCGTGGCGGCCATGACCTGGGGCCAGCCGAACCAGATCGGGCTGTGGACCTTCGTCGTGCTTTGGTGGATGCACCAGAGCGCCAAGCTCAACGTGTTCCTGGGCGTGCGCAACGTCACCGAAGAGTTCGTGCCGGAACACCTGACGTTCCTGCGCTCCTTCCTGACCAAGCGCAATTCGATGAACCTGCTGTTCCCGGTGTCGGTGACGGTCTCGACGGTGGTCTGCGTCTACCTGGTCGACGCGGCGATCGCGCCCGGGGCCAGCACGTTCGAGGCGGCGGGCAACAGCTTCCTGGCGACCCTGATGGCGCTGGCGATCCTGGAGCACTGGTTCCTGATGCTGCCGCTCCCCGCGCAGAAGCTGTGGAGCTGGGGGCTGAAGTCCCGCCCGGCGGGTCAGCCGTTCGAGGTCGATGTGGTCGCCGGCTTCCTCGGCGCCGGCAAGACCACCTACCTGCGCCACGCCCTCGCCTCGGTCGATCCGGACGTGCCCACCGTCGCGCTGATCAACGACTTCGGCGAACTTGGGATCGACGGCTCGCTGCTCTCCGGGCGCGGGGCGGAAGTGGTCGAGCTGCCGAACGGCTGCATCTGCTGCTCGCTGCGCCAGGACCTGGCGCAGCAGCTGCGCGAGGCGCTCGCCACCTACAAGCCGCAGCGCATCCTGATCGAGCCGAGCGGCGTGGCGGACGTCGCCAGCCTGCTGGGCGTGCTCGACCAGGCCGACATCAAGCCGCTGGTGCGCGCCCTGCGGCTGACCACGTTGGTCGACGCCGGGGCGTTCCTGGCCGACTACGCGCGCCTGCCCGAGCATTTCGAAACCCAGGCCCGCCTGACCCCGCTGTTCGTCGTCAACAAGATCGACACGGTGAACGCGGGCGAGCTTGAAACGGTGTACGACACGCTGCGCGCGCTGAACCCGGCGGCGCGCATCCTCCCCGCGCGCTACGGTCAAACCACGGACGATTCGCCGGACGCCGCCAGTTTCGCGCTGCTTTCCGGCGAGCGGCCGGCCCGGCTGGACGGCGACGGCAACCCGCGCCATGCTCACCCGCCTACCGACGCGGGTGCCGCGGCGGAGCCGGGCCCGGCAACCGGTCCCCACGACGGCACGGCCGACGGCGCCACACCCGACGGATCCTCGCAGGCGAACACGCTCGGCTTGGATACCTGGAGCGCGCGCTTGACCGGACCGTGCGATCCGCAGAGCCTGCGGGCGGTGCTGGACGCGGTCGCCTCCGGCGCGTTCGGCGACGTCGCGCGGGTCAAGGGGATCGCGCGCGCGGGCGCCGGATGGGTGCACTTCGACGTCGCGGGCGGGCGCTCCTCGGTGGCGGCGTTCGCCCCGCACCGGGACGACGAGCCGCGGGTGGTGGCGATCGGCCGGCGCGTCGACGGCGACCGGTTGAAGGCCGCGTTCGAGGCCTGCCGCACGCCGGTCGTCGGCACCTGCTGACGCAGGTCCGATCGAGCGAAACGACGCGCCGCCCGCCGCCCCGTCCGCGCGACAGGCGACCGGCGCCGGGCGCAGCAGAGAGACGCGGATGGACTACGAAGGCTTTTTCAAGGAGCAGATCGGCGGCCTGAAATCCGAAGGCCGCTATCGCGTCTTCGCCGATCTCGAACGCCACGCCGGCGATTTCCCGCGCGCCACCCGCTACGACGGCGAGGTGACCCGCGACGTCACCGTCTGGTGCTCCAACGACTACCTCGGCATGGGCCAGCACCCCGAGGTGATGGCGGCGATGAAGACCGCCGTCGACCGCTGCGGCGCAGGCGCCGGCGGCACGCGCAACATCTCCGGCACCAACCACTATCACGTCCTCTTGGAGCGCGAACTCGCGGACCTGCACGGCAAGGAAGCCGGCCTGCTGTTCACCAGCGGCTACGTCTCCAACTGGGCGGCGCTCGGCACCCTCGCCTCTCGGCTGCCCAACTGCGTCGTGCTGTCGGACGCGCTCAACCACGCCTCGATGATCGAGGGGATCCGGCACTCGCGGGCGGAAAAGCGGATCTTCGCCCATAACGATCCCGAGGACCTTGCCCGGCAGCTGGCCGACATCGATCCCGCGCGGCCCAAGCTGGTGGCATTCGAGAGCGTCTATTCGATGGACGGCGACATCGCGCCGATCGCGGAGATCTGCGACGTCGCCGAGCGCTACAACGCCATGACCTACCTCGACGAGGTGCACGCCGTGGGCCTGTACGGGCCGAACGGTGCGGGCATCGCCGACCGGGACGGCGCGGCCCACCGGCTGAGCGTGATCGAGGGCACGCTGGGCAAGGCGTTCGGCGTGATGGGCGGTTACATCGCCGCCTCCGACGCCGTGTGCGACTTCGTGCGCTCCTATGCCTCCGGGTTCATCTTCACCACCTCGCTGCCGCCGGCGATCGCGGCGGGCGGGCTGACCAGCGTGCAGCACGTGCGCACCGCCCACGCGCTGCGCGCCAGCCAGCGCGACCGCGTCGACGCGGTCCGCCGGCGCCTCGACGCGGCCGGCCTGCCGCACCTGGACAATCCCAGCCACATCGTGCCCGTCATGGTGCGCGACGCCAAGCAGTGCAAGGCGATCAGCGACCGGCTGCTGAGCCAACACGGCATCTACGTCCAGCCGATCAACTACCCCACCGTGCCGCGCGGCAGCGAACGCCTGCGCCTCACCCCGTCGCCGCTGCACAGCGACGCCGACATCGACCGCCTGATCGACGCGCTGACATCTGTCTGGGCCGAACTCGGCGTGCAGTGCGCGGCTTAGGGCAAGATGCTGGAAGGTGGAATCACCTTCCAGCTGACTCTTGCCCTTCTTCAAGAAGTTAGAGCGACATTCAGCCCGAAGGCCGGTTCGGCCTTCGAGCATGTCGCTTTAGGTCGGGCGGTTCGGGATACGGGCGACCGTCGGGCGTGCTTCGACACGGCCCGTTGGGCCTGCTCAGCATGAAGTTTACTGTCAAAACGAAAATTTTGCTTCATCCTGAGCAGCCCGACGCAGTCGGGCGTGTCAAAGGCCGCTCATCGGCTGGTAACACCGCCCCACGCTTCTCTTACCCCCTGCCCCAAATCCCTTCTCCCGCGTAAGGCCTTCGCGCGGGCGTGAATTGATTCACGTCAACGCACCGTTACACCGGGACTGTCAGATTTAAATTACAGTTCACGGAAGGCCTGGGGAGATCGTCATGCGCATCCTGTTGATGCATCCGAACTACCATTCCGGGGGCGCGGAGATCGCCGGCAACTGGCCGCCGGCATGGGTCGCCTATCTGGCCGGCAGCCTGAAGAAGGAAGGCTACGACAACATCCGCTTCGTCGACGCGATGACCAACGATCTCTCCGACGAGCAGATCCGGTCCGTCATCGCCGACGAGAAGCCGGACGTCATCGGCACGACCGCGATCACCCCGTCGATCTACAAGGCCGAACGGATCCTGGAGATCGCCAAGGAGGTGTCGCCGGAGACGGTCACCGTCCTGGGCGGCATCCACGCGACCTTCATGTACCAGCAGGTGTTCCTCGAGGCGCCCTGGATCGACTGCATCGTCCGCGGCGAGGGCGAGCACGTCTTCGTCGACCTGATCCGCACGATCGACGAAGGCCGCTGGCCGCAGGACCGCGACAAGGTCAAGGGCATCGCCTGGCACGACGGCGAGAACGTGGTCGCCAACCCGGCCGCCCCGCCGATCACCCGGCTGGACACGCTGGCGCCGGATTGGGGCGTGCTCGACTGGGACCAATACCACTACATCCCGATGCAGAACCGCCGGGTCGCGGTGCCCAACTTCGCGCGCGGCTGCCCCTACACCTGCACCTTCTGTTCGCAGTGGAAGTTCTGGCGGACCTACCGGGTGCGCAACCCGAAGGACGTGGTCGACGAGATCGAGCACCTCTACCACGAATACAACGTCGGCTTCTTCATCCTGGCGGACGAGGAGCCGACCATCCACCGGAAGAAGTTCATCGAGTTCTGCGAGGAGCTGGCCTCCCGGAACCTGGACATCTACTGGGGCATCAACACGCGCGTGACCGACATCCTGCGCGACGAGGAGTACCTGCCGCTCTACCGCCGCGCCGGGCTGATCCACATCTCGCTCGGCACCGAGGCGGCCGCGCAGATGAACCTGAACCGGTTCCGCAAGGAAACCACGATCGAGCAGAACAAGAAGGCGATCGACCTGCTGCGCAAGCACGGCATCGTCTCCGAGGCCCAGTTCATCGTGGGCATGGAGAACGAGACCAAGGAGCAGCTGGAAGAGACCTACCAGATGTGCCAGGACTGGAACCCGGACATGGCCAACTGGGCCATGTACACCCCCTGGCCGTTCTCCGACATGTTCGCGGAACTGGACGACAAGGTCGAGGTTTACGACTTCGACAAGTACAACTTCGTCACGCCGATCATCAAGCCGGACGCGATGGACCGGGCGGAAGTGCTTGACCACGTCATGCACAACTACCGCCGGTTCTACATGAAGAAGTCCTTCTTCTCCTACCCCTGGACGCTCGACAAGGCGAAGCGGAAGTACCTGCTGGGCTGCCTGAAAGCCTATGCCCTGTCCGGCTTCAAGCGGAAGTTCTACGATCTGGGCCGGGTAAACTACTGGGGCTCCAAAAAGACGGTCGACTTCGACTTCGACGAGACCAAGACCACGATCGTCCAGCCGTCGCTCGGCGAATGGAAGCAGGCGCCGCGCAAGAAGCTGGAGCGGGCCCGCAACGTCGCCCGCGAGGCGCAGGTCAACAAGGAGGCCGCGCGCGAACGGGCCAAGGAGGAGGCCGCCCAGATCAAGGCGAACGGCGGCCAGGGCGCCAACGGCGCGTCTTCCGAGGGCATGCCGACGCGCGGCGGCGAGCCGGCGGCCCTCAACAAGCGCCGCGAGCGCCAGGGCCGCGAGCAACGCCAGCACGAGACCACGCCGGCGGAATAAGGCCGGCCGGCCGCTGACGGCCCAGCCCCACGGCCGAGCTCCACGGCCGAGCTCCACGGCCCCGCCGGTCACGCCGGCGGGGCCGTTTGCTTGCGCCCCGGCGCCCGCCATCGCCATAGCCGGCGTTAAGTCCGACGTTCCGATGTCCTGCGATCAACCGTACGCGCTCACGAGGAGATTTGCCGTGCCAGACGCGAGCCACAGCCCAGTTGCGACCGCCCCCCACGCCGCCGGCAATCCGTCTGGACGCGTGGGGCCGAACGCGATCACCCGCGTCGGCGAGGCGCTGGACGCGCTCCACGGCCGGGCGACGACCCACGCCGTGTTCGCGGACGCGGGCCTCCCCGGCTACCTCGACGCCTGGCCGCACGAGATGGTCGACGAGCGCGAGGTCGCGGGCCTGAACCGTGCGCTGCACGCCGACCTGCATGAGGCGAGCTTCCGCCGCGTCGCCCGCGATGCCGGCCGGCGCACCGGCGACTATCTGCTGGCCTACCGGATCCCCAAGCCGGTGCAGGCCCTGCTGCGCCCGGCCCCGGCGTGGCTCGCCGCGCGCGTGCTGTTGACGGCGATCGGGCGCAACGCCTGGACCTTCGCCGGCTCCGGCGCGTTCGACGCCGCGGCGGGCCGGCCCTGCGTCGTCACCATCCAGGACTGCCCGCTGTGCCGGGATATCCGGGCCGACCACGGCGTGTGCGACACCTATACGGGCACCTTCGAGCGGCTGTTCCGGGAGCTCGTGCATCCTGAGGCCGAAGCCGCCGAAACCGCCTGCCAAGCCGCCGGCGCCCCCGCCTGCCGGTTCGAGATCCGCTGGTAGGCGCGCCCCTTCTTCCAACTGCTCCCCTCTCCGCCACTGGGAGAGGCTTTTGCACAGCTCGCCGGGCACCCGTATGGGGTCCTTCGACACGGACGCCTTCGGCGTCCTACTCAGGATGAAGCTTTCAAGTTATTCAGTAACTTAAACCATACCTTCATGCTGAGTAGCTGGCGGCCACGCCAGCGTGTCGAAGCATGCCCAACGGGTGCACGCGGGGTCGTGCAAAAATCTCCCCAATGGGAGGAGAGGGCCGGGAGAGGAGGTTGCCTTCGGCGTCGGTATCTGAACCCTCCTCCCCCTAACCCGTCTTCCCACTGGGAAGCGAAGGGAATTAAGTTTGCGCCTTTTGCGCTGCAACGCTCGGCGCGCCCCTCGAATAAGCCCATCCCCAACGGACACCGAAAAAAGCCCCGGCAACCTGGGTTGCCGGGGCTTCAGTCGTCGGAGGCTGGCCCGGCGGCCCCCAAGTCGGGAGCCGCCGGGTCAGGCGCTCGTGCTAGAAGCGGTTGTCGACCGCCGGTTCGGCGTTCTCCGAACCGATCCGCGGGGGCATGCCGTAGTTGGCCCCGTGGTCCGGGCCCAGCTTCTCGCGGAGCTCGGCCGCCTCTTCCCGGCTCATGTTCGGGTCGAGGCTCGGATAGTCCTTGACCATGTTGGCCCCGAACAGCGGCTTGTAGACGCCGTTGTGGCAGGTCGCGCAGTTGGCCTTGGGCGCATCGCCCTTCGGACCCAGCCGCTTCGCCGGCAGCAGATCCGTGGTCGGGACGATGTAGTCGTTGTTGATCGCCCGGGTCATCCGCTGACCGTGCCACGCGGTCACCCGCTGCGGCGGGCTCTGCTCCCAGTTACCCCACGCACGGCTGTTGTGGCAGTACGTGCAGTTCACGCCGAGCGAGTCCGACTGGTGCATCATGAAGCCGTAGGTCGCCTCGGTCGCCTGGATCGAGTCCGTGCTCTGCGGATCCGGCAGGGCCTGGTTGCCCTGGACGCCGATCATTTGCGTCAGGTCGCCCTCGCCCAGCAGATACCGCTCGAACGGATTTCCGGGCAGCGAGGTGTAGACGGTCTTCATGTTCGGCCCGTTCTGCCCGTCCGGGGTCCAGCCCGCCATCATGCCGGTGGCGTTCTGCGGGTCGTCCGCGTTCTTCCACCAGACGTTCTTGGGCAGGTTGTTGCCGCGGTGGCAGGTGTAGCAGGTCACGCCCGTCTTGTTCTCGGTGTTCTGAACGTGTTTTTCCCAGTTCTCGTTGATGTCCATGGTCATCCGCAGCATGTAGCGGCTGACCTTCTTGGTGTAGACATCGTCGTAGGCGAAGCCCTTGGAGAGCTCGTGGCAGTAGGCACAGCCCTGGTCCGGGGAAACCCACTGGGTGATGGCGTTCATCAGGCGGGTGAACTGGGCCTGGTTGAGGTGCCCCAGAACCTCGACGTTCTGGTACACCTCGGAGGCCTTCTGCCCGCCTTCCGGCGCCGGGGTGCCCGGCTCCGGAACCTGGTTCTGCTCGATCAGCTTCGCGAAGTCCTCGGGGTTGTAGTTCTGCTCGAGGGCCACGCCGCGGTAGCCGCGTTGCTGGCTATCGATCGGCGGATCCTCGCAGCCCGCCAGCACGGCGGCAACGCCGAGCGAGGCGAGCGCGAGCGGTTTTCGAATGCTCCAAGCCATGATGCGCTCTCCCTCTACTGAGCCGTTGCCGCGCCGCCGGACATGTCGCCGCCGGACAGGGCCGGGTTGCTCATCTCGGTCATGCCCGGGAAGACGTCCGGATAGACCGGAGCCAGACCGTGCTTGACGCCCCAGAGGTACCAGTTGTCCACGACCGTGCCGGTCAAGAGGATGCCGATACCGCCGGTGAGCGGGGTCAGCACCGCGAACCACCAGGCCCAGCGGTGGATGCTTTCCATGGTGGCGTTGAAGCCCATGGTCCAGCGCCAGAACAGGGCCGCACGCTCCGAGGCGGTGCCGCGGTCGGTGATCTGCTCGCTCTCACGCTCGCCGCCGTACCGGCTGGTCGCCAGGATGGTGGCGCCGTGCATCGCGAACAGCAGGGTCGAGCCGTACAGGAACACGATCGAGAGCATGTGGAACGGGTTGTAGAACAGGTTCCCGTAGCGGATCGAGAAGGCCGCGGTCCAGTCGAGGTGCGGGAAGATCCCGAACGGCACGGCTTCCGCCCAGCTGCCCATCATCACCGGCCGGATCAGGCCGAGCACGAGGTACAGCCAGATCGCCGAAGCGAACGCCCAGGCGACGTGCGTGCCCATCCCGAGCTGCAGCGCCCGGCGGTAGGTCCGCACCCACCAGAGCAGGATCGCCGCGGTCAGGAAGAAGCCGGCCATAAGCCACCAGCCGCCCTGGTTCAGCGGCGGCAGGCTCAGCCCGTATTCGGGCGGCGGCGGCTCAAGGGCCAGCCACGGCCCCTGACGGACGAACTGGATCGGATCCCAACCCACGCTGGCCCACATGTTGAGGCCGATGATCTCGATCGCGATGAAGCCGCAGATGATCGAGGCGACCCCATACCAGCCGAGGTAGATCGGCCCGATCTGACTGTGGCCGATCCGGCCCAGCAGGCTGTTGTGCATGGGCGTGCCGAAGCGCCGGCCGGTCCCGCCGGGCGGCAGGGCCAGGCCGGCTTCGCCTGGTCCTTGGACTTCGACCCGTGTGAAGATGTTTTGATATTCAGGCATGGTCGGTGTCCCTTCGCCCTATTTGAAGCCACCGGCGTCCCAGATCGGGAGCTCGAGCCACCAGAACCACCACTCGGGCCAGCCGCGTGTCCAAAGCGGCCCGGAGATGATGATGCACACGGCGCTCCAGAACCCGGCGTTCAGCGCCAGGAACAAGCCCAGTCGGTGAATGCCCAGCGGGCCGATCGAATAGCCGATGAAGTCACGGAAGAAGTTGTCCTCGTGCTCCCCGGCTTTGACCGGCTCGTCGTCACGCCCGGTGTTCGCGGCGGACAGGATCGCACTTCCGTGCAAGGCCAGCGCGAAGGTCGTGGTGAAGAAGAAGGTCACCGCGATCATGTGCGCCGGATTGTAGTGGAAGTGCAGGTACTGGTAGCCGACGTTCGACACCCAATCGAGGTGCGAGAGGATGCCGTAGGGGAAACCGTGCCCCCACGCGCCCATCAGCAGCGGGCGGAACACCACCAGCGTCACGTACGCGAAGATCGCCACACCGAAGGCGAACGGGACGTGCAGCCCCATGCCCAGCTTACGGCTGATCTCCACCTGTCTGAGCGCCCATGACCCGAACGCGCCGATCGCGCAGATCGTGATCAGTTGCCACAGACCGCCGTCTTGCAGCGGCGCGAGCGCCAGACCATAGCTCAGGTCCGGCGGCGCGATGTTGATCCGCCAGACGTTCCAAGTCGGCCCGAGCGCGGCACCCCAAAGGATCAGGCCCGTCCCTAGGACGGAGAAAAACAGCGTCGTGACACCGAAGAACCCTACATAGAAGGGGCCCACCCAGAAATCGAACAGGTCGCCGCCTATGAGCGTGCCGCCGCGGACCCGATATTTTCTTTCAAAACTCAGCATAGCCATAACCGAACCCTCCAATCGGATGCCGGCCTCGGTGCCCGTCAGCGGCGGGCCCGAGCCGCGGTGCGGGGCGCCAAGCCCGGCGCCCCGCCCGCTGACTCGTCGGTCGGGCCCGGCTTAGGCCTTCGACGGCTCCACCGACCGCTCGATCACGCTGGACTGCTGGCCGCCGCTCGCCGCGGGACCCTCCAGCCAGTTGTAACGATCGGTGCTGAGCAGGATGAAGTGGATGAGCAGCGCCAGGACGAAAAGGAACGTCATGAGCGCCACGAGCATCCGGCGGGGATCGAAAAGAAGCCAAATCTTCCACATGATAACTCCCTCCTTACGCCAGGACTGGCAGGATTGTGGCCAAGGTCTGCTGCGCGCCGTCCAGGATCACGCTGGCCTGAGCGGCCGGGTCACCCTGGAGCCACGGACGCCAGATCCAGGCGAGGATGTGCGCGAACACAGCGATCGCCACGAAGATGATGAAACTGGTCATGAAGATCTTGTGGAACTCTTTGGCCTCGCCTTCCGTCAGCCCGGAAAGGCTTTCGTTCCGGCCCTTGTTCTCGGTTGCCATATCTGCACCTACTCCCGTTTTGCTAGTTGCACCTAGCTGGAAAACCGCTTTCCGTCTCGAACGCGGCTGTTGAGACCGCGATGCGGACGATCGCGGCGGTTACCGGCCGACACTGGTCGGCCGGATTCTTGGATGGGCTGAGGTTCAGCCCATGAACGCGAAGGGGACGTACGTATCCGCCGCGGCGCGCGCCTCGCCGATCACGGAAAGCCGCTCGCCGGGGACCGCGTGCTCGCCGCTCGGGAGCACGCGACCGACGATGGCCGCCACCAGGAAGATCGGCAGGCTTGCCGCCATCAGCAGGCGGTACTCGACGGAGTCCCCCTTGCGGTGTTTCTTCTCGCCACCCGTGGCGATCCGGTTACGTTCCGGCATGTTCTTACCCTCCCAGTTTCGGCCCGTGCGGCCTTCGGTCGGCCGCTGCCGGGCAGCGGCGGAGCGCGTCGGGGTCGTCCCCGGAACGCGGTTGGTATCGGGGGCGCGGTTCAGGTGCACGACCGTCATGCCGCCGCCCCCGTGTTGAGTGCACCGCGCGCGGCCTCGACGTGGCCGGCCGCGACGCGGGTCTCGCCGTCCTGGCGGGCGATCGCCTCGGCGCGTTCGCGCAGGCGTTTCGCCGCGGAGATGCGCACCAGGAACGGCTGCGTCTCGATGTATTCGTCCAGCTTCGCCTGCGCGGCGTCCGCCCAGGGCAGGGTCTGCTCCAGGTTCGCCGGCTGCGCCTGACCGCGGGTCGGGGTCGCCTCGGCCTCGTCCATCTGCGTGGACAGCGGCAGGATGTGGAACAGCGCGTCGAACAGCTGGTTGCAGAACTCCTGCACCACGTAGGTCGCGCCGGCGTAGCCCATGAACGGCGTGCCCGTGCTGCGCCGGACGATCGCGCCCGGGAAGCTCGCCGGGATGTACATCGCCCGGCCGCCGGCCTCGGCGTTGTACATCCGCTCGTTGTAGCTGCCGAAGAGGACCAGCGCGCCGGCCTCCTGAACGTCCCGCCGGATCGCCGCGTTGTCCGGCTTCTGGCCCGGCCGGCGGGCGTGATGGAACGCGCAGGGCACGCCCATCTCGTCCTCCAGGAACTTGCGCAGGCCGCGGGTGTAGGTCTCGTTCGCCACCACGCCGAAGCTGGAGGTGGCGAAGAAGTCCTGCGTCACCGAGCGCCAGAGGTCCCAGATCGGCTTGAGCGTGGTGTGCTTCTCCTGCTCGATGAACGGCTCCGGGTCGGCGCCGGTCAACTCGCCCAGCGTGCGCAGGAACTTGGTGGTCGAGAACACCCCCATGGGCGCCTGCAGGTACGGCCGGTCCAACGCCTCGCAGAGCTTCCGGCCGAACTCGCGGTACATGCAGATGTTCACGTCCGCGTTGTTCAGGCGCGGGATATCCAGCACGTGACTGCCGAGCGGGAACACCATGTTCACTTCGCAGCCGATCCCTTCCACCAAGCGGCGGATCTCGGCCAGGTCGCTCGGCATGTTGAAGGTGCCGAAGATCGGACCGATGATGTTCACGCGGGGCTTGTCCTGCCCCTCCTTCCGCTTGGGCTTGTCCGTCTTGCCCTTCTTGGGCCCGAATTCAGTCCACAGCCAGTTGATCGCACGATCGGCCGCTTGCCATTGATCCTCGTCAATCGTGCGGCAAAGAAACCGGCGAAGATTACTGCCTTCGGGCGTGACACCACCGCCGATCATTTCGGCGATAGAGCCCGTGACCACGACGGCGGGCAAGTCGTTGTCCTGGGTCGCGGACGCACGCTTGAGATTTTCTTCGGTGCCCGTCATCGACAGCTCGTCCTCCGCGAGCCCGGTCACGGTGACCGGAAGCTCGTGCGGGGGCAGCCCGTCGGTGTAGTGCAGGACGCTCGTCACCGGCAGGTTCTCGCAGCCGACCGGGCCGTCGATCACCACGCGCATGCCGGAGATGGCGGTGAAGGTGTAGATCGCGCCCCAGTAGCCACCAGCGCGGTCGTGATCCAATACCAACATGGCTCAGGTCCCCACGCTGTCGGGAACGCCGGTGTCGCGCTTCTCGGCCTTGGCCTTGCGCATCTTGCGCTTGGCCGAGGGCACCTCGGAGAAGCCGTAGCCGGCCGTGTGCCCCTGCCCGACGCCCTCGAAGAAGGACACCATGGTCTGGAAGCGCTCGGCCCCGGCGGTCTGGGTCTCGACGATCCCGCTCAGCGCGCCGATGCCGGCGGCGCCGAACAGCGGGCGGGCGGAGACCATGTTGGTGAAGTAGATCGCCGGCCAGCCGAGCTCCTTGGCCTTTTGCACCAGCGGCGTCGTGCCGATCGAGAGGTCCGGGCGGACCTCCTGCATCGCCGCGGTGTCCTGCTCCAGGGAGGCGCGGTACTGCACGTGGCAGCCGTGCGCGGCCAGCCACTCGCGGTCGATCCGGCTCCACTCGGTGCGCGGGCAGGCCGTGCCGACGTAGGGCACCTCCGCCCCGGCCTCGATCAGCAGGCGCGCGACCAGCAGCTCCGAGCCCTCGTAGCCGGAGACCACCAGGCGGCGGCCCTTCAGGCTGTGCTCGGCGAGCGCGGCCTGCACCGCCTTGCCGGCCTTCGCCTTGGCGGCGTCGATCTTGGCCTCGGCCACGTTCGCCGCTTCGCCCATCCGCTGCAGCCAGTCGGTCGTGCCCTCCAGGCCCACCGGGCCGGAGCCGACGACCGGACGGCCGGCGCGCTGGAACTGCTCGACGCAGCGGGTGTAGAAGGGGTGCACCGCGCCCACCGCCACGCTGTCCAGCGCGGCGTAAAGGTCGCGCCACTCGCGCGTCGGCACGTTCGGCGCCACCTTCAGGCCCATCGGTTCGATCATCTGGCCGACGCCGACCGGATCCGCCGGGAACATCTCGCCCAGCATGGTGATCGTGGGCGCGTCCTCGACCAGGTTGCGCGGCTTCGCGACCGGGCCGGCCTCGGCCTCCTCGCGGGCGTACTTCAGCATCGCGCCCGCCAGGATGTCCTTGGCTTCCGCGTGGGTCGGCACGCCGAAGCCCGGCACGTCGATGCCGATCACCCGCACGCCGTTGATCTCGTGCGGCAGCCGGTCGAGCGGGATGCCCGACGCCGTGGGCACGCAGAGATTGATGATCACCACGCAGTCGTAACGCTCCGGATCGGCCATCTGCTCCACGCCGTCGCGGATGTCCTGGTACAGCTCGCCCGTGACCAGCGTTTCGGAGTTGAACGGCACGTAGCCGACCGTCCGCCGGGCGCCGTAGAAGTGCGAGGTGAAGGTCAGGCCGTAGACGCAGCAGGCCGAGCCCGAGAGGATCGTCGCGGTGCGGCGCATCCGCAGGCCCACGCGCAGCGACCCGAAGGCCGGGCACATCGACTGCGGCTGGTCGTGCGGGCCGGTCGGGTAGTCCTCGGCCAGCTTGTCCAGCGTCGCCGACTTGCCGGCCTGGCGCGCGGCGGCCTGCATCGTCTCCTTGCCGCCGTGGCAGCCGCCCTCGGCCGCCGCCTTGGCCGCGGCCTGCTCGATCGGCTCGCTGGGCGCCGACGCCTCAGCGGCCGGCTTGCCGGTGGGCTCCAGGCCCTGAGTGCGATTGTCCGTCGTGTCGCTCATCGCCCGGGCCTCCCTCACGCGTCCTCGTAGACGACTTCGAGCGACTTGTGCTCGGGCGCGACGCCGCCGCACATGTCCGCCATGGTGGCCGGCTGAAGCTCGACGCCGCGGCCCACGTCCTCGCCCTTGAACAGGTCCAGCAAGCCCTCGTGCTCAAGCGGCGTGGGCAGCACCGGCGGCGCGTCCGCGGCCGCCTGGCCCAACTCCGCGAACATCGGGCCCCACTGGCTGCCGGGACGGCCGATGATCTCGTAGTTCGCCGATTTCTTGCGGATGTCGTCGTGCGCCGGGATCGAGGCGAGCACCGGGATGCCGACCTTCTCGGCGAAGGCGTGCGCCTCGCCGGTGCCGTCGTCCTTGTTCACCACCAGCCCGGCGACGCCGACGTTGCCGCCCATCCGGCGGAAGTAGTCGACGGCCGAGCAGACGTTGTTGGCGACGTAGAGCGACTGCAGGTCGTTGGAGCCGACGACGATCACCTTCTGGCACATGTCCCGGGCGATCGGCAGGCCGAAGCCGCCGCACACCACGTCGCCCAGGAAGTCCAGCAGGACGTAGTCGAAGCCCCAGTCGTGGAAGCCCAGCTTCTCCAGCAGCTCGAAGCCGTGGATGATGCCCCGGCCGCCGCAGCCGCGGCCGACCTCCGGGCCGCCCAGCTCCATCGCGAACACGCCGTCGCGCTTGAAGCAGACGTCGCCGATCTCGACCTCTTCGCCCGCGGCCTTCTTCTTCGAGCTGGTCTCGATGATGGTGGGCGTGCTGCGCCCGCCGAACAGCAGCGAGGTGGTATCGCTCTTCGGGTCGCAGCCGATCAGCAGCACGCGCTTGCCCTGCTGCGCCATCATGTAGCTGAGGTTGGCGAGCGTGAAGCTCTTGCCGATACCGCCCTTGCCGTAGATCGCAATGACCTGCGTCTCGCGACCGGTATCTGTCTCAGCTGTCTGGTCCAGCGCACCCATGGCCGACGACGTCATATGCCCCTCCAATCCAGGATCATCTTGAGGCAGGCGGAGTCGCCAAAGGCGGTCCTATAGGCTTGCTCCGCGTTCGTCGCCGCCTGCCGGTGGGTAATCAGGCCGTCCAGGGAGAGCACGCCGCTCTCGGCCAGATCGCGTGTGGCGTGCAGGTCGCTTTCGCGCCATTCCGCCGCGATCCGGATGCGCGCCTCGCGCATGAACGCCTGTGGGAACGCAAACGACGGGCGGTCGCTGTAGAAACCAGCGAGAACCACCTCGCCGCCGAATGCGAGACGCCCGATCAGCTCGTCGAGAAGACCGGCGTCGCCGCTCACGTCGTAGATCGCGGCGTAATCGCGCCGGCCGTCGTCTTCGGGCGCCACCACCGTGTAGCCTTGCGCGCCCTCGCGCCGAGCGGGATTGGTCTCCCACACGGTCGGCGCCGGGCCGCCCAAGGCGAGCGTCACGCGGGCCAGCAGCCGGCCCAGCGTGCCGTGTCCGACGATCAGCTCGGGCAGCTTGGCGTCCTCGGCCTGGACCGCGTGGTAGGCGGTCGCGGCCAGGGCCAGCAGCACGCCGCCCTCGCCCAGCTCGTCGCTAACCTTCACCACCCGGCTGGCCGGCACCACGACCCGGCTCGCCGCGCCGCCGAACAGGCCGCGCACCTCGCCGAAGCAGCGCGCGCCAGGCACGAACACCCGGTCGCCTACCTGCAGGCCGCTTTCGCCGTCGGCCTGGCTGACGCGGCCGAGCGATTCGTACCCCGGCACCAGCGGGTAGCCCATGCCCGGGAAGTCCGGCATCTGGCCGGTCCAGAGCAGCCGCTCCGTGCCGGTCGAGATGCCCGAGACCTCCATGTCCACCACGATGTCGCCTGTGCCCGGGGCCGCGAGATCGAGCTGGCTCAGCGCCAGCTTCTCGGGCTCCTGCAGGACGACGGCGGTGGCGTTGAGCGGCGGGGTCACGGTCGATCCCCTCCCGGGGCAATGGCGTTATCTGAGTGTCAGTCTAACGTGACGCGCCGCGTTGTCAATCTAACCTTACGTCCACGAACTTACCGTGTGTCTTTCCGCGCGGACATGACGCGGGCCAGGAAAGGCTGACGCGTGCGCCGTTCGCGCACACGGGAAAAACCGGCCGATTCCAGCAAGATCCGCTGTTCCGCGGGGGTCCGCGCCCGGCCGCGGCCCATCGCCAGGAGGTAGAAACCGAAATAGGCGTCCCCCACCGGCGCGGCCGAGTCGTCGCTCGCCATCGGCTCGGCGACAACAACCGTGCCGCCTTGCGGAAGCGCGCTGTAAACGTTGGCCAACAGCCGCTCTACGCGCGCGTCGTCGTGGTCGTGCAGGATCCGCACCAGGGAGATCACGTCCGCGCCCTCTGGCAGCGGGTCGGCGAAAAAGTCGCCGCCGTGAACGCTCACCCGCTCGCCCAGGCCGGCCTCGGCGAATTGCCGGCGGGCGCGCGCGGCCACCGCCGGCAGATCGAACAGCATCAGATCCAGATCGGGCAGCGCCCGCGCGGCCGCGGTCAGGAACGCGCCGTCGCCCCCACCTACGTCGAGCAGCCGGCGGTGCTTGTGGAACGGATAGGCTTCCAGCGCCTCCGCCGCGACCAGCGGCTGCGACTTCGCCATCAACTGCGAATAGGCGCCCACACTGTCTTCCGCCAGATCCTTCGGATCGTCGGTGTTGGCGTAGGGCCAGTAGGCGCCCAACTGGGTCGGCCCGCGCTCGCCGCGCAACAGCGCGATCGGATCGGCGAGGTCGGCGTAGAGCATCGCGTGATGCTCCACCATCGCCGCGATGCCGGGACTGCCGACCACGACCGCCCCCTTGGGCCCCAAGCCGATCCGGCCCCCGCCACGCGTCTCCAGGAGCTTCAGGGCCTTGGCCGCGCGCACCAGCCGGTCGGTGGCGTCAAGCGGAAGTGACACCCGTGCCGCCAGGCGATCGAGCGGCTGCGGTCCCTCCTGCCAGAGCAGATCGAACAGGCGCAGGCGCACACAGCAGTACAGCACCTGCGCATAGACGAAGCCGGCCGTCAGGTCGAACAGACCGTGCGCTTGCCGGCGGGCGATTCCGCGGGTCAGCGGGAAACCCGCCGCCCAGCGCTGGAAGCGCGCGCTCGCCAACAGGCGGTTGCGCCAATCGGCCACGCGGTCGCGCAGCCTGGCGGAACCGCCGCCATCGGCCGACGCGCGCTCAGTGTTGTCTTGAGACGACGGTGAAGCGGTCACCTCGGCGCGTCCCTCGCGAGGCATGGGCGCGAACGAACGCTCGCGGCCGACCGGCCGGCGCGGCACCCCCGCCGGCCGGCCGCCTTAGGCCGCGGCCTGAGCCAGCGACTTCGGCAGGAAGCGCTTGGTCTCGGTACGGATCAGTTGGATCAGCTGGTCGCGGCCCGGACAGGCCGGGATCGAGGTCACGGCGTCCTCGACCAAGCCGTTCAGGCGCGTCTTGGCGCCGTCCAGGCCGAGTTCGCGCACCGCGCTCGGCCGGTCCAGGGCCTCGTCGCGGCCGGTCGGCTTGCCCAGATCGTCGGCGTCGGCGTAGACGTCGCGGATGTCGTCGGCCACCTGGTAGGCTTCGCCCAGCTTGGCGCCCAGGGTGCGCCAGGGCGCGCCGTCGCGGCCCGCGGCCTCCGCGCCGATCACGGTCGCCGCGGCGAACAGGGAACCGGTCTTGAGCTGCTCGTACTTGTCCAGCGGCACGCCGTTCGGCTCGCACTCCCAGGCCTGGCCGGCGCAGATGCCGGACGGCAGGCCGACCGAGCCGCCCAGGGTGCGCAGCAGGCCGGGCAGCCGCTCGGGCGCGCTCGCCGCGGCGTCGGCCAGCGTCTCGAAGGCGAGCACGATCAGCGCGTCGCCCGCGAGCACGGCCAGCCGCTCGCCGTAGGCGACGTGGACGGACGGCTTGCCGCGGCGCACCTGAGCGTCGTCGAAGCAGGGAAGATCGTCATGGATCAGCGACGCGCAGTGCAGCATCTCGATCGCCGCGGCGGCGGCGTTGGACGCGTCGGGCGCGTCGTCGCCGCAGGCGCCGGCGACCGCGAGCGCCAGGCGCGGCCGGATCCGGCCGCCGCCGGGGAACACGGCATAGCGCACCGCATCCGCGAGCAATGGCGGGGAGTCCGGCGATTCGCGCCGGGCGAGCGCATCCTGCAAGACGCTTTCGATCCGGGTCGAGGTGTCCATGCTGCCTCACTCCCCTGCCAGCTTGTCTGGGTTGCGACCTTGGCGCCCCGACACCCGGCCGGCGGCCGCGGTGTCAGGTTTGCTGGTCACGTTCGGTGTCATTATGACTAGACACTCCCACGCTGGCAAGTCAACGTCGCCTGACAGCAACCCACGGGAGGTCACGTGACACGAGCAGGCGAACGCGTCGTGGTGATCGGCGGCGGCGTGGCGGGCCTCGTGTCCGCCCTCAAGCTCGCCGCGCGCGGACTCGAAGTGGAGCTTGTGGAGCGCCAGGGCCACCCCGGCGGCAAGATGCGCGCGCTCCCCGCCGGCGACGCCACGATCGACGCCGGCCCCACCGTGTTCACGATGCGCCAGGTGTTCGACGAACTGGCCCAGGACCTGGGCGAGCGGCTGGAGGACATCGTCCGTCTGCGCCCGGCCGACCGGCTGGCGCGCCACGCCTGGGACGGCGACCCTGGCAACGGAAACGGGGGCAACGGCGACGGGGGCAACGGCAAGGGCGGCGACCCGGACAAGCGCCTTGACCTGTTCGGCGACGTCGACCGCTCGGCCGAGGCGATCGCGGCGTTCAGCGGCCCGGCCGAGGGCAAGCGCTACAAGGCGTTCACCGAGGAAGCCCGCAAGATCTACGAGACCCTCGACCGTCCCTTCCTGCGCTCGCCCAAGGCGACGCCGTTCGGGCTGATGCAGCACGCCGGGCCGAAGGACATCTGGGGCATCAAGCCGTTCGACCGGCTGTGGGACGCGCTCGGCCGGCATTTCCACGACCCCCGGCTGCGCCAGCTGTTCGGCCGCTACGCCACCTACTGCGGCTCCTCGCCGTTCCAGGCGCCGGCGACGCTGATGCTGGTGGCGCACGTGGAGCAGAGCGGGGTCTGGCTGATCGACGGCGGGATGCACACGTTCGCCCACGCCCTGGCCGACCTCGCCCGGCGCCACGGCGTGCGCCTCCACTACGGGCGCGAGGTGCGGGAGATCGAACTCAAGGGGAGCGCGGTCAGCGGCGTCCGGCTGGACGACGGCACGCAGATCCAGGCCGACGGGATCGTGTGCAACGCCGACGTCGCCGCGCTCGCCGACGGCATGCTGGGCCGGCGGGCGGCCAAGGCCGTGCAGAAGACCCCGCCGGACATGCGCTCCCTGTCGGCCATGACCTGGACGTTCCTGGGCTCGGCCGGCGAATTCCCGCTACTACACCACAACGTGCTGTTCTGCCGCGACTACCAACAAGAATTCGCCGACATTTTCGAGCGTCGGCGGCTGCCGGAGTCGGGTACCGTCTACATCTGCGCCCAAGACCGCGGCGACGACGGCACCCTGTCCGAGACCGCGCGGGCGCGCGGGTCCGAGCGGCTGTTGATGCTGGTGAACGCGCCGCCCACCGGCGACAAGGACCGTTTCGACGAACCGGAGATCGCTTCATGCGAGGAACGCCATCTGGCCCTGCTGCGCCGCTGCGGCCTGGATCTGACCATGGACCGCGCGACCCGCACGGTGACCACGCCGGCGGACTTCGCCCGGCTGTTCCCCGGCACGGGCGGCGCGCTCTACGGCCGGGCGAGCCACGGCTGGCGGGCGTCGTTCCAGCGCCCGCCGATCCGCACCAGGGTGGCGGGACTGTATCTGGCGGGCGGCAGCGCGCATCCGGGACCGGGCGTGCCGATGGCGGCGATGTCGGGCCGTCTGGCGGCGGAATGCCTGATGGCGGACTGGGGCATGGCGGATACGACAAACCGGGGGACGGCGAACCGGGGGACGGCGAACCGGGGGACGGCGGCGCGGCGCGCGACGGGCTCGGCTTCGAGCGGCCGGTCGCGCCGGGCGGTTACGTCTGGTGGTACGTCGACGCGCTGAGCGACGACGGCCGCCACGGTCTTACCATCATCGCCTTCATCGGCTCGGTGTTCTCGCCGTACTACGCCTGGGCCCGGCAGGGCGCGCCCGGCGGCGCGGCGGACCCGCTGAACCACTGTTCGATCAACGTCGCCCTCTACGGCGACGGTCCCAACCGCTGGACGATGACCGAACGCGGGCGCGGGCACGTCGCGCGGGGGGTGGACTTCTTCACGGTGGGCCCGAGCGGCCTGCGCTGGGACGGCGGCACGCTCACGATCGACATCTCGGAGGTCGCCGCCCCCCTGCCCCAGCGGGTCGCGGGCCAGGTGCGCGTCACCCCGCGGGCGATCACCGCACAGGAGTTCGCGATCGACCATCAGGACCGGCACCACTGGTGGCCGATCGCGCCCACGGCCGACGTCTCGGTCGCGTTCGACAAGCCGGCGCTGAACTGGACCGGCACCGGCTACCTGGACCGCAACCGCGGCGACGAGCCGCTGGAGGCCGGCTTCCAGGAATGGGACTGGTCGCGCGCGCCGCTGCCCTCCGGCGGTACCGCGATCACCTACGACACCTTCCGCCGGGACGGCTCCGACCACGCGCTGGCGTTGATCGTGCGGGAGGACGGCGCGGTCGAGCGGTTCGACGGCCCGCCGCTCGTGGATCTGCACGCGACCCCGATCTGGCGGGTCCGCCGGAAGAGCCGGGCGGACACCGGCCACCGGCCCAGTGTGTCGAAAACGCTGGAGGACACGCCGTTCTACGCCCGCTCGCTCGTGGAAACGCATCTGGCGGGCGAGCCGGTCCGGGCGATGCACGAAAGCCTGTCGCTGGACCGCTTCGACACCCGGATCGTGCGGCTGATGCTACCGTTCCGGATGCCCCGGGTCCGCGGCTGACCCGGCGTTCGCGTCCGCTTCGCGCGTGCGCGCGCGGGTGAAGGCGGACTCGCCCGTCTCGCCCTCGGCCTTCGCCTTGTCCTCGCGCTCCATCTTCTTCAGCGAGCGCAGCTGCCACACCCCGAAGCCGATCAGCAGGGCGAAGATCGCGATCCCCTCGATCAGCACGATCCAGCCGGTGTTCATGGCGCGCCTCCAAGCTTTGCCGGGTTGAACGGCGCCGCATCCCCTCTCCCTCGACGGGAGAGGGAGGGGCCCGCGACCCTCATGAGGCGAATGGAGGGGAAACCCCGTCCTCAGCGCGTGTCCGTTTCATCATTGAGACGACCGCCGTCATTCGAAGCTGGAGATAGACCGCGCGTCTCGGCCGACCAGACCAGGCCAGCCGGGATTTACCCGCGCGCCTGGTCGCGCTGTTCCAGGCGCATGAACAGGTCGATCACGAAGGCTGCGGCGCCCTCGCTGGTGGGCGCGGGCTGGGCCGCCTCGTCGGGCTTGAAGCCGTTCAGGGCGGGCAGTGCCTCGTGCACCGCCTGGACCAGGAACCGGGTCTCCGGCAGGCAGGGATAGTCGGCGTAATGCGCGCTGGGCGCCGGGCCCTTCAGCGCGTCCATCATCAGACCGACCTTGCGCATCGCCGGGACAACCGCCCGTCTGGACAGGGAATCATGGCCGTGCCGGGCGACCTGGTGGCCGATCGCGCGGTACAGGCGGCTGGCCGCGGTGATGCCCGGGCGGCAGGACGCCGGCAGCGCGGGGATCCCGGCCTCGGCCCGCTGATACAGCTCCTCGGCGTGCGCCAGCAGGCGTTCCACGGTGCGCGCCACGCCCGGCGTGAACTGCGGGTCGGCAAGGAACGCGTCCGGATCGATGCCCTCCGCCTCGAGCCAGGCGGTCGGCAGGTAGAGCCGGCCCTGGCGGGCGTCCTCGCCGACGTCGCGGGCGATGTTGGTGAGCTGCATCGCCACGCCGAGGTCGGTCGCGCGCGACACGACCTCCGCCTGGCGGGCGCCCATCAGCATGGCGACCATCGCGCCGACCGCGCCCGCGACCCGGGCGCCATAGTCGCGCAGGTCCTGGATCGTCTCGTACCGCCGGCCCGCGGCGTCCCAGGCGAAGCCCTCCAGCAGCGCTTCCGGCAGGGTCTGCGGGATCGCGTAGGCGGCGACCACGTCGGCGAACGCGCGGTCGGCCGGCCGGTCGACCGGACGGCCGTCGTAGATTTGCTGCAGGCGCTGGCGCAGTTCGGTGAGCGCGCGCTCGGTGTCGGGGCGCGTGTCGACCGCGTCGTCCGCCTCCCGGCAGAAGGCGTAGAGCGCGCGCGCCGGCTCACGCACCCGCCGCGGCAGAACCAGCGAGGCGGCGTGGAAGCTGCGCGAGCCCGTGCGGATCGCGTGCGTCGCAGCGGCGGCGTCGCTCGAACGCACGGCGGCCGCACGGGCGCTTATGGGATCAGGCGAATTCACTGACATCGGGCACCACCTGGTCGAGCACGCGGGCGGACGAGAGAACCCCCGGCAGACCGGCGCCCGGATGGGTACCGGCGCCGACGAGGTACAGACCCTCGACATCCTCGCTCTTGTTGTGGGGACGGAACCAGGCGCTCTGCGTCAGCCGCGGCTCGAGCCCGAAGGCCGCGCCGCGTTCGGACAGCAGGCGATCCTGGAAGTCCTGCGGAGTGATCATGTGTTCGGAGACGATATGCTGGCGCAGGCCCGGGAGTTCCGCGCGCTCCAGGAAGTCGGCGATCCGGTCGCGGTACTCTTGGGCCTTCTCAGACCAGTCGATGCCGGCATCCAGATGCGGCACCGGGGAGAGGACGTAGAAGCCGTCGCAGCCCTCGGGCGCCAGGGACGGGTCGGTCGCGGTCGGCCGGTGCAGGTAGAGCGAGAAGTCCTCCGCCAGGATCTTGCGCTCGAAGATGTCTTCGATGAGCTCTTTGTAGCGCGGGCCGAGGAGGATCGTGTGATGGGCCGTGTCCGGGTACTGCCGGTCGGTGCCGAAGTACCAGACGAACAGGCTCATCGAGTAGCGCGCGCGGTCCAGCTTGCGGTTGGTCCAGCGCTTGCGGGCGTGCTCCGGCAGCATCCGGCGATAGGTGTAGGCGCTGTCGGCGTTGGAGACGACGATGTCCGCCGGCAGCCGTTCGCCGGTCTTCAGCCGCACGCCGGTCGCCCGTCCGTCCGCGACCTCGATCTCCTCGACCTGGGTTTCGTAGCGGATGCGGTTGCCCTGCCCGGTAACCAGATCGGCCAGCCCGTTGGCGAGCGCGCCCGTGCCGCCCATCGCGAAATGGATGCCCCAGTGCCGCTCCAGATAGGAGATCAGGCAATAGATCGAACTGGCGCGGAACGGGTTGCCGCCGATCAAGAGCGGATGGAAGGACAGCATCATCCGCAGCCGCTCGTCCTTCACGTAGCGGCTGACCGTCTGATAGACGCTCCGGTCGCCGCGCAGCCGGATCAGGTCGGGGGCGATCCGCGCCATGTCCAGAACCGAGCCGAAGTGCACGTGGCCCAGCTGCTGGAAGCCGATCTCGAAGATTTCCCGGCTGGTCTCCAGGAAGCGCTCGTAGCCGTCGACGTCGTCCGGCGACAGCTCGGCGATGCGTTCGCGCATCGTCTCCGGATCGCCGTTGTAGTCGAACGTCGTGCCGTCGGAAAAGCGCATCCGGTAGAACGGGTCGACCGGCCTGAGTTCGACGTCGTCGGCAAGCTCGCGTCCGGCCAGCTGCCACAACTCCTCGAACAGGAAGGGCGCGGTCACGATCGTCGGGCCGGCGTCGAACACGAAGCCGTCCTGCTCGAACACGTACGCCCGGCCGCCCGGCTTATCCAGCTTCTCCAGCACGGTGACGCGGTAGCCGCGCGCGCCCAGGCGCACGGCCGCGGCCAGGCCGCCGAACCCGCTGCCGATCACCACGGCATGCGGCCGCCGGTCGGTTTCCTGGGCGGCGCCGCGCGTGTCGCTGGCCGTGGTGGTGTCGAACATGCTCTTAAGCACTCCCCTTGCGTTCACTCTAGCACGCCACCGAAGTGGCGCCACCGCCGCCCGCGTCGAGTTACCGGAACGCGAACCGGGCGGTTGTGCCGCAGCCGACCCCCCTCAGGCCGCGCTGCTGGCGCGGTCGAGGCCGGCGGCCTCGAAGATCAGCCCCGCCACCTCCGCCGGCTTTTCCTCGTGCGCCAGGTGGCCGGCGGCATAGACGGTCGCCATCCGCGTGCCCGGGCGGTGCGCGGCGACCCGGCCCGCCTCGGCCGGCGGGACGGACAGGTCGTTCGCGCCCACGATCATCACGAGCTCGCCCTTAAGATCCGGTAGATCGCGCTGCAGGCGTTTCAGATCCCAGCGCGCCATCATGCCGAGCGCCGCGGCGGTATGCTGGGAAAAGCGGATCAGCCGGGCGTAGAGCTCGATGCCGCGGGCGTCGATGCTGGAGCCCGTACCCCAGAGCAGCCGCTCGACCGCGGCCGGCTCGCGCGCGTTGAGCGAGAACACCCGGGCCGCGAAGCCGCCCTTGTTCAGCACCTTGGCGATCGGCGAGAAGACCAGCCCCGGCAGCCCCGGCAGCGGCAGCAGCGCGCCGTTGATCGACACCAGCGTGTCCGCCGCAAGCTGGCCCGACAGCTGCATCTGCGCGATCACGGCCGCGCCCGCGGAATGCCCGGCGGCCACCCGTGGCTCCAGTTCCAGAGCCTTGAGCAGCTGGCCCAGCGCCTTCGCCATGCCGGGCAGCGACAGCGCCTGATCGCGCGCCGGCCAGCTGGAAAAGCCGTGGCCCGGCATGTCGGGCACGATCACCGTGAACCGCTCGGCCAACAGCGGGGCCAGGTCGCGGAACGAGTGGCTCGCCCCGCCGGTGCCGTGCAGCAGCAACAGGGGCGGTCCCTGCCCCAGCACCTGCACATGCCAGGTGACGCCGCCCGCCTCGACGAAGCGGCTGGCGTCCCGGTTCGGCCAGTCGGCACCCTCGCGTGCCCACTCCGGCGCGGTATAGCTCGCTCCGCATTCAGGCACGGCGGGCCTCCCGCTCATCCGGCATCACAGCGACTTCTCCGCGGTCTTGACGGCCTGCGACAGGGCGCTCGCGTCGGCGTGAGGCAGCGGCAGGTAATGGCCGCCCATCGCCCCCGCCAATTCGCGCGCGGTCTGACGCGGACGCGGCGAGGTGTCGATCAACAGCGCGGTGATCCCCGTCGCGCGCAGCCGGCGCGCGGCCGCCTGCGCATCCGCCTTCGCCTGGGTACGGTCGGTGCCGCCGGTGTGGTCGATGTTCGCCCGGCCGTCGGTCATCAGGATCACAACCGGCGTCTCGCCGCGGCGATTGGCGTGGTCGGCGAGCACCCAGGCCTCGTTCAGGCCGGCGGCGAGCGGCGTCCCGCCGCCGCCCGGCAGGCTGGCGAGCGAGCGCTTGGCGCGGGTCAGTGAGCGCGTCGGCGGCAGCAGGATCTCGGCCTCCTTGCCGCGGAAGGCGACCAGGGCGACCTTGTCGCGCCGGACGTAGCAGTCCGCCAGCAACAGCTCGATCGCGCCCTTGGTCTCCGCCAGGCGGTGCAAGGCCGAGGAGCCGGAGGCGTCGACGCAGAAGATGGTCGCCGTCTCGGTCTTGTGCTTCAGGCGCTTGATCCGGAAGTCCTCGGGCTGGACCACCAGTTTGCCGCCGGACCCGCCCTTGCCCGGCAGGGTGCGGCCGCGCAGCGGCTGCCACGGCGCCGCCGCGCGCAGGGTCGCCATCACGTCCAGCCGGTTGCTGCCGCCGGGCTCGCCGCGGAAGATGCCGACCTGCCGGCCGCGGGTGCGCGATTTCGCGAGCGCACCGGCCCGGCCCGCCGCGCCCTGGTCGCGCCGGCCCATCTGGTCGCGCAGCCGCTCCAACTGGCCCGGCTGCAGGGCCGACTGCGCGGCGGCCAGCACGGTCTCCGCCAGTTCCTCGGCGCTGGGCGCGTCCTCCTCGTCCTCGTCGTCGCTACCGGAACCGTCGTCCTCTGGCTGCTCTTCGGGCTGCTGCTCTTCCGGCTGCTGGTCCTCAGCCTGTTGGTCCTCAGCCTGTTGGTCCTGGGCCTCCGGCTCCTGCTGCTGATCCTCCGAATTGTCCTGCTCCGGCTGCTCCTGCTCGTCCGGCTCTTCCTGTTCGGGCGGCGGGGGCAGCTGGGTGGCGCGCGGGGTCAGGACCATGCGCGCGGCGACCTGGGCGTCGTCCTGCCGGACCTCGTCGACGCCGCTCAGCGCCGCGTGCGCCTTGGCGACCTTGAGCGCCAGCAGCGGCGCGCGCATCGACTGCACGCCGAGCGCCTGGGCGGTGCTGGTGAGCGCGTTCAGGATTTCGTCGGACGCGCTGACGTGCGGCAGGCGCTGACGCGCGAGCTGAACGGCGCGGGCGCGCTTGGCCTCCTGCCCCTCGGTATCGTGCGGCGGCACGGTCGACAGGTCGATCTGGATCGCCAGCCGCTCGCTGAGCGCGCCCGGCGGCTGCTCTTCGTCCTCCGCGCCCTCGTCGCAGGCGATCAGGCCGAACCGGCTGGGCAGCGTCTGGCCGAAGCCCTCGCGCTCCACCCGAACCTCGCCGTGGTCCATGACGGAGGCGATGCGCGCCGCCGTGCCGGCTTCCATCCGTTCGGCCATGGCGATCTGCATCACCTTGCCGTCGGCTTCGGCGAGCAGCCCCTTGCTCGCGACCGGCTTGCCGGTCTGCAGCGTCGCCGCAAGGTCCAGCCCCCCGATCAGCCGGTCGTCGGAGACGTTGAGCGGGATCTTGCGGATCGGGCCGAAGTCGCCCAGGCGTGCCTTCAACTGGTCGATCCAGCGCTGGCGCACCGGGCCAGCGCGCGCGCGCACCAGCACGCCGCCGATGCCCGGCGGGTCGACGGCGAAGATGGCGAGCGCCAGCAGCGCGTCGCGCCAGACCGCACTGGCGCTCTGCTCCTGCTCGCTGCGGGCATCCGACACCATGCCCGACCTGGTGTCGGCGCGGACGTCGGCCTGCGGCGGCGCGCGGTCGGTGTCGGGTTGGGCGAACGCGTTGTCCATCACGCCGCCTCGCCGCTGCTCTCGGCGTCCCCGTCGAACAGCTCGGCGAGCACGCGCTCGACGCGGGTGGTCGAGCCTGCCTCGTCCAGCGGGTCGCGGCGCAGCCGGTGGCGCAGGGCCATCGTCGCGACCTGCCGGAGGTGCCCGTCGGTGACCTCCGGATCGCCGTTGATCGCCGCGGCGGCGCGCCCCGCGCGCATCAGCGTCAACTCGCCGCGCAGCCCGTCGGTGCCCAGCTGGATGCAGATCTCCGAAGCCCGGCGCAGCGCCGCGTGCGGCACCTGCGTCTCGGGCAGGCGTTCTTTGGCGTCCAGGATCGTCCGGCGGAGCTTGTCGTCCTCGTCCTGCCAGGTCTGCTTGAAGCCGTCCTTGTCGCGGTCGAAGGCATCGCGCCGGCGCACCACCTCGATCCGGGTGTCCAGGTCGGTGGGCGTCTCGACCTCGAGCGACAGGCCGAAGCGGTCGAGCAGCTGCGGGCGCAGCTCGCCCTCTTCCGGGTTGCCGGAGCCGACCAGGACGAAGCGCGCCGGGTGACGGACGCTCAGGCCCTCGCGCTCGACCACGTTCTCGCCGGAGGCCGCGACGTCCAGCAGCACGTCGACCAGATGGTCCTCCAGCAGGTTGACCTCGTCGATGTAGAGGAACCCGCGGTGCGCGCGGGCGAGCAGGCCCGGTTCGAAATGCTTTTCGCCGTGGGAGAGCGCGCGCTCCAGGTCGAGCGCGCCGACCACGCGGTCCTCGCTAGCGCCCAGCGGCAGATCGACCACCGGCACGTCGATCTCGTGCGTCGGCACCTCGCCGCCCTCGGCTTGCATCTTCGGGCAGCCGGCCTCGCACAGCTCGGTGTCGCCGTCCGGGGCGCAGCCGTAGCGGCACCCCTCGACGGCCCGCATCTGCGGCAACAGCGACGCCAGGCCGCGCACCGCCGTCGACTTGCCGGTCCCGCGGTCGCCGAAAATCAGCACGCCGCCCACACTGGGGTCCACGGCGGCGATGGTCAGAGCAAGCTTCATCTCCTCCTGACCCGCGATCGCGGAGAAGGGATAGGCTACGGCCATGCGGTTTGCGCTCCGTCTTGTCTTCGTGGTCGCGGACCCGGCGAACCGGCGGTCCGCGGTGTGGGCAGGGCGGCGCGGCACCCCCCGCAGGCCCGAGGGCCATCCGGCGAGCGGCGACCGCGCCGATCCGGTACATTAGGACTCCTAACGGATCGCGGCGCCGCTCGCTAGAGCGCAGGACCTATCAGACCGCCCGAAAACCCCGCGCCGCCGTGCGGGCGACGTCGCCGGCAGCCCGAGCTTCCGCGATGCCCAGCGCGTCCAGCGCCTTGGCGACCATGTGGTGGGCGTTGAGGCCGGCGGCTTCGTACTGCTGGTCGGGCTTGTCGTGGTCGATGAAGCGGTCCGGCAGGGTCATCGGCCGGATCTTCAGGCCGTGGTCGAGCAGGCCTTCCTCCGCCAAGAGCGTCATCACCTGGGTGGCGAAGCCGCCGATCGCGCCCTCCTCCACCGTCAGCAAGACCTCGTGCTCGCGCGCCAGCCGGCGCACCAGATCGCGGTCCAGCGGCTTGGCGAAGCGCGCGTCCGCGACCGTCGTCGACAGCCCGCGCGCCGCCAGGTCGTCGGCGGCCTGCAGCGCCGCGCCCAGCCGGCCGCCGTAGGACAGGATCGCGACCTTGCTGCCCTCGCGCACCACGCGGCCGCGGCCGATCTCCAAGACCTGCCCGCGCTCGGGCATCGCCACGCCCAGCCCCTCGCCGCGCGGGTAGCGGAAGGCGATCGGGCCGTCGTCGTAGGCCGCGGCGGTGGCGACCATGTGCATCAGCTCCGCCTCGTCGCCCGCGGCCATCAGGGTGAAGTTGGGCAGCGTGCCCAGGTAGGTCACGTCGTAGCTGCCCTGGTGGGTGACGCCGTCCGCGCCCACCATGCCCGGCGCGGTCGATGGCGAAGCGCACGGGCAGGTTCTGGATCGCCACGTCGTGCACCGACCTGGTCGTAGGCGCGCTGCAGGAAGGTCGAGTAGATCGCCGCGAACGGGCGCATGCCCTCGCACGCCAGCCCGGCGCAGAAGGTGACCGCGTGCTGCTCGGCGATGCCCACATCGAAGGTGCGCTCGGGGAACTTCTCGCCGAACTTGTCGAGCCCGGTGCCCCCCGGCATCGCCGCGGTCACCGCCATCACCCGCTCGTCCGCCTCGGCCTCCTGGATCAGCGCCTGGGCGAAGGTGCCGGTGTAGCTGGGCGCCTGCGGGGTCGGCTTGGCCTGCTTGCCGGTGACCACGTCGAACTTGGCGACCCCGTGGTACTTGTCCGCCGCGCCCTCGGCCGGCTCGTAGCCCTTGCCCTTCTGCGTCACGCAGTGGACCAGGATCGGCGCCCCGCCTTCCGTGTCGCGCACGTTGCGCAGCACGGGCAGGAGATGCTCCAGGTTATGCCCGTCGATCGGGCCGACGTAGTAGAAGCCCATCTCCTCGAACAGCGTACCGCCGGTGAACAGGCCGCGGGTGTACTCCTCGGCCCGGCGGGCGGCCTCGCGCACCGGGCGCGGGAACTGATGGGAGAGGTCGCGCATCGCCCCGCGCACCGAGCGATAGCTGCGCGAGGACAGGATGCGCGAGAGATACGCGCTCATCGCGCCCACCGGCGGGGCGATCGACATGTCGTTGTCGTTCAGGATCACCACCATGCGCGAGCGCAGCGCGCCGGCGTTGTTCATCGCCTCGTAGGCCATGCCGGCGGACATCGCGCCGTCGCCGATCACCGAGATCACCTGGTTGTCGGCGCCCTTGTAGTCGCGCGCGATGGCGAACCCGAGACCGGAGGAGATCGAGGTCGAGGAGTGCGCCGCGCCGAACGGGTCGTAGTCGCTCTCCGCCCGGCTGGTGAAACCGGACAGGCCGCCGCCCTGGCGCAGCGTGCGGATGCGGTCCTTGCGCCCGGTCAGGATCTTGTGCGGGTAGCACTGGTGGGAAACGTCCCAGATCAGCTTGTCGTCGGGCGTGTTGAAGACGTAATGGATCGCCGTCGTCAGTTCGACCACGCCCAGGCCCGCGCCTAGATGGCCGCCGGTGACCGACACCGCGTCGATCACCTCCGCGCGCAACTCGTCGGCGAGCTGGCGCAGCTGCGTCTCCGGCAGCCGGCGCAGGTCAGCCGGCGTTTCGACACGATCAAGTACGGGACGGTGCCGCTCGGCCTGTTGCGTCATCGCTTCTCCTCCCAGCCGCAGAAGCCCGCGTGAACGCGCTCGTCCGAAACAAGGATCGT
>JAXHMD010000026.1:0-125156 GCA_034521655.1 Rhodovibrio sp.
GTCCCGCAGAAGGTGTTCGCGGACTTGCCTCGTCGGGCGCCGGCGGCTGGGCGAGGGCGGCGTGCTCGGGGTGGTCGTCTGTACGGGCCGGGCGAGCACGGTCGAGCAGCCGTCGATCACGCCGGTGGTCGCCCGCCGCGGCGGCGTCGTAGGCGCGGTAGACCAGGTGCTTGCGCAGCACGAACGCCGGATTGACCGCCCGCATCGCGACCTGCCGGTCGGCCTCGCTCCGGGTTTCCCGGCTCAAACGCTGGCGCCACTGCTGGGCCCAGTCGTCGAACGCGCCAGGCTCGCGGAACAGCGCGCGGACGCCCTCGTCGTTGGCCGCATCCGCGTTGCCCGCCTCCGCCAGCCGGCGGAAGGTAAGCGTGAAGTCGGCGCCCTGCTCGGCCATCCGGCGCAGCAGGTCGAGGGCGAGGTCGAGGTCGCCGTCCTGCTGGCTCTCCAGACCGATCTTGGCGCACAGACCCGCGTTGAAACGGGCGTCGAACGCCGGCTCGAACGCGCCCAGGGCGTCGTAGGCGGCCTGCTTGGCCTGCTCGCCGCCCTGCTCGCCGTCCGCCGCCAAGAGCGGCAGCAGCGTCTCGGCCAGGCGGCAGAGGTTCCAGTGCGCCATCTGCGGCTGCTGGTTGAAGGCGTAGCGCCCGCCCATGTCGACGGCGGAGAAGCAGGCCGCCGGGTGGTAGCTGTCCATCCAGGCGAACGGCCCGTAGTCGATCGTCTCGCCGACGATGAGACGTTGTCGGTGTTCATCACGCCGTGGATGAAGCCGACCAGCATCCACTGCGCGCACCAGGTCGCCGGTGCGCCGCGATCGACCTCCTGCAGCAGCGCGGCGTACGGGTTCTCCGCGGCCTTCAGGTCGGGATAGTGCCGGTCCAGGACGTAGTCCGCGAGCTGCTCGACGCGCCTCCTGGTCGCCGTTGCGGGCGAAGTACTCGAACGTACCCGACCCGCACGTGGCTGGTCGCGACGCGCGCGATCACGCCGCCCGGGCGGATGTCCTCGCGCAGCACCCGCTCGCCGGTGGTGACCATGGCGAGCGCGCGGGTCGTGGGCACGCCCAGCGCCGCCATCGCCTCGCTGCCCAGGTACTCGGCGACCACCGGGAACAGCGCCGCGCGGCCGTCGCCCATCCGCGAGAACGGCGTCTTGCCCGCGCCCTTCAACTGGACGTCGCGTTCGATTGCCGCTGCGGTCGGTCGAGCTCGCCCAGCAGCACCGCGCGGCCGTCGCCCAGCTGCGGCACCCAGTTGCCGAACTGGTGCCCGGCGTAGGCCTGGGCGATCGGCTGCGCGCTCTCGGGCACGCTGGTTGCCGGCGAACACCTGCAGCGCGTCCTGCGTCTCCAGCCGCGCGGGGTCGAGGCCGAGCTCGCGCGCCAGCGGCGCGTTCAGCGCGCAGGAACTTCGGGATCGCGGACCGCGGTCGGCTGCACCCGGGCGTAGAAGCGCTCCGGCAGGCGGGCGTAGCTGGTCTCGAAGTTGAACGATGTCCGGCCGTGCTCGTCGCTCCGCGCCTGGGTATTGGCGGGGAATCGGCGGACTGCGCGTCGCTGAGCGCCATGGTCGGTCCGGGCCTTTCCGTAAAGCTCGTGTCGGTCGGTCCGTCACGCCTGAACCTGGAATGTAGGCCAAGTGCTTTGAAAACAAAACCGTCCGGCACTGCCTGCCAGGTATGCAGGCTGATGGACGCCGATATCGCCGACTGAGGAGATGCGGTTTTCATCGCCGATGGCTCGGCGCTGGTGTAGCGCCGTGAGAGCGGGTCCAACGCGTTGGCCACGCGCACAGTTCCACGCGAGGCCGCGCCCGGATGTTCGAGACGATCGAGGGCTACATCTTCTACGAGATCGCGGCCCTGCTGGTGCTGGCCGCGGCCGGGCGGACTGGTGGGCGTGATGCTGCGCCAGCCGCTGATCGTCAGCTTCATCGCGGTCGGGCATCGTCGCCGGCCCGTCGGTGCTCGACATCGCGCAGTCGCGAACAGCACATCGACCTGCTGGCCGAACTCGGCATCGCGCGTGCTGCTGTTCCTGGTCGGCCTCAAGCTGGATCTCAACCTGGTCCGCACGCTGGGCCTGGTGGCGGTCACCACGGGCCTGGGGCAGGTCGCCTTCACCACCGCCTTCGGCTTCCTGATCGCGATCGCGCCTCGGCCTGGACACGGTGACGCGCGCTCTACGTCGCGGTCGCGCTCACCTTCTCCTCCACGATCATCATCGTGAAGCTGCTGTCGGATAAGCGGGAGATCGATTCGCTGCACGGCCGCATCGCGCTCGGCTTCCTGATCGTGCAGGACCTGGTGGTGGTGCTGGCGATGATCGTGCTCTCGGGCGTGGGCGTGGGGGCAGCTAGCGGCGGCGGCCTGTTCGAGGTCGTTCGTCGTGCTCGGCCTACGGCGCGGCTGATGCTGGCGTTCGTCGGCGTGTTCGTGCGCTATCATCGCCAACCCGCTGGTCGACCGGCTTGAGCCGCGCGCCGGAACTGCTGGTGTCGTTCGCCATCGGCTGGGCGGCGCTGCTGGCGGCGCTCGGCCACTACCTCGGCTTCGGCAAGGAGTTGGGCGGGTTGCTGGCGGGGGTCTCGCTCGCCTCCACGCGTTTACCGGGAGGCGATCGCCGCGCGACTGGCCTCACTGCGCGACTTCCTGCTGCTGTTCTTCTTCATCGCGCTCGGCGCCTCGCTCGACCTGTCGGTGCTGGGCGCGAGCGTGGGCGCCGCGGTCGTGCTCGTCGCTCTTCGTGCTGATCGGCAACCCGCTGATCGTGCTCGCGATCATGGGGGCGATGGGCTATCGCAAGCGCACCGGCTTCCTGGCCGGCCTGACGGTCGCGCAGATCAGCGAGTTCTCGCTGATCTTCATGGCGATGGGCGTCAGCCTCGGCCACGTCGCAGGAGGAGGCGCTGGGGCTGGTGACGCTGGTCGGCCTGATCACGATCGCCGCCAGCACCTACATGATCACCTACTCCCACCGCCTCTACGCCGTGGCTGGAGCCGCTGCTGGGCGTCTTCGAGCGCAAGCACGCCGCCCAGACCTGGAGGACGCCAGCGACCCCGACCGGACCGCGCTACGACGCCGTGGTGTTCGGGCTCGGCCGCTACGGGCTGGCGATCGCCGACGAGCTGCGCGCGGCCGGGCAACGAGCGTGCTGGGCATCGACTTCGACCCCGACGCGGTCAAGCGCGCGCGGGAAACCGGCCACGACGCGCTGTTCGGCGACGCGAGCGACCCCGAGTTCGTCGGCCACCTGCCCTGGATCGGGCGTGCGCCTGGGCGATCTCGGCGGTGCCGGAGCACCGGCCTGGGCGTGACCCACGAGGATCCGCGGATCAGCCTGCTGACCACGCTCTATCGAGCAGAAGTTCACCGGGCGCGTGGCGGTCGCCGCGCACAGCGACGCGGTCGCCCGAACAGATCGCCGAGGCCGGCGCCGACGTGGTGCTGCGTCCCTACGACGACGCCGCGGCCTATGCGGCCAGCGCTGGTGCTGGGCCGCGAGCGGCCGGACGCGACGCCGCGCGGTCGAACCGTTCGCCGACGACCCCGGTCAGAAGGAGTTGGCGCTGTGACGTGCGCAAGCCGCCGTTCGCGCGCATCCTCGCGGTCTGTCCCGTGCCGGTGCCGGCGCCGGCGACGGCGATCGGCGATGAGACCGACGCCGCGACGCTGCGCCTCGCCGGCGACGCTGGCCGAGGCGCAGGGCGCGCAGCTGACCGCGCTCGCGCCCGTCCCCGCGCCGAGCGCACGGCTGTTCTTCGACCTGACCCACGACCCGGAGGGCGCTGCGCAAGGAGCTTACCGGCAACGCGCGTACGGGCGCCTGCAAGCGCGCCGTCGAGGCCGCGCTGCCTGGGCAGCCGGTCGACGCTGGAAGTGCGGGTCGGCAAGCCGTTCCTGGAGACGGTGCACAGCCGTGATCGACGGCGGGCACGACCTCGCGATCAAGGCGGCGGAGGAGCTGGACGGCCTGGCCCGGCACCTGCTGGCGAGCACCGACCAGCACCTGCTGCGCAAGTGCCCGGCCACGGTCTGGCTGCACCGATCCGCGGCGCGGTGCAGACGCCGCAGTCGCGTGCTGGCGGCGGTCGACGTCGATCCCGACCCGCTGGGCGAGCCCGACACGGAGGCGGCGCTGAACCGCCGGATCGTCTGGCCCATGCGGCGCGCGCTCGCCGAGCTGGGCGCAGGCCCCGCTGGACGTGCTGAGCTGTTGGGAAGCGCCGGAGGAAGGCCTGGTCAGCGTCTGGGGCCAGCGGCCCGGGCGCGGAGAACTACGCCGAGGCGGTGGAGACCCGACAATGGAGCCAGCTGGACCGGCTGCTGACCGCATCGGGGCTCGACAACGGCTGGCCGAAACTGCGCCGCCACGTGGTCCGCGGCAACCCGCGAAGCGCGATCCCGCGCATGGTGGGCGAACTGGGCGCGGACCTGCTGGTCTTGGGTACGGTCGCGCGAACGGGCGTGCCCGGCCTGATCATCGGCAACACCGCGGAAGACGTGCTGAACAGCGTCGACATCGGCATCGTCGCGGTGAAGCCGCCCGGCTACGTCAGCCCGGTCCAGGGCGGCTGAGACACGTGTCGCCGGGGCGCCTCTGCCGCCGCCCGCGCCCTACTCTTCCGGCTCGGTGGAAAGCATCAGGGGATGGCCTTCCTGGCGGGCCATGTCGCAGGCTTCCTGGGCCTTGGTCTCGGCGATGTCCTTGGCGTAGACGGCAACCAGTGCGCTCCCCTGCTGGTGGGCCGTCATCATCACGCTGTAGGCCTTGGAACTCGTTCATCCCGAACACGGACATAGAGCACCGCGACGACGAACTCCCGCGGGGTATAGTCGTCGTTGTGCAGCAGCACCTTGTACATCCGCGGCCGCGCGGTCTTGGTGCTGGTGTTCGTTTTCGGCGTGACGACGTCTTCGCTCATCGCACCCACCTGGCTGCGAGCGGCTCTCCTCTGGTTCCGGCTGCGCGCGCCGGACATGCTGACCCGTCGGCGCGTCCCGGCCCGCCCGGCGCGAACTCGAACACCGGGTCGCGGCCGGGAGCGAGCCGGAGATCAGGTCTACTGGCCCTGGTTCTGCTGGGCCTTCATCATGCCGAGCACCTTCTGGCGCAGCTTGTCGTCGTTGCGCGCGTCCTGGGCGATCTGCTGGTACTCGCGGGTGGTGATCCCTCGGTGCCGGCGATCTTCTGCTCGACCGCCTGGCGGGCCTGCTTCCGGACCTTCTCGAACTGCTCGCGGTCCTGGTTCTGCCGGGCCTGGCGCAGCTGCGGCCGGTACTCCTGCATCACCGTGCGCACCTTGGTGGCGGCGATGGCGAAGGACTTCCAGCTTGGCGTCGGAGTAGTTCGGCGTCTGCTGCTGCGACTGCTGCGCGGACTGCTCGCTGCCGGAGCTCTGCGCGGCGGCCGGACCGGTCAGGCCGGCGGCGGCGATGCCGGCGACGGCGGCAAGGGCCAAGGCGAGCTTGCGCATCGGGAACGGCTGGTCATGGAGAACTCTCCTTCCAGGTCGGTCTCGTGTGGCGGCGATCCGGGATCGCCGGGCGGAAAGACAGCCAGGCCGCGCAAGGCGGCCGGCACACCACGTCTGCGCACCAACGTTGGGTCACGTTCGCCGATCGCAACCGTCGGCAGGTGAAATTCCCGTTTCACCCCTGCGCGAGCCGGGCGGCGAGATGCAAGTCGTCCGGGCACGTCAGGGTACAGCCCAGATCGCGCAGCCGGCCGTCGCCCAGGCCGTAGATCCAGCCATGCACAGCGACCGAATGGCCACGCCGCCAGGCCCCCTGCACGATCGGGGTCTGCGCGACGTTGGCGGCCTGGCGGATCACGTTGATCTCGCACAGCCGGTCGGTTTGCGCCGCCTCGTCGCCGCACGCGGCGAGGTCTTCGGCGTGCTGGTCGCACAGCCGGCGCAGCGGCTCCAGCCAGTTGTCGATCAGGCCGAGCTCGACCCGGCGCAGGGCCGCGCGCACGCCGCCGCAGCCGTAGTGTCCGCAGACGATGACGTGGCGCACCCGCAGGATCTCCACCGCGTACTGCAGCACCGAGAGCATGTTGAGGTCGGACGCGACCACCAGGTTGGCGACGTTGCGGTGGACGAACAGCTCGCCTGGATGCAGGTCGACGATCTCGTTCGCCGGAACCCGGCTGTCGGAGCAGCCGATCCAGAGGTACTCCGGGCTCTGCTGTTGGCTCGAGCATGCGGAAGTATTCCGGGTCTTCCGCGTCCTTCTGCTTGGCCCAGCGGGCGTTGTTGTCGAGCAGGTCCTTGAGCGACATGGCCTGCCTCCTTTTGGTCGTCTTGTTGGTCTCCGCGCGCCCCCGCCGATAACGGAATCGGCCGCCTTCGAGTTCGTCGATCTCCAGGACGTCCCCCCGGTCGCCCAGGTGATCGCGCACGTGGGTGCGGATCGTGGGGTCCAGGCGCTCGGAATCCGCCGCGAAGATACCGCAGATCCGAAGGCTCGCGCGCAGGTCCGGCGCACGGCCCAGATACTGCAGCAGCACCTTGCCGGCCGTGGGCTTGCGCCCGCGCACCGTGGGCGCGCCGGTCTGAATGCCGGTCATCACCGTAATCGGGTTCTCGTAGCTCGGATACAGGATCAACTGGGTGATCGACGAGCCCAGCAAGGCCTCGTGCTCGATCACGTAGAATCCGGTGCGCCCAGCAGCAGCGCGGAGCCGGCGTATTTCATTACGGTGGTCCGGGCGCCCGGCCGGGGCGGGCGGATCGCTTCGACCGTTCTTCCAGGTGTACTCGTCGCCGTGCCGGCCGATCGCCGCCAGCAAGACGATCACATAGCCCGGATAGCCGCAGGCGTAGGCGATCCGCAGGTAGTAGCCGAGGTAGCGGTCGAGCCCGCCGCGCGAGCGTTCGACCAGCCGCGCGTAGCGGCCGAGCGGCCCCTGCCGCCCCAGCGTCACGCCGCGCGCGCTGCCGGGGGCGGCGGCCAGTTCGGCGAAGCGCGCCGGCGGCCGAGACGATCGATCCGGCATCGGGGGGTCTGGCTGCGCTACGCTCCGCCAGCCCGCCCGATGCCGCCAGCGTGTTCCTGCCCTAAGCATTGCGGGCGGCACGATCGGACGGGGGCAGGCCAAGGGGGAGGCCTACCCGATCAGCCGCTTCATCCACTCCGGCAGGGCGAAGGCGGCGGCGTGCATGTCGGCGTTGTAGTAGTCGCTCTGGATGCCGCTCTGCGCGACCGCGCGGCGCACCGCGCCCGTGTCGGCGCTGCCGAGCTCGAGGCCGTTGGCGCCCCAGGTCAGCGCCATGAAGCCGCCGGTATAGGTCGGCACGACGGTGACGTAGACGCCGGCGTTCTGGAACACGCCGCTCAGCAGCTTGTGCGTCTCGCTCAGCTCCTGGCCCTGGTCGAACGGGCAGCCGGTCTGGAACACGCCCTCGCCCCGGCCCGCCAGGGCCTGCTGCAGGCGGCTGTAGAAGTCGTTGGCGAACAGGCTCTGCGCCGGGCCGACGGGATCGGGCCGGTCGGCGTCGCCAGTGCGTGCGGATCGATGCCTGAGCCGTCGATACACCGCCGGCCCGCACGCTCGCGTATCCGCCGGATTGCGCGGGTTACAGGCATATTCCACAGCAGTAGCCGCGCCCGGCTTGTGCCGTTCACGTTTTTCCGATATCGTGAATTTCGTGAACTTACGAAGGGTCGCCGGCATGTCCGTCTTCAGGATCTCAGAGCCCAGCTGGACGAGCACGTCGGCAAGGCCGATCTGCGGCTGTTCACCGCGATCGTGGATACGGCCGAGATCGACGACCTCAAGGACGGCCCGGTCACCGCCGACAAGGCCGCCGTGATCGAGCGCCTCGCGACCGAGGAAGGTCGGCGCCCGAGCGGCGAAGTCCTGCGGGCAAGGGTCAAGAAGCTGAACGCGGCCGTCGCCGAGGTGTCCCTGGCGCATTTTAATCTCGAACAGCCGCTGCTCCGGCTGCGCTCCAGCAAGACGGCCTACGTCCTGGAGCCGAGCCAGGCGGCGATCCAGCAGCTCGAGCGGCACAGTCGCCGGCAGGCCGTCGCACAAGCAGCCCACGAGGATCGCACCGATCCCGACAGCCGGCTCGTCGAATCGCGTGTCGCCAAGCCGACCTATCAGGTCTTCATCTCGCACGCGCACGAAACACGCGACGTCGAAGAGATCGTCGACGACTTCTACCGGAAGCTTGAACTCAAGACCGACAACCTGCCCGAGAGGTACAGTGACCAGTTCAGCCTGTCGCTCTGGATCGACCGCGAGAAGATGCACGGGCGCGCGGCGTTTCAGGAGCAGACCGACCCCGGAGTGTGCGCGCAGCGCCTTCGCGCTGTTCCTAACCAGCGACAAATGGTCGTGCAGCCGGGCGTGCCAGCGCGAGTGGTCGCAGTTCGAACACCGGCGCGCGCCGGACGGCACCCGCCCCTGGCTGGCAGTTCGCTCGCGGGGTCGCGGCAGGTCCTGGCCGCCTCGTTACAGCAGTTCCCCAGCCACCCGGGTCACTGGGACCCGAATTTCGACACGCTCCTGACGCGCTTTGGTCGCGCGGGAACCCCGACGACAAGGATCGGTTTCGTCAGGACGATGCGCGAGGAATGTGCCGGCATCTTCAGTGGCACACGGCGGACGCACGCTCGTACCGCGAACCCGCGGGGCGAGAACCCAAAGAGCCGCCGAGATGCCCTGCGCGCCAGCGGGTGGAGCGCCCGATCTAAACGAGCAGCAGGCCGTCGAAGGCGATGGTCGCTACCGGCGGCGAGTCGCCCGACGAGCGTCGCGGCACGGACAATCGCGCGCCGGGCCTGCCCGCGCCTGCCTGACCTGGGCGACATCCTCAGACACGCAGCACCGCATTCTGGCGCTGCTGGGCGAGCTCGGCATGGGCAAGACGGTCACGGTGCAGCGGCTCGCCGACGAACTGTCTTCGGGGACCGACGGACCGATGCCGGTCTACCTCGGTTTCCGCCGCCTGATGCCGGGGACTGACTACGGCAAGGCCGTGCAGGCCGATCTTGGCGAGATGCCTGCGCACGGCGATCGGCGCCGAGGCGGCGCGTAAAATGTCGACGGACGAGCTGATGCGCGTTGATCCGCGCCGGCCCGAGCGTCGTGATCTTCGGACGGCCTGGACGAGGTCGGCAACCGGATCGGCCGCGAACATGCCGCCGCCCTGTTCCGTCAGCTGATCGAGATCGTCCCGCGGAGCGCGTGGGAGGCCGACGCCCGAGCCGGCCGCGCCGGACTGGACGGGCATCCCCCGTGCGCCTGCTGGTGACCTGCCGCACCCACTTCTTCCGCTCGCTGCGCGAGGAAACCTCGAGCCTTCGCGCAAGCCGACCGCCCCGGCGGGCAAAGACCTGTCCAGGTCGAACACATGGCGCCGCTCAGCCTGGCGCGGATCGAGGAGTTGTTCCACAAGACCCTGGGCGCGGACGAGGGCGCGCAGGCTTTCGCGGCGATCGAGACGGTCCACGATCTGCCCGGGCTCGCCCGGCGCCCGATTCTGGCGCGCTACATCGGCGAGGTCGGCCGGCGAATCGCTGGCTCGCCGCGACCGCGGCGAGACGATCAGCGTCGCCACCGTGTACGAAGAGCTGTTCGAGCGCCGCCCTGGAACGCAGGACAGGCCGCAGAAGGGATCACCGGGTGACCAGGCCGAGGCGGATGGACGCTGCTGAAGGCGCTCTCCCGGCGCGTGTACAGTGGAGGGACATCCGAACTCGACGTCACGGACCTCGAACGCTGGTTCGACGGCTTCGCCGCCGACCACCCCGGCATCGAGGATGCGCTCACCGGCGGTGCGGACCGGCGGTTGCTGCAGACCGAACTGCGCAACGCCTCCTTCCTGGTCCGGGTCAAGGGCGACAGCTTCGTGTTCGCCCACACCTCCTTCTACGAGTATTTCCTCGGCCTGTCGCTGCGCGACGCCTGTCTTGAGGGCGACCTCTCGGCGTTCGCCGGCCCGGCCGCCGAGCGATGAAACGCTCGACTTCTGCCGGGCGGCCGCGGAGCAGAAGGGGCAGATCGACGCGCTCGACCGCGCCGTCTCGGGCATATTGCTAAGCGATGCCTCGACCGGCAGAGAGGACTGGCCCTACGAAATCCTGGGCCGCGCCATCGGCGACGTCCGAATTCCGCGCGGCGCCAACCTGTCGGATCTCGACCTCCGCGACCTGGACATCCCGAATGGGGCCGTCTGGGAGGATATCCGGCTCCACGGCGCGGTCCTGACCGGTCAGCAGATGCGCGGTGTCGATTTCCGCGGCGTGTCGTTCGAGGGGGACCTGGCTGGGTGACGTGGTTTTGGAAAACTGCCGCTTGACCCGGTGCACGGGCACGCCGCGGGGCGTGTCGAGCGCCCGGCTGCACACTGTTACGCGGGATCAGGCGAGCAGGGCTGTCTTCGCCGACGCGCGGTTCGATTGGCCGGGCGGGACGCCCACGAAGGCCGAGCGGCTGCCGGTCACCGTTCGGGCCACCTCGACTCGGTGACCAGTGTCGCCTTCCGCCCGCGAGGGCGCCACATGCCTCACCGGATCGGACGACCGCACCGCGCGCCTTTGGGACTGCGCTACCGGGCGCGAAATCCGCCGCTTCGACGGCCACGACGACTTGGTGACGAGCGTCGCCTTCGCCCCCGACGGCGCCACGTGCCTCACCGGATCGAGCGACCGCACCGCGCGCCTCTGGGACTGCGCTACCGGGCGCGAAATCCAGCCGCTTCGGAGGCCACCGCGACGAGCTGAGCAGCGTCGCCTTCGCCCCCGACGGCGCCACGTGCCTCACCGGATCGAGCCGACCGCACCGCGCGCCTCTGGGATCTGCGCGACCGGGCGCCGAAATCCGCCGCTTCGACGGCCACGACGACAAGGTGACGAGCGTCGCCTTCGCCGCCGACGGCGCCGCGTGCCTAGCCGATCCGGATCGGAGGACCGCACCGCGCGCCTCTGGGACTGCGCTACCGGGCGCGAAATCCGCCGCTTCGACGGCCACCAGAGCGGAATGAGGTTGATGAGCGTTCGCCCTCGCCCCCGACGGCGCCACGTGCCTCACCGGATCGGGAGGACCGCACCGCGCGCCTCTGCGGACTGGCGCGACCGGGCGCGAAATCCGCCGCTTCGAAGGCCACGACAACTCGCTGAGCAGCGTCGCCTTCGCCGGCAGGCGCCACGTCCGCCTCACCGGATCGGAGGACCGCACCGCGCGCCTCTGGGACTGCGCTACCGGGCGCCGAAATCCGCCGCTTCGACGGCCACGACGCCTTGGTGATGAGCGTCGCCTTCGCCCCCGACTGCGCCACATGTCTGACCGGATCGATCAACGGCACCGCGCGCCCTCTGGGACTGCGCTACCGGGCGCGAAATCCGCCGCTTCGACGAGCCACGACAACTGGGTGAGCGAGCGTCGCCTTCGCCCCGGGCGGCGCTACATGCCTCACCGGATCGCACGACCGCACCGCGCGCCTCTGGGACTGCGCGACCGGGCGCGAAATCGCGCCGCTTCGACGGCCACGACGACGAGGTGACGAGCGTCGCCTTCGCCCCCGACGGCGCCACATGCCTCACCGGATCGCACGACGACACCGCGCGCCTCTGGGACTGCGCTACCGGGCGCGGAGGAATCCGCCGCTTCGAAGGCCACGACGACTTGGTGACGAGCGTCGCCTTCCGCCCCGACAGCGGCAGCGTGCGCTCGCACCGGATCGGAGGACCGCACCGCGCGCACTCTGGGACTGCGCGACCGGGCGCGGAATCCGCCGCTTCGAAGGCCACGAAAGCGCGGTGACGAGCGTCGCCTTCCCCCGACGGCGCCACATGCCTCACCGCGGATCGGGTGACCGCACCGCGCGCCTCTGGCGAACTGCGCAACCGGGCGCGAAATCCGCCGCTTCGACGGCCACAACGCCGTGGTGATCGACGTCGCCTTCGCCCCCGACTGCGCCACATGTCTCGACCCGGATCGATCGACCACCCGCGCGCCTCTGGGACTGCGCTACCGGGCGCGAAATCCGCCGCTTCGACAGCCACCGCGACCCGGTGACCAGCGTCGCCTTCGCCCCCGACGGCGCCACATGTCTGACCCGGATCGATCGACGGCACCGCGCGCTTCTGGGACTGCGCTGCCCGGGCGCGAAATCCGCCGCTTCGACGGCCACGACGACGAGGTGACCAGCGTCGCCTTCGCCCCCGACGGCGCCACCTGCCTCACCGGATCGGGTGACCGCACCGCGCGCTTCTGGGACTGCGCCACGGGCGAACCGATCCGCGCGCTAATCCCCCTGCCCGACAGCTGGGCGGTGCTGGGGCCGGATGGCCGGATGCTTGCGCATGGCCCGAACCTACTGGCGCTACGCCCATGCCGTCGAACCCGGCACGGACCGCATCCTGGCCCCGGACAGCGCCACCCTCCACCGCCTCGAAGCCTGACCCGCGGACTGCTGCTCGCCACGGCTCCGCCCCCACCCTCAACCGCCGATCAACGCCACGCCCGCCGTCAGCACCACGGCGGCGACCACCGAGCATCATGAACAGCGTCGGCGAGCATCAGCAGCAGCGGGGTCCAGCTGCGGTCGAGGAAGTCCTTGAAGCACGGTCTTCATCGCCGGCGGACACCTCGCCACGCAGTCCGGCGTTCGGCGTCAGCGCATCGACGCCACGCTCCAGTCAGGCCCAGCCGCCAGACGCCGGCTTGCGATACGCTCGTCGATCGGAAGCCTACCGACCAGCCGCTTCATCCATTCCGGCAGGGCGAAGGCGGCTGTGTGCATGTCGGCGTTGTAGTAGTCGCTCTGGATGCCGCTCCTCTCGACCGCGCGGCGCACCGCGCCCGGGTCGGCGCTGCCGAGCTCGAGGCCGTTGGCGCCCCAGGTGAGCGCCATGAAGCCGCCGGTATAGGTCGGCACGACGGTGACGTAGACGCCGGCGTTCTGGAACACGCCCTGGAGCAGCTTGTGCGTCTCGGTGAGTTCGCTGCCCTGGTAGAACGGGCAGCCGGTCTGGAACACGCCCACCCCGCGCCCGGCGAGCGCGCTCTGCAGGCGGCTGTAGAAGTCGTTGGCGAACAGGCTCTGTGCCGGGCCGACGGGATCGGGCCGGTCGGCGATCGCGAGGTCGTAGGTGCCTTCGGGCGTGCGCCCCAAGAACTCGAACGCGTCCTCGGGATAGAACGTCAGGCGGTCGTCGTCGAACGCGCCCTTGTGGACGTGGGCGAAGAACTCCTTGGCGACGTCGACGACTTGCGCGTCGATGTCGACCAGGTCGACCCGCTCGACGCCCGGGTGCTTCAGCACCTCCTCGGGCGACCGCGCCGTCGCCGCCGCCCACGATCAGCACGCGCCTGACCGCGCCGTGCTCGAACACCGGCGGGTGGACCAGCATCTCGGAATACGCGTTCTCGTCCCGGTCGGTCAGCTGCAGGATGCCGTCCAGCACCAGCACGCGGCCGTTGGCGACGCTGTCGAACACCTGGATGTGCTGGAAGTCGCTCTGCCGGTCGACCAGCGGGTCGCCTTCGAGATGCAGCATCTGCTCGTAGCCGGTGTGCAGGGTCTCCCGGAAGGTGCGCATGGCGTGCTGGGCTCCTTCTCAACGCGCGCATAAGGCTCGACCGCGGCCGCGGCCTGCCGTTATCGCGTAGAACACGCCCCATCGGGGGTCAAGGTCCCGCCGATGCCGGGCGTGAGTGGTCCAGCGGGTTGCATGGCGGACCGGTCGCCCGCACCTTCTAAGGAAAGTCCGGCGGCGGCCGAACGGTCGCCGCCCGGTCACACCGGCAAGACCGCGGGCCAACCGTTGGCTTTTCAGGGGAGGACGCTTTGGCAGCGAGCGATACCCTGCGCGACCGCGCCATCGGGGCACTCATGGGCTGTGCCGTTGGGGATGCGATCGGCGAGCTTGCCTTCACCCACGCCAGCAAGGCGCGCCTGCAGGCCGCGGTCGAGGGCACGCAGCGGCTGGTTTATACCGACGACACGGCGATGGCGATCGTGATCGCCGACGCGCTGGTGGAGGACGGGCTGATCAACGCCCAGGCGCTGGGCGACCGCTTCGCCCGGGCGTTCCAGCTGGAGCCCTGGCGCGGCTACGGGCCCGGGCCGCCCAAGATCTTCAAGACCGTGGCCGACACCGGCCGGCCGTACGAGGAGGTCGCGCGCGAGCTCTACGGCGGGGAAGGCTCGCTCGGCAACGGGGCGGCGATGCGCGCGGCCCCACTCGGCGTCGCCTACCGCGACACGCAGCGGCTGGCCAACGCCTGCGATACCGCGAGCGCGGTGACGCACGCCCATCCGGTCGGCCGGGACGCGGCCCTGCTGGTCGCGCGCGCGGTCGCTCAGGCGGTCGAGGCCGCGCTGCAGGGGCGCGCGATCCGGCCGCACGCGATGGCACAGGACCTGAGCGACGGCTGCCGGACGGAGGAGATGCGCTACAAGATGCAGGCGGTGACCGACTATCTGGGCGAGGGCGCCCAGCCGGACGCGGTGGCCGACGCGGTCGGGCGCAGCGTCGCCGCGCCGGAAAGCGTGCCGTTCGCGATCTACGCCTTCCTCGCCGCGCCCAAGGACTTCGAGGCGTGCCTGGACACCGCGATCTTCCACGGCGGCGACCGGGATACGCTGGCGGCGATGGCGTGCAGCATTTCCGGCGCCTACCTGGGCGAGCACGCGATCCCGGAACCGTGGCGCGCGCGGATCGAACACCGCTGCCAGCTGCGCGAACTCGCCCGCCGCCTGGCCGACGCCTTCCCGGACGACCACCAGGCCGCCGCCGCGGGGTGAGGCGCGTCGACAGCCGTCGGCGATGCGTCCAGACGCTTTGTTGCGTAAAAAAAGCGCCTCCCAGTGAAGGCGAGCGACTCCGGACTCGCCCCCCGGCCAACGCGCGCTGCGCGACCGGCACGCGCCTTCACGCGTCGTCGAACACCGCGCCCGGGTCGCGTTCCTGGTTGGCCGGCAGCAGGCGGCTGGCGAAGGCCAGGAGCGCGCGGTCGCCGCCCCGGGGTCCGATCAGACCGAGGCCGAGCGGCAGGCCGCCCTGGGTCGCGGCCGGCAGCGAGACCTGCGGGCAGCCGCTCAGGCTGGCGATGCAGGCCAGCGCCAGCACCCGCGCGCGGTGGTCCGCCCAGGCGTCCGCGTCGCCGGTGATCGGCGGGGCGACGCCGGGGGCGCTCGGCAGCGCGATCACCCCGCCGTTCGCGGTCAGCGCCTGGATCCGCGCGGCGGCCGCGCGCACCGTCTCCCAGGCCGCCTCGGCATCCGCGTCGGTCACGGTCTGAACCCACGCCCAGCGCTGCGCCAGTTCCGGGCCGAGCGCGGTCTCGCTCTCGGCGATCCAGGCGCCGTGCTGGGCGAACGCCTCGCGCGCCTGCACGGTGCGGAAGGCATCGCGCCAGGCCGCGAGGCCGCCGGTGTCGTCGGCCAGACGCACCGCTTCGCCGCCGGTCAGGCGCTGACGCAGCCGCTCCGGCCAGGATTTGAGCGCGCGCTGGGCCTCCGGCTCCGCCAGTTCCCAGGCGTCCTCGGCGATCGTCAGGCGGCCGATCTCGGCCGCGTCGGTGTCCAGCGGCAGCAGATGCTCGCCCACCGCTTCCAGCACCTCGGTGTCGCGGGCGAACCAGCCGGCGGTGTCGAAGCTGGGCGCCAGCGCCATGGCACCCGCGAGCGAGACCGCGCCGTGGCTGGGCCGGATGCCGGGCACGCCGCAATAGCTGGCCGGCACCCGCACCGAGCCGCCGGTGTCGGTGCCGAGCGCGAAGTCGCACAGCCCGCCGGCCACCGCCGCGGCCGAGCCGCTGGAGGAGCCGCCCGGCGTGCGCCCGGGCGCGTCGGCGTTGGTCGGCGTGCCGTAATGCGGGTTGGCGCCGGTCAGGCTGTAGGCGAGCTCGTCCATCACCGTTCGACCGGTGAGCCGGGCGCCCGCGGTCAGCAGCGTCGCCACCGCCTGGGCGTTGGCCGTGGCGGGGGCGGGAAAGCGCGCGGCGTAGGCCGGGCTGCCACAGGTCTTGGCGACCCCCGCGATATCGAACAGGTCCTTGACCGCGAAGCTGAGGTTGGCGAGCGCGCCGATCTCGTTGTCCTGCCGGTCCAGCCGGCCGCCGGGCAGGTAGACGCCGAGCGGATCGTCCATGTCGCGCGGGTGTCCTTGGCTCTGAGGGATCGCTTGGGCGTGGCCGGCAAGATAGCAGCGGGTCCGGGCGCCTCAAGGGCGCGGCCGGCGCCATGGGCGGCGGGTTTTGCCGTTCAAGGCGCGTGGCCAGTCTTGCCGGGCTCGCCCGACGGCCGTGTGGGATCCTTCGACACGAACGCCTTCGGCGTCCTACTCAGGATAAAGATTTCCGTATATCAGACGCTTACCAATAGCTTCATGCTGAGTAGCCAGCCGCAGGCTGGCGTGTCGAAGCACGCTAAACGGCTGCTCATGCCCCGTGCCCGGAAGTCGCTGCCACGGCAGAGGAACCTGCTGCCAGGTTGGTTCCGTTGAGCAAAAACCGGCCTTAAACCGGCCCGCCTCAAATCTCCGTCACCCCGCCGTCGCCTTTCGGCGCGCGTTCGGGGTTTTCCGGCTTGCGTTCGGGCTTGCGCTGGGAGGGTTCGTCCTTGTCCAGGCGCGGGATCACGATGTTGCCCTCCTCGTCGAGCCGCGGGGCGCCGTACATCGGCAGGGAGTGGACGAAGGTCTCGATCGCGTTCATCAGCTGCTCGACGCCCTCGCGCGCCATCTCGCCCGGGCTGCCCTGCTGCTCGTCTTTCTGAGCGGCCGCGGGCTGGGCGGCGAGCGCGAACGCGAGCGCGGTCGCAAGCGTCAGGGTGCGGATGGCCATGGCGGGATGTCTCCTCAAGCAAGCGGCGTCTGTAAGAGTATTTGGGCGTGCGAGCAGACATCCGCAATGTGACCGTACGAGGGCGCCGCTCTAACTTCCTGCAGCAAAGGGCCGGATCCAGCTGGAAGGTGATTCCACCTTGCAGCCCGTTGCCCTACCCCGGCCCGCCCGACCGCCGGCGCCAGGCGACCAGCAGGGCGAACAGGCCGCCGAACAGGCTGAGCGCGACCAGATAGCCGTGCGGCACCCACAGTTCCATGCCCGCCCCGGCGAGCGCGGGGCCGAGCGTGGTCCCGGTTTCGTACAGCACCATGAAGCCGGCGTTCGCGACCGCGAGTTCGCCCGGGGCGAAGCGCGCGCCCAGGTGTGCGAGCCCGAGCGTGTAGTAGCCGAGCGCGATCCCGCCGTAGACGAACAACAGCGGCCAGACCAGCCAGCCGGCCGGCACGACCGCGAGCAGCGCCAGCGGCACCAGCGCGCCCGCCAAGCCGGCCAAGCCCAGAAGACGCTGCCGGTCCATCCGGTCGGCCAGCCAGCCCATGGGGAACTGCCAGGCGACCGCGCCCAGGATCAGCACGGTGAGCCAGGTGAGCGCCGTCGCCTCCCCCACGCCGGCGCGCACGCCGTAGACCGGTAGCAGCATGTAGCACGCGCTTTCGCTCAACCCCGCGATCAGCGCGGCGCCGGCGACCGTGGGGGCGCGCGCCAGCACCTTGTGGATGCGCAGGCCGGGCGGGATCTCCAGGCTGGGCAGCAGGCCGCGCGCCGCCACCATGGGCAAGGCGGACATCGCGAGCGCACCCGCGCAGACGACGAACGGCAGCGCGCCCGCCCGCCCGGTCACCTGCAGCAGCTGCGGGCCGAGCGCCAGCCCCGCGAACAGCGCGATCGAGTAGACCGCGATCACCCGCGCCCGGCTCGCCTCCCGCGCGATCGCGTTGACCCAGGTCTCCGCCACCAGCCAGGGCAGCGCCATCCCCGCCCCGATCAGGAACCGCAGCGCGAACCAGGGCCCAAGCGCCGGGAACAGCGGCAGCGCCAGGATCGCCGAAGCGCCGAGCCCGGTCCCCAGCAGCAGCGCCGGCACCGGCCCGAGCCGGCGCACCCAGCCGGCCAGGAACGGCCCGCAGACCAGCATCGCCAGCGCCTGCATCGAGCTGTTGAGCCCGATCAGCGTCGCCGACATCCCCCAGCCCTCCAGCGTCAGGCTGGCGAGCGGCATCAGCATCCCCAGCGTCAGCCCCGCGCCCACACTGGCGGCGATCACGGCGATCAGGCCGAGCGTGCGCTGACGCTGGGTGAGCTGGGCGGCGACGGTCATCGGGGTCCTTCGATCATTCTAGCGAGACGAGCCGTAAGTCCCCTCTCCCTTGACGGGAGAGGGCGGGGCCCGCGCGCGTAAGCGCGTGGGAGGGTGAGGGTGGGACTCACCCGCGGACGGCGAGGAGCGGAACCGTCCGTAGACGACATGTCCGTTTCAGGAGGCGGGGTGGCCCGCCTCCTTATGTGCGAAAACGTGGGTTGCACCGGGGCGGTGCCGAGCCACACGCACAGAGGAGACGGACCATGGACGAGTATAACGCCTACGTCGGGCTTGACATGCACAAGAAGACGATCGCGGTTGCGATTGCCGAGTTCGGCCGCGGCGGCGAGGTGCGCAGTTACGGCACGATCGAGAACAACTCGCATCGGCTGTGCCAGCTGGCCAAGCGCCTGGAGCAGCAGCACGGCCGGGTGCACTTCGTCTACGAGGCCGGGCCGACGGGCTACGTGGCGCAGCGCACGCTGGCGGCGGCGGGCTACGACTGCGCCATCGCGGCCCCGTCGCAGGTGCCGCGCAAGTCGGGGGACCGGGTCAAGACCGACCGGCGCGACGCCGTGCAGCTGGCCCGGCTCGACCGGGCGGGCGAGCTGACGGCGATCTGGGTGCCCGATTGCCAGCACGAGGCGATCCGCGAGCTGACCCGCGGCTACGAGGAGGCCGTGCAAGACCTGCGCCGGGCGCGCCAGCGGGTCACCTCGTTCCTGTTGCGCCAGGGGCTGCGCTATCCGGGCAAGACCAACTGGACGCGCACGCACCGGCGCTGGCTGGCCGAGCTGTCGTTCGCCGAGCCGGCCAACCGGGTCGCCCTGGACAGCCGGCTGCAGGCGGTCGACCAGGCGCTGGCGCGCCGCGAGCAGATGGCCCAGCAAGTCGCCGCGGCGGTGCCGGGCTGGCGGCTCGCCCCGGTGGTCGAGGCCCTGCGCGGCCTGCGCGGATTGGATCTGGTCGCCGCCGCCGGGCTGGCCGCGGAGATCGGCGACGTCCGACGGTTCGCCCATCCCGCCCAGCTGATGGCCTATTTCGGGCTGGTCTCCAGCGAGCACTCCAGCGGCGAGCGCCGCCGGCCGGGGTCGATCACCAAGACCGGCAGTCCGCGGGCGCGTAAACTGTTGACCGAGGCGGCCTGGTGCTACCGCCACCCGCCGCGGCTATCGAACCGCCAGCGCGCCAAGCAGGCGCCGCTCAGCCCGGCCGTGCGCGAGCGCTGCTGGGCCGCGCAGACCCGCCTCCACGCCCGCTACCGCGCGCTGCGCCGGGCCGGCAAGCTGCCGCAGGTGGCGGTGATCGCGGTGGCCCGGGAACTCGCCGGGTTCGTCTGGGCGGTCGCCCAGGACACCCAGCCGGCCTGAGCCGGCACGGCGTCCACGGCACAGCAAGGAGATCCGCAACAGCTAAGGAGATCCCTAGACACGCCGGCACGACACCGCCGGCCAGCGCATCGCTCCGGGCCAGCGGCGCCGGGGCGCGGACCAACACCGGTTCAGATCCCCGCACCCACCCTGACAGGCTGCTATCTACGTTCGTAGACTGGGGCAACGACCGGTGACGCCTCGTCATTCTGTGGTCCCGACCCACGCATCAGAGGCTGTCAACGCCCGCACACCCCCGCGCCTCGGCACCGCTGGCCCGGAGCTTACACACGCCAACCCGCTCGGCCCCGCCGTGCGGCCACGCTCTCGCACGCCTATACCTTGACAAACGGACATGAGAGGGTGGGTTCGCGCAGCAACCCACCGAACGGCAGCGGCGCGGCAAACACCGGTTGGTGGGTTGCCGCGTGCGCGGCGAACCCACCCTACGGCTGAGCAGTGGCGCGCAGCATAACGGGTAGCCGCGACCGCTCCGCGCATCTTCCCGCCCTCCGTCTCAGTATGCGATTAAAGCCCCGTTTGAGCGCCATTGTCTCACTCAGCGCGGCCTCTAAACCGTGCGGGAACCTCTACGCCAGCCCACTGGCGTGCGTCCACGCGCGGTGCTAGACCCCGGCGGCATGACGCACGCGGCAGACGGCACCATGGGACGGGCGGCGGTCGCGGCCGGGCATCCGGCGACCGCCCAGGCGGCGCGCGACGCACTCGCCGACGGCGGCAACGCGTTCGACGCCGCGCTCGCGGCGGTCGCGGCGGCGAGCGTGGCGGAGCCGCTGCTGTGCTCGCTCGGCGGGGGCGGGTTTCTGCTGGCGCATCCAGCCGACGGGCCGCCGGTGCTCTACGACTTTTTCGCCCAGACGCCGGGCCGGGCCCGCGCCGACGCCGATTTCCGCGCGGTCGAGGTCGACTTCGGTCCGGCGACGCAGGAATTCCACGTCGGCCTGGGCGCGGCGGCGGTGCCGGGGACGATCCGCGGCATCGCGGCCGTGCACGCCGACCTCGCCAGCCGGCCGCTCAGCGTACTGGTCGAACCGGCCGCGGCGCTGGCGCGCGCGGGCGTCACGTTACGCGACTTCGACGCCTACGCCGGGCGGATCCTGGCGCCGATCCTGGCCTCCACGCCGGCGATCGCCGAGGTTTTCCAAGCGCCCGACGGGACGCCGCGCGCGCCCGGCGACCGGCTGGTCCAGCCGGAGCTGGCGGCGGCGCTGGAGCGCCTGGGCCGGGAAGGCGACCGGCCGTTCCATGAGGGCGACCCCGCGCACGCGCTGGCCCGGCTATCGCGCGACCACGGCGGCCATCTAAGCGCCGGCGACCTCGCCCGCTACACCGTCGAGCGGCGCCGGCCGCTCGCCCGCGCCTACCGCGACGCGCGGCTGCTGACCAACCCGGCGCCGTCGAGCGGCGGCATGCTGGTCGCCTTCGCGCTCGACCTGCTGGAGGCCGCCGGTGAGCCCGCGGCCGCCGGCAGCGCGCGGCAGACGGCGGCCCTCGCCCGCGCCATGCGCCTGACTTCCGAGGCCCGCGGCGCGGCCGAGCGCCTGAGCGCCGCCGAGACGCCGGAGCGCGCCCTGTTCGATCCCGACCTGTTGGCCCGCTACCGAAGCGCGATGGCCGGCCGGCCGCGCTGCGACCGCGGCACCACCCACATCTCGGTCGCCGACGGCTTCGGCAACCTCGCCGCCGTCACCCTGTCGAACGGCGAGGGCTGCGGCCACGCCTGGCCCGGCACCGGCATCCATCTGAACAACATGCTGGGCGAGGAGGACCTGCACCCCGACGGCTTCGACGCCTGGCCGACCGACACGCGGATCGCCTCGATGATGGCGCCCAGCGTGCTGGAACTGGCGGACGGCCGGCAGGTCGCCTTCGGCTCCGGCGGCTCCAACCGGATCCGCACCGCCCTGCTGCAGGTGGCGAGCCAGCTGGTCGACCACGGGCTGAGCGCGGCCGAGGCGGTCGCGGCCGCCCGCCTGCACGTCGAGCGCGGCCTGGTCAGCATCGAGCCCGGGTTCGCCGAAGACGCGATCGCCGCCGCGGCCGCCGAGGGCGACCGGCTCAACCGCTGGCCGGACCGCAACATGTTCTTCGGCGGCGTCCACGCGGTCGAACGCCACCCCGACGGCCGCGTCACCGGCGCCGGCGACCCCCGGCGCGGCGGGGTGGCGGCGGTTTTGGGGTAAGGGGCAGGGAGACGGGTGCGCGTGCCCGCCGTCTTCTGGCGGCCGCTATCCAACGGATACCTGACGCGGCGCGCATGGGCTTTGATGGCAGGGTCGGGTCAGGAGCGGCCGTTTACGCGGGTGCGCCATACTTAGCAGACTCGGAAATAATGGCTCCGAAACCCTTTCTTCATAATCGTCAATTGGTGCTATCAACTCATCTCGGATTTAAACCACGCAATTACTTCGATCGGCATGCCCATACGCTTCGCAGCGCTTGCGAGCCGCTCCGGCGTGTACTTGAAATTCGTGATTGGAATACCGCGCCATCCCATCTCGACCATCATGTGCGACATGCAAGACATGCTCCACATGATAGCTCCCTTATCTGGCTTGAGTGGTGAATTTCTGATAAAGGCCAGCGCCGAGATACACACTATTTCATCAAACCGCTCGCGCAATTGCTCGTCGGTGAAGTAGCGCATGTATGGGTCACGCTTATAATTAAGCTCCCACTGTTCTTGCCGCCTCATCTGTTCAGGGATGTGATCAATCGTTGCAAAACCCTGTTCACCAAAGTCGGTCTTATAGAGCGGTACGTCGTTCCATTGGGCCCAGCGCGAAACAATGAAATCCGTTAAAGTGCGTTTCCATTCGGTACTCTCAATAGAAGCGCTTTCGACGCATAAAATTGGAAACGCGATTTTGCTATTAACAGAGGCCGCGTGGCGCTCGGTAAAAAAAATCACAGTATCAATATGTGGGTAAATTGGTGACTCATTTTCACAGCGAAGCAGTAAATCCTGAATGATTTGGGCCGAGAGTTTAGGGTCGTAGACTTCATGATCCTCGTTAACGAGCACCAAGACTTTAAACATATTCTGGCGCGGAAACGCCGCTTCGTGGGCCGCCAATTGCTTGTTGGCCTTGCGCATGTGGCTCTTGATCCCACGCCCAATCCGATCGATAAAAAGGCGGCTTACGTCTTCCGATTCGGTCATATTCGTGAGAACGGACTGCAAAGGCCATGAGCCATGAAACTCCGGCCAGTCTCGTCGTTCTTGTAATTTTTCGGTCAGATTGCCGACACGCTCTGAAGCATCTTCTTCCAAGCTCTTAAGTTCGATTGCCAACAGCCCACGCAAGCATTTGTAGTCCGCCTTGCGAGCTTCCGCGTGCTGCGTGCTATCCAGCGATACACCGCCAAGTGCTTGAGTGAAAAACCGCTCAACGCGAGGAGTGAGCCTTCCCACGTTACCTTTGCGTTCGATTCTCATAGCGCAACCATAGCACGTATACCGCTTAAGAGCTCACGTTCTGGACCAGCAAGCCCTCATCTAGTCTCGCCTTCTGCTTCGCGTCATCACCCGCCGCCCGCCACGCGCGTCGCGGCGGCAGCAAACGCACCGATACCCGCCGTCAAGCGCCACCACGCCCCCGCCCCTCCGCACGTCCGCCTGCTACGGCAGGTAATCCCGCATCCGGTACCACAGCATGCCGAGCGCCAAGAGCGGGGTGCGCAGGAGTTTGCCGCCGGGGAAGGGGGTGTGCGGCAGCTTTTCCATGAGGTCGAAGCGTTCGGCCTGGCCGGCGACCGTCTCCGCCAGCATCCGGCCGACGACCCCGGTGAGGGCCACGCCGTGGCCGGAGAAGCCCTGGGCGAACAGCACGTTAGGGCCAAGCCGGCCGATGTGCGGCGTGCGCTCGGCGGTGATCGCGACGTAGCCGCCCCAGCAGTATTCGAACGTCTGGTCTTCCAGCTGCGGGAAGACCTGCAGCATCTTGGCCCGCATCGCCTTCGGCAGGTTGGGCGGCATCACCGTGGAGTAGCTGACCCGGCCGCCGAACAACAGCCGCCGGTCGGCCGACAGGCGGTAGTAGTTGAGCACGAAGTTGCTGTCGCACACGCTGGCGTTGGTCGGCAGCAGGGCGTTCGCCCGGTTCTCGCCCAGCGGATATGTCGCGCCGATGTAGGTGCCCACGGGCATCACCCGGGGCCGGATCTGGGGCACCAGATCGCCCAGGTAGGCGTTGCCGCACAGCAGCAGAGTGTCCGCCTCGACCGTGCCCTGCGCGGTCGCGGCGCGCGGGCGGGGGCCGCCGGTCTCCAGCCGGGTGACCTGGCTGTCCTCGTACAGCACGGCGCCCGCCTCCTCCGCCGCGCGGGCGAGGCCCAGGCAGTAGTTCAGCGGATGCAGATGGCCGCTGCCATGGTCCGCCATGCCGCCCACGTAGGCGTCGCTGTCGACCCAGTCCTTGAGCCGGTCGCGTTCGACGATCTCGGTCCGGTCGTAGCCGCAGAAGTCGGCCCACTCCGCCGCCTCCGCCTTCAGTTCGTCGAGGTGGCGCTGTTTGTTGGCGGCGTTGAAGTGCGACCAGACGAGGTCGCAGTCGATGCCGTGCTTGGCGACCCGCTCGGCGATGATCCGCTTGGATTCCTCGGCGAGGTCGAACAGCCGGCGCGCATCCGCGTCGCCGACCCAGCGGCGCAGCTTGTCGACGTCCGCGTTGAAGCCGGTCGACGCCTGCCCGCCGTTGCGCCCGGTGGCACCCCAGCCGATCCGCATGCCCTCCAGCAGCACCACCGAATAGCCGCGCTCGGCCAGCTCGAGGGCGGCCGTCACCCCGGTGAAGCCGCCGCCGACGACGCAGACGTCCGCCCGCACCGCGCCCGCGAGCGGGGGACGCTCGGGCGCCGGGTTGGCGGTCGCGGCGTAGTAGGAACCGATGTGCGCGGGCGCGCTCACGCTGGAAAACCGTCGCTGTTTCGTCTCTGGAACCGGTTGGGCGGGACAGTGCCTGCAAGACTGGCGATCCGGCCCGCCGCGTCAAGGGTGTGGCTGCCTTGCCACCTCCCACGGCCACCCGTAGGATACGTGCGGCGTTGCGAAGCGGGCGGCCGGGTTGCCCGGTGTCCGCCCCCGCCAAGCGCCCCGGCGCGGCCGCCCGGCCGGCGACGGACGAACCAAGCGGACCCGAGAGTTCCTTTTCCGCATGACATCCGACACCGGCGACGACCAAGTCGCGAGCGACTTCCTCGACCGCTACGCGATCGACGAGGTCGAATGCCTGGTCCCCGACCTGGCCGGCATCGCGCGCGGCAAGATCCTGCCGGCGCAGAAATTCCTCAAGGGCATGCGCGAGACCGGCCTGCGCATCCCCGAACAGATCTTCATCCAGACCGTCACCGGCGATTACGGCGAGAACGACGGCGTCACCTCCCCGGCGACGATCGACGTCTACCTGGTCCCGGACGTGCGCACCATGCGCCGCGTGCCCTGGTACGACGACCCGACCGCGCAGGTGATCTGCGACGCCTACTACTTCGACGGCGCGCCGGTCGAGATCGCCCCGCGGCGCACCCTGCAGCGGGTGCTGGAACTGTTCCGGGCGCGCGGCTGGACGCCGGTGGTGGCGCCGGAGCTGGAGTTCTTCCTGGTCGACGTGAACACCGACCCGGACTATCCGCTGGAGCCGCCGATCGGCCGGTCCGGCCGGCGGGAGACGGCGCGCCAGTCCTACGGCGTCGACGCGGTCAACGAGTTCGACCCCCTGTTCGAGGAGGTCTACGACTTCTGCGAGGCGCAGGGCATCGACATCGATACCCTGACCCACGAGTCGGGCGCCGCGCAGATGGAGATGAACTTCAACCACGGCGACCCGCTGGAACTCGCCGACCAGACCTTCCTGTTCAAGCGCACGGTCCGCGAGACCGGGATGCGCCAGCAAGGTCTACGCCACCTTCATGGCCAAGCCGATGGAGAACGAGCCCGGCAGTTCGATGCACATCCACCAGTCGGTGCTGGACGCCAAGACCGGGCGCAACCTGTTCGCGAACGCAAGCGACGGCGAGAACAGCCAGCAGTTCCTGTCCTATATCGCCGGCCTGCAGAAGTATCTGCCGGCGGTGATGCCGCTGCTCGCGCCCAACGTGAACTCCTACCGCCGGCTGATGCGCCACTCCGACGCGCCGATCAACACCCACTGGGGGCTGGACAACCGCACCGTCGGTTTCCGGGTCCCGGTGTCGGGCGCGGAAAGCCGGCGGGTGGAGAACCGCTGCGCCGGGGCGGACTGCAACCCCTATCTGGCGATGGCCGCCTCGCTCGCCTGCGGCTATCTTGGCATGGTGGAGGAGCTGGAGCCGACCAAGCCGGTCGAGGGCAGCGGCTACCGCCTGGCGCACACCCTGCCGCGCACGCTCTACGACGCGCTCCACCGCTTCTCCCGCTCCAGCGGGCTGAAGCGCGTGCTGGGCGAGGACTTCGTGCAGGTCGTCACATCCGTGAAGGACGCCGAGCTGGAGGCCTACCAGCGGGTGATCTCCAGCTGGGAACGCGAGCACCTGCTGCTCAACGTGTGAGGGCGAGCATGACCCCGGTCAGCCAACACCCCCGACCCCGCCGCCCACGCGACGTCGCGGCGGACGTGCTGATCACCTGCGCACGGATCGGCTTCAACCCCTGAGGGACGGCGCTGAGCCCCCTCCTCCACTGGGAGGAGAGGGCTGGGGAGAGGAGGTTGCCGCGGCGATCGACCCGTAGGGCCTCCTCACCCTGTCCCTCTCCTCCCACTGGAGGAGAGGGAACTCGCCGATACATCCGTTTTCTCTCAGTAGGTTTCCTTGGAGCCGATCTCAATGACCGCCCCCACCGACCAGACCGCGCGCTGGCGCGCCAGCGACACCGCCCACCATCTGCATCCCTTCACCGACTACCAGGGGCTCGCCAACGAAGGCGGCAGCCGGATCATCACCCACGCCGACGGGCTGCACCTGAGCGACAGCGAGGGCCGGCGGATCCTGGACGGCATGGCCGGGCTGTGGTGCGTCAACGTCGGCTACGGCCGGCCGGAGCTGGCGCAGGCGGCCTACGACCAGATGCTGCAGCTGCCCTACTACAACGCCTTCTTCAAGACCGCGACGCCGCCCGCGATCGAGCTGGCGGCCAAGCTGGCGGAGATCACGCCCGCCGGCTTGGACCGGGCGTTCTTCGGCTCCTCCGGTTCGGATGCCAACGACACCATGATCCGGATGATCCGGCACTTCTGGGCGCTCAAGGGCCAGCCGGAAAAGACCGTGTTCGTCTCCCGCGAGCACGCCTACCACGGCTCCACCATGGCCTCGGCGTCCTTGGGCGGTCAGGCGGCGATGCACGGCCAGGGCGGCCTGCCGCTGCCGGGGTTCGAGCACGTCATGCCGCCCTACTGGTTCGACTACGGCGGCGAGCTGTCGCCGGAGGCGTTCGGCGAGGCGGCGGCCCAGGCGGTCGAGGACAAGATCGTCTCGATCGGGCCGGACAAGGTCGCCGCCTTCGTCGGCGAGCCGCTGCAGGGCGCGGGCGGGGTGATCATCCCGCCGGAGAGCTACTGGCCGCGGGTCCAGGAGATCTGCCGCAAGCACGACGTACTCTTGATCGTGGACGAGGTGATCACCGGCTTCGGGCGCACCGGGCACTGGTTCGCCAGCGAGTACTACGGCCTGGAACCCGATGCGATGATCCTGGCCAAGGGGATCACCAGCGGCTACCTGCCGCTCTCCGCCGTGATGGTCGGCCCGCGCATCGCCGACACCCTGATCGCCGAGGGCGGGGAGTTCTTCCACGGCTTCACCTATTCGGGCCACCCGGTCGCCTGCGCGGTCGCGCTGGAAAACCTGGCGATCCTGGAACGCGAGGGCCTGGTCGAGAAGGTCCGCGAGGATACCGGCCCCTACCTCGCCCGCCGCCTCGCCGAGCTGCGCGATCACCCGATCGTCGGCGAGACGCGCACCCTGGGCCTGGTCGGCGCGGTCGAGCTGTGCGCCGACCCCGCCACCCGCCGGCACTTCGAGCCGCTGGGCCGCGCCGGCGGGATCTGCCGCGACTACTGCTTCGACAGCGACGTCATTCTGCGCGCGGTGCGCGACGCCATGATCGTCTCCCCGCCGCTGACGGCCGAGCGCGCGCACATCGACACCATGGTGGACACGCTGCGCAGCTGTATCGACCGCACGGCGCGCGACCTGGGCGTGCTGTAGCCCCGCCGGTTCGCCCGCCCGGCCCCGAGAAAAGCGCGATCGCGCTCTTGGGTTGCGGGCGGATCGGTGGTGCAATCGCCAACGCAGACGATCCACGAACCGGCCGGCCGAGGCGACCGAACATGCGCGAGATCACCGTCGCGGCCACGCAGATGGCCTGCAGTTGGGACACCCACGACAACCTGGAGCGGGCGGAGGCGCTGGTGCGCCAGGCCGCCTCCGACGGCGCCAACGCGATCTTGCTGCAGGAGCTGTTCGAAACGCCGTACTTCTGCAAGGACCAGAAGGCCGAGCTGTTCCAGCTGGCCCGTCCGTTCGAGGGGCACCCGGTGATCGCGCGCTTCGCCGCCCTGGCGCGCGAGTTGGGCGTGGTGCTGCCGATCTCGTTCTTCGAGCGGGCCAACAACGCGCACTACAACTCCCTCGCCATGGTCGACGCGGACGGCGCGATCCTGGGCGTCTACCGCAAGAGCCACATCCCCGACGGGCCGGGCTACCAGGAGAAGTTCTACTTCAACCCCGGCGACACCGGCTTCATGGTGTTCGACACCCATTTCGGGCGGATGGGCACGGCGATCTGCTGGGACCAGTGGTTCCCGGAAGCCGCGCGCGCGATGGCGCTACAGGGCGCGGAGGTGCTGTTCTACCCCACCGCCATCGGCAGCGAGCCGCAGGACCCGGCCCTGGACAGCCGCGGCCACTGGCAGCGGGTGATGCAGGGCCACGCCGCCGCCAACCTGATGCCGGTGGTCGCCAGCAACCGGATCGGCGCGGAGGAAGGCGACAGCTGCACCGTCACCTTCTACGGCCGCTCGTTCGTCGCCGATCAGACCGGCGCCCTGCTGGCCGAAGCCGGGGAGGACCGCGAGACGGCCGTGGCGGCGACCTTCGACCTGGACGCGCTCGCCAACCAGCGCGCGTCCTGGGGCCTGTTCCGCGACCGGAGGCCGGAGCTCTACGACCCCCTGCTGACGCTGGACGGGGATGTGTGAGGCGGAGCGCGCCGGCTCTGAACGCGCCGGCGCCCGGGCACGCGTGCCACGTTCCTTGCGGGGACTCCGGCACGGCGATATCGTGCGGCCTGCCCGCTTCGCGGACCGGCGCCGGCGTAGCTCAACTGGCAGAGCAACCGATTTGTAATCGGTCAGGCTGGGGGTTGAGAAGTCCCTCCGCCGGCACCACCTTAAACCCGCACAAACATGGGAATTTTATCGGTGGGGAATGCAACGCCATAACTTATAGCGCGAGAGCTATTTTATAGGCTAAGTATAGAACGAGTACACCATGCCAAAGCTACCCGTCTTCGACCCCGAAAAAAGCCAGAGTTTCGCCTGCCCATATTGTGGACGGGACGCGACTGTTACCTCAGCCGATCAAGACAAAGATTCGCTCGAAGTAAGTATCAAAAAGACAAACTACGACAAGGAAGTTCTTTGTTTAATACACCACACTGTATGCTGCCCAAACCCAAAATGCAGAAAACTGAATATGCATTTGTATCTGGCAAAAACACACGTAAACAATTACAACTTTAGAGTTCCGACCGACGTAGTCAAAAATTGGCAGCTTTTACCGGAGTCCGAAGCCAAGCCGCAGCCAGAGTGTATCCCCCAAGCCATTCGGGACGACTACACGGAGGCCTGCCGCATACGGGACCTAAGCCCTAAGGCTTCTGCCGCACTGTCGCGCCGGTGCCTGCAATCTATGGTTCGCGACTTCTGTGGGATAGAAGAAAAAACGCTCAACTCGGAACTAAACGCGCTAAAAGAAGTAGTCGACCAGGACGTCTGGCAGGCCATCGACGAGCTTCGAAAAGTTGGCAATATCGGAGCCCACCTCGAGAACGTCAACTACATTGTGGATGTAGATCCTGGCAAAGCTCAACGCCTTATAGGCCTTTTGGAGATACTGTTCAAAGACTGGTACGTGGCGCGCGAACAACGCCGCCAACGTCTTGCCGATCTTACCGAACTTGGCGAAAAGAAATACGAGGAACGCCGAGAAGCAAGACAGCAGGGCAAGGCCGCGAAAGAGCAAGCTGCAGAAGCTGCACAGAGTACCGGCTCGGGAGGATCCGCCGCTCGCAGACTTAGAGCCGCGATACAAGAACCCCCTGCCCGCCGCATAAGGAGAGTGACCGGGCAGAACGAGGAAAGGGCATTCGCCGGTCACCGGAAACTCGGTGTCGCGTGCGCCCCGGCTTCGCGGGCGTGGCGTCTGCGAGGGCTTCATCAAGTCTGGCACTTCCCAGTGTGCCGCGTCCGGCGACAGCAAGACGGCGGACAGGTCCGGCGCCGCCGGTGCGGGGTCCTTGGGCAAGCCGATTAGCGCTACATTCGTCTTGTAACTACACGTCCGCTCGCGCGCCTAGCTTCGTGGCCACCTGTTCAGCGAAGCTTTTCTGAACACCGCCGCCCCGCTCGCCTGCGGCTTGCCCACGTGCTGCGACCGGGCTGAGACGTGAGAGAACCCCCGGTAGCACATTATTCGGCGCACGGTTCGCTTGTGGTACCCGACGCCATTGCGCCGCCAGATGAGCCGCCAAACCTGGTGGTATCAGAGCATCAAAACTTGAAAGTATATAAATCCGTCGGTTTAGATCAAGTTGTCTTCTTTATAAGACGGCAAGCAACCTCTCGCCCTCCAAAGCGGGTCGCGAAGGTCTCAGAAACTTCAAACCAACTACCATCGTTTCCTGCGCCATGATTTGCTCCCATGCATGAACATTCACATTCATGGCCAGTCGCGTTTAGACAAGCTGGCGCACATTTTTCTTGAACACGATAGGGCTGAATCACATAAAGGCTACCATAACGCTCTAACCCTCTATTTACGAGATCGTTAAACCATGACTTCGGAACCTCCCAGTATTTACCGGCCGGCACCCACACAGGCGAGGTAGTCCGCTGGTTTTTCAACCAAAATCGATTGTCGGATGCAAAAGGAAGTCGCAGCCTCACTTTTTCGCGTCTGCCGTTTCGTCGCACAAAGACTGGTACTTTTGACCTGTTCCAAATTTCTTTTAGGTAATTGTAGTCTTTCTTCATTTATATGCCACTCGCTCCTTACTCAACATGAATTTGGCTACCTTAGCAAGAGAATCGTGAGCAGACCCATAGGAAAGATAGTACCTTAGTTCAGAAGCTTTGCGAACAGGAACGGCATCTTCGAGAGGGCTTCGTGACCCCCAAACCGAGTTTGTGAGATACGTATCGGCCAGAACTTTTGGGCCTCTGGAAATCCTGTGCCTTTCCCGGCCGTCAAGCTCGACAACCCTATCTTCATCACGGCCCTTTAGTTGTCCTTTCCAATCCGCTAGGTCTGGTACCGGAGCCAATCTTGGTTTTGGTCGGTACATTGACCGCCCCGTCCCACCGCCCCCAGAGGAGGACCCGAGCCGCCATGACCGCCGCCACGCTCGCCCCGGCGCCGCAGCGTTCGCGCCTGGATGTGGCGGAGGTGCGCCGGGCGGTGCGGGCGGCTGGCACCTCTTTCTTCTGGGGCATGCGCCTGTTGCCGCGCGACCGGCGGGAGGCGGCCTACGCCGTCTACGCGTTCTGCCGGGCGGTCGACGACGTCGCCGACGGCCCGGAGGGCGAGCGGATCAAGCTGGATCGGCTGGAGCGCTGGCGCACCGAGGTCGACCGGATCTACCGCGGCCAGCCGCAGACCGCCACGACCCGCGTGCTGGCGAGCTACCGCGACCGCTTCCAACTGCCGCGCGAGGAGTTCCACGCCGTGATCGACGGCATGACGGTGGACGCCCGCGGCGGGCTGGTCGCGCCCAGCTTCGCCGAATTGCAGCAGTACTGCCGGCAGGTCGCGGGCGCGGTCGGCATGCTGACCATGCAGATCTTCGGCGCCGGCGACGGGCACGCGACCGCCTACCGCAAGCACGAGATCGCGGTCGCGCTGGGCGAAGCGCTGCAGTTCACCAACATCCTGCGCGACCAGGCCGGCGACGGCGCCGACGGGCGCCTGTACCTGCCCGAAGAGCTGCTGGCCGAGACCGGCATCGCGGCGCGCGACCCGGCCGGCGTGCTGGCCGACGTCAACCGGCCGGCCGCCTGCGCGCGCCTGGCGGAACACGCCCGTCAGCGCTACGCCGAGGTGCGCGGGCTGCTGAGCGAGCTGCACCCCGGGAGCGCCCGGCCCTGCCGGATCATGCTGGAGGTCTACGCCCGGCTGCTGGCGCAACTGGAGGCGGAAGGCTTCCCCGGCGACCGCCGCGTCCGCCTGTCCAAGCCGGTCAAGACCTGGACGGCGCTCAGCACCGCGCTTACGGGGCGATAGACCGCCCCCTGATAGACCGCCCCCTGCAAGCGTACGGGCCGCGGGGTTGGCTTGCCGCACCGATGCGCGGTTATACTCTTTCGAACACAAGCCATCCGACCGGGCGCCGGCCTGACCGCCGACGCCGAGCGCAGCCGTCGAACCAGCAGAGGTTCCGCCATGTCCCCCGCCGATCCCGCCCGCAAGCCCGACCCGCAGACCGAGCCCAAGCCGGCGTTCGCCTGGGACGATCCGTTGCGCCTGGAGGAGCAGCTGAGCGACGAGGAGCGGATGATCCGCGACACCGCGCGGGACTACTGCCAGGACAAGCTGATGCCGCGCGTGCTGGAAGCCAACCGGCACGAGCGCACCGACCGCGCGATCATCGACGAGATGGGCGAGCTCGGCCTGCTCGGCGCGACGATCCCCGAGGACTACGGCGGGGCCGGCGTGAACTACGTCTCCTACGGCCTGATCGCGCGCGAGGTCGAGCGGGTCGACAGCGCCTACCGCTCGGCCGTCAGCGTGCAGTCGTCGCTGGTGATGCACCCGATCCACGCCTACGGCAGCGAGAGCCAGAAGCGCAAGTTCCTGCCCAAGCTGGCGAGCGGGGAGTGGCTGGGCTGCTTCGGCCTGACCGAGCCCGACGCCGGCTCCGACCCGGCGTCGATGAAGACGCGGGCGAAGAAGGTCGACGGCGGCTATTCGCTCTCGGGCGCGAAGATGTGGATCACCTCCTCCCCGATCGCCGAGGTGTTCATCGTCTGGGCGAAGTCCGACGCGCACGACGGCCGGATCCGCGGCTTCATCCTGGAACGCGGGATGGACGGCCTGACCACGCCCAAGATCGAGGGCAAGTTCTCGCTTCGCGCCTGGGACACCGGCGAGATCGTGATGGACGAGGTGTTCGTGCCGGAGGACAACCTGCTGCCCAACGTCGCCGGCATCAAGGGCCCGTTCGGCTGCCTCAACAAGGCGCGCTACGGCATCGCCTGGGGCGCCATGGGCGCGGCGGAGTTCTGCTGGCACGCCGCCCGGCAGTACACCCTGGACCGGCAGCAGTTCGGCAAGCCGCTCGCCCAGACCCAGCTGATCCAGAAGAAGCTGGCCGACATGCAGACCGAGATCGCGCTCGGCCTGCAAGGCGCGCTGCAGCTGGGCCGGCTGATCGACGACGGCCGCGACACCCCGGAGATGATCTCGCTGATGAAGCGCAATTCCTGCGGCAAGGCGCTCGAGATCGCCCGGCAGGCCCGCGACATGCACGGCGGCAACGGCATTTCCGACGAGTACCACGTGATCCGCCACGTGATGAACCTGGAAGCGGTCAACACCTACGAGGGCACCCACGACATCCACGCCCTGATCCTGGGCCGCGCCCAGACCGGCCTGCAGGCGTTCCAGTAAGCGCCCTGTGACGACCGCCATGACATCCCTGTCCGCCACTCTTGGAGGGGGCTAGGCGCAACCGACGTTCCAGGCCTCGCGGGCCGGCTTGTCGATCTTCAACAGCGCCTGCATCGCGGCCGAGACGTCATCCGCATCCAGGCCGGCCATCGTCTCGTCGATCCAGGCGGCGTGCGCCACCGCCATCGCGTCGAAGCGCGGCAGCGTGGTGTCGTAGGCCAGCCGCAGACGCTCGCGCAGCTCGTTCTCGATCCCCCGGGTCGCGCGCAGCATGGCGAGCCATAGGCCGAGCCGCGCGTCGTCCTCGGCCGGCGGGCCGGGACGCCGGCCGGCCGCCGCCGTGCGGGTCGCGCCCGCGGGTCCCGCGCCCACGCCCCGCCGCCCACGATCGCGGTCGCCGTGACCCCGCGGGGCGCCGCCGCAGCGCCCGTCCCGCCCGTCAGCAACACCGAGCCCTTTCGCACCATGCCCGACCCGTTCCGTTCGCGACCGCTCTCCAGGCCTGAAACGCTACTCCAGCCGGCATTTATTTCAAGCCTGAAGCTTCAGCCTTGAATGTTCCCATGGGCTCGGCTTCACGCCCCTGCATGACCGCGATTCCGGCTCGCGACCGGGCCCAAGGCGTGGCCACCCCGGCCTACGCACGATGCGGCCGGTCTTGACCGGGGCGCCGGTGTGTGGCGAGACAGCGCACGCCCGGGGCATCGCCAGCCCCCTCGCCGCCCTGGGTGACGCGCCGGGCGAAGCGCACCGGCGGGCCCCGACGCGGGCCGTTCGCGCGAGACGCCCGCCGGGGCACGGCGCGATACCGCAGACAAGCGCGAGGGGATCACCGCGTTTGAGGGAAAAGCGCACGGCGCGCTTCACCAGCCCATGACCAGCATCTCCAACGGCGGCGCCAGCATCCAGCCCGACCGTCTGCACGCGGACAGCATCCAGACCGTCGGCGTGATCGGGGCCGGCGGCCTTGGCACCGGGATCGCGCAGGTCTGCGCCCTGGCCGGGCTGAAGACGGTCCTGGTCGACAGCGACCCCGCCGCCGGCGAGCGCGCGCGGGAGACCATCCAGGGCGCCCTGCACCGGGCCGTCGAGCGCGGCCGGCTGAGCGCGGGCGACCGCGACCGCGCGCGCGCCAGCCTTGAGCTCGGCACCTTGTCGGACCTGGCCGGGGTCAACCTCGCGATCGAGGCGGTCGACGAGGACTTCGAGGCGAAGACCGCGCTGTTCCGCGAGCTGGCCCGGATCGCGCCCGAAGCCCGCTTGGCGACCAATACCGCCTCGCTGTCGATCACCGAGCTGGGCCGGGCGGCCGGCCGGCCGGACCTGGCCGGTGTGCGCTTCTTCAACCCGGTCGCGCGCGTGCCGCTGTTGGAAGTAATCTGCCCCGACGCGGCGTGGGGCGCGCTGGAAGGCTTCGCCACGCGACTGGGCAAGGTGGCGATCCGTGCCGGCGACAGTCCGGGCTTCATCGTCAACCGCTGCGCCCAGCCCTTCTACCTGGAAGCCGGGCGCATGCTGGAAGCCGGCCTGGCCGACGCGCCGACGCTGGACGGCTGTCTCAGCACCGCGCTCGGCGCCCCGATGGGCCCGTTCGAGCTGATCGACCTCATGGGCACCGACGTCCACGCCGCCGCCAGCCAGCGCGTCTACCAGGCGATGGACCGTCCGGCCCGCCTAACGCCGGCCCGGCGGGTCGCCTGGCTGGCCGAACAGGGCAAACTCGGGCGCCGCAGCGGGGAAGGCTTCTACAGCTACCCGCGCGCCGAGCCGGCGAAGCCAGAGGCGGTGAACGACGTCGGCCCGTTCATGGAACTGCTGGCCCACGTCTGCCCGGTTGCGACCAGCGACGGACGGACGGCGGCCGAGCGGGCGGGCCCCAGCGGGCTAGCGCTGCTCGACGTGGCCCCGGCGCCGTTCATGGAGCGCCCCACCCTGGCCTACGCCGCCGCCGGGCTGGACGCCCAGACCAAGCGCGACCTGCACAAGACGGCTGGACACGAAGGTGTCGAGCTGGTCGAGGTCCCGGACACGCCCGGACTGATCGCGCTGCGCACGGCAAGCCAGATCGTCAACGAGGCCCGCTTCGCCGAGCGCGAGGGGGTCGCCAGCTTCGACGACATCGACCGCGCGCTGCAACTGGGCCTGAACTGGGCCGTCGGCCCGAAGCGGATCACCCAATGGTTCGGCGCGTCGATCGCCCGGACGCTGCACGCCCTGGAGGCGCAGGACGGCCGAGGCGTCTACAGCCCCGCGCCGGGCGTCGCCTGAACGCGGCCGCGAAGACGGGCACGAGAAACTGGAGCAAAATCGGGCAAGGTGGACTCGCCTTGCTCGTGAATTTTGCTCTACCTTCAGATAGATAGAGCGCGATTCACGCTGAAGGTGAGCTCACCTTCAGCGATCGCGCTCTGGCACGACGGGAGGGACGCATGCAGGTGATCGACTTCGTCGAGGAACGCGCGCCCGAGGGCTTCACCGACCTCGACCAGGTCGCCGCCCCGGACGAGCTGCGCGCGATCGTGGGCGACTACCAGCGCCTGGCGGGGTTCGCCCCGGCGCGGTAGGGGGCGCGGTAGGGGGCGCGGTCGACGAAGCGGCGTGCGAACCACCTCACCCTCCCACGCCCTTCGGGCGCGGGCCCCTCCCTCTCCCCCCAGTGGCGGAGAGGGGATTTCACGCCGTGCCACGGTTGCCGCCGGGACCCACGGACGTCGCGGCGGGTCCCCTCTCCGCCAGTGGGGGGAGAGGGACAGGGTGAGGTGGCGGCCCGCGGCGGTTCCGCGCCCGCCCCCTACGCCGGCGGCGGCAGGAAGTCGACGTCGTGCTCGGCCGGGGTTGCGCCTGCTTGCATCTGCAACGACCGCGACTCTTCTTTTTGTGCTTCGCGGGTGCTGATGGGGGCACGCGCCAACCAGGCCAGTCCCTGCCCAGCCGAGGCTCAAACGTGCAGGTGGTGCTCCAGCTGGGCCACCGGATCGACCGCCTGCGTGCGGGCCTCCAGGCGCGAGACCACCTCTCCCTTCTCCAGGACGACGTAGCGGTCGGCGAGCCGGGACAGCGCGGCCAGGTTCTTGTCGATCACCAGGATCGCCTCCCCCTCCGCCTTCAGGCGGGCCAGCCGGTCCCAGATCTGCTCCCGGATCAAGGGCGCCAGGCCTTCGGTCGCCTCGTCCAGGACCAAAAGCGCCGGATTGGTCATCAGCGCCCGGCCGATCGCGAGCATCTGCTGCTCGCCGCCGGAGAGCTGCGCGCCCAGGTTGCCGCGCCGCTCGTTGAGGGCGGGAAAGAAGTCGTAGACCCGGTCGCGGTCCCAGCGCGCCCGGCCGTCCGGCGTCTTGGCGGTGGCGAGCAGGTTCTCCTCCACGCTCAAGGTCGGGAACACCTGCCGGCCTTCGGGCACCAGGCCGACGCCGGCCTGGGCGATGCGGTGCGGGCGCGCGCCGGTCAGGTCCCGCCCGCGCACGCGCACCCGCCCCTGCCACGGGCGGATCAGGCCCATGATCGCGCGGATCGTGGTGGTCTTGCCCATGCCGTTGCGGCCCATGAGCGCGACCGCCTCGCCCGCGCCGACCTCGAAGTCGATGCCGAACAGCACCTGCGCGGCACCGTAGCCGGCGGCGAGCCCTTCGACCGAGAGCAGCGGCGCGCTCATACCGCCCCCTCGCCCAGGTAGGCGGCCCGGGCTTCCGGGTTGTCGCGGATCTCCTGCGGCGTGCCGGTGGCGACGATCGCGCCCGCGACCAGGACCGACACCCGGTCGGCGAGGGTGAACACCGCTTCCATGTCGTGCTCGATCAAAAGCATCGGGTAGCGCGCTTTCAGGCCCAGCAGCGTCTGCGTCAGCGTCGCGCTCTCGCTGCGGCCCATGCCCGCCATCGGCTCGTCCAACAAGCAGCGCCTTGGGCTCCCCGGCGACCGCGATGGCGAGTTCCAGCAGCCGCTTCTCGCCGTGGCTGAGCTCGCCCGCCGGCCGGTCGCCGCGGTCGCCCAGGCCGAGCTGACCGAGGCACTCCTGGCGCGCGCGGTCGTTGAGCGCTGCTCCGCGGCCTGCGTCGGCCGAAGAAGCGGAACGACGAGCCGGCGCGCGCCTGCGCGGCGAGCGCGACGTTCTCCAGCGCGGTGAACTCCGGCATGATCGAGGTGATCTGGAACGACCGCCCCAGCCCGGCCTGCGCGCGGGCGTGCAGGCGGCAGGCCGGTGACGTCGCGCCCGTCGAAGCGGATGCGGCCGCGGTCGGCCGCGCAGCAGGCCGGAGATCTGGTGGACCAGCGTCGACTTGCCGGCCCCGTTCGGCCCGATCAGGGCGTGGCATTCCCCGGGCATCAGCGCGAGCGAGACCGCGTCGGTGACGCGCAGCGCGCCGAAGTTCTTGGTCAGACCGTCGATCTCCAGCACCGGATCGCTCATGACCCGCCGGTCCGCCTTGGCCCCTGCAGCCGGTCGATCCAGCCGGCCAGCCCGCCGTGGGCGTAGAGCGCGATCAGCACCAGCATCGGCCCGAAGATCAGCCGCCAGTCCTGGGTGATCCCGGAGAGCACCTCCTCGATGCCGACGAAGAACAGCGCGCCGATCAGCGCCCCGTTGCGCGAGCCCATGCCGCCCACGACCACGATCGCGATCAGGTCGCCGGAGCGCTGCCAGGCGCCGATCGCGGGCGAGACGAAGTTCGCCTGCGCGCCCCAGAGCACGCCCGCGAGCGCTGCGATCAGCGCGGCGATGACGTAGGCCGTGAGCCGGTAGCTGAACACCGAATAGCCCATCGTGGCGACCCGGGTGGGGTTCTGGCGCGCCGCGCGCAGCACCCGGCCGAACCGGGACACGGCGATCCGGTTGACCAGCAGCCAGACGCCCACCAGCACCGCCAGGATGGTCAGGAACAGCCCGGTATCCGACTTCAACAAACCGGTGCCGGCGACGTCGGCCGAACTCCACAGCGTCAGCCCGTCGTCGGCGCCGTAGCGCGACAGCGAGCCCATGGCGAAGTAGAGCATCTGCGCGAACGCGAGCGTGATCATGATGAAGTAGACGCCCGAGGTGCGCAGGCTGATCGCGCCGGTGACCAGCGCGAACAGCGCCGCCGCGGCGAACGCGAGCGGCAGGATGGCGAAGATCGAGTACACCCCCTCGTCGATCGCGATGCCGTAGGCGTAGGCGCCGATCGCGACGAAGGCGGCGTGGCCGAAGGAGATCATGCCGCCGTGCCCGATCAGGAGGTCGAGCGAGATCGCCGCGATCGCCAGGATCATCGCCCGCATCACCAGCGTGGTCAGGTAGCCGCCGCCGTAGAGCTCGGCCACCAGCGGGGTCAGCGCCAGCAGCACGAAGATGCCAAGCGCGATCCCGACGCCGAAGCGGGCCGAGGCAGACCGGCCGGCCGCCTCGGCTGGCAGGGCGGGCGCGCTCATCGGGCTCCCGCCGGCCGAGAACAGGCCCTGCGGCTTGAAGAACAGCACGCCGGCCATCAAGAGATAGATCAGCATGGAGGCGAGCGCGGGCCCGATCTGGTTGGCGGACGAGGGGTCCATCATCAGCCTGAGGCCGTCGGTCACCAGCGTCCGCCCGACCGTGTCGACCAGCCCGACCAGGAGCGCGGCGACGAACGCCCCGCGGATCGAGCCGATGCCGCCGATGATGATCACCACGAACGCCACGATCAGCAGGTTGTCGCCCATCCCGGGTTCGACCGAGAAGACCGGCGCCGCCATCGCCCCGGCGAAGCCCGCCAGCATCGCGCCGAAGGCGAACACGATCAGGAACAGCCGGCGGACGTTGACGCCGAGCGCGTCGACCATGTCCGGGTTGGTCGCCCCGGCGCGGATCAGCATGCCGACCCGCGTCTTGGCGATCACCAGCCAGAGGCCGAGCGCGACCAGCAGGCCGGCGGCGATCAGCGCCACGCGATAGGCGGGATAGCGCAGCCCGTCGACCAGCGGGAACGACCAGTCGAGCAGGGCCGGCGGCGGCACGGAGAGGGCCGCCGGGCCGAACAGCACCTTGGCCAGCTGGTTGACGAAGATGATCACCCCGAAGGTCGCCAGCACCTGGATCAGGTGGTCGCGGTCGTAGAGGTGGCGGAACACCAGCACCTCGAGCAGCACGCCCAGGGCGAGCGCCGCCGGCAGGGCCAGTAATAGCGCGGCCAGGAAGCTGCCGGTCACCTGGTAGAGCGTCCAGCAGAGGTAGGCGCCGATCATGTACTGCACGCCGTGGGCCAGGTTGATGAAGCCCATGACGCCGAACACCAGGGTCAGGCCGGCGGCGATCAGGAACAGGATCACGCCCAGCTGAAGCCCGTTCAGCACCTGGATCAGCAGGAGGGTTGCGGACATCGACCGGCTCGGTTGGGACAGGCTCGGTTGGGACAGGCTCGGGTGGCTGGGAACGGCGGGCCGCCGCGAACAGCCGCCGACACGCGACGCGGCGGCGCGACGCCGAGCGACATGCTCGAAGGCCGAACCGGCCTTCGGGCTGAATGTCGCCTGCTCGAAGAGGCAGATCAGCTGGAAGGTGATTCCACCTTCCAGCATCTTGCCTAGGGCGCCGCGCCGCCGGCCCCGTGTGTCAGATACGTCCTACATCCGGCATTCGTCGGCGAAGCTGTCCTTGTAGTTGTCGAAGATCTTCTGCTCGACGCTGGTGATGTAGGCCCCGTCGTCGCGCTGCTCGACCTGCAGCTGGTAGAAGTCCTGGATCGGGTAGTGGTTGGTGTTGAACTCGAAGTCGCCGCGCAGGGAGGTGAAGTCGGCCGCCCGCAGCGCCTCCCGGAAGGCGTCCGCGTCGTCCATGCCGCCGGTCTTCTTAAGCGCGCTGTCGATCAGCATGGCGGTGTCGTAGGCCTGCATGGCGTAGCCGCCCGGGACGTAGCCGTATTTCTCCTCGAACGCGGCGACGAACTGCTTGCTGGCCTGGTTGTCCATGTCGGGCGCCCAGTTACCGGCGGCCTTGAAGCCCAGCGCGTCGTCCTTCTGCGCCGGCAGCGTGGTCTCGTCGGTGGTGAAGACGGACATGAACTCCATCTCGTCGGCGAGCCCGGCGGAGCGGAACTGCCCGACCAGGCGCACGCCGAGCCCGCCCGGCATGAACGCGAACACCGCGTCCGCGTCCGAGGTCGCCATGCGCGCGATCTGCGGGGAGAAGTCCTGGTGGCTCAGCGGGACGTAGACCTCGTTGACGATCTCGCCCTCGTAGTGCTTGCGGAAGCCCTTCATGTTGTCGCGGCCGGCCTGGTAGTTGGGCGCGATCATGAACACCTTCTCCAGCCCCGCCTGCTGGGCGTAGGCGCCCATCACCTCGGCGTTCTGGTTGTTCTGGTAGGAGGTTACGAAGAAATACGGGTTGCAGTTGCGCCCGGCGAAGGTCGACGGGCCGGCGTTGGGCGAGATCAGGAAGGTCTCGCTCTCCACCACCGGGCGGAAGATCGCCTGCAGCATGTTGGAGAACACCGTGCCGACGACGAGGTCGACCTGGTCCCGCTCCACGAGCGCGGTCGCCTTGGACAGCGCGACGTCGGGCTTCAGCTCGTCGTCCTCGACGATCAGCTCGATCTCCCGGCCGCCCAGCTGCCCGCCTTTCTCCTCCAGCGCGAGCTTGAAGCCGTCGACCACCTGCTGGCCGAGCGCCGCCGGCGGCCCGGACAGCGTGACCACCATGCCGATCTTCACCGGATCGTTTTCGTTGGATTGAGCCGAAACCGGCGCGCCCATCAAGACGACGGACCCCAGCACCGCCATCGCCGCGGCGAACTTCTTCATATTTCGTCTCCGTGTGATTTTTTTAGCCTTAAGCGGATGGTTCGATCATCTTTACCGATCCACCGCCTCCCCGCAGCCCAGGATTGTCCGCGCCCGGGAGGCACTGCAAGCCTTTTTCCGGCGCTTAGCGCCCGCGCGCAGGCCGGGGCCCGGGCCACACCCGACACGACGCGTGCGAAACTTGACCAATCGATCAGCTTTTGCGTCAATGCTCGCTTGGACCATAGGCGGCGCGGGCAAGCGCGGGCCGTCGCATACGGGTGGGGAGCGCAGCTTGGCGAACAGCACGCGGGACGTTGCAACGGGCCGTCTGGCCCCGGATCAGCTGGCGGACAACTTCGCCGACGCCTATCCGCCCTTGTCCCGGCACGCCGCCGCGGTCGAGGCGTCGCGCTGTTACTTCTGCTACGACGCGCCCTGCCTGCACGCCTGCCCGACCCAGATCGACATCCCGATGTTCATCCGCCAGATCGCCGCCGGCAACGAGATCGGCGCGGCGGAGACGATCCTGCAGCAGAACGTCATGGGCGGCATGTGCGCGCGCGTCTGCCCGACCGAGACGCTGTGCGAGGAGGCCTGCGTGCGCGTCGCGAGCGAAGGCAAGCCGGTCAAGATCGGCCAGCTGCAGCGCCACGCGACCGACGCCCTGTTCGACGACGGCCGGCAGGTGTTCACCCGCGCGGAAGCCACCGGCAAGCAGGTCGCCGTGGTCGGCGCCGGCCCGGCGGGCCTCGCCTGCGCGCACCGGCTGGCGGTGCTGGGCCACGACGTCACCGTGTTCGACGCCCGGGCCAAGGCCGGCGGCCTCAACGAGTACGGCATCGCCGCCTACAAGACCGTGGACGACTTCGCCCAGCGGGAACTCGCCTACATCCTGGACGTCGGCGGGATCCGGCTCGAAACCGGCAAGGCGCTCGGCCGCGAGGTGCAGCTGGCCGACCTCAGGCGCGATTACGACGCGGTGTTCTTGGGGCTCGGCCTGTCCGGCGTGAACGCGCTCGGCGTCGACGGGGAGGAGCTGGCGGGCGCGCTGGATGCGGTCGACTACATCGCCGAGCTGCGCCAGGCGCGCGACCTGTCGGCCCTGCCGGTCGGCCGCCGGGTGGTGGTGATCGGCGGCGGCATGACCGCGATCGACATCGCCGTGCAGTCCAAGCTGCTGGGCGCGGAGGACGTCACCATCGTCTACCGCCGCGGCCCGGAGAACATGAACGCTAGCCGCCTCGAGCAGGAGCACGCCCAGACCGAAGGCGTGCGGATCAAGCACTGGCTGGCGCCGCGCCGCCTGCTGGGCGGGCCCGACGGGATCGCGGGGATCGAGCTGGAATACACCCGCTTGAGCGCCGACGGCCGGCTGGAGGGCACCGGCGAGAGCCTGACCCTGGAGGCCGACGTCGTGTTCAAGGCGATCGGCCAGAGCCTGGGCGCCAACGGCGCGCTCCAGGCCGGCGACGACACGATCGCCCTGGAACGGGGGCGGATCCGGGTCGACCCGCGCCGGGCCACCTCGATGCCCGGCGTCTGGGCCGGCGGCGACTGCGTGGCCGGCGGCGCGGACCTGACGGTCGCGGCGGTGGAGGACGGCAAGCAGGCCGCCCACGCCATCGACGACCACCTGCGCCAGGCCTGAGAGCGCGCACGCCCCTCACCCCGACGACCTCAAGGGCCGCGACGCGCGGCCGGGAGCCAACGCCATGGTCGACCTCTCCTCGGACTTCCTCGGCATCAAGTCGCCCAACCCCTTCTGGCTGGCCTCCGCGCCGCCGACCGACAAGGCCTACAACGTCGAACGGGCGTTCAAGGCCGGCTGGGGCGGAGTGGTCTGGAAGACGCTGGGCGAGGACCCGCCGATCGTGAACATCTCCGGCCCGCGCTACGGCGCGCTCTACGGCAGCGACCGGCGGGTGATCGGCTTCAACAACATCGAACTGATCTCCGACCGGCCGCTGGAGACCAACCTGCAGGAGATCAAGCAGGTCAAGGCGCGCTGGCCGGACCGGGCGATGGTGGTCTCGCTGATGGTGCCCTGCACCGAGGACAGCTGGAAATCGATCGTCAAACGCGTCGAGGCGACCGGCGCCGACGGCATCGAGCTCAACTTCGGCTGCCCGCACGGGATGTCGGAACGCGGCATGGGCTCGGCCGTCGGGCAGGTGCCGGAATACGTCGAGATGGTCACCCGCTGGTGCAAGCAGAACACCCGCATGCCGGTGATCGTGAAGCTGACCCCCAACATCGCCGACATCCGCAAGCCCGCCCGCGCCGCCAAGGCCGGCGGGGCCGACGCGGTGTCGCTGATCAACACCATCAACTCGATCGTCAGCGTCGACCTGGACCAGATGGCGCCCGCGCCCACCACCGACGGCAAGGGCACCCACGGCGGCTACTGCGGCGAAGCGGTGAAGCCGATCGCGCTCAACATGGTGGCCGAGATCGCGCGCGATCCCGAGACCCGCGGCCTGCCGATCTCCGGCATCGGCGGCATCACCACCTGGCGCGACGCCGCGGAGTTCATGGCGCTGGGCGCGGGCAACGTGCAGGTCTGCACCGCGGCGATGGTCTACGGCTTCCACATCGTCGAGGAGATGAAGACCGGCCTCGCCAACTGGATGCGCGAGAAGGGCTACGAGCGCCTCGAACAGTTCGTCGGCAAGGCGGTGCCCAACGTCACCGACTGGCAGTACCTCAACCTGAACTACGTGGTGAAGGCGCGGATCGACCAGGACAGCTGCATCAAGTGCGGGCGCTGCCACATCGCCTGCGAGGACACCTCCCACCAGGCGATCACGGCGACCAAGAACGGCGTGCGCCATTTCGAGGTGATGGACGACATGTGCGTCGGCTGCAACCTCTGCGTCGACGTCTGCCCGGTGCCCGACTGCATCACCATGGAACACCTGACCGAGGGCACCGACCCCCGCACCGGCACGGCGATCACCACCGCCTACGGCAACTGGACCACCCACCCGAACAACCCGCAGACCTGCGTGAGCGAAACCGAGCCGGCGGAGTAGCGGGGCATCGGGCAGGATGGTGGGGGTGGAGAGTCAACTCACCCCCCACGTGAATCTTGCCGGGTTTTGCGGAAGTTAGCGCGAACAGGCAGTTCGTGGTGACGCACTGAAGGATACATCCTGGTCGTCCGCTTTCGAAGGCAGGCCGGAAGCGACACCGCGCGGCCCGGTCGGCGGGGATGGGCCAAGAGCGGACAATTAGCTCTTTCTCCACCTAATTGCCGGGTTATACGGCAGATTGGTAAAGACGACAAGAGCGAGACCGAAACAATCTCAAAGCAGCCAAAGTTTAAAACCCCTATTCCTGTATAAAATGGGCTTCGACGCACATTTAATTCAAAATGTATTCCACTCTTTGATCATCCCGATGATTGCTGACATAATCATCCCATAAGGTTTGTTCGAGATCCCGAGTAGAAAAAATATGACTCGGTTCCGTTGTCATTTAAGTTTTTTCTTGTGCTTTCCAACCTTGGTATAGACAACAACCAAATCATTTTTCTTCACACTCAAATCTGGAAACCAGAATGCATGTCGCAGATCATTAGTTGGAACACCTTCTCGGCCTACTACGGCAAATATCGTGTAAGCACCAACGTCCAAATCGGTAAGAGCGCGCATCACGAGGCGCTCTTTATTCAAGTCTCCGGGCGAACGAATCGCAATATTTTGTAGATTCATTTTCTAATTACCCTCGCGAATACGCCAATTAAAATTAATAAAGCGCCCAAAATACCGATATAGTCACTTTCGTCACCTGAAATCGCTGCGCTCAAAAGCGCGGACCCAACGGCAACAGTGCCCACATAGATCAATTCTGACGCAATGTGAATGTTCTGCTTTGTCTGTGCAACAGCTAATTTTTCTTTGGTATCATAGTAATAAGTCCTGTACAGCTCCAGTTCTCGCTTTTCGTATTGAAGCGTTTCATTATCTTCGATAAGAAGTATTTGGACGCCAGATTGATTCAGCTCTTCTTCGCTTAACTCTCGGAGGCCACGCTTAACAGAACGTCTCTGCTTTGGAGTGGCATCGGTACTCTCTGATTCTGAATCGTCGGGCTCGATGTCCGGCTCTGTGTGCCCTTGCGCTTGCGAAGGTCGTTTTTGTTCTTGTTTTTTGTCTGAATTCATTTCAAATTTTACTGAAAAATAAGTTATGCTTCGATGCGGACATCGCGCTACATGGGTCCAGGGTGCGGGCTGTTCAAAGCCACTACTGGCTACAATGTACCATAACGTGTTCGCAGCTACCAAGTCTGGGCTTCAATATGCGTGCCGTTGGCGCATCACGGAGAAAAACAAATGGTTGTACGAGACTAAGGCCGCTCTGGGTCAACTGCTGCCGTTGCAACGCCAGCATGTGTCGGCCGGTGTTGGGGGCGCTCCGGCCGACGGCGGGTGCTAGCCGTCAAGGATCGACCGCTAGCCCGCCCGCCCCGCCACCTCCCGCAGCAGGCCCGTCAGCAGCCGCGCGCTCCCCGTGTCGACGCTGTCCTGGGTGGCACCCAACCGGCGGCACCAGCGCCGGGCGAACAGCATGTAGCGGCGCGAGACGAACGCCCGGCGGCCGCGGCCGAGCCAGAAGGCGGCCCAGGCGGCGCGGCCGAGCCAGGGCACCGGGACCAGCAGGTCCGGGTCGAGCGCGATCTCCACCGTGTCGCCGTCGTTGAGGGCGAGCGCGCGGCGCAGGTGCCGGTCGGCCAGCAGTTCCACCACGTGCAGCACGGTGCGGTCGTAGCGCTGGATCCAGACCGGCTGGCCGTTCAGCCGCGCCGGCCAGAGGGCGAGCCGCGGCTTCGCGATCGTGGCCGCGCGGCGGTTGTCGAGGGCGATCGGCCGGTCCAGCCAGACGTTCAGGGTGCCGGGCACCACGCGTTCCCCGATGGCGCGCTCGATCGCGTCCGAACAGCCGGCGATCGTGGCGTCGGAGACGTTGCTGCCGGCGAAGACGCGGCCGCGAAGCGCGTGGGTGTCGGCCATCGGCGCTAGCCGGCTTCGCTAAACCGTCGGACCGCCGGATCGCTTGCGGGCGCCGGGCCGGCATCGGCCGCGGGCCGGGCGCGCAGCGGGCCCAGGTCGCTTGCGTTATGCCCCAGCACGAAGCGCAGGATCGGCACGCTGCCGTCCGCCCAGCCCCCGGCCTTGCTGCGTTCTGAACTGCGCAGGACGTGGACGTGGCGATGCAGATAGCGGTCGGCGTGCAACTCAAGCGGGCTGCTAGGCGCCAGGCGGAAGGTCGGGCAGCCGAACACGGCGGCTTCCTCGAGCGCGCTGGAGGAAATCGCGCAGAACGACGCCCCCTTTGCCATGTGGGTGTAGATCGAGGGCTCCCGGTCGCGCGCGAGTTCGCCCACGACCGGGTCGTCGGCCGGGCGGCCCTTGGGGTGCGGCCGGTACACCACGCGCCGGTACTGACGCGCGAGATCGCGGATCGGCCCGGCGAAGTCATTCAATTTCATCTCCCGCCCGTGCGGCCCGATCAGGGCGGAATCGCCCGCGACCTGGCCGACCAAGACGAGGGTGTCGGCGGCGCTGGTGTCGATCGCGGCGACCTGGGCGGTGCGCATCAACTCCGGCTGGGTGACGCGCACCAGGCGGTCGGCGAGCAGCCGGTCGAGCGACAAGGTGTTGGTCGCGACGTCAAGCAGCAGGTCATCGTAGAACCGCATCGGCGACAGGCGCACGTCGACGTAAGCCACGCCCGCGCCGTCCAGCCAGCGCTTCATGCCGGGCGACATCTCCCACCCCAGCACGATCCGGCCTTTGTCCCGGGTCTTGCGGGCCATCAGCAGACGATAGGGCGCGGACAATCTCAGGTAGTTGCGCTGCCAGGTGCGAAGCGCCGAGCCGTAGGCCAACCGCGCGGCCGCGTTGGCGGCCAGAAACTCCCGGCCGGTGACTTCGTCCCGGCGCACGAAGCCGAAGTTGGAGAAGATCCGCTCGACGTTCTTGGAGGTCGCGCGCGCCTGCGCCAGCCCGAGCCGGCTCGCCCGGGCGACGTCCAGGAGACCGACGTAGGGGATCAACTCCAGGCTCATCGGGATGCACCGTTAACGCGCCTCAGAGTATGCGATGCTATGCGCTGAGGTTTAACGGGCTATTTCGGAAAGCGGTTAACGCCGGCGGCGGTCGCAGACCTGTCGGGTCCCCTGCGCGCGCTGTCCGTCGGCCGACAACGCACGCGGGGAGCCGCTCCGGGGCCCAACGGTCATGCCGGAAGGTCGGATCGGGCTCGTCGGGCACAATGCCGAGACGTGGACCCTCGTCTCGGCATCCTGGCCTACGCCTGCAGCCCCACCCCGCGCAGGATGATCGCGGTGACCTCCTCCTTGGCGCGCGCGAACTGGGCGTCGCTGAGCTCCTGGCCGCCGTTCAGGGTGGTGATCTGATGGCCGAAGTCGGCGTAGTGCTGCGTGGTCGCCCAGATCATGTAGAGCAGGGTGTGCGCGGCCACCGGCGCGATCCGGCCCTCCCGCGCCCAGCGGTCGATCACCGCCGCGCGGTCGGCGGTCCACTGCGTCAGGCGGGTTTCCAGATAGTCCTGGATCAGGGGCGCGCGGTGCATCACCTCGCTCGCCCAGACCTTGGAGCCGAGCGGATACTGCCGCGACAGGTCCATCTTGGCGTGGATGTAGCGGGTGAGCGCGGTGCGCGGGTCGTCGATCGTGTCCAGCGGATCGGCGGCGTCCAGCCAGACCTGGAAGATCCGGTCCACCACCCGGCGGTAAAGCGCCAGCTTGGTCGGGAAGTAGTAGTGCAGGTTAGCCTTGGGCACGCCGGCGCGCTCAGCGATCAGCCGGGTGGTCGCGCCCTTAAAGCCGTAGTCGGCGAACACCGACTCGGCGGCCGCCAGGATCGCCCGCTCGTTCACGGTGCGGATCGCCGCCTTGCTGCGGGCCCGGCGGCCGGCCTTGCGCGCGGCCGGGCTGTCGCCCTCGCCCTCAGCCCCGGTCCGGGCGGCCGGGACGTCCGGCGGGCGCGATGTCTCCATCGGTCATGATCCTCCTCCCCGCTCCGCTGCGTCCCGGCACCGCGCACGATGCGCCGGGCGACGCGGTCTCGTTGGCCGGGTGTCCCTTCCGCTCCAGGCGCCGCGGTCCCGGCATGACGCCTGTGGGATAAATCGCACGCAAATCGCGTGGATCGCCAGCCTCAATCGCACCCAGAATCGACTTGACCGCACGCGCGTGGCTCGCACAGGATACTAGCCTGACCAACTGGTCAGGTTCAACGAAGGCGGACCGAACCGGGCGGCGAACGCCGCACCCGGAACGACAAACCGGCCGCCGTGAAAACAGGGAGCGCGCGGGAGCCAGCCGGCGGCGGACGAGGAAGCGTCGAGTACGGGCGACAAGCGCTTAATCCGCCGCGCTTGTCTGATCCGGGCGCGTTCCGCGGCATGTGAGCCCTTCACGCGAACGTTCCAGTCGACAATCGGCCGGCGCCCGGCAGGTCTGAACCGGGGGTGCGGCCCGGGCCGCGTCAGGGTGCGCCCGCGCTAGCGCCGTGCCTGCGTTTCATGATGGACCGCAGCCGGCGAACCGGCGGGGTGCAGGCGACCGCGCGGCCCGGCATCACGCAGGGGACGTCACGCGTCATGGCAAAGCTGAAGACCGGCCTGATCCAGATGAGCCTGAAGGCGAGCACCGACAACTCGCCCGAAGAGATCCGCCAGGCGATGCTGGAAGCCCACACCCCGTTCATCGACGACGCCGGCCGCCAGGGCGTCCAGGTGCTGTGCTTCCAGGAGGTGTTCACCCAGCCGTACTTCTGCCCCAGCCAGGACACCAAGTGGTACGCCGCCGCCGAGGCGATCCCCGACGGCCCGACGACCCGGCTGATGCAGGACTACGCCAAGAAGTACGCCATGGTGATCGTCGTGCCGATCTACGAGGAGCGGATGCCGGGCGTGTACTACAACACCGCCGCCGTGATCGACGCCGACGGCAAATACCTCGGCAAGTACTCCAAGACGCACATTCCCCAGGTCGCCGGCTTCTGGGAGAAGTTCTTTTTCAAGCCCGGCGCCAGCGACTACCCCGTGTTCGACACCGCCTACTGCAAGCTGGGCGTCTACATCTGCTACGACCGCCACTTCCCCGAAGGCTGGCGCGCGCTGGCGCTGAACGGGGCGGAATACGTGGTCAATCCCTCGGCCACCGTGGCCGGGCTGTCGCAGTATCTGTGGGAGCTGGAGCAGCCGGCCTCGGCCGTCGCCAACGGCTACTTCATCGGCGCGGTCAACCGGGTCGGCTGGGAAGCGCCGTGGAACATCGGCGAGTTCTACGGCAACAGCTACGTGGTCAATCCGCGCGGCCAGATCGAGGCGCAGGCGAGCCAGGACCAGGACGAGCTGCTGGTCCACGAGATCGACCTCGACATGGTCCGGGAGGTCCGCAACCTCTGGCAGTTCTTCCGCGACCGCCGGCCGGACACCTACGACCCGCTGATCGAGCTGAACTGAGCGGATCGGGAAAAAGGGAGGGGCGCTGAGATGGACGGGCAGCAGGTCGCCAACCTTTCGATCGACGACAAGCGGCTCTGGGACGCGCTGATGGAGGTCGCGCAGTACGGCGCGACGGCCAAGGGCGGCAACAACCGGCTGACCCTGACCGACCTGGACCGGCAGGTCCGCGATCTGTTCGCGACCTGGTGCGAGCAGGCGGGCATGTCGCATGACGGTCGACCAGATGGGCAACATGTTCGCCAGGCGGCCCGGCAAGCGCGACGACCTGGCCCCGGTGATGGCGGGCAGCCATCTGGACACCCAGCCGACCGGCGGCAAGTACGACGGCGTGCTGGGCGTGCTGGCGGCGCTCGAGCTGGTGCGCACCCTGAACGACCGCGGGATCGAGACCGAGCGGCCGATCGAGATCGTCAACTGGACGAACGAGGAGGGATCGCGCTTCGCCCCGGCGATGATCTCCTCCGGGGTGTTCGCCGGCGCCTTCACGATGGACTGGGCCTACGCCCGCGCCGACCGGGACGGCGAGACGCTGGGCGGCGAGCTGGCGCGGATCGGCTACAAGGGCGACGCGCCGGTGGGCGGGCGCGACATCCACGCGTTCTTCGAACTGCACATCGAGCAGGGCCCGATCCTGGAGGCCGAGGAGAAGACCGTCGGCGTGGTCACCGACTGCCAGGGCCAGCGCTGGTACGAGCTCACCCTGACCGGGTTCGAGGCGCACGCCGGCCCGACCCCGATGGACCGCCGGCGCGACGCGCTGTTGGGCGCGGCCCGGGTGATCGAGCTGGTCAACCGGATCGGCCTGGCGCGCGCGCCCAGCGCCTGCGCCACGGTCGGCCAGATCGACGTGCATCCGAACTCCCGCAACGTCATCCCGGGCGCAGGTGTTCCTGACGATCGACTTCCGCCACCCGGACAACGACGTGCTGGAAGACATGTGCCGCGCGCTGGAGCAGGGCGTGGCGGCGATCGCCGAGGAGATCGGCCTGGAGCGCCAGCTTGAGCAGATCTTCTCGTTCCGCCCCGTGCACTTCGACGAGACCTGCGTGGCGGCGGTGCGCGAGGGCGCGCAGGCGTGCGGCTACAGCCACCGCGACATCCTCTCCGGGGCCGGGCACGACGCGGTCTACATCGCCGCGATCGCGCCGACCGCGATGGTGTTCGTGCCCTGCGTCGACGGCGTCAGCCACAACGAGACCGAAGAGTGCAAGCCCGAGTGGGTGACCGCCGGGGCCAACGTGCTGCTGCACGCGGTCCTGGAGATGGCCGGCCGGGTGAATTGACCCGCCGCCCTTCGAAGCTGCCTGAAAACCGAGCCGCGAGGTGACATGACGCCGACCGCCGCCCCCGCCTCCGAAGCTGCCGCCTCCTGCGAAGCTGTGCAGGCCCAGCCGGCGGCGCGCGCGTCCGCGGCCGCCGGCGGCGGACCGGTCGTGCGCACCCGGAACCTGTCGCTGACCTTCCAGACCGCCGACGGGCCGGTCTACGCGCTGAGCGACATCGACCTGACGGTCGAGGAGGGCGACTTCGTCTCGCTGATCGGGCCGTCGGGCTGCGGCAAGACCACGCTTCTGCGGGTGATCGCGGACCTGGAGCAGCCGAGCGACGGCGACATCCAGGTCAACGGCGTCACCCCGCACCAGGCCCGGCTGGACCGCTCCTACGGCTACGTCTTCCAGGCGGCCGCGCTCTACCCCTGGCGCACGATCGAGCGCAACGTGACCCTGCCGCTGGAGATCATGGGCGTGCCCCAGGCCGAGCGGCGGGAGCGCGCGGCCACCTACCTGGAGATGGTCAACCTCGCCGGGTTCGCCCGGAAGTACCCCTGGCAGCTGTCCGGCGGCATGCAGCAGCGCGCCTCGATCGCGCGGGCGCTGTGCTTCGACCCCGACCTGTTGCTGATGGACGAGCCGTTCGGCGCGCTCGACGAGATCGTCCGCGACCATCTGAACGAGCAGCTGCTCAACCTCTGGAACACCACCGGCAAGACGGTCGTGTTCGTCACCCACTCGATCTCCGAAGCGGTGTTCCTGTCCAACAAGATCGTGGTGATGTCGCCGCGGCCGGGGCGGATCGCGGACGTGATCGAGACGGATTTCCCGGCCGACCGCGACCTCGACTTCCGGGAGACGCAGCAGTTCATCGACGTCGCCCACCGGGTGCGGATGGGCCTGCGCCAGGGCATGGCCGATGACGACTGACGCGCAGGTCGCCGTCTCCCCGGACGCGCCGGCGCGCGGACGCCTGCACGCCCGTCTGCACCGGGCGGTGCAGGGCCGCGCGCTGCCGATCACGGTCGTCAGCCTGACGATCGTGCTGCTGTGGTACGCGCTCGCGGTCTGGATGAACGCCGACCTGCAGATCAAACGCTTCGAGCGCGCGGATCAGGCCTGGACGTTCGGCGAGCTGGTGCTCGCCACCTGGGCGCAGGACCGCCCGATGCTGCCCGCCCCGCACCAGATCCTGGCGGAGCTGAACAAGACGGTGTTCCAGACCTCGATCGCCAGCGTGCGCAGCCTGGTCTTCCACAGCTGGGTGACGCTGTCCTCCACGCTCGTGGGCTTCGGCATCGGCACGCTCCTGGGCGTGCTGCTGGCGGTCGGGATCGTCCACGCGCGCGCGCTGGAGAAGAGCCTGCTGCCCTGGATCATCTCCTCCCAGACCGTGCCGATCCTGGCGATCGCGCCGATGGTCGTGGTGGTGCTGGGCGCGATCGGGCTGAAGGGCCTGATCCCCAAGGCGGTGATCTCGATGTACCTGTGCTTCTTCCCGGTCGCGATCGGCATGGTGAAGGGCCTGCGCTCGCCCGACCTGCTGCAGATGGACCTGATGCGCACCTATTCCGCCAGCCGCTGGCAGACCTTCTGGATGCTGCGCTGGCCGTCGTCGCTGCCGTTCCTGTTCGCCAGCCTGAAGGTCGCGATCGCGATCAGCCTGGTGGGCGCGATCGTGGCCGAACTGCCGACCGGCGCGCAGTCCGGCCTGGGCGCGCGCATGCTGGCGGGCTCGTACTACGGCCAGACGATCCAGATCTGGTCGGCCCTGGTCGCCGCCTCCGTGCTGGCGGCGGGCCTGGTCGGCCTGGTCGCGCTCGGCGAACGCTGGGCGCACCGGCGGATGGGGTCGCAGCCGTGAGCGTGCAGATCGACACCCGCGCGCCCGACGGTCGGGCGCTCAGCCGGCCCGACCCCTGGTGCGCGGCCACGGTCGTGCTGGGGCTGCTCGCGCTCGCCTTCCCGCTCGCGCTCGCCACCGAGGAAACGGCCGCCGTCGGCTGGCTGGACCGGCCGGGCGCGCTGCTCGGCCTGTTGGCGCTGCTGGCGGTCGCCGGGCTGGGCCTGGCGCGCCAGGCGGGCGTGGTCCGCGGGCTGGGCCCGGCCGGCTACGGCTTCGTGCTGCTGGCCGGCCCTGCTCGCCATGCTGACGGCGCTCGGCGTGGTTCACGACGTGGGATCGGCGGCGACGCGCGGCTTCTGGCTGTTCGTGGTCGCGACCTGGCTGATCGCCTGGCGCGCGGTCGACGGCATCGCCGCCTTCAGCGTGCGCGACATGCGCATCCAGCGCGCGGTCGACACGGTAGTGCCGGCCGTCTTCGGGCTCACGCTGCTGTTCCTGTGGGAAGTGCTGACCGTCGGCTTCGGCGTGCCGCAGGTGTTGCTGCCACCGCCCAGCATGATCGGGGAGCGGATCGCGAGCTCGACCGGCACGCTGTGGGCGGACTTCGAGCAGACCTTCATCAAGGCGGTCTTGAGCGGCTACGTCATGGGCTGCGGCGCGGGCCTGCTGCTCGCGATCCTGGTCGACCGGGTGCCGTTCCTCAAGCGCGGGCTGCTGCCGCTCGGCAACCTGGTGAGCGCGCTGCCGATCGTCGGCATCGCGCCGATCATGGTGATGTGGTTCGGCTTCGACTGGCAGTCCAAGGCCGCCGTCGTGGTGGTGATGACCTTCTTCCCGATGCTGGTGAACACGGTCGCCGGGCTGAACGCCTCCGACGCGCAGCAGCGCGAGTTGATGCGCTCCTACGCCGCCGGCTACTGGCAGACGCTGGTCATGCTGCGCCTGCCGTCGGCGATGCCGTTCATCTTCAACGCGCTGAAGATCAACTCCACGCTCGCCCTGATCGGCGCGATCGTCGCGGAGTTCTTCGGCACGCCCACCGTGGGCATGGGCTTTCGGATCTCCACCGAGGTGGGGCGGATGAACGTCGACATGGTGTGGGCCGAGATCGCGATGGCGGCCCTCGCCGGCTCGGCGTTCTACGGCGCGGTCGCGCTCGTCGAGCGGGCCGTGACCTTCTGGCACCCGTCCTATCGCCAGCGGCGCTAGGCAACGGAACAACAAGACGCATAACCGAACAGGGAAAGGATCCCCGATGAAGAAGGTTTTGGCAGGTGTTGCCGCCCTGGCGCTGGGCCTCGGCGTCTCGGCGGCGCAAGTCACCGAGGCTGAGGCGGCGGACGACATTACCCTCCAGCTGAAATGGGTCACGCAGGCCCAGTTCGCCGGCTACTACGTCGCCAAGGAGCAGGGCTTCTACGACGACGCCGGGCTGAACGTGACGATCCAGCCGGGCGGCCCGGACATCGCGCCGCCGCAGGTGATCGCCGGCGGCGGGGCGGACGTGGTGATCGACTGGATGCCCTCGGCGCTCGCCTCGCGCGAGAAGGGCGTGCCGCTGGTCAACATCGCCCAGCCGTTCCAGCGCTCGGGCATGATGCTGACCTGCCGCGAGGAGACCGGGATCGAGAAGCCGCAGGACCTGCGCGGCCACACGCTGGGCGTCTGGTTCTTCGGCAACGAGTACCCGTTCCTCGCCTGGATGTCGAAGCTGGGCATCCCGACCGACGGCTCGGAGAACGGCGTCGAGGTGCTGAAGCAGGGCTTCAACGTCGACCCGCTGTTGCAGGAGCAGGCCGCCTGCATCTCCACCATGACCTATAACGAGTACTGGCAGGTGATCGACGCCGGCCTGTCGCCCGACGACCTGGTCGTCTTCAAGTACGAGGAGCAGGGCGTCGCCACCCTCGAGGACGGCCTGTACGTCATGGAGGACCGCCTGGACGACCCGGCGTTCGTCGACACCATGGCCCGCTTCGTCGACGCCAGCATGAAGGGCTGGAACTGGGCGCGCGAGAACCAGGAAGAAGCCGCCATGATCGTCCTGGAGAACGACGCCACCGGCGCCCAGACCGAAAAGCACCAGATCCGCATGATGGGCGAGGTCGCCAAGCTGCTGGGCGAAGGCGAGGGCGTGCTCGATCCGGCGGACTACGAGCGCACGGTGGACACCCTGCTGCAGGGCGGCTCCGACCCGGTGATCACCGAGGAGCCCACGGGCGCCTGGACCCACAAGGTCACCGACAAGATTAAGACGATGTAAGACGCGCCTTGCCGGCCCCGGCGGACACCTCCGCCGGGGCCGCTTTCTTGTCCAAGGCAGCGCGGCCGGTCGCGCGCAAGACGATCTTTAGGGGACGGAAAAACATGAGCTTGCTGGTGAAGGGCGGGACGGTCGTCAACGCGGACCACGCCCAGCCCGCCGACGTACTGATCGAGGGCGACAAGATCGTCGCCGTGGGCACCGACCTGAACGCCCCGGCCGACGCCGAGGTGCACGACGCCACCGGCTGCTTCGTCATGCCGGGGGGGATCGACCCGCACACCCACATGCAGCTGCCGTTCATGGGCACGGTCGCTTCCGAGGACTTCTTCACCGGTACGCGGGCGGCGCTCGCCGGCGGCACCACGATGATCATCGACTTCGTCATCCCGGCCCCGCAGCAGGACGTGATGGAGGCCTGGGACACCTGGAACGGCTGGGCTGAGAAGGCCTGCGCCGACTATTCCTTCCACGTCGCGATCACCTGGTGGGACGACAGCGTCGGCCGCGCGATGGAGACGCTGGCGAACGAGAAGGGCGTCAACAGCTTCAAGCACTTCCTGGCCTACAAGGGCGCGATCATGGCGGACGACGCGATCCTGGCGAAGTCCTTCCCGAAGGCGCGCGAACTGGGCGCGATCTGCACCGTCCACGCCGAGAACGGCGAGCTGGTCGCCCACCTGCAGCAGGAGATGCTCAAGCTCGGCATCACCGGGCCGGAGGGCCATCCGCTGTCGCGCCCGTCGGAAGTCGAGGGCGAGGCCGCGGAGCGCGCGATCACCTTCGCCGACATCATGAACGTGCCGCTTTATATCGTGCACAACTCCTGCAAGGAGTCGGTCGACGCGATCGCCCGCGCCCGCGCGCAGGGCCAGCGCGTGTTCGGCGAGGCGCTGGCGGGCCACATGCTGATCGACGACAGCGTCTACCAGAACAAGGACTGGGACACCGCCGCGCACTACGTCATGAGCCCGCCGTTCCGCCCGAAGGGCCACCAGGAAGCGCTGTGGGCGGCGCTGCAGGCGGGCACGCTGCAGACCACCGCGACCGACCACGCCTGCTTCTGCACCTCGCAAAAGCGCATGGGGCACAACAACTTCACCCAGATCCCCAACGGCACCGCGGGCGTCGAGGACCGGATGCACGTGCTCTGGCACCACGGCGTCAACGCCGGCCGCCTGACCGAGACCGAGTTCGTCGCCGCGACCAGCGCCAACACCGCCAAGATCTTCAACATCTACCCGCGCAAGGGCGCGATCCTGGCGGGCGCCGACGCGGACCTCGTGATCTGGGACCCGGAGCGCAAGCGCACGATCTCCAAGGACACCCACCACATGAACATCGACTTCAACATCTTCGAGGGATGGGAAGTCACCGGCACCAACCGGACCACGATCGCCCAGGGCAAGGTCGTCTACCACGACGGCGAACTGAACGTGACCGAGGGCGCCGGCCGCTACATCCCGCGCCCGACCTACCCGCCCTACTACCGCGCGGTCGAGAAGGCGCGGAAGGACAAGCTGCCCAAGCCCGTCGACCGGATGGGCGGGTAAGCCGCCGCGCGATTGATTCCGGCTCGACAGGCGCTGAAGGGCGCCGGCGGCCCGTCCTTGCGGCCTCGCCGGCGCCCTTTTCCGTGTGGCGTCCGGCCCCGCCGGCGCCCTTGTTCCGCGTGGCGTCCGGCCCCGCTCAGCCGACCCGGCCGAGGCTTGGGAAGGTTTCCAGCAGCCACCAGCCGAGTTCGTTGAACATGCCGGTGACGAACAGCACGCCGGTCACGACCAGAAGCCCGCCCATCGCCTTTTCCACCTTCGGGATGTGACGCCGGAAGCGCTGCATGAAGCGCATGAACGGCTTGGCCGCCAGCGCCGCGGCCAGGAACGGGATGCCGATGCCGAGCGAATAGGTGGTCAGCAGGCTCGCCCCCTCGATCGCCGAGCCCTGGCTGCCGGCGACGAACAGGATGCTCGCCAGCACCGGGCCGACGCACGGCGTCCAGCCGAACGCGAACGCAAGGCCGACGACGAACGCCCCCACGAGGCCCGCTGGCCGGGTCGCGGTCTGGAACCGGGCTTCGCGGTAGAACAGGTTGACCCGGAAGACGCCCAGGAAATGCAGGCCGAAGACGATGATCACCACCCCGGCCACGATCGCCAGCGTGTCCAGGTGGTTGGAGAGCATCTGGCCGAGCGACGAGGCGGTCGCGCCCATGATCGTGAACACCACCGTGAAACCGAACACGAAGGCGAGCGCGGCGAAGAACACGCCCCACGCCTTCCGGCCGGCCTCATCGCCCGGGTCCTGCGCCTGGATGCCCTCGGCGGCGGTGAGCGTGACGCCGCCCAGGAACGCCAGGTACGGCGGCACCAACGGCAGGATGCAGGGCGACAGGAAACTCAGGATACCCGCCCCGAACGCCCCCAGATAGCCGACGTCCATCATGCTGCGTGCCCTCCTTGACCGACGGCTGCCGCCGCTCCGGCGGGCGCGGGTTCGACGGGCGCCCGCGAAAGGGTCCCCTCTCCTCCATTGGGAGGAGAGGGTTAGGGAGAGGAGGTGTGCACGGCGTCGACACCGCGGCCACCTCCTCCCCTAGCCCCTCCTCCCAGTGGAGGAGGGGAATAATGCGGGCTCCTCGAACCGCCCGCGCCTACGCGTTCACCACCTCGATCTGCTCGTTGCGCTCCACCTTCACGGTGCCTTGGCGGCGGATGTAGTCGCTGACCACCTCCCAGATCGGCGGGCCCTCGGTACCCTGGTTGACGCTGGCCCAGCCGGCGACGGTGTAGTCCCGCGCGGGATCGATCCGCTCGCCGGTCTTGAGCAGGGTCATCTCGGAAATCCGCTCGCCGCGTTCGGCGCGCACGTCGATCCGGTAGCCGAGCCCGCCCATGCGCACCATGTCGCCGCCCTGCTGGTAATAGGGGTCGGGGTTGAACAGGTTGTCGGCGACGTCCTCCAGGACGAGCTTGAGCTGCTCGCCGGACATCTGCTGGCGGTAGGCTTCGGGATAGGTGATGGCGGTCTGGTTGTAGACGTCCTCGACCGTGATGTCCTGGCCCGGCAGCAGCGCCGCGCCCCAGCGGAAGCCGGGCGACAGCGAAATGTCGGCGTCGCGTTCGCTCATCAGCGCCTGGCAGATCAGGTCGTCCCAGGTACCGTTGAAGTTGCCGCGCCGGTAGAGCGGCGTCTCGGTCTGGCCGAGGACGGTCTGCAGCGTCTTAAGGTGCGGCGCGCGGATCTCCTCGACCACGCCCGTCATCTCGGGATCGGGATCGATCGCGTCCGACAGCACCGGGATCAGGCGGTAGCTCCAGTCCGCCACGCGGCCGTCGCGGACGTCCAGGTCCAGGCGCGACAGGAACTTGCCGTGCGAGCCGGAGGAGATCAGCAGGGTGCCGTCGATCTCCTCCGGCTGCGGAATGGCGTCGTGCGTGTGGGCGGTGAAGATGACGTCGATCCCGTCGACCCGCCGGGCCAGCTTGCGGTCGACGTCGAAGCCGTCGTGGCTCAGCAGCACGACGACCTCCGCGCCCTTAGCGCGGGCGCGCCCCACTTCCTTGCGGACGTTGTCCTCGCGGATGCCGAACGACCAGTCCGGGATCAGGTAGTCGGGGTTCGCGATCGGCGTGTACGGGAAGGCCTGGCCGATCACGGCGACCTGGGTGCCCGCGCGCTCGAACATCTGGATGCCGTCGAACACCGGCTCTTCCCACGTCTTGTCGATCACGTTGCCGGCCAGGAACTTGGCGTCCGCCTTGTCCTTCAGCTCGTTGAAGCGCTGGGCGCCGTAGGTGAACTCCCAGTGGCCGGTCATGGCGTCGACGCCGAGCGCGTTCATCGCCCGCACCATGTCGGCCCCTTCGGTCTGAAGCGCGGTATAGCTGCCCTGCCAGGTGTCGCCGCCGTCCAGCAGCAGGGTGTTGTCGCGCCCGCGCTCCTCGCGGATCGCCTTGACCAGCGTGGCGATCCGGTCGAGGCCGCCGACCCGGCCGTACTGCCGGGCCAGTTCGACGAAGTCGACCGAGCTCAGCATGTAGGCCTGAAGCGAGCCCGGCTCGATGCCGTATTCCCGCAGGAAGTCCTTGCCGGTCAGGTGCGGTACCTGCCCCTCCATCCGGCCGACCCCGATGTTGACCGACGGCTCGCGGAAGTAGACCGGCACCAGTTGGGCGTGGATGTCGGTCAGGTTCATCAGGGTGAGGCGGCCCTTGGGCTGGAAGTCGAGCAGCCGGGCCTGATCGATCTGCTGCGAAGCGGCGGCGCGCGCCAGCGGCGCGAGACCGGGCAGCGCGGCCGTGGCCACGGCGACCTGGAGCAAATCGCGTCGGGTGAGCATCGGATGCCTCCTTGGGGCTTGGGGCGCTCGGCGCGAGGGCCGCCGACAGTGTCCTCGCCGGACACACCCCGATCGTTCAGCGTTCGCGGGAGAACGCCGGTGCGCGTCTTCGGTGCCCGCACTTGGAGCGCCGGCCATCGCGTGGTCTCGTAGATGCGGGACGGGTTCGCGCGCCAGCCCTTAGCGATCCTCTCCTCCAATGAGAGGAGGGGGTTAGGGGAGGAGGGTGCCCGCGGCCGACGCCGTGCTCACCTCCTCTCCCAGGCCCTCTCCTCCCAGCGGAGGAGAGGGGACCCGCTTGGGTGTCCTTGGGGACCGGCGCTGGCCCCGGTTCTACGAAACCTCGATCTTTTCCTTGGTGCTGAAGGTCTGGCCGCCGTCTTCGGTCCAGATGAACTCCAGTTCGCCGCTTTCCACCGCCTTCACGTAGAACTCGAAGTACGGGTTGGCGGACACGCCGGGGTACATATCGGCCTCGAACACGGGCGTGCCGTTATACACGCACTTGAACGAGTGGATGATGTTGCGCGGGATGACGTTGCCCTCGTCGTCCCGGCGCTGGCCGGTCTCCATCTCGTGGGAGATCAGCGTCTTGATGGTCATCACGTCGCCTTTGGCGGGGTTGCGCGGCACGCGCACGCGGGGGCGGTTGCTGGCCATGGTTCGGTCTCCTTCGAACGAATGTCGTTGCGCTCGTCGATCAGCCGGTCGCGCGGCCTTAGCCGCCGCAGCCGCCGATCGTGACCTTGACTTCCTTCTGGGTCATGACCGTCGATCCGTCCGACATCTCGGCGACCGCGATCACGTTCTGCGTCTCGGCCAGGCGCATGCGCGTCGACGCGTTCGCCCGCCCGCTCATCGGCGTGAACTTGAAGCTGATGATCTCCGGATCCGGGTTCTTGGTCGCCATGACGTGGACCGCCTTGACGTGGTCCTCGTCGGTCATCGGACTGTCGACGCGCACGCCCATCGGCACCGTGCTGCCGTTCTCCGCGATCTCGGGAACGTCCAGTTCGATCTTGCTGGACGCCTGCGGCTCCTTGCCGCCGACCCGCTCCTTGATCGCCGCCATCGCCTCGGCGCGCGTCGCCTTGGCGGTCCGCGACCACACGCTGACCCCGGCGAGCGCGACGGTGCCCATCGCCGCGCCGGAGAGCATGTGCCGCCGCGTCAGTCCGCGGCCTTGAATAATGCCCTTCATCACGCTTACTCCCTTGATTCCGCGATGTCGTATGGAGGTCACGCTTCCGCTCGACGCTCGAGGGGCGTGTCCATGCCGGCGCCGGTCAGCCGCCGTGCAGCGGGCTCGGTGACCGCTTAGAACGCCAGCTGGTCCCGGATCGCCTCGATGCCGGCCTTGGCGCAGGCGGCGTCTTCCTCGCCCGTCGGGGCACCGGAGACACCGACCGCGCCGATCAGGCTGCCGGCGCTGCGCACCGGCTCGCCGCCGCCCAGCATCAGCACGTCCGGGATCTGCCGGGCCCCGGACTGCTGCTTGCCCGCATTGGTCGCTTCGACCAGCGAGAGCGTGTCGCTGCGGAAACTGACGGCGGTGTAAGCCTTCCGCCGCGCGGTCTCGACGGTGTGCGGCCCGGCGAAGCGCGAGCGCACCATCGCCTGCATCACGCCGAACCGGTCGACCACGGCGACGGCGACCTGATAGCCGCGATCCAGGCAGTCCTGACGGGTTTCCTGCGCCAGTTCGACCGCGAGGTTGGGCTCCAGAACCTCGAACTTGACGGTGGCGCTGCCGTCGCTCTGCGCGGCCGCCGCACCCGTCCAAAGCATCGCGGCCATGCACGCGGCCGCTGCAACTCTTCTTCTCATTGGCGTTCCTCTCCCCAGAGTATTTTTGGCCGCCCCTTGGCTTTTCGTTGTCGTTGGGGCGTTGGGCTCGCCGTCCCTTGTTTCGACGGCGTTTGCTGGACCCGCTCGGCTAGCTCCCGGTGTCGATCCCCTTGTCTCGGGCTTCCGCTGACGGGCCGTCGTCGAGCTGTTCGATCAGCTTGCCGAGCCGGCCCCAGAAGAAGGCTTCGCCCGGGTAGCCGACGATCCGGCCGACCTCGACACCGTTCCGCGCCAGCACGAAAGTGGGCGTGAACCGCACGCCGCGCTCTAACTCCAGCCCGCCGTCGCGATCCCGGTCAAGCCGAACCTCGCGCAGCGGGGCGATCTCGGCCTCCGGGCTGTTCGGATAGGCCTCGCCGACCTCGCGGTCCCAGGCCTGACACCAGCTGCACCCGGGGACCCGGAACATCACCAGTTCCGCCGCCCGGGCCGGCGATCCGGCGAGCAGGCTGCCGGCGACCACGGCACTGATGGCAAGCGCCGCGAGCGCCCGGGAAACCGCCTTGGCGCGGGCTTGTGTCCATCGGTGGAAGTCTTATTTGACTATTCGCATGTGTCAATCCTTCGCACCGGTCACACCAGTCCGATCTATTGCCCGCTCGCGTCACCGCCGGCCTGCTCAGGCTGCAGGCGGGGCGGCAGGGCGACCAGCGTGGGGTGACCGTGATCGCTCGGCGTGACGCCGACGTCGCTCGCGCGGTTCTTGATCTCGACGCTGTCGGCGCAGTTCGACATGCAGGGCTCGGCGGTCTGGATGTCGGGACGCGGGTCCGGACGGATGAAGCCGTCGCGGTTGGGCATCTCGATGTCGGCGATGTTGTCCGCGTTCACCGTCTCCTCGAAGCCGATGATGTCGTTCAGGTAGAGCACGTAGGCGGTCACCGCGTAGGTCTGGTCGTTGCTCAGCGACTGCGCGTTGCCGAACGGCATGGCGCGGTGGATGTAGTCCCACAGCGTGGTCGCGTACGGCCAATAGCTGCCCACCGTCTTTTCCGGGTCGCTGCTGTCCAGCGTGCCCTCGCCGCCCATCATGGCCGGATAGCGGCCCTTACCTTCGCCAAAAACGCCGTGACAGGCCGCGCAGGCGTTGTCGTAGATCGACTGCCCCTCGGCCGCGGTGCCGCTGCCCGGGGGCGCGTCCTCGCCGTCGACCGGGATGTCGATGTTCCAGCCCGCGACCTCCTGCTCGGTGGCGGCCCGACCGATGCCGGTTTCCTTGCCGTCCTGCGCGACCGCCGGACCGGCCGCCAGGGCGAGCGCCAGCGCCGCCGTCCAGGCCGGCCTGGCCGTTGCATGGTTGGGCCTGGCTTACGCCAGATGGACATTCTCCACCTCGCCGGTCGACTTGATGAGCCAGGTCTGGATCGCGTTGTTGTGGTAGATCGATTCCTTGCCGCGCTCGGCCTGCAGCTGGTTGATCGTCGGCTGGACGTAGTCCGTCTCGTCGATCACCCGGCTCTGCACCAGACGCTCCTCGCCGCGCCAGTCGAACGGCAGGGTGAACCGGGTCAGGCAGCGCGGCATCACCGGCTCCTCCAGCTTGGCCGTCTGCCAGTTGCGCCCGCCGTCCAGGGACACGTCGACGCGCTTGACCTTGCCGTTGCCGGACCACGCCAGGCCGCGCAGCAGCTGCCGGCCCTTGTCGATCAGCGGCATCTCCGGGCACGGGTTGGTGATCACCGACTTGGCTTCCATCGTCCAGGTGAACTGGCGGGCCTTGCCGCTCGGCAGCAGGTCGGTGTAGGTCGAGGTTTCCCAGCGGGTGTGGTAGGGCTTGTCGCCGACTTCCAGCCGGCGCAGCCACTTGATCCACATGTTGCCCTCGAAGCCGGGCACCACCAGGCGCAGCGGGTAGCCCTGCTCCGGGCGCAGCCGCTCGCCGTTCATGGCGTAGGCGACCAGGCAGTCGTCGAGCGCCTTCTCCATCGGGATCGACCGGGTCATGGCGGAGGCGTCGGCGCCCTCCGCCAGCACCCACTTCGCGTCGTCGGCGAGGCCGGTTTCCTTGAACAGCGTGCGCAAGGACACCCCGGTGTACTGCACGCAATGCAGCATGCCGTGGGTGTACTGGCAGCCGTTGAGCTGCGCGCCGTGCCACTCCATGCCGGTGTTGGCGGCGCATTCCAGGAAATAGAAGCGGTTTTCCTGCGGCAGCCGGAGCAGATCGTTCATGGTGAACAGCATGTCCTGCCCGACGTGCCCGTTGATCAGCAGCTTGTGCTGGGTCGGATCGATCGTCGCGATCCCGCCGTGGTGGCGCTCGAAGCAGATGCCGTTGGGCGTGACGAAGCCTTCCAGGGCGTAAAGCGGGGTAAAACTGACCGAGGACTGCGTCGTCGCCGTCAGCCATTCGACGTTGCGCCGGACGACCGAACTCTCGAACTCCGAGGGCTCGCCGTAGGGCTTGGTGGTCACGCCCGGGCCCAGGTACTTGGTCCAGTTGGGCACGCCGGGCGGCATGCCTTCCGCCGACTGCGCGCTCGCACGGCCGGTCACACCGGCCGCCGCCAGACCGCCGACGGCGCCCAAGCCGGCGCGCAAGAAGCCGCGCCGGCCGGTGCCCTTGGCGGCAGACCCGGCCGTTGGTGTGCGCCCGTCGGCCGACGGTCTCGGCCGGCGCCTGGCCCGTCCGCGCCTGCCGCACCGCCGCGCGGTGCGCGGGCCGACGGGTCGGATCGCTTGTCGGTCATGTTTCCTCCCCAGGAGCGATGGTCTTTCGGCCTCTCGTGTCCGCGCTTTCGGCGCGCATCGGGGCCTTGGATCGGCTTGCTCGTGATCGCCCTCGGCGCTCGCCGGGGCAAAATCACCCGACACCGGCTTTGGCAACTCGGTCGAGCGCACTGTGCGTTCGTCCCGCGGGAGCCGGGCGGTATCAGGGGCCGCCGGGGTGGGACGCCCCGGATAAGGCAGGTCGGCCAGTCTCGTGTTACTTCTTTCTCATATCGTGATTGACGAAACTGTGAAATGTCAAGCGCTGCGGTGGTGCGCGGGGTACGCGGCAATGCCTTCGCAGGAGGCGCCGCGCTGCTTAACCTCACCCCCGCCGCGGCGATCGCCGGAGAACGGTCGGGTGCCGCCGCCCGAGCTCCGAGTGCAGCCGGGTACATGCCCGATCTTCCGCTGCTGATATGCGGGTCGCGTGATGTGTTGACGTTGCAAACCCGATGCTGCACGCTTCAATTCCGTCCGTACAAAACGGAGACAGGTAAACACTAAAAATACCCCGGAATTCGGCCCGAAAAAATCGGTTAAACAAGCAACCGCGCCGAAGTCAAAATAAACAATCCTCGGTCACGATGCGGCGCCCGTAAAGTCGACGGCCCGGAAGCAGGCGCGATAATGCGGTCCGTACACGTGATTGAGGGAGGGAGGAGAACGTCTCATGCGTAGGACCGTTAATACGGTATGGGCCTGGATGAGCATGCTGTGCGCGGTGCCCGTGGCCGCGTTTGCCTTCGCCGGCACCGCCAGTGCGCAGTGCGTCAATTGCACCAACGAAGCGCCGAAGCAGATTCTGCTCGATCTGATCGATCAGACGCAATCCGAATATCTGACGCAAAGCCCGCAGAACTTGATGATGATGGAGAACAACCCGGCCTATTTCGTCGTCGACGACGGCAAGGCGTTGTTCGAAACCAAGCGCGGGCCCAAGAACGCCACGCTTGAGCAGTGCGACTTTGGCAAGGGGCCCGGCGTGCTCGAGGGCGCCTATGCCGAGCTGCCCAAGTATTTCGAGGACGCCGGCCGGGTGATGGACCTCGAGACACGGCTGGTCCATTGCATGAAGACCCTGCAGGGCTTTGCCGACGACGCCCCGGAACTGACCCAGATGTCGGATGTCCGGGCGATGATGGCCTACGTCGCCGCGCAATCGAACGGTTACGCCTGGAACCCGTCCATGGACCATCCCATGGAAAAAGCCATGCGCGACGCCGGCGAGGTGATGTTCTACCGGCGCTCCGGCCCGATGGATTTCAGCTGCAACACCTGCCACGGCGAGACCGGCCAGCGCATCCGCGCGTCGGTCCTGCCCAACGTCAACTTGCCCAAGGAATGGACCAAGGCCGTGTCCTGGCCGGCCCTGCGGGTGTCCCGCTCCTCCAACGTCCGCAGTCCTTATCAGCGCCTGCGCGGCTGCTACTGGCAGATGCGCAAGGGCCAGATCAATCGCCGCTCCGACGCCGCGATCGCCATGTTCAGCTACTGGAAAGATCGGGCCAGCGGCGAGCCAGCGATCCTGCCCGACCTGAAGCGCTGATCAGAACACAGAACGAGTTGGAGGAGACCGCATCATGGACCGCAAGCTTTTCCCGCACGCAGCACGCGGCATCCTCGCCGCGCTGTGCGTGACCGCGCTCATCGGGGGACCGGCGACCGCGCAGGACGGATCGCCCGATCGCGCCCAATACACCGAGATGAGTTCGGAGGAACTCGCCGAGCACCTGATGTTCAAGGCCGACGGTTTCAAAACCGGCATGGCGACCCAGGAAGGCACGACGGTGGGCGAGCGCCTGCGCCAGGACGCGTTGCAGAAGACCTGCTCCGGGCGCGGCCAGATGGACAGCGCCAACGTGTCGAAGGTGATCGAACTCGCCCGCAACTCCATGGAATATCCGGACGGCGGCATCGAACTCGGCGACTGGAAGAAGGGCCAATCCTTAGCCGAGAACGCCTTCGGCTTCCGGGTCGGCCACAACATCGACGATCACAGCGCGAAGGAAACCGGCGGGCTGTGCATCAACTGCCACAAGATGGAGGAAGCAAAGGCGATCCGCTCGGGCACGCTGGGCCCAAGCCTGGTCAACTACGGCAACAACCGGGGCACCGGCGCGGACACCAAGAAGTACACCTACGAGGTGCTCTACAACCCGCACGTCTTCTTCCCCTGCACCAAGATGCCGCGCTTCGGCGTCAACGGCGTGCTCACCCAGGAGAAGATCTCGCACATCATGGCGTATCTGCTGGATCCGGACTCCCCGGTTAACAAGTAGGCGGGGCATCCAGAGCCCGAACGACCGCAAGCCACGGGACATCGGCGGGTCCGACCGAATTGGACGCGCCGCCGATCCCGTGGCTTCCGTCGTTTGGGCGCCCGCAGCGACCGGCGCCTAGCAAAATCGATGAAGCGCGGGCGCAGGCACGGCAATCCTTCCTTCTGTCGCCACCCCTGGAGGTGAACGATGCAACCCCACACCGCCCACCCGGCCACGAGGTTCGCGCGCGCGGTCGTGCTGCTCGCCGCGCCGTTCACGGCCGTGGCCATGCTCGCGGCCGCGCTCACGCTCGCAACCGCCCGCCCCGCGGCCGCCCAGGACGGCTTCGGCGACGGCCCGGCGAAGGTGGTCTACCACGCGGACTTCAAGGATCCGCGCCGGTTCAGCGCCATGCTGACCAGCGTCTACAACATGGTCACCACCTACCGGAACGACCTGCGCGAGTACGACGTCCGGATCGTCTTCAATTCCTACGGCATCCGCTTCCTGACCGACAACCAACTGAAGGGCACGCCGTTCGAGGCGGGCGCCGAACTGCGCGAGAACCGCGAGAACCTGCGCGGCCGCCTGCTGAGCCTGCAAAACACCTACGACGTCAAGCTCGAGCTCTGCGACATCACCCGCGAACGGGTCAAGCTGCCCAAGGACGAGATCTACGACGGGGTCGAGTCCGTGGCCTCCGGCGTTGTCCGGGTCGCGGAACTGCAGAGCGAGGGCTTCGCCTACATCAAGATCGAGTAGCCGCGCCGCGGCGGATCGGTAAGTCGACGATGTGCCCGCCAAAGGGTCCCCTCTCCTCCGTGGGAGGAGAGGGCTAGGGAGAGGAGGTGTGCACGCCGTCTATGGTGCGGGCGACCTCCTCCCCTAGCCCCTCCTCCCACTGGAGGAGGGGAATGATTTTGTGGCGACCCGTAGGTTCCCCAAGACCCCGCCGGCCCCTCACCCGAACAGGTGGAGGGTGACGCCGCGGTACCAGCGCTTGGCCTTGGCCGCCTGGTTGCGGCGCACCTGCGCGCTCTCCTCGGCGTCGCTGTTCTCCACGCTGGCGCGCTCGACGCCGCCGGCGGCCGTCGGGCGATAGCTGCTCGCGTTGATCAACGCGTGTTCGGCGTCGAGGAAACTGTAGCAGGCCAGTTCCAGCCGCGGGTCCGCCGGCGGCGCGTCGACCAGGTCCGCCCGGATCTGCCCGGCGCACGAGCGTGCCTGGCTGACGGCCGCGGTCGCCGCCTTGGGCATGCTGTGCGCCTCGATCGCGTCGCCGACGACGAAGATCCGTTCGTCGCGCTCCGAGCGCATCGAGGGGAACAGCACCGGACAGAACCCCTCGTCGTCGGTCAGCCCGGTCCGGCGCGCCAGTGGGTCGGCCTGCTGCGGCGGGATGAAGTTGACGACGTCGCCGGTGAAGTTCTCGAAGTCCGTCTTCAGGGTCCTGGCGCTGGCGTCGACCTCCCGCACCTCGCCGATGAAGTCGGCCGGAAGCCACTCGATCATGCCTTCGTAGAGGTCGTTCCAGGCGTTCTGCGTGAGCGCCTGGTGCAGGAACTGGTTCTTGCCGTCGATCACCTGGATACGGCTGTTCGGCTTGGTCTGCTTCAGGTAGTGCGCGATCATGTTGACCCGCTCGTAAGGGGCCGGCGGACAGCGGTACGGGCCCGCGGGCACGGACATCAGTACCTTGCCGCCGTCCGGCATGTCACGCAGCTGGCGCAGCAGAATGTCGTGCGAGCGGGGATGGGTGTCGTAGGCGTGCGGCATCACCTCCGCGGCCGCGGCGTCGTAGCCGGGCACGTCGCGGAAGCCGATCCCGGGCGCCATCACCAGTCGGTCGTAGCCGATCCGGCCGCCGTCGTCGGTGCGCACTTCCCGCCGGTCGCGGTCGACCGCCGTGGCGCGGGCGTGCACCACCTCGATCCCGGCCGCGCGCACGCCCGCGTAATCGAACAGGACGGCGTCGCGCGGCTCCAGGCCGCCCAGCACGTGGTTGCTCCAGAAGCAGGCGAGATACCGCGGGTTCGCTTCGATCACGGTGACCGCGACGCCGCCGCCTTCGGCCACCCGCCGCGCCACCGACAGGCCGCCGGCGCCGCCGCCGATCACGACCAGATGCGGCTTGCCCTGGCCGCGCACCGCGGGCGCGTGGCCCAGCCCCGCCAACACCGCGGCGCCCGCGCTCAGGCCGGCGATCACGCCGCGTCGGCGCCAGCCGCTGGCATCCGGTCGTTCGCGCGCGTTACCTGCCCACGTCGGCACCGCATCCAAGCGGGTCGCCTCTGCTCCCGTGCGAGAGACCTTTGCAAGGGGCATGAGCAGCCGTGTGGCGTGCTTCGACACGCCAGCCTCCGGCTGGCTACTCAGCATGAAGCGAGATTTAAGTTTCTGACAGACCTCAACCTTCATCCTGAGTAGGACGCCGAAGGCGTCCGTGTCGAAGGATCCCATACGGCTCCCTGGCGAGTGTGCAAAAGTCTCTCCACTGCGAGGAGACGGGCAGGCAAAGGCGGTCCGCAGGCCATCGGCCTTGGCGGCGACCTCCTCCACCGGTGCGGTTTTAGACGTGGCGGTCAGAACCTCCGGGGTGCCGCTCGGCGCGCGTGGACGCTCGTTTCCGTCGCTCACCATGCGCGCCTACCAGGCTTCCGGCTGGAAACCGGCCCGCTTCAGGTCTTCGCGTGCCTGCAGGTCGAAATATTCGCGCAGGCCCATCTCCTGATAGGTCTTGTCGTCGATGTACTTGAAGGTCGCTAGGAAGGGCACCGGCTTCAGATACCCCTGCACCCGCTGAACCTCGGCCTCGTGCCCCGGCTTGCCCTTGGTCTTGCTGGGGTCCTCCGGGAAGAACTGCAGGGTGGGCGTATAGGTGATGCCGTATTTCCGGGCCAGCTTCCGCTCGGCCAGTTCCTCGCCGTCGAAGTCGGTGACCCGGCGGTCGCCGCGCAGGTTCAACTGCAGGACGGCGAAGTGCTTGCGGACGTAATCGTTGATCGCGGGGATGACGAAGTTCTCCTCGTGCATCCGCTCGCAGTAGGGGCAGCCCGGCTGCTCCCACATGATCATGAACCGCTTGCCGGCGTCGGTCGCCTCTTCGAGGTCGGGCTGCAGCTCGAGGAAAGACTGCAGATACCAGGGCTGCGCCAGCAGACCGCTGTCGGTCTTGATCGGCTGATAGGACCGCGCGTCGCTCTCCGCGGCCGAGACCGGGGCCGAGCCGGGGACCGCGACCAGGATCAGTGCGCAGGCAGCCAGCGTGGCCGCAAGGGCCTTGGCCCAAGCCATGAGCATCCTCCCTTGGTGCACCGGCCGGTGGTGCCGCCCGAACGCCACGGGCCGGTCCACGGCTTTTTCTCGGTGTGTTGCAGATATCGTGCTGGCCGCAAGTGTTACCTGTCAACGCTCGCCGCCGGCCGGGTACCGCGGCCCGCGGGCTGGCCGGGCTCGCTTATCACTCGGCGGGGATCACTCGGCGGGGATCACTCGGCCCGGATCACTCGGGGCGCGCCGGCGCCGTCCCGTGCGGCACGTCGCTATGGCAGTCGACGCAGGTCCGCCGGCCCGCGGCCGCGGCCTTGTGGGACGCCCGGGCGCCGGCGCGCTGGGCCTGCAGATCCATCGCCGCGACCGCGTGGCACCGCCGGCAGGTCTGGCTGTCGGTGGCGACGAACCAAGCGTGCGCGTCTTCCTGCAGGTCGGCACGCGCCTGGGCGAACTCCGCCGGCGTGTCCAGGCCCTCGACGTAATAGGCCCAGACCGCCCGCGCGCCCGAGCGCGCCTTGGTCCACAGCATCGCCGGCAGGCTGTCTTCTGGAACGTGGCAGTCGGCGCAGCCGACCTGCACGCCGGTCAGGTTCGTCCGGTGGTGCGAGCGTTCGAACGTCTGAGCGAACCGGTCGTAGACATGGCAGCCGGTGCAGAACTCGGTCGTGTTCGCGTGGTGCACCGCGACCGCGCCGCCGCCGGCGATCAACAGGCCGATCCCGATCCCCACGGCAATCAAGGAGATGACGCTTCCAAGGCCGACGCGCCGCAGCCACCCGCTTGGCCGACTTCCACGCCCCATGGCTCAGCCCGCCGGCTTGGACGGCGTGCACGACAGACCGGACATGGCCCCTCCGACATTCACGCACAATAGACTATCCGTAGGCTAACCGGAGCCGGGCAGACGGGCAAAGCCGGTCGCGGCCCCCGGTCTAAAGGGGGCGCGCCGACCGGGTCTTAGAGCGACATGCTCGAAGGCCGAACCGGCCTTCGGGCTGAATGTCGCTCTAACTTCCTGACGAGAGGGCAAGATTCAGCTGGAAGGTGATTCCACCTTCCAGCATCTTGCCCTAGCGGATCGCCGCCTCATCGCAGCCGAGCGCGCAGGCGCTCAGGATGGTCGACACCGGCGCCGGCGCCTCGGCCGGGCTGGGCCCGCGGCGCAGCGGCAGCAGCACGCCGAAGGTCTGCCTGGGCGCCCCCATCACCGTGCTGTGGCGCAGCCCGTAGAAGCGCGGCGCGCGGTAGCGCGTGACCTGGTCCAGCAGGCCGCGAAACAGCACCGCGTCACCCACCTGCGCCTCCAACTCGCTCAACCGCTTGCCGGTCAAACGCGTGCCCATCAGCGCGCTGACCCGCTCCCCGCTCAGGCGCCAGCGGTAGTCGCGACCGCCGTCCAGCAGGTCGATCAACGCCATGTTCGGCAACGCTTTCGCGCCAAAGCGCAGCGGGTCGACATCACTGCGCGCCGGCAGGCCGGCGCAGCTCAGGCGGCTCCAGACCTGATAGACCTGCCAGGCCATCGCGAACTCCGGAAGACGCTGCGCATCCCGGATCGAGACCCGCTGCGCGCCCGCCTGGGACCACCAGGCGTAGTCCGCCACCTCCTCCATAGCGAACGCCCCTCTGGTTTAACCGACGACGCGGTAACCTTGCGACCGCTGCGCGTCGGCTTCAACAACATTTGCATAATTTTGCATTCACAAAGCCCTTTCTCGGGCCCGTGGCCAGCCGCCCATTGACCACCGCAGGGCTGTGATCGACCGTCCCGCGGCGGACGCAAGCAGCGCGCGTGGGGGCCCATGTCCGAAATCGCGATCGTTATCTACCTCGCCGCCGCGGCCTTGTGGGTGATCGTCTGGTGGCGCGGCAACGGGTTCGCGTATCTCCGGCGGGACCCGCTGATGTGGCTGCCGTTCCTGCTGTGCCCGGCCTACCTGCTCGCCAACGCGACGATGGTGGCGGTGTTCGGCGACATCGGCAGCGTCAAGTACGAGGAAAGCCGGTTCGTGTTCATCGGGGAGCGCGCGCACATCGCCGTCTCCGCCACGTCGAGCGTGCTGATCGTGGCGACCATCGTCTACGGCCTGACCGTGAAGCAGCTGCCCGTCGACTTCATCCGCTTCATGGCCTACGCGTTCGTCGCCATTCTGGGCGTGATGGCGCCGATCCTCTGGATCCCGCTGGAGACGCCGGCGATGTTCTACGTCCTGCGCCACTTCCAGACGGCCGCGCTGCTCTACGGCCTGTTCCTCTGCGTCGCGGGGATCGTCGTGCTGCTGGGCGACCTGATCCGCGTCGGCGGCGCGAAGGTCACGGCCGACGCCGCGATCGACACGGAGCACGCGGCCGCGAGTGCGTCCGATGAGAGTAAAACGGGTCCCGGAAAGGGCGAATAGCTGGCGCGAATGGGGTGAAAACCGAATCGGTATTCGAGTTGTTGACTGAATCTCGGAACGCATCAACGCCATTTTTTATTTCTTACGGAAAACTCAATCCCGTATCTAAAATCATATCGTCGCGCATATTATCGAACCCGCACACTTCCCACGCCCGCGGCAGAGATTTGACGTAATAACCCCACCCTTCCGCTGCGTGACAGCGCGTGGTGCATCGTTCCTATTGCCCATCACCAGCCCCCCTTGTCGACAGATGAGATGGACGACCGTTTTGCTGATGAATGCGAAAAGATACGTGCGACAACGGCGCAGCGCCCAGTCCGAACCGGCCTCAGGCCTTGATCGCTCAGAACGGGTCGGATCGACCACTTTTGATACCAAATACCGCGCGCGCCAGTGCGGTCTTCGGGGTTCACGACAAAGACCGCTAAAACACTATTGATCCCGACCCGCATCCGGGAATGGGGCGCGGAGGCAACGAAATGCGCAGCATAAAGATGGTTTCGTCGGTAAAACTGTTCGAACCCATAGACGTTTCGCCAAAGGTCAGCTACACCCGGAGTCGGAACAGTTGAACCCACCGCTTTTGCAAGGACGAACAAATCCATGGCCGACCAGCCGGACGTTGAAACCTTCGCGGATACGACCCTCGTCGAACTGACGGCGGGCGTCGTGCAGTCCTACCTCAACAACAACCAGATGCAGCCCGATCAGGTGCCCAACCTGATGCAGCAGATCCACGACAAGTTCATGCAGCTCCAGGGCGGTCAAGCAGTCGGGGAGATGTCGAGCGCAACCGGAACGCCGACGCCGCAGCACGAGCCGCCGGTGAAGCCCCGCAACAGCGTCCGGAAGAACGACGTCGTGTGCCTGGAGTGCGGCAAGACGTACAAGACCCTGAAGCGCCATCTTCGCACGGAGCACGGGCTCGAAGAAGCCGACTACAAGGCCCGCTGGGACTTGCCCGCATCGATGAAGCTGGTCGCCAAGAGCTACAGCGAGCAGCGCTCGCAAATGGCCAAGGACCTGGGCCTGGGCGAGAAGTCAGCCGGCCGGGGCCGCGGCCGCAAGAAGAGCTAGGGCAAAGTCGATCAAAGCCGGTTCGGCTTTCATCCGGAAGTTTGCTCTAACATCTTGAAGAGCGGGCAAGATTAAGCGGAAACGTGATTCCACGTTTCAGCATCTTGCCCTAGCCCGCCGCCAGCAGGCGCTCCGCCTCGGCGAGGTCGTCGGGGTGGTTGGTGTTGAAGAAGGGGTCGCGGGGGCCGCCGGCGCGGTCTTCCAGCGGGAAGTCGACGGTCACCAGCCGGTGGCGGGCGGTCCAGACGTCGACCTTGCGGATCCCCTCCGCGACCATCGCCTGGCGCAGGTCGTGGCGCAGGTCGACCCGCCACAGGCCGAACACCGGGTGGCTGCGCCCGTCGCTGGCGGCGCAGGCGAGGTCGGCCCCCTCGGCCTCCGCCCTTTGGCGCAGGCGGCTGACCAGATCGGTCGGCAGGAACGGCGCGTCGCAGGCGAAGCTGGCGACCCAGGTCACCTCCGGGGCGTGCTGGGCCGCCCACTCCATCCCCGTCAGCACGCCCGCGAGCGGGCCGGCGAAGCCCTCGACCACGTCCGGGGCGACCGGCAGCCGGCCCCCGTCGACGCAGGCAGCGGCGAAGCGGCTGGGATCGCCGTTGGCGTTCAGCACCAGCCGTTCGACCTGCGGGGCGGCGCGGTCGATCACGTGCTGCAGGATGGTGCGGTCGCCCAGGCGCCGCAGCGTCTTGTCGCCGCCGCCCATCCGGCGCGACTGACCGCCCGCCAGCAGGACCCCGCAGACAGCCGGCGCGCCGTCGGACTTGCCGGTCGCGGTCTCAGTCATCCCGGCGGCTGCCCTTGCGCTGGTGCTTGGGGTCTTCCTCGGCCAGCTGGTGGGGATCGACGTCGTAGACGATCCGCTCGGCGCCGGAGAGCGCCATGAAGCGCTTGCCCTTGGCCCGGCCGATCAGGGTCAGGCCGGCCTGCCGGGCGAGGTCCACGCCCCAGGCGGTGAAGCCGGAGCGCGAGGCCAGGATCGGAATGCCCATCTGCACCGTCTTGATCACCATCTCGCTCGTCAGGCGGCCAGTGGTGTAGAAGATCTTGTCGGCCGGCGAGACGTCGTTCAGGAACATGTAGCCGGCGATCTTATCGACCGCGTTGTGCCGGCCGACGTCCTCCATGTAGAGCAGGGCGCGGTCCTCCTGACACAGCACGCAGCCGTGGATCGCGCCCGCTTCCAGGTACAGGCTGGGCGTCGAGTTGATCTTCCGGGTCAGGCTGTACAGCCAGGAGGTGTTGATCCGGGCGTCGGGGGCGAGCGCGATCTCGTCGAACTTCTCCATCAGGTCGCCGAACGAGGTGCCCTGCGCGCAGCCCGAGGTCTTGGTCTTCTTCTTCAGCTTCTCCTCGTAGTCGGTCTCCCGTTCGGTGCGCACCACGACGACCTCCAGCTCGTCGTCGTGGTCGATGCCGGTCACGACGTCGTCCGGGCGCAGCATGTTTTGGTTCAACAGGAAGCCGACGGCGAGGTACTCGGGATAGTCCGCGATCGTCATCGCGGTGACGATCTCCTGGTTGTTCAGGTAGATCGTCAGCGGCCGCTCGATCACCACGCGGGTCGCGACCGGCTGGCCGTCCTGGTCCACGCCCTCGACCTCCTGGGTCAGGCGGGGGTCCTTGGGCGCCGGGCGGACCAGGAATTCGTCCAGCGTGCGCGCGTCCGTCGCCTTCGGCCGGGCGCGCGGGGTGGCCTTGGGGGCCGTCGTGGTGTCGTCGCTCATCCAGGGCTCCCGTTCGCCGACCTGGGTGCAGGGGGCATCGGCGCGTCCCCTCTCCTTCGCTCGAAGGAGAGGGACAGGGTGAGGTAGGTCTGCACAGCCGTCGCGGCTCGAAAGCCGCAGCCGGCTTCCACCTCCCCCTAGCCCCTCTCCTTCCATCGGAAGGGGAGGGGACCCGCCGCATCGCCCCGCGCATCTCGCTTCGCGTCTTCCACAAGCTAACGCGCCCGTCGGCAGCTTGACAGGGGCGCGCGTCCCCGGGCTTTGGTCCGCGCCGCCGGTCCCCGTCAACCCGACCCTCGACGGAGCCCTTGGTTCATGATCCCGCGCTATTCCCGTCCCGAGATGACCCGCATCTGGGAGCCCGAGAACCGCTTCCGGATCTGGTTCGAGATCGAGGCGCACGCCTGCGACGCGCAGGCGGAGCTGGGCGTGATCCCGCATTCCGCCGCCAAGGCGGTCTGGGAGAAGGGCAACTTCGAGGTCGACCGGATCGACGAGATCGAGCGCGAGACCCGGCACGACGTGATCGCCTTCCTGACCAACCTCGCCGAATACGTCGGCCCGGAAGCGCGCTTCGTGCACCAGGGCATGACCTCCTCCGACGTGCTCGACACCTGCCTCGCCGTGCAGCTGACCCAGGCGAGCGACCTGCTGATCCAGGGGCTGGACCGGCTGCTGGCGGCGCTGGAAAAGCGCGCCAAGGAGCACAAGGACACGGTCTGCATCGGCCGCAGCCACGGCATCCACGCCGAGCCGACCACCTTCGGCCTCAAGCTCGCCAGCCACTACGCCGCGTTCGACCGGGCGCGCCAGCGCTTGGTGAGCGCGCGCGCGGAGGTCGCGACCTGCGCGATCTCGGGCGCGGTCGGCACCTATGCCGCGATCGACCCCTACGTCGAGGAATACGTCGCGCGCGAGATGGGCCTGCAGCGCGAGCCGATCTCGACCCAGATCATCCCGCGCGACCGGCACGCCATGTTCTTCTCCGTGCTGGGCGTGGTCGCCAGCTCGATCGAGAACCTGGCGACCGAGATCCGCCACCTGCAGCGCACCGAGGTGCGCGAGGCCGAGGAGTTCTTCCACGAGGGGCAGAAGGGCTCCTCCGCGATGCCGCACAAGCGCAATCCCGTGCTCTCGGAGAACCTGACGGGCCTCGCGCGCACCATCCGCGCGGCCGTCAACCCGGCGCTGGAGAACGTCACCCTGTGGCACGAGCGCGACATCTCGCACTCCAGCGTGGAGCGCGTGTTCGGCCCCGACGCCACGATCGCGCTCGACTTCGCGCTCAACCGCTTGAGCGGGGTGATCGAGAACCTGCTGGTCTATCCCGAGCACATGCAGGCCAACCTCGACCGGCTGGGCGGGCTGGTCTATTCCCAGCGCGTCCTGCTGGCGCTCACCCAGGCCGGGATCAGCCGCGAGGACGCCTATCGCCTGGTGCAGCAGAACGCCATGCAGGTCTGGCAGGAGGGCGGCGACTTCCTGTCGCTCCTGAAGGCCGACCCCGAGGTATCCGGCAAGGTCGACGCCGAAACCCTGGACGACTGCTTCGACCCCGGCCACCACACCAAGCACGTGGGCAACATTTTCGCGCGCGTGTTTCCGGGGTGAGAGGCTGGCGGGCGCACTCACCAGCGCGTTGGCAGAGCCTAGCGGCGGGTCCCCTCTCCTTCGCTCGAAGGAGAGGGACAGGGTGAGGTAGGTCTGCAGACCCTTGCAGCGCCCCCGGCGCCCAACTCATCCCTCTCCTCCACCTGGGAGGAGAGGGCTGAGGGAGAGGAGGTTTGCACGCCCGTGCAGCTCGCGGGGCGCCACGTAAAAACGCCCGTCCCCGTCGTTCGGCTGTGCACACCACCTCACCCTGTCCCTCTCCCCCCAGTGGCGGAGAGGGGACCCGCTGCTACGGCCTGCGAACACGCGGCCAAGGACCGGTCGACTGACAACAAAAGCCCCGCCGGCCTGACGGGCCGACAGGGCTTTAAAGCATCGCAAGCAGGCGCAAGCGCGCGGCCTACTCTTCCATCACCTGCTGCTTGGCGTCCTCGAAGCACTCGCCCAGGCGCTTGTGCAGGCGGTGCTCGGACAACTCGCTCAGGCCCGCCTCGTCGACGTCCTTCTTGACCTTGTCGATCACGTCCTGGTCGCCCGGCATTTGCATGTCCGCCTTGACGACCGAGCGGGCGTACTGCTGCGCCTCCTCGCCCTTCAGGCCCAGCTGTTCGGCGACCCAGAGGCCGAACAGCTTGTTGCGCCGGGCGATCGTCTTAAAGCGCAGGTCTTCGTCGTGCTTGTACTTGTTCTCGAAGGCCTCTTCGCGGTCCTTGAAGCTGGTCATGCTGGCGCGCTCTCCAGGTGTTGGGTTGCCCCATCCGGGGCGGGGCGTTGGGGTGCCCCATCCGGGGCGGGGCGTTGGATTGCTCCACCGGGGCAGCGGTGATAGGTCCTGTCCGTCTTATAACGGCTCGCCGGTCCGAGGTGAACCGCCGCGACCGTCGAGCTCTCGTGCGCGCACAAGCCACCGTCATCGGGAGTGCGTCAATGTGCACCGCCGTGCTGCTGCGCCGGCCCGGCCACGACTGGCCGCTGGTCCTGGCCAGCAACCGTGACGAGATGAAAGGGCGCCCCTGGCAAGCGCCGGGGCGTCATTGGCCGGACCGCCCGGAGGTCGTGGGCGGACTGGACGAGCTGTCCGGGGGCAGCTGGGCCGGCGTCAACGATTGGGGCGTGGTCGCGGTGATCCTGAACCGCTACGGCTCGCTCGGCTCGGACGCCTGGAAGCGCAGCCGCGGCGAACTGGTGCTGGAAGCCCTCGACCACGCCGAGGCGCGCGCGGCGGCGAAGGCGCTGCGCGACCTCGAGCCCGGCGCCTACCGCTCGTTCAACCTGCTCGTCGCGGACGCGCGCGAGGCGTACTGGCTGCGCAACCTGGGCACGGCGGAGACCGCGCACGGCGGCCCGGCGGAGGCCGTCGAGGTTCAGGCCGTGCCCGAGGGCCTGTCGATGATCAACGCGGGCGATCTGAACGCGCACAACGACATCCGGGTGCGGCGCTACTTCGATGCGTTCGATCAGACGCCCGCCCCGGACCCCGGCCGCGGCGACTGGTCGTCCTGGACGCGCTTGCTGGCGGACCGGTCCGAGGACCCGGCGTGGGGCCCGATCTCGGCGGCCTGCTTCATGCAGGACGACGGCTTCGGCACCCTGTCCTCCAGCCTGATCGCCCTGCCCGCCCCGCCGCAGAGCCTAGACGTCGAGCCGCGGCCGGCGGAATACCTGTTCGCCCCCGGCCCGCCCGGTGACACCCCGCACCGCCCGGTCGAGGCGGTGGGGCGGACCGGGCGGTAGCGGGGGTCGTTTGCAGGTGGGCGCTTCGGTGAGCCGTCGGTCGTGCGTCGACACGCCGTCCTTCGGACGGCTGCTCAGCATCAAGCTGGTGTTTAGATCGACGAAATTTAAATCACTGAAAACCCTCTACCTTCATCCTGAGCAGGCCGCGATAGCGGCCGTGTCGAAGGACGCCCGACGGGTGGCTGAAGCGGCTGTGCTAAAACTTCCCTCTCCCTCGAGGGGCGAGGGCGGGGCCCGCGCGCCGCGTGGCGCGTGGGAGGGTGAGGGTGGGACTCCCCGCCATCCATCGGGGAGTCCCACCCTCACCTGTCCTCTCCCGTCAAGGGAGAGGGACCCGCCGGGACAGCGGGCGCACCCCCGAAACATCGCCTGCCCGCCGACCCGCAAATACCCCCATAACCTTAGCGCGTTTGTATCCTGGGGGTGGAGTTGGTATAGACCGCCATTCCGTGCACGCCCGGAGCCGTGGGCTGGACGGGGCACTCCCGCGCGAAGGCGAGCGATACACCCATGCGACGCAGACGGATTTACGAAGGCAAGGGCAAGGTGCTGTTCGAGGGCCCCGAGCCCGGCACCCTGGTGCAGTACTTCAAGGACGACGCGACCGCCTTCAACAACAAGAAGACGGGCACGATCACCGGCAAGGGCGTGCTGAACAACCGGATCAGCGAGTTCATTATGAGCCGGTTGAACGACATCGGGGTTCCCACACACTTCGTGCGCCGGCTGAACATGCGCGAGCAGCTGGTCCGGGAGGTCGAGATCCTGCCGATCGAGGTGGTGGTGCGCAACGTCGCCGCCGGCTCGTTCGCCAAGCGTTTCGGCCTGGACGAAGGTGGGCGGCTGCCCCGCTCGATCATCGAGTACTACTACAAGTCCGACGCGCTGGACGACCCGCTGGTGACCGAAGAGCACATCACCGCGATGGGCTGGGCGGCGACCCAGGACCTGGACGACATCATGCAGATGGCGCTTCGGGTGAACGACTTCCTGCAGGGCCTGTTCATCGGCTGCGGGCTGACCCTGGTCGACTTCAAGCTGGAGTTCGGCCGGCTCTGGGAGGACGAGGAGATGCGCCTCGTGCTCGCCGACGAGATCAGCCCGGATTCCTGCCGGCTGTGGGACGTCGAGAGCGGCGAGCGGATGGACAAGGACCGCTTCCGGCGCGACCTTGGGGGTGTCGAGGAGGCCTATCAGGAGGTCGCCCGGCGCCTGGGCGTACTGCCCGAGGCCGGGCCGCTGGACCTCAAGGGGCCGAAGACCGTTCAATAGGGAGCTAGAGCGAAATCGATGAAAGCCGAACCGGCCTGCATCGTGAATTTTGCTCTAACTTCTTGAAGAGCGGGTAAGATCCAGCTGCAACGTGATTCCACGTTTCAGCATCTTGCCCGAGCTCCGTTTTCCCGTCGCTCAAGGGGCCATGTCCCAGACGTCCACGCTGCCGCCCTGCCCGCCGCTCGATGCGACCGACGCCTGGCGCGTACTGGCGAGCACGCTGGCGCACGCGCCCGGATACTTTACCGACGGCGCCCCGGCGCTGAGCGATCTCAACCGGGACCGGCGGCTGGACGAGGGCGACCTCGGCGCGGATTCCCTGTCGCGCCTGCAACTGGCCGAGCGGGTCGCCGACCAGTTCGACCTGCGCCGGCTGGGCCGCGAGGATCTGCTGCTCGCCAAGCGCGATCTGGGGAGCTGGCTCGATCTCGCCGCGGACAGTTGGTCGCAGGGGCCGGAGCGCTTCGTCTTCCATTCCTCCGGCAGCCAGGGCGAGCCCAAGCGGGTCGTGCACGCCGCCCGGCACCTCTGGGCGGAGGCGCGCCTGCTGGCCGGGCATCTGCCGGGGCGCCGGCGGATCGTGTCGCTCGTCCCGGCGCATCACATCTACGGCTTCATCTTCACCGTGCTGCTGCCGCGCGCGCTCACGGTCCCGGTGCTCGACCTGAGCGCGGAGGGCGCGGGCGCGCTCGCCCGGCATCTCGCCCCGCGCGACCTCGTGGTCGCGGTGCCGGCGGTCTGGCGATACCTCGCGGCCGCGCTCGCCGACGTGCCCAAGGGGGTGGCCGGCACCTCCTCCGCCGCCCCGCTGGATGCGGAGACCGCGCGAAGCCTGGTCATCGAGACCGGGTTCGCGCGGATCGTGGAGATCTACGGCTCCAGCGAAACGGCGGGGATCGGCCTGCGCGATGAGCCGGATCAGCCGTTCCAGCTGCTGGAGACCTGGGCGCCCGGCGACACGGTGGCGGACGACACCCACACCCTGGTGCGCGCGGCCGACGGTGCCCGGATCACCGCACCCGACCACCTGCGCTGGGAGGGGCCGCGGCATTTGCTGCCCACCGGCCGGCAGGACGGGGCCGTGATGATCGGCGGGGTCACCGTCCACCCGGAAGCGGTGGCGCGCAAGCTGGCGAGCCGGCCCGGCGTGCGCGACGCCCGCGTGCGCCCCAGCGGCAGCCGGCTGAAGGCGCTGCTGGTCCCGGAGGCGGACGCCGACTGGGCCGCGGTCAAGCGCGACGTGCGCGCCTGGGCCGAGTCCGCGCTGGCGCCCGCCGAGCGGCCCACGGCCTATACGCTGGCCGACGCGGTGCCCAGGGATTCGATGGGCAAGGAAACCGACTGGTCGTTAGGCGCGGATTAAGTTTCGTTCCGTAACATCCTGGGTAAATTTCTGCACGTGACGGTGTCGCAGTATCTCCCACTGTCGACATCCTATGCTACCTTTGGACACGAAGAATATTCGACGTAGAACCTTCGTCCCGCCGCGTCAGCCGTGCTTAGCAGCCACAGAGTCTCATCCTTGGACCAAGCCGCCGTCGACAAGACCTTCGGGAAGCTGCGCGCGCCGGCGCTGCGCGAACTGGCCGACTATTGGCTGGCCAAGCGCGGCGACGCGGCGATGCCCCGGCGTGTCGACATCGATCCGGTCGACCTGCGCAGCCATTTGCCCCGCCTGATCCTGGCGGACGTGCTGCGAACGCCGCTGCGCTTCCACTTCCGGGTGGTCGGCACCGAACTCGAGCACCAGCTGGGCCAGCGCTACACCGGGACCACGATCGACGAAACCGCCGGCGCGTTTTTCAAGCCGTATCAAGTGGTCGCCGAGCAAACTCGCCCAACGCGCGAATACGTCAGCTACAATTTCGATGACGGTGGACCAATCGGCGAATTCGAACGGCTGCTTCTACCGTTGTCCGAGGACGGCGAAAACGTGACGATGGTGTTTGGCGAGGCCATCTACACCCGACTGATGACCCGAGAGGGGCTGTAACCTGCGTTATGGCCGAAGCGCGACCACACCGCGACAGCGCGGGAAAGGCTGGCGGCGGCACCGGCCAGCGTCCGAGATCAGATGATAAGACAGGGCACCAGACATGACGGGCATCGACTTCGGCGATCCCAAACTCCCGAGCCGGATGGACGAGATGAGCCAGGCCGAGTTGGACGCGCTGCCGTTCGGCGTCCTCAAGCTCGACAGCGAGGGCCGGATCGTGGGCTATAACCAGATCGAGGGAGAGATCGCGGAAGTCGACTTTGCCCGGCAGATCAACCACAACTTCTTCACCGAGATCGCGCCCTGCATGGACAACCCCTTCTTCCGGGGCCGGTTCGAGGACGGGATCAAGTCCGGCGGCCTCGCGCTCGACTTCGAGTTCGAGACCGACATGGACCCGCGCGCCGAACACATCCGGGTCCGGATGCTGACATCCAACACGCCCGATCAGTACTGGGTGGTGATCAAGCGCCTGTAGCGCCGGTCGCGCTTTTGCGGGCGGTTCCACGCCCTTCCGCGCGCGCTGCACCCGTCACGTGGCAAAACGCCGCGTCGTGTATCAGCCTTTCCTAATATATTCGTTTGTGCGAAATTAAGGAGACCGAACTCCGACGCACACCCCTTGGGAGGGTCATATGAACATGCGAATGCTGCACACGACGACAGCCGCCCTCGCGATCGCGGCCGGGCTGTCCCTGACGGCCGCCGGCAACCCCGCCCACGCGGGCGAGGCGCAGGCCGCGACCAGCGATGTCCCGCAGGAAGAGCTCGAGGCGGCCCGCGGGCTGGTGAAGGGCTTCTTCACCGAGCTCAAGGGCGAGCTGCAGGCCGCGATCAAGGAAGGCGGCCCGGCGCACGCGATCGGCGTATGCCAGGAGGTTGCGCCGTCGATCGCCGGCAAGATGTCGGAAAAGAGCGGCTGGGCGGTCGGGCGTACCGCGCTTAAGGTCCGCAACCCGCGCAACAGCCCCAGCGTGCGCGAACGCGCGGTGCTGATGGAATTCAAGCGCCGCCACGCCGAGGGCGAGAGCTTCAAGAAAATGGAAAGCGCCGCGGTGATCCAGGAAGGCGGCCGGCGCTACCTGCACTACATGAAGGCGATCCCGACCCAGGAGGTCTGCCTCGCCTGCCACGGCAGCGACGTGAAGGAGCCGGTCCAGGAGGCGATCGCGGCGCAGTACCCGGCCGACGCGGCCACCGGCTTCGAGAAGGGCGAGCTGCGCGGCGCCTTCACCTTCGTCAAACCGCTCACGGCGGAGTAACGCGGTTCCCCGTTTGATTCGCCTCCGCCACTGCGAGGAGAGGCTTTTGCACGCGGGCATGAGCCGCCGTGTGGCGTGCTTCGACACGCCAGCCTGCGGCTGGCTACTCAGCAGGAAGCAGTAAGATAGGCAAAACCCCGGGCATCCAGCGAGTTGAGTTCCGCTCGGCTGCACCGTTTTGGTGTGCATTCAGGGGATAGTGGTGCCGCTCTCAGCCGGGCGCGCGGGCTCGGATAAGGTCCGCAAGGGCTGGGACCTTGGCGCTATCGGGGATGCCCAGGCGGTCGCCGAGGTATTGCCAGGTCGAAATGCCAAGCTTGTCGCAGGTCTTGAACACGCCGAGGAACCCGTCCCGGCAATCCCGGCCGCGATCACTGCGGGTGCCGCCGGAGATGTTCCGTCGGGTCACCTGGCTACGGATGTCGTTCTCTGAGCCATTCGTGTGCAGCGGGACTTCAGGCCGCTCCAGGACCATCAAAAGCGCCTCTTGCCGGGCGAGCAATCGCCGCAGCAGACGGTCGAGCGGGGCGAACCCGGTGCGCTGGGAGAACAGGTCCTTGAACCGCGCCTTGAGCTGCGACTTGCGCTGGCTCGACGGGGAGGCAGCGTAGGCCTTCAAATCCGCATACAACCACCAGACCCGCCGCCGGATCTTCTCCACAAGCTTGCGCTGGGCGGCGTTGAAGGTGCTCAGTCCATTGACGAGACGCTCGGCGTGGACCCAACAAAGCGCGTGTTTGGCGACCCGGAACTGGCCGGCGCCGTCGCTCAGGACCACGGCGTCGTCCAGCAGACCGTGGTGCGCGATCGCACCGTACAGAGCGCCCTCAGTGGCGGTGCGTACCGGGTCTGGATGGACCTTTAGGCGGTCCAGGCCGAGCGCGGCCAGATGCGCCTGCCAGCTCGCCGCGTTCGGGAAATGTGCGGTCCCCTCGGCCAACAGAGCGATCACCTCTTTCGACAGGCCGCGCTTGGCCATGTACGCGAGCGCTGCGGCGTTGATCACGTAGTCTGTGTGACCGGCGCGCATGATCGCCAAGAAGTTCAGCCGGCTTTTCGTCCCGGTGGTCACGAACGCCGTGAAGCGGTCGTCGCCGATCTGCGTGCAGTAGCCGTTGCGCGCCTTGTGGCGCGCGCCGGTGTCGTCAACGCTCACCCAGGCCGCTGTCGCGACGCCGGCGAGCAGCACATCCCGAGCCTCCTTGAGGAAGCCGTCCGTCCGCCCGGTGAGTAGACGCTGCACCTGGCGGCTCTCGATCGCCACGCCAAGATCGTTGAGGTGCTTCGTGATCCGCGGGATCGTCATCTGACCGCCATGGTAGAGGGACAGCACCAGGCGCTGGATCTCGGCGCCGTAATGCCCTCGGGTCCCCGCCGGCAGGTCGGCGGTGAGCGTCGTCCCGTCGGGGAGCTCCCACCTCTCCCGGCGATACCGGATGTTGCGGCTGCGCACCTCCAGCTCCTGGACGACGTAGTCTTCGTAGCCCTTGAAACGCGCATTGTCGGGAATGCCGTCTGGCTTGAGCAAACGGTCTTCGTCGATGGTCAGCCGACTGCGCTTGCTGCCACGCACACGCGACTTGCCCCGACCCTTGCCCGTCGGCTGGCCCCGGCTTGCGGCCTTCTCCGCCATGCCGCTGGGCTTGATGTCCGGGCGCGGTGGCTTGCCCTTCAGTCGGGCGTTCTCGTCGCGCAGCTCAGCGACCTCACGCTTCAGCGCGGCGACCTCCTGGAGCAGCACCTGCACCAGTTCCTTGAGCTCCTCGGCAGACGCGCCGTCCAGATCTGGGGGAACCTTCGCCATGAACCCGACAGAATCAGCTCCGGACGAACGATTCAACCTATAATGAGTCCTGGCGCCACCTAATGCCCGGGGTTTTGCCTATCTTACGGAAGCGAGATTTAAGTTCCTGATAAACTTTATTCTTCATCCTGAGTAGGACGCCGAAGGCGTCCGTGTCGAAGGACCCCCTACGGGCGCCCGGCGAGCTGCGCGAAGTCTCTCCCAGTGGAGAGACTTCTGCACGGCTGTCGGGATAGCCGTCAGGGATCCTTCAGACGACCGGCTTCGCCGGTCTCCTCAGGATGACGTTGTATGTTTTTCAATTAGATAACATAGCTTCATGCTGAGGAGCTTTGCGCAGCAAAGCGTCTCGAAGCATCCCTGACGGGTGCTGATGCGCCTCGTGCGAAGTCTCCAGTGGAGCAGAGGGCACCCGCTGAAGCGTCTTGCGACCCCTGCCTATGCCTCTGCGGCCCGGATAGAGCGATACGGAAAGGGGCGGCCCCCGTTTCATGAGAGCCGCCCCTGTTCGCGTCGCCTAAAGGCGGAAGCGCCGTTAGATCAGGCCCGCGCTCTTCAGGAAGTCCTCGGCCACCGCCTCGATGGTCTGCTGCTTGACGTCTACGCGCTCGTTCAGGGTGCGCATCGTCTCGGAGTCGATCTTGGAGGACAGGGTGTTCATGTGCTCGCGCAGCTTCGGGTTGGCCTCCAGCGTGTCCTTCCGGATCACCGGCGTCAGCGCGTAGTTCGGGAAGAAATTCTTGTTGTCCTCCAGAACCTTGAAGTTGAACGCGGAGATCCGGCCATCGGTGGCGAACACCACGCCAACATCGACCTGCCCGTCCTTGAGCGCGGTGTAGACCAGGCCGGTCTGCATCCGCTTCAGCTCCGAGCGCGGCATGCGGAAGTCGTAGTGCTCCTGCAGACCGGGCAGACCGTCCGGACGGCCGGCCCACTCGCTGTTGGTGGCAAGCGTAAGGTCGCCCTCGTCCTCCACGCGGTTGACGAAGTCGGAGATGGTGTCGATGCCCATCTCCTCCGCCTGCGCCTCGCGCATGGCGAGCGCGTAGGTGTTGTTGGCCTTAGACGGCTCGAGCCAGACCAGACCCTTCTCGGCGTCCAGCTCCGAGACCTTCTGGGTAGGCCGCCTCGGGCGCATCTTCGCCCCGCCCTCGACCTTGTTGTAGACGATCAGCGACGTGCCGACGTACTCCCAGTAGAGGTCGACCTGGCCGTTCAGCTGCGCGCGGCGCAGCACGGTCGAGCCCATGCCGTCGCGCTTCTCGACGTCGTAGCCCTTCTCGTTCAGGTAGATCGTCGTCATCTCGGAGAGCAGCAGCTGCTCGGTGAAGTTCTTGCCGCCGATGACGATCTCGGCGTTCGCCTGGCCCACGCCGACGGCCATCGCGGCCGCCGCGGCGAGATCGCGTTCATTGCCGCCCAACGCGACCTGGAGATCGAGTGCGGCCGGGCAGATCGTGTTCTTCCGCCTGGCTGGCTTCCCGGAGGACGTTTAGCTTTGGGGCGACAGGCACGCCGAAATCGCCGACGACGGCACGCTGGAAACCGACATTCCTTCCTCGACGGCGACAACTCCACGATCACCCCACACCGCGAGACTTTTTCATCCGCCTGTCAACCTCTCCGATTGAACCCGGCAAGCATCAATCATTGCAAAAATACCCCTGAAGCTGTACCGTGTCAGAGCCAAACGTACATGTCCTAGACCGAACACGAAGTCATGCCAATCGTATATGCTTCCGGCCTCGTCGGTATTTTAACTTTCTCCGCTAATGCCCTACGAGTCGCGTTTTCAAGCGCGACCCTGACCTCGATTCCAATTGCTGCATCAGTCAACCTCTTTGGTGCAATTTTCTTAATTGGCTTTTGCACAATTGATCGAACGGCCATTAGGTCCGTGATACGGGATTATCACACCAATTTTAATACACAAGCACAGCGCGGCGAATATAATGGGTCTCTGACCATTAACCTAGGGCTGGCTGTTGGATTCCGATCTCTTGCTCATGCATGTTTGTTTCTTTCCCTGAGTGAAGGGGAGCGCGTTTTCGCTGTAATTTTATACGAACTTTACCCGTTTATATTACTCATGCTTTCTTCATTTGCCAATAAAGACGAAATGGTAAAACGAGACCCGAACTACCCGAATACGTAACTTAGCTGTGGCATTCGCGTGCTTTTTTGGCGTAGCTGCGGCATTCCTCGGCAATGCTAAGAGTGTTGATCTAGCTGGTCTAACACTAACAACAACAACTTTAGCTGCTTTTGCCGCATTGTTCGCTGCGTGCGACAACATATTCCATTTCCGTGCCCGTAAGAACATTTCTTTGAATGCCGAAGGCACTCTTGCCAGAGAGCATCCGATTTTTAAAAACATCTCCGGTCACAGCTTATCTAAGCTGCGCGTGGTATTACTCACAGACGTAATTACCCGATCCGCGATAGCGATTATTTTCGCAGGGATCGTTTTGTTTTTGATTATTCGATATGGCCGATTAGTAAAGGAATGGTCATAGCGGAATTCTGAGGAGTTCTCGTTTATGGTATTGGAACGACTGCATGGCAATTTGCGCTACAAGCCTCAAAAAATTCGGCAATCATTTCCTTATGGTATTTAACCTGAACTTTGTACTTGGCTTGAACAGTAACCCACTGATGCGGCTGAAAGAATCTCCGCTATGGGCGATTCCACTCTGGCTACATCACGGGCCGACGCCGAGCAATTCGAATGCCTTGGCCTGCAGCGGCGTGGACTTCGTCGGCTGATCGAAGGTATAGTCCGGGTTGTTGGGCAGGCTGACGGTGTTGAGGCACAGCGTACCCAGGTCGTCGAGCAGGCTCTGGAAGCTATGCACGGGCAGGCCGTCGTCACGCCGCCGGGTGGCGGCCTTGTGGGTCGCGGCCTCGGAGCGCTCCGCCGGCGCGACGACGGAGGCGCGTTCGGCGTCGGCGCCTTCGGGATCGTGGTCGTCGAACAGGATCGGCGCCAGACGCTGGCGCATGTGCGCCTCGACGTAGTAGGCCAGCATGCACAGAAAAACGTGGGCGCGCACCCGCGGGGCCGCCCAGTGGAACACCGGCCGGATCTCCAGGTCGACGGTCTTCAAGCTACGGAACGCCTGTTCCACCTGACCGAGCGATTTGTACGCCCCGACCGCCTGCTCGGCCGACAGGGTCTCGGCGGGCACGTTGGTCCGCACGACGTAGATCCCGTCCAGACGCGCCTCGGCGGCGATGCTGTCGGTCTTGCGCCGATAGCTGAAGCTGTCCTCGGTGATGGTGATCTCGAAGTGCTTGGCCATCTTGTGCCGGTCGAGCACGGCGCCCACCGCCTGGCCGATCTCGGCCTCGCCGCGCAGCGGCGCGCGTTGGCGCTGAACCGCTTTCTTGACCTTTTCCAGCGCGCGCTCGGTCGCGTTTAGCAGAGCCTCGCGCTTGCGCGCCCGCTCGTCGGCGAGGTCCGGATTACGGCAGACAACCAGACGCTCGCCGGGGAACTGCTCGGGGGCATCGATCTCCGCCAGATCGCGGTCGTCGAACAGGGACAGCTGCAGCGGCCCGTCGTCGACGAGCTGGCGGATCGCCGGGGCGCGCAGGGCGGTGATCCAGTCCAGCCCGGCGGGCGCCAGCTCCTCGCGGATGCGCTTGCTGGTGATCATGCCCCGGTCGCCGACCAGAACCACGCGCGCGAGCCCGAAGCGCTTCTTGAGCTTGTCGATCTGGCTGGTGAGCGTGGTCGGGTCGGCGGTGTCGCCCTCGAACACCTCGACCGCGATCGGCACGCCGTCCGGGTCGCAGAGCAGGCCGTAGACGATCTGCGGGCGGTCCCCGCGATGATCGCGACTGTAGCCGTGCCGGGCGAGCTCGCAGCACCGGCCCTCCAGGTAGGACGAGCTGACGTCGTAGAGCATCAGCGTGCCCTCGCTGAGGTGCCGGTTGGCGAGCGCGGTCTCGATGTACGGCTGACGCGCGACCAGCCAGTCGAGCGCGGCGTAGATCTCGTGCTCGCGCACCTCGCCCAGGCCCAGGCGCCCGCTCAGGCTGGACGCCGCCGTCTCGGCGTTCAGCGCGCGCACGGTGGCGAGCTTGGAGCAGGGCTGGATGATCCGCTGGGCGATCATCGCCAGCACCAGATCCCGCGCCCGCCGGTCCGCCGGCCGGTTGCCGCGGCGGCCGATCAGCAGCTTGGGCAGGCCGAGCTGCTCGGCCATGCCCACCACGGCGGCGACGTGGCCGTGCGGCAGCGAGCGCGAGATGGTCAGCGCCTCCTCGGCCCGATCCACCGCGACGCCACCCTTGAGTAGGGTGCGCAAGCCCTCGACCAGATGCTCGGGCCAGTCGGAGAGGTTGGCCACGGTGCGCTTTTTGATCTTGCCGTCGACGCGGTAACTCTCCCGCAGCAGGACGGCGGGCGGCGATTGCCGATTGGGGACCGACTCGATGTACATGGCTTATGTGAATCTGGCTGAAAGAGCCATGTCAAGGAGCGCGTAGGTCGTTTACATGGGTACACGACAACGCCCGCAGCCGACATTTATTGTTTCATATCAACGAGTTAAGCCGATACGCAAGTACAAAGTTCCGTTTAACCCCCGTGTTTAGCATAACGTTACTTTCTGATTGTTGCCGGAGACAACGTCACAAACTTGTCGGCGCTCGGGGTTTTCATCGTAATATTTGGGAATGACGCGCTCCATGAAAAACAGATTAATCTCGACCCGATTTTCACAACCGGGTTCTTTTCAATTGTAATTTGCTTTATGTTCTATCATACCACTCCAATCGAAACGTCAAACCGTTTTTTTACGTTGATTGAACTCGCAAGCGCAATTTTTGCGATATTGTCGGGTTTTCTTTTAAGCCAACAAAACGAACATAACCGCAAGAATTTTGAGGGAAGAATCTTTATTCTTCAAAGACTTCGGAGCGCCGTTCTACAGGACCCACAAACATTTCGGTTCCCTACATGTATCGCGTATATTCCGATTCATTTACAGTTAATGTTGCGAATTGTCCAGTTAGATAATAGGAACCGTCACCCCCGCCGGCGAGGAGGTCACGCGGCGGGTTGGAGCATAACGGTCTGACCAGCGAGGACGCGGCGGATGGCGGCGAGCGGGCTCAGGCCGTATAGCCGGCCGGTGTCGACGACCGAGCGCACGCCGGCGTAGAAGGCAGCGCCCCATTCGGCGTTAAAGCCCTGAGTCACCTTCCTGAAGATGACCGCCGGCCGCAGATAGCGCTCGCTGGCGTTGTTGGTCGCCGGCACGTCGCGGTTGGTGATGCACACGAACAGCTCCGCGCGCACGCGCCGGACCTGCCGGCGCAGCTTCTCGCCTGCGCGGCTGTCCGCTGGCCGCGTGACCAACTCGTCGAGCTCCCGGTCGAGGCGGCATCGGTACTGGTAGAGGGTGTTGTCCTGGAGCGCCTCCCGCCGCTGGGCGATATCGATGGCGCGCAGCAGGAGGTCTTTGAGAGGCGGGGCGAACACCGTGTCGCCGGCGTCGATGGCGTATTGCGCATCCCGCAGCAGGTGGGCGAGGCAGAGCTGCCGGCTTTCGCCGTGCCCGGTCTGCGCGGCGAAGCGGTCGGAGACCCAGACCGCGGGGACGTGCTCGCCGAGAACCTCCCGGACCACCGCCTTGCCGCGGCTGGGCGCCACCTTGTGCAGCACCGCCGTGGCGCAGCCGAACACCCACTGCCAGTATTTCCGGCCGGCCACCCGGGCGCCCGTCTCGTCGCAGCCGATCACGCCGGCGCTGGCGCAGCTCCGCGGTGATGTCGGCGACCGCCGCATCCACCTGGGTCTTGGCCCGGCTCATGATCTTGGCGATGGTGCCCTCGCTGATCGACACGCCGAACATGTCCAGCATCAAGGCCGACAGACGCTGGTAGCTGATGGCGTGGATGGTGTGCAGGTAGATCACCGTCTCCTCGACGCTGCGCCCGAACGGCGAGCCGGGCTCCAGGCCCGCCGGCGGCTGCGCGTCGAAGCGCTCCCCGCAGCACGGACACGTGCCCTGGTACTGATGCACGCGGGTGACGTCCGGGCGCACCGGCGGGATCTCGATGCGGTCGTAGCGGAGCTTGAGGGTCTGATGCGCCGGGCCGACGTGGCCGCCGCAGCTCGGGCAGTTGTTGGCCGGCGCGGTGACCGTACGGTCCGGGTTCGGCTCCAGCGAGCGCGCCTGGCCCTGGCTACCCTTGCCCGTCTTGCCGGCCTTGCCTTTACGCCGTTTGTTCGGCTTCTCGTCCTGCGACGGCGGGCGGGAGGAGTTCCGCGCCGTCTTGCGCGGCTGGTTCAGCCTGGCCTCGATATCCGCAATGCGCTGTTCGAGCGCGAGGATGTAGTCGATCAGCTCGTCCTTGGAATGCTGCTCCAGTTCCTCCCGCCGAGTCATACCATTCTGGAATCACACCCCGAGTCCTGGGGTCAACCGGCGGATACGGAACGCGCAGTGCAGCTCACATCGCCCGAGCTACCTGGGGTGGGGTGAGCACGTACGATAATAGTTCAGGTACATTAGACCGGGACGATCTTGAAAAAGAAATTTATCGGCTAAAACGTTTTATGTATGTTCACGAACGCGACGGTTACCTCGAAAACCTGGAAAGTTGGATTCTGAACAGAAAGTCCGCGCAAAACACGCGAACGGATATTATTATTTGGATCATGGGCGTGTTGCTCGTTTGGGCAGTTGCTGTTGGTCGCCCCGAATCGTTTGTAGGCGACCTTGCAGGGATATTCTTAACAACTGGGACGATCGCCGTCATGCTAATAATTCGAGACCAAAAGCTCAATCATTCACATACATTCTCCACACTCGCATATTCCTCACAACAACCGCTTTTCGATGTATTTGGTGCATTTTTCGTACCAAACAAACACCTTGACTATTTAGAAGAAGGCACCTTTAAAAATCAACCCTGCATATCTGAGCAAGGAGGAAAACTTGTTCCGGCGGAATACGCAAGCGGAGAGGCGGGCATTATTCGGTGGATAATGCTGGCTATTTCGATCATCGTATTTTCTATTTCGGTTTTAGGGATTGTCTCAAAGCACTATGCGTTTATTTAAGATTCTTTACTATTATACGATAAAATCGGTTGTGCGGTGTAGGTGGTCATTCCGCAAAAGACCTACGATGGAATTCGGAAGCTTTTATGCACTGGGCCACGACCCGTAGAACTGGGAGCGTCGAGCCTAATATAGGATCCAGCGTACCCGATGTCGCCCACGACGTCATCGACACCGGCCGCTACCCCCTGCACAGGCCGGACAGCCCGGAGTACCGCGAACTGATCGCGCGCTGCCGGCACCAGGCCGAGGAAGAGGGCTGCGTGGTGATCAAGGGCTTCGTTCGCCCCGACGCGCTCCGGCGTATGGCGGCCGAGAGCGAGGCGCTCGCGCCCAAGGCGCACTACAACGACACCTACACCAACCCCTACAACAGCGCCGACGATCCCAGCCTGCCGGACGACCATCCCAAGCGGATCTTCGCCGACCGGACCAACGCCTTCGTCGCCGGCGACACGATCGGCGCGGATAGCGAGATCCGGCGGCTGTACCACGACCCGGCGGTGCAGCAGCTGGTCGCCGACTGCCTGGGCGTGGACCGGGTTTACGAGTACGCCGACCCGCTGGCCGGCCTGGTGGTCAACGTGCTGCAGGAGAACTGCCAGCACCCCTGGCACTTCGACACCAACGAATTCATCGTCACCATGATGACCAAGCAGCCGGAAGCCGGCGGGTCGTTCGACTACTGCCCCGGCATCCGCAGCCCCGAAGACGAGAACTTCGAGGCGGTGAGCGAGGTCGTTCGCGGCCACCACGCCCGGGTGAAGTCCTTGGACGTCCAGGCGGGCGACCTGCAGATCTTCTTCGGCCGCTATTCGCTGCACCGCGTCTCCCGGGTGCAGGGCGCGCGCGAGCGCCACACCCTGATCCTGGGTTACGCCAAGGAGCCGGGCGTAATCGGCAAGGCCGAGCGCACCCGCAAGCTGTTCGGCCGCGTCGCCCCAGTGCACGAACAGGAGGCCGAGCGCGCCCCCAACCGCAGCGACAAGCTGTCCGACTGACGCTTCGACGAGACGATCGAGGCCACCTCCTCTCCCTAGCCCCTCCTCCCAGTGGAGGAGAGGGAACCACGGGCGCCCGATCGCGGGTCCCCCCTCCGCCAATGGGGGAGGGGGCCAGGGGAGGTGGAACCACGGGTCTGAACCCGATAGAAAGGTAACACTTGGACCGGATGGATGGGTAACAGGTCAAATGCATGGCGAGGAGGTTCGCCATGCCGTGGAAAGAGACCTGTGCGATGGACGAGAAGGTGCGGTTCGTAGTGGCGTACCAGAAGGCGGAGCAGTCGATGACGGAGCTCTGTGCGGCCTTCGGGATCAGCCGCAAGACCGGTTACGAGGTTTTGGAGCGCTATCGGGAGGCGGGCTTTGATGGGCTTGCGCCGCGTTCGCGTGCGCCGCACGTGCACGGCCGCGCGACCTCGGCGGAGCTGGTGCAGCGGATTGTCGCGTTGCGGCGGGAGCGGCCCCGCTGGGGACCGAAAAAGGTGCGCGCGGAGCTGATGCGACGGGAGCCCGAGACGCTCTGGCCGGCGCCGAGCACGATCGGGGATATCCTGTGGCGCGCGGGGCTCATCGAGGCGCGCGGGCGTCGGCGCAGGCCGGGGCCGCAGCGCCCGCTGAGCGTGCCGGACGAGCCGAATGCGACGTGGAGCGCGGACTACAAGGGCTGGTTCCGCACGGGTGACAACCGGCGCTGCGATCCGCTCACGATCAACGACGGCTTTAGCCGGTACTACCTGGCGTGCACGATCGTGCCGCCGACGACCGAGGGCGCGTGGACGGTGTTCGAGCGGGCGTTCCGGGAGTATGGCCTGCCCGGGCGCATCCGCAGCGACAACGGCGTGCCGTTCTCTTCACGCGGGTGCGCGGGGCTGAGCCGGTTGAACGTGTGGTGGATCCGGCTTGGCATCGACATCGAGCTGATCGATCCGGGGCAGCCCCAGCAGAACGGCCGACACGAACGCGGCCATGCCACTTTGAAGGCGGAGACGAGCGCGCCGCCGGCGGCGAACCCGGCCGCGCAGCAGGCCCGGTTCGACGCCTTTTGTGTGGACTACAACACCCAGCGCCCGCACGAAGCGCTCGGCCAGGAGCCACCGGCTCGGCACTACGCGCCCTCGCAGCGGCCCTATCCGGACCGCTTGCTGGAGCCTTGGTACGACGCCGACCACGAGGTGCGCAAAGTGCGCTCCGGCGGCGAGATCAAGTGGCGTGGGGAGAGGCTGTTCCTCAGCGAGTGCTTGGCTGGCCAACCCGTTGGGATCCGTGAACTCAGCGGCGGGGACTGGCTGGTCAGGTTCTTCGACTACGAGCTCGGCGTCATCGAGCGAGCAACCATGAAACTGCGAAGCTTCGGGCCGCCCCGGCCGGGGCGGCCCAAAGCGGAACAGACCGAGAAAACTGTTACCCATCCAACCGGTCTATGATGTTACCCATCTATCCGGTTGCTCAACGGGCATCCGCGACAGCCCGTTACACCCAAGACGACCGATAGGACCCACGACCCCATGCCCGACTCACAGAACAGCGGCCCCGCCAGCGATCCCATGCAGCACAAGCTGGGGATCACCCCCAGCGGACCGGTCAGCGCGACCGACTCGCTCGCGCTCGCCTTCGAGCCGCGCGAGCTGCGCCGCCGGCGCCTGGAGCGCACGCGCCAGATGCTGCGCGAGACGGGGATGGCGGCGGTCGTGCTGTTCGAGCCGAACAACCAGCGCTACGCCACCGGCTCGCGCAACATGTTCGGCTACTTCCTGCGCAACTCCACCCGCTACGTCTACGTCCCCGTCGAGGGGCCGGTGATCCTGTTCGAGTACCCGGGCAGCGCGCACGTCTCCATGCAACTGGAGACGATCGACCAGGCCCGGACCTCCAAGGTGGTCTGGTCGTCGGTCAACGGCCGCGACGACGATTCGGCCGCGCCGTTCGCCCGGGAAATCGCCGACCTCATCAAGCAGCACGGCGGCGGCACGCGGGTCGGCCTGGACCGCTGCTTCCACCTGCTGGCGCTGGCGCTGGAGAAGGAAGGGCTGGTCGTCGAGGACTGCAACCAGCACATGCTGCACACCCGCCGGATCAAGACGCCGGAGGAGATCGCCTGCCTGGCGCAGTCGATGGCCGCCAGCGAAGGCGCGGTCGCCGACGTCGAGGCGATGGTCCGCCCGGGGGTAAGCGAACAGGACCTGTTCGCCCAGATGTACCAGTCGGTGATCGCGGGCGGCGGCGAGTGGATCGAGACCCGGCTGCTGTCCTCCGGGCCGCGCACCAACCCGTGGTTCAACGAGGCGCTCCAGCCGCAAGGTGCGCCCGGGCGAATTGGTCGCGCTCGACACCGACACGATCGGCTGCAACGGCTACTACTCCGACTTCTCGCGCACCTTCTTCTGCGGCCCCGGCAAGCCCGAGCGGCTATCAGAAGAGCCTGTACCGCATGTCCTACGAGCAGGTGCAGCACAACATCTCGATCCTGAAGCCCGGGATGACCTACCGCGAGGTCGCCGAGGCCGCCTGGCAGATCCCCGAGCGCTTCTACGACCGACGCTACCCCAGCGTGATCCACGGGGTGGGCATGCACGGCGAGACGCCGCTGGTCGCCCACGCCGGCGACTTCGACACCTATTCCAAGGACGGCGTTCTCGAGCCCGGCATGGTGGTCTCGGTGGAGAGCTACATCGGCGAGGTCGACGGGCCCGAGGGCGTCAAGCTGGAGGACGAGGTGCTGATCACCGAGACCGGCGTCGAACTGATCTCCCGCTACCCCTACAGCGACGACATGCTGGACCGGCAGATCTAGCCACCCCTCGCCAGCGCCCAACTCATCCCCTCTCCTCCACTGGGAGGAGAGGGCTAGGGTGAGGAGGTTGCCCGCGCCCAAGCACCTCCCGCTGCGCCCTAGCTTGGCGCCCGCCCCAGTCGCTCGGCCGTGCAGACCACCTCCCCCTGACCCCCTCCTCCCATCGGAAGAGGGGGAACCCGCCGCCGGCACCCGTTCAAGCGCCTCACACCCGTTTCGTCCCCGAAAGCCCAACCGCCACACCTGCGCGGTTGACCCGGCGCCGCGTCCCCGGCGACCGTCCGCGACACTGTTCAACCACCTGAGAGGGGATACCGCGGGCGGCCATGACCAAGCACATCCACGTCGTCGGCCTGGACGAGTTCAACGGCAGCAAGCTGCAGCGCATCGACATGCCCGAAGGGCTGCAGGTGCACGCGCTGATGGCCTACGACGAGGTGAAGGGCCAGGACACGATCGACTTCGACGCGCTGCTGGAGACCGCGAACCGGCGGCTACAGGGCAGCAACAGCCCGGTCGACGGCGTGATCGGCTGGTGGGACTTTCCCACCACCTCCCTGGTGCCGCAGATCTGCCAGCACTTCGGCCTCAGCGGACCCAGCCTGGAAAGCGTGCTGAAGTGCGAGCACAAGTACTGGTCGCGGCTGGTTCAGCGCGAGGCGATCCCCGACTACGTCCCGAACTTCTGCGCGGTCGACCCGTTCCTGGACGATCCGAAGCGCCAGCTGACCCTGGACTATCCGTTCTGGATCAAGCCGGTGAAGGGCTTCGCCAGCCAGCTGGGTTTCCGGATCAACTCGGACGCCGACTTCGACCGGGCGATCGAGATCATCCGCCGGGAGATCGGCCGCCTGGGCGATCCGTTCGACGCGCTGCTCAACAAGGTCGACCTGCCGGACGCGGTCGCCGCGGTGGGCGGCCACTTCTGCATCGCCGAGGAGATCATCGGCGGGCGGCAGTGCACGCTCGAAGGCTACGTCCATAACGGCGACGTCGAGATCTACGGCACGGTGGATTCGATCCGCCTGCCCAACCGCTCGTCGTTCCAGCGCTACCAGTACCCCTCGCGCCTGCCCCGGCGGGTGCAGCGCTGGATGGAGGCGGTCGCGAAGCGGGTGATGAGCCACATCGGCTACGACAACGCGACCTTCAACATGGAGTTCTTCTGGGACCCCCAGCGCCGGAAGCTCTCCATGCTGGAGATCAACCCGCGGCTGTCGCAGTCGCACGCCGACCTGTTCGAGAAGGTCCACGGCGTGCCGCACTTCCAGATCATGACCGACATCGCCCTCGGCCGGCCGCCGCACTGGACCGGCCGGCAGGGCCCCGCCAACTGCGCCGCCAAGTTCTTCATCCGCCGCTTCTCCGACGCCCGGGTCACCAGCGTGCCCGACGACGCGACGATCCGGGGAATCGAGGCGGACTTCCCCGGCTGCGAGATCGACGTCCGGGTCAAGCCGGGCACCGTGCTGTCGGACCTGAAGGACCAGGACGCCTACTCCTTCGAGCTCGCCGACGTCTTCATGGGCGCGGCCAACCAGCAGGAACTGCTGCGCAACTTCACGGCCGTGCGCAAGCGCCTGAAGTTCCGCTTCGCCAAACCAACCAAGCACCGCCGTTCGCCCGACCCCGAGGAGGCGAGCAGCGACGCCTAAGGGCGGGTTCGCAGGCCGTCCCGGCGGGTCCCCTCTCCGCCAGTTGGGGGAGACCTTTGCAGGCGGGCATGAGCCGCCGTGTGGCGTGCTTCGACACGCCAGCCCTTCGACAAGCTCAGGACTGGCTACTCAGCAGGAAGCTAGGTGTAAGTGTCTGACAGACCTAACCCTTCATCCTGAGTAGGACGCCGAAGGCGTCCGTGTCGAAGGACCCCTTACGAGTGCTAGGCGAGCTGTGCATAAGTCTCTCTTGTGGGAGGAGAGGGTATGAGTTGGCATCCTTGCCTGACCGACGACGCCCCATTGCTGCAGTGCGAGACCGGTCTATTGACGCGACCAGTTCGGCGCCGCACGCTTTCCCGTTACGAAAAACGAATAACCACAACCCGCAAGGGTCATGTGAAACGGGGAGGCACGCGATGCGGCGTCAAACACGCGAACGTGGATTGTGTGAACTGTATCAACAGGATCCGGAGGTCGCCGACGAGCTGATCTTCGGCCGCAAGGCGCACGCCGACCGGCGCGGCTTCCTGCGCGGGGCGGGCTTGGCGGCGATGGGCGCGGTCGTGGGGGCGGCGATCCCGTTCCACCGCAACATGCCCTCAGGCCTGATCCCGGCGGCGCTCGCCGAGGAGACCGACGGCTTCACGATCGCCGGCAAGGACGGCCTGCGGGTCCTCAACGACCGGCCGGTCAACGCGGAGACGCCGGCGCACCTGCTGGACGACGACGTCACCCCGATCGCGCGGCACTTCGTGCGCAACAACGGCATCGCGCCGACCGACATCGGCGCGGAGGGCTGGACGCTCAAGATCGACGGGCTGGTCGGCCAGCCGATGGAGCTCACGATCGCGGAGTTGCGCGAACGCTTCGAGGTGGTGCGCTACGCCCTGCAGCTGGAATGCGGCGGCAACGGCCGGGCGGCGTTCAACCCGCCGGCCAGCGGCAACCAGTGGACCGTGGGCGCGATCGCCAACTCCGAGTGGACCGGCGTGCGCCTGCGCGACGTGCTGAACGCCGCCGGGGTCAAGCCGGAGGCGATCTATACCGCGCACTACGGCGCCGACCAGCACCTCTCCGGCGATCCGGCGAAGGACGCGGTCTCGCGCGGGATGCCGATGTGGAAGGCGATGGACCCGCACACCCTGATCGCGTTCGAGCAGAACGGCCAGCCGATCCACCGGATGAACGGCGCGCCGCTGCGCATCGTGGCCCCGGGCTGGCCGGGCTCGACCTCGCAGAAGTGGCTGACCCGCATCCAGCTGCGCGATCAGGTGCACGACGGCCAGAAGATGGGCCCGCGCAGCTACCGCACCCCGCGCTATCCGGTGGCCCCGGGGGAGGAGGTACCGGATTCCGCCTTCCAGATCATCGAATCCATGCCGGTGAAGTCGCTGATCACCTACCCCAAGAGCGGCCACACCCTGCCGGTCGACCACCGCAGCCTGGAAGTGCGCGGCCACGCCTGGGCGGGCGACGAGCAGGTCACCCAGATGCACGTCACCACCGACTTCGGCGCGACCTGGCAGAAGGCCGAGCTGGAGAGCCCGCCCAACCGCTACAGCTGGCAGCGCTGGCGCGCGCAGCTGCGCTTCCCGGCGAAGGGCTATTACGAGATCTGGGCCCGGGCGACCGACAACAAGGGCCGGATGCAGCCCTTCACCGTCGCGTGGAACCCCAAGGGCTATCTGAACAACGCCATGCACCGGATCGCGGTCCGGGTGGAGGTCTAGCCCCCGATGGCCGTTCGCCGACACTTCCTGGCGGCCGGTCTGCTGGCCGGCCTCGGCGGCGCGCTCGCCGCCGGGGTCGGCTGGTCCGCGCCGGCCGCCGCGCAGAGTGACGCCTACGGCGGCCTGCCCGAGGGCGAGAACCGGGTGCTGGTGTTCGCCCTGTGCAGCGGCTGCCATTCGGTCAAGCTGGTGATGCAGCAGGGCATGACCCGGGCCAAATGGGACGCGACGCTGGACTGGATGGTCGAACAGCAGGGCATGCCCGAACTGGACGCGCAGACCGAGTCCGAGGTCCTCGACTACCTGGCCGAGCACTTCAACACCGATCACCGCCCGGGCGGCGGCCCCCAGGGCGCCGGCGGCGCGGGCGGCCTAAGCCCGTACAACAGCATGCAGCCGATGACGCCGACGGAGTAGGCGGGCGCCCCGCCGCCTCAAACGCCAACCCGCGTAAGGTTGACAGGCGGGCGGGACGTTCGGTTGTCTGCCGTGCCCGGCGGGCGCGGGCGGAAACGCTGCGGACCGGCACGAACAGCCGTCATGCGTCCTTCGACACGCCGGCCTGCGGCCGGCTGCTCAGGATGACGTCATTGTTTTAAGCGTTATCAAACACTTAAGAACCCTCGACGGCATGCACTCGAAGCCTGCGAGCATCATGCACTTCAGGAAAATCGACGGCATGCACTTAAGAAAAATCGACGTCATCCTGAGCAGGCCGCGCTTCGCGGCCGTGTCGAAGGACGCCTGACGGGTCTCGCCCCGCGCCCCGCACCAACCGCCCCGAGAGCCCGAACCGCCCCAGAGCCCCAACCGCCCGAGAGGCCGAACCGCCCGCGCCCGTTTCCCGCACGAGGAGAGCGGCCATGTTGGTCGACATCCTGCCCGGCTGGGCCGCGCTGGCGCCGTTCCTGCTGGCGACCCTGGCGCTCAACCTGACGCCGGGCGCGGACATGACCTACACGATCGCCCGCGCGGCCGCGCAGGGGCGCTGGGCCGGCTATGCCAGCGCGCTCGGCATCGGGCTGGGCTGCTTCGTCCACACGGTGGCCGCGGCGGCCGGGCTGGCGGCGCTGTTGCAGGCGCACCCGACGGCGTTCGTCGCGATCAAGTGGCTGGGCGCGGCCTACCTGCTCTACCTGGCGGCCAAGCTGTTGCTGGCGAAACCGCAGGCGGGCGAGGCCGACCTGCCCCAGCGCGGCCACGCCCGGGTGTTCTGGGAAGCGACCCTGGTCAACGTCCTGAACCCCAAGGTCGCGATCTTCATGCTGGCGTTCCTGCCGCAGTTCGTCGATCCGGCCCGCGGCCCCGTCTGGGCGCAGATGCTGATCCTGGGCAGCCTGCTCAACCTCGGCGGCATCGCCATCAACTCCACGGTCGCCAGCCTGGTCGGCCTGGGCGCCCGCCGCATCCAGCGCTCGACCCGCATCCAGCGCACGATGAACATCGTCAGCGGCACACTCCTGGGCGGACTGGCGGTCCGCCTGGCGCTCACGGAGCGGTAGGACCTACCGCTCGCGCTTCCAGGTCGTGCCTTCGGGGCCGTCTTCCAGGACGATGCCGCGGGCCTTGAGGTCGTCGCGGATTCGGTCGGCGGTGGCGAAGTCCTTGTTGCGGCGCGCCTGGGTGCGCTTCTCGATCAGGCGTTCGATCTCCTCGGCCTCGGCGTCGTCGCCGGCGCCCTTGAACCAGGCTTCGGGGTCCTGGTCGAGCAGTCCCAGCAGCCAAGCGCCGGTTTGCAGGGCGGCCTTGGCGCGGGCCTTGTCGTCCGCGTCCGTCGCCTTGTTGAGCGCGTGGCCGGCCTCGTAGAGCTGGGCGAGGGCTTCCGGGGTGTTGAGGTCGTCGGCGAGCGCCTCGGCCAGGGCCCGCGGCGGGCCTGTGTCGGCGGCGGCCGCGACGTCCGCGGCGTTGCGCAGGGCGGTATAGAGGCGGTCCAGGTTCGCCGTCGCGTCCGCCAGCTTGTCGCGGTTGAAGTCGAGCGGCTGGCGGTACTGCGCGGAGAGCAGCACGAGGCGGATCGCCTCGCCGGACCAGCCCTCGTCCAACAGCTCCTTCACGGTGAAGAAGTTGCCGAGCGACTTGGACATCTTCTCGCCGTGCACCACCAGATAGCCGTTGTGCATCCAATAGCGGGCGAACTCGCCGTCGGTGCCGCAGTGCGACTGCGCGATCTCGTTCTCGTGGTGCGGGAAGATCAGGTCCTGCCCGCCGCCGTGGATGTCGAACGTCTCGCCCAGGTGCTTCGCGCTCATCGCCGAGCATTCGATGTGCCAGCCGGGCCGGCCGCGGCCCCAGGGGCTGTCCCAGCCGGGCTCGCCGTCCGCCGCCGGCTTCCAGAGCACGAAGTCCGCCGGGTCCTGCTTGTAGGGCGCGACCTCGACGCGCGCGCCGGCGATCATCTCCTCCCGGTCGCGCCGGGACAGCTGGCCGTAGTCGGGATCGCTCGCGACCGAGAACAGCACATGACCTTCGGCCGCGTAGGCGTGGCCGCCGTCGATCAGCCGCCGGATCAGCGCGATCATGTCGTCGATGTGCTGGGTCGCGCAGGGCTCGACGCTCGGGATTAGGGCGTTGAGGGCGCCCATGTCGGCGTGGAACGCTTCCGTCGTCCGCCGGGTCAGGGCGTCGATCGCCTCGCCGTTCTCGGCAGCGGCGGTGATGATCTTGTCGTCGACGTCGGTGATGTTGCGCGCGTAGGTGACGTGATCGGGCCCGTAGACGTGGCGCAGCAGCCGGAACAGCGTGTCGAACACCACCACCGGCCGGGCGTTGCCGATGTGCGCGCGGTCGTAGACCGTCGGCCCGCAGACGTAGAGCCGGACGTTCGCGGGATCGATCGGCTGGAAGACCTGCTTCTCGCGGGCCAGGGTGTTGGTGATCCGGATCGTGCTCACGGGGTCGCTCGCGGGCTCGCTTGCGCTAGAAGACGGTGGCGGTTCGACGGCTGGACGCCGTGCGGCTGGCGATGTAGCAGCTTCCGGGCGCCCGTCCAATGGGCGTGCCGCCCCGAAAGCCGACGCGAGGGAGCCTGCCCGTGCCCGCCCAGCCGAGAGCCGCCCACCCCAAAGTCCGCCCAGCCGCGCCCGAGGACGCCGGCACGCTCGCCCAACTGGTCGCCGGCCTGATGGCGGACGAGGGCAAGACCAATGCCCCGCCCACGCCTGCCCAGCTCGCCGAATGGCTGTCCGGCGACGCGCCGCTGGTCGAGGTGCTGCTGGCCGAGGCGGAGGGCGGCCCGGACGGGGGCGCGGACGGCGGCGGGGACGGGGGCGCGGACGGGGGCGGGGACGGCGGCGCGCTCGGCTACCTCGCCTTCTACCGCGCCTTCTCGCTGTTCCGCCCGGGCCCGGTGATGCTGGTGGAAAACGTCTACGTCGTGCCGCGGGCGCGCGGCAGCGGGGTCGGCCGGCGGCTGCTGGCGGCGGCGGCGCGCACCGCGATCGCGCGCGGCTGGGGCCGGCTGGAACTCAACGTCGCCGGCGACAACACGCAAGCGGACGCCGCCTACGCCGCGCTCGGCTTCACCGCACCGGGCGAGAGCGTGCGCCGGCTGGAGGACGCGGAACTCCAGGCGCTGGCGGGGCGGGGGTAGGCGTGGCGGGCGCGCAGGACACCCGTCGGTCGTCCTTCGACACGGCCCTTCGGGCCTGCTCAGGATGAAGATATTGGGTTTTCAATATCATACCGTTAACTTCATGCTGAGCAGCCGTCGCTCCGACGGCGTGTCGAAGCACGACTGACGGGTGGCCGAAGCGCTCAATGCAGCACTTTCGGCGACCGTCTTGGGCCGGCGCGTCGGGGCGCTTAGAGCCGGGGCAGCCTCCTCTCCCTGCCCCTCTCCTCCCAGTGGAGGAGAGGGAACCCGCCGCGGCACCTTGCCAACCTCTTCGCCGCAGCTTCCTGCCCCGCCTCGCTCACCCGTACCCGCCTCGCTCACCCGTACCCGCCTCGCTTACCCGTAGGTGCGCTGGCTCTCCGGGATCTCCGTCAGGCGGCGGCGCAGGGCGGCGAGGACGGTTTGTTCGGCGCGGTTGAGCGGGGTCGCGGGGTTGGCGATCAGGTAGATGTCGATCGCCGGCGGCGCCTCGTAGGGCGGCAGGCGCCACAGCAGACCGTCGCGCAGGTCGCGTTCGACCGCGTGGATCGGCAGCACGCCGATGCCGATGCCGGCGACGATCATCCGCCGCACCTCCTCCAGGTGGCTGGAGGTCGCGATGATCCGGTCGGCCAGGTTCTCCTGCGCGCGCAACAGCGCCACGGGGCGGAGCGCGTCCGAGATCTGGTCGGTCTTGAAGGAGACGAAGCTCTCCTGCCGCAGGTCGGCCAGCTGCAGGCCGCGCCGCCGGAACAGCCGGTGCCGCGGCCCGCAGAAAAAGCCGAAGTGCTCCCGGAACATCAGGTCGTAGCTCAGCTGCGGGTGGCGTTCGTGCACCAGGCCGATGCCGAAGCTGGCGGTCTTCTGCAGCACCGCCCGCTGCACCTCCGCGCTGGTATCCACCTCGACCTGATAGGTGATCCCCGGATGGCGGGCGTGCACGTCCGCCAGCGTCTCGTCGTAGAACGGGCAGACGACGTGGCTGGCGCTCGCGATCGTGACGTGCCCGGTGATCTCCTCCCGCACGTCGCGCAGCAGCACCGACAGGCGGGAGATGTTGCCGTAGATGTCGACGCACTCCCGGTAGAGCAGCTCGCCCGCTTCCGTCACCCGGAAGGTGCCGCCGCCGCGTTCGATCAGCTGCCGGTCCAGCTGCGTTTCCAGCCGCTTGAGCGCGCTCGACACGGTCGGCTGCTTCAACAAGAGCCGGTTGGCGGCGCGGGTGATGCTGCCTTCCTGCACGATCACCATGAAGGTGCGCAGCAGGTTCCAGTCCAGCTGCCGGGGAATCCGCTCCAGACTGGCGTCGTCCATGCGCCCGCTCCGCTCCCGGCCGATCCCCGCACCGACGGGGCCATAGCCGCTGTCTATGTCAACCATTCCACTTATCTATTTGCGTTATAGCGCGTCTGCGGTGCCAAATCCAACCGTCAGGCCGGCAAATCAGACCGGTCGGCGCGCCGACGGTCCGGAAGCAAGGACCGCGGCATCGGGGAGCTATCGGGAGACCGGCATGGCGATGGGCGACGCGGACACGCGCGACATGCGTCCCTGGGTGCTGCTGTCGCCGGCGCTGACCGCGATCACGCTGTTGCTCGCGATCCCGACCTGCTTCGTGATCGTTTATTCGTTCTGGCTGCGCACGGCCGCGGGCGACGAGCAGGTCGGCTTCTACCTCGACAACTGGATCGAGGTGCTGAGCGACCCGTTCTTCCGCGACGTCCTGCTGTACACCCTCAAGATCGGCGCGATCACCACGGTGTGCTGCGCGCTGATGGGCTATCCGGCGGCCTACTTCATCGCCTTTTCGAAGATGCGCAACAAGGCGTTCCTGTTGCTGCTGCTGATGCTGCCGTTCTGGATCAGCTACATCATCCGCACGATGTCGTGGATCAACATCCTGGGCGTCTCGGGCGCGGTGAACTACGTCCTGCAGTCGCTCGGCATCGTCTCCGAGCCCGTACAGATGCTCTACAACGAGACCACGGTGATCCTGGGCCTGATCCACTTCCTGCTGCCGTTCATGGTGCTGAACATCTACGTCAGCCTGGAAGGGATCGACCCCAACCTGACGGCCGCGGCGCGCTCGCTGGGCTCGACGCCGTTCCAGGCGTTCCGGGAGGTGACGCTGCCGCTGTCGCTGCCGGGCCTGGCGGCGGGCAGCCTGCTGTGCTTCGTGCTGGGCTCGGGCACCTACATCACCCCGATCGTCCTCGGCGGCCCCGGCAACGGGATGTTCGCCAACCTGATCTACAACGCCATCATCACCCAGCTGAACTGGCCGCTCGGCTCGGCGCTGTCGATCGTGCTGCTGGTCGTCCTGGGCGCGGTCGTGCTGCTTTACAACCGCTTTCTCAGCCTGGGCCAGATCTCCAAGGGGCTCGGGTGATGGCCGGGGGTGGGGCTATGAAGGGGCGCGCGCCCACCGGCTGGACGTTCATCAAGATCGCCACGGTGCTGACCTACGTCTTCATGTTCGCGCCGGTCGCGGTGGTCATGCTGCTGGCGTTCAACGCCAGCCAGTTCGGCTCCTTCCCGATGACCGGCCTGAGCTTGCGCTGGTTCGTCGAACTGGCGCACAACGACGCGATCATCCGCGCCTTCCAGACCTCGCTGCTGCTGGGCGCGCTCACGGCCGTGATCTCGACCACCATCGGGGTGTGCGCGTCGCTCGCGATGGTGCGCTACGACTTTCCCGGCAAGAACCTGCTGAACACCGCCCTGATCGCGCCGATCCTGGTGCCGGAGGTGGTGCTGGCGGTGTCGCTGCTGCTGTTCCTCAAGTTCCTCGGCATGCCCAAGAACTTCGTGCTGCTGCTGCTGGGCCACGTGATCTTCACCCTGCCGTTCGTGGTGCTGGTGGTGCAGGCGCGGCTGGTCGGCATCCGCAAGGACTACGAGGAGGCCGCGCTGTCGCTGGGCGCGAATCCGCTCCAGACCTTCTTCCAGGTGACGCTGCCGCTTCTGATGCCGGCGGTGGCGGCGGGCATGCTGTTCGCCTTCACCATCTCGTTCGACGACATCACCGGCACGCTGTTCTGGAAGCCGCCGGGGGTGGAGACGGTGCCCACCCAGATCTTCGCCATGCTGCGCAACTCGATCAGCCCGGAGATCAACGCGCTCGGCACCGTCATGATCCTCATCACCGTGGCCCTGCCGCTGACCGGGGCGGGGCTGGCCCGATGGCTGGCCAGCCGCCGCGGCGGCTAAGCCGGCCCAAGAGCGGGACAACCGCCGAACGACCAGGACTGCAACCGTCGTCCAAAACGCCAACGCCAAACACAAGGGAGGCCTGAGACAAGATGGACGATCAAAAACGCTACGAACGCCTACTGGAGCGCTACCGCAACGGCGACCTCGACCGCCGGACCTTCCTCAGCCTGCTGGGCGCGGCCACCGTCACCGCCGGGGTCGTCGGCACGCCGGTCGCCGGCCTGCGCAAGGCCGCGCTCGCCGCCAAGCCGGACAGCGTGCGCTTCGACGGCTGGGGCGGCGTGGTCTCGGAAGCCTTCCGGGAGTACGCCTTCGAGCCGTACGAGAAGGAAACCGGGATCGAGGTGGTCGACGGCACCTTCGGCGGCGCGGACGAGTACCTGGCCCGCGTGCGCTCGGCCCAGCCGGGCGAGTTCAACGTCGCCCACCTGTCGGGCGTGTTCGACTACGTCCGCTACCACAACCTGGGCTTCTCGACGAAGCTGGACGAGAGCAACATCCCCAACCTCGACCTCGTCATCAAGACGCTGCAGGAGCCCTTCCGCGAGGTCTCCGACGGCCATCTGTCGGCCGCGCCGTACGACTACGGCACCACGGGTCTGGCGTATAACCGCGACGTGATCTCCGACGACGAGATCAAGGAGAAGGGCCCCAACATCCTGATCGACCAGGCCTACAAAGGTAAGATCGGCGGCTGGGGCGAATGGAAGACCCGGATCTGGTACGGCGCGCTGCAGACCGGTCAGGACCCCAACGGCATCGAGGACATCGACGCCGTCTGGGAGGCCCTGCGCACCCACCGCGACCTCGCGCTCAAGTACTGGCAGTCGGGCGCGGAGCTGATGAGCCTGCTCGCCAACGGGGAGATCCACGTGACCGAGGGCTGGTCCGGCCGGATCGCCGCCTTGCAGGAGCAGGGCCACAACATCGGCTACTACGACCCGCCGGGCGGCCTGGGCTGGCAGGAGTGCCTGTTCGTGCTCAAGGGCTCGCCGATGGAGGCGTGCGAACAGCTGCTCAACTTCATGCTGGAGCCGGAGGTCGCGATCGCGGTCGCCGAGGGGCAGAACTATCCCCCCGCGCTCGACCCCAACAAGGTCGAGCTGACCGAGAAGATCAAGAACCTGCCGGCCTACGACCCGAGCGGCAAGCTGGACGGCCTGAACTTCTTCAAGCCCGCCTACTGGAACAGCCACGAGGGCGACTGGTCCAAGAAGTTCGGCCGGATCCAGCGCGGCTATTAGGCGGGAAGTGCTCCGTACGCCCGCCTAGGGCAAGATGCTGAAGCGTGGAATCACGTTTCAGCTGAATCTTGCCCGCCCTTCAAGAAGTTAGAGCAAAATTCACGATGTAAGCCGGCTCGGCTTTCATCGATTTTGCTCTAATGACGGGCGCGGGGGCGGTGGTCAACGACAAGAACACTTGGGCCAGCCGCCGCCCCCCGCGCCCACTTTTTTCGCGACGGCCGTAACGAAGCGGCCGACCGGCAGACACCCCAAGGGAGGCCGCCTTGGCCGCACCCCAAAGCCCGAACCAGAACGCGTCCCCGCACGCGGTGGAACTGCGCAACATCGTCAAGCGCTTCGGGTCGTTCACGGCCGTCCACGCCATGGACCTGAACGTCGAGCGCGGCTCGTTCGTCACCTTCGTCGGCCCGTCCGGCTGCGGCAAGACGACCACGCTGCGCATGATCGCGGGCCTGGAGGACGCGAGCGAGGGCGACATCCGGATCAAGGGCCAGCGGGTCAACGACGTGCCGATCCACAAGCGCAACCTGGGCATCGTGTTCCAGAACTACGCGCTGTTCCCGCACAAGACGATCTACGAGAACGTCGCCTTCGGGCTGAAATACCGCGACGTCGACAAGGAAACCGCACGCAAGAAGGTGCGCGAGGCGCTGAAGCTGGTGCGCCTGCCCGACGTCGAGGAGCGCGTGCCCAAGCAGCTGTCGGGCGGCCAGCAGCAGCGCATCGCGCTCGCCCGCGCGATCGTGATCGAGCCCGACGTGCTGCTGCTCGACGAGCCGCTCTCCGCGCTCGACGCCAACCTGCGCGAGGAGATGCGCGTCGAGCTCAAGCGCATCCAGCGCGAGCTCGGCATCTCCACCATCTTCGTCACCCACGACCAGTCGGAAGCGCTCGCGATGTCCGACAGGGTGGTGGTGATGAGCGATGGCTGGATCGAGCAGGAGGGCACGCCCGAAGAGGTCTACAACGAGCCGGCGAGCGAGTTCGTCGCCAACTTCCTCGGCATTTCCAACATCTTCTCCGGCCAGGTCACGGGCGTCTCCGGCGGCACCGCGCGGCTCGCCCTCGACGACGGGCCAGAGCTGCTTGCCCACCCGCGCGACGGACGCGCCCAGCGCCAGGGCGAGCGGGTGCGTCTGGCCGTGCGCGCGGAAAAGGTCTTCCTGTCGGAAAGCGCGCCTAGCGACGACCCGGACTCGGTCGTGCTCGACGGCAAGGTGACGGCGGTCGACTACCAGGGCCAGGCCGCGCGCTACTTCCTCGAGGCCGGGCCGCTCAAGCTGCAGGCGATCAACCCGATCGACCGCCATCCCTTCCACGAAGGCCAGCCGGTCAAGCTGCGCATCCGCGCCCAGGACGTCGTGCTGCTCGACGCCGACGCGCACCAAAGCGCGGCGGCCAAGGCGGCCGCGGAGTAGCCGGGGAGATGGCCCAGGCGCAAAAGACCCCCGGCGGCGACGCGCGTCCGCCCTCCCACCTGTTCTATCAGGGCCGCCAGCGCCGGCCGCTGATCGACCGGGCGGCCGGGCTATACATGTGGGACGTCCAAGGGCGCTGCTACCTGGACGGCTCGTCCGGCGCCATGGTGTCCAACATCGGCCACTCCAACCCGCGCGTGCTGGAGGCGATGCAGGCGCAGATGGCGCGCGCCACCTTCGCCTACCGCCTGCACTTCGAGAACGCGCCGGCGGAGGAACTGGCCGCGACCGTGGCCGGGCGCCTGCCGGGCGACCTGGACCGGGTGTTCTTCGTCTCCGGCGGCTCGGAAGCGGTCGAATCCGCCCTCAAGCTCGCCCGGCAATGGGCGCTCGCGACCGACCGGGCGAGCCGCTGGAAGGTGATCGCCCGGCAGCCGTCCTACCACGGCTCGACGCTGGGCGCGCTCGCGGTGACCGGCTACGAACCGCTCAAAGCCCCGTTCCGGGCGATGATGCGGGAGATGCCGACGATCCCCGCCCCCACCGCCTACCTCGACCGCGACGACCTGTCCTGGGACGAGCGCGGCCGGCGCTACGCCGACCTGCTGGCCGAGGAGATCGAGCGCCAGGGGCCGGAGAGCGTGCTCGCCTTCATCATGGAACCCGTGGGCGGCGCCTCCACCGGCGCGCTGGTCGCGCCCGACAGCTACTACGCCCGGGTGGCGGAGATCTGCCGCGACTACGGCGTGCTCTTGATCTACGACGAGGTGATGAGCGGGGCCGGGCGGACCGGCGCGTTCGTCGCCGCGGAGCACTGGGGCATCACGCCCGACATCATGGTGCTCTCCAAGGGCTTCGCCGCCGGCTACGCGCCCCTGGGCGCGATGGCGGCGCCGAGCCGGCTGGTCGAACCGGTGCTGGACGCGGGCGGCTTCCTGCACGGCTACACCTACGCCGGCAACCCGCTCGCCTGCGCGGCCGGGCTCGCGGTGCTGGAAGAGATCGACCGGCAGGACCTGATCGCCAACGCCGCCCGGCGCGGGGCCAGCCTGCTGCGATCGGCTGGCAGGGCTGAAGGAGCGCTTCCCGTTCGTCGGCGACGTGCGCGGCAAGGGCCTCTTGTGCGCGATCGAACTGGTCGGCGACCGGGAGACCATGGCCGTCCTGCCGCCGGAGCTGAACGCCCACGCCCGGGTGGTCGAGCTCGCCTACGAACGCGGCCTGATCGTCTACTCGCGCCGGACCCGCGGCGGGCTGGAAGGCGACCACGTCATGGTCTGCCCGCCGATGATCGTGACCGAGGCCCAGCTGGACGAGCTGGTCGGCATGCTCGCCGCCGCGCTCGCCGCCTTCGCCCGCGAAGCCGGCCTGCCCGGCGGGTAGCCGGGGGGCGACGGCGATTCGGCGGGTCCCCTCTCCCCAACGCGGGAGAGGGACAGGGTGAGGGGGACTCCTGGCATACGTTGGGGAGTCCCACCCTCACCCTCCCACGCCGCTTCGCGCGCGGGCCCCGCCCTCTCCCGTCAAGGGAGAGGGGATGAGGGGCGTGCCGCGAAAACAAGAACACCGGGGAGGAGCCTCGGCGTGACAGACGACAAGGTCATCATCACCTGCGCGATCACCGGCTCGATCCACACGCCGAGCATGAGCGCGGCGCTGCCGGTGACCCCGGATCAGATCGCAGAACAGGCGATCGGCGCCGCGGAGGCCGGCGCGGCGATCCTGCACCTGCACGCCCGCGATCCCGCCGACGGCCGGCCGACGCCCGGACCCGGAGGTGTTCCGGCAGTTCCTGCCCCGGATCAAGGGCGCGACCGACGCGGTTCTGAACGTCACCACCGGCGGCGGCCACAACATGACCGTGGCCGAGCGCACCGCGGCCGGCCGCGAGCTCGCGCCGGAGATGTGCTCGCTCAACATGGGCTCGATGAACTTCGGCCTGTTCCCGGCGGCCGATCGCTTCACGGAGTGGAAGCACGCCTGGGAGCCGGAGTACCTCGAAGGCACGCGCGACTTCATCTTCAAGAACACCTTCGCGGACATCGAGACGATCCTGCACGACCTGGGCGAGGCGAACGCCACCCGCTTCGAGTTCGAGTGCTACGACGTCGGCCACATCCACACCCTGGGCCACTTCCTGGAACGCGGGCTGGTGAAGCCGCCCCTGTTCGTGCAGTTCGTGATGGGCGTGCTGGGCGGGATCGGGGCTACGGCCGAGAACCTGCTGCACATGAAGCGCACCGCCGACGCGGTGCTGGGCGACGCTTACCGCTTTTCCGTGCTGGCCGCGGGCCGGCACCAGCTGCGCTTGGTGACCCTGGGCGCGGTGCTGGGCGGCAACGTGCGCGTCGGGCTGGAGGACAGCCTCTACATCGCCAAGGGCGAGATGGCGCAGTCGAACGCCCAGCAGGTCGCCAAGATCCGCCGCATCCTGGAGGAGCTGTCGCTGGAACCCGCCACACCCGCGGAAGCGCGCGAGATGCTGCAGCTCAAGGGCGCAAGTCGGGTCGCCTTCTGAAACTTTCCCTCAAGCCGCGGGAGCCGTGCCGCCATGCGGGTCGTGCACTCCGACGCCCACGAAAGCCACCACCCCAGGCACTTCCTGGTGAACGGCGCCGTGCACGACAGCCCGGAGGTGCCCGAGCGCGCCCACCGTCTGGCACAGGCCGCGCGCGAGGCGGGGCACGAATTCGTCGCGCCGCGCGCGGTCGGCCGCGGGCCGATCGCCGCCGTGCACTCGCCCGACTACCTGCAGTTCCTGGAACACATCGTGCCCCGCTGGCGCCGGATCGAGGGGGCGAGCGCGGAGGTGATCCCGAACGTCCACCCGCAGGGGCGCTGGCCCGCCAGCTACCCGGCGAGCGCGGTCGGCCAGGCCGGCTTCCACCAGGCCGACACCGCCTGCCCGATTTCCGAGGGCACCTGGGAAGCCGCGGTGGCGAGTGCCGGGATCGCGGTCACCGCCGCCCAGCTGGTCGCCGAGGGCGCGCCGCACGCCTACGCGCTGTGCCGGCCGCCGGGCCACCACGCCTACACCGACATGGCGGGCGGCTTCTGCTTCCTGAACAACTGCGCGATCGCCGCCCAGTGGCTGCGCGACCACGGCCATGCGCGGGTCGCGATCCTCGACGTCGACGTCCACCACGGCAACGGCACCCAGGGCATCTTCTGGACCCGCGGCGACGTGCTGACCGTCTCCGTCCACGCCGATCCGGTGCGCTTCTACCCCTTCTTCTGGGGCCACGCGCACGAGCGCGGGGAGGGCGACGGCCTGGGCTGCAACCTGAACCTGCCGCTCGCCCGCGGCACCGATACGACGGGCGTGCTGGACGCGCTGGAGGCCGGGTTCAAGCGCATCCGCGCCTTCCAGCCGGACGCGCTGGTGCTGGCGCTGGGCCTGGACGCGCACGAAGGCGATCCGCTGAAGGGCCTGGCGGTGACCACCGACGGGTTCGCCCAGATCGCCGCGGCGATCGCCGGCCTCGACCTGCCGACCGTGCTGATCCAGGAAGGCGGCTACCTGCAGGACGCCCTGGGCGCCAACCTGACGCGCTTCCTGGCGGGGTTCGAGGGGGCGCGGGGGTGAGTGCATTCGGTTCCCTCTCCTCCATGGGAGGAGAGGGCTAGGGAGAGGAGGTTGCCCGCGCCATCGAAACTCTCGCGCCGGCGCTTGGCGGCATCCCAAGTCGACCGGTCGTGCGAGCCACCTCTCCCTGTCCCTCTCCCCCCATTGGCGGAGAGGGGACCCGCCGCTGACGCCCTGCATACCGGCTGAGGGCGCGTGACAGCCGCTAAGCCGTCTCGCCGTTCAGGCGCTTGCGCGCCTTCTCCCGGCCGATCAGGGGGAGGAAGTGGGCGAGTTCGGGGCCGCGCTCCATGCCGGTCAGGGCCTTGCGCAGCGGCAGGAACAGCGCCTTGCCCTTACGCCCGGTGCGCTCCTTGAGCGCCGTCGTCCACTGCTGCCAGGTGGTCTCGCCCCAGGGCTCCAGCGGCAGCAGCTCGGCGGCGGTCGCGAGGTACGCCGGCTCCTCCACGATCGGCTCAACCTCGCCGCGGCAGACCTGGTACCACTGCTTGGCCTCGGAGAGACGGGTCAGGTTCGGGCGCACGGTCTCCCAGAAATCGCGGTCGGCGTCGTCCAGGCCGAGCGCCTCCAGGCGGGTGCGCACGGTGGCGTAGTCGGTCTCGTGCAGCAGCCGGGCGTTCAGGCGCATCAGCTCGTCGCCGTCGTACTTGGGCGCGCCGCGGCCCATCCGCGCGAGGTCGAACTCCTCGATCAGGGCGTTCATACTCTGCCGCTCCTCGATCGGGTCGGGCGTGCCGAGCTTGGCGAGGTAGCTGTTGAGCGCCATCGCCTCGACCTCGTCCGCGCGGATCTCGCGCAGCGACAGGCCCTGGGTCCGCTTGGACAGCTTCTCGCCGCCGGCGTCCAGCAGCAGCGGCAGGTGCGCGAACGCCGGCGCCGCGCCGCCCAGCGCGTGGAACAGCTGAATCTGTGCTGCCGTGTTGGTGACGTGGTCCTCACCCCGGATCACGTGCGTGACCCCGGAATCGTGGTCGTCGACCACGCTGGTCAGGGTATAGAGCGGCCGGCCGTCGGCGCGGATCAGCACGGGATCGGAGATCGAACCCGCCTGCACGCTCTGCCGCCCGCGCACCTCGTCGTCCCAGGTCACCGGCCCGCCTTCGAGCTTGAAGCGCCAGTGCGGGCGGCGTCCCTCGGCCTCGTAGGCGCGCTTGTCGGCTTCGCTCAGCTTCAGCGCGGCGCGGTCGTAGACCGGAGCCTGCCGCCTTGCGGCCTGCGCCTTGCGCTTGGCCTCCAGCTCTTCCTCGGTCTCGTAGCAGGGGTAGATGGACCCGTCCGCTTCCAGCTGGCGCAGCGCCTCCTGGTAGCGCTCGTGCCGGTCGCTCTGCCGGAACTCCCGGTCCCAGTTCAGCCCCAGCCAGGTCAGGTCCTCCCGGATCGCCTCGACGTAGGCCGCGTCGCTGCGGGCCTGATCGGTATCGTCCAGGCGCAGCAGGAACGCCCCGCCCTGCTGGCGGGCGAACAGCCAGTTGACGAGCGCGGTGCGGGCGTTGCCGAGCTGCAGGTAGCCGGTCGGGCTGGGCGCGAAGCGGACGGTGATTTGGGCGGCCACGGCCGAAGTTGCTCCGAAGATCGGGATGACTGGTGAGAACGCGGCAGGCGCCTTAAGCGCTCAGACGAAGTCGAGCATGACGCCGCCCGCCTCGCTCGCGGGAACGTGCAGCGGGCCGTCGCGGTCGCGCTCGAAGGCGACGCCGTTCGCCTGCAGCACGCTCGCCGTGGCCGCCTTATCGGCGACCTCGACCTGCATGGCAACCGGTCCCTGCGGCGGCGGCGAGGTGAAGGCGCGCGCCTGCGGGTGCAGGGCGAGCAGGCCATCCGCGTCGGTGAAGCGCAGCCGGCAGCCGCCGCAGTCCACGCTGACCAGATTGTCGGTGTTGGTGACCGAGCCGAAGCCGAAGATGTCGGCGTAGGGCACGGCGACCGCGCCCGGATCGTCGACCACCACGGTGAGACCGGCGATCCGCCGTGCGCCGTTCGGCTGGTCGCTCCAGCCGCGCTGCCAGACCAGGTCCGGGGTGTGGTGCTTGCAGATGAAGGCGGGCAGGCCCGGCGTCGCGTCGCGCGGCAGGTGCAACAGCTGGAAGCGCGGCAGCAAGTCGCCGCCCTCGGCCTCGATCGTGCGCTTCAGGTCCTGCGGCGCGCCGACGTTGACGTCGGACTCGCGCAGAAGCTGGGCCGCGCGGTCCAGGTCGTCCGCGGCGAACGCGGCGGCCGACAGCCCCTCCCCGCGGGTCGCCAAGGTCTCGTCCAGGCCGTTCAGGAACTGGCTGTCGTCGACGATACCGAGCAGCTCCAGGTAGTCCCGCTCCAGCATCAGGCAGTAGTTCGCCGTGCCCCAGCCGATGTGCCGGCCGCGCGGCGCCGCCCGGAAGCCCAGGCGCTCGTACGTCCGGCGCGCCGCTTCCAGGTCGTGCGCCACGATCAGCAGGTGGTCCAGCCCATTGACCGGCCGTTCACGCGGCGGCGCGCCCGTCGGGCCCGCCGGGCTCACCCGCCACCTCCGGCCGCGCGCGGTGTGCCGTCGGCGGCCTCCGCGTCGGCGGCGACCGGATCGGCGGTGCTGCCGTAGTGTTTCATCTTGGCGTGCACCTCCGCCATCTGGGCGTCGGTCAGGTGCACCGGCTCGCCCAGCTGGCGGGCGCGCCAGTACTGGGCTGCCAGCGTCTCCACCTCGACCGCCATGGCGAGCGCCTTGCCCAGGTCCGGCCCGAGCGCGAGCAGCCCGTGGTTCGCCAGCAGGCAGGCCTTGCGGTCCGCCAGCGCCTCCAGCGCGGCCTCCGACAGCGCCTGCGTGCCGAACGTCTCGTAGCGCGCGCAGCGGATGTCGTTCCCGCCGGCGAGCGCGATCATGTAGTGGAACGGCGGGATGCCGATGCGGTGGCAGGACAGCGCCGTCGCGCACGGCGAATGGACGTGCACCACCGCGCCCACCTCCGCCCGGGCGTGCAGGATGTCGCGGTGGAAGCGCCATTCGGTGGTCGGCCGGCGCCCCGCGGCGGGGCAGGACCAGCCGCCGTCCATTTCCATCCGCACCACGTCGGCCGGGCCCATCGTTTCGTAGGCGGTGGCCGACGGGGTCAGCAGCAGCGCCCCGTCCGGCGTGCGCGCGGACAGGTTGCCGCTGACGCCCTGGTTCAGCCCCTCGGCGTTCATCCGCCGGGCGGTGTCGCAGATCGCCTGGCTGAGGTCGGGATGGTCCATGACGGGGATCGAAACGCGGCTATTCGGCGGCCGGGCGCGCGCGCTCGGGGTACAGGCCGGCCAGGCCGTCGCGGCTGGCGGCGGCGACGCCGCGTTCGGTGATCAGGCCCGTTACCAGACGCGCGGGCGTGACGTCGAAGCCGTAATTGGCGGCCTCGGCCTCGGGCGGGGTCACGCGCACCGTCTCGATCCGGCCGTCGTCGGTCTGGCCGGTGACGTGCGTGACCTCGCGGCCGTCGCGCTCCTCGATCGGGATGCGGGCGCCGTCGTCCAGGCTCCAGTCGATCGTCGGGCCCGGCAGGGCGACGTAGAACGGCACGCCGTTGTCGTGCGCGGCCAGCGCCTTCAGGTAGGTGCCGATCTTGTTGCAGACGTCGCCGCTGGCGGTCGTGCGGTCGGTGCCGGTGATGCACAGGTCGACCTGCCCGCGCTGCATCAACAGGCCGCCGGTATTGTCGACGACCACCTTGTGCGGCACGCCGTGGCGGCCCAGTTCCCAGCTGGTGAGCGCCGCGCCCTGGCTGCGCGGGCGCGTCTCGTCGACCCAGACGTGAACCGGGATGCCGGCGTCGTGGGCCATGTAGATCGGCGCCAGCGCGGTGCCCCAGTCGACCGTCGCCAGCCAGCCGGCGTTGCAGTGGGTGAGCACGTTGAGCGGGCCGTCGTCCGCCTTCCCGGCGTAGGCGCGCTGGAACAGCGCCAGCCCGTGTTCGCCGATCGCGCGGTTGATCGCGACGTCCTCGTCGCAGATCGCGCCCGCCTTGGCGAAGGCGGCCTCGGCGCGCTCGGCCTCAGGCCGCGGGCGGACCTCCTGCACCACGGCGTCGACCGCCCAGCGCAGGTTGATCGCGGTCGGCCGGGTGGCGACCAGCTTCTGCGCCGCAGCGTCCAGGCTGGCGTCCGCCGGGTCGGCGCGCAGCGCCAGCCACAGGCCGTAGGCGGCGGTGGCGCCGATCAGCGGCGCGCCGCGCACCAGCATGGCGCGGATCGCGTGCGCCGCGTCGTCGACCGTGGCGAGCCGCGCCGTCTCGAAGCTGTGCGGCAGCTTGGTCTGGTCGATGATCTCGACAGCCTGCCCGTCGCGGGCCGGCCAGATGGTGCGATAAGCTACGCCGTCGACCAGCATCGCTCGCTCCTTTCCCGGAACAGCGTCGTCCGGACACGTGCCCCGTCGTTCGCGCGCCCGGAAGCGCGGCGTCAGTCGTTCAGCACGCGCCCGGCGACCGTGTCCAGCTTGCGCACCAGCTCCGGGTCGCGCGCGTGCGGCTGGGTGATGATGGCATTGTCGAGCGCCTGCTGACACCCCCGCGGGCACGCCTGGCCGCGGCCGCTGAGCGCCGGCACCGCCCGGCGGACCAGCGCGCGCGCCTTGTCGGCGTTTTCCATCAGCACCTTGATCACCGCTTCCACCGACACGTTGTCGTGGTCGTCGTGCCAGCAGTCGTAGTCGGTGACCATCGCGATGGTGGTGTAGCAGAGCTCCGCCTCCCGCGCGAGCCTGGCCTCGGGCATGTTGGTCATGCCGATCACGTCAGCGCCCCAGCTGCGGAACAGCTCGCTCTCCGCCCGGGTGGAGAACTGCGGCCCCTCGATGCACAGGTAGGTGCCGCCGCGGTGGACGGGAATGCCCTCGGCCTCCGCGCCCGCCTGCAGCACGTCCATCAGCCGCGTGCAGGTCGGCTCGGCCAAGGAGACGTGCGCGGTCAAGCCGGCGTCGAAGAACGAGCGTTCGCGCTCCACCGTCCGGTCGATGAACTGATCGCACAGCACGAAGGTGCCGGGGGTGAGCTCCTCCTTCAGCGAGCCCACGGCGGAGACCGACAGGATCTCGGTCACGCCCGCCCGCTTCAGCGAATCGATGTTGGCGCGGAAGTTGAGGCGCGAGGGCGGCAGCGGATGCCCGCGGCCGTGCCGGGGCAGGAACACCACCTTCTGCCCGTCCAGCTCGCCCGTCAGCAGCTGGTCGGAGGGTTGGCCGAACGGGCTGTCGACCGTAATCCACTCGGCCTTCTCCAGCCCCTCGATGTCGTAGACGCCGCTGCCGCCGATCACGCCGATCACGGGCGGGGTGCCGGGTTCTGTCATGAGCTTGGGGTTCCGCTTGCCTATGGATGACGGGTGGTTCGCGTCACCTAACCGCCGCGCCGACGCCAACGCAAGCAAACCAGAGCCGCGCGGGCGGTTGCCGGACTCCGGTCCAAGCGGCGGCGGTCGGTCGAGAAGACGGCGAACGCCTGGGCGGTGTTTTGCATGTGGAGAGAGTTGCGCGCTGCCGCTTCGACCACCCGTCAGCCGTGCTTCGACACGCCGTCCTCCGGACGGCTGCTCAGCATGAAGCTAATATTAAGTCACTGAAAACCCCTATAGCTTCATGCTGAGCAGGCCCGTAGGGCCGTGTCGAAGCACGCCTGACGGGTATCGAAGCGCTCCGACTTCCAAACGTCTGTGCAAACGAAGAAAGGGCCACACCCAGCTTCCCGGATGCGGCCCTTTCTCAGTCTCAGGCGCGATCGCTGAGCGCTACTTCTTCACGTCCGCCCAGATCTTGCGCTGCACGGCGTACAGCAGGCCGGTCAGGACGATCAGGAACAGGATCACCTTCAGGCCCATGCGCTTGCGCTCCTCCATGTGCGGGTTCGACGCCCAGTGGAGGAAGGTGGTGACGTCGTGGGCCATCTGCTCGGCGGTGGCCTTGGTCCCGTCCTGGTAGCTGACCGCGCCGTCCACCAACAGCTGCGGCATGGCGATCTTGTGGCCCGGCATGTACTTATTCCAGTACTGGCCCGGTGCCATGTTCGCATCCGCGGGCGGATCCTCGTAGCCGATCAGCAGGGCGCGGAGGTATTCCGGCCCGCCCGGACGGGCGTTGGTGATCGCCGACAGGTCCGGCGGATAGGCGCCGTTGTTGGCGTTCTTCGCCGCCTGCTTGTTGTCGTACGGCGACGGGAAGTTGTCGGTTGGCTCGGCCGGACGCTGGTACATCTCGCCCTCTTCGTTGGGGCCGTCGGTGACGGTGTACTGCGCCGCGATCGCCTCGACCTGTTCCTCGGAGTAACCGAGGTCGGAGAGCGTGCGGAAGGCAACGTACTTCATGCCGTGGCAGCTGGAGCAGACCTGGTTGTAGACCTGCAGGCCCCGCTGCGCGGAGGCGCGGTTGAAGGTCCCGAACACGCCTTCGAACTGCCAGGTGTGTTCCGGGATCGGCGCGGCCTCGGCGGCATGGGCCGGCCCGGAGGCCAGGCCCATGGTCGCGGCCATCGCCAGTGCGGCAAACAGCTTCTTCATGGCGGTCACGCTTTCTCCATCGGCTTCGCGGCTGCGCCAGCGGGCTGTCCGCCGCCCTTGAGGACGGGGTCCGAGATGCTGTTGGGCAGCGGCTTCGGCCGTTCGAACACGCCCAAGAGCGGCAGGATCACCAGGAAGTAGGCGAAGTAGTACGCCGTCGCGACCCGGCCGATCGGGACCCAGATGCCTCCCGCCGGCATCGCGCCGACGTAGCCGAGCACCAGGACGTCCAGCACCAGCAGCCAGTAGAACTGCTTGAAGATCGGCCGGTACTTACCCGAACGCACCCGGCTGCGGTCCAGCCACGGCAGCACGAACAGGACCAGCACCGAGGCGAACATCGCGACCACGCCGCCCAGCTTGTCCGGGATCGCGCGCAGGATGGCGTAGAACGGCAGGAAGTACCACTCCGGCACGATGTGCGCGGGCGTCACCAGCGGGTCGGCCGGGATGTAGTTGTCGGCGTGACCCAGGTAGTTCGGCGCGTAGAACGTGAACAGCGAGAGCGCGATCAGGAACACGCCCAGGCCGAACAGGTCCTTCACCGTGTAGTACGGGTGGAACGGCACCTGGTCCTGCTTGCCCTTCGGCTCGATGCCGGTCGGGTTGTTCGAGCCGTAGCGGTGCAGGGCGACCAAGTGCAGCAGCACCGCGCCCACGATCATGAACGGCATCAGGTAGTGCAGCGAGAAGAAGCGCTGCAGCGTCGGGTTGCCGACGGCGAAGCCGCCCCACAGCCAGCGCGTGATCTCGTCACCGAACACCGGCACCGCGGAGAACAGGTTGGTGATCACCGTGGCGCCCCAGAAGCTCATCTGGCCCCAGGGCAGGGTGTAGCCCATGAAGGCGGTCGCCATCATCAAGAGCAGGATGATCACGCCCAGGCCCCACAACACCTCGCGCGGCTGCTTGTACGAGCCGTAGTACAGGCCGCGGAAGATGTGGATGTAGACCACGATGAAGAAGAACGACGCCCCGTTCATGTGGATGTAGCGCAGCAGCCAACCGTAGTTGACGTCGCGCATGATCTTCTGGATCGAGGCGAACGCGTAGTCGGTGTGCGGCGTGTAGTGCATCGCCAGCACGATGCCCGTGACGATCATGATCACGAGCGCGATGCCGGCCAGCGACCCGAAGTTCCAGGCGTAGGTCAGGTTCTTCGGCGTCGGATAAAAGCGCAGGTGCTGGTCGGCGAAGTTGATGACCGGCAGCCGGTCGTCCAGCCAACCCAGCACGCCCTTGTAGGGTGTCTGGTAGTCGCTTGCCATGTGGCCGTTCCCCTACCCGAGTTTGACCGTCGTGTCGTTGACGAACTCGTAAGTCGGCACCGGGAGGTTGGTCGGCGCCGGGCCCTTACGGATCCGCCCTGCTGTGTCGTAGTGCGAGCCGTGGCACGGGCAGAACCAGCCGCCGTAGTCGCCGCGCGGCTCGCTCTGCTTGTTGCCCAGCGGAATGCAGCCGAGATGGGTGCAGATGCCGATCACGACCAGCCATTCGGGCTGCTTGACGCGCGCCTCGTCAGGCTGCGGATCGGGCAGCGCACTCAGATCCACGCTGCGCGCCTGTTCGATCTCGGCCTGTGTACGCTTGCGCAGGAACACGGGCTTGCTCCGCCACATGGCGGTGATGCCCATGCCCTCGGAGATCGGGCTCAGGTCGACCTCGGTCGTGGCCAGCGCCAGCACCGCCGCGCTGGGGTTCATCTGGTCGACAAACGGCCAGACTGCCGCGCCGACGCCCACGGCGCCGACGGCGCCGGTAGCGAGGTACAGAAAATCGCGGCGCGAGGAGCCGTCGTCCTTCTGCCCGGTGTTCGCCGTGTTCGCCATAGTGACTCACATTCCCTTGCTGGCTTCCTAAGGGTGCCCTTGGCCCGCACAAGGCACACCGAGATATTGGCATTCAAAAATCGATCCGGCCAAACTACCCGGCGCGCATGGCTGAAAGCTAGGGCTATGCCAAGGGGCATGGATGCGACATGCTAGCGCAGTCCACATCCCAAAGAGGCAAAGTCGCGCCCTCGTATAGAGGAATTCCCGGGCGAACGCAAAGCCCCGAAAGCCCCCTGCGACCCCGATACTTGGCCATGCGACTGGCGCTCCTGGAACCCGACATCCCGCAGAACACCGGCACGATCCTGCGCCTCGCGGCGTGTCTGGAGCTCGGCGTCGACCTGATCGAGCCGCTCGGCTTCCAGCTCGACGACAAGCGCCTGAAGCGCGCGGGCCTGGATTACGTGCGCGACATGGATATCCGCCGGCACGCCTCGTTCGACCGTTTCCTCCAAGCCGATCCCGGACGGATCGTGCTGCTGACCACGCATGCGCAAACGCCGCACGTCGACTTCGCGTTCCAGCCCGGCGACGTGCTGCTGCTGGGCCGCGAGAGCGCGGGCGCGCCGCGGCGCGTGCATGACGCCGCATACGCCCGGATCGGAATTCCGCTCGCGCCCGGCATGCGCAGCTTGAACGTCGCGCTCGCCGCGGCGATGGTGGCGGGCGAAGCGCTGCGCCAGACCGGCGGCTATCCAAGCGCCGCCGCGGCGGCCGGCGGGGACGCACCCGGCTGAGCTGCCGCACCCGAACGCAACACCCGAAGACGTAAATGCATAGAAGGTTCGAGCCATCGTGAGCGACGCCGACACCAGCCAGGACAGCCCGGCCAGCCAAGTCAGCACCGCGGGCGTGGGCGCGATCTCCGAGCGCCAGCACCGCGCCACCGAATGGTTCGCCGACCTCCGCGACCGGATCTGCACGGAGTTCGAGCGCCTGGAAGACGAACTGTCCGGCGAGATCGCCGAGCGGATGGGCGACATCCCGCCCGGGCGCTTCCAGCGCACCGACTGGACCCGGGCCGACGAGAGCGTGGGCGATCCCGGCGGCGGCACCATGGCGGTGATGCACGGCCGGGTGTTCGAGAAGGTCGGGGTCAACATCTCGACCGTCTCGGGCAACTTCTCGCCGGAGTTCGCCGCCCAGATCCCGGGCGCGGAGGAGGTGCCGCGGTTCTGGGCGTCGGGTATCTCGCTGGTCGCGCACATGTGGAACCCGCACGCGCCCGCGGTGCACATGAACACCCGCCACATCGTCACCACCCGCAGCTGGTTCGGCGGCGGCGCCGACCTCAACCCGGCGCTGGTCAAGGACGACGACACCCGCGACTTCCACCAGGCGCTGCAGGACTGCTGCAACCGGCACGAGGTCGCCGACCACGAGCGCTACAAGGCCTGGGCGGACGAGTACTTCTTCAACAAGCACCGCGGCGAGGCGCGCGGGGTCGGCGGGATCTTCTACGACTACCTGAACTCCGGCGACTGGGAGGCGGACTTCGCCTTCACCCAGGACGTCGGCACCACCTTCCTGGACATCTTCCCCGCCCTGGTCCGCCGGCGCATGCACCAGCCCTGGACCGACGACGACCGCCGCCAGCAGCTGGTCCACCGCGGCCGCTACGCCGAATTCAACCTGGTCTACGACCGCGGCACCCAGTTCGGCCTCAAGACCGGCGGCAACCCGGAAGCCATCCTGATGTCCCTGCCGCCGCAGGCGGCTTGGCCGTAAGCGGCCGGCGGCATACGCCGGCTGCCTGGGCTACCCGTGATCGATGTTTCGCGACGCGCGCAGAAGGCGCGCTCCTCAGCGTCTGTGGAGTTAATCCGGTCCTGGCGGTTGGGGTGAGTTTCCGGGGTCAGGAGCCAGGATAGGCTACTGGATCACCTGGACGCGCGGGACCGGCCGGCTGGCCTGGCGGCCGTGCTAGGGCAAGATGCTGAAACGTGGAATCACGTTTCAGCTAAATCTTGCCCTCTCTTCAAGAAGTTAGAGCGACATTCAGCCCGAAGGCCGGTTCGGCCTTCGAGCATGTCGCTCTAGGACGTCGGGTTGGGACGTCTGGGTCTGGGCGTCTGAGCTGGGCGTCTGGCCGTTGCCAGGGGGTATTGGCTGGCCTGCAGGTGAGGGCGTGGAGGCGCGTCAGGTTGTGCGCGACGGCGTGCCAGAGCAGGACGGCGCGGACTTCTCCCGGCCGCGCACCAGGAAACGCTGCAAATTGCGCCTGCGCATCAGCGCATGGATGCACTCGCTGGGCGGGCGGTGGCGGTAGGTCGCTCGGCCTCGGGGCCTGGCCATCAGCGCCACCACGCTGTCCACCAGCAGGCGCTCCAGCACCTCGGAATATTGGGCGCGCGCGTCCGACACCGCGTGGTAGTTCACCGACACCCCGCCGCAGAGTCAGCGCGGTAGGCCACCTCCTCGCGGCACAGCCGGTCCAGCAGGCGCGCGCTCGCGATCCCCTGCAGCGTGGCGTACAGCCACAACGCCAGCAGCAGCCGCGGGTCGATCGCCGGACGTCCGGCAACCCCCGCGCGCGCCTTCAGATCCGCCGTCAGCAGGCTCAGATCGATCCGCATCACGAACGCCCAGACCTGCCGGGCGCGATGGTCCGCCGGCAAAAGGTCGTCCAACGCCAGCGGCTGCCAGATCACCTGATCCCGCCGCGGGCTCGACAACCGCGGCGCCCCAACCGGCCGCGCCGGCGCCCGCTGTTCCCCCAACTCCCCGAACAACCCACGCTCCTGCTCTCCGACACATCCGCCTCCTGTCATCCTGCCTAACAGAACAGAATCACGCCCACGCTCAGCGCGCCAGAAACATCAGCAGCCCAGCGGCAATTTACTCACACGCTCTGAGCAGCCGAGCCGCAGGCTCGGCGGGTCGAAGCCTGACCTGACGGGGATCGCCAACAGCCGTGCAAAAGTCTCCTTGACGGGGAGAGGACAGGTGAGGCTGGAAACGCCGGTCCGCACCGAGGAGCCCCACCCTCACCCTGCCGCGCCCTGACGGGCGCGGGCCCCGCCCTCTCCCGTCGAGGGAGGACAGCGGATGGTGCCGCGCCGCCGGCGCATGGCGCCGCGAACACAACAAACCCCGGGCACGGCGGGCAGCCGTGCCGGGCATGAGCTCGCCTCAAGCGCGGCTTAGCTGCCGGAGACGGTGTAGTCCTGCAGCTTGCCGTCCTTGTAGATCTTGCGCTGATAGCTCTCGCGCTTCCTGCATGCCGTTCTCGTTGACGGCCTTGTCGCCGGTGACGCCCTTGTAGTCGTCGGCGACCTCGTGCAGCGCCTCGGCGATCTGCTTGGGCTTGGTCGAGCCCGCCTCGTCGATCGCCAGCATCGCCATCATCGCGGCGTCGTAGGCGTAGCCGCCGAACGCGGTCGTCGGCGCCTCGCCGAACTCCTTCTTGTACGCCTTGGCGTACTCGGTCTGGTAGAAGTCACCGGAGACGCCGACCTTCAGGCCCTTAACGCCCTCGGCGACCTGCGGGATTTCCTTCACCTCGTTCGACCACATGGTCATGTAGTCGGCGTACCAGCCGCCCGACATCTCCTTGCCGCTTTCGTACATCTGGCGGAGGCACCAGCCGCGCCTCCGTGCCGTAGGCGGTGAAGAAGCCGGCCTTGGCGTTGGTACGGAACAGCTGCTCGATCTCCGGCGGTAGTCCGACTTGTTCAGCTCGTAGCGCACCGTGCTGCTGCACTCACCGCCGGCCTGCTTGACGGTCTTGCAGGCGTTGATCTCCAGGCCGACGCCGAACGGGTTGTTGGGCGTGATCGAGGCGAAGTTGTTCGCCCCGCTGTCCTGCATCGCGAACTCGGCCAGCTTGGCGCCCATGATGTTGTCCAGGCCGATCGCGTTGAACATGTACGGCCCGATCGTCGGCCAGCTTGGGCGAGGTGGACCCGACCGAGATCTGCACCGTCTGGTTTCTTGTTGGTGAACTGACCCGTGGGCACGGAGATGCCGCTGGAGAACTCGCCGATCACCACCGGCACGTTGTCGGCGTTGACCAGCTTGCGGGTGGCGTCCATCGCCGAGGCCGGGCGGCTCTCGGTGTTCTCCACGATCACCTTGACCTTGCGGCCGTCCAGCAGCTCGGGACCGAGCTTGCGGGTCTCGCCGCCGTCCATCGGCACTTCGTAGCCGTTGTTGACCCGCTGGACGGCGAGTCTGCATGCCGCGCTTCATGTCCTGACCCTGGACGGCGTTGGTCCCGGTCAGCGAGGGGTGATCTGACCCAGCTTGATCGGCTCGGCCGCCGCCGTCCCGGCGGTAAGACCGGCCGCCGCCGCCAGCGCGACGACACTGGCAACCGTACGCTTCAGATTGTGCATCACGTTGCCTCCCTTGGCGCTGACGCCGCCCGCACACCTGAAGGAGGCCGCTTCCGCCGCGCGGCCCGGTCCGGGCGGCGTTCGGATGTCCTCCAGGTCGCCGGCGCTTCCTGCCTTGGAAGGCCGGCGTCTCCTCGACGTCACGCGCCCGGTTGGTTCAGCCCGGGTCTTGGCGGTGCGCTTTTGCGGGCGAGATGGGAACCATCCGCCCGCTTGTTGAACCCGTCCGGCGGTTGAGCCGCCCCTGATCGCGCGCTGCGGCTCAGCCGCCCGCCTCCTCGACCTGGCCGCCGAGGTAGGCCTCGCGGATCTTCTCGTCGTTCAGGATGTCGCGCGCCTTGCCGTCGAAGGCGTTGCGCCCGTCGGCCAGCACGTAGCCGCCGGTCGCCGGAGATACTCGAGGAGTGCTGCGCCTCCTGCTCGACGATCAGGATGGTGCGGCCCTGGGCGTCGATCGCCTGCACCTTCTGGAACACCTCATCGGCCATCTGCGGGCTGAGCGCGGCCGACGGCTCGTCCAGCATCAGAGAGGTCGGGCTCGGTCATCAGCGCGCGCGCCATGGCGAGCATCTGCCGCTCGCCGCCGCTCATCGTCTTGACCCGCTGCCTGCGCCGCTCGGCCAGCCGCGGGAAGCCATCGTACTGCGCTTCCATGCGCTGCTTCAGCGTCCCCTTGGCGAGCGTGTAGCCGCCCATCCGCAGGTTCTCCTCCACGGTAAGCGAGGGGAAGACGTTGTCCAGCTGGGGGACGTAGGCGACCCCCTGGACCACCCGCTGGTCCGGGCGCGAACAGACCGCTCACGTCCTGGCCCTGAAACCGGATCTGACCGGAGATGGCAGAGATAGCCCATCACCGCCTTCAGGAGCGTCGACTTGCCCGCGCCGT
>JAXHMD010000027.1:0-101035 GCA_034521655.1 Rhodovibrio sp.
ACGGGGCCGCGGTGTTCGCGCGCGGCCAGCGCCAGGCCACCATCGCGCGTCCGCCGGGTCCGCTTGGCCTGCCGTCAAGCGCGAGCATAGCGCCGTGCGCGGGCCGATGTGTCCACTTGGTTTGAGCGCCCATTATGCCTTGACGTGCTGCGCGGTCGAACCCGATGCCGTTCAGCGCCGCGACCGGCGACGCGCCGTCCTCCGCATGCGGGCCGGCGGGCCGGGCTCTGTCATACGGGCGGAAACGGACGGCATTCGGTCGGAGGCGATGCCGATAGTTGCCGGGTCGCCGGCAAACCAGTAACCTCCCACCCCGCTTTCGTCATACAACGCCGAAGGAGGCATTCATGGCTGATTCTCCCGGTATCCCCGGACACTTACGACAAGGCGGCCGGCGCGCTGATCGCGTTCATCATGGTGCTGTTCCTGATCAGCGTTCTGTCGGTCTGATCAACAGCGAAGGCCGCCATGAACGCCGGGCGTCGCGCGGAACCCGTGCGGCGTCCGGCGCGTTTTTGTTCTATCACCTCGAGGAGAGGGCAAGACCGCGCTGAGACGAGATGCCGAGTTTCTGCACCTTGTCCCGGCAAAACAGCCCGCCACAGGCCGCCATGGATCAAGGGCGGTTGATCCGCCCCGCCCCGCCCCCATCTAAGAAAGCTGATGGTCTTGGAATCTGCGATATCGCTGATCGTCTCGGTCGTGCTCGCCCTCGCGGCCGCGGCGTCGGGGGCGATTTTCAAGCCCGGCACCTGGTATCAGCAGTTGGCGAAGCCGCCCTGGCGGCCGCCGGACTGGCTGTTCGGCCCGGTGTGGATGGTGCTTTACGGCATGATGGCGGTCGCCGCCTGGATGGTCTACGAGGCCGCCGGGTTCGCCGGCGCGGGCACGGCGCTCGGCATCTATCTCGTGCACCTGCTTGTGAACGCCGGCTGGTCGGCCGTCTTCTTCGGCATGAGAAGCCCGGGCTGGGGACTGATCGAGGTGGTCGGTTTGTGGACGTCGATCGTGGCGACGATCATCGCGTTCCTGCCGGTGGACACGACCGCGGCGCTGCTGCTGCTGCCCTACCTGGCGTGGGTCAGCTTCGCGACCGCGCTGAACTTTCGGATCTGGCAGCTCAACCCGGGCGGGAAGCCGGCGGGTCGACAGGCGGACCCGACGAAGGCCGCCTGATCACGCAACGGCCGCTCCGGTCCGACGGGACCGGGGATGGATACCACGCCGCACCCCGTTGAAACCCCCAGACATGCGGCCAAGCTCCAGAGTCCATGTTGATGGCGCGTGCCAAGCGCGCGCCGAGAGGAGCTTGCCGTGACCTACCGCGACGACGACCGGGCCGACTGGTCCGGCGGCGACAACGCCGTCCGCGCCAGCGGCGACAGCGACGCCCGCGCCGGCGGCGACAGCGACACCCGCGAAGGCCCAGCCGACCCGCGCCGGAAGGGGCGCACCGGCTGGCTCGGGCTCGGCTTCCTCGGCCTCAAGCTGGGGCCGAAGGTGGGCAAGATCGCCCTCGCCGGGGCCAGCGTGGCCGCCTATTCGACCCTGTTCACCTGGCAGTTCGCGCTGATCCTGGTGGCCGCGATCTTCGTCCACGAACTGGGCCACGTCTGGTCGATGCGTCGCTGCGGCATGCCGGTCAAGGGCATCTACCTGCTGCCGTTCGTGGGCGGCGTCGCGGTCGGCCAGGCGGACGCCGAGAACCGGCTGAGCGAGGCGCAGAACTACGAGATCGCGATGATGGGGCCGGTCTTCGGGCTGGCGTCCGTGCTGCCGCTGCTGGCCGGCTACCAACTGACCGGCAGCGACTTCCTGGGCGCGAGCGCGGCCGTGGTCGCGCTGATCAACCTGTTCAACCTGCTGCCGATCTTCCCGCTCGACGGCGGCCGGGTCCTGCGCGCCCTGTTCGCGTCCGCCGGCCGCGGCCCCATGCTGGTCGCCATGACCGTGTCCGTCGCGCTCACCGGGCTCGGGCTGTTCGCGCTCGGGATCCCGCTGTTGGCGGTACTGCTCGGCATCGGCGCGATGGAACTGTACGGCGAGTTCCGGCACGGCCAGGGCACCGGACAGCCGATGTCCAAGTCGACCATCGTCGCCGCGCTGTTGGGCTATTTCGTGCTCGCGGGCCTGCTCGCGGGGGCGATCTTCGCCACCGGCACGACCAGCGGCGGCTCCCTGGCGCTGGACATCTTGCGCGGCTGATCCGCGCGCTTGGTGTGGGCGCCCTGGACGCCTATCCGCCCCGGTGCCAAGTCTACGTGGAGATTAATGCACACCTCGCGCGTGCAAGCGCGGCCGATGCGCGCGGTGGCGCGGGATGGATCTCGCTCGAACGCCCTGAAGGGTGAGCAAGACCCAGCTGGAAGGTGATCCCACCGTCCAGCATGGTGCCCAGGCGGGGCGCAGACGACGAGGATCGATGCCAAGACCGCGACCTTTCCACCGGCTACCGCTGCTCGCCGCCGCCGGCCTTGTGCTGCTGACCGGCTGCTCCGCGCAGCCCGCCCCGGTGGACACGCGCGCCGAGCTGCCGGACCGCTTCTCGGCAAGCGGCAGCGCGGTCCGTCCCGACGCCTGGTGGCAGGCATTCGACGATCCGGACCTGACCGCGCTGATCCAGCGGGCGCTCCGCGACCGGCCCAATCTGCGGGAGACCTGGGCCCGGCTCGCCCAGGCGCAGGCCACGGCCGGGCGCACCGCCGCCGAGCGCTGGCCGAGCCTGTCCGGCGACGCGGAGGCGAGCCGGCAACAGACCGGCGAGCTGCGCGATGACGGCAATGACGGCCGCAGCCGCGTCGGCGGTGGCGCCGCCGGCGCGCCCCTCAACAGCGACAACGTGACCGAGGACTATAGCCTCGGCCTGTCGGCGTCTTACGAACTGGACCTGTGGGGCCGGGTCGATGCGCGGGCCGATGCCGCGCGGCTGGACGCCAAGGCAACCCGGCAGCAGCTGAAGGCCGCCGCGCTTTCCCTGACCGGGGAAGTCGCGGACACTTGGTACCGGCTGCTCGCCCAGCGCGCCCGGCTCGACCTGTTGCAACGCCAGCTCGAAACCAACCGCACGGTCGAGCGGGTCGTCGAGGTGCGCGTGCTGCAGGGCCAAGCCGGTCTCGCCGACCTGCTGCGCCAGCGCGAACTGATCCAGCAGACGCAGGAACAGATCGCCACGGCGGAAGGCGAGGTGCAGTTGCTGGAGAACGAGCTGTCGGTGCTGCTCGGCCGGGCGCCGCGCACGGGTGAGCTGCCGGACCGCCGCAGCCTGCCCGACGGCCCCGCCCTGCCCCGCACCGGGGTTCCCGCCGACCTGATCGCCCGCCGGCCGGACGTCCAGCAAGCCCTGCTGCGCGTGAAGGCGGCGGACAAGCGGGTCGCCGCCGCGATCGCCGAGCGGTTCCCGCGGATCGACCTGACCGCCAGCCTGACCAGCGCCGCGGCGGCGCCGGCCGACCTGTTCACCAGCTGGACCTCCAACCTCGCCGCGCAGCTTTCCGTCCCGCTGCTCGACGCCGGAGAGCGCAAGGCCGAGGTCGACCGCACGCAAGCGGTGGTCGCCGAACGCCTCGCCCAGTTCGAGGGGACGGCGCTCACCGCGTTGCGCGAAGTCGAGGACGCGCTGACCCGGATCGACCAGCAGGCCCGGCGCGTCGACCGGCTGAACCGACAGGTCCAGTTGGCCCGCCAGGCCGTACAGCGGCTGCGCAGCCGCTACGTCAACGCCAACGTCGACTTTCTGGACGTGCTCGATGCGCTCACCCGGGTGCAGGACCTGGAACGCCAGCTGATCGACGCGCGCCGGCAGCGGCTGGCGGCCCGGGTCGCGCTCGCCCGGGCGCTTGCCGGCGGCATCGACCCGCCGCGTCCGGCCGGCGAGGCGTTCGAGGTGCTGGCCCCCGAGCCCGAGACCGCGGACGCCGAGAACCAGGAGACCGATACGTGAGTGCCGACGCCGACCACACCCGACCCGGCTGGGGTCGCCGCCTGCTGCTGGTTCTGCTGCAGGGCGTGCTGCCGATCGCCGTCCTCGCGGGGGCGGGGGCGGGCGTGTACGCGCTGATGTCGAGCGAGCCCGCGACCGAGCGCGCCCAGGAGCGCACGGAGCCCGCGCGCCTGGTCGAGACGGTGGCGGTCGAGCGCGCCGACCGGACCGCGGTCGTGCAGGCCTGGGGCGAGGTGATCCCGGCCGACGAGGTGCAGGTCGCCCCGCGGGTCGGCGGCGAGATCGTCGCCGTCGCGGACGCCCTGGAGCCGGGCGGACGGGTGCGCAAGGGCCAGGTGCTGGCCCGGGTCGACGACAGCGACTACCAGGTGGCTTTGCGCCAAGCCCGGACGGAGTTGTCGAAGGCGAAAGCCGCGCTTCGGATCGAGCAGGGCAACCAGAAGGTCGCGGAGACCGAGGCCGAACTGCTCAACCAGGAGCTGAGCGAGCAGGAACGCGACCTGGTGCTGCGCCAGCCGCAGCTGCAGCAGGCGCGCGCCGACGTCGAGGCGGCGCAGGCGGCGGTCGAGGACGCCGCAGCTGGACCTGCAACGAACGGAGGTGCGCGCCCCGTTCGACGCGGTCGTGCAGTCGGTCTCGATCGACGTCGGCAGCCAGGTCGCCGCCGGGACCACGATCGCCCAGTTGATCGCGACCGACCGCTATTTCGTCGAGCTGGCCGTGCCGGCCGCCAAACTGCGCTGGATCCAGGCCCGGCAGGATGCGAAGGGCGCCGGCTCCCGGGTCGAGCTCGCCAACCCCAGCGTCTGGGGCGAGGGTCGTACGCGTACGGGCGAAGTCGTGCGCGTACGCCCGGACTTGAGCGAGCAGGGACGGATGGCCCGGGTGCTGGTGGAGGTGACCGATCCGCTGGACCGGGAACCGCCGATGCTGGTCGGCAGCTACCTGCGCGGCCGCATCCAGGGCGCACGCCTGAACCAGGTGGTCGCGCTCGACCGCGCGTTCCTGCGCGAGGACGACAGCGTCTGGGTGATGACGCCCGCCGACCGGCTGGAAATCCGGGCGGTCGAGATCGCCTACCGCGGGCCGGAACGGGTGTACGTCTCGGTCGGCCTGGGCTCGGGCGACCGGGTGGTCACCAGCGAGATCGCCACCCCGACCAACGGCATGAAGCTGCGCACGCGCGGCGATAGCGGGCGCCCGACGGACGACGCGGGCGACGGCGGCGCGGTATGAGCGACCAGGACGGCGGGAACCAGCCGCAGACGCCGCTGCAGCGGCTGCAGGCAAGGCGGGCCAACCGGCCGGCGCCGGAAGCGCGCGGCCCGCTCGCCTGGATGGCGCGCCACCGGGTCGCGCCCAATCTCTTGATGGTGGTGCTGCTGCTGGGCGGTCTGCTGATGACCACGCAGATCCGCCAGGAGGTGTTTCCCGACTTCCAGAGCGATAACGTGATCGTGCAGGTGCCCTACCCCGGGGCCAGCCCCTCGGAAGTCGAGCAGGGCGTGATCCTGGCGATCGAGCAGGCGGTGCAGGGCATCGTCGGCATCGACGAGGTGACCTCGACCGCGCGCGAAGGCATGGCGCGCGTGACCGCCCAGGTCCAGCAGAGCGCGGACTACCAGCGGGTCTACCAGGACGTCCGCCAGGCGGTCGACGGCATCACCACCTTTCCGGACGATGCCGAGCAACCCGACATCCGCTCCCGCGAGTGGCGGCGCGACGTCCTGGACCTGCAGATCTACGGCGACGTCGACCGGGACGTGCTGCGCACCGCGGCCGAGCGGGTCCGCGACCGGCTGATCCAGGCCGACGGCGTCACCCAGGTGGAACTGGAGGGCATCCGGGAATTCCGGGTGCTGATCGACGTGCCGCAGGATTCGCTGCGCGCCTACGATCTGACGCTGGAGGAGATCCGCCAGACCGTCGCGCAGTCCGCGCTCGACCGGGCGGGCGGCAGCCTGGAGACGGGAAAAGGCGAGTTTCTGGTCCGCCTGAAGGAGCGCAAGGAATGGGCGGACGAGTTCGCCCAGATCCCGGTCGTGACCAGCCCGTCCGGCTCGATCGTGCGTCTGGGCGAGATCGCGCAGGTGCGCAACGGCTTTTCCGATACCAACGAAGCGGCCTGGTACAACGGCACGCCGGCGATCGGGATCGAGGTCTTCCGGGTCGGCGACGAGACGCCGACCGGCGTCTCCGAGGCGGTGCGCGGCGTGCTCCCACAGGTCCTGTCGGACCTGCCCAGCCAGATCGACGTGGCGATCCAGGACGATTCCTCGGAGATCTACCAGCAGCGCATCGACCTGTTGCTGAAGAACGGCTTTATCGGCCTCTGCCTGGTGCTGGTGCTGCTGAGCCTGTTTCTCGAGTTCAAGCTCGCGTTCTGGGTGACGGTCGGCATCCCGGTGGCGTTCGTCGGCACGTTCATCTTCATGCCGGTGTGGGGCGTCTCCATCAACATGGTGAGCCTGTTCGCCTTCATCCTGGCGCTCGGCATCGTGGTCGACGACGCGATCGTCGCGGGCGAGAACATCTACGAGCACCGCCAGCGCGGCATGGGCGCGATCGAGGCCGCGATCCACGGCGCGCGCGACATCGCCGTGCCGATCTCCTTCTCCATCCTGACCAACATCGTGGCCTTCCTGCCGATGGCGCTGATCCCGGGCAGCTGGGGCCAGATCTGGGCGGTGATCCCGGCGGTCGTGGCGACCGCGCTGGTGATCTCCTGGGTGGAAGCCATGCTGATCCTGCCCGCCCACCTGGGCCATGTCCGCCCGCAGCCGACGACCGGCCTGGGAGCCCGCCTCCACCGGCTGCAGCGCAAGTTCGCCGACGGCTTCCAGGTCGTGACCGAGCGCGGCTTCGGTCCGCTGCTCGCGGTCGCGATGCGGCTGCGCTACCTCACGATCGCCGCGGCGATCGGGATCCTGGCCGTGGTCGTGGCGATTCCGCTGAGCGGCCGGATGGGCTTCATCCTGATGCCGGAGGTGGAGTCCAGCGTCGCGGAGGCGACCGCCGTGCTGCCGGTGGGCGCGCCCGACAGCCGGCGGGAACAGGTCCGCCGGACCATGGTCGCGGCGGCCGAGGAGGTACTGGCCGAAAACGGCGGCGAGCGGCTGGGCGACGGCACCTACGCCGAGATCGACGGCGACACGGTCGAGGTGCGGGTCTACCTGCGCCCGCCCGACGTCCGGCCGATCTCCACCCGCGCCTTCACGCAGCAATGGCGTGACAAAGTGGGCGACCTGTCCGGCGTGGAGTACGTGCGCTATTCCGCCCAGGGCGGTCCCGGCGGCGGCCCGTCGGTCTCGGTCGAGTTGAACCACCCGGACGTGGATACGCTGGAGCGCGCGGCCGCCGACCTCGCCCAGCGGATGCAGGGCCTGGCGCCGGTCAAGGACGTCGACGACGGCACCGGCGACGGGAAGCCGCAGCTGGATATCACGCTGAACGAGGAGGCGCGCGCGCTCGGCCTGTCGGCGGCGGAGGTCGGCCGGCAGGTGCGCGGCCAGTTCTACGGCCTGGAAGCCGTCAAGCAGCAGCGCGGCCGCAACGAGGTGACAGCACTGGTCCGCGCGCCGGAGTCCGAGCGCGACGGGCTGGAGGACATCGAAGACATGCTGATCCGGGTACCGGGCGGCGGCAGCGTGCCGCTTGCCCAGGTCGCCGAGGTCAGCCGGGACAGGGCGTACACTAAAATCACACGGCGCGACGGCCGGCGCACCATCACGGTCACGGCGAACGTCACCCCGATCGAGGCGACCAGCCGGGTGACCGCCACCTTGCGCGAGGACATCCTGCCGCAGATGACGGCCGACTACCCGGGGCTCGGCTATTCCTTCGAAGGCCGGCAGGCGTCGATGCGCCAGGCGCTGGATTCCTTCGTCTACACCGTCTCGGGCGGGCTGTTCCTGATCTTCGCGCTGTTGGCGATCCCGCTACGCAGCTACGTGCAGCCGCTGATCGTGATGATGGCGATCCCGTTCGGCGTGGTCGGCGCCATCCTGGGCCACCTGATCATGGGCTACGCCCTCTCGATCATCTCGATCATGGGCATGATCGCGCTCGGCGGCGTGGTGGTGAACGGCGCGCTCGTCATGATCGACTACGCCAACCGCCGCCTGCGCGAAGGCCACGACACCTTTACCGCGATGCACATGGCAGGCGTGCGGCGGTTCCGGCCGATCGTGCTGACCACGCTCACCACTTTCGGCGGACTGGCCCCGATGATCTTCGAGACCAGCCGGCAAGCCCGCTTCCTGATCCCGATGGCGCTGTCGCTCGGCTACGGCATCTTGTTCGCGACGGCCATCCTGTTGCTGCTGACGCCCTGCCTTTACCTCGTCCTCGACGACATCAGGGGGTTGCCGCAGCGCCTGGGGCTGAGGGCTGACAGCCGCGCCGGGCAAGCGGCGGAATAGCCGCCTTACACGTCTGGCGCTTGCTGACGGACGCCTTTCTCTCTTCGCATGTATTCGAACGTATATACCTCAAATGCATCGTTTCCGTGACAAATTTTCGACCGGGCTATTTTCAATACCAGGCGGGCACGCCCTGTCCTTGTGAAGCATTCGAGAGCCGCGCTTTTGCACGAGATTCCATGATCTCCTACGCAAAAGGTGTTACAGTTTTTTCCTTCGGACAAATCGACTGCCGAAGAAAAGCGAGCCTTTCGTTCTTTTTAGGTAGTGTGGAACGCAGGCGAAATCGGTAAGACCAGACTCACCGCCGAACGAACGGAGCGCCCTGCCAAACCAAGGGGGTGCCCGGACGGTCGAGACGGTCGCAACAGGCCGGAGGCCGGCCATCTGGGGCTAGATCGCTACCGCGAAGAAATACGATCGGCCCGCCCAAGGGGATATGCCGCTATGACCGAAATCAGTACTTTTGTAATCGACGCTAATCGCCTGTCTCGAGAAGGCCTGATCGCCATCCTGACGCGGGGCGACTTGACGGTGGCCAAGGAAGCCTCGTCGTTCGACGATCTGCCCGCCCGTGGCGCAGACGACGCCGAGCCCAGCCTGATCCTGATCGACTGCGGCAGCGATCCGGAAGGTGCCCGCAACGATCTCGAGCACCTCCGCAGCTGGTACCCGACCGCGCGGATCGTCGTCCTGACCGCCTGCGACAACCCGACCTTCCTGATCGCCTGCTTCGGTGCCCCGATCGATGGGCTGGTCTCCAAGAACGTCTCATCTGGCGCCCTCTTGAAGTCGCTGCACCTGGTCATGGCGGGTGAGCGGGTGTTCCCCTCGCAACTGGTCGCCATGCTGCTCGCCGGCGGCGCGAGCGCCAGCGTGTCCGCGCCGAAACTGCAGGCCGGCTCGCCGTCCCTGTCCGAGCGCGAGACCCAGATCCTGCAGTGCCTGGTCGCCGGCGACAGCAACAAGGCGATCGCCAACCGCCTGCACGTCACCGAGGCGACCGTGAAGGTCCACCTGAAAAGCATCCTGCGCAAGATCCAGGTGCGCAACCGCACGCAGGCCGCCATCTGGGCGCTCAATCGCGGCATGAGCGCGGGCGAGCTGGAGATCGATGCCGGCACGCTGGCGACCGCGCGCGGTCACGAGATCCGCTAAGGCACCGGCGGCAGAAACAAGAGAGGACGCCCGTGCTCGCGCCCGTATCGTCGCGCGGGTACGGTCATAGCGACGCATAAACGAAAGCGGACGCGATCGCGGCTCGGCAGCCTTCCAGCAAGGCATGCCCGGGCCGCGGTCGGGTCCGCTTTTTTGTCCCCGATCCAGATGACCCCGCGCGGCGTGCCCACGCGCCGGACCGATGCCCCCGCGTGTGCAGCCCGGTCGGGACCGCCCAGGGTGCCCCGGCGTCGGGTGCAACCTGACAAGGGCGGCGCGCTCGCCTTCCTGATAGATTGTCATTGACGGCACTCGCTGCCGCCAGGGCAAGATTCAAGAAATTAGAGCGACATTCAGCCCGAAGGCCGGTTCGGCCTTCGAGCATGTCGCTCTAAGACCCGGTCGGTTCGCACGGCCTCCGGACGGAATCGGCGCGCGGACGATCTCGAACTGTTGATCGACCTGCATCGCGACGCGCCGCGTCTGGGGCCCGGCGGCGATGACGAAACGCGTCTCGCGATCCGGCTCTCCAGACCCGGTTCCCGGACTTTCTGGCGCGCCACGGGAACGCGGCGGCCGCGGCGGACCTCGTCGCGGCGCAACGGGCGGAGATCGACCTATACGCGCGCCACGCGGAGTACGTCGGCTACGGCTTCTACATCGCACGACGCCTCGCGCATCCGTGATCCGGCGGCCATTCCGGCCAGCGCCGCTTCAGACCACCCGCAACGCGACCGGCCGGCTGCCGCCCGCGAAGGCGAGCACGGTTCGGCTCGGGCGGATCGGCAGGTTCTCGTAGCGGCGGCCGGCGTAGACGCGGGCCATCGCGGCGTCGCGCGTCGCCGGACTGGCGAACACCGGATCCGGCCGCGGCCAGTCGTCTTCATCCGCGTTCTCCAAGGGCTCGTCGGGGACCGCGGCCCGCACCCGGATGACGGTCCAGCTGCGCGGCGCGAGCCACCGGTCGTTGCCGTCGCGCGCGCGCACCCGCCCGCCGTCGAAGCAGCGCTGGGTCGCCTCGCGCCAGACGCCGTTGTGATCCGCGCCCTCCAGCGTGAACACCATGCTGGCCGGCAGGTCGGGCCGGCCGAGCGGACGGCAGTGGATCTCGTAGCTTTGCATCTTTCTGTCTCCCCGCGCGCGGTGGCGGCCCCGCCAGGAGCCCGGCCCGGTCTTGGGCCCTGCGATAAGCCTAGAATGCGCGCTTGGGCAGAATTCCGCACTTGCGCATGAGCGCTACCCCGTTCGTTCGCGCCCGGGGTACGCCGCCCGGCAGGCCGGAGGTCCGGCGGATCAGCCGGCCTGCCAGCGGGCGAAGATGGCGCTCACCAGCGTCCGGCCGGCCTGATCGCTCACCCCCATCTCGCCGCTTTCCAGCACACCGGCGCGGTCGCCCAGCGCCTCCGCCAGGCCGTAGTGCAGCGAGCTGCTGGACATCCGGATGGCGTAGACGGTGGCGACCAGGAACAGGGCATCCTCGCTCAGCACCTGACGGGCGAGGTGAAGCAACTCCGGCAGGCCCTCGTAGAGCTGCCAGACCTCTCCCTTGGTGCCGCGGCCGTACTTCGGCGGGTCCAGCAGGACGCCGTCGTAGCGCCGCCCGCGCTTCACCTCGCGCCGCAGGAACTTGACCGCGTCGTCGGCGATCCAGCGGATCGGGGCGTCCGCGAGGCCGGCCAGCTGCTGGTTGCGGTTGGCCCAGGTGATCGCCTTCTTGGAGGCGTCCAGGTGCGTGACTTCCGCCCCGGCGCGCGCGGCGATCAGGCTGGCGATCCCGGTATAAGCGAACAGGTTGAGGATCCGAACCGGCCGCCCCGCTGCCGTCCGGGTCTCGATCAGCGGGCGGAACCAGTCCCACTGCGCGGCCTGCTCGACGAACACGCCGAGATGCCGGAACGGGGTGAAGCGCGCCTCGAACGTCACGTCGGCGTAGCGCATCGGCCACGCCTGGGCCGGGTCGCCGTTGAAGCCCCAGCGGCTGGCGCTGTCGTCGGTGCCCTCGAACCAGGCGTCGGCGGTCTGCCAGATCGCCTCGGCGAGCGCGGGCTGCCAGATCGCCTGCGGCTCCGGGCGGATCACGGTGTGGTCGGCGTAGCGCTCCAGCTTGCGCCCGTTCCCGGAGTCCAGCAGCGCGTAGTCCGTCCAGCCGTCGGCCGTGGTCAAAAGCGGCAGACGATGGGTCAGGTTCACCCCGCTCACCCCTGCCCTCCCGGCCGGCGCCGGTCCTGGTTCAGGACCTCGTACAGCATCACGGACGCGGCGATCGAGACGTTGAGCGAGTCCGCGCGGCCGCGCATCGGGATCAGCACGAGCTCGTCGCAGCCGGCCTCGTAGGCCTCGGGCAGGCCGGATTGCTCGTTGCCCATGAAGACGAAGGTCGGCCGCGGGTAGCTGACCTGCTGATAGTCCCGGCTGGCCTTGAGCGAGGTGCCGACCAGCAGGCCGCCCTGGCGCGCGCGCCAGGCCTGGAAGGTCTCGAAGTCGGTATGCACCAGCCGCTGACAGAACAGCGAGCCCATCGAGGCGCGCACCCCCTCGATCGAGTAGGGATCGCAGCACTGGTCGAGCAGGATCGCCCCCGATCCGCCGACCGCATCCAGGGTGCGCAGGATCGTCCCCAGATTGCCGGGGTCGCGGATGCCCTCCAGCACCGCCCAGCAGAGGTCCTGCGAGGCGTCGACCGCGTCCAGCTTTTCCCAGCGCTGCGGGAACACCCCGACCGCGCCCTGCGGATTGTCCTTGCGCGCGATCTTGGCCAGGACCGGCTCACTCACCTCCAGCACCGTGCCGCCGTGGGCGAGCGTGTGCTGGACCAGCCGCGCGCCCACCCGGTGCTCACGCATCTCCGCCAGCACGACCAGGGTCTCGATCGCATGGCCCTGGTCGACCGCTTCGGTGAGGATGCGCAGCCCCTCGGCCAGGAAGCGGCCCTCGGCCTCGCGGTACTTCTTCTGATGCAGCGCGCGGATCGCCTTCACCTGGGCGTTGCCGGGGCTGGTGATCCGCTTGATCGCGGCGTCTTGGGCTGGGGGCTCGGCGGGCATCACGGCCGCATTCCTTTCGCGAAAGCCGGGGGCCGTCAAGGCAGGTCCCGTCAGGGCTGGTCCCATCAAGGCTGGTCCCATCAAGGCTGGTATGGGCGCCTGCGTTGCGCATTCTTGCAAGGCCGCGGCTGGCACGACAGGTTGCCGTCTAGCTTAAGCACCCGATTCAGGAGCCCCTTCATGCGCGCCCAGACCCTGACCGCGTTCGGCGGCACCGACGTCTTCAAGCTCGACGAGGTGCCCGATCCACCGCAGCCCGGCGCGGGCCAGGTGCTGATCAAGCTGGCCGCGGCCAGCGTCAACCCGGTGGACACCAAGCTGCGCGGCGGCGGCCGCGACATCGCGCCGGAGCCCCCGACGATCCTGGGCTGCGACGGCGCGGGGACGGTCGCGGCGGTCGGCCCGGGCGTCAGCCGGTTCCGCGAAGGCGACGCGGTGTTCGGCTGCATGGGCGGCGTGAAGGGTCACGGCGGCACCTACGCCGACTACATCCTGGCCGACCAGCGCCTGATCGCGCCCACGCCCGCCAACCTCGACATGCGCGAGGCGGCCGCCCTGCCGCTGGTGACGATCACCGCCGCGGAAGCCCTGCAGCGCAGCCAGGTCGCGGGCGACACCACGCTGTTGGTTCGCGGCGGCACCGGCGGGGTCGGCCACGTCGGCGTGCAGCTGGCCAAGGCGCGCGGCGCCTACGTGGTCGCGACCGTCTCCAGCGCGGAGAAGGCCGAGCTGGCGCTCAGCCTCGGCGCCGACGCCGCGCCCAACTACCGGGAGCAGTCGAGCGAGGACATCGTCCAGCAGCACACCGGCGGCGCCGGCTTCGACGCGGTGTTCGACGCCACCGGCCGCGACGACTTGGCCGGCGCGTTCAGCTTCGCCCGCGTGAACGGCCAGATCGCCGCGATCGTGACCGCCTTCCACACCGACCTGTCGCAGATGCACGCCAAGGGCCTGTCCCTGCACGGCGTGTTCATGCTGCTGCCGATGCTGACCGGCCAGGGCAAGGAAGCCCACACCGAGATCCTGGAGAACGCCCGCGACCTCGCGGAAGCCGGCCGCCTGCGCCCGCACCTGGACGCCGAGCGGTTCACGCTGGAGACCGTGCCGCGGGCCCACGACCGCCTGGAGAGCGGCAACGCGATCGGCAAGGTGGTGATCGATATCGACGTTTGAACGGCTACCCGTCGCGCGGGATCAGCTCGGTCGCCTTGGGCGACAGCAGGGCCAGGATTTCCAGGCATTCGCGGAAGGTGGCGCGATCCGGGCGGTCGGTCGCGAGCAGGGTGAGCGCGGTCTTGAACAGGCCGTGGCCGACCGCCTCCACCTGCCCGTTCTCGGTCATCTGCCGCTTTTCTTCGGCGAGCTCGTCCAGGTAGCCGCGGCGTTCGTCGAGCGGCTGGGCCAGGAACCCGTCGAGGCCGGTGTAACGCTCCTGGAAGGCGGCAACGGCGCTTTTCACACCGTAGCCGGCGGACAGCTGGGTCAGGATGTCGCTTTCCGCCACCTCCTGCACGGCCGCGCGGAAGCGGTCGACGAAGTCGCGCCGGCTGTCCGCCGCCGGATCCGCTGCCGCCGGCGCATCGCCGGCCGTCGTTGCGCCGCTTGGGCGCAGGCGGTTGAGCAGCCGACCCAGCATTCTAGACCAGGTCGCGCTGGCTGACGTCGACCGCCGGGTGGCCGTGGCGGGCCAACAGCGCGGCCTGGCGCTGCTCGACCGTATCCCGGTCGAAGCCCTCGATCATGGCGTTGAACATGCGGTGCCAGTTGACCCGGGCATCCAGGCGCAGCGCCAGTGCCCCCAGGCCGACGCTGGCGCGGTCCATGAACACGAACTCGCTGGGCAGCTCGATGCCGCCCGCCTCGGACAGCTGCTTGCGGACCTCGGACAGGCGCGTGCGGCCTTCGGAGACATGCTCGCGGTCACCGATCGGCCGGTCGCTGTCGTCCAACAGCGGCGCGTAGACGAAGCGCGCCCACTCGTTCAGCACCTCCATCAGGCCGTGGGTCAACTCGCCGAAGCCCCAGCAGCGGTAGGCGTAGGCGGCCTTCTCCTGGTCGTCGTCGCGCAGCGCCTCGTAGAGCCGGATCACGCCCTCGACGAAGGTCGCCGGGAACACCCGCACGCAGCCGAAGTCCAGCAGGTTGACCGAGTTGTCGTCCCGGATGGTGTAGTTGCCGAAGTGCGGATCGCCGTGGATCACCGCGTAATCGTAGAGCGGGCGGTACCACAGGTTGAAGACGTTGACGGCGATCTCGTTGCGGGTCTGCTGGTCGTAGGCGTCGAGGTCGAAGGCGGCCGTGATCGGCTTGCCGTGCAGCCACTCGGCCGTCAGCAGGCGGTCCGTCGACAATTCGGCGACCGGCTGGGGCACGTGGACGGTGGTCTCGCCGTCCAGGATCTCCCGGTACATCGCCATGCGCTTGTACTCGAGCGTGTAGTCCAGCTCCTCCAGGATCCGGGCCTTGAGCTCGTCGACGATGCGCCCGGTGCGGATCGAGCCCTCGTAGCGCTCGAACATCGCCATCATCCAGCCCGCCTGCTTGAGGTCGGCCTCCACCGTCTCGTGCATACTCGGGTACTGCAGCTTGCAGGCGACGTCGCGCCCGTCCGGCAGCTTGGCGCGGTGCACCTGGCCGAGCGAGGCCGCGGCCGCCGGCTCCAGGTCGAACTCGGCGAACCGCTTGCGCCAGCCCTGCCCCAGTTCGTTCGCCATCCGGCGCTTGACGAACGGCCGGCCCATCGGCGGCGCGTTGGACTGCAGCTCCGACAGCTCGCGGGCGTATTCCGGGGGCAGAAGCTCCGGGATCGACGCCAGCAGTTGCGCGAACTTCACCATCGGACCGCGCAGGCTGCCCAGCGCTTCCTTCAGCGCCTGCGCCTGGCGGTCGCGGTCGCCGGTGAAGCCGATCGACGACCGCAGGCTGTTCCAGATCAGCGAGCCCGCGGTGGTCCCGATCTTCAGATTCCGGCGGGTGCCGGTGAGCGTCTCTTCGGAAGTAATGTCGCTCATCTACGGTCCCTCGTCCTGGTGCACCCAGCGTCGCGTCCCGGCCGCTCGCCAGCCCCAGCGCCGCCCGTCGACCACGTGTCCGTGTCTGTCCGATACGCTGGCGCAGCACGTTTGGATTGCCAAGGATGAGGCTACGTGCCCCCCGCCCAACGTGCCAAAGGGCGGTTGTCTACGGGCTACTGACTTGGCGCAGATAGGCGATCAGGTCCACCCGGTCCTGCGCGTCCGCCAGGCCATCATAGCGCTTGCGCTGCTCGGGAAACATCGCCTGCGGATCGCTTAGATAGCGGTCGAGACGCGCCGGGGTCCAGGTGCCTTCCGCCGCCTTCAGCGCGCTGGAATACCGGCGGTAGCCCTCGGCCGTGCCGATCTCGCGCCCGATCACGCCGTGCAGGCTGGGGCCGACCTGATGCGACCCGGGCTTCGCGTCGTGGCAGGGCTGGCAGGCCCGCAGGAACACCTCCCGTCCGCGTTCCGGATCGCCCGCATCTTGCGCCATGGCCGCACCGGGCACGGCAAGCCCCACCGCGAGCAGGATCGCGGCGGTCACGCGTGCGGGTCGTAACACCAGGGGCAAGTGCATGCCAGCTAGCCTGCGCGCTCGCCGCGCCTGCCGCAAGTGCCGGGTGGCCACCGGCGGCCCCTCAGTCCTGCGGGACCACGCCCGGAAAGCGGGCGCGCACGTCGTCGGGATCGATCAGGAAGCGCAGGCCCGCGCGATCGCCGTCCTGCCAGACGACTTCCGCGGGGACCGAGCCGGAGGCGCGAACGCTGAGCGTGACCCGGCACCCGGGTGTGATCATGCTTAGCAAATCCGGGTCCCGGCCCATCATTTTCGCGTTCATCATCAGCTTGGCGCCGCCGGCCGAAATGTCGACGACCGTGCACGTGGCCTCGCCGTCGACGCCCTCGGCGGTGACCGTCGAGCGCCGACCCCGGCAGCGCCACCGGCGCGTGCCCGGCGCCGGTCCTCCGCGGTGGCGTAGGTGCCGCCGGGCTTCGGCTCTTGTTCGTTGTGCACGCGCTGCGCTCCCAAGCGGTCTGTGGTGCCGACGCCAAGCGCGGACAGTTTGCGGCGGCGGTCGTAAGCAGCGCGTTAACGCGCGCGCCCCAGCGCCGTGCGAGGGCGACTGCGCACAGTGGCCCTCGTTTACCCCGCGCTAACCGTTCGGCGCCGAAACTGCTGGGCGCACCGCAGTTTCCGGGAAGACCACCATGAAGCGCTTGAGCGACAAGATCATCGCGGCCCACGAACAGGCCTGCGAACAGGGCAAGGCGGAGTCGCCGGCCAGTCTGTCCCGCCCGCACGCCTGGCAGATGGAACTGTCCGCGATCGGCGGGCCGAACGCGGACACCCGCGACGTCGACGCGGCCGTGGCCGCCGCCTTCCAACGCCAGCAGGCGTCCACGCCGGCGTCGACTCGACCCCGACGACCGCCACCGCGCCGACTACGGCGGCGACGCGCCGGCCGCGCCGCCCCGTTTCCGGTTGATCCGGGGGCGATTCGGGACCTTTCACCGCCGATCCCGCGTTTAGTGGGTTGGCGACCGTGCCCGCCTGCGCCACAGTTATGGCTGTGCCAACGGGCGTGTGGACGGGGGCGGCGCCCATAGCATCCAGGCGGCGGCGGCCGTGTACGCGCCAACCCGCCGCCTTAAACGACAACGGGATCGGCCTCCGCGAGGTCGCCGGCCGCGCGGTCAGCAGCCGGAGCGACAGGACGCAGGTGACGGGAACAGCCGCATACCGAACGTCTGATCGAGCACGTCGAACTCGTGCGCAGCCGCGGCGACCCCGCGCAGATGAAGCTGTGCGTGATGTCGCTGGTCGCCCGGCTGGCGGGCGAGGCGCACGGCGATCAGCCGATCTGCGCCTCCCCGGTGATCGCGGCGTTCGCGCGGGCGATCAACGACGCCATGGACCGGCAGACCCGCCAGCGCCTGCGGCCCTTCGCGCCGCGCATGGTGGGCACCGCCGACCGGCTGGACGGCGCCCGGCAGGACCGGCTGCACACCGCCCTGATCGAGACCCTGCTGCCCGCGATCGTGACCGACCTGCAGGCCGGTGCCCGCAGTCACGATCAGGCGCAGGCGGCCGAACTGACCTCGGCGCTGGCCGGCCAGCTGGCCCACGCGGCGCCGGAGGAGCAGCTGCGCATCGTCCAGGATACCCAGTGGGACCGTGCCGCCCTGATCTGGCCGCTGCGCAACGCCCTCGCCGCCCGGCGCGACGGCGACGGGGTTCCGCAGGCGGAATCGGTGGCCCGGGTCCTGATCGCCGCGGTTTCCTGCCTCGCCCGGCCGAGCCGGCGCGCCTGGTACTGGGACCGGGCGGTCGCCATCCTGGACCAGCTGTGCGACGTCGCCGACGCGCCCAGCGTGACCCCCGCCGAAGAAACCGCGCTGCCCGCCGAGCCGGCCTGAACCGGCCCGCGTTTACCGGGCGCGTCTCTCTTGCGGCCGGCCGCGGGCGCGTCTCTTTGCGGCTGGCCGCGGGCGCGCCGTGCCGCGGCCGGCTCGCCAGTCGTGCAGGTTTGCGTTACGGTTCGTCCCAGACCGGACCGGGCCGTCCGGCAGGCATTCGCCGCCTCGGGAACGGCCGCGCCGCCTGTCATCTCGTTCGCAACCAAGCTCGAAAAGGGGTGACCGCCGCCCATGGCCCCGCGACTTCCCACCACCGCCGCGCCCGGCGCGGCGACCACGACCCCGGTGCGCCGTCAGGGCGACCAGCAGCGCCTGCGCGACCTGCGCTCGCCGGTGCACAAGAGCTGGGACAGCAAGCGCCTGCACGGCTGGAAGGACAACGACGTGTTCGTCGGCCACGCCACGCGGCCGGTGCAGGACGAGTCCCTGATGGGCCCGGAGATCAGCTGGTGCGAATGGCACTGCCAGGGTCAGTGGGACGTCTGCTACGGCGCCGACGTGCCCGGTACCGGCCGCGAGATGTACTTCAGCTTCTCCGATCCGCAGGACGCGCACGCGTTCGAGGCCTGGCGCGCCAAACGGCGCGCGGAACGTGAGGACCGCGAGGAGAGCGTCTGATGAGCGACGGCCCAAGCCCGCAGCTGCAGCCGGTTCTGGACCACCTGGACGCCCAGTTCGAGACCGCGCTCCAACGCTGGCAGGACTTCCTGCGCATCCCCAGCGTTTCGACCGATCCCGCCTACAACGACAAGACGCGCGAAGCCGGCCAGTGGCTGGTCGACCAGTTGAAGGCGATCGGCTTCACCGCCGAGCTGCGCGACACCCCCGGCCATCCGATGGTGGTCGCGCACCATCCCGGTCCGGGGCGCGACAGCGGCGCGCCGCACCTGCTCTACTACGGCCACTACGACGTGCAGCCGCCCGATCCGGTCGAGTTGTGGGACAGCGGCCCGTTCGATCCGCAGATCGTCGACGGCCCGCGCGGCCGGCGCATGATCGCCCGCGGCGCGGTCGACGATAAGGGCCAGCTGATGACCTTCATCGAGGCGTTCCGCGCCTGGCAGGAGGTGCACGGCACCCTGCCGGTCAGCGTGACCGCCTTCTTCGAGGGCGAGGAGGAGACCGGCAGCCCCTCCCTGGTGCCGTTCCTGAAGGAGAACGCCCGGGAACTGCAGGCCGACGTCGCGGTCGTCTCCGACACCGGCAGCTGGGACGTCGATACCCCGGCGATCACCACCCAACTGCGGGGCATGCTCTACACCGAGCTGACCGTGACCGGCCCCAGCCACGACCTGCACTCCGGCATCTACGGCGGGGTCGCGCCCAACCCGGCGAACGCGCTGACCCGCGTGCTGGGCGAGCTGCACGACGATCAGGGGCGCATCCAGGTCCCGGGGTTCTACGACGCGGTCGTGGACCCCGATCCGGAGACCCTGCGGCAGTGGCGCGACCTCGGCCTGGACGCGGAAGGCTTCCTGGGCGGGATCGGTGTGGCCGCCTCCAGCGGCGAACAGGACCGGCCGTTTCTGGAGCGCCTGTGGTCGCGGCCGACCGCCGACATCAACGGCATCTGGGGCGGCTACACCGGGGCCGGCTCGAAGACCGTGATCCCGGCGCAGGCCTCGGCCAAGGTCAGCTTCCGCCTGGTGCCCGACCAGGACCCGGACGCCGTGCTGGCCGGTTTCCGCACCTTCATCGCCGAGCGGCTGCATCCCGGCTGCAGCTTCGAGCTGAGCGCCCTGCACGGCGCGCCCGCGATCAAGGTGCCGACCGACAGCGTCTACCTGCAGGCCGCGCGCGACGCGCTCGCCGACGCCTACGGCCGAGCGCCGGTCGACATCGGCTGCGGCGGCTCGATCCCGGTGGTCGGTGAGTTCAAGTCCGTGCTCGGCATCGACACGCTGCTGATGGGCTTCGGTCTGGAGGACGACCGGATGCACAGCCCGAACGAGAAGTTCGAGCTGGCGTGCTTCGAGAACGGCATGAAGGCCCACGCCGCGCTCCTGGAGCGGATGCGCGCCCTGGGCGCCGAACGCGCCGGCGGCGGAATAGCCGCGTGGCGGCCGGACGGCGCGTCGCCGGGGCCGTCCACGGGGCCCCTGCGACGCCGCCTGCTGCCGCAGGCGTCAGGCCGCCGCGCACCTCCCCAGAAACCGCTCCACCTCACTGCGCAGGTCCTTGGCGCGCCGGTTCAGCAGATCGGCGGACTCGTCGACCTGCTTCGCGGCATCGCCGGTCGCCCGGGTGCCTTCGGTGACATCGGTGATCGTCCGCGCGACCTCTTCCGTGCCGCTGGCGGCTTCCTGGACGTTGCGGGCGATCTCGGCGGTCGCCGCCTGCTGTTCTTCCATCGACGAGGCGATCGAGGTTGAGATCTCGTTGATCTTATCGATCGTGCCGCCGACGTCGGAGATGGCGCTGACCGCGTTCTTGGTGACCTGCTGGATCTCACTCACCTGCTGGCCGATGTCGTCGGTCGCCTTGGCGGTCTGGTTCGCCAGGCTCTTCACCTCGTTCGCCACGACGGCGAAGCCCTTGCCGGCGTCGCCGGCGCGCGCGGCCTCGATGGTCGCGTTCAGCGCCAGCAGGTTGGTCTGCTCGGCGATATCGCGGATCAAGGTCACCACGCGTCCGATGCTGTCGGCGCTGTCGGCGAGCTTCTGCATCGTCTGGTTGGTCGCCTCGGCATCCCGGGCGGCCTTACCGGCGATGTCGTTCGACGTGCCGACCTGACGGCTGATCTCCGCGATCGAGCTGGACAGCTGCTCGGCGGCGCTGGACACCGTTTGGACGTTGCACGACGCCTGCTCGCTGGCGCTCGCCACCGTCCCGGCCTGCCGGCTGGTGTCGTCGGCGGTCCGGGTCATGCTCTGCGCGATCTCACCCAGTTGCCGGCCGGCCTGCTCGGTCTCCTCGACGATCTCGCCAAACTTGGCCTCGAAGCCCTGGATCAGTTCGTCGACCGTGTGTTGGCGCTGTTGGCGTTCCTTCAGAACCGAATCGTTATAGACCTCGATGGCGCAGTCCATGTCGAGGAACACCGCCTTGTTCAGCGCCGTCAGGACCTTGGTCAGTTGCTGCGGCCGACGCCGGTATTTGTGCACCGCCATCGTCACCAGTTCGTTGAGCGCGAAGCAGTAGCCGCCGATGTACCAGGTCGGCGAGAGATCGGTGCGGTGGTGCGCCTCGCCGATCCGCCGGGCCCGGTCCTGGTAGGACTGATCGAAGTCGGCCTGGAACAGCATCTCCCAGTGCCGCTGCTGAGCGCCGCGCACCTGCTTGACCTTGCTGTCGGAGCCAAGCAAGTCGCGCAGTTCCGGCACCGCGCGCACATGGGCGTAAAAACGCTCCAGCAAACCGTCGATCCCGCCGTCCAGCATCGGACGCATGCTGCGCAGCACCTGACGGGTATCGTTGTCGACTTTCAGGAAGTCGAGCTTGACGTTCATATCCTTACAATCGTTCGCCATCTCGGTCTTGGTCCTTTGCTTGGCCCGGCGCGGGCGCGATCCAACGCGGCGGGCGTGCCTCTGTGTGGTCTTGGTGGTTCTTGGATCCCGGTGCGGCTTGCCGGCCAGCCGACGGGTCAGGGTCGTTCGACGCTCTCATCCGGGTCGGGCGCGCTGACAGCATTTGGCCACGGTCTTGAGTTTCGAAAGTCTACACGCCTGCTCTTTGGACGACTTCTTGTATTCAATCGCTAAAAAGTGATATTTATCGGGTTAAGCGATAATTAAAAAATACTTACTGTTTCGCCACGCATTTGACTTTTGTTGTTTCGTAAAGAATTTGAGTTTGCGAGAAATTATTTCCGCAGGTTTTCGAACAGAAACTTTTTATTGTTGCTCTTAAAACTATCGATGCGCTAATTATATTTGGCGGATCGACTGCCGCTTCGGCATCGAGTCGACCGCACGTTTTGGAGACCCGGCTTCAACATGCCCCAGCAGGACAGAAACGGTCCGGCGCCCGCGCCGGATCATTGTGCGGCGTGCCCGATCCGGAGCCTGACGCCCTACGGCGGAGTCCGCGACGACGAAGCCGACCGGTTGGCCGGGATCCGAAACCGGACGATGCAGGTTCCGGCGAACACCGACGTCTTCGCCGTGGACGACGAGCCGGCCGAGGTCCTCACCCTGTTCGCCGGCTGGGCCTACCGCTACACCCGGTTCAGCGACGGCGCGCGGCAGATCCTGTCGATCGTCCTGCCCGGGGAAGGAATCGGCCTATCGACCCTACCCGGCGGCCGGATGAGCCACGCGGTCAGCACGCTCACCGCCTGCACCTTCTGTTGCCTGGATAAGGCCGAACTGCGGGATTACCTGATCGAAGACCATGAAGCCTGCCAGAGCGTCTTCAGCTATACGATCGCACGCCATAACCGGACCGAACGCCAATTGGCGCTGCTGGGCCGCCGGCAGGCCCGGCAACGGGTCGCGGCCGTGCTAGTCGATCTGCACCGGCGGCTCTATCGATTGGGGCTGGCGGACGCGCGCGAGTTCCCCTTTCCCCTGCGCCACAGCCATCTCGCCGACCTGGTGGGTCTCACCCCGATCCACGTCAGCCGGGTGTTCCGCGACCTCGAGGCGGACCGAACCGTCCGGCGGCTGCAGCGCCGGGTGCAGATCCTAGACCCGGCCCGTCTGGAAGCCCTCGCCGACGATGCCGGCGACCGCGACGCGGCGTAGGGCAAGATGCTTGAAGGTGGAACCACCTTCAGCTAAATCTTGCCCTCTCTTCAAGAAGTTAGAGCGACATTCAGCCCGAAGGCCGGTTCGGCCTTCGAGCATGTAGCTCTAGGCCTATTGAAACACCAAAAGCGATGCATTTCGGCCGCCGTCACAACAAAAAATATGCAATAAATCTCGATTGATTGTTTACAATAATAAGGTTCACTTGCGCCGGTCTTCGTTTTTCCCCAGCGCTAAAGGCGCTGCACCGTTTTTTTAATGTAAATTATCTTGTTTGCTAACGTAAGGCACACCACTGTTGCGTGCGTGTTCAACGGGCAATTCTCATAAGCAACATGTCGGGTCAACGTTTGTCGGAACAAGCGGCTCACGAGATCGAGAAGCTCATCCGGATCCAGCTCGCGAACAGTTACCGCAACGAGTTACGTCCGGCCCAGTGGCAGGCGTTGCGCTTCTTCGCACGGGCCGATCCGCGCGATCGCACCCTGACCGGTTTCGCCCGCCATCGCCGGTCGACCATGGGGACGACCTCGATCACCGTCAGTCAGCTGGTCGACCGCGGCTACCTCGAGCGCGGCGACCCCAGCGGGCAGCGCAACGTCGACCTTCGGGTCTCCGAAAAGGGGCTGAAGACGCTGGAGCACGATCCGATAAAGGAGCTTGAGGACGCGCTTGACCGCCTGCCGGAACAGCAGCGCGACCAGCTGCTCGCCGGCCTCAGGCTGGTCAACGAAACGCTCGACCCGCACAACAACGACGCCTCCACTGGGTAGGCTGCCCGGCGCCCTACGCGCCCGGCTCGGGCAAGAGATTGCAGCTGAAACGTGATTCCACGTTTCAGCATCTTGCCCTCTCTTCCAAGAAGTTAAAGCGACGTTCAGCCCGAAGGCCGGTTCGGCCTTCGAGCATGTCGCTCTAGCCGCCGTCGTCGTCCAGGTACTGCGTCTTCGGCGCGTAGCGGTAGTTCGGCCCGGTCAGCGACCAGATCAGCGCGGCCAGCCAGCCCACGACCGTCCAGCCGAAGGCGATGTTGATCGCCATGATCGCCATCGCCTTGGGATGCCCGCGCCAGACCGCCAGCGACAGCGGCACGAAGTACAGCACGGTCAGGAGAAGAAGCGTCCAGCCACCCAGGTCCATCATGTGCGCCTACCTCGCTCGTCCGCGCGGGGATTCAAGACCGGCCGACGGGGCAAAGGGACGACCAGGGGCTTTCCGTCCCGCTGAACCGCGCCCGCCGGTTTGCACCGCGCCCGCGACCCCGCCGTCATGCGGCCTGGCCGGCCTTCTGGCCGCGGCCGGTGAAGATCAGGCCGAACACGAGCGACAGCGCCGCCCCGATCGCCACGGTCGTGCCCAGTTGCGCCAGCATCGGGAATTCCGCGCCGCCCAGGATGGCGAACACCGCCGTCGAGGTGACCGCGCAGATCACCACCGACCGGCGGGCGTCGCGGCCGTGGGTGTCGCCGTCGTCCGCCTTGGCGGCCGCGCGCGGGCGCTCGGACTCCGCGGCCTCGCGCAGGAAGATCGCGTAATCCAGGCCGAGGCCCGCGACCACCATCAGCCCCAGGAGGTGGAACACCGTAAGCGAGGTGCCGAGCACCACCAGCATGCCCGCGGTCGCCAGCACCGACACCGCCACCGCCGCGCTCACCAGCATCACCGGGCGCGCCCGGCGCAGCCCGGCGCCGAGCGCGAGCGCCGCCAGCACGGCGCCGAGCGCGATCCAGGTCAGGGTCTCCGTGCGGTAGCCGCGCAGCAGCGATTCCGTCTCCACCTTCAGATCCAACAGCCGCACGCCCGACACTTGCGTGTCGGCGAGCGCGCGGTCCAGCGCGGCGGGATCGCGCAGGCCGCGGATGAACGCGAAGCCGCGCGCGCCGTCTTGCGTCTCGACCAGCAGGTTGGCGACCCGGCTGCGCAGGGCGGGATGCTGCAGGTCGCCGGGCCCGACCGGCCCGGCCTGCTTGGCCGCGCTGAGGTCGTCCACGAACGCCTCGAAGGTGCCGGGCTCGAACGGCAGGCCGGCGGTCGCCTTCGCCAACCGGTCCTGCAGCGCCGCCCGGTCCGGCAGCGCGGCCAGGCGCTCGGCCTGCCGCGCCCGGCTCGGCAGGTAGCGGGCCAGCGTGTCGAAGCCCGCCAGCACGCCCGTCTCGCGCAAGTCGCGCAGGGTTGGCAGCAGCGCCTCGCCGCGCGCCAGCACCTGCTGGGCGTCTTCCCCCTGGATCGCCACCAGGAAGCGCGGGTTGGTCGCCGCCAGGTCGGCGCGCAGCGCCTTGTCGGTGGCCTTGAGTTCCGCCGGCGTGGGCGACAGCGCCCGCAGGTCGGCCTCCCACAGCGCGTCGCCCTTGAAGCTCATCAGCCCCACGCAGGCGACCGCCAGGGCGAGCGCCGGCCAGCGCAGCCGCGCGCTCCAGTGGTGCAGCGGGGCCAGCCGGTCCCAGAGCGCGCGCGTCTCCGGCAACTGGATCGGCTGCGCCGTCCAGGGCAGCGCGTAGCGGGTCACCAGCGCCGCCACGACCAGCGCCACCAGGGTGAACAGGCCCAATTGCGCCACCCCGGGGAAGGACGAGAACACCAGCGGCACGAAGCCGATCGCCGTGGTCACCACCCCCAGGCGCAGCGCCGGCCAGATCCGCCGCGCGGTCGCCCACGGCCCGTGGGTCCGGCGCTGGTGGGCGAACAGGTGCAGGGGATAGTCGACCGTGACGCCGACCAGCGTCGCGCCGAAGCCGAGCGTGGTCACGTGCACCGTGCCGAACACCCCGGCGACCGCCGCCGCCCCGGCGGCGAAGCCGGCGATCAGCGGCACCGCGGCGGCGAGCACCACGGACACGCGGTAGAACGCCACCAGCAGCACCAGCGCCACCACCGGCAGCGACAGCCCGAGCAGCCGGGCGGTCTCGGCGTTCACCGTCTCCCGGCCCTTGACCGTGATCACCGGCGGGCCGGCGGTGGTCAGGGTGATCGGGCCGTGGTCCGCCTCGACGGCGGCCTCGGCGGTCTCCAGCGCCGCCACCACGGCGCGCTGCCGGGCGACGTCGAAGCCCTCGCGCTCGGACAGCGCCACCAGCAACGCCCGCGTGCCGTCCTGCCCGACCCAGACGCCGTTCTCCTTGCGCGGGCCGCCGCTGTCGCGCCACAGCTGCGCCACCTCGAGGGTGCGCAGCGTGGGGTCGTCGGCCATCAGGTCCTCGATCACCGGCGAGCCCAGGCCGCGCAGCTCGACCAGCAGTTCCTCCAGCTTCTTCGACAGCCCGTCGGCGGTGTAGTCGCCGGGGTCGAGCGGCGGGTTCAGGCGGTAGCGGTAGTCGCGGAACGGATCCAGCGCGCCGGCGTCGAGCGAAAAGCTGCCGTTGACCACCCGGGCGTAATAGCCGGTCTCCAGCAGCGCCGCCTTGTAGGCGCGCGACAGCTCCGCCAGGCGCTCGGGATCGGCCTCGCCCTGCTCCGGCTCCAGGGCGATCAGCACCGTGCGCCCGGCCGGGCCGGAGCGCAGCGCCTGGTTCATGATCGCGAGGTCCTGGCTCTGCTGCTCGGGCAGCAGCACGGTCAGGTCCGCGCGCAGCGGCAACAGCGCGAACACCCCCGCGCTCGCCGCCAGCAACAGCGCGACCAGCACACCCGCCCGGACGAACGCCTGAACGCCTGCACGCACCCGTCCTAGCTCCGGGGACGCAGATGCAGGACCCGGCGGCCGCCGTCGCGCTGGCGCACGTCGATCGTCTTGACCTGGCAGGGCGCCGCGCCGCCGTTTGCGCCGCCGCCGTCGCCGCCGTTTGCGCCGCCGCTCAGGCCGGGCGCGCCCTGCCCGTCGATCAGGATCCGCGACAGCGTGTAGCCGGCGTCCTCGCCCTTGGGCGACAGGCGCATCTCCCAGGCCCCGGGGGCTGGGCCGTCCGGGTCGGCCGACAGCGCGACCTCGAAGCCCGCCCGCAGCGCCTCGGCGTCGCCCTTGAGCAGCGCGCGCACCGCGTCGAACGACGCCTTCAGGCCCGGCCGCTCGGCCAAGTCGAAGGTCGCGACCTCGTCGCCGTCGGCGTCGAACACGCTCATCCGGTCGCCCTCGACGACCGCGCGCTCGCGCCGCGGCTGCTCGACGATCTTCTCCAGGCGCGCGGGCGGCTCGTAGATCAGCCGGCCGCGGCTCTCCAGCATCTCGTCGACGCTGGTGACCAGCCGCTCTTCCCGGAACGCCACCTCGACGCGCCCGTCCTTGGCGAGGCAGCCGGCCAGCCGGTCCAGCTCCGGCGCACGGTTGCTGGCTTGGTTGCCGCCCTGGCGCGTCCTGGCCGCCGTCCTGGGCGCTGGCCGGCGCCGGCACGCGAGACCAGCCCGCGGCCAGCAGCAGCGCCGCGCCGACCACCCCGGCCGCGCGGGCTGCGCGTGCGCTTGGGCGCGCGGGCTCGCGTGCGCTTGGGCGCGCGCCCTGGGCCACCTGCCGCCTGGCGGCGGTCCGCCCTCGTCGATGCGTTCACTGATGACTCCCTGAACTTGAGTTCCCCGCGCCGCCCTAAGGCCCGCGGGGTGCGCCGAACCGCGCCCAAAGTGTGGCGATCACCCCCCGGATGTCCAGGGTGAAGGCGTGGGGGCGCGCGGGCACGCTCTGCCGCACACCCTTGCTTGAGCTCGTTTTCTCAATCGAGTGCTTGCGCTACCGTGCCCCGCCACGACTCCACGTTGCCGAACCGATTGACCCCCGTGACCGTCTCCCAAACGCCGACCCACGCCGATCCCGACAGCTTCATCGCGCGCTGGGCACCCTCCGGCGGGCAGGAAAGCGCGAATTACCAGCTCTTCCTGACCGAGCTGTGCGACCTCCTGGGGCTGCCCCACCCCGACCCCGCGATCGAGGAAACGCGCGAGAACGCCTACGTGTTCGAGCGCCGGGTCGAATTCGACAACGGCGACGGCACCCGCTCCAGCGGCTGGATCGACCTCTACAAGCGCGGCTGTTTCGTGCTGGAAGCCAAGCAGTCCGCCAAGCCGGAACGCCAGCGCCTGGTCGCCCGCCAGGGCAGCCGCGCCGCCGGCACCGCCCGGCGCGGCGGGCGTGGCTGGGACGACGCCATGCGCAACGCCTTCGGCCAGGCGCGCTATCGCTGCGAATCGCCCCGTGCTGTCATAATCCACGCGGTATCGTTAGGCGTGCACGAAAAAGGGTCCCGCGATCTAAATGGCTAAAGAAAATTTAGAACCACAAGACGACATAGCCACAAGTCCCAATGAGGCTGCGGATGACCCGACACATTCACCCATCTTATACCTGCAGGTGTTCATACGAAATTTGAGTTTTTTAGCTACAAGAATGCGTATACGATTTTGCACCATCGGCACCCGCAGGAACTCGAGAATATTTACGCAGCATTGCGGACGCTTTATATCACTTCCAAAATGATACGAATGCCTGGGGGTAATGAGAGCGCCATACCAAAGATGATTTCTAACACACTCCGCCTTCCGGCTGGCATGAGACAAAAATAGAGGGAGACCTGATAATCCGGCTCAAATGGTCAGAGACGATCAACCAGGCGAAGAAAAGCAAACCGAAAACCTTTGAATATACAAATGGAATTATTATTGCTGGTCACCGAATTGATTACGTGAAAAATTCTGTGGCGTTTGATTCAATGGAATAGTAAGGACCAGACGTTTGACCGTGATCTTTACGCATTCAGTACATTCTTCTCATGCAACGCGATATCGTGCGGCGTCTTAGTCACGCGAAGCCAAGCTCTTAATATGATGCCGATCAACTTCCGACCTACTCTGGACAAGCATGGCAACCAAACTGATAAAGAAACGAAAGATGATGTCGGGGCGAGTACCACGTGGATGGGAAAGCTGCTGTATCGACTTAATACAGGGCGGAATGGAGGTTGCCCCGTTTCGCCATCGGTATAAAACCAGCGGCGGTCATTGATCTTTCAGGCGAGCAATAAACCTATGGTCGAAGAACCACAGAATGCGCCAACAGATCTGCTTGAGGAGTTCGGCGGGGAACATATCACACGGTCCTGGCAAATCCACCATGATTAACAACCGGACCGGGAAAATGGCACGGAACGCATACACACTTTAAGCCGGTACGGAACTATGAGCGTCGAAGAGATAAAAGCGCTTCCCGTTTCGAAGGTCGTTCAAATTGGCGCATTTTGTACCTCTGGGTTCCAAATGCTTTGCTGCCGTACGGACTAGAAGTGATGTCCGCATGGGGTTTTGAGTATAAAACCAATTTAGTATGGCACAAGGTTAGAAAGGATGGTGGTTCAGATGGTCGAGGTGTGGGTTTTTATTTCCGAAACGTCACAGAACTAGTACTATTCGGCATCCGTGGTAAAAACGCGCGGACCTTACCACCGGGCGGCGTCAGTGAATTTAGTACCAACGCGGAAGCGAGAACACAGCCGGAAACCGGACGAATTTTACCAAATAATTGAGTCATGTAGTTTGGGGTCCATTTTTAGAGATGTTTGCACGCGGTAACCGTCCAGGCTGGCGGTGTTGGGGTGATCAGGCCGACTGCTATGAGATGAACTGGAATACATATCCGGAAAACAGTCAAAAAGATAAATCGGCCAGGCGGCGACAAGGTCTTAGCGAGACTGAGGAAAGAAGACGCATCGACAACCTAGACACAAGCCAATTTTATAGAAGGACATTATAGAAAGTTCGCTAGGTGCCAATGTATCTATAGAGATGGTCAGGGTATCAAAATAACATTTTTGCTCGTTATAAGTATTTTTGGGTGTACATTTTTACTTACCTACGATAATTATATTGCTTGCCTAAAGTCTGACTCGGAATGAATTTGGCCATGTCAGGCTCTTGCGAGTCGGCGGATGATGAGCTGGATACTGGCGAGGTAGACCCAGCTTTCCGCCGAGGCGACCGCAGTTTCGAAGTCTTTGCCCAGGCGCCGGTTGCGGTTGAGCCAGGCCAACGTGCGCTCGACCACCCAGCGGCGGGGTAGAACCTCGAAGCCCTCGGCGTTGTCGCTCCGTCGCACGATCTCGAACGTCCAGTTGCCAAGGCCGGGGAGTTGCCGGGCCAGCTTGTCGCCGGCATAGGCGCCATCGGCGAAGACGTGGCGGAGCCAGGGGAAGCTGTGGCGTACGCCGTGAAGCAGATCGGGGGCACCATCCCGGTCCTGTACGTTGGCGACGTGCACGATGGCGGTCACCAGCAAGCCGGTCGTATCGGTCAGCACATGGCGCTTGCGGCCCTTCACCTTCTTTCCGGCGTCATAGCCCTGCGGGCCGCCGCTCTCCGTGGTTTTGACCGACTGGCTGTCGATCACGCCGGCGCTGGGACTGGCCTCGCGGCCCTCGGCTTCACGCGCCTCCAGGACGAGGTAATGGTTGATGTCCTGCCAGATACCCTCGTCGCGCCAGGCGTAGAAGTAGCGCTGGACCGTCGAGCGCGGCGGGAAGTCCCTGGGCAGCATGCGCCACGGGCAGCCCGCGCGCAGGATGTAGAAGATGGCGTTGATGACCTCGCGGAGATCCACCGTGCGCGGGCGCCCAAGCGCTCGGTCGGCTGGAAGAAGCGGCGAGATCACGGCCCACTCCGCATCCGTGACATCGGTTGCGTAGCGGAGATGCTCGCGCTCATACTTGGGCCGAGTGGTTTCAGTCCACATGATGTGCCTCCGTCTCTTGCTTGCCACAACGACGGAATCATAAAGGGCTGAAATCACTCAATTCATTCCGGGCCAGCCTCTAACGAGCAGATCCTGGAACGCCTGGTCGCGCTCAACCGCGAGCGCGCGGCGGAGGAGGCCAAGGGCCACGTCCGCTGGCTGCGCCCGGACTTCCAGGCGCCCGAGGAGGCCCGCCGCAAGCCCAAGCAGGAAGCCTTCGAGATCGCCCAGGCCGAGCCCGCCGCCGCGCCCGCCGCCCGGAGCCCGTGGCCCAAGGACATGGCCGCCCAGGTCGCCACGCTGCGCCGCACCCTGGAACGCCAGCCGGGCCCGGTCGACGCCCGGTCCCTGGCCCGCCAGTTCAAAAACGCCCGCCACGACCGCGTGCGCCAGATCCTGGACAGCCTCGTGGTCCTGGGCCACGCCCGCCAAGTCGACGAGGACCGCTATGCGGCTTGATCGACAGGGCTGGCGGAGACCGGGGTCCCGCGACCAAGCACACACGGACGTTAGCTCGCGAACGGACATCCCGTGACCGCCACCGGCTGAGGCATCCACGCCGACCCGTCGGTCGACGCGGGCGCGGCCCGGTGATCGCGGGCGGGGGCTGGCGGGGTTGCGCGGATAAGGGCGTGACGTCTGCTTAGAATTGGGTATCATGGGGACCGCGCGCGACGATGCGCGCGCGCCACGCGCTACCGCGCGGCGGCCCGCGGCCCAAGGGCCGCCGCGCGCGCTCAACCCGCCCGGTTTTTTTGCCGGGCGGGTTTTTTTTGCGCGCGCTGCTCGAAGGCAGGGGCGCCGGCGCTCAGCCGGCCGCGGGTGCTCGGCCAGCCACGGGCGTTCGCGGCGTGGTACCGGCGCTTGCCGGCGGCCGGGGCGGCCCCCTCGGCCGCGGCCGGCGCGGCGGCATGCTCGGCGGCAGTTCCAGGGGCGGCGCCCGCCGCGGGGGGCGAGGGCGGCCGCGAGCGCGGCGGCGCGGGCGTCGGCCCCAGGCGAACCGCCAGATCGGGTGCAGCGCGATCGTCCCGCGCGCGTCGCGGTCGATGCCGTAGAGTGCCAGCACCGGGGCCGGGCGTTCGGCGACGTCCGGGCCGGACAGCTCCCCGGTGTGGCGGACCAGCACTAGGTCGCCCACCTTCAGGTGATGCTGGAAGGCCTGGAAAAAGCCGGGCGCGTCGACCGAGCCGGGCGCGCGCTGGGTGGCGTAACCCCAGATCGTCAGGCCGTACTCGCTCGGCAGCTCGGCGATCGGCTGGAAGTGGCTGTGGGCGTAGGGCATCGGGGGTCTCCTTCTGGTCGATCTCGGGAACGGGGGTCGCGGGGTGAAGCACGGCCGACGGGACGGGTCCCCCACTGGTCGTTCTTGCTTCGTTCTCTACTCTCCACCCGGGATAGGAATTTAGTCAATTCCGTTATCCGCGCGCGCCGCGCCGCCAAATACCGCTTTTACGCGCAAACGCCGCCGGCCCGGCGCGCGCAGGTCGTCCCGGCGGCGCGGCGGCGCGCACGCGAACCACAAGCCGGGGGATGCAACGAAGAGGCGTGACCTTTGGCGAAAATCGGGTATCCTTGGGCGACACGGATTTGCGCCGCCCGCCGCGGCGCGCCACGCCCGCCGCTGCCGGGGACGCCGGCGGCGCGGCCTGAAACGGGGGAGTGACAACCATGGATCGACGCAGCTTCGTCTTCGCCGGCGCCGGCACCGCCGCCGCCGTCACCCTGTCCGGCCCGGCGATCGCCGGCCTGGGCCGGGGCGCCGACGCCCCGCGCGGCCCCGGCCTGCTGGCCCGCCGCCTGGCCAAGAAGGGCGGCGCGGGGCGCACGGTCACGCTGACCGGCTGGGCCACCCCGGCGGCCGACGGCCCCGGCCACTACCTGGTGCTGGGCGAGGACGGCCCGGTCGCCGACGTCGCCTGCGACCACCCGAACGCCTGGCCGCAGCGCGCGGTGCGCGTCTACCCGACCAACGGCTCCGCCGCCGGCGTCGCCGGCCCGGTCCAGGTCACCGGCCGGCTCTACACCGGCGGCTTCCACGACGCCCCGACCGGCCGCGCGGCGAGCCGGGTGATGGTGGGCGCGGTCACCGCCGCTTCAGGCAAGGTGCTGGAAAGCCGAAGCGCGGCTTTCGGCGTGAAGTTTGCTCGAACGCCTTGAAGCGCGGGCGGGCCCGATCGATCGCGGCCGGGCCCGCCACGCCGTGCGCCGGCACGCCGACGCGTCGACGCCGGGGCCAGCCGCCGGCGGGCGCCTAGAGCGACATGCCCGAAGGCCGGTGCGGGCCTTCGTGCATGTCGCGCTAACTTCCTGAAGAGAGGGCGAATTCAGCTGGAAGGTTATTCCACCTTCCAGCATCTTGCCCTAGCGCCGCGCCTACGCAGCTTGCCCCGTCTGTGCGCATGACCGCGTCGCGCGCGAACGCGTCGCGCGCGATCTCATGTCCCCGGCATGGTCCGCCCCGCCGCCAGGTCCGCCCGCCGCCAGGTCCGCCCGCCGCCAGGTCCGTGCCGCGCACGCGCCCGCGCCGCGCGGCGCCCGCGCCCGGCCGGACAGCCGCCCGCTGCGCCCGCGCCTCCGTCGGGTCGGGGCTTCGCCTCCGACGGCGTTCCCGGGGCTTCGCGCTTGGCGCCGGTGCGCAACCTTGCGGCCGCGCGCTGCAATCAGTAGGACGACGACGATGATGCACGTCGGACGGGAGCGCGCCATGCTGGAGTCGCTAGCCAGCCAGGACTTCGAGCCCTACCTGAACCAGACGTTCACCCTCTCCACCGCGGAGGAGAGCTTTGAGGCCGAGCTGGTCGAGGTCGCGGAGACGGCGCGGCCGCGCGGCGGGCGCGAGCGCGACGGCGTGCCCCGGTCGTTCACCCTGACCTTCGCCGCGCCGCCGGGCACGCGGGCCGGGCAGCAGACCTTCGCCGTCTCGCACGCCGAAATGGGGACGTTGGAACTGTTCGTGGTGCCGCACGGGCCCCAGGACGACGGCCGGATGACCTATCTTGCGGTGCTGAACTGACGCGGGCCGGCGGGGCTGGACCGCGCCGCCCCGCCCGCGCGAACGTACGATGCCGGACCGCGGCGCCGCCAATCAGCCGAACCGTGGTCTCTCTTCAAGACGACAGCGCGAAAGGCCCGACGGCCGATCCGGCCGTCGGGCCTTTCCTGCGCGCGGCTCGGTCAGCCGCCGCCACCGGCCGGGGTCTCGCCCCGCCCGCGGAATCCGGCACCGACCCTGGGTGAAGCCCTGCATCCGGAGGCCCGCGCCGACCGCTCGGCCCGGGGCCGGCCGGCGGCGCGGGCCTCCGTTATCACGCGCGGCGGGAAGATACCGTTCAGGCAGATGCAGAACTGGATGCCCAGGAACGGCTGCATGTTCGGGTGCCCTTGGCTGCCGCCGGCCGTGCCCAGCGCCTGCGATGCCATGGACCCGGTGACGTTGTTCGGGGCGGTGTAGAACTCGACTGGCGTAAAGGTTCCGCGAATGGTGGTGCCCGCGGCCGCGAGCGCGTTGCCGACCGGTTCGACCGCGCCCGGCCATCCTGCATTCGCGCGCGAACGGCATGGTTATCGACGGCATCTCCGCCTGGGTCAGGGTCACGCTAGTTGAACCGAACGTCTCGCCCATTGGGCGATTACTCAGACCCGCGCCTCGCCCGTTGTGGATCGGCGCGCGCCCCTGCATGTCCGGCAGCTTGAAATTGGACACCCCGTTGCCGCCGTAGGTCGTGCCGAGCACCGAGAACAGGGCTGTGTTCTGGGAAATCGGCAAGAGCTGGCCGTCGCATGTCGACCAATCGCGCGGGGCGAAGGTGTAGGGAAGAATCCGGATTTCGCCGATATAGGGGTCGGACATGATGCCCTCCTGCCGACTAGTTGCGTGAAGGATAGACGCCGTACAACGCGATCTGGAAGTTGATCACGAGGCTAGGCATCATGTTGTCGTGCGGTTGGCCTTGACCGACCGGCTGGATCGCCGCCTGGGCCATGCTGGCTGTCGGCGACGCCGTGGTGTACTGGCTGACCGATTGACCATCATCCGTGACGCCCTTTGCCAGGACATGGGACGCGGCATCGGGCGAATCGCCGTCTTTGGTGCTGGCAGCCATGGCGTGGGTGTGCTGCGGCAGCTGGCCTTGGGTCAGCCCGACGGCCTCCTGGCCGAACAGGTTGCCGATTGGGACATTCGACGTCCCCCGCGCTCATGCCGTAGGAGACCGGCACGCGCCGCGCAGGTCCGGCAGGCCGAAGGTCGTTTGCCCGTCGCCGCCGTAAGTCGTGCCGAGCAGCGAGAACAGCGGTTCGTTCTGAGAGATCGCAATCAACTGGCCATCGCATTGGGCGTAGGACCTGATGGTATACCCCCCTCCGAACATGATGATCTGGGAGATGTAGGGTTCGGACATGGCGTGTCTTTCCTGGCGTGCGGCCGGGCGGCCGGCTCGGGTGTCAGTTGCGCGATGGGTAAAGGCCCTGCAGCGCAATGGTGAAGGTGAGCGCGAGGGTGGGCTGCAGGTTGCTGTGGGCCTGGCCATTGCCGGCGCTGGTCACGCTGTCCGGAGCCATTTCCACGAGGTCGGCCGGCGTGGTGTAGGGTTTCACGGCGTTCCCATGGGTAAAGACGCTGTCCGCCGGCTGATTGGTATCGCCGAGGGCGGAGGCCGATGCGACGCCGTGTGTGTGCATCGGCATCTGGGCCTGGTTCAGCGTCACCGTCTCGCTGCCGCCCGCCACGCCTTGCTGCGGGACGCTGTTGCCTGGGTGCATGGGCACCCGGGCGCGGAGATCCGGGACGTTGAAGTTCGTCCTGCCGTCGCCGCCGAACTGCGTGCCGATCAGGGAATACAGCGCGGGGTTCTGGCTAATCTCTATCCGCGCACCGTTGCAGAGCATCCATCCTCGGGGGGCCCAGTTAATCCCCCAGAGCCGCACTTCGCCGACAAACGGTTCCGCCATCTCCAATTCCTCCGGTCGTGGGCGCGGGCCGGGCGGCGCGCGCCGTGTCGAAATCCTGGCCGGACGCGGGCCGACGGCCGCCGCCGCGCCCGCACCGGCAAACCTCCGTCGGCTCAGCCGCCGGCGCCGACGGCCCCCGCGGGCGCCGCGGCGGCCGTGCATGAATCGCGCAGAACCGGCGGGCACCATTGCAGGCCGACGTGCATCGCGCCGACGTCCGCGCCGCTCGGCTGGAAACCCAGCCGCCGGTACAGCCCGAGCGCGGGCGCGTTCATCGCGTGGGTGGACAGCGAGACCGGTGCGGGGATCGCCGCCGCCACGTTCTGCAGCGCTTGCAGCACGGTGGTGCCGATCGCCTTGCCCTGCGCTTCCGGCAGCAGGGCGAGGTCGACCACGTAGACGTCCCGGGTAAAGTCCAGCAGCAGCCGGCCGCACGGCGTGCCCGTCTTCTCGATGACGAAGGCCACGGCGTTCGGAAAGTGTGCCTGGTAGCTGGCCGCCTGGGCGCGGTACTGCTGCTCGATCAGGGTGCGGATGAAGTCATCCTCGCCGTCGATCAGCCACAGGTCCCAGCGGCGGGTTTCGTACAGCCGCCGCTCGAACGCGGCGTCCCCCGCACCCGCCGGACGCAACGATACCCCGTTCGGCAAATCCGCGCGCCCGAGCATCCCCACCCCCACGCGATTGATCCCTGCTTCAGGATATACACGCATGACTTACACCTATCAATCGCCAATTGCATTGGTGCGCGCGATAAGCGTAATTCGGACACGGCGTCGGCGCTTGCGCAGGCTGGCCGCGCCCGGGTCCCTGGAGCGAAACGCCGCAAGGCCGAGTTCGGCCCGTCGCTGACTTTCTAACTTGTTGACTATAAGAGCACGCATGAACGGCGAACCGGCATGCGCACCTTGATGTCGCCCTAACCTACTGAGAACCGGGCACGATTCATCTGGAACGCGAGCCATCCTTGCAGCATCCTGCCCGGCAAACGCCGCGCCCTGACGCCACCGCCCTGACGCCACCGCCGGAGACTCCATGACCGCCCAGTTTCACTTCATCGCCGGCCTGCCCCGCTCCGGCTCCACGCTGCTGGGCGCGCTGCTGCGCCAGAACCCCGCGTTCCACGCCGGCATGACCAGCCCGGTGGGCAGCCTGGTCGGCGCCAGCGTCGAATTGATGAGCGCCGGGCGGGAGGCCGCGCATCTGGTCACGACCGACCAGAAGCGCCAGATCGTACGCGGCCTGTTCGACAGCTACTACGCCGGTCTCGCGGACACGCGGGTGATCTTCGACACCAACCGGCGGTGGAGCGCGCAACTGCCGCTGCTGGTCGACCTGTTCCCGGACTGCCGGGTGATCGCCTGCGTGCGCGACGTCCCCTGGGTGATGGATTCGATCGAGCGGCTGGTGCGCAAGAACCCCTACGAGAACACGCGCCTGTTCGGCGCCGGCGACCGCGGCACGGTGTACAGCCGGACGGAGGCGCTGGCGCGGGTTAACGGCCTGGTCGGCAGCGCCTGGACCGCGCTCAAGGACGGCTTCTACGGCGAGCAGTCGGACCGGCTGCTGGTGATCGAATACGACCTGCTGGCGCGCAAGCCGCTGGACGTGCTCAAGCTGGTCTACGAGTTCGTCGGCGAACCCTGGTGGGACGGCCACGATCCGGACAACGTCGACTACGACGCCCCGGAGTTCGACCAGGCGCTGGGCGTCGACGGGCTGCACCGCGTGCGCCCGCAGGTCCGCTTCGAACCGCGCCGGACGATCCTGCCCCCCGACGTGTTCGCCAAGTACCAGGAGATGACCTTCTGGCGCGAACGCGCCGGCACGGCGGCGAGTGTGGTCACCGCCAGCCGCAAGGACGGCGCGGCGGACACCGGCGGCGGCTGACCAATCGCCGCCACCACGGCCCCGCCGAAACCCGGCCCAGCCGACCCCGGACCAAAATAGACGGCAATGCCGCTACACCAGCGGCGCGGCAAGAGCAATCCGGACACAAGAAAGGATTTAATTTTTTCTCCGTCCGGGGTAGCTTGATCCGATGGGCTTAAAGACGCGCCCTCGCGGCTGGATTTCCGTGCGCGCGCATTTGGGGTTGATACGGGTATGAGCAAGAAAAATCGGGGTCCGGTGTTCGATCGGGTGGACGCGGGCGGCGGGGCCGCGCGGGGCCGCCGCGCGAAGCGCGCGGGCAAGACCGGCGCGGCGCGGACCGCGGCGCCCGAGGTCGCGCCAACCCCGACCGCGCCGACCGACGCGTTGTTCGCCCTGGCGCTGGAGCCGCGCCTGCTGCTGGACGCGGCGGCGGTCGCCACCGGCGCGGACACGATCGACGACGGCGCCGACACGGGATCGGCGCCGACCGGCGGCGACGCCAGCCCCGACCCGAAGGCCGCCGGCGACGATCTGGCCTCGGCCGCCCTGGCGGACGGCGCCAGCGGCGCGCAGGCGGACGACATCGTGTTCGTCGACACCGGGGTGGAGGATGGCGGACCCTGGCCGAGGGCATCGATCCGTCGGCCGAGGTCGTGCTGGTCGGGCCGGACCGAGGACGGCATGCAGCGTCATGCGCCGACGACCGCTGGCCGGCCGCACGCGACGTCCAGTCGGTGCACGTCGCTCGGCCACGGCAGCGTCGGGGTCGTTCACGCTCGGCAGCGCGCGCCGTCGAATGCCGCGAGCGCTCGGCAGACTACGCCGGCGAGCTGGACGCGATCGAGCGCGCGCTCGCGGACGGCGCGGATCTGCTGCTCTACGGCTGCTACGTCGGCGCGGACGGCGCCGGGCAGGCGTTCGTCGACGCGCTCGCCGACGGCGACGGGCGCCGACGTGGCCGCGCTCGTCGGATGCGACCTGACGGGCATGCGGCGCTCGGCGGCGACTGGGACCTGGAAGTCCCCGACCGGCGCGATCGAAGCCGATGCGCACGTGGTCGACGCCGTCGAGCCTGCGTCCTGATTTCAGCCGGCGTCCTGATGCCGGCCGACCAGAATTCGACGGCTCGGCGGCACTGCTCGCGGACTGCAATGCGACCGGACGCCGCGGATTTCAGCAAGGGCAACTGGACGATCGAACGCCGAGCGACGGCGGGCTCAGTCACCGGGGCTGCGGCGGACCCTCGGCGACTATCACCATAAGTGGTACCGGGTCTATATTGCGACGGACTCTTGGCAACGGGTCGCTGGACGCCCACGTTCATCGTCACGGGGTCGGCGATTTTGGCGAAGCGGCACGCAGGCCGCGCTCAGCACCCGCGGATGGGTCTGCACCGACTTCTGAGCCACCGTATTGTCGAGGGGCGATATTCAACGGCACGGAACAGGCCTCTAGGACCTCGAAGGCCTGCACGGTGACAGCACGGCAAAGCTGTTACAGTAACACTGCTTCAACGCCGCGCCCGCCGACGAACGCCGGGTCAGCTAGTGAGTATTCGCTCGGTACGCCGATGCGGAAGACCTCGTCGCCGGATGGCCCAACGACCACGCAGCGGACGACGACATCGGTTTTTTTCCTCACGGTCGAGCTGTTTCCCGGCCCGCGACCGACACCGCCGACCGGTCGCCACCAACACCGGCGACACCGTTCGCGACGAGGAGGTCGACCGGCGAGATCATCGAGAACACCGAACTCGCCGCGGACCGATCACGGAAACGTCGGACAGCTCGCGCTGCACCTGCGCCGTCGACACACGCAGTGGCCAACGGCACGCTGTTCATCGACGGCTGACGGCGGCCGTGCACGATGGACTACGCTGGGCGGCGAAACGGCCCTCGGCAGGACCCATACCTTCACGCAGGCCGACATCGACGCCAGCGACCTGATCTGCGGACAACGACGACGGCTCGGAGACGAACCAGCGATTCCTTCGCGTTCACCGTCGAGGACGGCGGCGGCGGCACGGCCACCGGCGGCACGTTCGGCGTCACCGTCAACGCCGTCGACGACGCGCCCCGACGCTGTCGGTGAGCGCGGACAGCCCGACCTTCACCGAGGACGGCGCGGCGGCCAACCCCTTCTCCGGCGCCAGCGCCTGGACACGGTGGAAGCGGGGCGGACCGTGAGCGGCTTCACCTTCACGGTGGCCAACCTGGTCGACGGCGGCGACGAGGTCGCGGTCGTCGACGGCACCGACATCGCGCTGACCAACGGCGCCAACGGCACCACCGCCGGCAACGGGCTGACCTACAGCGTCTCCGTGGCCGGCGGCACCGCGACGGTCACGATCTCGGGCGGCACGCTGAGCACGGCCGACGCTCAAACGGTCATCAACGGACTCGCCTACCGCAACGACAGCGACGATCCCACGACCGGCAGCACGCGCGACTTCACCCTGACCGAGATCGTCGACGACGGCGGCACGGCGAACGGCGGCGCCGACACCGGCACGCCCGCCGGCGGCACCTCCAACGTGACCGTACAGGCGGTGAACGACGCGCCGACGCTGTTGGTGAGCGCGGCCAACCCGACCTTCACCGAGGGCGGCGCGGCGGCCAACCCCTTCTCCAGCACCAGCATCGGCCACCATCGACCCGGGCAGAGCGTCGCCGGGTTCGCCCTCGCGGTGGCCAACCTGGCCGACGGCGGCGACGAGGTCGCGGTGGTCGACGGCACCGACATCGCGCTGACCAACGGCGCCAACGGCGCCACCGCCGGCAACGGGCTGACCTACAGCGTCGTGGCCAGCGGCACCGCGACGGTCGCGATCTCGGGCGGCACGCTGGTACGCAGCAGACGCTCGACGTGATCGACGAACTGGCCTACCGCAACGACGGCGACGAATACGCCGACCAGGGCGGCACGCCGACTCGGCCTGGCCGAGATCGTCGAGCAGCAGCGGCGCGGCGAACGGCGGCGACGACACCGGCACGCCCGCCGGCGGCACCTCCAGGCGTAGGCGTCCAGGGTGTCAACGACGCGCCGACGCTTTCGGTGAGCGCGGCCAACCCGACCTTCACCGAGGACGGCGCGGCGGCCAACCCCTTCTCCGGGGCCAGCGTGGCCACGGTGGAGGCCGGCCAGAGCATCACCGGCTTCACCTTCACGGTGGCCAACCTGGCCGACGGCGGCGACGAGGTCGCGGTGGTCGACGGCACCGACATCGCGCTGACCAACGGCGCCGACCGGCACGCGCCGCAACGGGCTGACCTACAGCGTCTCCGTGGCCGGCCAGCGGCACCGCGACGGTCACGATCTCGGGCGGCGTCGCCTGAGCGCCGCGGCGCTGGACCGTGATCAACGAACTCGCCTGCGCAACGACAGCGACGATCCCACGACCGGCAGCACGCGCGACTTCACCCTGACCGAGATCGTCGACGACGGCGGCACGGCGAACGGCGGCGACGACACCGCGGCGCTGGCGATCGCCGCTACCGTCAACGTCGAGCCGGTGAACGACGAACCGTCGCTGACGGCGACCGGGGCCACGCCGACGTTCGACCGAGGGCGACGGAGCGGCGTCGCTGTTCAGCGGGGCCAGCGTGGACCTGGTGGAGAGCGCGCAGGGCGTGAACGGCCTGACGCTTACGGTAAGCAACGTCACCGACGGCGCCTCGGAGCTGCTGACGGTGGACGGCGAGGAGATCGCGCTGACCGCGGGCAGCACCACGACGGCGGCGAACGGCTACGGCGTCAACGTCAGTGTCGCCGGATCGACCGCGACGGTAACGCTGACGCTGAACGGGGCGACGCCGGCGGCGGTGCAGACGCTGGTAGACGGGCTGGCCTACCGCAACGCAAGCGACAACCCTACCGACGCGGACCGGACGGTGACGCTGACCGAACTGGTCGACGACGGCGGCACGCCGAACGGCGGCGACGACACCGCGGCGCTGGCGATCGCCGCTACGGTCAACGTCGAGCCGGTGAACGACGAACCGTCGCTGACGGCGACCGGGGCCACGCCGACGTTCGACGAGGGCGACGGAGCGGCGTCGCTGTTCAGCGGGGCCAGCGTGGACCTGGTAGAGAGCGCGCAGGGCGTGGACGGCCTGACGCTGACGGTAAGCAACGTCACCGACGGCGCCTCGGAGCTGCTGACGGTGGACGGCGAGGAGATCGCGCTGACCGCGGGCAGCACCACGACGGCGGCGAACGGGCTGACGCTCAGCGTCAGCGTCGCCGGATCGACCGCGACGGTAACGCTGACGCTGAACGGGGCGACGCCGGCGGCGGTGCAGACGCTGGTAGACGGGCTGGCTACCGCAACGCAAGCGACAACCCTACCGACGCGGCCGCACGCGCGACGCTGACCGAACTGGTCGACGACGGCGGCACGCCGAACGGCGGCGACGACACCGCGGCGCTGGCGATCGCCGCTACGGTCAACGTCGAGCCGGTGAACGACGCGCCGACGCTGGCGGGCGACGATGCGATCGCGCTCAACGAGGGCGGGGTGGTGCAGCTGACCACGGCCGACGTAACGGCGAACGATGTCGACGACGCGGATACGGACGTGACCTTCACCGTGGCCGACCGGCCGGCGGCGGCACCGGTCGGACGCCGACGGCACCACATCGCGCTGACCAACAGCGCCAACGGCACCACCGCCGGCAACGGGCTGACCGACAGCGTCTCCGTGGCCGGCGGCACCGCGACGGCCTTGATCCCGGGCGGCACGCTTGAGCGCCACGGCGCCGACCTGATCCACGGACTCGGCCACCGACGGCAGCGACGATCCCACGACCGGCAGCACGCGACTTCGGCCTGTCCGGTGTCGAGGACGGCGGCACGAGCGACAGCTCGGCGCGCCGACGACCGGCCACGCCCAACCGGCGGCACCATCCGACGGCCGTCGAGGGTGTCGACGACGCCGGTGCTGGCCAGCCCTGAACGACGCGCCGACCTACACCGAAGGCGGAACGGCCGTGCAGCTGGACGGCGACGTCACCGTGTTCGACGCCGAGCTGGACGCGGCGGGCGATTACGCCGGTGCGACGCTGTTGATCCAGCGCAGCGGCGGCGGTGTTGCCGCTGACGTGTTCAGCATCGCCGGTGGCGGCAGCTTGACTGTCGGCAGCGGCACCATTGACGCTGGCGGCAACCAGATCGCGAACTTCACCACCGGGGGCGGTGCACTCTTCGTCACGTTCGAGAACAACGGCACCGCGCCGACAACCGCGCTGGTCAACGAGGTGCTGCAGGCGGTCCGCTATTCCAACAGCAGCGACGACCCGGCCGGCAGCGTCACGCTCGACTGGCAGTTCGACGACAACAACGCCGGCGCCCAGGGCACCGGCGGCAACGGCCAGGCGACCGGCGACGTCACCGTCTCGATCACGGGCGTCGACGACGCGCCGACCCTGACGGCGACCGGTCAGGACCCGACGTTTACCGAGGGCGACGCGGCGCCGGGGGCGGACCTGTTCTCGGCCGTGACCGCCTCCACGGTGGAGAGCGGGCAGACGTTGACCGGCCTGACCCTGACGGTGACCAACGTCGCCGACGGCGCGGCCGAGATCCTGCAAATCGACGGCTCCGACGTGGCGCTGACGAACGGCAACAGCGTGGCTACGGCGACCAACTCGCTTACGGTCGACGTCTCCGTCACGGGCAGCACGGCCACGGTCAGCTTCTCCGGCGCCAGCCTGTCGACCGCGGCAGACGCTGGTCGACGGCCTCGCCTACCGCAACACCAGCGACGATCCCTCCGCCGGGAGCGACCGCGTGGTGACGATCACCGAGCTGGTCGACAGCGGGTCCAACACCGGATCCAACGCCAACACGGCCGCGCCCGCCCTCGCCTCCACGGTCACGCTCACGCCCGTCAACGACCCGCCCGTGATCGGCGGGATTCCGGCGGGCGAGAACAACGACGTGGTCGCCGGCGCCGGGTTCCAGAATCTGGACGGCTTCGACGACGCCACGGTCACGAACCCGGACAGCGGCGACTACAGCGGCGGCTCGCTGCGGATCGCGTACACCGGCGGCGGCAATGCCTTCGACGTCTCGTTCGGGCTGGACGGCACGACCGCGCAGGCCATCGATCCCTTCACCGGTTTTCCGGTGGGTAACGGCATCGTCATCAACGCCGCGATCGAGGTCAACGACGGCGGCGGCTTCGTCGAGATCGGCACGGTCAGCGCCACCGAGGCCGGCCAGGGCGGCAACGATCTGGTCATCACCTTCAACGCGGCCTCGACCAACGCGCGCGTCCAGATCCTGCTGCGCGCACTCACCGCCGACGTGTCGAGCGGCCTCACCACCCGTGACTACCTGCTGACCCTGAACGACGGCGACGCGGACGGGGCGCCGGACGACGCCACCGCCAGCTTCACCATCGACGTCACCGGCACGCCAACCCGCCGGTGATCGCCAACCTGGACGGCGACACGCCGTCGTTCACCGAAGGCGACGCGGAAACCGCGCTCGACGTCGGCGGCAACGCCACCGTTAACGATCCGGACAGCGCCGACTTCGACGGCGGCACCCTGACGGTCAGCATCACCGCCGGCGGGACCGGGGCGGAAGACGTGCTCACGATCCAGAACCAGGGCACGGGCGCGGGGGAGATCGGCTTCAACAGCGGGACCGGCGTCGTCACCTTCGGCGGCACGCAGATCGGCACCGCGACCGGCGGCACCGGCGGCACCGACCTGGTGATCACCCTCGACGCCGACGCGCAGCCGCAGGCCGGCAACGACAGCGTGTCCGCGCTGATCTCCGCGCTGGTCTACCAGAACACGGCGGGCGACGATCCCACCGGCGGCGACCGGACGATCCAGGTCACCCTGACCGACGCCGGCACCAACGCCGCGAGCACGAGCGAGACGCTGACTCTCTCGGTCACGCCGTTGAACGACGCCCCCGTCTTGACCCCCGCTTCCCCCACCTTGGCGACGATCAGCGAGGACGCGAGCAACCCGGCCGGTACCGACGTGGCCACGCTGTTCGGCGGCAACATCACCGACCCGGACAGTGGCGCCCAGGAAGGCGTCGCGGTCACCGGGACCACGACCGGCACCGCCGGGGGCACCTGGCAGTTCTCGACCGACGGCGGCACGACCTGGCAAGCGGTCGGCGCGGTCTCTAACGGCTCGGCCCTGCTGCTCGCGGCGAGCGATCAGGTCCGCTTCGTTCCCGACGGCGACAACGGCACCACGGCAACCCTCACCGTGCGCGCCTGGGACCAGACGTCCGGGACCGCCGGCAGCAAGGTCGACGCCAGCAGCACCGGCGGCAGCACCGCCTTCTCGAGCGCGAGCGACACCGCCAGCATCACCGTGACCGGCCTCAACGACGCGCCCAGCCTGTCGGGTACGGCCACGCTCGCGGCGGTCGCCGAGGACACCGCCAATCCGGCGGGCGCCACCGTGGCCACGCTGGTCGGCGGCCTGTTCGTCGACGGCGACGCCGGCGCCAGCCTGACCGGCGTGGCGATCACCGGCAACGCGGCGACGGCTGGCGAGGGCACCTGGCAGGTCCGGTACGGCGGCAGCGACTGGATCGACCTGCCGACGGTGAGCAGCGGCGCCGCTCTGGTGCTGGACACGACGAGCGAGCTGCGGTTCGTGCCGGCGGCCGACTACAACGGCACGCCGGGCGCGCTCTCCCTGCGCGCGGTCGACGACACCTACGCCGGCGCCTTCTCCACCGCGACCGGCGCCACCCTGACCGCGGTGACGCAGGACGTGACCGGCGCGGGCAGCGGCGGCACCACGGCGTTCGGCGGTGCGGACACCGCGCTCACCACCAGCATCACCGCCGTCAACGACGCCCCCGCGATCACCGCCCCGGCCACGGCCAGCGTGGACGAGGACGGGACGGTCGGCATCGCCGGGCTGTCGATCGCCGACGTCGACGCCGGCGGCGGCAACCTGACCGTCACGCTGGGCGTGTCCAACGGCGTGCTCGCGCTCGGCGGCACGGCCGGGCTCACGGTCTCCGGCGACGGCACCGGCAGCGTGACCGCGACCGGCACGCTCGCCGACCTGAACGCCGCGCTCGCCGGCCTCGCCTACACCCCAGCGGCGGACTTCAACGGCGCCGACAGCCTGTCGATCGGCGTCGACGATCAGGGCAACAGCGGCGGTGCGGCGGCAACCGACAACTCGGCCGTCGCGATCACCGTCAATGCCGTCAACGACGCGCCCAGCCTGACCGGTCCGGCCAGCCTGGCGGCGGTGAACGAGGACGCGGGCGATCCCGCCGGCGCGGGCGTGGCCACGCTGGTCGGCGGCCTGTTCGCCGACGTCGACAGCGGCGCCAGCCTGGCCGGCGTCGCGATCACCGGCAACGCGGCGACGGCCGCCGAGGGGACCTGGCAGGTGCAGATCGGCGGCACCGGCTGGATCGACCTGCCAGCGGTTAGCGACACCAGCGCGCTCGTGCTCTCCGAGCGCCAGCCAGCTGCGCTTCCTCCCCGCGGCCGACTACAACGGCACGCCGGGCGCGCTCTCGCTGCGCGCGGTCGACGACAGCTACGCCGGCGGCTTCTCCACCGCGGCCGGCGGCACCCTGACCGCCGTCACGCAGGACGTAACCGGCGCGGGCAGCGGCGGCACGACCCCCATCTCCGCCAGCGACACGGCGCTGACGACCAGCGTGGCGGCCGTCAACGACGCCCCCGCGATCACAGCCCCGGCCACGGCCAGCGCGGACCGAGGATGTCGACGCTACGTCGACCTCACCGGGCTCGTCGCTCGCCGACGTCGACGCCGGCGGCGGCAACCTGATCGTCCTCACCCTGGGCGTCGACAGCGGCGTGCTCGCGCTCGACCGGCAGCGACCGGCGTCACGGTCGGCGGCGACCGGCACCGGCAGCGCTGACCGCTGACCGGCACGCTCGCCGACCTGAACGCCTGCCTGGGCTCGCCACGGCGCTCAGCTACACCTCCGGCGGCGGACTTCAACGGCGCCGACACGCCTGTCGATCACGGTCGACGACCAGGCCAACAGCGGCTGCGGCGGCGGCAACCGACGTCGCCGCCGGTCAGCGATCACCGTCAACGCGGCGTCAACGACGCGCCCACCGTGACCAACGCGCCCGACCGACCAGACGGCGACACGCGGGCGAGGCGTTCGACTTCCAGCTGGCGGCCGAATACGTTCGCGGACGTCGACGCGGGCGACAGCCTGACCCTGAGCGCGGGTTTGTCGGACGGCAGTCCGCTGCCGGCCTGGCTCAGCTTCGACGCGGCGACCCGGACCTTCTCCGGAACCCCGGCCGCCGGCGACACCGGCACGATCAGCCTGGAGGTGACGGCCAAGGACAGCGCCGCGGGCGCCACGGCAACCGCCGGCTTCGACCTGACGGTCGAGAGCAAGGTGATCGACGATCCCGCGACGCCGGAGATCACCCAGCTGGACCGCGGTCCGGTGCGCGTGACGGTGATCGAGATCGGCGGGGAAAGCGTCCTGATCGCCAGCAGCGGCGTGGTCAGCGGCGCGGGCGCTCGAACGCGATCCTGGGCACCTTCGACCGCGGCAACTCGCCGCTCGCCCAGACGTTCCGCGGATGCCGTCAGCCGTGTTCCGACGATCCCAGCGAGACGCTGCAGACAGCCCTCGGCGATCCGACGACCCGGGGCATCCTGGCCGACATCGAGGCGATCGGCGGCGAGACGCTGATCTTCCAGAACGGTGAGTGGCGCCCGCTCGATCTGGAGACGCTGCTGCAGCAGGTCTCGGAGGGCCTGGGCACCCCGGCCGGCGACGGCGGGACGGGCGAGCTGGTGCAGGCCCCGACCGCGCCGTCCGGCACGCCGGTGCGGACCGCCGCGGCGCCGCAGGGCGACGACCCGGCGGCCGATCCGGGCCCCGACGCCGACCCGCGGACGACGGCCGCCCTTGCGGCGGCGCGCGCCAACGCCAAGGCGCACTGGCTGGACGCCGCGATCGCGGCCCTGGCCGAGGCCGAGCCGCTGGAGGGGACGGGCGCGCTGGCGGCCCTGGTGGCGACCGACCGGCCGGGCGGGACGGGCGGCTTCGGCGGCCAGCTGCGCGAACGCGCCAGCGCCTTCGACCGCGACGCCGCCGCCCTGGCCGACAGCCTGGCGGCCACGGCCGCCTCAGGCCGCCTAGGCCGCCGGGAACGATGCTGAATCGTGGCCTCACGTTTCAGCTGCATCTTGCCCGGTCTTCCGGAAGTCGAGCCGCGCCGGGCGCCCGGGATGCAGCTCCCGACGTCGCCCCGGCCTTCCGCCCCAAACGCCACCCGCAGCCGAGGGTGCGCTTGGCGCAGCACCGCAGCCGCGGTTCGCCCGACGCGCGCCGAGGTCCGCGGCGCCTAACAATCCGCGCGCGTATAGACCCAACACGTTTCGATAGTCGATTGATTTTCCGAAGGATTAATGGCAGAAGCTTAGGGTCACGCCCTTCGGGCGACTCGGGATCGGGGAGACTTTCCATTGCGTGTAACGAATAGGGGCCGTCGGCGGGGGCTGCGGTCGGGGGTAGCGGTCGCGGTCATCGGGCTGATGCTGGGCGCGTGCGCGATCCAGCCCGACCCGCTGACCCAGGAGGAGACGCAGGCGCGGATCGACTCCGACCTGCAGACGATGTTTTCCGAGCAGGAGCCGATCGACGGGCCGCTGACGCTCTACGAGGCGATGGCGCGGGCGGTGATGTACAACCTCGACCACCGGGTCGAGGTGATGAGCGAGGCGGTCAGTCAAAACCAGCTCGACCTGTCGCGCTACGACCTGCTGCCGAGCGTGGTCGCGGAGGCGGGCTACCGCAGCCGGTCCAACGTCAACGCCTCCGCTTCCCAGAACGTCGACACAGGGGTGCAATCGCTGGCGCCGTCGACGTCGCGGGAACGCGACATCTTCACCGCCGACCTCAACCTGACCTGGAACGTGCTCGATTTCGGGGTCAGCTACTTCACCGCCCAGCAGCAGGCCGACCGGGCGATGATCGCCTACGAGCGCCGGCGCAAGGTGGTCCACGGCATCATCCAGGACGTGCGCGCCGCCTACTGGCGGGCGGTCGCCGCGCAGCGCCTGCAGCAGCGGGTCGGCCCGCTGCTCGAGCGGGTCGAGCGGGCGCGCGCGAACTCCGCGCGGATCGAGGAGTTGCGTCTGGACAGCCCGCTCAACGCACTGAACTACCAGCGCACCGTGCTGGACGCCAAGCGCCAGCTGCAGACCCTGCGCCAGGACCTGGCGCTGGCCAAGATCGAGCTGGCGACGCTGATGAACCTGCCCCCGGACCGCGACTTCGAGCTGGCGATGCCGGAGGACGAGGTGGTGCTGGGCGAGATCGCCCTGCAGCCGGCGGAGCTGGAGCAGCTGGCGCTCGCCTACCGGCCGGAGCTGCGCGAGGAGGACTACCAGTCGCGCGTCTCCGCGGCGGAGACGCGCAAGGCGCTGATCCGCTTCCTGCCCGGGCTGGAGGTGTTCAGCGGCCTGCACTACGACAGCAACGACTTCCTGGTGAACAACAACTGGGCCGACTACGGCGTCCGGGTGTCGTGGAACCTGCTGAACCTCTTGTCCGCGCCGGCGCGCTTCGAGCAGGCGGAGAGCCAGGAGCAGCTGGTCGCCGCCCGCCGGCAGGCGCTGTCGATGGCGGTGCTGACCCAGCTCTACGTCTCCTACGGCAGCTACCGGCAGGCCGAGGAGCTGTACCGCACCAACCAGGCGGTCGCCGACGTCGAGGAGCGGATCCTGGAGCAGCTGCGCACCAACCAGCAGGCGGCCAACGGCGGCGAGCTGGCGGTGATCCGCGGCGAATTGAACGCCCTGGTCGCCCAGCTGCGCCGGGACCTCGCCTTCGCCCGGGCGCAGAACGCGCTGGGCCAGGTCTACGTCACGGTGGGCGCCGACCCGCTGCCCGAGCAGGTCCAGGCGGCGGAAGTGGCCGTGGTCGCCGAGGCGATCCGCGAGACGCTCAGCGGCTGGCAGGACGGTCAGCTGTTCATGCGCTCGACGCTGCTCGAGATCGGCGCCGAACAGGGCAAACCCGAGGTGGGCAGCCCGTTCGAAGCCGGCTGAGCGGCCGCCGCGGCTGACGCCGCGGCTTGAGGCCCCGCGCGCCGCGAGGTTCAGGAGACGGAAAATGGCCCGGGAACCGGCTCGACGAGAGCCGCCCGGGCCGAACCCGGTTGCGAACGAGAGATCTTCCGATGCTGCCCGCCTGCCCCGTTCCGCCTTCCCGCCCGGTTTCGAACGCCCGCCCGCCGCAGCGCGCGCGCCGGGCCCCCGGCGGGATTCGCGCCCGCGGGCGCACCGTCGCCGCGCTCGTTGCCGGGGCGCTGCTCTGGGGTACGGCGCTGCTCTGGGGTACGGCGCTGGTCTGGGGCCTGGCCGCCACCGGCGCCCAGGCGCAGGAAGCGGGCGGAACCGGCGGCGATGCCGGCGCCCGCGCGCTCGCCGACGAGCCGGCGCTGGAGCGTCTGCTGGCGCCCGAGGACGGCGACGTCGGCGCCGGCAGCCTGGGCGCCTACGAGGCGCGCGCGCTGATCGAGCCGCGGGCGGAAGCGATCCTGTCGAGCGAGATCGGCGGCCGGATCCTGGAGCTGCCGGTCGACGCCGGGGAGCGGTTCGCCAAGGGCGACGTGCTGGTCGCCTTCGACTGCAGCTTCCACCAGGCCGAACTGCGCGCCGCGCGCGCCGAACTGACCCGGGCGCAGCGGACCCTGGCGAACAAGGAGCAGCTCGCCCGCCTGAACTCGATCGGGCAGCTCGAAGTCGCGCTCGCCCAGGCCGACGTCGCCAAGGCGCAGGCGCAGGTCCAGACCCGCCAACTCTACGTCGAGCGCTGCCGCCTCACGGCGCCCTACGACGGGCGCGTGGTGGAGCGGCCGGTCAACGCCTACGAGACGGTGGGCAAGGACCAGGAACTGATGAGCGTGATCGCCGCGGGCGGCCTCAAGGTCCGGCTGATCGTGCCGTCGCGCTGGCTCGCCTGGCTGGAGCCGGGCCAGCGCTTCGAGCTCACGATCGACGAGACCGGCGGCAGCCATCCGGCCGAGGTGACCACGATCGGCGCGCGGATCGATCCGGTGAGCCAGACCCTGCCGCTGGAAGGCAAGCTGCTCGACACCGACACCGAGGCCCCGCGTCTGCTCCCCGGCATGAGCGGGACGGCCCGCTTCGACCGGCCGGGCGGCTAGAGCAAAATCGATGAAAGCCGAACGGGCTCTTTCATCGTGAATTTTGCTCTAACCTCTTAAAGAGTGGGCAGAATTCAGCTGAAACGTCAACCGTTCCAGCGTTTGCCGAGAGCAAAATCGATGGCTGACCGGCGAGGTGCTAACTTCCTGAAGAACGGGCCAGATGCAGGCGACCGATCCCAAGCTCCGCGGCTTTTCCACCTTCCTCCAGCTGGAGCGTTCGGCGCGCCATGCCGAGAGCGTCGAGGCCCTGGGGTTCATCGCGGTCAACGAGACCCGCCGGCTGCTGAATTTCCGCCAGGCGGTGCTGGCCGCCGGCGGCGAGACCGCGCGGCCGCGGGTGCAGGCGGTCTCCGGCGTCTCCGTGCTGGAACGCGACGCGCCCTTCGTGCGCTGGACGGAAGCCGTGCTCACCGAACTCGCCGCGCAATCCGGGGCGCGCGAGGTGCGCCGGATCGGCCCCGACGAGGTCTCGGCGAAACGGCGGTCCGACTGGGACGCGTTCGCCGGCGGGCACGCGCTGTGGGTCCCGCTGATCGCCCCGGACGGCGAGATGCTGGGCGCGCTCTGGATGACCCGGGAAGCCGCCTGGAGCGACGGCGACCTGGTGCTCGCCGAGCGGCTCGCCGACTGCTACGCCCACGCCTGGCGCGCGCTCGCCGGGCGCAAGGCGGGCCGGCGCGCGCGCCGCTGGCCGAAGGTCGCCGCGGCGGCGGCCGTCGTCGGCCTGCTCGGCGCGCTGGCGATCCCGGTGCCGCAGAGCGCGCTCGCGCCCGCGGAGGTCGTGGCGGCCAAGCCGCGCGTCGTCGCCGCCCCGATGGACGGGGTGATCGCGCGGGTGCACGTCGCACCCAACCAGTCGGTCGAAGCCGGGCAGAAGCTGTTCTCCTTCGACGCCACCGAATTGGAAAGCCAGGCGGCGGTCGCCCGCCGGGCGCTCGCGATCGCGGAGGCGGAGCTGCGCCGGGCCAGCCAGGGCGCGTTCGCCGACCGCGAGGAAACCGCGAAGCTGCGGGTGCTGGAGACCAAGCGCGACCTGCGCGCCGCGGAACTGGCGCAGGCGGAGGACCGGCTGTCGCGGGTCACCGTGACGGCCGAGCAGCCCGGGGTGGCGATCTTCACCGACCCCAACGAATGGGGTCGGGCGGCCGGTGCGCACCGGCGAGCGGGTGATGCAGGTTGCCGACCCGACGCAGACGCGCCTGCGCATCGACCTGCCGGTCGCCGACGCGATCCAGCTCGCCCCCGGAGCCCGGATCGCGCTGTTCCTGGACGTCGCCCCGCTCGAGCGGGTGCCGGCGGAACTGGCGCAGGCGAGCTACGAGGCCGCGCCGACGCCGGACGACGTGCTGGCCTACCGCGTCTACGCCGATTTCCCGCGGGCCACGCCGCCGCAGCGCCCGGGCCTGAAGGGCACCGCCAAGCTGTACGGCGAGCAGGTGCCGCTCGCGCTCTACCTGTTCCGCCGGCCGCTGTCCGCCGCGCGGCAATGGCTAGGACTGTGAGGGGGCTCGGGCTGTGAGGGGAGTGGGGCCGTGACGCTCGCCGTTGGGGCGCCGGCCGTCGCCGGCGGTGCCGGCGCGGGCGCGGCCGAGCTGCCGGCCGCGCTGCCGCCGTTGCGCCCGGACCTGGAACTGTTGGAGGCGCCGCAGGCCGCCGACGGCAGTCCCAGCTGGACGATCCACGATCCGGTGCGCAACAGCTTCTTCCGGATCGGGCACGCGGCCTTCCAGCTGCTGGCGCACTGGGACCTCGGCGATCCGCGGAGCGTGCTCGAGCGGGTCAACGCCGCGACCCCGGTGCGCGTCGACGCCGGGCAGCTGCAGCAGCTGCTGCGCTTCCTGGCCGCCAACCAGCTGATTGAGACGCAAGGCCAAGCCGGCCTGCAGGACCATCTGGCCCGGCTGGCGCGCAGCCGGCGCAATCCCTGGACCTGGCTGCTGCACCGCTACCTGTTCTTCCGCATCCCGCTGGTGCGTCCCGACGGCTTCCTGGCCGCCACCCTGCCCGTCGTGCGCCCGCTGATGCGCCGGGGCTTCGTTCGGCTATGCCTGGTGCTGGGCGGGCTCGGCATCCTGCTGGCGCTGCGCCAGTGGGAGGAGTTCACCCACACCTTCGTCAGCTTCCTGACCTGGCAGGGCGCGATCGCCTTCGCGGCGACGCTGGCGGTCACCAAGGTGCTGCACGAGCTGGCGCACGGCTACATGGCCAAGGCCTACGGCTGCCGCGTGCGCAGCATGGGGATCGCGTTCCTGGTGTTCTATCCGGTGCTGTTCACCGACACGACGGACGCCTGGCGGCTGGTGTCGCGCCGCCAGCGGCTGTTGATCGGCGCGGCGGGCATGCTGGCGGAGGTGATGCTGGCGCTGATCGCCACCTTCGCCTGGTCGTTCCTGCCCGACGGCCCGCTGCGCTCGGCGGCCTTCCTGCTGGCGACCGTGACCTGGACGATGACGCTGCTGGTCAACCTCAACCCGTTCATGCGCTTCGACGGCTATTACCTGCTGTCGGACTGGCTGGGCGTGCAGAACCTGCAGGCGCGCGGCTTCGCGTTCGGGCGCTGGAAGCTGCGGGAGCTGCTGTTCGGCTTCGGCGAGCCGCCGCCGGAGAAATGGGACCGGCGGACCGCCCGCCGCCTGCTGCTGTACGCCTACGCGACCTGGGTCTGGCGGTTCTTCCTGTTCCTGGGGATCGCGATCCTGGTCTATCACTTCTTCTTCAAGGTGCTGGGCCTGTTCCTGATGGTGGTCGAGCTGGCGTGGTTCATCGGCCGGCCGATCGCCCAGGAACTGGCGCAGTGGTGGCAACGGAGACGGGCGATGCGCCTGAACCGCAATACGGCGCTGACGTTGACCGCCCTCGTGGGGCTGATCCTGCTGCTTGCCTGGCCGTGGCAGAGCCGGGTGTCCGTGCCGGCGGTGATGCAGGCGGGCGAGCACGCCGCGCTCTATCCGCCCGTGCCCGCACGCGTCGTCGAGGTCGCGGCGCGCGACGGCGCCCGGGTCCAGCAGGGCGCGCTGTTGTACCGGCTGGAGTCCCTGGAGCTGGACCACGAACTGCGCCAGACGCGCCGGCGGATCGCGCTCGCCGAACAGCTGCTGCGCCGCCAGGCGGCGAGCGCCGAGACGCTGGAGCGCCTGCCCGTGCTGGAGCAGGAGCTGGCCGCCGACCGCACGCGTCTGGACGGCCTGCGGGCCCAGCAGGCGCGCCTGACGGTGCGCGCGCCGATCGCAGGCCGGCTGAGCGACGTCCCGCCGGAACTGGCGGCCGGCCAATGGGTCGCGCGCGAACAGACGCTGGGCCGCGTGATCGGCGAGAGCCCGGCGCGGCTGCGCGGCTACGTGCGCGCGGGCGACGTCGGCCGGTTCGAGGTCGGCGCGCAAGGGCGGTTCTACCCGCAGGACCCGGCGCGCGCGCCGGTCGACGTGCGGGTGAGCGCGCGCGAGACGGTCAACGCCGGCCGGCTGGAGATCCCCTATCTCGCCGCGGCCTACGGCGGCGGGATCGAGACGGAACGCCGGCAGACCCGCGACGCCGCGGCGGAGATCGCGGGCACCGGCCTGGTGCCGCACACCCCGGTCTACCGGGTCGACCTGACGCCGAGCGAAACGCTGGGCGCGCCGGGCCAGGTCGTCCCCGGCACCGTGATGGTCGCGGGCGAGGCGCGCAGCCTGATCGGCCGGGCCTGGCGCAGCGCGGCCGCCGTGCTGATCCGGGAAAGCGGGTTCTGAGGCGGGCGCGCCCGCGCTACCGCTTCGCGATCACCCAGACCGCGTGCACGATGCCCGGGATGTAGCCCAGCAGGGTGAGCAGGATGTTGAGCCAGAAGTGCCCGCCCAGGCCGACCTGGAAGAACACGCCGACCGGCGGCAGCAGAATTGCGAGGATGAGGCGTACGAGGTCCATGGCCCTTAGATGACGACCCGCCCGGCGAGCTTCAAGAAGGGCCGGAAAGCGTCACAGCCGGCCGCGGTTGCTTTGCACTGCCAAATTTCACCTTGCGACCGGCGGCGGCCGGCGGGCACCCTTGGCGCATAATAATCGCGCCCGGGCGCGGCTCGGCGCGCGGCGGTTTCTCGATCGATCCCGCCCTCGCCGCAGGGGGCGTCGCGCCCTACCTCTCACAAAGCGCGAGCCGGCACAGCGCGGCCGGTTACGAAAAACTCATCAGACGTCCCAGGAGCCGCCATGATCGACGATTCCGGGTCGCGCACGGCAAGTGCCGCCGTGTCGCCCGCCGCCGACGAGACCCCCGACACCGACGTCAGCCAAGCCTGGGAGGACGACAACCAGGCGTGGTGGGACTGGTACGTCTCGCTGGCGGAGAACGCGGACACGCCGGACACGCTGCAGGACCTCGATCCGCTGCCGGACGTCGAGCTGCCGGACGACGAGGCGGTCGCGCGCGAGCTGCGCACGCCCTACGAGCTGACCCAGGCGGACCGGGACTATTTCGCCACCAACGGCTACATCAAGCTGAAGGGCGTGATGTCGCCGGGGGTGACGCTGCGCCTGCGCCGCGAGCTGGTGCGCATCCTGGCCGAGACGTTCGAGACCGAGCTCGACGGCGGGGCTGAGAACCGCTTCCTGAGCGCCGAGATGGTCTGGCTCGACAACCCGCTGATCCGGGAATACGTGCTGAGCCAGCGGATCGCGCGGATCTGCGCGGAGCTGCTGAACGTCCAGGGCGTGCGGCTCTACCACGACAACGTGCTGTCGAAGGAGCCGGGCTGCGGGCGCACCCCCTGGCATTACGACGACCACCACTTCCCGCTGGACACCCACGACGTGGTGACCGCCTGGGCGCCGGCGCAGGCGATCCCGATGGCGATGGGCCCGCTTGCCTTCGCCAAGCCGATCGACGCCTACAAGCTGGTCGAGGCGGTGCAGTTCGACAAATCCAACACCAGCTACGACCGCAAGGTCGCCGAGGTGTTCCGGGACAACAACGTGGCCGTCGACGACAGCCCGTTCGAGCTGGGCGAGGTCAGCTTCCACCACAACCTGAGCTTCCACACCGCCCAGGGCAATTACACCAACCGCAGCCGGGTGATCCTGGCCAACACCTATTACGCCGACGGCGCGCGCGTGGTCGATTCCCCGACCATGGTGTCCGGCGACTGGCAGAAATTCATGCCGGGCGTGGGCCCGGGCGAGGTCGCGGCGAGCGAGCTTAACCCGGTGTGCTGGCCGACCTCTGATCGTGGGACGAACCACGAATGACCGACACCTTCGAGCGCTCCTGCGCGCACTGGAGCGAGGCCAAACGCGGCGAGATGGAGGCGTTCTACGCGCTCGCCACCGCCGATTACCGGGTGCTCGCGGAGGCGATGGACTGGCGCGGCTGGCTGGAAGACCGCCAGGCGGCCGCCGGCGACCGGCCGCTTCGCCTGCTCGACGTCGCCTGCGGCTCCGGCAAGTTTCCGGTCGCGCTCGCGACCCATGCCGGGGTCGACGCGGCGGCGATCCAGCCGGTCGCCTATGCGCTGCTCGACCCGTCCGCCTTCTCGATCGCGGAGGCGCGGGCCAACCTGCCCCACCCCTTCCACCCGGCCGAGGAATACGAGGTCGCGCTGCAGGGCCTGGACTGCGCGCGCGGGGCGTTCGACGTCGCCTGGGCGACGCACGCGCTCTACGCCATTCCGCCCGGCGAGCTGGCGGCGGCGGCCGCCCGCTTCCTGCACGCGCTGGGCGACCAGGGCGTGGGCGTGATCGCCCATTCCGCCGCCGACGGGCATTACATCCGATTTCACCAGCAGTTCCTGTCGGCGTTCGATGGCGATCCGGGGCAACTCTACAGCAGCGCGGAACAGGTGCGCGCGGCCCTGGAAGCCCACGGCGCGTCGGTCGAGGTGCGCGAGATCGCCTACGAGAACGGCGTGCCCGAGAGCGCCCGTGCCGAGGTCGAGGGGTTCCTGCAGCGCTGCGCGTTCGACGACCGCTTCACGCTGGCGGAGATGCGCGCGACCGAGCCGCTGGCCCAATACCTCGCCACCTGTCTCCGCGACGGGCACTGGCGCTTCCCGCAGCGTGTCCACCTGATGTTCGTGAGCCCATGAGCCGAGACCCCAACCGCGCGCCGGCCGATCCCTTTTCGGACGACCGCGCCGCCGCCGACCGGCCGATGCTGGACACCGCCTGGACGCGCAGCCTGGCGCGCGGGCAAGCGCCTGACCCGGCCAGCCTGCGCGACCACCTGTTGGCGGTGCACGGCACCAACGCCGGCTTTACCGAAGCCTGCGCCAGCCGCTGCCAGGACGACCGCGGGCGCAGCAGCTACGCCTGGCTCGCCGAGGCGATCGACCCCGCGCGCCACCGCGACGTCCTCGACCTCGCCTGCGGCAGCGGGCCGCTGCTGGAGCTGGCCGCCGCCCGCCACGGCGACCGGCTGCGCCTGACCGGGGTGGACATGAGCGAGGCCGAGCTGGCGCTGGCCCGCGCCCGCGTGCCCGACGCCGAGCTCGCGCTGCACCGCGGACTGGCGCAGGACATGGGGTTCCTGGCCGGCGCCAGCCAGGACGCGGTGCTGTGCCACTGGGCGCTGACCCTGATGGACCCGGTCGCGCCGGTGCTGCAGGAGGTGCGCCGGGTGCTGCGCCCGGGCGGGACGTTCGCGGCGATCGTCGACGGGGAAATGGACGCCGCGCCCGGCTACCGCGCGGTCCACGACCTGATCTACGGCTGGGTGCAGCACGCCTATCCGGCCTACGGCCGCTTCGAGCTGGGCGACGCGCGGGTGCGGGATACCCAGGCGCTGGCCACGCTGGCGCGCGGGATCTTTGACGACGCGCAGGTCCGCATCGAACCCAACGTGCTGTATCTGAGCGATCCGCCGGAGACCCTCGCGCGCGAGGCGGCGGGCTTCTTCTACGCCGCGTTCGTGCTGTCGGCGGAGGCGAACGCCGCCATGCTGGCCGACCTTGCCCAGCTGTTGGCGGCGCAAGGCGGCGCGCAGCCGACCTTCGCCATGCCGATCAACCGCCTGGTGGTGACCCGGGCGCAGAGCTAGAGCGACATGCCCGAAGGCCGAACCGGCCTTCGGGCTGAATGTCGCTCTAACTTCTTGAAGAGCGGGCAAGATTCAGCTGAAACGTGATTCCACGTTCCAGCATCTTGCCCTAGCCTCCGACCCCAAGCGCGATCGGCCGCTATCGGCTGACCATCAGGTCGAACTCGTCCAACAGCGCGATCATGTCGTTCGGCTGCACGCCCAGCCCGCCGCCGAAGGGCGCGTTCATCGCCACCATGACCGACAGGACGAGCCCGATCAGCACCGCCAGCACGCACAGCATCATGGTGGATGCCGGCGACGGGCGTACCACCATGGCGACGGCGTAGGACATCGTGATCAGGATGCTGACGAACAGTGTCGCCCACATCACCGCCGGCAGCGTCGTGCCGGCCTTGGACAGACGGTCCCGGCGCTGATCGGCCAGCACGGCGAAGCCGGCCAGGATCTGGTTGTACAGCTCCTGCTCCTGCCGCGTTTCGGGCTGCAGGTCGGCGATCATTCCGCTGATGTCGTAGAACAGGCTCCAGGCACGCTGGCTGCTCTCGCCGCGGGCCAGCGCCTCCCATTCCTCGTCGATCACGGTCCGGGTGTAGTCCGCGATCCGCTGCTCGATCTCGCCTTCCCGGGGGTCGTTGACCGACTGGATGAACAGGTAGAGGTCGCCCACCGCGTTCGCTTCCGCGCTCGCCGCGGCGCGGGCGCCGTTGTACTCCTCGTGCACCATCACCGTCAGCAGCGCGAGCAAGAGCGCGGTGAACGTTCCGGCCATGGAGAAATAGTTCCCGGCCACGCCCTGGTCGCTCTCGGTGATCAGCCGGCTGAGCCCCCGCCGGAGCAGGAGACACACGGCCGTCAGCACGAGCATCGCGGCGACCGTAAGCAGCATGATCCAGCCCATCGGCAGGGTGGAAATATCGGCGAAACGATCGATCAGATTGGACACGGCGGACTCCACGCCTGCTGTACGCCGGAGCCCGACTCGATGGGGCTAACTGCGCGTTCATGACGAGCGCGGATGCTACTACGCGGTGTAGAGAACCGCATCATCTTCCGCCGGCCAGGAATTTGTCGTACACATGTCGAAAGGTAAGAGACGGAAGAGGCCGCCCATGCCGGCGCAGGACAGCATCGCCTCCCAGGCGCACCCCCAAAACCGGAAGTCTTGGCATGGTTATCGCCTGCTGGCGGCCGCGTGGCTGGTCGTCCTCGCCCCCGTCGCCCTGGCCGGCTGGTTCGTGCACACAAGCGGCCCGGGCGAACGCCCGGTGCGCACGGCCACGCTTTACAGCGGTGCGTTGCCGAACCCGGCGGAGCCCGCAGTAAGGACGGTGGCCGCCGAGGCGATCGACCCCCGGGTCCGTCAGCTTGCCGCCCGGGACGTTCTGGGTCCGGTGCCGACGGAGGACCGCGCGGGCGCGCCGTCACCCCAGACGGGTGCGCGGCTGGCGCCGGGCGACCCGCCGTCGGCCCCTCTTCCCGCGATACCGGGTGCGACGGACGGCTTCGCCGCCCCTGGAGCTGAGGTCACCGCGCCACCGCCCGCCGACCGGCTGGCGGTCCCAAGCGATGCGCCGGAGGCCGGCACGCCCGGCGCCGCGCCACTGCCCCCGCCGGTCCCGAGGACCCTCGTCGCCGCGGCCGCGGGCAGGCCGGACCCGGGCTCCGCGTCGCGCTACAGCGTCCAGGTGGGCGCCTTCCGTGTGCGGACAAACGCGGTCGAACGGGCCGCCCGTCTCAGCGAGGCCGGCTACGACGTTCGCATCGTGCACGCGTTCGCCACGCACAGCCGGCTCTACATGGTGCGCCTGGGCGCGTTCGACGCCAGGCCCGCGGCGATGGCCTACGCCCGGCAGCTGGCGCTCGACGCCGGCGTCGAGACCTGGCCGGTGCGCAACTAGAGCGACATGCTCGAAGGCCGAACCGGCCTTCGGGCTGAATGTCGCTCTAACTTCTTGAAGAGAGGGCAAGATTCAGCTGGAAGGTGATTCCACCTTCCAGCATCTTGCCCTAGCTGCTCGCGGGGTGCCCGCCTTCAGCTTGATCCCGCCCGCCATCGCCGGTCCGTGGCGGCGCGTACCCTCAGACGTCGCGCTCCGCCAGCCAGCTCCGCACGGCCGCGAAGGTGGCGCGCAAAGCCATCGCCTCGCCGCCCTGCGGCCGGCCGGGCTTGGCCGACTGGTTCCAGGCCATCAGGTCGTAGTGCACCCACGGCGTGTTGGCGGGTACGAACTCGCGCAGGAACAGGGCGGCCGTGATCGCCCCGCCGAACCCGTTGTCGGGCACGTTCACGAGATCGGCGACCTTGGAGTCCAGCCAGCTGCGATAGCCCTCGTGCAGCGGCAGCCGCCACAGCGGGTCCCGCTCCGCCGCCGACGCCCGGGCGAGCCGATCCGCCAACCCGTCGTCGTTGGAAAACAGCACCGGCACGTCCGGCCCGAGCGCGACCCGCGCGGCGCCGGTCAGGGTGGCGAAATCGATCAGCAGTTCCGGCGCGTCGCGCTCGGCTTCCGCGAGCGCGTCGGCCAGCACCAGCCGGCCTTCGGCGTCGGTGTTGCCGATCTCGACCGTCTTGCCCTTGCGCGTCTGGATGACGTCCTGCGGGCGGAATGAGTCCGCGGACACGCTGTTCTCGACCGCCGGGATCAGCAGGCGCAGGCTGACCGGCAGGTCCGCGTCCATCACCAGCTTGGCGAGCGCGAGCGCGTGCGCCGCCCCGCCCATGTCCTTCTTCATCAGCTTCATGCCGGAGGCCGGCTTCAGGTCCAGCCCGCCGGTGTCGAACGTCACGCCCTTGCCGACGATGGTGAGCTGCGGCCCGCCGCCGTTGTTCCAGCGAAGATCGACCAGCCGCGGCTCCTCGGCCGCCGCGCGGCCGACGGCGTGGATCGCCGGGTAGTTCCGCTTTAGCAGCTGATCGCCCTGGATGGTCGTGGTCTTGCCGCCGTAGCGCTTGCCTTCCGCGCGCACCGCTTCACCCAGCGCCTCGGGCCCCAGGTCGTTCGCCGGGGTGTTGATCAGGTCGCGGGTCAAGGCGGTCGCCTGCGCCAGCCGGAGCACGCTGTCGCGGTCCGCGGCCGCGGGGCGCACCAGACTGGCGGGCGGGTTGTCGCGCGCGCGGTAGCGCTCGAACGCGTAGCAGCCGAGCAGCCAGCCGAGTGCGGCCCGCTCCGCGGCCTGCCGGTCGTAGTCGCCGTCCAGCCGGTAGCGCCGGCGCGGCAGCGCCGTGGGCAGGGCGGCGAACGCCCAAGGGTCCTCGATGTCGTCGACGCCGACCAGGACGCGTGCGAGCGGCCCGTCACTGCCGGGCACCAGCGCGTGGCTGCCCGCCTTGGCGGTAAACCCGCTGGACTGCACCCAGGCAGCGACGAAACTCGGCTGACCGGCCAGCCAGTCGTTCAACTGGCCGGCGCCGAGCGGGGTGATGGGCAGAGTCGACTCGTCGGCCTGCTCGACGAGGTAGGGGCTGAGATCCATGGGCGTGGGCCTCGTAAGGGCTGCGGTCTTGGCAACGGATCGACCGGCATGCGCGGCGGGCACACGGGAATCCGCACCCATGGGCTTACCGCAGAGCGTTTGCGCGATAAAGCCGGCTTGCGAGTGCGAAAGTGCCGCCGGCCGGCTATTCGGTCGGGATCAGATCGCGCTCGAGATAATATTTGCGCGCGCCTGCATGCAGCGGCACGCCAAGACCGTCGAGCGCGGTTTCCAGCCGGATGCGCGAGCCCTTGGGATGGCCGCTGTCCAGCAGACGGCGCGTGCTGGGGTGCCACAGCGCCTGGGTGATCTCATAAATCGTGTCGTCGTCCGCCTGGGCGCTGACCAGCCACTGCGCGCCCACGGCAAGCGTCTGGGTCTGCGGCACGTTCTGGTAGGTCCCGGCCGGGATGCCGTGCGCGGCGAAGAAGGGATAGTCCTTGCGCAGCCGCTCCGCCGGCGCGCCCTCGATCGGGAGCAGCGTCACCCCCACCTCGCTCGCCAAGGTGGCGACCGCGTTCGCCGGCGTGCCCGCGACGAAAAAGAAGCCATCCAGGTCGCCGCGGCGAACGGCGTCCGCGGCCTGTCCCGCGGGCAGACTGCTCGCCTGCGCCAGATCGGCCGGCGACAGACCGTAGGCCTGCAGGATCAATTCGGCGTCGACCCGGGTTCCCGAGCCTTCCCGGTCGAGGGAAATCCGCTTGCCGGCCAGATCGGCCACCTCCAACACGCCCGCATCGCGCCGCACGACGAGGTGCAGGGCTTCGGGATACAGGTTCGCGATCGCGCGCAGACTCGCCATCGGGCCGCGATCCGCGAACAGGCCTTTGCCCTTGTACGCCCAGAACGCGACGTCCGCCTGCGCGAAGCCGGAATCGAGCCCGCCCTGGTGGATCGCCTCGACGTTGGCGACCGAGCCTTCGGTCGACTGCACGACCGCAATCAGGCCGGGCACGCCGCAGCTGCCGCCGGTGTCGCACGACCGGCTGCCAGGGGGATTGCTGATCGCGTTCGCGATGATGCCGCCGATCGGGTAATAGGTGCCGGCCGTGCTGGCCGTCCCGATCCGGAAGAAGCGCAACTCCCGCGAACCACTGCCCTGCGCCCGCGGACGTGCGGGCAGCAGCAGCGCGCCCGCGCCCGCCGCGAGGCCGCCCAGCAACCGGCGCCGCCCCCGGTCCACGCGCTGGCCGGCGGTTTCCGGCTGTTCGGGCTCGTTCGATCGGTCGGCGCGGCGGCGCTGGGTCACGACAAAGCCCTCCGGCGTGCTGGGGCGGTGAGCGCGCCGGCGCCCACCGTTTCTGACCCGCAAGCTTAGCAGCCGCGCTGCCCCGTCGCCAGTTGCATCCACGCGGCCGACACCACGCGGCCGACGACTTGCCGGCCCGCGTCCGGTCCGGCATATCAGGGGGCATGGCGTGTGCTCTGCTCCGGGGACGGCGCTGGCGGCCCGGCGCCTTCGGCCTAGCGGTAGCGCTGATCCTTGCGGTGTGCGTGCCGGGCTCAGTGGCGCGGTCCGCCGCACCCGAACCGGTCGAACCGATCCGCGCGGCCTATCCGGCGGCCTCCAACAGCATCCAGCTGGGCCACACCGCGAGCGTGACCGGCACGGTGACGGCCGCGCTGATCGCGGAGGTGCTGCGCCGGCGTCTGGGCTATCGGGTCCAACTGGTGCTGGCGGACGTGGCGTTCCTGTATAGCGCCCTCGGCGGGGAGCGGATCGACGTCTTCTCCGGCGCCTGGACGCCCGACGCGCACGCCGTGTTCCTCAAGCGCTTGGACGGTCGGGCGGAGGCGCTGGGCACGCTCAGCCACCGCGCCCGGGTCGGCTGGCTGGTGCCGAACGGCGCGACGCGGCCGTCGGTCCAAAGTCTGGAGGACCTGCGGGCGGAGGGTGTACGCGTACGCTTCGGCGGCAAGGTACACGGCGGCGAAGCCGGTTCCGGCGTGATGCGTCTGTCCGAGCGTGCGCTCAAGGCCTATCGGCTCGACGGCTGGTCGCTCGACCCCTCGAGCCGGGCCGGGGCGACGCTGGCGCTCAAGCGCGCCGCCCAGCGCGGCGAGCCGGTGATCGCCACCGGCCGGCAGCCGCATTGGGTCCTGGGCGCGCTCGACGTGCGCTTCCTGGCCGATCCCGCGCGCGCCTTCGGCGGCCCGCAGCGCATCCGGATCCTGGGCCGGCAGTCGTTCACCGCCGACCATCCGTGGGCGGCGCAGGTGCTGTCCCGGATCAGCCTGCCCCCGGACATGCTGCAGGAACTGGTCATGGCCGCCCACCGGCAGGGCGTGAACACGGCGGTGCAGCGCTTCCTGGCGACCCACGCCACGCGCGCCGCCTATTGGGTCACCGGGCGGATCGGCGGCTGAGTCGGCGCACTTTTTGATTGCGCCCGGACGGCGGCGACACGCTGGGCGGCGACACGCCGGGCGGCGACACGCTGGGCGGCGAGCTGGGCGACGCGGCCGACGCCGGCCTTGGGCCCGCGATCGGCTGGGCCGCTTTACGGCACCGGCCGGGCTGAGACGGCTGCAACGCTGATCCGCGCTGGGCGCGTCGGTTGCTTGCGGATTGCATGGTATGTCACGCCCACACGCTTCTCGCATGCTCGACCCAGAAGCTCACTGTTAAGTTCGGAGATCATGGCGAATCACGTCGACAAGCGGCGGAGCGAAGGGGCAACGCGCCCTGCGCGCGAGCGGATCGGGTTCGGCCTGGCCGGCATGCGCCAGGGCGCGCGCGAGATGGTCGTGCTGGCGCTCACGGCCGTGGGTCCGTTCGCGGTCGCCTTCGGCGTGGCCGCCCAGCAGGCCGGGATGGACGCGCTCGGCACCGGGCTGATGACGGCGTTCGTGTTCGCCGGCGCCTCGCAGTTCGCCGCGCTGGGTCTTTGGCAGGAACCTCTGCCGGTGCTGTCGATCCTGCTGGCCACGGCCGCGGTCAATTCCCGCTTTCTTCTGATGGGCGCGGCGCTTCGGCCGTGGATGGCCCACCTGCCGGGCTGGAAGGTCTATCCCAGCCTGTTCTTCCTGGCCGATCCCGTCTGGGCGAAATCGCTCAAGGAGTTCGACTCCGGCCTGAGCGACGCCGGCTACCTGCTCGGCGGCGGCCTGGTGTTCTGGGCGATCTGGGTCGCCTTCACGATGCTGGGCTACACGATTGGCGGCGGGATCGGGGACCCCGCGCGCTGGGGCATCGACGTGCTGATGCCGGCGTTTTTCGCGGTGATGCTGACCGGCATGTGGCGCGGGCCCGCAGATGCCTTGCCGTGGGGTGTAGCGGCCGTAACCGCGCTCGTCGCGGCCCAGTTGCTGCCCGGCATGTGGTTCGTGATCCTGGGCGGGATCGCGGGCGGACTTACGGGGGCGCTGCGCGATGGGCGATAGCTCGTTCGGTCTCGGGCCCTACGCCGTAATCGCGCTGATGGCGCTGGCGACCTACCTGCTGCGCGCGGGCGGCCTGTTCCTCGCCGGCCGCGTCCCGCTCACCCCGCGGGTCGAGCGGTTTCTGGAGGCGCTGGCCGGGTCGATCCTGATCTCGCTCGTGGTCGCGTTGGCGGTTCAGGGCGGCGCGGTCACCACGCTCGCGATCCTGGCCGCGCTCGCCGTGGTGCTGGTGACCAAGCAGAGCATCGCCGCGATCGCCGCGGCGGTCGCGCTCGCCGCCGCGCTGCGGCACCTGGGCCTGTTCTAGAGAAGCGAAATGCTGGAAGGCCGAATCGGCCTTCCAGCTGAATTTCGCTCTAACTTCATGAGTATAGAGCAATATGCTGAAAGGTGTTCACACCTTTCAGCATATTGCTCTAAGCGCCCGGCGGCGGATCAGAACCGGGCGAACCGGTTGAACAGGATGATCAGCTCGTTGTCCGTGCGGCAGTCCATCTTCGCCTTGATGTTGCGGATGTGCGTGCGCACGGTCCACAATTCGCTGCCGCGCTCGTAGGCGATCTGTTTGGGCACCAGCCCGCTCGACAGCTTTTTCAGAATGTCGAACTCCGCCGGCGACAGTTCGAACGTGCTGATCAGTCCCTGCGCGCCGATGTCGGAGATCTGCCCGAACTCGATCATCACGGCGACGACCTGCTCGTTCGGACCGGCGTCGGTCGCGGCCAGCCAGTATTCGTTGATCGCGACGATCTTGAGGATCACCCGATTGAGCGACTTCGGGTCGTAGAGCGAAGTCACAACCGCGCCCGCCTCGTCCGTCTCGGCGTCGCAGGCCCGCTGAACCGCCCGGGCGATCATCCGCGTGTTTTCCGGGTCCTTGCAGGCGAGCTGGCCGTCCTTGACCGTCAGGGTTTCCTGCGAGGTCAGGTAGTGGCCGGCGAAAAGGTTGGTGTGTAGGACTTCGAGGTCGCGGTTCAGCAGCACGACGCTGACCGGGAGATTCTCGATCAGCGCCATCGAGGCACTCGGCACGATCATACGGCAGCGCTCCTGCTGGCCCGACGACCGGCGTTCGTGCCCCGGCGAAGCCGCACGCCTCGACCGGACGGTGTGGCGGGCGATCCGTCGGTCTGGTCGCTCGGGATGTACATCCTGTCCCCGGCTCGATACTTCCGCCCAAAGGCCGTCCCCGCGGGCGGATCGTTGCTGTTGGACGGCACGCATTCGCACGGCCGCTTGCCGGAACCGTCGCAACACTGCGCACATCCACTAGTTAGCACTACCACATTTTTGCGAGCCCGCGCGTTAGCGCAGAAGTGGTAGACGCCAACCTTCTGCAACGCCGGGTACACGGCGTCATCTCAGTCTTCAAGTCAAAACCAACGCCCCGGTGATGACGGCTCGAGGTCTGCCGCCGGACCGCCGTCGTGTCCGCCGGGCTGGAAACGCCGGTTGCCGAAGCACGGCATCGAACGCCGACCGTGACGATTAGGCTGATATCAAGCTTCGCATGATGGCATACTGGTACGACGCGACTGCGTCATCGCGCGCTTGCCGAGAACCCGCCGCCCACCCATCCTTGATTCCACGGCCTCGGTGATCCGGTGCTGTGGCGGCAAGCGCCGGGTGAGCGCGGCCCCGGCGGCCGGCGCGGATTGGGTGTGGCCCGAGGAAATTCGGATCCAGACCCGCTGGGACCGGACGCACGACCCAGGAGGACGCAAACCAAGGCAACATCGTGGCATACGGGGGCTGCCCCCTTTGCGTAAGCGCCTCTGTGAGCCACAATCTTTTGTACAAGCCTGCTGTCGCGCACCAATGTTTTAACCGACAGCCGGATGATCCACTTCGGAGTGAGATCGCGATGAGCCAAAGCCAGGTTTTCGACAATCTCCTTGAACGTTATGGCACGCGTCAGCATTCGGAGATGTCGCTGCAGGAATACCTCGACCTCTGCAGCAAGGATCCGACGGCCTATTCCAGCGCCGCTGAACGCCTGCTTGAGGCGATCGGCGATCCGGAGGTGGTCGATACCTCCAAGGACAGCCGGCTTGGGCGCATCTTCCAGAACCGTACGATCCGCTCCTACCCGGCCTTCTCCGATTTCTACGGCATGGAGGAGACGATCGAGCGGCTGGTCGCCTTCCTGCGCCATGCCGCGCAGGGCCTGGAGGAGCGCAAGCAGATCCTGTACCTGCTGGGCCCGGTCGGCGGCGGCAAGTCGTCGCTCGCCGAACGGATGAAGAAGCTGATGGAGGACCAGCCGATCTACGTCCTCAAGGCGGGCGACCGGATCTCGCCGATCTACGAGAGCCCGCTCGGCCTGTTCGATCCGGAGCGCGACGGCCCCTCGCTGGAGAGCGAGTACGGCATCCCGATCCGCCGCCTGCCCGGCATGTGCTCGTCCTGGGCTGTCAAGCGCCTGGACGAGTACGGCGGCGACGTCTCCAAGTTCACGGTGGTGCGCCTGCACCCCTCCAAGCTGCGGCAGATCGCCGTCGCCAAGGCCGAGCCGGGCGACGAGAACAACCAGGACATCTCCTCGCTGGTCGGTAAGCCCGACATCCGGATGCTGGAGTTCTACAGCCAGGAAGACCCGGACGCCTACTCCTACGCCGGCGCGCTGAACCTGACGACCCAGGGTCTCCTGGAGTTCGTCGAGATGTTCAAGGCGCCGCAGAAGATGTTGCACCCGCTGCTGACGGCGACCCAGGAGCGCAACTACGTCGGCTCGGAGAACGTCGGCGCCCTGCCCTATCAGGGCATCATCATGGCGCACTCCAACGAGAGCGAGTGGAAGTCCTTCAAGGCCAACCGCAACAACGAGGCGTTCCTGGACCGGATCAGCCTGATCCGCGTGCCCTACTGCCTGCGCGTCGACGAAGAGGCGAAGATATACGACAAGCTGCTCGCGCAGTCGGAGCTGGCGAAGGCGCCGTGCGCGCCGGGCACGCTCGACATGATGGCGCGCTTCTCCGTGCTCACCCGCCTCAAGCCGCACGAGAACTCCTCGCTGTACGCCAAGATGCGGGTCTACAACGGCGAGGACCTGAAGGGCACCGACCCGCACGCCAAGACGGTGCAAGAGTACCGCGACGCCGCCGGCGTGGATGAGGGCATGGACGGCATGTCCACCCGGTTCGCCTACAAGGTGCTGTCGGAGACCTTCAACTTCGACACGCACGAGGTCGCGGCGGATCCGGTCCACCTGATGTACGTGCTGGAGACCGCGATCCGGCGCGAACAGCTCGACCAGGAGCGCGAGCAGAAGTACATCGCCTTCATCAAGGAAGAGCTCGCGCCGCGCTACGCCGAGTACATCGGCAAGGAAATCCAGAAGGCCTACCTGGAAAGCTACGAGGACTACGGGCAGAACCTGTTCGACCGCTACATCGCCTACGCCGACGCCTGGGTCGAGGGGCAGGACTTCAAGGACCCGGACACCGGCCAGATCATGGACCGCGACGCCCTCGACCGGGAGCTGGCGAAGACCGAGAAGCCGGCCGGCATCCGCAACCCCAAGGACTTCCGCAACGAGGTGGTCAAATACGCCCTGCGCCAGCGCGCCCAGCAGGGCGGCACCAACCCGCGCTGGACCTCGTACGAGAAGATCCGCGATGTGATCGAGCAGCGGATGTTCTCGCAGATCGAGGAGCTGCTGCCGGTGATCTCGTTCGGCAGCAAGCAGGACAGCGAGCAGGCGGACAAGCACCAGGCGTTCCTGGAGCGGATGGTCACCCGCGGCTACACCGAACGGCAGGTCCGCCGCCTGGTCGAATGGTACATGCGCGTTCGGGAGTCCGGCTAAGGTGGCGCCGCGCACGCGTCGCCCGATCCGCCGGCCCACGCCCCGTCCGGTCAGCCGGCGGGGCACCCCCCGTCCCCCGACGATCGGAGGCTCTTGAGCGCCATGCGGATCATCGATCGCCGGCAAAACCCCAAAGGCAAGAACCTCGGCAACCGGCAACGCTTCGTGAACCGGACGCGTACCCAGTTGCGCGAGGCGCTGGCCGAGAACATCCGCCGGCGCAGTGTCTCCGACACCTCTTCCGGCGAGACGGTGACGATCCCCACCGACGGCACCCACGAGCCCGAGTTCAAGCGCGACCACTCGATCGGCCAGCGCAGCCGCGTGCTACCGGGTAACAAGGAGTTCCGCGAGGGCGACCAGATCCAGCGCCCGCCGCAAGGCGGCGGCAGCGGCTCCAACGCCAGCGAGGACGGCGAAGGCGAGGACGACTTCGTGTTCACGCTGTCGCGCGACGAGTTCCTCGACCTGCTGTTCGAGGATCTGCGCCTACCGGACATGGTGAAGCGCGAGCTGAAGGCGGAAGACGCCGCCAAGCCCAAGCGGGCCGGCTTCTCCACGAGCGGCCCGCAGAACCGGCTCAACATGGTGCGCACGATGCGCTACTCGCTGGCGCGGCGCGCCGCCCTCGGCCGGCCCAAGCCGGCGGCGATCGAGGAAATCGAGCGCGAGTTGGAGCGCCTGGAGGCGGGCGAGATCCAGCCGGCCAACGGCCGCCCGGCGGAAACCCGGATCGAGGAGCTCAAAACCCGCCTGAAGCAGCTCAAGCGCAAGCGCAGCAAGGTCCCCTACATCGACCCGTACGACCTGCGCTACAACCGCTTCGAGCACGTGCCGCAGCCGATCGCGCAGGCGGTGATGTTCTGCCTGATGGACGTCTCCGCCTCGATGAACCAGGAGATGAAGGAGCTCGCCAAGCGCTTCTTCATGCTGCTGCACCTGTTCCTGCAGCGGCACTACGACAGCGTCCACGTGGTGTTCATCCGCCACACCAACTTCGCAAGCGAGGTCGACGAGGACACCTTCTTCCACGGCCAGCAGACCGGCGGCACGATCGTCTCCTCGGCGCTCAAGGAGATGCTGCGCGTGGTCGAGGAGCGCTATCCGACCTCCTCCTGGAACATCTACGTCGCCCAGGCCTCCGACGGCGACGACGTGCCGGGCGACGTGAAGCACTGCGCCGAACTGCTGCGCGAGCAGATCCTGCCGATCACGCAGTACATGGCCTACGTCGAGATCGATCCCGGTCAGCGCTTGCGCACCGGCTTCGTCGACAGCGACGAGAGCGATCTGTGGCGCGGCTACGAGCCGTTGTCGCAGGAACAGGAGAACTTCACCATGCGTCGGATCGGCGAGCCGGGCGACATCTACCCCGTGTTCCACGACCTGTTCCGGCAGCGGGAGACGACGTCTTGAGCGCGGACAAGCCGACCAGCGGCACCCAGGGCGGCGGCAAGAAGCGCGGCCAGGCCAAGGGCCGGACCAAGGCCCAGGGCAAAAAGTCTGCTGCGCCGGCGGTCAAATCGGACCAGCTGCTGTTCGCGGGCGCGGACTGGAACTTCGACACCATCCAGCGCACCTACGACGCGATCGAGGAGATCGCGCTCGGCGAACTCGGCCTCGATCTCTACCCCACCCGGCTGGAGGTGATCACCGCCGAGCAGATGCTGGACGCCTACGCGTCGGTCGGCATGCCGGTGATGTATTCCCACTGGTCGTTCGGCAAGCGGTTCGCGCAGCAGGAGACGCTGTACCGCAAGGGGCTGCAGAGCCTGGCGCTGGAGATCGTGATCAACGCCAACCCGTCGCTCTGCTACATCATGGAAGAGAACACCATGGCGACCCAGGCGACCGTGATCGCCCACGCCGCCATGGGGCACAACCACTTCTTCAAGCACAACCAGACGTTCAAGCGCTGGACCGACGCGGACAGCATCCTGGAGGACCTGCGCTACGCCCGCCGGCTGGTGGCGGAGTGCGAGGAGTACTACGGTCAACAGGCGGTCGAGCGGCTGCTGGACGCCGCGCACGCGCTGTCGGCGCAGGGCGTCGACCGCGACCGTCGGGGCGACCGCCCGGACCTCGCCGCCGAACGCCGCCGGCGTCAAGAGCAGCGCCACGCCGAGCGGGAAGCGACCGACGACCTGTGGCTGCGCACCGTGCCCAAGCCCGCGGGCGGCCAGGTGCGCGAGCCGGAGGACGAACAGCTGGAGGCCCAGCGCCGGTCGCTCGGCCTGCCCGAGGAGAACCTGCTCTATTTCCTGGAGGCGTACGCCCCGCTGTTGGAGAACTGGCAGCGCGACCTTCTGCAGATGGTGCGCGAACTGGCGGCCTACTTCGAGCCGCAGCGCCAGACCAAGATGATGAACGAAGGCTGCGCGACCTGGACCCACTACCAGATCATGAACCGCTTGCGCGACAACGGGCAGATCGACGAGGGGACGATGCTGGAGTTCCTGCACCTGCACGCCCACGTGATCGCGCAGCCGACCTTCGACGACCGCGGCTTCTCCGGCATGAACCCCTACGCGCTCGGCTTCGCCATGATGCAGGACATCGAGCGCATCTGCACCGAGCCCACGGAGGAGGACAAGGCCTGGTTCCCGCAGATCGCCGGCAACGGCAAGCCGCACGCGACGCTGCGCGAAGCCTGGGCGGAGTTCCGCGACGAAAGCTTCATCCTGCAGTACCTCTCCCCGCGCCTGATCCGCGAGTTGCGGCTGTTCAAGCTGCGCGACGACAGCGCTGAGGACAACTACGTGGTCGAGGCGATCCACGACGACGCCGGCTACAAGCGCCTGCGCCGGGCGCTGTCGGAGGCGCACGATCCAGTGGCCGCCCAGCCGCGGATCGAAGTCGTGGAAGCCAACCTGCGCGGCGACCGCAAGCTCTACCTGGAGCACCGGGTGCAGGACCGCCGCCAGCTGGACGCGATGGAGACGCGCCGCGTGCTGCGCCACATCGCCTTCCTCTGGGGCTACGACGTGCAGCTGACGGAAGTCGACGCCGACACCGGCGAGCGGATCGCGGTGCACAACCCGAAGGATTAGGGCAAGATCGGACAAGGTGAATTCACCTCGTCCGTGAATCTTGCCCTACTCTCAACAAGATAGAGCGCCCGATTCAGAAGCGCACAGCGAGCGTCACCGACACGATGTCGACGTCGGTGTCCGTGGTGGCGCGCAGATCGCCCCGGTTGCGGGAACCCGGATCGGTCGAGTCCAGGTTGATCGTGCGCGAGGGCATGAACAGGTGGGCGTAGCCGAGCTTGAGGCGGAGCCAGCTCTCCGGCGTCCAGTCCAGCCCGAGCGACAGCCACGCCCGGTCGGCGTCGGGGATGCGCGGGGTCAGGGTGGCGTCCGGCACCGGCGACCAGTCGTACGCGGCGCCGGCGGAGACCGTCAGCGCATCGCTCGCCCGGTAGCGCGCGCCCAGCGCCGCGAACCAGCCGTCGTCCCAGTCCTGCCGGGTGATGTCGTTCGGCTCGTTCGGATTGTCGAACCGCACCACCAGCGAATCGAAGGTGCTCCAATCCGTCCACTGCGCCTCGCCCAACAGCGTCCAGCGCGCTGAGAGGTCGTGGCTGATTCCGATGGATGCGCTGCGCGGTGTGGTGATCGTGGCTGCCGCGCCCGTGTCCGGAAACGCCGGTGGCCGGCTCAGGATCACCGGAGCCTGCACTGTCGTCGGTGAAGTCCGCGTCGCCCTCCAACGTATGCGTCGACTGCGGATCGATAGGCCACGCCAACCTGGTGCCCGTCCAGCGGTCGTCCACAGCGCGCCGCAGATTGAAGCCCGCGGCCCAATCGTCGGCGTCGACCTCAACAAAGCCGTCTCGGGCACGAACCGGTCGACCGACCCGCGGCGTAAAACTCCCGTAGTCCAAGGCCGTCGACAGCACACCCCGGAAGTACTGCGCCTGCACGCCGGCGCCGAGCGTCAACGTATCGCTTGCGCGGAAGGCCAGCATCGGGTTCAGGTTGAAGGTCACCACCTCGGTGCCGACGGCGTGGTACCGGCCTTCCCAGGTCCGGCCGTAATCGGTCTCCAGCCCGAACGGCGCGCTCGCGGAGAAGCCGAGCGATAGGCGGCCGCCGGCGATCTCCGCGCCCAGCGGGGCTGCGGCGTAGAACGCCGGGATCACCGGATTGGGCATGGCGTCGCCGACGCGCGACGGGCCGCCCACGTCGTTGCCGGCGCGGCTTCCCTCAGCATCCGTGATCTCGCTTTCCGGCGCGATCAGGGTGGCGGACAGGGCCGCTTCCGGGCGATCCGACAGGCCGGCGACGGCGGGGTTGAAGAACAGGTTCTCCAATCCGTGCGCCCGCGGTGGCCCCGGCGATCGCGCTCGCCTGCGCGCCCGCGCCGTGCTGGCGCAATTGATAGCCGCCCGCACCCGCCGGACCGGTGGCAAGGAGTACGAATATCGCAACGGTCGACAGCCCCGCGACCCGGCGGCTGGTCCGGTCGCGTCGCCGGCTCAAAAGTTTTGCGTCAAACAACGACTTGTTCCCCTATGGCGATCTTTGGCGCGGACGTAGCTAAACCGATGCGGCAATGCTTTAATACCTTGGATTGAAGCGATGCGCCTGCACCGTTATGCAGGTTAAGGTCTTCTTCACCGTATTAATGAATCGTGAAGGCCAGCGCGTTTCCGTCGCCCTCCCACCGCCGCGTCGTCCCGGCAGCCCAAGATGACCCACACCGACCCCGCCCATGACCCGACGGACGCGCGCGCCTCGCTCTCACCCGAGGTCCGGAGGTCGCGCGACACCGCGGGCGTTGAGCCTGAACTGACCCTCCGCCGATTTCCGCCCAGCTTCCAGGACAGCGAGGTGGAGGCGGATTTCAGGCGGGACTTCTTCAATCGCTCGCGCAGCATCCTGCGCGCCGCGCTGTTCCTGGGGGCCGGAATCTACGGGGCGTTCGGGATCCTGGATCTGCTCGTGGTGGCGCCCGACCACCTCGCGCCTTTGCTGGCGATACGCTATCTGGGCGTCTGTCCGATGCTGGTGCTGCTGGCGGTGTCGGTGAACACCGAGGCCTTCCGCCGGTTCGCCCAGCCGCTGTTGGGCAGCGCGATGGCGGCGGCGGGCGTCGGCATCATCGCCATGACCCTGCTGACGGAGCCCCCGGTGTCAGGCTGGTACTACGCCGGCCTCAGCCTGGTGATCGTCTATTCGACCAGTGCGATCCGGCTGCACTTCGTGGTCGCCGTCACCGTCACGGTGGTGCTGGCGCTCGCCTACCTCGCCGCGACGCTGCTGCTGAACGACCTGCCGCCCGCGATGGTGTGGGCCAACACCGCTTTCCTGATCGCCACCGTCGGCGTCGGCCTGCTGTCGAACTACACGGTCGAACTGTTCGCCCGGCAGCGCTACGCCCACGAAGACCGCCTGCAGATCGCGATGCGCGAGGCCAACTTCCAGCGCCGCCAGGCGAACGCCGCCAACCAGGCGAAAAGCCAGTTCCTGGCGACCATGAGCCACGAGTTGCGCACGCCGCTCAACGCGGTGATCGGGTTCGCGGAAGTGATCTCGCTGCAGATGCTGGGCCGGATCGAAAACCAGAAGTACAGCGACTACGCCAGCCACATCCTGAACAGCGCCCGGCACCTGCTCGGCATCCTGGACGACATCCTGGAACTGGCCAAGGCGGACGCCGGCGCCCTGCGGCTGAACGAGGACGTCGTCCCGATGGGCGAGACGGTCGACGCGGTGATGCAGTCGGTCACCCAGCAGGCCGGCGAACGGGGTGTCCGGCTGCGCGCCGACCCGGTCGACCCCGAGGTCGATCTGCGCGCGGATCCCAGGCTGATCCGGCAACTGCTCACCAACCTGCTGACCAACGCCGTCAAGTTCTCCAGCGAAGGCGGCCGGGTTCGGCTGACCGCCGGCCGCACCCAGGACGGCGGCTACGAAATCGCCGTGCAGGACAAGGGCATCGGGATCGCGGGCGACGACCTGGAGCGGATCTTCGAGCCGTTCACGCAGGTCGAATCCGCGTTCGCCCGGGACCACGGCGGCGCCGGGCTCGGCCTGCCGCTGGTGAAAAAGATCGTCGATCTGCACCAGGGCCGGATCGACCTGGACAGCAAGCTGGGCGCCGGCACGACCGTCCGGGTCCGGCTGCCCAAGTCGCGCGTTCTTAATCGCGGCGCCAACCCGGGCCCGGCACGCCGGCGCGCCAGCTGAGCGCCGGGTCGACACGCCCGACGCGGATCAGCAAACCGCGCCCTGGCACCCCGCAAAAAGGGGGCCGTGGCGATCTCCACGGCCCCCGGCGCCCAAGTCGACCGCGCCTGTCGGCGGCGGGGTCGTGCCGCTTACGCGGCCGGCTTGGTCAGGCGCATCACCACCACGCAGTTGGTCTCGTCGGAGAACACCTCCTGCTTGGCCTCGGGGATGGTCGCGGCAAGGCGCGTCATGTCCTCCTCGCTGCGGTAGATCAGGCTCCAGTCGGCGATGAACTCGAGCGGCCACAGGCTGGCTTCCGAGCTGCGCTTGACGTTGCCCAGCACCAGCCGCCCGCCGGGGGCCAGGTGCTTGTACAGCCGCTCGATCAGCTGGCCGGTGCGCCGGTCGGTCAGGTAGTCGATCAGCCCGACCGAGTAGATCAGGTCCTGGGCCGGCATCTGCTCCAGGAACGCGCCCGGGCGCAGCAGCTGCATGAACGAGGTCCAGAGGCAGTCGACCCGGGCCCGGCCGCCGTGCTGCAGGACGCGGCGCCGGCTCTCGGTATGCGCGAGGTCGAGCGCGCGCCGGTCCTGGTCGATCAGCGTGAAGCGGGTCGACCCCGGCAGGCTGAGCGCGTCGAGGTAGGCCTGCACCTCCTGCGCCGGACCCGAGCCGAGCGAGGTGATGTGGGTGGTGTCCTCGCCGTTCTTGTCGAACACGCTGTCGGCGATCTCGTCCTTCATCATCAGCATGCGGTTGGCGACGAACTCGCCGATGTGCACGCCCAGGCGGTGACAGATCTTGTGGTACGCGCCGACGCCTTCCCACTGGTTGTCGTAGATCTGCTTCATCAGCAGGAAGTCGCCCGGATAGCCGAACGGCTTGTCGTAGCCGCGGTGCCAGATCGGCCCGCCGATCAGCTCGGGGGTCAGCACCTCCTCGGTGAACTTCTTGGTGGCGCGCAGCCGGGCGGGATCGTCCATCACCGGCCAGAGCATGGCGTTGGCTTCCAGCCACAGCTCGCGCCAACGCGGCACGATCTGCTCCTCGCAGAACGCCAGCATCCGGCCGGTGATCTGCTGCTGGCTGGGGCCGTCGGCGCCGATCTTCTCTTCCATCCGGGCCAAGGTCCGCCGGGTGTGGCGCAGCAGGGCCTGCGTGTCCGCGACCAGCCGGCGGTATTCCGGGGCCACCAGATGCAGGTCCGGGGCCGTGTGATAGGCCAGCTCGCCGCGCAGCGTGCTTTCCCAGTACTTCTCGATCAGCCCCGCCATGTCGAGGTGCCGGTCGACCAGCCGCAGGCCGATTGAGGCTTTCCCGGCGCTCACATTGCAGCGCCGCACTTCCGCCATTGAGGAATGGATGACCTCGCCGCGCACCGACAGCCGCACCGGCAGACGTTCACCGATCCGCTGCGTCCAATCCGGACCCGCGTCCGTCCGGCAATGGTCCAACACCCCCACGCCGCCGATCGACAGGTCCTGCAGCACCAGCGGATGGCCGCCCACGGAGATATCCGGGATGCCCTGCTGGAACATGTCCTTCGCCTCGAATCGTTCCGGGCGATAGTGAATCAGGTCGCCTTCGCCACCCTTGAGTTGCTCGTACGTCAGCATCGCTTGACCCCTTCGTGCGTCGCGATCACTTCGCGACTTTCGACATGACACAGAAACGTTGCGCTCCGGACCCGCAGTCCCGCTCCCGGATCGCCGCGCACAAAGAGGAAGCACCAAACAAATTTCGTTTACAATCTAGTAACCCTATTATTTTTGTGCTTTAATATTCGGTTAATTTTTTTAATTTGGTTAACTGATGGTTAACGATACATGACATTACTTGTTCTATTCCTTAATTTCAAGCAGCTTCGACAATCGGTATCAAATCGGAGCGATTCACTCAGATAATCGCTTAGCGCGTAGCGTGCGTTCAATGGTTCACCGTTTCAGCTATTCCTATGGGCGCGACACGCCTGCGGTTTGCACTACTAATACGCGCAGTCGCAACCGCCGTGCGTCGACTGCGCCCTCGGGTCCCCGTCGGGCCCTAAATACATGGGTATGCAGGACTTGCCGCCGGCGCCGCGCAATGGCCAAATCGCCGCGTGCGAGACCGTCGCCCGATCGAACGCGACATTTAAGGCCGATCATGCCGTCCGCGACACGCCGGCACCCGATGTTGAACTGGGCCCACTTGTGGGTCGCGCCCGTCATCCTTGCGGGCCTGCCGGCGTGCGCGCTCGCCCAGACCCCCGGCAGCCCGACCGAACGCCGGATCGATCCGGCGGCCGCGCCCGTGTCGACGGCCGCGCACACAGCCATGGTAACGATCCCGGCCGGGCATTACCCGATCGGCGATCCCGATGGCCGCCGCAGTGCCCGGCCGGCGCACCGGGTCACGCTGTCCGCGTTCGCGGTCGACCGGACCGAGGTCACCAACGCGGCCTTCGCGGAATACCTCAACGCCCTCGATCTCGAGGTGCGTCGGCCGTTCGCGGCGACCGAAGCCAGCCGGGCGGACTTCGGCGAAGCGACCTGGCCGCAGTTGCTGGAAGAGGGTCGCGCGGAAGGTCTCTATCCGATCATCGGTCTGGACGACCGGCAGGTCCGGATCGGTTTTCGTAACGGCGGCTTCCGGCCCGCGGACGGCTACGCCGACCATCCGGTCGCGGAGACCACCTGGCGCGGCGCGCGCGACTACTGCCGCTGGCGCGGTGCCCGCCTGCCCACGGAAGCCGAGTGGGAAGCCGCCGCCCGCGGCACGGCCGGTCGCACCTACCCCTGGGGCGAGGCGCCGCCCAGCAACGCGCGCGTCTACGCCGGGCACCCCTCGGGCAGGACCGCGCCGGTCGGCTCGAAGCCGGCGGGGGCTACACCGCGCGGGCTTAGGGACATGGCCGGGAGCTTGGCGGAATGGACGGCCAGTCTGGTTCGCCCCTACCCGTACAATTCCGCGGACGGACGGAACGATACCGCCGCCGCGGGCGAACGGGTCACCCGCGGCGGCGATTACGTCTTCGACACGGCGCCAAACCAGCTGACCACCTATTTCCGCGACGGCTTCTCCCGGGCCCCGCAGGACGGCCACAGGCACATCGGCTTTCGCTGCGCGCGCGAGGCGGGCTGACCGAAGCGGTAGCCCGGCCGCGCGGCGGCCTTGCAGCCGGTACCGCTTAGCGTGTGCATGGCCGAACGCCAATCGCTTCTGGCGCGTAGACCGCGCGCGTTGATCCGATTCGCGCTAATAATTTTTGCCGGTGAGACGGTCTCAGCCTTCAAATACCCATTGAAATAAGCAGCGAATGCGATAAATAAGGAGGGGAGGTTGGCCGGTTCCAAAGGCTCTTCGTTCCACCTCACCGTTTTTTTGGAAGGCTCCGCACACGAAGCGGGTGATGTGCTCTATGTCGAATAATGGTCTGTCGTCCAACGCGCAGCCGGCGAATGGCGAAGCTGCGACTGGACCCCGTAAACGCAAAATCGATCGTAGCGAATGGCCCACGCTATTGGCCCGCCGTCAAGCCGGCGCAACGCAGGCGCAAATCGCGCAGGACTATGGCGTAAGCCAGGGCACCGTCAGCCAGATCCTCAAGCGCGCCAAGGCGGAGGCCGAAGGTCAGCCGGTCGCGGATCTGGAGGCCGACGCCGCCTCCGAGGCGGAAGGCGCAGGCGATACCGCCACGGCCGCGGGCGCGCCGGTGTCTTCAGCCACATCCGCGCAGCCTGCGCGTGAGGACGCCCCTGCGACCAGCGCCGCGTCCGTTAGCGCGCCGGCGAACGACGCGGTGACACCGCGCCGCACGCTGACCACCCGCTCGCGCAGTAGCGCCGAGAGCCCGGCGAGTGCGGCGGCCACGCGCCCGGCAGCGGCTGCTCAGGAGACCGGCGACGGCCGCGGCCGCGACGGCGAAGACGGCGCGCAGGCCGCCGAGGGCGAATCGGCTGCCCGTCGCGAGAGCGGCGACTCCGGATATCGCAGCGGTAACGCGCTCGCCGATCGGCTGCGCGAGGCGACCGATCGCTGCGCCCAGCTGGTCGATCAGAAAGCGACGTCCGACACGCTGTCCTCGGCCGTGCACGAGGTCCGGCGGGCGCTGGCGGCGATCGAGATCGACGCGGCCAAGCAGAACTCCCCCGCCGCCCAGCGGCCGCGCCAGGCGCCGCCGAGCCGCCCCAGCCAGTCCGCGAACGCGACAGCGCAGCAGCCGCCGCGGGCCCCGGCACCCGAACCGTTCGAGCCGCCGCGCCGCGAGCCGGGCATCGAGTCCGGCAAGGCCGCGGGCCGGGTGAAGTTCTTCAAGCCGGAGAAGGGCTTCGGTTTCATCATCCCGGACGATGGCGGCGACGACATCTTCGTGGGCAAGGACACGGTCCAGGCAGCCGGTATCGACCGGCTGAGTGAAGGCGACCGGGTCCGCTACACACCGGGTCCGGGTGCGAAAGGGCTGGAAGCCAAGACGATCGAGCGGATCGGCTAGAGCGACATGCCCGAAGGCCGAACCGGCCTTCGGGCTGAATGTCGCTCTAACTTGTTGAAGACAAGCCAGATCGAGCGGCAAGGTGGATCCACCTTCCAGCATCTTGCCGGAGCTTGATCGAAGCGGTCGAGCCGCTGCAGCCCGGTCGGCCTTAGCCGGCCGGGCTGGCGCTTTCAGCTGCGCTTCTTCGCTTCGGCAATCCAGCTGCGCACCCGTTCCGGGGTGACCGTGCGCTGATCCAGGCTCTTGGCCACCTGGTTCGCGTCGGCACCAGCCAGGTCGGCGAAGTTCTTGATCCCGAGTTGGGCCAGCTTGGTCTTGATCGCCGGCCCGATCCCCTTGATCTCGGACAGATCGCCGGGCTTCGCCGGATCCGCCTCGGCGGCGCCCGGCCCCGTGCTCTTCGGCCCCGTGCTCTTCGGCCCCGTGCTCTTCGGCCCAGTCGCCTTCGGTGCCGAGCTCTTGGCTCCGGTGCCCTTCGGCGCGGCGGTCTGGGACGACGTGCTTTTTGCTTTGGACGTCTTGGCCGCCGCACCGCCGCTTTGCGACGTCGAGCGTTTCGCGGTCCCGGTTCCGCGCTTGTTGGTCGAGGTTTTGGCAGCCGCCGGACGGCGTTGGCCGGTCGACTTCGACCCGGACGCGGGGTCGCCGGCGCGCTCACCCTTGGCCGCTTTGGCGGACGCCTGTTGCTTGGCGGTCCCCGCTTGATCCGTGCTGGACCCGGCGACCCAGAAAAAGTTCCGCGCCCAGGCCAAGCCCTTGCGCAGTAAATCGGCGATCATGGCACGCCCCCTGTTGCGGTTGGGTCCGCGTTCGTCGCGTGACGATACACCCGTTATCAGTGTCGCGCGATCGAGACCGGCGATAAAGTACAGCCGCCGATATTTATCAATTCTTAACCGTGCTCGCAGCGACGCGGCGAGCTCAGCGCGGGCGCGTCGCTCCGCCCGACGGGCCGCTGTCGTCTTGCGGCGTGCCCCCGTTCGGCCGGCCGGCGTCGCGCGCCAGCCGGCGCGCGGTTTCCACCAGCTGTCGGAGATTGGCGGACCGGCTGATGTCGATACCGGCGTTGGCCCCCAACTTGACCGCGTAGTGCGTGTAGTCGCTCAGGCCGTGGGAGTAGACGATCAGCCGCTGCTCCGGCCACAGCCGGCGGATGTCGCGCAGATATTCGAACCCGTCCTTTTCCGGCATCACGATGTCCAGCAGGATCACGGCATAGCCGGGCTGGAGCGTCTCGGCCGTCGGACGGCCGCTCGGGTCCTGCTCGACCACCTGCAGCCCCTCCTGTTCCAAAGCGATCCGCACACGCTGGCGCGTGCCCGAGTCGTCGTCGATGATCAGGATTGTCCTGGACATCCGGTTTATCCGTTCCCTCGCGTGTCGCCCGCCCTCGCCGCCGAGCTGATCATTACTTTTCAATTTAGCCGGCCAAAAACAACAGCTGACACACCAAGGTCACATACTTTTCCAAGTATACCCTTCAAGTAAGATCATTTCATATTTATGTAAATTCGACAGTTTGTTATCTCAGCGCGACTTGCGATCGGCTGTTCGATCAAGCGCCCGGGATCCGAGCCGCGACAAGCTCTCACGACCCGCACGGCGCCGCCGCCATCCACAATTTCCGACTGCGAAATATGCGCCCGACCGTCACACGGGCGGCTTTACAAGGTTGTTACCGGCCGTAGCGTTGGCTAGCCTTGCAACGTCGACGGTTCCCGCCAGCGGACCCGAGGGAAGCCGGTGCGAGTCCGGCGCTGCCCCCGCAACTGTGATCGGCGAGCCGCCCCTCACCGACGCCACTGAGGCACCGGACGTCCGTCCCCGACGGACACCGCGGCCTTGGGAAGGCCGAGGGGTGGCCTTGACCCGTAAGCCAGGAGACCTGCCGGTCGACGTGGGAGAGCTGAACACGCACGAGGCGGAGGGCCTCGGAAAGGAAGAGACATGCTGAAGAAGTTCGTGATCGCTGCCGCCCTGACGCTCGCCGCCCTCGCGCCGGCGACCGCGCACCATCCGGGCGAGACGGCATCCAAGGGCGACATCCAGGTCAGTCACGGCTGGACCGTCGCGACCTCGTCGATGGCCCACGCCGTCGAGGTCTACGTGACCATGTGGAACGAGGGTGAGACCGCCGACAAGCTGGTCGGCGCGGAAGTGCCGTTCGCCGACGACGCGGTGATCCAGGCGCAGTCGGTATCCGACGACGGCGCGCTGGAGATGCGCGACCTCGCGTCCGTCAGCCTCAAGCCGGGCCAAGCAGTTACGATGCATCCCCAGGGCATCCGCCTGGTGTTCAACGACGTCCAGCGCGTGCTGCGCGCCGGCGACAGCTTCCACGCCCACCTTGAGTTCGCCGAGGCTGGCGAGATCGAGGTCGAGATCAGCGTGATGGCGCCGGATCAGGCCGACGAGATGATGTAGGCCGCCGCCGCGGCCAACGCGCGGCCTGACGACGGGGCGGCACCGACGGGGGCGGTGCCGCCCCGTTTACGTTTGCGCCGTCAGCTGCGCGAGGCGGTGCGGATCGCGCCCGGTGCGTTACCGATCGGCGTCCCGCTCCAGAAACGCCCGGATCTCATCGCCCCGGTTCTGGATGTTGAGCACGCCGTTCAGGTGGCCGCGGTCCCCCGGGACCTGGGCGCGCTCCACCGGCGTGCCGTCGCTTTCGATCAGCTTCTGCGTTTGATCGGCGAGACCGGGGAAGAACACCAGATCGCCTTGCGCCTGCAGCATCAGCGTGGGCGCGTCGATCGCCTTCAGGCCGGCCTCCGGCGTCGCCTTGCCGCCGGCGACGAACAGCTGGTTCGCCTTGACGAGATAGAGGAAGTGGTTGGCGTCGGATGTCGCCGCCCGGTCTTGGGCCACCTTGTCCAGCGTCGCCTCGACCGCGTACTTGTTGTCGAACGACTTGGCGGGATCGGCGTCCTCGCGCGCCCACTTGCGGCCGAACGCCTTCTGCGCCCACGGCCAGTTCTGGGCGTGCAGGGTCACCGTCTTGAGCGCGGCCGCCAGGCCCGCCTTGGGACGCTCGCCGCCGTAGTAGTCGCCGCCGTTCCAGTTGGGATCGAGCCGGATCGGCTGCGCCCAGATGTCCAGCCAGCCGATCAGGAACGGATCGGCGAAACCGCTGCCGATCACCGGAATCACCCGCTCGACCGCGTCGGGATAGCGGCTGGCCCAGTCGTACGCCTGCAGCGCCCCCATCGACGCGCCCATCACCGCGTGCAGCTTCTCGATGCCGAGGTTGTCCAACAGCCGCTTCTGCACGCGCACGAAGTCGCCGATCTCCACGATCGGGAAATCCATGCCGTAGGGCTCGCCGGTCTCCGGATTGGTGCTGGCCGGTCCGGTGGTGACCACGTTCGGATTGCCGGTGTTCAAGTTCACCAGCGAGTCGACCGAGATCACGTAGTACTTGTTGGTGTCGATCGGCTTGCCGCTGCCGATGATGCTGTCCCAGTAGCCGCGGGCCCCGTCCTCGCGATAGCGCCCGGCCGCGTGACTGGTGCCGGAGAAGAAATGCGGGATCAGGATCACGTTGTCCCGCGCCTGGTTGAGGCTGCCGTACGCCTCCCAGCCGACGCGGACGTTCTGGATGGTCTCCCCGTTGACGGTGGTGTAGCTCTGCATCGTGAAGGTCTTCTTCTCCACGATCGGTTCGTAAGCGGCCGCCGGGTCTGCGGCGGACACGGCGGCGGCCAGCGCGGTCGCCGCGGCGCAGGCGCGCGCGGCGCGGGCGAAACGGTTCATCGCGTAAACTCCCTGCGGACTGTTTTCGGCGCGCCGGGGCTTTGGCGACGCGCAAGAAAAGATGGTGGGCCGCCGCGGTTTTAGGATGTCGACGACCCCGCGTCTTGCTCGCGCCGGGCATCCTCCCGCTGCGCGCGGCGGACGGAGATCAGCTGCCAGACGCCGAATGCCAGCGCGGCGCCCGAGAACAGCAATTCGAACAGAATACCGAAGGTGGATGACATCCGGGTGCGCCTTACCGACGACGGGTGCTGGTTAGGCCGCGCGGCGCCGGTCGGGCGCGTCGTCCGGCCCCTCGCCCGCGGACGTCGCCGCGCTGCGGTCGTCTTCCGCTTGAACCTGGCGCGCGTCCTCGGCCGGCTCGGCGAAGCGGTAGCGGCTGTGCCACCACATCCAGGCGCCGTAGCCGCCGAGCAGCGCCAGAAACCCGGCGAGGTCGACGATCGTGAAGATGCCGCCGCCCAGCGCCGCGTAGAAGAACACCGACTTCACCCCGACGAACGCCAGCGCGACGAGGATGATCGGCGGCACCGCGTCGCCCAGGATGGTGATCGAGGAATAGGGATCGCGGCGCTGCGGCGTGTCGTCATCCGCGGCGTAGCCAAGCGCGATCCGTTCGGCGCGCACCGCCTGCCGCCGGCGCCAGCCCGCGACCAGGAACGCGGCCGCGATCGCTGCCAGTACCAGACCGGTCCAGTAAGCCATGGCGTCCCTCCCCGTTTGTTCAGATCGCGGGCCCGGGCGGCCGGCCGCGCGTCCAACTGCCGCTGCGGCAATCGTGGGAAAACGATAGGCCGACACACCGCGCGCGATCAACCGACTTCCCGCGATACACGGCGCAAGCGCCCCGTGCCGGAATTCGCGGGCGCACACACGCGGTTTCCGGCTTGGCAAGCCGGTAAAAGCCGTCGACACTCGATGCCGTAAAGCAGCCACGGCCGGCGGAGGCCGCCATGACGCGTGACTTACCGGGTGAGCTTGGGGGTGAGCTTGGTGCGCGGCCCGATCCCGGCACCCCGGCGGATGCCGCCGGTCAGCACGGGCCCGACCTGTGGGATGCGAACGCGCGGGCCTGGACCCGCGCGGTGCGCGAACGCCGGATCGCCAGCCGGACCGCCGGCACCGACGCCGCGCTGCTGGACACCCTGAGCGCGCTTGCCCCCCGGCGCCTGCTCGATGCGGGCTGTGGGGAAGGCTGGCTGATCCGCGCGCTCAGGCAGTTCCGCCCCGACTGCCGGGCGATCGGGATCGACGGGGCCCCGACCTTGGTTGCCGCCGCCCGCGCGGCGGACCCGGTCGGCTGCTATCACCTGCTGTCCTACGACGCGCTCGCCGCCGGGGACTGGCGCCGCGACCCGGTGCTGGCGGAGCTTCTGGCGGACCCGCTGGACGCCGTGGTGTTCAACTACGCCCTGTTCGATCGGGAGATCGGCGCGACCCTGCGCGCCGCGCGCGAGCTGCTGACGCCGGCAGGCGCCGTGGTGATCCAGACCCTGCCGCCCTGCGCCCCGGGCGCGGAGGGCTGGCGCACGGAGGACTTCACCGGCTTCGGCGACGACGGCTGGGTCCCGATGCGCTGGTACGCCCGCTCCCGCGCCGCCTGGGACGCGGCGCTCGCCGACGCCGGGCTCCAGGTGGGCGCCGAGCCGGCCGCCGCCGAGGCGGATCCCCTCTCCCTGCTTCTGGTCGCCCGGCCGCTGTAGGGCCGGCGACGCCGGGCGCCGCGCGTTCGGGCGCGACCCCAGTGCCTACGGCTGTTCCTCGGCTTGGTCGAACAGGCCCAGCATGGCGCTGAGCGTCGCTTCCGGCTGTTCTTCCGCGACGAAGTGGCCGCAGTCGAGCGGGGTGCCGTCGAGCGCCCCGGCGCACCAGGGCCGCCAGATTTCCAGGACGTCACCGGTCAGAAACTGCCGGCCCCAAACGACGTGCGTCGGGCACTGGATGCGCCGGCCGGCCGCCCGGTCGTCGCGGTCGTGTTGCCAATCGACCGTGGCGCCGGCGCGGTAGTCGGCGCAGCTCGCCTGGACCACCGACGGGCAGCGGAACTGCGTGACGTAAGCCCGCCTCGCCGCCGGCGTCAGCGCGCCCGGATCGCCCACCCACCGGTCCAGGAGCGTCTCGATGAAGAACTCGGGATCGTTCTGGATCAGGCGCTCGGGCAGCGGCGCCGGCGCGGCCAGGAACGGCCAGTGAAACATCTTCTGCGCCGCCTGCCCGTCCATCCGCTCCCAGACCTCCGCGGTCGGCACGATGTCCAGGCAGGCGAAGCTGCGCACCGCCTCGGGGCTGTCCAGGCACAGGCGCACGCCGACCCGCGCGCCGCGGTCGTGGGCGCCCAGGTGGAAGCGGTCGAAGCCGAGGTCGGCCATCAGCTGGCGCAGCCGCCGGGCCATCCAGCGCTTCGAATAGACGTCCGCCGCCGCGCTCGGCTCCGGGCCCGCGCTGGCGCCATAGCCCGGCAGGTCGGGCGCGACCACCGTGAACCGCTCGGCCAGTTGGCCTGCGATGCGGTGCCACATCACGCGCGTCTGCGGATAGCCGTGCAGCAGCAACAGCGGCGGCCCGCTGCCTGCGATCGAATAGGCGATCCGGCACTCATCGACCGGGCGTTCCAGCGCCTCGAACCCGTCCAGCATGGCGTTCCTCCCGTCGCACACCGAGCCGTGAGAGGAGTATGGCCCGAGGCCCCTGCGACACGCCAGCGCGGCGCCCGACCCTGGCCGGGGCGGTCGCCGCCCCTAGTTTCTACAAATGGACCGGATAAGCCGGCGCCGGTCGACGCCGGCCGCGTGTTTGGAGAGGAGAGGGCCAGAACTCATGGCCAACGCGTTCGCCCGTGCCGCCTTTGCCGCCAGCCAGACCGCGCGGGTCGGCTGGTATTTCAGCCAGTACCTGTTCGCCGCCCGGATCAGCCCGACCTACACCGTGCCGCCGGTGCAGGGTGGGCGCGTGCCGGGCGTGGGCGACATCCTGCGCGACATCCGGGAGATCTTCGTCCGCGATCTGCGCAACATCGATGCCGGCCTCTACAAGATGCCGCACGACATGGTGCAGCGCCCGGACCGGATGCTGCGCGACGCCCGGCGCTTCTTCGACGATCTGCCGCGCGTAACCGAACGCCGGCAGCACGCAGAGTACGACAGCGTTCCGGTCCCCGACGACAGCGCGGTCGCGATGCCGGACTATTACCTGCAGAATTTCCACTACCAGTCCGACGGCTGGCTGTCGGATCACAGCGCCAAGCTCTACGACTACCAGGTCGAAGTGCTGTTCGGCGGAGCGGCGGACGCGATGCGCCGGCAGGCGTTCGTGCCGCTGGCCGAGGTCGTGCGCGACCGGGGGCCCGATCTCAAGCTGCTCGACGTTGCCACCGGCACCGGTCAGTTCCTCACCTTCGTGCGGCAGAGCTATCCCGAGATCGCCGTCACCGGCGTCGACCTCAGCCCGCACTACCTGGCCGAGGCGGCGCGGCGCCTGCGGGGCTTCGGCGGCGCGTCGCTGCTGCAGGGCCAGGCGGAGGACCTGCCGGTCGCCGACGCCAGCCAGGACGTGGTGACCTGCATCTACCTGTTCCACGAACTGCCGGCGGACGTGCGCACGCAGGTCATCCGCGAGTTCGCCCGGGTGCTCAAGCCGGGCGGCCGGGCGATCCTGGTCGACAGCCTGCAGCGCGGCGACCGGCCGTTCTACGACAACCTGCTGGAGCGCTTCCCGCACGCCTTCCACGAGCCGTACTACGCCGATTACATCGACCGCTCGCTGCTCCCGGCGTTCCGGGATGCCGGCCTGACCTACCGCGGCACCCTGCCCGCGTTCCTGTCCAAGGTGATGGCGTTCGACAAGCCGGCGTGAGGGGTTGGCGCGGGCGGGTTCAAGCAGCCGTCAGGCGTGCTTCGACACGCCGCCCTGTCGGGCGGCTGCTCAGCATGAAGTCTTTGTTTTGGAAGCATAAAAATTTCGACTTAATCCTGCGCAGGCTGGCGCAGCCAGCCGTGTCGGACTTGATCCTGCGCAGGCTGGCGCAGCCAGCCGTGTCGAAGGACGTCTGACGGATACAGCAGCCCCCTCGGGCGCCCCCGCAGCTACCCGAAATACGCCTGCCGGAGTTCCCGGGCGGCCGCCGTCGGGTCGTCGGCCGCGCAGATCGCGGAGACCACGGCGAGGCCATCGATCCCGGTGCCGCGCAGCTGGGCTGCGTTGCCGGCGTTGATGCCGCCGATCGCGACCGACGGCAGGCCGACCTGCTGGCGCAGCTCGCCGGCGAACGCCGGGCCGATCGCCTCGCCCGCGTCGCTCTTCGTGCCGGTCGGGAAGACGCTGCCGATGCCGACGTAGTCGACCGTGTCGGGGTCCGCCAAGTCCGCCTCCACCCGGTCGGAGACGGACAGGCCGATCAGCATCTCCTCGCCGACCAGCCGGCGGGCGATCGCGGGCGGCATGTCGTCCTGGCCCAGATGCACGCCGTCGGCGCGCGCGGCCATCGCGACGTCGATCCGGTCGTTCACGATCAGCGGCACGCCGCGCGGCTCCAACAGCGCCTTCATGCGCAGGGCGTGCTCCAGCAGCACGCGCGTGGAGGCCTGCTTGTCGCGCAACTGCACGAGCGTGACCCCGCCCTCGATCGCGGCCAGGACGACCTCCTCGAACGGGCGCTTGCCGGTGTCGGCCGCGCCCAGGACGAGGTACAGGCTGAGGTCGGGCAGGCTGCGGCTCATTGGTCGATACTCGCCATCTCGTTCAGGGTTTCGCTGTCCAGCTGGGTGAACGCGTCCAGCATCCGCATCCGCAGGCTGCCGGGGCCGTGCGCGTGCTGGGCGGCGAGCTCGCCGGCCACGCCGTAGATCGCCAGCCCGTGCGCGGTGGCGCGCAGCGGTTCGGTGGCGACCCCGATGCAAGCCCCGATCAGCCCGCTCAGCGCGCAGCCCATCGCGGTCACCTGCGCCATCTCGGGCACGCCGTTGGCGACCGCGATCACGCGGGTCCCGTCGGTGACGTAGTCGACCGAGCCGGTCACCGCCACGATCGCCTGGCTGGCCTGCGCCAGGTCGCGCGCGGCGTCCAGCGCTTCCGCCGAATCGATCGCGGAATCCACCCCGCGCGTGCCGCCGACGTTGGCCGCCCCGGCGAGCGCGACGATTTCCGAGCCGTTGCCGCGGATCACGGTCGGCTGCAGCGCGGTCAGACGCGCGGCGACCTCGTTGCGGTAGGTGGTCGCGCCGACGCCGACCGGGTCCAGCACCCAGGGGGTCCCGACCTCGCCCGCCTTGGCAGCGGCCTGTTCCATGGATTCGACCCAGCCGGCGTCCAGCGTGCCGATGTTGACCACCAGCGCGCTCGCGACCGAGACGATCTCGTCGATCTCCTCGCGGGCGTGCGCCATCACGGGCGACGCGCCGACCGCGAGCAGGACGTTCGCGCCCAGGTCCATGGCGACCAGGTTGGTGATCGAATGCACGAGCGGGTTGCGCGTGCGCACCTCGGCCAGCGTGTCGGCAACGCTCGGGGTGGGCTCGCTCATCGGATTGCCTTCGCTTCAGGGTGGAACGTTGGAGTATCACGCGGGACGTGCACGCGCGCCGAACCATGGCACAGCAGCCGGTCGGGTCAAGTCGCCGGCCCCCAAGTCGCTGCCCCCCCCAAGTCGCTGCCCCGGGGCCACGTCGGGTCGTTGCCTTGGGGCGGGCGGCCGGGCTATCAGGACGAAACGCGCGCCCGGTGCGAAGGCAAAGCATGCCAGCGGGTCCCCTCCCTTTCCATGGAAGGGGAGGTGCAGGGTGGGGTAGGTCTGCACGGCGGTGCAGCTGCACTGGCGCGGCTTCCACCTCACCCTGTCCCTCTCCTCCCATGGGAGGAGAGGGGACCCGCCGCATCGCCGCGCCAACGTTGCCGACTGCCCAGGAGCTGGAGCCCGCGATGCCGCACGCGCCGACCGAGACCGCCCGCACCACCGCGCGCATCCTGATGGAGATCGGCGCGGTGCTGTTCCGCCCGGAGGAGCCGTTCACCTTCACCAGCGGCCGCAAGTCGCCGGTCTACGTCGACTGCCGCAAGATCATCTCCTACCCGCGCGCCCGGGCGAAGCTGATGGATCTGGCGGTCGAGCAGATGTCGGCGGCGGCCGGCTACGAGGCGTTCGACGCGGTCGCCGGCGGCGAGACCGCGGGCATCCCGTTCGCCGCCTGGCTGGCCGACCGGCTGGGCCTGCCCATGGTCTACGTCCGCAAGAAGCCCAAGGGCTTCGGCCGCAACGCCCAGATCGAGGGCGACCTGGCCGAGGGCGCGCGGGTGCTGCTGGTGGAGGACCTGGCGACCGACGGCGGCTCCAAGCTGAACTTCGTCGACGCGCTGGAAACCGCGGGGGCCGAGGTGCGGCACACCTTCGTGATCTTCCACTACGGCATCTTCCCCGAAGGCATCGCGCAGCTGGAAAAGCGCGGCGTGCAGTTGCACGCGCTCGCCACCTGGTGGGACGCGCTCGCGGTGGCGGAGGCCGACGCCTACCTGGACTCGGCCGGGATCGGCGTGGTCGACCAGTTCCTGCGCGCCCCCAACGACTGGTCCGCCGCCCACGGCGGCAAGACCAGCGAGGACGTGACGTAAGCGCCCCCTGATTCCCCTCTTCCACTGGGAGGAGGGGCTAGGGGAGGAGGTTGCCGCGCTATCAATGGCGTGCACGCATCGTTACCTTTTTCTCTCGTCCGAAGGGTTGAACGGCCGTGGCGATACCCGTCAGGGATCCTTCGAGACGGTTGGCTTCGCCAACCTCCTCAGGATGAAGCTCCCGGTTTTTCAGAAACTTATAGCTTCATGCTGAGGAGCTTTGCGCAGCAAAGCGTCTCGAAGCATCCTCAACGGACCTTGCCGGCAACCCGTACATGGCTCGCCCAGCGGAGAAGAGGGAACGCGCCGCCGGCCTGTGCCGTCTCGCGCGCGCTGCCGGGCCATAACCGCCTGACGTGCCCGCGCAGCTGCGTTAGGCTGCCGGGACGCGTTACCAGTCCGAAGCTCGCGAGGGTCCCGTCATACGCCGCCTGCTTGCCCGTCCGCTGAATTGTCTGGCCGCGCTCGGCCTGCTCGCGCTCGCCGCCTGCGACACCGGCACCGGCGAGACGAGCGCGCACGCCGGCGACGGCGAGACGCTGACGATCGCGATCTCGCAGTTCCCCTCGACCTGGCATCCGATGCTGGATGCCATGCTGGCGAAGAGCTACCTGCACGGCCTTGCCCGCCGGCCGGTGGTCGCCTACGGCCCGGACTGGCAGCTCCAGTGCACTGCTGTGCACCAAGCTGCCGACGCTGGAGAACGGGCTGGCGGAGCGCGAGGAGCTGCCGAACGGCGATACCGGGATCGCGGTCACCTACACCCTGAAGGAAGGCCTGACCTGGGCCGACGGCGAACCGGTTACGAGCGCGGACGTCCGCCACTCCTGGCAGGTCGGCAAGCACCCCAAGACGGGCGTGGTCTCCCAGCAGATCTACGAGCGCATCCGCGATATCGAGATCGTCGACGAGCGCACCTTCACCGTGCACATCGACCGGGTGACCTACGACTACAACGCCACCGTGCCGCCGATCCTGCCCCGGCACATCGACCGCAAGGCGTTCGAGGCCGACCCCGCGCAGTACCGCAACCAGAACGCCTTCGACCGCGACCCGACCGACCCCGGCCTCTACATGGGTCCCTACAAGATGGTCTCGGTGCAGCGCGGCGTGCGCGCGGTCTACGAGCGCAATCCGCACTGGCCGGGCAAGCGCCCGGAGTTCGACCGGATCGTCGTGCGCGCGATCCAGAACACCGCGGCGATGGAAGCCAACCTGCTGTCCGGCACGGTCGACATGATCGCGGGCGAGACCGGCCTGTCGATCGACCAGGCGCTGGCGCTGGAAACCCGCCATCCCGAGCGCTTCCAGTACAAGTACCAGCCGGGCCTGGTCTACGAGCACATCGAGTTCAACCTGGAAAACGCCATCGTCGGCGACCGCCGGGTGCGCCGCGCGCTCGCCTACGGCGCCAACCGGCAGGCGATCTCCGAGCAGCTGTTCGACGGCAAGCAGCCGGTCGCTCTGCACAACGTCAACCCGCGCGATCCGGGCTTCACCGACGACGTCAAACGCTACCCCTACGACCCCGAGCGCGCCCGCGACCTGCTGGCGAAGGCCGGCTGGACCAACGACAAGCCGGGCCAGACCCGGACCAACGCCGACGGCGAACCGCTCAGGCTCACCATCATGACCACCGCCGGCAACCGCACGCGCGAACTGGTGCAGCAGGTGCTGCAGAGCGACTGGGACCGGATCGGCGTCGACCTGCAGATCGTAAACGAGCCGCCGCGGGTGTTCTTCGGCCAGACCGTCTCGGGCCGGGAGTGGGACCACATGGCGATGTTCGCCTGGCTGTCCTCGCCGGAGAGCGTGCCGCGTTCGACCCTGCATTCCGAGCAGATCCCGGAGAAGGGCGAGGTCGGCGGCCAGAACTACAAGGGCTATGCCAACCCGCGGATGGACGAGCTGATCGACCGGATGGAGCGCGAGCTGGACGACGACGCGCGCGCCCAGCTGTGGCACGAGCTCCTAAAGATCTACGCCCGCGACCTGCCGTCCCTGCCGCTCTACTGGCGCGCGCAGGCCTACGTCCTGCCGCGCTGGCTGACCGGGGTGGAGCCGACCGGCCACCAGTACCCCACCACGCTCTGGGTCGAGGATTGGGGCGTCGCCGGTCCGGACGGCGGCGCGCAAGCGGGCGCGGCGGCCGAGCGGACGGACGGGGACGGCTAGCCATGCTGAGCTACATCGTCCAGCGGCTGGTGCAGACGGCGCTCGTGCTGTTCGTCATGTCGTTCATCATCTACGCCATGATCGGCCTGATGCCGGGCGATCCGATCGACCTGATGGTGCAGGCCGACCCCGACCTGACGGCCGAGGACCAGGCGCGGCTGAAGCAGCTGTACGGCCTCGACCAGCCGCTGACGACGCGCTACTGGAACTGGCTGACGGCGGCCGTGCAGGGCGACTTCGGCTATTCGCGGCTGTTCGCCCAGCCGGTGCTGGACGTGCTGTGGCCCAGGCTCGGCAACACCATCGTGCTGATCGGCTGCGCCTTCCTGCTGTCGCTCGCGATCGCGCTGCCGGCCGGGATCGCCGCGGCGACGCGCCCGCGCAGCCTGCTCGACAACGCGGTCAACCTGGGCGCCTTCGCCGGCATCTCGGTGCCGCCGTTCTGGCTGGCGATCCTGTTGATCATCCTGTTCGCGGTCACGCTGGAATGGTTCCCCGCCGGCGGCATGACCGACCCCGGCCAGGGCGGCCTGTTGGACCAACTGCACCACCTGGTGTTGCCGGTGGTGGCGCTGACGCTGGCGCGCGTGGGCGGGATCATCCGCTACGTCCGCGCCTCGATGATGGAAGCGCTCCGGCAGGACTACATCCGCACCGCCCGGGCCAAGGGCCTGAGCCGCCGGCGCGTGCTGGTCAGCCATGCGCTGCGCAACGCGATGATCCCGGTGGTGACGATCCTGGCGCTCGACATGGGGATGCTGGTCTCGGGCGCGCTGATCACCGAGACGATCTTCGGCTGGCTCGGCATGGGTAAGACGGTCTACGACGCCGTGCTCGGCAACGACTACAACCTGGCGCTGATGGGCCTGTTGTTCGCGACCGCCCTCACCCTGCTCGCCAACCTGCTGGCCGACCTCGCCTACGCCTGGCTGGACCCGAGGATCACCTATGACTGAGCGCGATCCCACGGCCGACACCGCGGGCGAACTGCGCGCCGGCGCCGCCCGCGCGCTCGAGGCCTCGGCGACGCCCGCCCGGCTGCTGTGGCGGCGCTTCCGCGGCCATCACCTGGCGCTGGGCAGCCTGATCGTGCTGGTCGTGCTGGCCGCGCTGTCGTTCGCCGCGCCGGTGATCGAGGCCTGGACCGGCCTGTCCGCGACCCGGGTCGACCTGATGGCGCGCAACGCGGCCCCGACCCTCGCCCACCCGCTCGGCACCGACGAACTGGGCCGCGACCTCTTGATCCGGCTGCTCTACGGCGGGCGGGTGTCGCTTACGGTCGGGCTGGTGGCGGCGGTGATCTCCGCCATCATCGGCACGGTGGTCGGGATCGCCGCGGGCTACTACGGCGGCCGGTTCGACGCCGCGCTGATGCGCTTCACCGACGGCGTGATCGCCCTGCCGCTGTTGCCGCTGTTGATCGTGCTGGCGGCGATCGACTTTACCAAACTGGGCCTGCCCGAAGGGCTGATGACGAGCGAAAGCGCCAGCCTCTACCGGATGATCCTGCTGGTCTCGCTCGTGGGCTGGACCACCGTGGCGCGGCTGGTGCGCGGGGCGACGCTGTCGCTCAAGACCCGCGAGTTCGTCACCGCCGCGCGGGCGCTCGGCGCCGGCAACGCGCGGATCATGTGGGTCCACCTGCTGCCCAACGTCGCCTCCCCGATCATCGTCTCGACCACGCTCTCGATCGGCAACATCATCCTGTTGGAGAGCGTGCTGTCGTTCCTGGGCCTGGGCATCCAGCCGCCGATGGCGAGCTGGGGCAACATGCTGACCAACGCCCAGGAACTGATCTACTCCAACCCCATGCTGGCGGTCTGGCCGGGCCTGCTGATCTTCGTCACCGTGATCGCCTTCAACTTCCTGGGCGACGGCCTCCAGGACGCGCTCGATCCCAGGAGCGGGTTGCAGCGGTAATATCTAACGCGTGGCCGTAGGGCGGGATCGCGCAGCATCCCGCCGCATGCCGACCCGCGGCACGGCGGCCCGGGAAACGGCGGATTGCCGCTTACGCGGCGGCTCCGCCCTACGACGCCCCGCCTCAATGACTCATCAGCACCGGCACCGTCATGTGCTCCAGCATCGTCTCGGTGACGCCGCCGACCACCAGGTCGCGCAGGCGGGAGTGGGCGTAGCCGCCGATTACCAAGAGGTCGCAGCCCTTGTCGGAGACGCGCGAGAGCAGGGTGTCGCCGGCGTCGATGTCGCGGCTTTCCAGGTGCTGGACGTTGACCTTCACGCGGTGCCGGGACAGGTGCAGGCCGATGTCCGCGCCCGGCTCGTCGCCGTGCTTGCCGGCCTTTTTCGGGTTGACCGAGACGACGTCGACCGACTTCGCCCGCTCCAACAGCGGCAGCGCGTCGTTGACCGCGCGGGTCGCCTCGCGCCCGGCGTCCCAGCCGACCATGATGTTCTGCGCCACCGACGGCACGCCCTTGCGTTCCGGGGCGCCGACGTAGGGCACCACCAACACCGGCCGGCCGCAGGAGATCACCACGTGCTCGACGATCCGGTCGCCGCCGGCCGGCGGGTCGTTCGGGTCGACCTGGCCCAGGATCACGAGGTCGGCGTAGCGGCCGTGGATCGACACCACCTCGGGCAGGTCGCTCACCCGCGCGCGCGCCTCGCGGCTCTCGTAGTTGATGCCCGCGCGCTTCGCCTTGTCGGCGAACTCGTCCAGCTTCGCCTGGGCGCGCTTCTCCTCGCGCTCCTTCTGCTCCTTTTCCAGCGTGGACGGCATGTCGGCCCAGCCGGGCAGCTTGTACTCGCCGATGCAGTAGACGGCCGCGAGATGCGCGTCGTGCAGGCGCGCAAGCTCGATCGCATAGTCCATGCGCTTGGCGCAGGCCTTGGTGTCGTCGATGTGCAGCAGCAGGTTCTTGAGCGCCATCGCCGTGGGTCTCCCCGTCCCTGAGTGGTATCGTGGCCCGGTTATTTCCGCCCGTCGGCCCGTCGGCCAGACCACGATCGCAGTCTCGATCCCGACCGAACGGCGGTCATTGATGGACGTCAAGGCGCGGGCCGGCCACCGCCCGCGCCCGGCCGGGCGCTAGGCTAGCAAATGCGCCCATCGGAAACCACGGGCCGCCGTGGCGCGTGCGCCGCTTTTTGTGATCGCGGTGCCGGCGGCCCCGGGGTTTTCCCGCACTTGCTATGGGCCCATCTGGCATTTATACAACGCGAAATACGTGATTCCAGAAAACAACGATACGGAGACGTAGAATTGGGCATCGCACGACGCTGGATCGCGCCCGTGCTGGCCGTGGCGGCGCTGACGCTGGCCGCCGGCGGCGCGCACGCCGCGGCCGGCGCGAAGCCGCTGGTCGACGCCGCGTGGGTGCACGCGCACAAGGACGACGCAGACGTGGTCGTGCTCGACGTGCGCAACGGGATCACCGAGGACAGCCGGGAGACCTTCGAACAGGGCCACATCCCGGGTGCGGTCTACTCGAACTATCTGAAGGCCGGCTGGCGCACCGAACGCGAGGACGTGCCGGGTCAGCTGCCGACCGTGCCGTCGCTGGAGGCGCTGATCGGCGGGCTCGGCATCGGCAACGACGACCACGTCGTGGTGGTCGCCGCGGGTGAGAACGCGCTCGACATGGGCAGCGCCACGCGCGTCTACTGGACGTTCAAGGTGCTGGGCCACGACAAGCTGTCGGTGCTGAACGGCGGCCATGCGGCCTACGCCGAGAAGTACCCGCTGGCGACCGGCTGGAGCCAGCCGGAGCCGGCCCTGTTCACCGGCAGCCTGCAGCGCGACCTGATCGCGGACCGGCAGCAGGTCGCAAGCGCGCTTCGCAGCGGCACCGGCCTGATGGATAACCGGCCGCCCAAGCAGTACCGCGGCGAGGCGAAGCACGACGCGGCGACCCGCCCGGGCACCCTGCCGGGCGCGCGCAACGTGCCCGAGGCCAGCCTGACCGAAGGCGGCCGCTTCGTCGACGCGGAGCAGATCGCCGCCCTGCTGAAGGAAGCCGGCCTGGCGCGCGAGGGCGAGCAGATCGCCTTCTGCAACACCGGCCACTGGGCCTCGCTCGGCTGGTTCGCCAGCCACGAGATCCTGGGCAACGACCGCGCAACGATGTACGACGGCTCGATGACCGACTGGACCCGCCACGGCGGCGAGGTCGAGGTGATCGCCGGGCCGAAGACGCAGTAAGCTTCTCGCGGGGGTCGGCGGCTCCCTCCTCTCCCTGTCCCGCTCCTCCCAGCGGAGGCGAGGGGACCCGCCGAAGCGCCCGTCGGTCGCCCGCTGCGTGGTGCGCGTCGCGACATGAGCTGCCCTCCCCTCCAAGTCAGTCCCCTCTCCTCCATTGGGAGGAGAGGGCTAGGGAGAGGAGGTAGCCCGCACCATCTCCGTCTTCATCTCCGCAGCCCCCGCGAACGCAGAGAGCCTCAAGGACGCCATCGCCGTGAGCGCCGTCGACACCTCCACGCAAAGCCACGCCGTGCCCAGCGGCCCGCGGATCAACCGCGCGGTGGTGCTCGCCGCGCTCGCCGCGATGGCGGCGGTGGGCGCGGTCGTGCTGGATACCGCCGGCGGGCGCATGGGGCTGCTGTTCCTGATCGGTGTGCTGCTCGGCATCAGCCTGTACCACGCCGCCTTCGGCTTTACCGGAAGCTGGCGCAACTTCCTCGCCGAGCGGCGCGGCGCGGGGCTGCGCGCGCAGATGGTGATGCTGGCCGTCGCCAGCCTGCTGTTCCTGCCCATGCTGGCGAGCGGCGAGGTGTTCGGGCGCGGCGTCTCGGGCGCGGTGCAGCCGGTCGGCGTCTCGGTCACGGTGGGCGCGTTCCTGTTCGGGGTCGGCATGCAGCTGGGCGGCGCCTGCGCGTCGGGCACGCTGTTCACCCTGGGCGGCGGGTCGACCCGGATGCTGGTCACGCTCGCCTTCTTCATCGCGGGCTCGCTCGCCGGGTCGATCCACTTCCCCTGGTGGGCGGCGACGCCGGACCTCGGGCGCATTTCGGTGTTGAGCGAATTCGGCCTGCCGGGCGCCATCGCCCTGCAGTTCCTGGTCTTCGGCGGGATCTTCTACGCCACCCGCCGGCTGGAGATCGCCCGGCACGGCGAGGCCGCCTCGATCCTGAGCGCCAAGGACCGCGGCGGCATCCGTTGGCTGCAGGGGCCGTGGCCGCTGATCTGGGGCGGGGTCGCGCTCGCGGTCTTGAACGCCCTCGTGCTGGCGGTCGGCGGCTTCCCCTGGTCGGTCAGCTTCGGGTTCGCGCTCTGGGGCGCCAAGATCGCCACGGCCTTCGGCGCCGATCTGTCGCAGACCACCTTCTGGGGCTGGTCCTGGGCGCAGAACGCGCTGCAAGCCAGCGTGTTCGCCGACACGATCAGCGTGATGAACTTCGGCATCGTCCTGGGCGCGCTGCTCGCCGCCGGGCTTGCCGGCAAGTTCGCGCCGGTCGGACGGATCCCCTGGAAGTCGGTGCTGGCGGCGGCGCTGGGCGGGCTGTTGATGGGCTACGGCGCCAGGCTCGCCTACGGCTGCAACATCGGCGCCTACTTCTCCGGCATCGCCTCGGGCTCGCTGCACGGCTGGCTGTGGCTGGTGGCCGCGCTCGCCGGCAACGCGCTGGGCGTCAAGCTGCGGCCCTGGTTCGGGCTGGGGCGGTAGGCGCGGACTTTGCTCCGGTCCTGGACGCCGGCCTTCGCGGGTGCGATATGCGGGGACGAGGTTAACCCGCCGACCGCCCCCCAGGAAGCCAGCAGCCATGCACGACGACGACTATCTGACCCCCGAACAGACCCGCCGAACAAGCGATCGAGCAGCCGCGCGTGCGCGCGCCGGAGATCGACCGGCCGACGCTGGAGTGGTTCAACGTCGATCGGCCGCTCAAGCTGGCCGACCTGCGCGGCAAGCTGGTGATCTTGGATTTCTGGGCGTCCTGCTGCATCAACTGCATGCACGTCCTGCCCGCGCTCCGCAAGGTCGAGGCCGCCTATCCCGACGAGGTCGTGGTGATCGGCGTGCATTCGCCCAAGTTCGCCGCCGAGCAGCGCCCGGAGAACGTGCGCAAGGCGATCCAGCGCTATCGCATCGAACATCCGGTCGCCAACGACGTGAACTTCGAGCTGTGGCAGGAGTACGCCGTGCGCGCCTGGCCGACGCCTGGTGTTCATCGGCCCGGAGGGGCACGTGATGGGCCAGATGTCGGGCGAGCCGGACGCCGAGCGGCTGCTGACGGCCGTCTCCGAACTGGTCGAGCAGTGGGACACGCAGGAGCTGCTCTCCCCGTCCCCGGCGCCGGGCGCCGAACAGCCGCGGCCGGAGGGCGCGTTCGCCTTCCCGGGCAAGCTGAAGCCGATCCCCGACGGCGACCAGACCTGGGCGCTGGCGGATAGCGGCCACCATCAGATCGTCGTGCTGGACGACCAGGGCAACGAACTGCGCCGGTTCGGCACCGGCCAGCCGGGCTTCGCCGACGGCGACGGCCGGGCGCGCGGCGTTCAACGGGCCCCAGGGGCTGTGCGCCGACGCCCAGTTCGTCTACGTCGCCGACACCGGCAACCACGCGGTCCGCCGGATCGAGCTTGCGACCGGCCAGACGATCACGCTCGCCGGCACGGGCGAGCGCGGCATGGTGGTCGACGACGACGAGCCGTCGCTGGCGGCCGCGCTGGCCTCGCCGTGGGACCTCGAGGTCGACGGCGACATCCTCTACATCGCCAACGCCGGCACGCACCAGCTGCTGCGCCTGGACGTCGACGCGCGCGTGCTGCGCCCGCTGGCCGGCAACGGCGGCGAGGACATCGTCGACGGCGACGCCCTGGACGCCCAGCTGGCGCAGCCGAGCGGCCTGGCGCTCGACCGCCGGCAGCAGCTGCTCTACTTCGCCGATTCCGAAACCTCGAGCGTGCGCGTGCTGGCGCTCGGCAACGCCGAGGTGGTGACGATGGTGGGCGAGGGCCTGTTCGAGTTCGGCTGGGACAACGGCCCGCTCAGCCTCGCCCGCCTGCAGCATCCGATGGGCGTGGCGCGCGCCAGCGGCGAGGTGCTGGTCGCCGACAGCTACAACCAGAAGGCCCGGGTGATCGACCTCGCGGCCAAGCGGGTGAGCGACCTCGACGACGGCTTCGACTGCGCCGACGACGCCTGCTTCCCGCCGGCCGAGCCCGCCGGCATCTGGGCCGACGGCCCGGACCGGGTGCTGCTGTCCGACACCAACAACCACCGGGTGCTGGAATACCTGCGCACGGAACGGATGTATCGGACGTGGGCGGGGTGAGTGCGTTGCGCGCTCTCGAGTCCCCTCTCCGCCACTGGGGAGAGGAGGACCCGCGCGCCGACCGGCGCGTGGGAGGGAGAGGCGGCTTGCACGCCATCGACTTTGGCATGGGCGCAGGAACTGCACTGGCCGCGGGCACCCTCCTGCTAGCCTCCTCCCAGTGGAGGAGAGGGGATAAGTTGACGCCCCGTTGAGCCCGACCGCGCGCTCAGCCCCGCTGCGCGCGCGCGCTATCGCCCGCGCCATGCTTTACGGCCTGATCGACTTCGCCCTTCCCGATCGCCGCGGCGATGGCCGTCTTGGCGGGATCGTGCGCGGCTTCTCCGGGTTTGGCTCGGCGATGCTGCTGGTGCCCTCGCTCTCGGCGCTGTACGGCCCGCAGGTCGCGATCCCGATGCTGGGCGTGATGGAACTCGCGGTCGGCGGGCAACTGCTGCCGCGCGCGATCAGGAGCGCCGAGCCGCGCACGGTCGGCTACCTGTCGCGCGGCGCGCTGGTGGGATTCCGCTGGGCGCGGTGCTGCTGGTGCTGGTGCCCGCGGAGCCGATGCGCTGGGCGATCTCGGTCCTGATCCTGGTGGCGGTGGCGATGCTGGCGCTCGGCATCGGGCGCAAGGGGCCGGCGCGGCGCAACGGCACGATCTTCACCGGCGGGCTGTCGGGCCTGACCACCGGGGCGACCGGCATGGGCGGGCCGCCGGTGGTGATCTATTTCCTGGCCGGCACCGACGCCGCCGCCTCGATCCGCGCGACCCTGATCTGCTTCTTCATCTTCACAACGGTGTGGCAGGGCGCGGTCTACATCGCCAACGGTCTGCTGACCTGGGAGGTCGCGGCCAAGGGCGCGCTGCTCTATCCGTGTTCGGCCCTGGGCGTGCTCGCCGGCACGCGGCTGTTCACGGGCTCCAAGGAAAAGACCTACCGCCGGGTGGCGCTGGCCCTGGTCGCCGCGGTCGCGGTGATGAGCCTGCTGGTGTGAGGTTTTCACGGGCGGGGCCGTGAGGGCGGGCGCCGTGCAAGCCACCTCTCCCTCCCACGCCCTGACGGGCGCGGGCCCCTCCCTCTCCCCCCATTGGCGGAGAGGGGATATTGGCTGCGCCCGAGCCCTTGCCGAGAGGCACGGGCGCGGCGGCGGGTCCCCTCTCCGCCACTGGGGGGAGAGGGACAGGGAGAGGTGGCTTGCAGGGCGCTTGCCGCGCTCACTTGGCGTGACACGCGGCGACCGGATCGGTTAGACGAACGAACCTCCGCCCGACCCACCCATTCGCCCGGCAGGCATGCACAAGAACCCCTACCTGTCCGTCGCCAGCGTCATCCTGGCCGCCGCGCTGACCGCGCTCGGCAACGGCATGATGGCGACCTTCGTGCCGGTGCGCCTGAACGCCGAGGGCGTGGGCCAGGACCAGGTCGGCATGGTGGTGACCGCCTATGCCGTGGGCATGCTCTTGGGCTGCGTCTATTCCGGGCGGTTCGTCCGGCGGGTCGGGCACATCCGGGCGTTCACCGCGTTCGCCGCGATCGGCACGATCACCGCGCTCTTGATGCCCACCTGGGTCGGGCACGTTCAGCTGGACGCTGCTGCGCGTGGCGAGCGGCTTCTGCACCACGGCGATGTTCATGACCGCGCAGTCCTGGCTGAACGAGGTCGACCTGGTCTGAGCGGCGCGGGCGGATCATGTCGCTGTTCTACCTGTCCTACACGGTCAGCCTGGGCCTGGGCGCCCTGATCATGCACCGGGTGGACGCGGGCACGGCGGTGCCGCTGATGATCCTGGCCGGGCTCTACGCCGCCGCGCGGTGGTGCCGGTCGCGCTCACCCGGCTGGAGACCCCGCCGCCGCCGGAGCGGATTTCGGTTCAGGCTGTTCGAGGTCTACCGCGTTTCCCCGGTGGGCCTGGTGGGCGCCTACGTCTCCGGCTCGCTCGGCATGACCATGCTGGGCGTGGGGCCGATGTACGGCAACGCGATCGGGCTTCAGCGGCCAGGACATCGCGCTCGCCATGGCGGCGCTGCAGCTCGGCAACCTGGTGATCCAGTGGCCGCTCGGCGCGCTCTCCGACCGCACCGACCGGCGGCTGGTGATCGCGGGCGCCACGGCGGCGGTCGTGCTGGTCTCCGCGGTGCTGCTGTCGGCCGGCCCGGCGGTGACGCTGGTGGCGCTGATCGCCCTGTTCGCGCTCTGGGGCGGCCTGGCGGAGAGCATCTACGCCGTCTCCACCGCGCACGCCAACGACCGCACGCAGGCGGGCGACTACGTCGTCGTCTCCTCCACGATCCCCGGTCGCACCTGGGCGACCGGCAGCACCGTCGGCCCGATGGTGGCCACCGTGATGCTGCGCGCCTTCGGCCCCGACGGCCTGTGGCTGTTCTTCATCGCCGTCGGTGCTGCGTTCGCCTTCTTCGTCGTCTGGCGCGCGCTCCAGCGCGAGCAGCCGGACGAAAGCCTGCAGGACACCTTCCGCGCCCTGCCCGCCTCCCCGCGCCCGCCGGAGTGGTCGCCCTCCGACCGCGCGGAGGTCGCAGGCGGGCAGCGACGCCTACGACGTGATGGGGGAGGCGCAGGAAGAGCGGCGGGTGAGCAGTCACGGGCACCACTAAGGGCACA
>JAXHMD010000028.1:0-125742 GCA_034521655.1 Rhodovibrio sp.
GGTCTCCAGCACCCGCGTGGTCAGGTCCGACTGGTGGCCGAAGAAGTCGTCGATGATCGCGCCCACGGCCAGCTTGTCCCAGGCGTCGTCGGTGGGCAGCTGGTTGGCGGCCTGGCGCAGCCAGTCGAAGCCGAAGCGCTGGCCGACCGCGAAGAAGGTCCGCGCGACCGCATCGACCTCCATGTCCAGGGTGCCGGCGATCCGGCAGATGTCGAGCGACGGCGGCAGCAGCCGCAGCGCGGCGACCCGGCGGGCGAGATCCTCCCCCGCGCCCTGCTGCTGGTAGGTCTGCGCCCGGCGGTCGCGTTCGCGCAGGTCGCCCTTGGCGAGCAGCTGGTCCAGCTGGCCGGCGACGGTGGCCACCCCGTCGGTAAAGGTCGCGCAGACGTCCTGGATGTCGAGCGGATGGTTGCAGGTGCGCAGGAACCAGCTGGTCGCCCGCTCGACCAAGCGGCCCGCCTCGGTCAGCATCTCCGCCTGGGTTTCGGCGGGGACGATGGTGTCCAGCGCCTCCACCCCGGCCCAGACCTCGCGCAGGCCGAACACCTCGCGCGCGGCCATGTAGGCGCGGGCGACCTCGTCGCTCGGCATGCCGGTCTTCTCGCGCGTTTCGTGGACGAAGGTCATGCCGCAGCGGTTGACGATCGAGTTGGTGACCGAGGTCGCCACGATCTCCCGGCGCAGGCGGTGCTCCTCGATCTGCCGCGGGTAGCGCTGGCGCAGCTGCTCCGGGAAGTAGGTCTTGAGATCGGCCGCCATGTAGGGATCGTCCGGCAGGTCGGAGGCGAGCAGCTCCTCGTACAGCACGATCTTGGCGTAGCTCATCAGGACCGAGACCTCCGGCCGGGTCAGGCCGACGCCGGCCTTGCGCCGCTCCAGGATGGTCTCGTCGTCCGGCAGGTATTCGATCGACCGGTTGAGCTTGCCCTGGCGCTCGAGCGCGCGCATGAAGCGGGCCGAGCGGTCGAGCAGGTGCGCGCCCAGCCGCTCGGTGACGGTGATCGCCTGGGTCTGCAGGTAGTTGTCGCGCAGGACCAGCTGGCCGACCTCGTCGGTCATCGACTGCAGCAGCTCGTTGCGCTGCTTGCGGGTGATGTCGCCGGCTTCCTCGACCATGCCCAGGAGGATCTTGATGTTGACCTCGTGGTCGGAGCAGTCGACGCCGCCCGAATTGTCGATCGCGTCGGTGTTGCAGCGCCCGCCGTTGAGCGCGAACTCGATCCGGCCCAGCTGGGTGACGCCGAGGTTGGCGCCCTCGCCCAGCACCCGGCAGCCGAGGTCCTTGCCGTCGACCCGGATGGCGTCGTTGCCGCGGTCGCCCACGTCGGCGTGGCTTTCGTCGGAGGACTTGACGTAGGTGCCGATGCCGCCGAACCACATCAGCCCGCAGTCCGCCTTGAGCATGGCGTGGACCAGCTCGTTGGGCGCGACCTGGTCCTTTTCCAGCCCGAAGCGCTGCTTGATCTCCGGGGTCAGGGTGATCGACTTCGCCTTGCGCTCGAACACCCCGCCGCCCTTGGAGATCTTGGAGGTGTCGTAGGCGTCCCAGCCCTTGGCGGCGTCGAACAGGCGCTTGCGCTCCTGATAGCTCTGCGCGGCGTCGGGATCGGGGTCGACGAAGATGTGCAGGTGGTTGAAGGCGCCGATCAGCCGGATGTGCTCGGAGCAGATCATGCCGTTGCCGAACACGTCGCCCGACATGTCGCCGCAGCCGATCACGGTGAAGTCCTGGGTCTGCGTGTCGTGGCCGATCTCGCGGAAGTGGCGCTTGACCGATTCCCAGGCGCCCTTGGCGGTGATCCCCATCACCTTGTGGTCGTAGCCGCTGGAGCCGCCGGAGGCGAAGGCGTCGTCCAGCCAGAAGCCGTATTCCTGGCTGACCTCGTTGGCGATGTCGGAGAAGGCGGCCGTGCCCTTGTCGGGCGCGACGACGAGGTAGGGGTCGTCGCCGTCCCAGCGCACGAGCTGCTCGGGCGGCTGCACCTCGCCGCCGCCGACGAAGTTGTCGGTGACGTCGAGCAGCCCGCGGATGAAGGTCTTGTAGCAGGCGATGCCTTCCGCCTGGACCGCCTGCCGGCCGGCCGACGGAGCCGGCGGCTGCTTGGGGACGAAGCCGCCCTTGGAGCCCACCGGCACGATCACCGCGTTCTTGACCTGCTGCGCCTTGACCAGGCCCAGCACCTCGGTGCGGAAGTCCTCCCGCCGGTCGGACCAGCGCAGGCCGCCGCGCGCGACCATGCCGAAGCGCAGGTGCACGCCCTCCACCCGCGGGGAATAGACGAAGATCTCGCGGAACGGCTTGGGCAGCGGCAGCTCGTCGATCTGTTCGCTCGCCAGCTTGATCGACAGCCACGGCCGCTCGCCGCCGTCCGGCATCGGCTGATAGTAGTTGGTGCGCAGGGTCGCCTGGACGGCGTTCAGGAAGCGCCGGACGATCCGGTCCTGGTCCAGGCTCTCGACCTGCTCCAGCCCGTCGGTCAGGTGCTGGACGATCCGGGCCTGCTGCTCTTCCCGGTCGGCCTGGAGCTCGGGGTCGAAGCGGCAGCGGAACAGCTCGACCAGGAGCCGCGCCAGCGTCGGGTTCTCCGCCAGCGTGTCCTCCATGTAGGCCTGCGAGAAGGGGATCCCGGCCTGGCGCAGGTACTTGCAGTAGGTCCGGAGCACGATCACGTCGCGCGCGGTCAGGCGGCCGAGCAGGACCAGACGGTTGAAGCCGTCGTTCTCCATCTCGCCGCGCCAGACGCGCGCGAACGCCTCGTGGAACTTGTCGCGCACCCGGCCGAGGTCGACCGGCTCGCCGCCGGCCGTGCGCATCTCGAAGTCGTGCAGCCAGACCGGCAGCTTCCGGTCGGCCGGGTGCACGTCGTAGGGATGCTCGGAGATCACCTTGATGCCCATGTTCTCCAGCATGGGCAGGATGTCCGACAGCGGGATCGGCCGGTCGACGTGGTAGATCTTGAAGCGGACCTGGTCCTCCGACGCCTCGATCGGGCGGTAGAGGTTCATCGCCAGGTCCTGGGTGTCGATCGCGCGTTCGATCCGGACGATGTCGTGGACCGACGAGCGGGCCGGGAAGTGCTCCTCGTAGCTGGCCGGGAACGCCTCGCCGAACCGGCGGGTTGCGGCCAGGCCGGGCTCTTCGCCGCGCTCCTCGATCAGGGCTTCCTGCAGCTGGTCGGACCAGGAGCGCGCGGCCTCCGCCAGGCGCGCCTCCACGGCGTTCTTGTCGACGTCGGGGATCTCGCCCAGGGGTCGTCTTGACGATGATGTGGGTGCGCGCCAGCACGGCCTCGGTCAGGTGGGTGTAGAACGCCGTGACCTCGCCGTTGAAGGCTTGCGCCAGGATGCGCTGGAAGCGCAGCCGCAGGTTGGTGTCGTGCCGGTCGCGGGGCACGAACACCAGGCAGGAGACGAACCGCTCGAACGGGTCCTGGCGGGTGAACAGCGCGATCCGCTGGCGCTCCTGCAGGTGCAGGATGCCCATCGAGATGCGGTAGAGGTCGTCCTCGCCGATCTGGAACAGCTCGTCGCGCGGGTAGTTCTCCAGGATGTGCAGCAGCGCCTTGCCGTCGTGGCTGTCCGGGCGGAAGCCGCTTTGCTCCAGCACCCGGTCGACCTTGCGGCGCAGCAGCGGGATCTCGCGCGGCGTGCGCGAATAGGCGGTGGAGGTGAACAGCCCGGCGATCAGCTTCTCGCCGGTGACGTGGCCGTTATCGTCGAACGTCTTGACCGCGAGCGTGTCCAGATGGACCGCCCGGTGCACGGTCGACCGGCGGTTCGCCTTGGTGACCCGCAGCAGGTCGGGCTGGTGCAGGAACGCCTGCACCTCGCTCGGCAGCTTGCCCAGATCGCGCAGGCCGTCGAACAGGCGGTATTCGGGGTCGGCCAGGATGCCCAGCCCGCTGTCGTGGTCGACCTGGGCGACGGCGCTCGCGCCCGATCCCTGGAAGCTGTACTCGCGGTAGCCGAGGAAGGTGAAGTTGTCGTCGGCGACCCATTCCAGGAACGCGACGCCCTCGTCCAGCTCGCCGGAGTCGAGCGGCGGCGGACTGGCCTTCAACTCCTCGATCACCGCCCGGGCCTGACGCTGCATCGTCCGCCAGTCGCGCACCGCCGCGCGCACGTCGGCGAGCACCCGGGCCAGGTCCTGCTCCAGCTCGCTCAGGCGGCCGGACGGCTGCTCGCTGATCTCGATGTGCATCAGCGATTCGCGCGGCGCCTCGGTGTCCGTCCGGGCCACGGGGCGGGTCTTGGTCGCGGTGTCCCCGCCCTCGGCCTGCGTGGCCTGGCTCCGCCCCTTGGCCTGGTTGCGCGTCTTGCCCTGGGCCGCCGCGGCCTGTTGGTCGCGCGCGTCCGCGTTCGCGTCGGCGGCGTGGACGTCCAGCAGCCGGCCCTGATCGTCGCGCGCGACCCGCAGGATCGGGTGGATCACCAGGTGCACCTGGGTGTCCAGGTCGGCCAGGCGCTGGGTCACGCTGTCGACCAGGAAGGGCATGTCGTCGTTCACGATCTCCACGACCGTGTGCGACGAGCCGTAGCCGTGTTCCTCGATCTGCGGGTTATAGGCGCGGACCTTGGCGGCGCCCGGCTCCCGGGTGGCGGCGAAGTTCAGCATCGACACCGCCTGGCCGTACAGGTTGTCGGCGTCGTCGCCCAGCAGGTCGTCGGGCGGCACGTGGGCGTAGAACTGGCGGGCGAACCGCTCGGCCATGCCCGCGCGGTCGGGATTGAGGCGGCTCTGCACCCGCTCGACGATGCGGTCGATCAGATCGGTTTTCAGCTGCTCTGCGCCCGTGGACATGGCGTCTGACGCTCCCCCGGCGTGGTCGGTTTTCCTTGGGCGCCCGCGCCGATCCCACGGTCCTGCCCGCGTCACGAAGCGGCGCCGGCGGCCACGCTAGCGCGATCCGGCAGGCGATGAAATGCCGCAGGCGCGCCCCCGTGGATCCGGGTTCAAAAGATATATATGCGATGTAACTTATAAGGTAGAGGTGACCCGAACCACGCGCCCCGACGTGCGCGCACGCCTGGGCGCATCTCGCATTCGGGCGCGCTTGGAAACGGAGAACGAGCGATGAAACGCGTCCCCGCGCCGATCCTGGTCCTGGGCGGCTTGGCGCTGGTGCTGGCGCTGCTCTACGGCGCCCGGGCGCTCACCGGCGACGGCTTCGTGCCGGTGGTCAAGATGTGCGGCTGCCTGCTGGCGTGAGCGCGCGCGCCGGCGTGTCTGCCGGGCGTTAGGGCCAGAACCGCCCGCTGGCGCCGATCGCGACCACGATCACGCCCAGCGTCAGGTTGACCGCGACCAGCTTGCGGATGGTCTCGATGTTCTTCGCCGCGGTCTCGCGGTCGCCGGCGTCGACCGCGCGGGCGAACCGGCGCCAGGGGGCGAAGAAGACGTGCGCGAAGATCGCCGTCATCACCAGCCCCAGCAGGTGCATGACGTGGACGTGCACGCCCACCTGCCCGAACCCGCCGTAGGTGACGAAGATCAGGTAGTAGCCGGTCGCGAGCAGCAGCACCACGGTCGCCCAGACCACCGGAAAGAACCGCTGGAACGCCCCGCGCCAGAAAGTCTGCCGCTGCGGCCCCTCCAACGCGCCCAGCGCGGGCCGCGCGAACAGATACGCGAACGCCATCCCGCCGACCCAGACGACGGCGGAAAGGGCGTGCAGGGCAAGGGCGATGGCGGAGAGCATGGTTCGCTCTTAAGCCGTTTGAATTTGCTCGTCTACCAATGCACGTAGAAAATCGTACAAATCTTGCAGGAAATCTGTTTTTCCTTGTCGGAACTTTTGGTCAGCCTCTTGTAGTAGCCGCACATATTGATCGCGGTCTCGACGTATGAGTTCACGGCAATATGGTGGAACCACCCGACCACCCGCCGGATTTAAGGCAGATAACATAATAGCAAAGCGCACGCGCCGTGCGTCCGTTCCCATTAATGAACGGGTGAATATGATTCAGACGCCAAAGAACATATGCACCAAGCGCAATCGCATCTGCATGTTCCCAAAACCTATTTACCTCATTTACAAAATTATTCATAAGTTCCGGAACACGATATTCCGGCGGTGGCGTATAGGAACCTACTGTCACAGGGCACGGACGAAATTGCCCCGCGTTAACGTGCAGGCATGCTATGGCATGAAAATTCAAGGCCAATGTGACGGCGGTCGAGATCATCGGCCTATCCAGAGCCATAGCCGCGTTCACTAAGGAGCGCAAAAAATCATACTGCCGCTCCAGGTTATCAATTGACAAATCTTGATAAGTTTTATGGTTCTCAGTTTCGAGAAGCTCGTGGATTATCATTCACGAGACCCGTTATTTGTGTTCGTTTTTAATTTTTTGCTCAACTTGTTCGCGGGTTACGCCACTGCTCGCCGGCATATTTCCGAACACGAACGAAACGCGCTGCTTTTGCAACTCCTCGTTGCTCAATTTTTTTGTAGCAGCCTTCTTCAGACGATCAGAGATGTCGGGATCAGTCTTGAGGTTTGTGAACATAAAATCCTCCATCGCTTTTTGGAGTCTACGTCCTGCCAGGAGTCAGGGTAAAGGCCTATTCGCGCGATAAGCGATACGAGGGAGACTCGCCCGAGTTGAAAACCTCAACCCAAGAAGGCTAACGAGCCAAGCTTACTTTTTAACGCCGAAACCGGAGGGTAACACGAAAACGGGGGCCCAGCCTGCTCGGCTGAGCCCCCGGTCGGTGGAGCGGGCGATGGGATTCGAACCCACGACCTTCTGCATGGCAAGCAGACGCTCTAGCCCCTGAGCTACGCCCGCATCCGTCGTGTGCGCCGCCGGCGGGATCGCCCCGCCCGCGTCGACACCCCGGCACATAATACGCCCGGACGTGCTTTGCAACAGGGGAATTTTGCGCGCTGGTGACAGCGGGGCAGGCGCTCACGTAAGCTCCGCGCGCCCGGCGGCAGGCCGGGTCGCGAACGGTCCGGACGCGCCAGCGCGTGGGGGGCGCCCAAGACGGCCAACCGCGGATCAACCAACGGCGAATTGGGGATACGAGCGCGATGAGCGAGCACGGCGGCGATTCGGCATCCGACCCGGCCTCCAACGACGGCCACGCCGGGGTCGGCGGTCCGGGCGCGCTCGCCGACGGCGGCACGCCCGCCGGTCCGCAGGCGCTGTTCGCCCGGCTGCGGGATCTGGGCATCGAGACCGAGACGCTCGAGCACGCGCCCGTGTTCACGGTCGAGGAGGCCAAGCGGCTGCGCGGCGAGCTGCCGGGCGGGCACACCAAGAACCTGTTCCTGCGCAACAAGAAGGGCCGGATGTGGCTGGTCGTCTGCCTGGAGGACCGGGAGATCGACCTGAAGGCGCTGGGCGAGCAGCTGGGAAGCGGCCGGCTGTCGTTCGCCAGCGCCGACCGGCTGATGACGTATCTGGGCGTGGTGCCGGGCGCGGTGACCCCGTTCGCCGCGCTGAACGACACCCAGGGCCAGGTGCAGGTGATGCTCGACCGCGGCATGCTGGAAGCGCACGACCGCCTGAATTTCCACCCGCTGGACAACGCCATGACGACCGGCATCGCACCCTCGGATTTGGTGCGCTTCCTCAAGGCGGTGGACCACGAACCGGGCACCCTGGACCTGGTGTAAGCGCGGGCAGACCTGGCGTGAGCGCGGGCGGACCGGGCCGGTCGTGGGCGCGGCGCCGGCCGGGGCCGCGCGGACACTTGTCACATCCCCGCCCCGCCGCCATTTAGACGTTCGGCGGCGCGACGCGAAAGCCGCGGCACACCGGCGCGCCGCCCGGCTGGGCGTGCTCGGCTGGGCGGTGCCGGCCGCGCGCCGTGCCACAGGCGGCCGCGTGCCGCGCCGCCATCCCTTCGGAAGAGGCGCCTTCGCCGGTGCCAGCGCGCAGTACGCCTGCGCGCGGCCACGGCTCCCACAGAACCGACGACCCTCGGAAACCCGCACTTAAGGGCGGCAACCGATCAACTTCGGCAGATAGGACGGGCAAACGCGATGGAAACGATCATCGGTCAGAACAGCGGCGGCGGCGGCCAAGGCGGCGGCGCCGGCGACCCGGTGACGACCGCCACCCAGACGGACTTCACCCAGAAGGTCATCGAAGGGTCTCAGCAGACCCCGGTGATCTGCTACTTCCACTCGCCGCGCGACGGCTCGGCGGAGACCGTCGGCCAGGCGCTGGAGCAGGCGGTCCGCCAGCAGCGCGGCGCGGTCAAGCTGGTCAAGGTGGACGTCGACCAGAACCGCCAGCTGGCCCAGCAGCTGCGCCTGCAGTCGCTGCCCACGGTGTACGCCTTCGTGCAGGGCCAGCCCTACGACGGCTTCGCCGGGGCGCAGGCGGACGCCCAGCAGGTGCAGCAGTTCGTCCAGCAGGTCGCCCAGCAGGGCGGCGGCCAGGATCCGCAGGCCCAGATCGACCACGCCCTGCAGCAGGCCAAGGGCGCGCTCGACGCCGGCGAGGTTGCGACCGCCCAGCAGATCTACGGCCAGGTGCTGCAGGTGGACGAACAGAACGCGGGCGCGCTCGCCGGGCTGATCCGCTGCCACCTGGCGAACGACGACTTCCAGGGCGCGCGCGAGATCTACGACAGCCTGACCGAGGAATTGCAGCAGGCGGGCGAGCTTGCCGCGGCCAAGGCGGCGATCGATCTTGCCGAGGAGACGGCCAAGGCGCGCGGCGACCTGGCCGAGCTGGAGCAGGCGGTGCAGCAGAACCCGGAAGACCTGCAGGCCCGCTACGACCTGGCGCTGGCCTACAACGCGGCCAACAAGCGCGAGGAGGCCTGCGACCAGCTGCTGGAGATCATCAAGCGCAACAAGGAATGGAACGAGGAAGCCGCCCGTAAGCAGCTGGTCAAGTTCTTCGAGGCCTGGGGCCCGAAGGACGAGGTGACGCTGAGCGCACGCCGGCGGCTGTCGTCGATCCTGTTTTCCTAAGTAAGGACCCACATGTCTTCGTCGCACCCCTTCGATCCCGACTACGACGAGCTGCCGGGGGAGCTTCCGATTTTTCCGCTGTCCGGCGTGCTTCTGCTGCCGGGCGGGCGGCTGCCGCTCAACATCTTCGAGCCGCGCTACCTGAACATGATCCGCGAGGCGCTGCGTTCGCAGCGCATGATCGGCATGGTCCAGCCGGCCGTGGACGACGCCGACCAGACCGCGCGCTTCGGCAGCTTCGAGGTCGAGGACGACGAGGAGGCCGCCTACACCACGACCGAGCCGCAGGGCACCCGCTTCGACGCCGGCGCCGCCCCGGTCTACCGGACCGGCTGCGCGGGCCGGATCGTGTCCTTCTCGGAGACCGACGACGGCCGCTACCTGGTCACGCTGAAGGGGCTGCTGCGCTTCCGGATCCAGGAAGAGCTCATGCTGAAGGACGGCTACCGCCGGGTGATCCCCGACTACGCGCCGTTCGCCGGCGACCTGACCCCTGAAGAGGCCGCCTATTTCGACCGCGACCGCCTGCTCGAGGCGCTGACCTACTACTTCACGCAGCAGGGCATCGAGGCGGACTGGGACGCCATCCGCGAAGCCTCCAACGAACGCCTGGTGACCTCGCTCGCCATGGTCTGCCCGTTCTCCAGCGCGGAGAAGCAGGCGCTGCTGGAAGCCGGCGACGCCAGCCAGCGGGCCGAGACCATGACCACGATCCTGGAAATGGCCGTGCTCGACCGCCCGGCGCCGGAAGGCCGCGCGGCTTCCCGCCACTAGAGCGACATGCTGGACGGCTCGGGACCGGGGCGGCAGGATGGCCGCCGTGGTTCACGAGGCGGCACAGCGAAAGAGACAGGCACACGCGATGAGCGAGCACACCTCCGATACCGGCGGCCAGCCCGCCGAAAGCACGGTCGACCCGAAGCTGTTGGAAATCCTGGTCTGCCCGCTGACCAAGGGCCCGCTGGACTACGACGCCCAGGCCCAGGAACTGATCAGCCGGCAGGCCAAGCTCGCCTACCCGATCCGCGACGGCATCCCGATCATGCTCCCCGACGAGGCGCGCCGGCTGGACGAGTAGGGCAAGATGCTGGAAGGTGGGCATCGCAGGCGTTAGCTGGGTTCGTTAAGCGCGCGCGCTGGCACAACGAAGCGGCGGGTCCCCTATCCCTTGAGGGGAGAGGGACAGGGTGAGGGTGGGACTCCTCGGATATCGCCGGGGAGTCCCACCCTCACCCTCCCACGCCGCTAACGCGGCGCGGGCCCCTCCCTCTCCCGTCGAGGGAGAGGGGATGATCGGCTGCCCCGGCTCTACGCACCGAGATCATCAGGAACACGTCCGCCATGGCCAAGGACATCCAGTCCGACGAGGCGCAGCCCTACGGCACGCAGCACTGGCCGCTGGAGATCCGCTACTCCAAGGAGCGCAAGGAGCTGCAGGTCGACTTCGACGACGGGCAGACCTTCGTCTACCCGGCCGAACTGCTGCGCGTGGAGAGCCCGTCGGCGGAGGTGCAGGGTCACAGCCCGTCGGAAAAGCAGACCGTCTCGGGGCGCAAATACGTCGGCATCATGAACATCGAGCCGGTCGGCAACTACGCGATCAAGATCCACTTCGACGACCTGCACGACACCGGCATCTTCTCCTGGGCCTACCTGCGTCAGTTGGGCGAGAACAAGGAGGAGATCTGGCAGCGCTACCTGGACGCGCTCGACAAGCGCGGCCTGTCCCGGGAGCCGCGCCGGCGCAGCGGTTCCTCGTAGGTTCGGCGTGTTTGGGGCGGCGTGCCGGTGGTGGCACCCGTTAGCGTCCGTCCCACCTGGACTTATCCCCTCTCCTCCACTGGGAGGAGAGGCTACGGCGAGTGCTGAAACGTGGAATCGCGTTCAGCCTGGATCTTGCCCGCTCTTCAGGAAGTCAAGCGAAACTCGACGATGGAAGCCGGTTCGGCTTTCATCGATTTTGCTCAGGGAGAGGAGGTTGCCCGCTCCATCGCAGCTCACATGGCGGCTGATAGCGGCATCCCCAGTCGACCGGCCGTGCGAGCCACCTCTCCCTGTCCCTCTCCCCCATTGGCGGAGAGGGACGCGCCGCTTCGCTGTGCCACCCCGAATTTGGCGGTGACCGGGCAAGCACGCCCACGCCATCCGCACGGCCGCCTTGGTGTCCTTCGTGCCCTTTGTGGTGAACACGAAAACGCCCGCCATGCGACGCACGGCGGGCGTTTCGCTGCGCTCAGCTGAAAAGCGGCCAACGTTACGCCTTGGTGTCGACGTTGCCGCCCTGGCCGTTGGCGCCGCCACCCTGGCCGCCGCCGGCGGACTTGGCGACGCCCACGCGCGCCGGGCGCAGCAGGCGGTCGTTCAGGATGTAGCCCTCTTGCACGACGTGCACGACCGAGCCCGGCTTGTGCTCGTCGGTCGGCACCTCGTACATCGCCTCGTGGTAGTGCGGGTCGAACTTCTCGCCCGCCGCCGGGGCCAGCTTCTTGATGCTGTGCTTCTCGAAGGCGTCGGCGAGTTCCTTCTCGGTCATCTGCACGCCCGAGAGCAGGTTCTTCAGCGTCTCGTCCTGCTCGGCCTTGTCCTGCGGCACGCTCTCCAGCGCCCGGCGCAGGTTGTCGGCCACGCCCAGCAGGTCCTTGGCGAGCGGGGCGGCGGCGTACTTGACCGCGTCCTGGCGCTCCCGGTCGGCGCGCCGGCGGACGTTCTCCGTCTCCGCCATCGCCCGCTGCAGCCGGTTCTTCAGGTCGTCGATCTCCTGCTGCAGCGCGGCCTGCGGGTCGTCCGGCGCTTCCGCCTCCGGATCGCCCTCGCCCTGGGCGTTGGCGTTGCGCGCGGCTTCCTCGGCCAGGCGCGCGGCCTCCTGGGCGGCGGCCTTGGCGTTCGCCTCGGACTTGGCCTGCTCGGGATCCTGGCCGCCCTGGGCGCCGTTCGGGTCCTGGCCCGGCTGGCCGCCCTGGCCCTGCTGTCCACGCTGGGCGTTCGGATCCTGGCTCTCGTTGTCGTCGTTCGCGCGGTTGTTCTTCGCCGTCATCTATCGGGTCCGTGTGTTCTGGTCCGTTACGTCGTCTGGATGCGTCTTGCGTTCCGCTGGTCCCTCATCTGTGGATGAGCGGCGCGGATGAAAAGGCGTCCGGCACGGGAAAACGCGCCCGGCGGGCCCTTGCGGCGGGTTTCTTGCGGCGCCGGCTCAGCCGACCAGGCGGCTCATCACCTTGGCGGTGTAGTCGACCATCGGGATGATCCGGGCGTAGTCGATCCGGGTCGGGCCGATCACCCCGATCGCGCCGACGAAGCGCTGCTGGCTGTTGGCGTAGGGCGCGATCACCATGGAGCAGTCGGTCGCGCCGAACAGCTCGCTTTCCGCGCCGATGAAGATCTGCACGCCCTGAGCGTCGTCGGCGAGGTCGAGCAGCTTGACCAGCGATTCCTTCTTCTCCAGCGCGGAGAACAGGTTGCGCACCTTCTCCAGGTCCTCGAGCGCGCTCACGTCCTCCAGGAGGTGCGCCTGGCCGCGCACGATCAGCGCGCCCTCGTTCGCCTCCGACCAGTCGGCGACCCCCTGCTCGACCAGCCGCCGGGTCAGGTCGTTGAGTTCCTGGCGCTCGCGCTGCAGTTCCTGCTGCACCACCCGCTGCGCCTCGCTCAGCGTGCGCCCGACCAGCTTGCTGGAGAGGTAGTTCGACGCCTCCACCAGCGACGACGGCGGCAGGCCCATCGGCACGTCGATGATCCGGTTCTCGACCGCGCCCGAGTTGGTCACCATCACGCACAGCGCCCGGCCGGGCCCGAGCGAGACGAACTCGATGTGCTTCAGCGGCTCCTCGAACTTGGGCGCCACGACCAGCCCGGCGCACTTCGAGAGGTCCGAGAGCATGCGGCTCGCCTCGGCCATCGTGTCGGGCAGGCTGCGGCCGTTGGCGGCGCAGCGCGCCTCGATGTTCTCGCGCTCGCGCGGATCCAGGTTGCCCTTCTCCAAAAGGCCGTCGACGAACAGCCGCAGGCCGTGGTCGGTGGGCAGGCGCCCGGCGGAGGTGTGCGGGGCGTACAGCAGGCCCAGCTCTTCCAGCTCCGCCATGGTGTTGCGCAGCGTCGCCGGCGACAGCCCCATGCCCAGCTGGCGCGCCAGCGTGCGCGAGCCGATCGGCGCGCCGGTCGCGACATAGGCATCGACGATGTGCCGGAAAATCTCGCGCGAACGCTGATCCAGCACGCTCAGATCCGTGCGTCCGCTCAGACCGCGTCGCCGCTCTGTCATGGGGAAACTCACCACCTGCACCTGTCGTTTAAAGATAGGAAGCGCGGGGCAGGCGGTCAACTTGACGCGTCGACCCCCGGGATCGGCCAAAGCGCACCCGCCTCCGGACCGCGCGCCCCGTTGTGTACGCGCGGTGCCGGGGCGCGCGGCTGGACGCCCGCGGGGCGATCCGATAGCGTGCGCGCCGCTTGGCGCCCCGGATCCGCCGGGACGCCCGCCGTTCACCGACAGATCAGGAGCGACCGTCTCCATGCGCCCCTCCGGACGCGCCGCCGACCAGCTGCGCACCGTCGTCCTCGAGCCCGACTTCAGCAAGCACGCCGAAGGCTCGTGCCTGGCCAAGTTCGGCGACACGCACGTACTCTGCACCGCCTCGATCGACAAGTCGGTGCCGGGCTTCCTGCGCGGCAGCGGCCGCGGCTGGGTGACGGCGGAATACGGCATGCTGCCGCGCGCCACCCACACCCGCGGCGGCCGCGAGGCGGCGCGCGGCAAGCAGGGCGGCCGCACGGTCGAAATCCAGCGCCTGATCGGCCGGTCGATGCGCGCGGTGACCGACCTGACCGGCTTCGGCGAGCGCTCGATCCAACTCGACTGCGACGTCCTGCAGGCCGACGGCGGCACCCGAACGGCCGCGATCACCGGCGCCTACGTCGCGCTCTACCAGGCTTTCCAGTTCATGCAGACCGCCAAGGCGATCAAGCAGATCCCGCTGACCGACCAGGTCGCGGCGATCTCCGCCGGCCTGTACAAGGGCGAGCCCGTCCTCGACCTGGACTACGACGAGGATTCGGCCGCCGACGCGGACGCCAATTTCGTCCTCACCGGGCGCGGCGGCATCGTCGAGATCCAGGCGAGCGCGGAGACCGAACCCTACGACCGCGCCACCTTCAACCGCCTGCTCGACCTCGCCGAAGGCGGCGTCGGCCAGCTCTGCCGCAAGCAGCTGGAAGCGCTCGGGGTCGGCGGGTCGACGCACGCTTGAGCACGACGGCCGCGATCGGCGGGTCCCTCGCCGCCTATGGAGGCTGAGGGGGCCAGAGTGCTGAGGCGGCCGGGCGCTCGGGCCACGTTGGATGTCGTCGTGGATTCGCCGCGCAGGCGAGCAACCACCGCGACGCTGTCCGCTCGCCGGGCGGCAACGCGCCGCTTCGGCGTGCCTGCTGCGCGAACCCGCCCTACGGAACGCTTCCGGGTGAAACCGGCCGCTCCGGAGGGTCCCTCTCCCCCACCTAGAGACGGGGAGGGGAGAGGACAGGTGAGGGTGGGATTCCTCGAGCGTATGGCGCGGAGTCCCACCCTCACCCTCCCACGGACCTGCGGTCCGCGGGCCCCTCCCTCTCCCGTCTAGGGAGAGGGGATTACTGCGCCGTGCGCGTGTCAATTCCGAGGACGTAACGAACCATGCCTTTGGGCGCCGAGACGCTGGTGATCGCAAGCCACAATCCGGGCAAGGTGCGCGAGATCGCCGAGCTGGTGGAGCCGTTCGGCGTGGCTGTGAAGTCCGCGGGCGACCTGGGGCTGCCGGAGCCGGAGGAGACCGGCACCACGTTCGCCGAGAACGCCGAGCTGAAGGCGCGCGCCTCGGCCGAGGGCGCGGGGCTGCCGGCGCTCGCCGACGATAGCGGGCTCTCGGTGCGCGCGCTCGGCGGCAAGCCCGGCATCTACTCCGCCCGCTGGGCCGGGCCGGACAAGGATTTCCGCGCGGCGATGGACCGGGTCGAGCGCGAACTGCGCGAGGCCAACGGCGGCGAAGGCGGGGACCGGTCGGCTTGCTTCGTCTGCGCGCTCACGCTCGCCTGGCCGGACGGGTCGGTGCGCACCTTCCAGGGGCAGGTCGACGGCACGCTGGTCTATCCGCCGCGCGGAGAGCGCGGCTTCGGCTACGATCCGGTGTTCGTGCCGGAGGGGCACGAGATCACCTTCGGCGAGATGGAGCCGGCGGCCAAGCACGCCATGAGCCACCGGGCGCGCGCCTTCCGCCAGCTGGTCGACGCGGTGTTCCGGGCATGACCACAGCCGCCCCCGCGCCGGCCGCTGGGCTGGAAGCCGACCGGGCGCCCGATCCCGGCTTCGGCGTCTACGTCCACTGGCCGTTCTGCCTCAAGAAGTGCCCCTACTGCGACTTCAACAGCCATGTGCGCAACACGGTCGACCACGACCTGTGGCGCCGGTCGCTGCTGGCCGAGCTGGACCATTACGCACGCGAAACGGCGGGGCGGCGCGTCACCTCGATCTTCTTCGGCGGCGGCACGCCCTCGCTGATGGACCCGAACACGGCCGAGGCCCTGATCGGACGGATCGCCGAGCGGTTCGATCTGGCGGACGACGCCGAGATCACGCTGGAGGCCAACCCGACCAGCGTGGAAGCCGAGAAGTTCGCCCGCTTCCGCGCGGCCGGGGTCAACCGCGTGTCGCTGGGCGTGCAGGCGCTGGACGACCGGGCGCTCGCCTTCCTGGGCCGGCAGCACTCCGCCGACGAGGCGCTCGCGGCCGTGGATCTGGCGCGCCGGGCGTTCCCGCGGATCTCCTTCGACCTGATCACCGCGCGCCCCGGCATGACCCCGGAAAGCTGGGCCGGCGAGCTGCAGCGCGCGCTCCAAGAGGGCCCGGAGCACATCTCGATCTACCAGCTGACGATCGAGCCCGGCACGCCGTTCCACGCCTCCTGGCGGCGCGGCGACCTCGCCCTGCCGGACGAGGAGACGCAGTCCGCGATCTTCCAGGCGACCGGGGAGACGCTGGCAGCCCGCGGCCTGCGGGCCTACGAGGTCTCCAACCATGCCGTCCCGGGCGCGGAAAGCCGGCACAACCTGATCTACTGGCGCTACGGCGACTATCTGGGCGTCGGCCCGGGCGCGCACGGCCGCCTCACGGTGGGCGGCGTCAAGCAGGCCACCCGGCAGCATTCGGCGCCCGAAGCCTGGCTGCAGGCGGTGGCGAACCAGGGCCACGCGACCCGCGCCCGCGATCCCCTGGACGCCGACCAGAAGCGCCAGGAGATCACCCTGATGGGCCTGCGCCTGGCCGAGGGCATCCACCGCGACGCCTTCGTCCGCGAGCTGGGCGCCCAGCCGGAAGCGCTGTTCGACGCGGATCGCCTCGACGCGCTCGTCGCGGAGGGTTACCTGACCCTCGACGACCGGCGGCTGGTCGCCACGGCCGAGGGGCGGCTGCGCCTCAACGCGGTGATCGAGCATCTGCTGGGCTGACGCCCGTAATTCCTAGCGCGCCCGCGCGCGACCCATCTGGAGGCTTGCCCATGCCCCGCGACCTCGCCCAGGCGGCCCAGGAGCTGCAGGACCATCTGAGCCTGGCCAGCCCGCCGCTCGCGATCTCCTTCACGCCCGACGTACCGGACGGCGTGCCCCGGTTCGACGCGCCGTTCGCCGAGCCGGCGGCGGACGGGCGCACCGGGCGGGTGTCCGCCGGCTGCGTCTTCTGGATGCACGCGGCTGAACGCACTTTCGCCACCGTGGCCGAAGACCACGGCAACTGCTCGGTCGGCAGCTACACCCACGGCCTGATCTCGCTCGAGCAGGCCGCGAGCAGGGACGACACCAAGGCGCTGCTGGACTGCGGCTGGGTCGACCAGGAATCGGTGCAGGCCGTGCCGGCGGTGCGGGAGAAGCCGGCGGCGATCGTCTACGGCCCGCTGAAGGAGTCGCCGGTCGACCCCGACGTCGTGTTCCTGCGGGTGACCGGTAAGCAGGCGATGATCCTGAAGGACGCGCTGCCGCACATGCTGGGCGAGGGCAAGCCGCAGTGCCACATCATCGCGATCGCCAAGGAACGCCAGCAGCCCGCGCTGTCGGTCGGCTGCATGGTGAGCCGGGTGCGCACCGGCATGCCGTCGAACGAGATGACGGTGGCGATCCCGGCGGCGAAGCTGGAGGAGACGCTGGACGCGCTCGCCGCGGCCCAGCAGGCCGACCGCGCGGTGGCGCAGTACGCCGCCGACGACAAGCGCCGGTTCCAGGCGGGGTAGCGACCGCGCCCGCGGGCCGTCGTTCGGAGCTCCGGGGGGTCAGTTCTCTGGGCGTTCAGCTCGGTGGGCGTTCAGCTCCGGCGTTCAGCTCCGGGGTGTTCAGCTCTCTGGGTCCAGGCCCATCAGCGAGCGGGCGAACGCGCGGGCGGAGAAGGAGCGCAGGTCCTCCGCCGTCTCGCCCACGCCGACCGCGTGGACCGGCAGGCGGTACTTCTCCGCCAGCGCCACCAGCACGCCGCCGCGCGCCGAGCCGTCCAGCTTGGTGACGGTCAGGCCGGTGACGTTGACCAGCTCCTTGAAGGTCTCGACCTGGCTGAGCGCGTTCTGGCCGGTCGTGGCGTCCAGCACCAGCAGCACGTCGTGCGGCGCGTCGGGGGCGAGCTTCTTGATCACCCGGATGACCTTCTGCAGCTCGGCCATCAGGTTGGACTTGTTGTGCAGCCGCCCGGCGGTGTCGATCAGCAGCAGGTCGGCGCCGTCGCTCTGCGCCTTCGCCACCGCGTCGTAGGCGAGGCCCGCGGCGTCCGCGCCGGTCTCCTTGGCGGTGACCGGGCAGCCGGTGCGCTCGCCCCAGACCTGCAGCTGCTCGACCGCCGCCGCGCGGAAGGTGTCGCCGGCGGCGAACTGCACCTTGTAGCCCTGGTCGGCGTATTGCTTGCCGAGCTTGCCGATCGTGGTGGTCTTGCCGGAGCCGTTGACGCCGACCACCAGCACGATGTGCGGCTTGGCGTCGGTCTTGACCTCCAGCGGCTGGGCGACCGGGGCCAGGATCTCCTCGATGTCCTCGGCGAGCGCGGCGCGCACCGCCTCCGGGCCGGCTTCCTTGGCGAAGCGCTCCTTGCGCAGGCCGGCGGCGAGCTTGGCCGAGGTGCTGACGCCGAGGTCGGAGGCGATCAGCAGTTCCTCCAGCTCCTCCAGCGATTCGGCGTCCAGCTTGCGCTTGGTGAAGATCGAGCCGATGCCCTCGCCCAGCTTGCTGGACGAGCGCCCCAGGCCGTCGCGCAGGCGCGCCACCCAGCTCTTGCGCGGCTGCGGGTCGCCCTTGTCGGCCGGCTTCCTGGCGTCGTCCTGGGCGGGCTCCGCGGCCGGCTGCTTCGGGGCGACCGGTTGCGCGGGCGCCTGCGCCGCGGCCGTCTCGGGCGCGCTCTCTTGGGCCGCGCTCTGTTGGGGCGCGCTCTCTTGGGGCGCCGGCTCCGGCTCCGGCGCGGCCGGCGTCGCCTCGGACCCCGGCGCCGGCTTGGCGGGCGGCGGGACCCAGCCGTAGCGCCGCTTGGGCGGCTGTTCGGCCTTGGCCTGCGTGTCGCCCGTTTCCTGCGCGCCCGTTTCCTGCGCGCCGGCGTTCGGCTCGGCGGTCTTTTGGCCCTCGGCCTGTTGGTTCTGCTTGTTACGCTTGCGTCTCGGCCACAAGGCTGCCCCCTTCGACATGGCTCACGCGGGCGCGCACGATCTCGCCGGCCTGCCCGGCCGTGCCGTCCGGACCCGGGACCACGCGCATCGGCGCGAACGGCTCGCTGCGGCCCTTCATCCGGCCGTGATCGTCGGCCTCCTCCAGCAGCACCGTCTCCACCCGGCCGACGCGGCTTGCCAGGAACGCGGCCACGCGCCGCTCTCCAGCCTCGCGCAGGCGCCGGGCGCGGTCCTTGCGCTCGGCCTTGGAGACGGCCGGCATCCGCGCCGCCGGCGTGCCCGGGCGCTCGGAATAGGGGAAGACGTGCAGCCAGGTCAGGTCGAGCGTGTCGACTGCGTCCAGCGTGGTCTGGAAGCGCGCCTCGTCCTCGGTCGGGAAGCCGGCGATGATGTCGGCGCCGAACACGACGTCCGGCCGCGCGGCGCGGGCGCGGGCGACGCAGGCCTGCGCGTCGGCCAGCGAATGGCGGCGCTTCATGCGCTTCAGGATCAAGTCGTCGCCCGCCTGCAAGGACAGGTGCAGGTGGCCCATCAGCCGCGGCTCGCTCTCCAGCAGACGGAACACGTCGTCGTCCAGTTCCACCGGGTCGACGGACGTGAGCCGCAGGCGCGGCAGCTCCGGCACCAGCTGCAGCAGCCGGCGGCACAGCTGGCCCAGGGTCGGCTGGCCCGGCAGGTCCGGGCCGTAGCCGGTGATGTCGACGCCGGTCAGCACCACCTCGCGCACGCCGTTTTGGACCAGCTGGCGGACCTCCTGGACGATCTGCCCGATCGGCACGGAGCGGTTGTTGCCGCGCGCGAAGGGGATGATGCAGAAGGTGCAGCGGTGGTCGCAGCCCTGCTGGATCTGCACGAAGGCGCGGGTGCGCGCCTCGAACGACTGGACCAGGTGGGAGGCGGTCTCGCGCGCCTCCATGATGTCCTCGACCACGATCTTGGCCGGCGCCTCGGGCGCGTAGCTCTCCAGGCGCAGCTTGGCCTCGTTGCCGAGCACGCGGTCGACCTCGGGCATCTGGGCGAAGCTGTCGGGGTGCAGCTGCGCCGCGCAGCCGGCGACCACGATCTTGGCGTCGGGGCGCTCGCGCTTCGCCCGCCGGATCGCCTGGCGCGCCTGGCGCTCCGCCTCGCCGGTGACCGCGCAGGTGTTGACGATCACCGCCTCGCCCAGCCCCGCGAGCCGGGCCTGGCGCAGCATCACCTCGGACTCGTAGGCGTTCAGCCGGCAGCCGAAGGTCATCACCCGCGGGTCTGCCGCCGGGGTTTCCGGCGCGGCCGCGTCGGGCTGTTCGGGCTTGTGTCGGGTGGCCGTGGTCATGCCGCCAGCATCCGTCCGTTAAGCTGGCCGGTGAAGCTCTCCGCGACCGGCCCGGTCATCAGCACGTGGTTGTCGTCCTGCCACTGGATCTCGAGGTCGCCGCCGTCCAGGCGCAGGGTCGCGCGCCGGCCGGTCAGGCCGCGGCGCACGGCGGCGACCAGCGCGGCGCAGGCGCCGGTGCCGCAGGCCTGGGTAATCCCGGCACCCCGCTCCCAGACGCGCAGGCGGATGGTGCCGGCATCCAGCACCTGGGCCGCCGAGATGTTGGCGCGTTCGGGGAACAGCGGATCGTGCTCCAGCGCGGGCCCGTGGGTTGCTAGGTCGACGGCTTCCGCGTCGTCGACGAAGAAGACGGCGTGCGGGTTGCCCATGGAGACGCCGACCGGGTCGGCGAGCGGGCCGCTTTCGAGCGGGAGATGGGTCGTGTCCAGCGCCTTGGAAAGCGGGATGTCCGCCCAATCGCTGCGCGCCCGGCCCATGTCGACGGCGATCCGGCGGGTGCCGGCGGCATCGATCCCCGCGTCCCAGGCGGGCAGCAGGCCGGCGGCGGTCTCCACCACCACCGTGTCGCCGGGCCGGCCGGCCGCGCGCGCCTCGTCCAGCACCCGCGCGGCGACACAGCGGGTGGCGTTGCCGCAGGCCTTCACCTCGCCGCCGTCGCTGTTGCGGATGCGCATGAACACGTCGGCTTTGTCCGCGCGCGCCGGCTCCAGCACGATCAGCTGGTCGCAGCCCACCCCGGTGCGCCGGTCGGCGATCCGCCGGGCGGTCGCGTCGTCCAGGGTGAACGGCACAGTCCGGGCGTCGACCACGACGAAGTCGTTGCCCAATCCGTGCATCTTGGTGAACGCGCGCTCCATGGCGCGCGTTATATGGGTGCGCGGGTGGGGAGTCTACCAGGGGGCGCGGGCGCACCGGGTCGGCGTCACAGCAGTCGGTGCTGCAGAGCTTATCAGCGGCGATCGTCCGGCTTGCCGGTCATGAGCGACCACCGCTGCCGATTCGGTGGTCTTGCCCATTTCCTGTGAACCTGCCGAACTCCTGTGGACCCGGAGACGCGCGACGAGGCAGTTGTCCCAGGCGCACGCCGTCGACGTCGTCCTTGCTCGCCATCTGGGAGAGGACGAGTGCCAGGGCGTTGGCTTGGCCAGTGGTGAAATCCACGGCCTCAAGCTCCTTCTTGATCCACGCCGCGTCCATCGCCCGCTCTGCGCGTTCGGCGCGATGCGGCGAGCGAAGGCGAGCGATTGAAGCACGGCGTACTGCGGCGTCGCGCTCCGCCCGTCGCGGACTCTGGCGTGGAGCCGCCGCTGACCTGCCCGGTTCGGCGATCAGGCCGCGGGCGATCACCTGGGCCTGGATCTCGGCCGCGCCCTCGAAGACGTTGAGGATGCGCGCGTCGCACAGCACGCGGGAGATCGGGTATTCCAGCGCGTAGCCGTTGCCGCCGTGGACCTGCACGGCGTTGTCGGCCGCCGACCAGGCGACGCGGGCGGCGAGCAGCTTGGCCATCCCGGCCTCGATGTCGCAGCGGCGGTCCTCGTCCTTCTCGCGCGCGGCCCCCAGGGTCAGCTGCCGGGCCATCATCGTCTCCACCGCCATGAAGGCGAGCTTGCCGCCGACCCGCGGGAAGTGGACGATCGACCGGCCGAACTGCTCGCGGTCGATGGCGTAGCCGGTGGCGAGCTCGAGCGCGTTCTGCGCCACGCCGACCGCGCGCGCGGCGGTCTGGATGCGCGCGCTCTCGAAGGTCGCCATCAGCTGCTTGAAGCCGGTGCCCTCGACACCGCCCAGGAGCTGGCTGGCCGGCACCTCGAACTCGTCGAAGGAGATCTCGTACTCCTTCATCCCGCGGTAGCCGAGCACCTCGATCTCGCCGCCGGTCATGCCCTCGGCCGGGAAGGGGTTGTCGTCGTCGCCGCGCGGCTTTTCCGCGAGGAACATCGACAGCCCGCGCCAGCCCTGCTCGTTCGGGTCGGTGCGCGCGAGCAGGGTCATCAGATCCGAGCGCGCGCCGTGGGTGATCCAGGTCTTGTTGCCGATCACCTTGTAGCTGTCGCCCTCGCGCACCGCGCGGGTCTTGAGCGAGCCCAGGTCGGAGCCGACGTTGGGCTCGGAGAAGACGGCCGTGGGCAGGATCTCGCCGCTGGCGATCTTGGGCAGGTAGTGTTCCTTCTGCGCCTGCGTCCCGCCCAGGCGGATCAGCTCGGCGGCGATCTCCGAGCGGGTGCCGAGCGAGCCCAGGCCGATGTAGCCGCGGCTGAGCTCTTCGGTGACGACGCACATCGCCGTCTTGCCCATGCCGAGCCCGCCGTACTCCTCCGGGATCGTGAGGCCGAACACGCCCAGTTCCGCCAGCTGGTCGACGACCGCCATCGGGATCAGGTCGTCCTTCATGTGCCAGTCGTGCGCGTCCCAGGCGTGGCTGTCCGCGATCTTGCGGAACTGGTCGCGCACCATCTCCATGGTGTCGTCGTCGTAGCCGGCCTCGCCGAAGTCGCGCTGGTCGAAGCGCTCGACCATCAGCTGGCACAGCCGCATCCGCGCGGCGTTGGTGTTGCCGCCGCGCACCAGCGCCTTGACGCTGGCGTCGCTGGCGAAGGCGTCGATCGCCGCGCCGGCCACGTCCATGTCCTCGGGCCGCACCAGTTCGCCCTGGCTCATGGTGATGCCGCCGGTCAGCTGGGCCAGGTACTCGCCGAAGCCGATCTGCAGGATCAGCCGCTCCTGCTCGCGCAGCTGGCCGCGCTCCTGCAGTTTCTCGGCCCAGGCCAGCGTCTCCTTCAGCGTGGCGACGTAGGTCGCGAACCAGGCGTAGCCGTGCGCGGCGAACTGTTCGCGCATCACGGCCTTGCCCTCGACCTTGCCCTCGGGCGCGACCAGGCGCGCGACCGCGGCCTCGGCTTCCTGCTCCAGGGCCTGCGCGGCCTTCAGCGCGCTGCGGCAGGTCTCCAGCAGGTCGGCGACTTCCAGGCCGCGATCGTCCCGGGTCTCGGCGTGAGCGGCTTGCATTGCAGCGAGTCTCCTATAACCTTATGTGGCGCGTAACCTCATCTGGCGGGTGCGTCGGATCGGCCGCGAGCCGGGCCGACCGCAGCGCTCAGGCAAAGGACCTTGACCTTATGCATCTCGACCCGACCCCGATCGTCTAAGCCGCCCGACCGCGAAAGCTCGCGTCGAGCCGGTCCAGGGCCTGATCGCCGGCTTCAACGGTTTCCCGCGCCTGCGCGATCAATAGGTCAAGATAGGCTTTCTTGCGCGGCGCGGCCAGCTTGCCGAACAGATCCGAGCGCAGGTCGATCACCATGCACTGCGTCAAGTTGTCCTCGACGTAGAACCGCACGACGGACTCCAGGCTCTCACCGTCAAGCACGGCGACGTCCGCGCGCAGGTCGTCGTACAGGGCTCGAGAGAAGTCCGGATCGGACGTGGTGAACGGCACGTAGTCGGGGTCGCTGTCCATTTGAGCCTTCACCGCTTCAACGTTTGTGCCGTCGAGGAACGCCTGCTGTGCGCGCCGGCGCTCACCGATCTCGGCGCGAAGCGCGACCACCAGGCCGCGCCGGCGACGGGCGACGTCGCGCACGCTCAGAACGATGTTGGCCAGGAAGGTGGCGGCGGCCGTCGAAGGCGGCCGCCGCCACGGCCGGGCCAAGCAACAGCGCGGACAGGGCCTCCGCGCCCATCGCGGGTCGGCCGACGGCCCTTGGAGCGCCCGCGCTCAGCCTACTCCTCGACCGCGTCCTCGAGCGTGCGCAGGCCCGGGCGCTTGGCGGAGACCAGCACCGCCATGTTGCCCGGCTTGTGCTCGTTGTTGAGCATCTTGGTGTGCGCGCGCGGGATGTCGGCCCAGGAGAACACCTCCGACATGCAGGGGTCGACCTGCCGGTCGTAGACCAGCTGGTTGGCCTGGCTCGCCTGCAGCAGGTTGGCGAAGTGGCTGCCCTGGATGCGCTTCTGCCGGTTCCAGACGAAGCGGGCGTCGAAGGTGATGTTGTAGCCGGTGGTGCCGGCGCAGAACACGACCATGCCGCCGCGCTTCACCACGAAGGCCGACACCGGGAAGGTCGCCTCGCCCGGGTGCTCGAAGACGATGTCGACATCGTTGCCCTTGCCGGTGATCTCCCAGATCGCCTTGCCGAACTTCTTGGTCTCCTTCATCCAGGTGCTGTGCTCCTCGGTGCCGACGTCGGGCAGCCGGCCCCAGCAATCGAAGTTCTTGCGGTTGATCACCCCGCGGGCGCCCAGCTGGATGACGAAGTCGCGCTTGCTCTCGTCCGAGATCACGCCGATCGCGTTGGCGCCGGCGGCGGCGATGATCTGGATCGCCATCGCGCCCAGGCCGCCCGAGGCGCCCCAGACCAGCACGTTCTGGCCCGGGCGCAGGATGTGCGGCCGGTGGCCGAACAGCATCCGGTAGGCGGTGGCGTTGGTCAGGGTGTAGCAGGCGCTCTCCTCCCAGGTCAGGTGCGCCGGGCGCTTCATCAGCTGGCGGTCCTGCACCCGGGAGAACTGGGCGAGCCCGCCGTCCGGCGTCTCGAAGCCCCAGATCCGCTGGCTGGGCGAGTTCAGCGGGTCGCCGCCGTTGCACTCCTCGTCGTCGCCGTCGTCCTGGTTGCAGTGGACCACGACCTCGTCGCCGACCTTCCAGCGCTTAACCTTGTTGCCGACGGCCCAGACCACGCCCGCGGCGTCGGAGCCGGCGATGTGGTAGTCCTGTTTGTGGAAGTCGAGCACCGACACCGGCTTGCCGAGCGCCGCCCAGACGGCGTTGTAGTTCACGCCCGACGCCATCACCAGGATCAGGACGTCGTGGCTGTCCAGCTCGGGGACGTCGACGACCTCCTCCTGCATCGCCGTGTCCGGCTCGCCGTGACGCTCCTTGCGGATCGTCCAGGCGTACATCTGCTTCGGCACGTGGCCGAGCGGCGGGATCTCGCCGACTTCGTAGAGATCCTTCTTCTCCTGGCCTCCGCGCAGGTTGACCACGTCGGCTTCGGCCGCCTGGCTCATGTCTCGCTCCTTCAAACGCCTGTTCTAGGTCGTGCCTGTTCTGGCGGTGCCTCTATGGGGCAATGCCTCGTCCATTCCGGGCCGCGGTCGCGGCCATCCATCGCTCTAGCCGGGGCCATCCGGCACGCGGTGCACGCACCTTTCGGTGCCTCCGCCACACACCGGTAGACCCCGTCGGGGGCGGGCATTCCAGGTGCCCGGCACGCCGTTTCGCGGGCGCATGCACGCCGGGCGCGAGCGCCCGTCAGCGCTTCGGCAACCCCGTACGGCTTGACTCATAGCGGCGGTTTCGATCTTTTGCAATGCACAAGAACATATTTTTTAACCCGACGGCGGCTTGAAACGAAATAAAATGTCGCCGATCATGGTCGGCACGTAAGCTTTTGGCGGGTCAGGAGACGGACATGGCCGAGCAGCGCGGCAGCGCAAAAGACGCCCAGACGGCGACCCCGACCGGGCACCAGAATTCCAAGGACAACCAGCCGGCGCGCGACAAGCCGTGGATGATCCGCACCTACGGCGGCCACTCCAGCGCCAAGGCGTCGAACGAACTCTACCGCAAGAACCTGGCCGCGGGACAGACCGGGCTGTCGGTCGCCTTCGACCTGCCGACCCAGACCGGCTACGACAGCGACCATCCGCTGGCCCGCGGCGAGGTCGGCAAGGTCGGCGTGCCGGTGCGCCACCTGGGCGACATGGAGACGCTGTTCGAGGACATCCCGCTGGATCAGATGAACACCTCGATGACGATCAACGCGACCGCGCCCTGGCTGCTGGCGCTCTACGTCGCCACCGCCGAGCGCAAGGGGATCGCGCGCGACCAGCTCTCCGGCACGGTGCAGAACGACCTCATGAAGGAGTACCTGTCGCGCGGCACCTACGTCTTCCCGCCCAAGCCGTCGATGAAGCTGACGGCCGACGTGATCGCCTTCACCTACGACGAGATCCCGCGCTGGAACCCGACCAACGTCTGCTCCTACCACCTGCAGGAGGCGGGCGCGACGCCGGAGCAGGAGCTCGCCTTCGCGCTGTCGACGGCCAAGGCGGTGATCGACGCGGTCAAGGACACCGGGCAGGTGCCGGAGAGCGACATGCCGCGGCTGATCGGCCGGCTGGCGTTCTTCGTCAACGCCGGCATGCGCTTCGTCACCGAGATGTGCAAGATGCGCGCGTTCGTCCGGCTGTGGGACGAGATCACGCGCGAGACCTACGGCGTCGAGGACCCGAAGTACCGGCGCTTCCGCTACGGCATGCAGGTGAACTCGCTGGGCCTGACCGAGCAGCAGCCGGAGAACAACGTCTACCGCATCCTGATCGAGATGCTCTCGGTCGTCCTGTCCAAGGACGCGCGCGCCCGCGCGGTCCAGCTGCCCGCCTGGAACGAGGCGATGGGCCTGCCGCGCCCGTGGGACCAGCAGTGGTCGATCCGGATGCAGCAGATCATGGCCTACGAGACCGATCTGCTGGAATACGACGACATCTTCCGCAACAACCCGGCGATCGAATCCAAGGTCGACGAGCTGTGCGAAGCCGCGCGCGCGGAGATCGCCAAGATCGACCGGATGGGCGGCGCCGTCGCCGCGATCGAGCAGGGCTACATGAAGGAGCGGCTGGTCGAATCCAACGCCCGCCGCGTGGCCGCGATCGAGAACGGCGAGCAGACGGTGGTCGGCGTCAACGCCTACACCAAGACCGAGCCGAGCCCGCTTACCAGCGGCACCGACGGCTCCTTCCTCGCCGTCGACCCCAAGGAGGAGCAGGCGCAGATCGAAAGCCTCAATCAGTGGCGGGAAGCGCGCGACGACGCCAAGGCTAAGGCGGCGCTCGACGAGCTGAAGGCCGCCGCGCGGGCGGGGCGCAACGTCATGGAACCGTCGATCGCAGTGCGCCCACGCCGGCGTCACCACCGGCGAATGGGGCGACGCGCTGCGCGAGATCTACGGCGAGTACCGCGCGCCCACCGGGGTCGGCAAGCAGGGCGGCCAGCCCCGCGGCGAGCACGGCCCCAAGCGCCTGGCCGACGTGCAGGCGCGCGTCGAGCAGGTCTCCGAGCGGATCGGCCGGCGGCTCAAGATGCTGGTCGGCAAGCCGGGCCTGGACGGCCACTCCAACGGCGCCGAGCAGATCGCCGTGCGCGCCCGCGACGCCGGCTTCGAGGTGGTCTACGAGGGCATCCGCCTGACCCCCAAGCAGATCGTCGGCGCGGCGCTGGAGGAAGGCGTGCACGTGGTCGGCCTGTCGATCCTGTCCGGCTCGCACGTCGAACTGGTGCAGGAGGTGATGCGCCGGATGCGCGAACAGGGCCTCTCCGACGTGCCCGTGGTGGTCGGCGGGATCATCCCGGAAAGCGACGCGGAAACCCTGCGCGCGGCCGGCGTGGCGGCGATCTACACGCCCAAGGACTACGACCTGACCGCGATCATGGCCGACATCGTGGAAATCGTGGACCGGGAAGGGGAACGGGCGGCTTAGCGCTGGTTCACGCGGCTTGCGCGCAGAGGAAGCGGCTACCGCGCCGGGATTTCTCGTCGCCTCGTCAAGGAACGAGATGCGGGGTGGCCGCAGCACCCGTTCGCGATCCTTCGAGACGCTTGGCGTCGCCAAGCTCGTCAGGATGAAGTTTTGGGTTTTTCAGGGGGATAACGGGACTTCATGCTGAGGAGCGGCCCGGCAGGGCCGCGTCGAAGCATCCTCTACGGCAGTCGAAACGTCGCGGGAAAGCCGCCACGCGGGCGGCATGGTAACGTGGCCCGATCGGCCTATCCGTCCTCCATCCCCGCGCCCGACTCGGCCGGCGTCTCGGTCTCGTCCGACTTGCCGTAGCCGGGGGCCTGGTGGACGGCGTTCAGGTCGCGGTGGCTGTCGGTCCAGCCGACGGCTTCCATCACCTTGTCCCAGGTGCGCACGTGCTGCTCGGTGAACTGGGTGACGAACACGCCCGCGAGGGCGAGGAAGATCACCGCCGCGATCAGTCGGCCGATCAGGGCGTTGGTCATGGATAGCGCCTCCCCAAGCTAAGTGCGCCGGCGACACAGACGGCCGGCGTCGTTCGTTTTCCTGCGGGTAGTCTAGCCGGTCTCTCCGGGGCTCGCCATGGTTTGCGCGGGACTGGGGGTGTGCGGCGGCTACTGCGCGGCCTGCTGGCTGGCCGCGTCCGCCGCCGCCGCGCTGCCGTCTTCCGCGCCCGGCAGGTAGACGGTGAAGCGCGAGCCTTCGCCCGGCGTGCTGTCGATCTCCAGCTGGCCGCGGTGGCGGTTGACGATGTGCTTGACGATCGCGAGCCCCAGCCCGGTGCCGCCCAGCTCGCGCGAGCGCGCGGTGTCGACCCGGTAGAACCGCTCGGTCAGGCGCGGGATGTGCTTGCGCGGGATGCCCTCGCCCTGGTCGATCACCGCCACCGCCACGCCGCGCCGCGCCCGGCGCGAGGGACGGCCGGCGGCGCGGTCGGCCGGGCCCGCTTCCAGGCGGATCGCGGTGCCCTGGCGGCCGTACTTGACCGCGTTGTCGACCAGGTTCTGGAACACCTGGGTCAGCTGGTCGGCGTCGCCGATCACCGACGGGTCGCCGTCGACCAGGAGCTCGACCGTCATGTCCTTCTTCTGCGCGCGGATCTCGGCCGCGCTCTGCACCCGCTCCAGCACGCGCTTGATCTGGGCGCGCTCGGTGGGCGGGGTGTGCTCGTCGAGCTCGATCCGGGACAGCGACAGCAGGTCCTCCACCAGGTGGGACATCCGCTGCGCCTCGCGCTGCATGATCTCCAGGAAGCGTTCGCGCGCCTCGGTGTCCTCCTTGGCCGCGCCCTGCAGCGTCTCGATGAAGCCCAGCAGGCTGGATAGCGGCGTGCGCAGCTCGTGGCTGGCGTTGGCGACGAAGTCGGCGCGCATCTGCTCGGCGCGCTTGATGCCGGTGACGTCGTGCAGCGCGCAGACCGCGACCGCGCCGTCGGGCCCGCGCGCCGGCAGCCGGGCGACCCGGGCGGAGAAGTGCTGCTCGATCTCGCCGCTGGCGGCGGTGAAGTCGATCTCCCGGTCGTCGCCGCCGGCGAGCACGCCGTCGACCGTCTGCAAGAGGTCGGGATGGCGCAGCACGCTCGCCAGGTCGCGGTCGACCACGCGTTCGGAAAACAGCTGCTTGGCCGCCGGGTTGGCGCCGACCACCCGGCCGGCGCCGTCGATCAGGAGCAGCGGGTCGGGCAGGCCGGACAGCACCGCCTCGTTACCGGCGACGACCGCGCGCAGCTCCTTGCGCCGGGCCTGGCGTTCGCGCGCGGTATCGGCGATCGCCTGCCCCAGCGCCGGGTCCAGCCCGGGACTGTCGACCGCGGGCGGGCTCGGCAGCTCGCCGTCCTCGTTCCACAGCTGGCGCAGCCGGTCGACGTAGGCGCGCAGCGCCGCGACCGCCCGGAAGTGCCGGGCCAGCAGCAGGCCGACACCGGCCACCACGGCAAGCGCGCCCAGCACGGCCGGGCCGGGGTCGAGCGCGCCGGCGATCACCAACACCAGCAGGACAGCCAGCGCGGGCGCGCTCAGCCAAAGCGTGGCGCGCAGGATGCGGCCGACGCCCGGGCTGGCGGCGATCGGGTCGGTGCGGTCGGCCATGGCTGGAACGCGCGCGCCTTTCTCGCGGGACTGCTGAACCGTTTCCAAATAGGCGTTTCCGCCCACGATGTTAAGCCGGGACCGTAGCACGGTTCGATGAAAGTTCCGTGGCAGTGGCCGACCTCAACGGCGCGGGCTTGCGACCGTACGCGGGGGCAACGGGCGCCGGCGGCGGGTCCCCTCGCCTCCATGGGAGGAGAGGGTTAGGGAGAGGTCCGCGACCTGCGCCTGCGGCCACCTCCTCCCACCGACCTGCGGTCGGCGCCTCCCTCCCCCAGTGGCGGAGAGGGATTGGGGCCACGACCGCGCGGGGCAACGGCCCGGCGCCGGGTCCCCTCGCCTCCATGGGAGGAGAGGGACAGGGAGAGGAGGTGCGCACGACCCTCGACGCCGTGCCGGCCACCTCACCCTCCCACCGACCTGCGGTCGGCGGGCCCCTCCCTCTCCCCCAGTGGCGGAGAGGGGATTGGGGGCGGGCGTGCCCGCGTAGGGGCGAAGGGCCGCCGTCGGCATCGACTCGTCCCCTCTCCTCCCAACGGAAGAGGGGAATCGTGAGAGCCTGGTGGCGGGTTGCCGGAGACGGCCGCCTAGATCAGTCCCTTGTTGCGGATCGCGTCGTAGGCGGTGAGCGCCCCGGCGGTCACGGTGTCGTTCACGGTCGAGCCCATGGAGACGATCTGCGCCGGCTTGTCGAGCCCGATCAACAGCGGCCCGATCACCGAGCCGCCGCCGATCTGCTGCAGCAGCTTGGCGGAGATGTTGGCGGAGTGCAGGGCCGGCATGATCAGCACGTTGGCCGGGCCGGACAGGCGGCAGAAGGGGTAGAGCTCCTGCATCAGCGCGTAGTCGAGGGCGACGTTGGCCTGCATCTCGCCGTCGTACTCGAAGTCGACCGGGCGCTGGTCCAGCATCCCGATCGCCTGACGGATGCGTTCCGCCTTCTCCCGCCTCGGGTTGCCGAAGTTGGAGAACGACAAGAGCGCCACCCGCGGCTCGTGGCCCATCGCGCGCGCCTGCGCGGCCGACTGCTCGGCGATGTCGGCCAGCTGCTCGGCGGTGGGCAGTTCGTGCACGCTGGTGTCGGCGATGAACACCGTGCGGCCGCCCTGCAGCACCATGTTGAGGCCGAACACCCGGTGGCCGGGGTTGGGGTCGAGGACCTTCATGATGTCCTTGAACGCGACCACGAACGAGCGCGTCAGCCCGGTCACCATGCCGTCGGCGTTGGCGTGCTCGACCATGCAGGCGGCGAAGACGTTGCGGTCCTGGTTCACCAGCCGCTGGCAGTCGCGGTACAGCAGGCCCTGGCGCTGGTGGCGGGCGTACAGGAAGTCGGTGTAGGGCTTGTTGAAGTCGCTGACCCGGGCGTTGTGGATCTCCAGGAAGTCCGCCTCGGCGCCGATCTGGCGCATGGTCGCCTGGATCCGGTCCTCGCGCCCGACCAGCACCGGCTGGCCGTAGCCGCCGTTGTAGAACGCGATCGCCGCGCGGATCACCTTCTCCTCCTCGCCCTCGGCGAACACGATCCGCTGCGGGTAGGCGCGCACCGTGTCGAAGATCTGCTGCAGGCTCGCCGTCGTCGGGTCCAGGCGCGCGGACAGCTGCTTCTCGTAGACGCTCATGTCGCCGATCGGCACCCGCGCCACGCCGGTCTCCACCGCCGCCTGCGCGACCGCCTTGGGGATCGCCTCGATCAGGCGCGGGTCGAACGGGGCGGGGATGATGTACTCCGGGCCGTAGCGCAGCCGCTTGCCGGCGTAGGCGGCGTCGACCTCGTCCGGCACGTCCTCGCGCGCCAGTTCGGCGAGCGCGCGGGCGGCGGCGATCTTCATCTCCATGTTGATGGTGGTCGCCCGCACGTCGAGCGCGCCGCGGAAGATGTAGGGGAAGCCCAGGACGTTGTTGACCTGGTTGGGGTAGTCGCTGCGGCCGGTCGCGATGATCGCCTCCGGCAGCACCTCGCGGACCTCCTCGGGGGTGATCTCGGGGTCCGGGTTGGCCATGGCGAAGATCAGCGGCCGGTCGGCCATCCGGCCCACCATCGCCTGGTCGACCGCGCCCTTGACCGACAGGCCGAGGAACACGTCCGCGCCGTCGAGCGCGTCGGCCAGCGTGCGCCGGTCGGTCGGCACCGCGTGGGCGGACTTCCACTGGTTCATGCCGTCCGCGCGGCCCTGGTAGACCACCCCGCGGGTGTCGCACAGCAGCACGTTCTCGTGGCGCACGCCCATCGCCTTCATCAACTCGGCGCAGGCGACCCCGGCCGCGCCCGCGCCGTTGATGACCATGGTCAGGTCCTCGATCCGCCGGCCGGTCAGGTGGCAGCCGTTGATGATCCCCGCGCCCGCGATGATCGCGGTGCCGTGCTGGTCGTCGTGGAACACCGGGACGTCGAGCAGCTCCTTCAGCCGCTGCTCGATCATGAAGCACTCCGGCGCCTTGATGTCCTCCAGGTTGATGCCGCCGAAGGTGGCGCCCAGGAAGCGCACGCAGTTGACGAACTCGTCGACGTCCTGGGTGTCGACCTGCAGGTCGATCCCGTCGATGTCGGCGAACCGCTTGAACAGGACCGCCTTGCCCTCCATCACCGGCTTGCTGGCGGCCGCGCCCAGGTTGCCCAGGCCGAGCACGGCGGTGCCGTTGGAGACGATCGCCACCTCGTTGCCCTTGGCGGTGTAGTCGTAGGCCGCCTGCGGGTCCTGCTGGATCTTCAGGCAGGGGTAGGCGACGCCCGGCGAATAGGCGAGCGACAGGTCGCGCTGGGTGGTCAGCGGCTTGGTCGCGCGGATCTCCAGCTTGCCGCGGCGCTCGCGCGCGTGCAGCGCCAGCGCCTCCTCTTCGGTGATGCGCGCCTTGTTCTTGCTCATGAAGGGTCTTGGTTCTTACTCATGAAGGGTCGTGGGGCTCCCCAGGGGTCGCGTGGGCCGGTTGTGGCGCGCTCTCGGGCAAGATGCTGAAACGTGGAATCACGTTCAGCGTCTTGCCCGCTCTTCGAGAGTTAGAGCAAAATTTACGATGCAAGCCGGTTCGGCTTTCGTCGATTTTGCTCTAGGATGACGGCCGGAGCCGGGCGCGCGGGCCTTCTCGCGTGAAAACAGGTTGGACGGCGGATCGTAGACGGCGCCAAGACGGCCCGGCAAGGGCGGGCGGATGCAGCCGATCGGGGGCGGGCCATGCCGTGACGCATCCCCTCTCCCTTGACGGGAGAGGGAGGGGCCCGCGCGCCGGATGGCGCGTGGGAGGGTGAGGCGTTGAAGTCCCGCTCGTACGCCGGAGGATTCCCACTCACCCTGGCCCTCTCCCGCGGTGGGGAGAGGGACCGCTCCGATGCGCCCGTTCTCCTATGCCCCGCCCTCGTGCGCCTGCTTCGGGCGCTCGTGGGTGTGCACGGAGTAGGCGCCGTGCTTTTCCAGCAGCTCGACCGCCTTGGCCTGGCGGTCCGGGTCCTCCGCGCGCACCCAGAGCAGGATCGCGCCGTTCTCCGCGGCGCGCGCGAACTCCTCGGTGTGCGGGGTGGCGCGGATGTCGCGCAGCACGTCGCCCATCGCGTAGCCGGTGAGCCCCGCCCCGATCGCGCCCGAGACCAGCGCGCCCACCGGCCCGGCGGCGACCGCGATGAAGCCGGCCGCGGCGATCGGGCCGATGTACTGCGCCTCGTCGATCAGGCCGCTCATGGTCTCCCGGAACACCTCGCCCGGGCTGTCGGCGGCGGAGATCGATTCGTGGGTGTCCAGCACCGACAGGTCGGCGTGCTGGAAGCCGGCGGCGCGCAGGTCCTTGACCGCCGCCTTGAAGGCCTCGCGGGTCTCGAACCAGCCGACCACCTCGATCGTGTGGCCGGTCGTGTCGGGGCGCTTGCCGTAGGCGCTGGGGGTCTCGTTCTCGGCCACGGGGGTCCTCGTTGTTCTCTTGCTGGCGCAAGTTCTGGCCGCGTGCGCGTGGACGCGTTGGTGGATGGCGCTATGCCAAATCCCCTCTCCTCCAGTGGGAGGAGAGGGCTAGGGAGAGGAGGTTGCGCGTGGCGTCGACCCGTGGCGCCTCCTCACCCTGTCCCTCTCCTCCCAGCGGAGGAGAGGGAACCCGCCGCGTTGCCCTGCAACCGGGCGACCGCTTGGGTTGGTCCACCTCCTGTGTAGCCTCTCAACCGGCCCCTGACCAAGAGCCGCGTGCCTTGGCGCCCGCGCGGCCGGGCGTGCTAGATTGCCGGTCGCCCGACCCGTCATCCGATTCAGCCAGGCCCCTCCGTTCTTGACCGACAGCACCGCCGCCCCCGCGCACGACCCCGCCGAGGCGACCCAGGCCGCCCCGGCCAAGGACAGCGCCGCCACCCCGGCGACCCCGATGATGACGCAGTACCTGGAGGTCAAGCGCCAGCATCCCGAGTGCCTGCTGTTCTACCGGATGGGCGACTTCTACGAGCTGTTCTTCGACGACGCCCGGCAGGCGGCCGAGGCGCTCGACATCACCCTCACCCGGCGCGGCCAGCACAAGGGCGAGGAGATCCCGATGGCGGGCGTGCCGGTGCACGCCGCCGAGGCCTACCTGTCCCGGCTGATCCGCGAGGGCTTCAAGGTCGCGATCTGCGAGCAGATGGAGGACCCGGCGAGCGCCAAGAAGCGCGGCGGCCACAAGGCCCTGGTCAAGCGCGAGGTGGTGCGCCTGGTCACCCCCGGCACGCTGACCGAGGACGAGCTCTTAGACGCCCGCCGGCACAACTACCTGACGGCCGTGGCGGAGGTCGGCGGCGGCCTCGGCCTCGCCTGGGTCGACGTCTCCACCGGCGACCTGCAGGCCCAGCCGGCCGACGCCGACGGCCTGCCGGCCGCGCTCGCCCGGCTCAACCCGGGCGAGCTGCTGGTCTCCGAGCGGCTGCTCGCGCGCGCGGAGATCAAGCAGGCGCTGCAGCCCTGGCAGGCGCTCCTGACCCCGCTGCCGGGCAGCCGGTTCGACAGCCAGAACGCCCGCAAGCGCCTGGAGGAGGCGTTCGAGGTGCAGGCGCTGGACGCCTTCGGCGCGTTCACCCGGGCGGAGACGGCCGCCGCGGGCGCGCTGGTGGACTACGTCGCGCTCACGCAGAAGGGCGCGCTGCCCTACCTGCGCCCGCCCCGGCGGCTGGCCCAGGGCGCGGTGATGGAGATCGACCAGGCGACCCGGCGCAACCTGGAGCTGACCCAGGCGCTCTCCGGCGGCCGGCAGGGCACGCTGCTGGGCACGATCGACCGCTCCGTGACCGGGCCGGGCGCGCGCCTGCTCGCCCAGCGGCTGTCCGCGCCGCTCACCGACCCGGCCGAGATCGCCCGCCGGCTGGACGGCGTGCAGGCGCTCGCCACGGACGAGACGACGCGCGGCGAGCTGCGCCAGCGCCTGAAGCACACCCCGGACGTGGAGCGCGCGCTCTCCCGCCTCACGGTCGGGCGCGGCGGCCCGCGCGACCTGGCCGCCCTGCGCGACGGCCTGGGCCAGGCGGCCGGCATCCGCGGCGTGCTCGCCCACGCCTTCCAGGGGGGCACCGAAAACGTCGCGGGCGCGCCCGACCTGCTGACCCGCGCGGCCGAGGAGCTGGGCGACCACGCCCCCCTGACCGACCGCCTGAGCCAGGCGCTCGCCCCCGACCTGCCGACGCTCGCGCGCGACGGCGGGGTGATCGCGCAGGGCTTCGCGCCGGAACTGGACGAGCAGCGCAAGCTGCGCGACGAGAGCCGCCGGCTGATCGCCAACCTGCAGGCGACCTACCAGCAGCAGACCGGGGTGAACGCGCTCAAGATCCGGCACAACCAGGTGCTCGGCTACTACGTCGAGGTCACGCCCAAGCAGGCCGAGCAGCTGCCCAACGACGGCGTGCTGATCCACCGCCAGACGCTGGCGAGCGCGGTGCGCTACACCACGACCGAGCTCGCCGACCTGGAGCAGCGGATCTCGCAGGCGGGCGACCGGGCGCTGGCGATCGAGCAGCAGCTGTTCCAGGAGCTGGTCCAGGCCGCGACCGCCCAAGCGCGCGAGATCGACCGCGCCGCCCGGGCGCTGGCGGAGATCGACGTCGCGAGCGCGCTCGCCGAACTGGCGGCCGAGCAGCGCTGGACCCGCCCCAAGGTCACCGACGACACCCGCTTCGACGTCCAGCAGGGCCGGCACCCCGTGGTGGAGGCTGCCTTAAGGAAACAGGACGAAGGTCCTTTCGTCGCCAACGACTGCGATCTCACCGACGACAGCCGGCTGTGGCTGGTCACGGGCCCGAACATGGCCGGCAAGTCGACCTTCCTGCGCCAGAACGCGCTGATCGCGGTGCTGGCGCAGATGGGCAGCTTCGTGCCCGCCGAACGCGCCGAACTGGGGGTGGTCGACCGGCTGTTCTCGCGCGTGGGCGCGGCCGACGACCTGGCGCGCGGGCGCTCCACCTTCATGGTCGAGATGGTCGAGGCGGCGGCGATCCTGAACCAGGCGGGCCCGCGCGCGCTCGTCATCCTGGACGAGATCGGCCGCGGCACTGCCACCTTCGACGGGCTCTCGCTGGCCTGGGCGTGCGTCGAGCACCTGCACGACATCAACCGCTGCCGCGGCCTGTTCGCCACCCATTACCACGAGCTGACCAGCCTGCAGGGCCGGCTCGCCGCGCTCGCCTGCCACACCATGCGGGTCAAGGAATGGCAGGGCGAGGTCGTGTTCCTGCACGAGGTCGCGCCGGGCGCCGCCGACCGCTCCTACGGCATCCACGTCGCCCGCCTGGCCGGCCTGCCCGACACCGCGATCCAGCGCGCGGAGGAGGTGCTGGAAACCCTGGAAAAGGGCGAACAGGCCGGCACCCTGCAACGCCTCGCCGACGACCTGCCCCTGTTCGCCGCGATGGCGGAAAAGCGGCAGCCGGCGGGGCAGGCCGAGGCGGCGGGGCCGAGCGCGGTGGAGCGGCGGCTGGCCGAGGTGAACCCGGACGAGCTGTCGCCGAAGGAGGCGCTGGAGTTGGTGTACGAGTTGCGGGGGATGACCGGGGAATGATGCACCCCACACGCCCGGCATCGTAGGGTGGGTTCGCGCAGCAACCCACCGAACGGCGTGCGCCGCCGGCACGCCGCGATGGTGGATTGCCGCTGACGCGGCGAATCCACCCTACGGCAGCGGGAGAAGTAATACGGGTCCGTAGACGACATGTCCGTTTCAGGAGGCGGGGTGGCCCGCCTCCTTATGTGCGAAAACGTGGGTTGCACCGGGGCGGTGCCGAGCCACACGCACAGAGGAGAACGGACCATGGACGAGTATAACGCCTACGTCGGGCTTGACATGCACAAGAAGACGATCGCGGTTGCGATTGCCGAGTTCGGCCGCGGCGGCGAGGTGCGCAGTTACGGCACGATCGAGAACAACTCGCATCGGCTGTGCCAGCTGGCCAAGCGCCTGGAGCAGCAGCACGGCCGGGTGCACTTCGTCTACGAGGCCGGGCCGACGGGCTACGTGGCGCAGCGCACGCTGGCGGCGGCGGGGCTGCGATTGCGCCATCGCGGCCCCGTCGCAGGTGCCGCGCAAGTCGGGGGACCGGGTCAAGACCGACCGGCGCGACGCCGTGCAGCTGGCCCGGCTCGACCGGGCGGGCGAGCTGACGGCGATCTGGGTGCCCGATTGCCAGCACGAGGCGATCCGCGAGCTGACCCGCGGCTACGAGGAGGCCGTGCAAGACCTGCGCCGGGCGCGCCAGCGGGTCACCTCGTTCCTGTTGCGCCAGGGGCTGCGCTATCCGGGCAAGACCAACTGGACGCGCACGCACCGGCGCTGGCTGGCCGAGCTGTCGTTCGCCGAGCCGGCCAACCGGGTCGCCCTGGACAGCCGGCTGCAGGCGGTCGACCAGGCGCTGGCGCGCCGCGAGCAGATGGCCCAGCAAGTCGCCGCGGCAGTGCCGGGCTGGCGGCTCGCCCCGGTGGTCGAGGCCCTGCGCGGCCTGCGCGGGATTGGATCTGGTCGCCGCCGCCGGGCTGGCCGCGGAGATCGGCGACGTCCGACGGTTCGCCCATCCCGCCCAGCTGATGGCCTATTTCGGGCTGGTCTCCAGCGAGCACTCCAGCGGCGAGCGCCGCCGGCCGGGGTCGATCACCAAGACCGGCAGTCCGCGGGCGCGTGAACTGTTGACCGAGGCTGCCTGGTGCTACCGCCACCCGCCGCGGCAGTCGACCCGCCAGCGCGCCAAGCAGGCGCCGCTCAGCCCGGCGGTGCGCGAGCGCTGCTGGGCCGCGCAGATCCGCCTTCCACGCCCGCTACCGCGCGCTGCGCCGGGCCGGCAAGCTGCCGCAGGTGGCGGTGATCGCGGTGGCCCGGGAACTCGCCGGGTTCGTCTGGGCGGTCGCCCAGGACACCCCGGCCGGCCTGAGCCGGCACGGCGTCCACGGCCACAGCAAGAAGATCCGCAACGGCTCAAGGAGATCCCTAGACACGCCGGCACGACACCGCCGGCCAGCGCATCGCTCCGAGCCAGCGGCGCCGGGGCGCGGCCCGACGCCGGTTCAGATCCCCGCACCCACCCTGACAGGCTGCTATCTACGTTCGTAGACTGGGGCAACGACCGGTGACGCCTCGTCATCTCTGTGGTCCCGACCCACGCATCAGAGGCTGTCAACGCCCGCACACCCCGCGCCTCGGCACCGCTGGCCCGGAGCTTACACACGCCAACCCGCTCGGCCCCGCCGTGCGGCCACGCTCTCGCACGCCTATACCTTGACAAACGGACATGAGAGGGTCGGGTTCGCGAAGCAACCCACCGAACGGCACGCGCATCCGGCACGCCGCGATGGTGGATTGCCGCTGACGCGGCGAATCCACCGACGGCAGCGGGAAGTAATGCGGGTCAGTAGGGTGGGTTCGCGCAGCAACCCACCGAACGGCGTACGCATCCGGCACGCTACTCGCCGGCCGTGTGCAGGTCCCCGACGTCGCCCGCCCAGTCCAACGGCAGCCGGCCCGCGCGCACGTACCCGTGGAACGACGAATACGGCCAATCCGCGACGCGGCGGACGTAGCCGTGCTTGACCGGGTTGTAATGGATGTAATCCAGGTGCCGGGCGTAATCGTCCGCGTCGCGAATCGCGTGCTCCCAGAACCGGCGCTGCCAAATACCGCGTTCGCCGCGTGCCCGGTTGCCGGGCGACCGGCGTTCGCCCACCGGCAGCCCCTTCGACACGATCAGCTTCAAGAGCCGCCATCGCAGCGCGTAATCGGCGTCGCCTGCGGGCAGGGTCCAGATGCAGTGAATGTGGTCGGGCAACACGACACAGGCATCGATCACGAAGGGGTGCCGGGCGCGCACGCGGCGTGTCGCGTTCCGTAGCAGATCGATCCGCCGGGTCAGTGTGTCCGCCCGGCGGTCGCGCAGGGCCACGGTAAAGAAGTAGCTGCCGCCTGGGACCCACGCACGTCGATAGTTCGGCATGCCACTCCCCACGACCCACGGCATTTTACCCAAGCGGCCGCGTGTGGGAAGCCGCCAGACGCGCGCGCGGCCCCGGTTGGGTGGGTTCGCGCGGCCAACCCACCAAGCGGCGTGCGCCGCCCGTACCGCCGCGATGGTGGATTGCCGCGAAGCGCGGCGAATCCACCCTACCTCGCGTCGGCACCCCCGGTCGGCGGCGGCGCGGCCGCCGGCATCCAGAAAAAAGCGCCCGCCGGCGCGGGCTTGTGCGGTGCACACCAGCCTACGCCCACGGGCGCACAGGGGGCCACGCGAAAACGCGCACGTGGCCGAGGAGGATCGGGGTGCGGGCCGGCTAGCCCTGCTGGCCGGTCGCGGCCGGGCCGGCGCCGTCGTCGGTGCCGTCGCTGCTGCCGGTCTGGCCCGCGCGGGTCAGCCACAGCGAGATCAGCGCCACGCCCAGGCCGAACGCGGCGAAGCTGCCGAAGGCGGTGCTGTGCCCGGCCTCCGCGATCATCCAGCCGCTCGCCGAGGAGCCGGCGACCTGCCCGGCGGCGACCGCCAGGAACGGCATCACCGAGCCGAGCGCGGGCTGGTTCGGCATGATCTCCGTGCCGCCCACCAGGTAGATGCCGGTCAGCGTCATGTAGGCCGCGCCGAAGCTGGCGGCGGAGAACAGCACCAGGATCGAGCTGCCCCGGATCGGCCGCCAGCAGGGTCAGCGCGGCGGCCATCGCGGCGGTGGCGAAGGCGTGGCTGGAGGCCGGGCCGTGCTTGGCGATCAGGTCGCCGGCGGCGCCGCCCGCGAGGCCGCCCAGCCCGACGGCGAGCCACATCAGCGCGCTCTCCCGCGCGGCGAGCCCGCCCGCCTGGACCGCGAAGTCGGGCGCGAACACCCAGTAGAGGGCGCTGACGAACCCGGTCGCGGCGGCGAGCGTCGACAGCCGGGTCATGTCGGCCCACTGCTGGCGGCTCGGGCCGCCGGCGAGGTGGGCGTCCGGCGCCGGCCGGGCGCTCGCCGGCAGGAAGATCGCCGCGGCGAGCACGCCCACGCCGGCGAGCCCGGCGAAGCCGAGGTAGGCGGGCCGCCACGCTTCGGCGAGCAGCAGCACCGCCGGCCCGCAGAGCGCCACGCCGATGCTGGTGCCGGCGTTGACGGCGGCGTTGACCCGGCCCCGCTTGGCCTTGGGCACCACCCGGTGCACCGCCGCCGCCAACGCCGGCGTCGACAGGCCCGTCGCCACGCCGCACACCGCGACGCCCACGGCCAGCATCCAGGGCGCGGGCGCGGTCGCGATCGCGCCGAGGCCCAGAAGCGCGAGCGTGATCGCCGTGACCCCGCCCAGCTTGGCACCGACCGCCCGGACCAGCGCCGGCCCCAACAGGATCGCGACGACGAAGCTGGCGAACGGGATCGACCCGATCAGGCCCGCCAGTTCCGGGGTGATCGCCATGTCCTCCCGGATCGAGGGGAGGAACAGGCCGAAGGCGAAGCGGGCCAGTCCGTAGGTCACCGCGATCAGGCCGCTGCCGAGTACAGCCATGCCAAGAGCGGGGCGACGGTTCATGGGGCCTCCTATTTTGGGTCCGAAGGTGGCTAAGTGTCCGAGGCGGTGAGTTCGGGGTCGGCTGCACAATCGAGCAGGCGCGCGACGGTCGCGCGGGTGTGGCGCAGCGTGGCCTGCGCGCCGTAAAGCGGGACGCTGGCGTTCGCGCCCTCCAGCACCAGCTGCAGGCGTTCCGCCAGCCCGTCGCCGGTTGCGTAGCCGTCGCGGGCGAGCGTGTCGGCGAGCCGCCGGCGCAGGTCCTGCTTGGCGGCCAGCGCCTGGTCCCGGATCTCCGGGGCGTGCTCGGCGAACTCGCCCGCGGCCTTCATCAGGAAGCAGCCGTGCTGGCCGCTGGTGCGCAGCCACTTGCCGTGCGCGTCGACCAGCGCCCAGGTGGCCCGGCCGTCCGGCGCCTTCTGGGTGGCGGCGTCGACGGCCGCCAGGAAACGGGTGTGCCGGCGCTCCAGCACCGCCGCGACCAGCGCGTTCTTGGACGGAAAGTGGTTGTAGAGCGTCATCCGCACCACGCCGGCGGCCTGCACGATCCGGTCGATGCCGGTGGCGTGAAAGCCTTCGGCGTAGAACAGCCGCTCGGCCGTCTCGAGCAGCAGGTCGCGTTTCGCCGTCGCCATGGCAGTCCTCCGTTTTAGACTGACTGGTCTATATAATGGAGCTATGTTGCAGTGCGTCAAGAAACGATTCCGGCAGCGTCTGATTCGGCGCTGGAACGCCGGCGAACGCGGCGCCGGTTCGACCGCGCCCGCCCGGCGTGCGATACTGCCGGCCGCGCGACAGCCGACGAGGATCGACCTTGGCGAACAGCCCCGACAGCCACGCCCCCGAAAGCCACGCCCCCGACAGCCACGCTACGGATGGCCAGGCTCCCGACAGCCAGGCTCCCGGGCGCGTGACCGACAGCCGCCCCGAGCGCGCCGACGCCGCGCCCGGCGCCGATGGCGCGCCGTCCCCGGACGCGCCGCGGCCGACGGGTCGGCGGAACCGGCCGCCACCTGCTGGAGCCGCCGACCGCGCACGACATCCCCGCGCGCGCGGCCGTGCTCGACCGGCGGCCGGCTGGAGGCGGAGCTGACCGCGATCGCCGGCCCGCCGATTCCCCCGGAGGAGGCCAAGAACAGCCCGCAGGGCAGCACCGACCCCAAGACCCGGACGCAGGTGCTGCAGACGCTGAAGGCGCACCTGCACGCCGGGCGCGCGGAGATCCACCGGCGCTTCTACGAGGAGCACGGGACCGGCCGGGCGGTGATGCAGGCGACCTGCTATCTGGCGGACGAGCTGATCGGGGCGCTCCTGGGCCACGTCACCCAGCGCCTGCACCCGCTCGCCAACCCGTCGGCGGGGGAGAAGGTCTGTCTGGCCGCGGTGGGCGGCTACGGCCGCGGCGAACTGGCGCCGCACAGCGACATCGACCTCTTATTCCTGCTGCCCTGGAAGATGACCCCGCACACCGAGCAGGTCGTGGAGGAGGTGCTGTATTTCCTCTGGGACCTCGGCTTCAAGGTCGGCCACGCCACGCGCAGCGTCGACGACTGCCTGCGGATGGCGAAGAACGACATTACGGTGCGCACCAACCTGCTGGAAACCCGGCTGCTGTGGGGCGACCGCAGCCTGTTCGACGAGCTGACCCAGCGCTACGCCGACGAGCTCCAGGCGAAGACGGCCGCCGAGTTCATCGAGGCCAAGCTCGCCGAGCGCGACGAGCGGCACAAGCGCCTGGGCGACAGCCGCTACCACCTCGAGCCCAACATCAAGGAGGGCAAGGGCGGCCTGCGCGACCTCTCGACCGTGTTCTGGATCACCAAGTACGTCTACCAGGTGTCCAACGCCGCCGAACTGGTCGACCGCAACGTGTTCACCCGCGCGGAGGCCAAGCGCTTCGACAAGGCGCAGGCGTTCCTGTGGACCCTGCGCTGCCATCTGCACTTCCAGACCGGCCGGCCGGAGGAGCGCCTGACCTTCGACCTGCAGAAGGACATCGCGCCCTTGATGGGCTACCACGACCACGCCGGGCAGGCGGCGGTCGAGCGGTTCATGAAGCACTACTACCTGGTCGCCAAGGACGTCGGCGACCTGACCCGGATCGTCTGCGCGCAGCTGGAGGCGGAGCACAAGCGCACGCGCCTGCTGCGCCTGCCCGGTCTGGGGCGCAACAAGACGCTGGAGGGCTTCAAGGTCGAGGGCGAGCGGTTGAGCGTCGCCGAGCCGGGCTCCTTCCAGCGCAAGCCGATCCGGATCCTGAAGATCTTCGACGTGGCCCAGCGCCGCGGCCTGGACATCCACCCGCGCGCGCTGCGCTGGATCACCCAGAACCTCAAGTTCATCGACCGCAAGCTGCGCGAGGACGCGGAGGCGAACCGGCTGTTCCTGCAGATGCTGACGAGCGCGCACGACCCGGAAACGACGCTCCGGCGGATGAACGAGGCGGGCGTGCTGGGCCGCTTCCTGCCCGACTTCGGCCGGATCGTCGCGCAGATGCAGTACAACATGTACCACCACTACACGGTGGACGAGCATACCATCTTCGCCATCGGCGAGCTCGCCAAGGTGGAGCGCGGCGAACTCGCCGAGGCCGCTCCGATCGCCACGGAGGTGGTGCACAAGGTGCTCTCCCGCCGCGCGCTCTACGTCGCGGTCTTGCTGCACGATATCGCCAAGGGCCGGCCCGAGGACCACAGCGAGAAGGGCGCGGAACTGGCGGGCAAGCTGTGCCCGCGCCTGGGGCTGAGCGACGAGGAGACGGAGACCGTGCAGTGGCTGGTGCTGCACCACCTGGACATGCCCAAGGTCGCCTTCCGCCGCGACCTGGAGGAGCCGCGAACGATCCGCGACTTCGCCGCGACGGTGCAGTCGGTGGAGCGGCTGCGCCTGCTGTTGTGCCTGACCGTGGTGGATATCCGCTCGGTCGGGCCCGGGGTCTGGAACAGCTGGAAGGCCGCCCTGCTGCGCGACCTCTACTGGAACACCAAGGACGAGCTCACCGGCGGCTTCAACGCCGAGGCGCGCGACCGCCGGGTCGCCAAGGCGAAGGACGAACTGACCCAGCGCCTCACCGACTGGACGGACGCCGAGGTGACCACCCATCTGGACCGCGGCTACCCGTCCTACTGGCTGTCCTGCGACGCCGACACCCACGAACGCCACGCCCGGATGATCCGCAGTGCCGAGCGGGAGGCGCGGGCGCTCACCGTCGACACCCGGATCGACGACTACCGCGGGGTCACCGAGATCACCGTCTACACCGCCGACCACCCGGGCCTGTTCTCGCGCATCTCGGGCGCGCTCGCGGTCGCGGGCGCCAGCATCACGGCCGCGCGGATCTTCACGCTGAAGAACGGCATGGCGCTCGACACCTTCTGGGTGCGCGACCAGCAGGGCGGCCGGTTCGACCGCGGCGACAAGCTGGCGCGGGTGGCGAGCGTGATCGAACGCACGCTGGCTGGCCGCCTGCGGCCGATGCAGGAGCTGGAGAAGCAGCGCTCCAACCTGCCCAGCCGCTACGACGCCTTCCGGGTCGCCCCGCGCGTGTTGATCGACAACACCATCTCCGCCAAGCACACGGTGATCGAGGTCAACGGCCGCGACCGGCCGGGCCTGCTGTACGAGCTGACCCAGGTGCTGACCAAGGCCGACCTGATGATCCACGCCGCCAAGATCTCGACCTACGGCGAACGGGTGGTCGACGTGTTCTACGTCCAGACCGCGCTTCGGGATAAGGTCGAGAGCGAGCAGAAGCTGCGCCGCCTGCGCCAGAAGCTGGGCGAGGTGCTGGAGGCCCAGACCGGCGGCGGCAAGGGCGGCCAGAAGGTGTCCGGTGCGCGCGGCGGCTGAACTGCCGGCCGTAGTCAGCCCGGGAGCCGTACAGACGCCGGTAGCGCGCCCAAGGCGCACGGATTTCAAGCCCATTAGCAGTAGTCTTACGTCGGTCGCTCAGCGCCACCCCTCGGCCGGCCGCAGGTTTCGCGTAAGGCCCCGCATTGTCCCGCCGCAGCCCTGTGCTCCAAACGCCTCGCAACGCGCCCAGATCGACATCACAGCGGCAAGCCCGTCGCCAGCAAGTCTACACACCACACGGAACCTGAAAACCGACTGATGGGCGCTGCCGTAGCACGTTCACTGCGGCCGATATCGAGCTGAACGACACGTGGGACCCAGCCGTTCTTGCAAAGAAACCATACACGACTCTCGCCCGACTCAGACCGACAAACGGACGACTCGGCCATTCTTTCTGAGGAGTATTTTTAATTGCTTTTTCACGTTTCTTGTATCCAAAAGGCAAGGTTTGCATGCAGCACTGAGATGGTGCACAAAACTGCTTGCAGTACAGCAAGATCGCGCGATAATTTGGGCATCATTGGCGTGAGGCTGCTATGAGCAACTTAGCTTCGCATTTGGAAAAACTGAAGGGTGTGCTCCGGCAGAGCTGCGCGCCAAAAGCAGACGACAAGGCTGCTACGACCTTCTGGAGTCCATTGAAGCCGCCGCCGAGACGGAAATCGCCCGTCAGGATCCGGATAATGCGCGGGCAACGCGGAGCACCGGAACCAAAACGAACAAATAGGCTGCAACGAGAGCCGCCAGAACGTAAAGGCCGACGATCATGTGACGGACGGGCTTTCGGCAGACCTCGGCGTTCGTCCAGTCTTGCGGCGCGCGGCGAATCATCGTCGAGTTCGGCGGACAACGGCGCGCGCACGTGGGTCGAAGTCGCGAGCATGATGTCATCCGCCAGTTTACGGCTCTTTGACCGGCAGTCCCTCTAGGCCTGAGACCATTTTTCGCGCTTGAGCTTGTAGAGCTTCGCGGTGACGCCGTTCAACGTAACCGACCTCGCGAACATACCATCCAAGGAGATGGACGATGTACTGGTCGTAGCGGCGGTGGCGCTTGATGATTCTCCGGACAGAACAAATCAAAGCCTAGGGTGGCTGGAGCCAGGGTCACGCTGAGGCCGTAGAAAACGCCGAGGTTCTCCGGCAACGCGATGTGCTGTTTGTCTGGGACAACATCGTTGAAGGCGGGCACCGTCAAGCAGCTGCTGGCACCAGGATTAGGCCGGCGTAGCTTCTGCCGGAACGGCCGCAACGCTCCGGCTGCGGCGAGAGCGGCTCCACGATATCGCGGGTACAGCACCCACTGTCTCTGCTACGCTCTGCTCACCGCTGACGGGGCCGGCCGACTGGTCGCCGCATTGCTCAGGCGGTTTCGTAGGACTTCTGTTTGTCACTAGTGCCAGACCTACCGCCCTGCTTTCGCGAGGACGGCTCCTCTTTGGATCTCTCCAGGAATTTGTTTAGGTCCTGCTGGAATTTACGGGAATTTAGTTCGTCTCGAATCGCGGCTGCGACTTGCCTAGTTTTACTCCGCACCTTATCCTTGCGGGGTTCGTCTTCCGACTCCGCGAGCATCTCGTGTACAAGACTACGCAACCGCGCGTAGTCACCATCAGTGAGTTTGAATGAGCCACTCCTCCTGGTGTGGACACCCCGCGCTTGCGCGACATCATTCCCTCCTAAATATTTCTTCGACCGTGGGGCACACGTCCTGGCAAATCTTGCGGGTCAGTTGTTGCTTGCGGGCCGGCGCAATGTCACCCGGAGAATGCCGTCGGATAATGTCCACCACGACCTCGTGGAGGTCGGGGCTTTTCTTGAACTGACTCGCCTCCGGCGTCTCCATCTTACCACCCGGCATCAACTTCCCCTCTTATCGGACACACCTCACGGAATGCACCGGTCGGTCGTAATACAAACAAGCCGCAGCATCAAGACCTCCACCAGACCGCGGCGAAGCGCGTAAAGCCCATGTCCCTGCTGCGTTCGCTCGCCACCGTCGGCGGCTATACCGGGATCAGCCGGATCCTGGGGTTCGTGCGCGACATCCTGATGGCCGCGGTGATCGGCACCGGGCCGGTCGCGGACGCGTTCTTCGTCGCCTTCCGCTTTCCCAACTTCTTCCGCCGGCTGTTCGCCGAGGGCGCGTTCTCCGCCGCGTTCGTGCCGCTGTTCTCCCGCCGGCTGGAGGAGGACGGCCGGGCGGCGGCGGTGCGCCTGGCGGAGGAGACGCTGAGCGTGCTCGCGGCCGCCCTGCTGGCGCTCACCCTGGCGGCGCTCGCGGCGATGCCGCAGCTGATGCACCTGCTGGCCCCCGGCTTCGCGGACGACCCCGAGAAGTTCGACCAGGCGGTGCTGCTGACCCGCCTGACCTTTCCCTACCTGCTGTTCGTCTCGCTGGTCGCGCTCTACGGCGGGGTGCTGAACGCGCTCTACAAGTTCGCGGCGATGGCGGCGGCGCCGATCCTGCTCAACGTCTTCTTCATCGCCAGCCTGCTGGTCGTGATCCCGTATGCCGACGCACCCGCGGGCCCGGCGCTCGCCTGGACGGTGACGCTGGCGGGGATCGCGCAGTTCCTGGCGATGATCTGGGCGGCCAAGCGCAACGGCATCACCCTCGACTTCCCGCTGCCGCGCCTGACCCCCGGCGTGCGGCGGACGCTCCGGCTGATGGGCCCGGGCGTGGCCTCGGCGGGGGCGCTGCAGCTGAACCTGGTGGTGGGGACGATCGTCGCCTCGCTGCAGCCGGGCGCGGTCAGCTACCTCTACTACGCCGACCGGGTGTATCAGCTGCCGTTGGGCCTGATCGGGATCGCCTTCGGCGTGGTCCTGCTGCCCGACCTGTCGCGCAAGCTGCGCGCGGGTCAGGACCAGGCGGCGCGCGACAGCCTGAACCGCGGCATCGAGCTTGCCCTGCTGTTGACCCTGCCGGCGACGGTGGCGCTGGTCGCGATCCCCTGGCCGATCGTCTCCGTGCTGTTCGAACGCGGCGCGTTCGACGCCGAGGCGGCGGCGGCGACGGCCTGGGCGCTGGGCGCCTTCGCGCTCGGCCTGCCGGCCTACGTGCTGATCAAGATCCTGCAGCCCGGCTTCTTCGCCCGGGAGGACACCTGGAGCCCGTTCGTCGCGGCCGCGTGGATGGTCGGCGTCAACGTCGTGCTCACGCTCGCGCTGTTCTTCTGGATCGGCTTCGTCGGCATCGCGCTCGCGACCGCCATCGCCGCCTGGGTCAACACCGGCCTGCTGGCGCTCTGGCTGCGCCGCGCGCGCTTCCTGGTCGCCGACCAGCGGCTGAAAAGCCGCCTGCCGCGGATCGCCGTCGCCAGCGTGCTGATGGGCGGCGCGCTGGTGGCGGGCCAGGCGGCGGCGATGCCGTGGCTGACCGGCGACCCCGCGGCGCGCATCGCGGCGCTGGCCGCGCTCGTGCTGGGCGGCATGGCGGTCTACTTCGGCTTTGCCGTGCTCACCCGCGCGGCCGACCTGCGCGAGATCGTGCGCACCTTCCGCCGGCGACGCGTCGCGGAGTAGGTGGGGTCAGGTTCACCACGAAGGGCACGAAGGACATGAAGAAGGAAGGTAGCAAAGACTGACCACAGAGACACAGAGACACAGAGAAGAAAGCACAGAGTGGTTAGAGTTTTGCGCGCGAAGCGCGCGATTCCCTCTTCGCCATAGCAGGTTAAACCGACCGCGCCGCAACAAGGCCGGCCGCATGAACACAACGGCTCTCTCTGTGTCTCTGTGTCTCTGTGGTCAATCTTCATTCACCACAGAGGGCACAGAGCACACGGAGGAAGCTGGGCGGAGATTGACGCGGCGGACGCCGGGCCAATCCGGCATGAACGCCCGATGGCCTTTTGCGCGCTTCGCGCGCGATCACTCTATTTCCGTGTCCTCTGTGCCCTCTGTGGTGAATCTCACCTGTGAACTGCACCTGGGGCACGGCGTCTTGGTGCCTTGGTGTCTTGGTGGTGAACTAACCTGTCAGCCCGGCGGCTTGACCGGGTGGGTGCGCGCGGCCATAACCGCAGCGCGTTGCAACCCAGGACATCAAGCGGGCCCAACCAAGCCATGAAGCGCATCTTCTCCGGCGTGCAGCCGACGGGCGCCCTGCACCTCGGCAACTACTTAGGCGCGATCCGGAACTTCGTCGATCTGCAGCACGAGGCCGAGGCGATCTACTGCATCGTCGACCTGCACGCGATCACCGTCTGGCAGGAACCCGCCGAGCTGGGCCCGAACACCCGCGAGGTCGCCGCCGCCTACCTCGCCGCCGGGATCGATCCCAGGAAGAGCATCATCTTCAACCAGTCGCGCGTGTCCGCCCACGCCGAGCTGTCCTGGATCTTCGACTGCGTGGCGCGGATCGGCTGGCTGAACCGGATGACCCAGTTCAAGGAGAAGGCGGGCAAGCACCGCGAGCAGGCGTCCGCCGGCCTGTACATCTACCCGGCCCTGATGGCCGCCGACATCCTGGCCTACAAGGCGACCCACGTGCCGGTCGGCGACGACCAGAAGCAGCACCTGGAGTTCGCCCGCAACACCGCGCAGAAGTTCAACTACGACTACTGCGGCGGCGACGAGCAGGGCGTCTTCCCGCTGCCCGAGCCGATCATCATGGGCGCGGCCGCCCGGGTGATGAGCCTGCGCGACGGGTCGAAGAAGATGTCCAAGTCCGACACCTCCGACATGACCCGGATCAACCTGTCGGACGACCGCGACACGATCGCCGACAAGATCAAGCGCGCGCGCACCGACGCCGACATGCTGCCGGGGCCGGACGTGCTCGACGAGTCGGGCGACCTGCCGGAGGAGACCCGCAAGAGCCGGCCGGAGTGCTACAACCTGCTGGGCATCTACGCCGCGCTCGCGAACGACAGCTGGCGGGACGTGCTGGCGCGCTACGCCGGCCAGGGCTTCGGCCAGTTCAAGCCGGAGCTGGCCGAGCTCGCGGTGGAGAAGCTGGGCGGAATCGGCCAGGAGATGACCCGCCTGCGCAACGACCCGGCGGAGATCGACCGCATCCTGGCCGACGGCGCCGACCGGGCCGCGGAGATCGCCCAGCCGGTGCTCAAGGAAGCCAAGCAGGCCGTCGGCTTTTTGGGCGCGTAGGGGCTGTCGCGGGCGTGACGCGGTTGGCGCGGGGGCGCTTGGGCCAGCCGTCAGGCGTCCTTCGACACGGCCGCGAAGTGCGGCCTGCTCAGGATGAAGTTGTATTGTTTTCAGGTATTTAACATCAACTTCCTGCGGAGCAGCCCGACGCTTGTCGGGCGTGTCGAAGCACGCCCGACGGCTGCCGTCGCGCCCGGCCCGTTCACCGCCAGATAGATCAACGCGCCACCCGCCAAACATTCGCGCCCGCAACAAACGGCGGAACGCAAGGGTTTGCGCCGGGCGCGGTGCGGCAGTAGGGTGACGGGACATTCGACCCGCCTTGGGCGCGTTTGCCGGTCGGTTCGTTCGGCCCGGCCGTGCCCGTCCTTCGCACGTCACATCCCGCGGTTGCGCCCGATCACGCGATGCAAATCTACCTGCCGATCGCCGAGCTTTCGCTGGACGTGTTCCTGCTGCTCGGCCTGGGCGGGGTGATCGGCTTCCTGTCGGGTCTGTTCGGCGTCGGCGGCGGGTTCCTGATGACGCCGCTGCTGATCTTCATCGGCGTGCCGCCGCCGGTCGCGGTGGCGACCCAGGCGAACAACGTCGTCGCGTCTTCGATCTCCGGGGTGCTGGCGCATTTCCGCCGCGGCAACGTCGACGTCAAGATGGGCACCGTGCTGCTGGTGGGCGGTCTGGCCGGTTCGACCGCCGGGGTCAGCCTGTTCCAGCTGTTGAGCGCCATCGGTCAGATCGACCTGGTGATTAACCTGTCCTACGTCTTCGTCCTCGGCACGGTCGGCGTGCTGATGACCTGGGAGGGCGTGGCCGCGTTCCTGCGGACCAGCCGCAAGCTGCCGGCGCGCAAGCTGCACCAGCACAACTGGGCGCACGGCCTGCCGTTTAAGATGCGTTTCCACCGCTCGCGCCTGTACATGTCCGCGCTGCTGCCGCTCGGGCTCGGCTTCGGGGTGGGCGTGTTGTCCGCGATCATGGGCGTGGGCGGCGGCTTCGTCCTGGTCCCGGCGATGATCTATCTCCTGGGCATGCCGACCTCCGTTGTGATCGGCACCTCGCTGTTCCAGATCATCTTCGTCGCCGCCAACGTCACCTTCCTGCAGGCGGTGCAGAACCAGACCGTCGACGTCGTGCTGGCGCTGATGCTGCTGCTGGGCGGGGTGGTCGGCGCGCAGTACGGCAGCCGCCTGGGCAGCCGCCTGCCGGGGGAGACGCTGCGGATCCTGCTGGGCGTCCTGGTGATCGGCGTCGCGCTGCGCCTGCTGTACGAGCTGGTGAGCGTGCCCGCCGACGTCTATTCGATCGGGGTCGGCGCATGAGGGCGCTTGGAGCCATCACCCGGCTGCGCCGGCGGCTGAGGCCGGTCGCGACCCTGATGCTGACCGCGGTCGTCCTGGCCGGCGTCCCCGCCGAGCGCGGCGACGGTCAGGACCTCGTCGCCGACCTGTCGCAGCACCTTGTGGCGATCACGACCGGATTCACCGGGACCGAAGTGCTGCTGTTCGGCGCGGTCGAACGGCCGGCTGACGGCGGCTCCCCGGGGGAGGTCGCGGTGGTCGTGCGCGGCCCGTCGACGCCGGTGACGATGCGCCGCAAGTCCCGGGTGGCCGGCATCTGGATGAACACCGCGTCGATGACCTTCGAGCGCGTGCCCAGCTTCTACGCCGTCGCGGCGAGCGCGCCGCTCAGCCAGATCGCCACGCCCCAGGTGCGCCAGCGCAACGGCATCGGCGTGGATGCGCTCGACATCTCCCTGCCGCCCGCCAAGGCGAGCCCGAACGTCGCCCAGGAGTGGCGCGACGCGCTGATCCGCGCCAAACAGCGCAACGGCCTCTATACCGCCAGCGTGCGGCCGGTGGTCTTCCTGGGCGCGCGCCTGTTCCGCACCGAGGTGTACTTTCCAGCGAACGTCCCCACCGGCAGCTATCAGGTGGAAACCTATCTGTTGCGGGACGGCCAGGTGGTGAGCGCGCAGACCACACCGCTGATCGTCTCGAAGGTGGGCGTGGAGGCGACCCTGACCCGATTCGCCTCGGAGCATGCGGCAGTTTACGGGCTCGTTGCGATCATCGTCGCGCTGCTGGCAGGATGGGGCGGCTATGCCCTGTTCCGGAAAGCTTGAGCGTCGTGTCCGCCCGCCCTCGACCCGCCCGCAGCCGATCCGCTTGCGCCAGATCCGTCCGCGCCCGATCAGCCCGCGCCCGGTTCCGATGGGCCCAACCGTGAGCCTCGCCCGATGAGCGACGACACCCCCGAAAAACAGTTCGCGGATTATCCGACCGCCACCACCGGCAGCGAACGCCGGGTGTTCCTGGTGGTGGTCGACGAGACCGACGAGATGGAGCTCGCGCTGCGCTTCGCCTGCGGCCGGGCGGCGAACACCGGCGGGCGCGTCGCCCTGCTGCACGTGCTGGAGCCGAACGACTTCCAGAACTGGATGGCGGTGGGCGATTTGATGCGCCACGAATCCCGCGCCGAGGCCGAGAAGCTGCTGCAGCGCTACGCCGCCAAGGCGCAGGACTGGTCCGGGAGCACGCCGATCCTGTTCCTGCGCGAGGGCCAGCGCCACGAGGAGCTGATCCGCCTGATCCAGGAGGAGCCGGCGATTTCGATCCTGGTGCTGGGCGCGTCGACCGGTCAGGGCGGCCCCGGACCGCTGATCTCGGCGCTCACCGGCAAGCTGGTGGGTAAGCTGCGCATCCCGATGACCGTGGTCCCCGGCAACCTGAAAGAATCCGACATCGCCAGCATCGTCTGACGCGGCCGGCGCGATCGTTCCGCTGTCGTATCGATGTGTTGGCGCCGACCCTGACGGTCCGGCCTAGGGCAAGATGCTGAAACGTGGAATCACGTTTCAGCTGAATCTTGCCCGCTCTTCAAGAAGTTAGAGCAAAATTCACGATGCAAGCCGGTTCGGCTTTCATCGATTTTGCTCTAACGACCGGTTGCGGAAGGCTTTTCGCCGGCCGGCCGCGGGGTTAGGGCGGAAATTCGGCGAATCCAAAGGGTTGCAACCGGCGCGCCCGGCGGACATGCTGAGCCTGCGTTGCAGGGGCGCGCACCCGCCGTGCCGCCCGCCGATCCCAGAAATCCGGACGCAGCCGGCGCCTTAGAGCCAAACTTTGGCTCGACCTTGCCCACGGCCGCCGCCGTCCGCGTGCCCCAGGGCCGTCGATCCGACGGCCCGCCGAGCAGGAGGCGAACGTCCAATGAGCGACCCCTCAGGTCCGTCCGGTCCGCGCGGCGCGGGTGGCGAGACGCGGGCGACCCGCGCCGCCGCCGGGCTGCGGGGCCTGCTTGGGACCGTCGTTGGGCCGAAGCGCGAGCGCGCCGTGCTCGCGCTGGCGGTGCTGGCGGCGGGCGCGATGGCGGTCACCGTGATCCTGGGCGGTCCGGTGACGCGCCACGCCAGTGTGGAATACAGCCCCCAGGTCCTGGAACTGCTGGACGCCGAAGGGCTGGCGCGCCGGACCGAGGCCGCCGAGGGGCAGACCTGGGCCGTGGTGCGCCTGCCGGACGGCCCGCGGCCGCTCGCCAACTATTTCGCCACGATGAACTACACCGTCGACGGCGTGCGCGAGGGCGGGCCGGAAGTCCCGCGCGTGTTCGTCCAGGACCTGCCCGAGGGCCTTAACGACTTCGCCCCGGTCGAGGCGAAGAAGGAACTGTTCGTCCGCCTGATGCTGCCGCTCGTGTTGAAGGCGAACGAGCGGGTGCTGGCCGAGCGCGAGCGCATCCGCAGCCTGCGCAACCGCCTGGACCGCCTGAACGCCGAGGAGCGGACCTGGCTGATGCAGACGGCGGCCAAATACCGTGTCGAGGCGGAGCAGCCGCAGCAGATCGACTTCGCCCAGCTTTTGACCCGCGCCGACGTGGTGCCGCCGTCGCTGGCGATCACGCAGTCGATCCAGGAAAGCGGCTGGGGCACCTCCCGCTTCGCCCGCCAGGGCAACGCCCTGTTCGGCCAGCGCACCTGGAGCGCCGACACCCCCGGCATGGACCCGCAGCAGGCCAAGGGCTTCAAGGTGCGCGCGTTCGACAGCCTGCTGCAGTCGGTCGAGGCGTACGTGCGCAACCTCAACACCACCGGCGCCTACGCTGGCCTGCGCAAGGAGCGCGCGCGGATGCGCGCCCAGGACCGGCGGATCGACGGCTATCAGCTGGCCGGCACGCTGACCAGCTATTCCGAGGAAGGGCAGCTGTACGTGCGCAAGCTGCGCGGGCTGATGCAGCACAACGGCCTGCGCGCGTTCGACGACGCCCGCCTGCGCCGGCAGACGATCGCCCAGCGCGTGATCCCGGACCCGGACGTGGACGCCATCCAGGTGGCGCTCGCACAGGACTAGGGTACGATGCTGAAAGGTGGGGTCAGCGTTTCAGCTGAATCTTGCTCTATACTCAGAAAGTTAGACCAAAATCGATCTCTTGCGGCCTGCTGGCGCGGGCGCAAGTTCTTGCCGCGACGTGAATAGTGGCCCCGGCGTCCTGACCCGCTACGCCGGCAGCACGCCGCCGGTCGGACTGAACGGATCGCGAGCGGCCCGCGTATAAGCGGGTTCGATCGTCTCATGACCGAGGGCCGGAGGGCCCGCATTCCCATGTGGCCGCGTTATCTTCTGCTGATGGCGGGCACCGCGCTCGTCGACCTTGGCTTTACGGGCGCGTTCATTCTGGTTTCCGGCAATCTCGACGCCTGGGCGCTGGCGATCTTCTGGAACCTCGCCTTCCTGATCGTGGCCAACCTGCTGGGGGCGGCGGTGATCGCCCGGCCGGTCGCCCACGCGCTTGGCAGCGGCGATCGCGGGGCGGGGGGCGATCGCGGCGATAGCGGGGCGGGGGGCGATCGCGCCCGCGCCCGGGACCGGCTGAACCGTCTGCCGGCGCTCTCCGTGGGCTGGATCGCGCTGGTCACGCTCGCCTACTGCACGGCCGTCTTCTTCTCCGGGGTGTTCGTGCGTGACGCCGAGGCGTTCCGCGCGCTGGGGGCGGACGAACGCACGCTGGCGACCGTCTGGTTCACCTTCGTCTACCTGTTCTACTTCGGCTTCTACGCCTTCTTCGCCGCCAGCGACGCCGCGGCGGAGGGGCGCCGGGCGCTCGGCCTGGACGCGCGCGCGGCGCCAGGGCGGGGCGGCACGCTGCCGGCCAAGCTGGGTCTGGTCGCCCTCGCGCTCGCGGTGATGCCGACGGCGCTGGTGCTGCTCGACGTGTCGCTGCTGGCCCAGGTGCGCGCCGCCCAGGGTCTGGACACCGAAGGGGCGGTCGCGCTCGACATGATCGGCAGCCTGGTCGCCGCGGGCATCGCCGGGGTGTTCGTGCTGCGCACCCTGCTGCGCCCGGTGGACCAGCTGGTCGCGGGCTTCAAGGCGGTGCAGGCGGGCGATCTGGAGGTCCGGCTGCCGGCCGTCTCGGACGACGAGCTGGGCAGCCTCAGCCGGCCGTTCAACGCCATGGTCGCCGGCCTGCGCGAGCGCCGGCGAATCGAGGACATGTTCGGCAAGTACGTCACCCAGCCGGTGGCCGAGACGCTGATCGCCCGCGGCAGCGACGGCCGGATCGCCGGCGAGACCCGCACCGCGACCATCCTGTTCACCGACATCGCCGGCTTTTCCGCGCTCGCCGAGCGGATGACGCCGGAGGCGACGATCCAGCTGCTGAACGAGTACTTCGAACTGGTCGCCGAGCCGATCACCCAGCACGGCGGCACGATCGTGAACTTCATCGGCGACGGCGTGCACGCCGCCTTCAATCTGCCGGTGGAGCAGGACGACCACGCCGCCCGCGCGCTGCGCGCCGCGCTGGAGATCCAGGCCCGCCTCGCGGCCCGTGAGATCGGCGACGGCGTTCGCCTGACCACCCGGATCGGCGTGCACACCGGGACCGTGGTCGCCGGGTCGGTCGGCTGTCAGGACCGGCTGAGCTACACGGTCTACGGCGACGCGGTCAACGTCGCCGCCCGGCTGGAACGCCTGAACGTGCAAGCCGGCACCACCGTGCTGGCCAGCCGCGCCACGATCGACGCCGCCTGTGGCATGATCCCGGATGGCGCGCGTCTGAGCCCGCTCGATCCGGTCCAGCTGCACGGCCGGCGCGAGCCGGTGCACCCGGTGGCCGTGGGGTAGGGCTGGAACCGTCATGCCGGCAGTGACCGGTTGCGCGCACGGGCATGAACGCCGGTGTGGGGGGCTTCGACACGCCAGCCTACGGCTGGCTACTCAGCAGGAAGGTTCGTTTAAAGTATTGATAAACCTAAAGCTTCATCCCAAGTAGGACGCCGAAGGCGTCTGTGTCGAAGGATCACCCACCGGCGCTCGCGTGCGTTAGGCAGGTGTCGCTACGCCCGCACGCCAGCGGGCGGTTCACGAACGTCCAAGAGCCGAACACAGAAAAAGGCCGCACCGAGCGCCCCGGTACGGCCTTTTCATCAGGCTCCGCCCGTCCGGGCGGAGGCATTCCGCGATGCGGGCCGATGCTTACTTCTGCATCGACTTCTGCATCATCCGCTGGCTCTTCTCGTTCGCGGACTCAGCGGCGCGCTGGGCCTGCTCAGCATTCTGCTGAGCCTGCTCGGCCGCCTTGCGGGCGGCGCGGGCCTCTTCCAGCGCCTGCTGCGCGGTTTCCTGCGCGTTCTGCGCGGTCTGGGTGTTGCTCTCGACCTGGGACTTCATGTCCTCGTTGGTCTGGGCGCAGCCGGCCACGAGCAGGGCCGGGACGGCCACGATGCCGAGCGTCTTGGCGATACGAAGTGTCATGATTGTAACCCCCTTCTGTTCAAGGCAGATGTGTGCAGCTGACGGTGCGATATCTAAGCCGCCGCGCGCGGCCCCGTCCAGGAATACCCGCGCGGCAGTTAAGCACAGTCGCGACGCCAGCATAGAAAGCCGTTGGAATAAAGACCAGCAGGTATGCGTCGCGTGATTGACACAACCCTGTGGCCCGCGCGCAACCCGCGCCGATCGGCCCGGCCGGGACCGCGGCTCATTGGCCGAGGTTGGCCCGGTTGAAGCGCAGCTGCTCGGGGCTCAGCACCAGGCCGACGTAGATCCTGTAGGCGTCCGTCGCCGCCCCTTGCGCGAGCGGGATGGTTGGCGACAGATACTGCGCGGCGGCGACCCGGGTCTGGTTGCCGGGCAGCTCGATCTCGAGGTCGAAGCTCCGGCGGCTCAGGACGTCGCCGTCCGGGCCGACGACGGCGACGTAGTAGCGCCCGGCCGCCACACCCTCCCGGTTGGCGGGCCCCTTCTCGGCGGTGAAGCGCACGCCCAGTTCGGTCTCCAGCGTGCGTTCGTCGTCGTCCCGCTCCAGCTCGCAGGTCAGGGCGACGTCGGTGACCTGCAGGTCGTAGCGCACGTCGGTCAGGTCGCGCCCGCCGCCCTGGAAGGCGACCAGCTGGGCACTCTCCTCCGGGATCGTCGCGGACGGGCAGACCAGGCGGGCGGGTTCGTCGCTGGCACAGCCGGCGAGGACGAGCAGGGCGGTCAGGCCCGCGAAAGCCGGCGCAGCCTGGGATCGGCGGAAAATAGAGCGCGGCACGCGCGATCGACCTTTCGTGACGTTCGGGGATCCTGGAAGCGCGCCGGACCAGCGCGCTACCGTGGGTGGCCGGGCGGCGCGCCCGGTTACAGCTTGGCGTGGCTGCCGTCGCAGAACGGCTCGTCGCCGGTCTGCTTGCAGCCGCACAGCGCGGCCGTGCGGCTCTCCTCGGCCTTGAACACCTTGGGCGCCAGGCCAGTTCCGGAATGCGAGCCGTCGCAGAAGGGCTGGTTCGCCGACCGGCCGCAGGCGCACCAGGCGTAGGTCTTGCCGGCTTCGAGCTCGACGGAATAGGGCGCCTTCTGGGCAGGAATACGGTCGGCCATGCGGGGTTCCTTCCGGCGGCGGTGATGGGTTACTGTCCACGCGATAGGCGATCGCGCGCGAACGCGGCGCGACTTTAGGAAAGGGACCCGGCGCGCACAAGGCTCGCGACGGCCCGCCCGCTCTTCGCCCGCGCGCGATCGCCCGCCCGCTTTTCGATTCCGCGGCACCCGATCCGCGGCAAACCAGGACCGCAGTCACGCCATGAGCAAACCGCCGCTGACCATCTACCTCGCCGGGCCGCGCGGCTTCTGCGCCGGCGTCGAGCGCGCCATCGACATCGTCGAGCGGGCGCTGCAGAAGTACGGCGCGCCGGTCTACGTCCGTCACGAGATCGTCCACAACCGCTACGTGGTGGAGCAGCTGGAGAAGAAGGGCGCGGTCTTCGTCGACGAGCTGGACGAGGTGCCGGTCGACAAGCCGGTGGTGTTCTCCGCCCACGGCGTCCCCAAGGCGATCCCGCAGGAGGCGGAGCGGCGCAAGATGTTCTATCTGGACGCCACCTGCCCGCTGGTTTCCAAGGTCCACCGCGAGGCCGAGCGCCAGCACAACAAGGGCCGGGTGGTGGTCCTGATCGGCCACGCCGGCCACCCCGAGGTGGAAGGCACCATGGGCCAGCTGCCCGACGGCGCGATCAAGCTGGTGCAGGACACCGCCGAAGCCGAGCGGCTGGAGGTCGACGACCCGGACAACCTGTCGTTCGTCACCCAGACCACGCTCTCGGTCGACGACACCGCCGACATCGTGCAGGTGCTGCTGCGCCGCTTCCCGAACATCTCCACGCCCAAGCAGGAAGACATCTGCTACGCCACCACCAACCGGCAGGAGGCGGTCAAGACGATCGCCAGCTCCGCCCAGGCGCTCCTGGTCGTGGGCGCGCCCAACTCCTCGAACTCCCAGCGTCTGGTCGAGGTCGGCGAGCGGCGCGGCTGCAAGCCGTCGTTCATGGTGCAGCGGGCGCGCGACATCGACTGGTCGAAGCTGGACGGCGTGCACAGCCTGGGCATCACCGCCGGCGCCAGCGCGCCCGAGATCCTGGTCGACGAGGTGATCGCCGCCTGCCGCGAGCGCTTCGAGGTGACGGTGGAAGAGGTCCGCGTCACCGACGAGAACATCCAGTTCAAGCTGCCGCGCGCGCTCACCGACACCGATCCGGTCGAAGCGTCGCAGGCGCGCTAGGCCGGCGTCCGCCGGCCCCGCCGTCCCGCCGGGTCCACCGGCCGGGCGCGCCAGCTGGGCTCACCGCGGCGCCGGCAACGCGCCAACCATCCCGATACCCACTCGTCCCCCATAGCCACTCGCCCGGGCACGCATGGCCGTCTATACCGAAGTCACCGACGACGACGTCGCGGCCTTCCTGCAGCAGTACGACCTCGGCGAAGTGGTCTCCATGAAGGGGATCGCCGAGGGGGTGGAGAACTCCAACTTCCTGCTCTCCACCACCACCGGCACCTACATCCTCACCCTCTACGAAAAGCGCGTGAAGCGCGACGACCTGCCGTTCTTCCTCGGCCTGATGGAGCATCTGGCCGCCCGCGGGATCCGCTGCCCGACGCCGATCCACGGGCGCGACGGCGCGGCGCTGCGCGAACTGTGCGGCCGGCCGGCGGCGATCGTCACCTTCCTGCAGGGCATGTGGCCCAAGCGGATCGACGTCAACCACTGCCGCAAGCTGGGCCGCGCGATCGCGCAGATGCACGAAGCCGGGCGCGACTTCGCGCTGCACCGGCCGAACGACCTCAGCGTCGACGGCTGGCGCCCGCTCTTGGAGGCCTGCGGCGCGCGCGCGGACGAGGTCGAGCCGGGGCTTGGCGCGGAGCTGAACACCGAGCTCGACGTGCTCGAGCAGGCCTGGCCGCGCGATCTGCCGGAAGGCGTGATCCACGCCGACCTGTTCCCGGACAACGTGTTCTTCCACAAGGGCGAGGTGTCCGGCTTCATCGACTTCTACTTCGCCTGCAACGACCAGCTGGCCTACGACCTCGCGGTCTGCCTGAACGCCTGGTGCTTCGAGCCCAGCAACGAGTTCAACGCCACCAAGGCGCGCGCGCTCCTGCAGTCCTACCAGGAGGTGCGCCGCTTCTCGCAAGCGGAGCTGCAGGCGATCCCCACGCTCGCCCGCGGGGCGGCGATGCGCTTCCTGCTGACCCGCCTGTTCGACTGGCTGAACCACCCGGAGGGTGCCTACGTCGCGCCCAAGGACCCGCGCGAATACCTGCGCAAACTGCGCTTCCACCGCCAGGCCCGCGGCCCGGGGGCGTATGGCCTGACGTGACCCCGCGTGCCTTTGGCCGCGTGGTGGCAAGCCGTATCGGCGCGTCCCCTCGCCTCCCAGTGGAGAGACCTTTGCAAGGGGCAGTAGCAGCCGTGTGGCGTGCTTCGACACGCCAGCCTCCGGCTGGCTACTCACCATGAAGCGAAATTTAAGTTTCTGACAGACCTCAACCTTCATCCTGAGTAGGACGCCGAAGGCGTCCGTGTCGAAGGATCCCATACGGCTCCCTGGCGAGTGTGCAAAAGTCTCTCCCAGTGGAGGCGAGGGGACACCTGAGCGTTCCAAACCAAAAAGGACGAACATGACGACCCAGGACGCCAGCGGCACCACCAGCGACCTGATCGAGGCGTTCACTGACGGCGCCTGCTCCGGCAACCCGGGGCCGGGCGGCTGGGGGGCGGTCCTGCGCTGGCGGGGGCACGAGAAGGAGCTGTCCGGCGGCGAACCCGAGACCACCAACAACCGCATGGAGCTGATGGCCGCGATCCAGGTGCTGGAGGCGATCAAGGGCGAGAACCGCCGGGTCAAGATCGTCACCGACAGCAACTACCTGCGCCAGGGCATCACCCAGTGGATCCACGCCTGGCGGCGCAAGGGCTGGAAGACGGCCGACAACAAGCCGGTCAAGAACAAGGACCTGTGGCAGCGCCTGGAAGCCGCGCTCAAGACCCACAAGGTCGAATGGGCCTGGACCAAGGGCCACGCCGGCCACCCGGAAAACGAACGCGCCGACGCCCTCGCCCGCCAGGCGCTCAAGCAGTCCAAGTAGGGTTTTTCACCACCAAGACACGAAGACACAAAGGGAGAGGTAGCAAGCAAAGATGGACCACAGAGACACAGAGACACAGAGAGAGCCATTACCTGTTATCTGACGCGCCGCAACGCGGTCAGCCTGTTGGCCGCGGCTATCGAGAGTGGGATAGCGCGCTTCGCGCGCGAAAAATCCATCTCTGTGTCTCTGTGTCTCTGTGGTCCGTCTTAGCTTACCCTTCGTGTCTTGGTGTCTTGGTGGTGAACGCCCTACCCGCCGCGCCGGCGCAGGTAGAGCAGCCAGCCGAGCGGGCCCAGGATCAGCACGATCACCAGCCAGCCGACGCGCGGGCCGAACGGGCACTTGCTGCCGGGCGGCGGGGTCCAGGGGCCGCTCAGGCGCGAGGCCGCGACGTGCGCCAGCGGCAGCACGAATCCGAACAACAGGATCGCCCAGGCCAGGATCTGATCGTCGCTCATGCGCCCGATCCTGGCCCGCGGGGCGCGCCGCGCCAAGCCTTGTCGGGCGGGGCCCACGCGTCGACGCGCTCGATTGCCGAGCCGGGCGGCAGCGGCTATCACCGGGCGAAGAACCGGCTGCGGGCCACAGCTGGCGCGCCTCCGCAACGGCCCGGACACGTTGATCCCCAGACACGCTGATCCCGGGACACGCGGATCCCCGGACACGGCGATTCAAGGAGAGACTTCCATGCTGCAAGGCAAGACGGCGCTGGTCACCGGCTCGACCAGCGGGATCGGGCTCGGCATCGCCCACACGCTGGCCGCGAAGGGCGCCAACGTCGTGCTCAACGGCTTCGGCGACGCCGACGAGATCGAGCGCATCCGCCAGGACATGGCGGAAAAGAACGGCGTCACCGTGACCTACTCCGACGCCGACATGTCCAAGCCGGACCAGATCCAGCAGATGATCGAGCAGGCGATCGCCCAGTTCGGCAGCGTCGACGTGCTGGTCAACAACGCCGGCATCCAGCACGTCGCCCCGATCGACCAGTTCGACCCGCAGAAGTTCGAACAGGTGGTGCAGATCAACCTCAACCACTGCTTCCACACCATCCACGCCGCCCTGCCGAAGATGCGCGAAAAGGGCTGGGGCCGGATCATCAACATCGCGAGCGCGCACGGCCTGGTCGCCTCCAAGGGCAAGGCCGCCTACGTCGCCGCCAAGCACGGCGTGGTCGGGCTCACCAAGGTGACCGCGCTCGACACGACCGAGAGCGGGATCACCTGCAACGCGATCTGCCCCGGCTGGGTGAAGACCCCGCTGGTCCAGCAGCAGATCGAGAAGAAGGCTGAGGAGCAGAACTGCTCGGTTCAGCAGGCCGAGCACGACCTGCTGGCGGAAAAGCAGCCGGCGCTCGAGTTCGTCACCCCCGAACAGATCGGCGCCTACTGCGTCTTCCTGTGCCAGGAAGAGGCGCGCACGATCACCGGCGCCGAGCTCAAGATCGACGGCGGCTGGACCGCGCAGTAGGCCGTCCTCGGCGTGCCGATGGCTGTTCAGCCGGTTGACGGGCCGGGCGCACCCGCCCTGCCGATGGCTGGTCAGCCGGTTGAACGGCCGAGTCCGGCGGTTCCTTCTCCTCGGCGGGAGACTTTTGCACGGCTGCTGGAATACCCGTCATGGATCCTTCGAGATGCCCGGCTGCGCCGGGCTCCTCAGGATGAAGTATAGGTTTTTCAGAGGGATAACTTAGCCTCATGCTGAGGAGCGGCCCGCCAGGGCTACGTCTCGAAGCATCGCTGACGGGTACGTGAGCGCCTGGGCGAAAGTCCCCTGGTGGAAGACGGGCGCCCAGCTAGTACCAGATCTCCATGCGCAGGCCGCGGGCGTCGCGTTCGGGCGGGTCGGCCGGCACGCGCTGGGCGCGCCCCAGCAGGCTGTCGCGGGCGACCAGCGCGCAGACGGCGGCGTCCAGCACGTCGTCCGCCTTCGCCTGCGCGCGCGGATGCGCGGCCAGCAGCCGGTCGATGCCGGTAAGGCCCGCCGCCGTTACAAGGTCCCGCCGGGCGGTTTGCCCGGCTGGGTCCGCCTTGCGCGGCAGGGCGGCGCCGGCGTTCAGGCGATGGAACGCCAGTTCCGGGTGGGTCTCCAGCACCCGGTCCTGGTCGGTCGGGCGCAACGCGGCGTCCAGCTCGGCGATCTTGGGCATGATGTTGTAGGCCTGGATCGACAGGCCGGCGTCGCCGCGCGCTTGGGCCGCCGCGCGGACGGCGTGGTAGGTAAGCCCCAGCATGTAGCGGCGCGGCGGGGCGAACACGCTCGACTTGCGCGCCCGCGGCAGCAGCGCCCGCGCCGCCCGGTCGCACGGCCGCGCGCCCCGATCGACCAGGCCGATCGGCATGTCGACGCAGATCCGCGCGGCGTCCGCCAGCCCCCGCGTGAGCGCCGGCCAGTCGGGGTAGATCGCACTGGTCGGCGCACCGTTGCCGGGCTCCAACCGGACCGCGAGCCAGCCGGCCCGGCAGCCGTCCACCCCGGCCACGAGGTGCTCGGCGCGCGGACCGGCGGCGGGATTCGTTAACGCCTGCGCATTTTTCTTCGTGCTGTTAACCATTGGTTAGGCGGGCGTAGTTTACTACCGAAAGTGCGCGCGGGGTTTCCTCCCTCCCCTCAACCCCGAAGCCGCCGGTCCATCGGCATCCCCTCCCCGCTGCGGACCGGTGGCGCGCGCCTTGAGTGTAGCCTCCCTGTCCTTGCCGCCGGTGCGCTTCGACGCACCGGCGGATTTTTCGTCTCCACGGCGCGCGCGAGCCGGTTCGCGTGACCGACCGGTGAGGGCTACGTCGTTTGATCCGAACAGCTGCGACTTGACTGCATAGCTAGCCCCCCGTACCGTCTTTCGGGACAGGGCAAGTTGGCAGGGTAGGCTCACGTCAACTCAAAAAACAAAAGGACCGCGGCCGCGACCCGGCCGACGGTCCTTTTTTTGTGCCTCTGATTATGCCGCCCGGCGCAATGCTGCCCCGGCGCGCGGGTCAGTTGGTCGGGCCGGCGAAGCTGGACGGGGCCGGGTCGGCCACCTGATGCCCCTCAGGGGTTACCCGCATCACGGCATAGCCGCGTTCGACCAGCCCGTCCGGGTTCAGGCGGAACAGCCCGTTGACCCCGGCAAAGCCGTTGCGCTGGCTCAGGGTATCCTCGGTGAACACTTGGAACGGCGGTGTGCCTTGCCGTACGGCCCGCTTCGCCATCAGGCCGGCGAGCGCCGTCGCGTCGTAGGCGAGCCCGGCGATGTCCGGCGGCGTGCTGCCATGGATGTCGCGGTAGCGCGCTTGGAAGCGCGACAGGCTCTCCGGCGGCGGGGCCGGGTACAACGCGCCCTGCAGGGTCGGATCGCTGGACAGGTCCATGCCCGCCCACTGCGCGGTACCCAGGAACTGCACCTCGTCCGGGTCGATGTCGTAATACGGCAGCGTGGGCGCCAACTGGCGCAGCTGGCTGCCGCCGACCGGCAGCAGCACCGCGTCGAACGGCGCCTTGCCGAGCGCGTCCTGGTTGCGCAGCCGCCGCAGTTCCCGCTGCGCCTGTGACCCGCTCTGGTTGTTCAGTTCCGCGATCCGCCGCTTGAGCTCCTGTTGCCGGCGGTTGTAGGCGGCGAGCGCCTTCACCGGCTCGGAGATGTCGCGGGCATCGGGATCGAACAGACGGCTGTCGGCCAGCTCGACGTCGTGCTTTTCGGCGGCGTCCCGCATCGCCTGCACGATCAGCTCGCCATAGCCGTTGTTCGGCGCCAGCACGGCGAAGCTCTGGTTGCCCTGCGCCGCGGCGTAACCCACGATCCGGTCGACCTGTTCGCCCGGCAGCAGCCCGGTGACCCAGACGCCCGGGCGGGCCACCTGACGGTCGTTGGAAAACGCCACCACCGGGACCCGGCCGCCTTCGGCCACCGGCGCGACCGCGTCGACGGAGCTCGAGAAGACCGGCCCCAGCAGCAGGTTCGCGCCCGCGGCGATCGCGTCCTGCGCGGCCCGGCGCGCGCCCTCGGGCGTGCCCTTGGTATCGCGGACCACCAGCGCGAACCGCGCGTCGGCGACGTCGAACAGGGCCATCTCGGCGGCGCGCAGCATCGCCTGCCCAAGCTCCGCGCGCGAACCGGACAGCGGCAGCAGCAGGCCGACGCGGTGGGCGGGCAGGCCCGCCGCCTCGGGCGGGCTGAGCTGCAGGTCTTCCGGCGCGGCGAGCGCGTCCTCCAGGATCTCCTCCGCGCTCACCTGCGGCGCCGCCGGCTGCTCGGCCGGGGCGTCCGTGTCTTGCGGCGCCTCGCCGGGCGGTGCACCCTCTTGCCCCTGCTGGGCGCAGGCGCCCAGCAGCAGCAGCGCGGCCATGCCCGCTGCGCTCAGGACGCCACGCAGCATCCGAAAAGGCCCGTCGTCACGGCATGTCGCGTCAAGCACGGTTGGCTGCTCCACAGGGTCGTTCGGGCGCGTCGGCGCCGCCGCGCCCAGCGGGCCCGGCGGCGTCCGGCGGAGCCTAGCCGGGGGGCCGAAGGCTCGCAACCGGACAGCACGGCGCCGGCCGGCAGCGCGCAGCGCCCGGGTCCGGGCCCGCTGGGCCGGCCGGGCGACGGCGGCCGGCTGCCGGGCGGGCTGTACGTGGTCGCCACGCCGATCGGCAACCTGGGCGACCTGACCCATCGCGCGGCCGACCATCTGGGCCGGGTCGACGCCGTCTTGTGCGAGGACACCCGCGTCACCCGGCGGCTGATGGACGCCTACGGCCTGCGCCCGCCGCTGGTCTCCTATCACGAGCACAACGCCGAGCAGCGCCGGCCGGAGGTGCTGCGCCGCCTCGCCGAAGGGCAGGCGCTGGCGCTGGTGTCGGACGCGGGCACCCCGCTGGTCTCCGACCCGGGCTACAAGCTGGTGCGCGACGTCCAGGACGCGGGCTTCCCGGTGCGCGCGCTACCGGGCGCGAGCGCGGCGCTGGCGGCGCTGGCGATCGCCGGCCTGCCGACCGACCGCTTCTTCTTCCAGGGCTTCCTGCCGTCGAAGCAGGGCCAGCGCCGGTCGGTGCTGGCCGAGCTGAGCGGCCTCAGGGCCAGCCTGGTGTTCTACGAATCGCCGCAGCGCCTGAACCGCAGCCTGGCCGACATGGCCGAGCTGCTGGGCGCGCGCGACGCGGCCGTGGGCCGCGAGCTGACCAAGCGCTTCGAGGAACTGGTGCGCGCTTCGCTGCCTGAGTTGGCGGCGCGTTTCCGCGAAGCGCCCAAGGGCGAGATCGTCGTGGTCGTCGGCCCGCCGGCCGAGGATGCCGGCCTCGCCGACGCCGCGGCGGTCGATGCCCGGCTTACCGAAGCCCTGCGGACGCAAAGCGTGCGCGACGCCGCGGCCGAGGTGGCGGCCGAAACCGGCTGGAAGAAGAAGCAGGTCTACGACCGCGCCCTGCAGCTGAAGCGGGACGGCGCAACCGGAGGCGACCGGTGAGCCGCGCGGCCGACTCGCGCCGGGCCGCCGAACGGCGCGGCCGGGGCGCGGAAGCGGCGGCGGCCTGGCTGCTGCGCCTGAAGGGCTACCGGATCCTGGCGCGCGACCTGCGCACGCCGGTCGGCGAGGTCGACCTGATCGCGCGGCGCGGACGGGTGCTGGTCCTGATCGAGGTCAAGACCCGCGCCACCCGCGATCAGGCCGCGACCGCGATCAGCCCGCGCCAGCGCCAGCGGATCGCGCGCGCCGGGGAGGCGTTCCTGGCACGCCGGCCGGACCTGGCCGGGCTGGACGTACGGTTCGACGCGCTGCTGCTCGCCCCGGGGCGCTGGCCGCATCACGTGGTCGACGCCTGGCGGCACGAGGAGGGCGGGGGCGACCGCTTGCGGTTGTGATCCGGCGATGACGGCCGCCGCCGGCGGCGACCGCTGGCCTTCACAGCTTCGCCGCTTGGCGCGACGCGACCGGCACGGGTACACCGTATCCATGACAGCCCTCGAATCCCGCGGAGACCCGACCGCCATGACCCGTGCCATCGCCCGCGCCCGCCCGCGCTTGCGCCTGAAGCTCGCCGCCGTGCTGTGCCTCGCCGCCCCGCTGGGCCTAGCCGCCTGTTCGCCCGCCGGGATGGCCGTCGGCGCCGGGGCGACGGTCGGCGTGGCCAGCTTCCAGGAGCGCGGCCTGGGCGGCGCGATCGAGGACAGCCGCATCCGCATCCAGATCAACGATCTGTGGCTGAAGGAGGACGAGATCCTCTACCGCAAGGCCGGCCTGCAGGTGCAGAACGGCCGTGTCCTGGTCACCGGCGTGATGCCGTCCGAGGAGATGCGCGCCAAGGCGATCGAACTCGCCTGGCAGGCCGACGGCGTCAAGGAGGTGATCAACGAGGTGCAGATCGGCGACGGCTCGTTCGGGGACTATTCCCAGGACACCTGGATCTCCACCCAGCTGAAGGCCGACCTGCTGCTGGACGCCGAAGTCAGCTCGATCAACTACTCGATCCAGACGGTCCGCGGCGTCGTCTACCTGATCGGCATCGCGCAGAGCGACCAGGAGCTCGAGCGGGTGCTCAACCACGCCCGCGGGCTCGCCAACGTGCGCAAGGTGGTGAGCTACGTGCAGGTCAAGACGGAGCCGCGCGAGCCCAGCCTGCAGGAGACGGGCCCGGGCGCGACCGGCGACGGCGCGACCGGCGACGGCCAGGCGCCCTCGACCGGCGGCGACGCCGCCCCAAGCTCTTCCGGGTCGGACGGCGGCAACCCGCCGTCGTCCACCGAACCCGTGAGCGAGACCGAACTGGACGCATGAGCGATGCCAACGCGTGAGTGATCCCAGGGCATGAGCGACCCCAACCCATGAGTGACGTGGCGGAAGCGCAAGGCATCCTGCGTCGGGCGGGCGGCCGGCCGGACCGGGACGTCGATCTGGCGGAGACCGCGCTCGCGCTGGGCGTGCTCGACGTGCCGGATGCCCGCCTGAACCGCTACCGCCATCACCTCAGCCTGTTGACCCGCGACGTCGCCGAAGCCGCCGAAGCGGCCGGCACCGACGATCTGGCGGCGCGCGCCCGCGCGCTCGCCGAGGTGCTGGTCGAGCGCTACGGCTACCAGGGCGACCGCGAGACCTACAACGACCTGCAGAACGCCAACCTGCTGCGGGTGATCGACCGTCGCAAAGGGCTGCCGGTCGCGCTCGCGATCCTGTTCATCCACGCCGGCCGGGCGCAGGGCTGGCAGATCGACGGCCTGAACTTCCCGGGCCACTTCCTGATCTCGATGAGCCTGGGCCAGGAGCGCGCGGTGCTGGACCCGTTCGACGGCCTGCGCCCCTTGGGCGCGCACGACCTGCGCCAGCTTTTGAAGGCGATCGAGGGCGCGGATGCGGAACTGTCGGCGGAGCACTACGCCCCGCTCGGCAACCGGGCGATGCTGCTGCGCCTGCAGAACAACCGCAAGGTCCGGCTGCTGCACGACGAGCACCGCGACCTCGCCGTCCAGACGCTGGAAGCGATGCTGATGATCGCGCCGGCCGAGCCCAGCCTGTGGCACGAGGCGGGCCTGCTGCACGCGCACCTGGGCAACCTGCGCGCGGCCGTGCTGGCGCTGGAACAGGTGATGCAGCTCTCGATCGACCCGAACAGCCAGCGCGACGTCGCCCACCTGCTCAAGCAGCTGCGCGGGCGGATCAACTAGGCAGCGTTGGTTTCACCACAAAGGGCACGAAGGGCACCAAGGGATTTTCACCACAGAGGGCACGGAAGCCACTGAGAAGGACGATTGCGCGCGAAGCGCGCTTTTGAACTTACCCGGCTTAGCAAATCAACCTGGGCGCGCCCTCACCCTAAATCTCTCTCTGTGCCCTCCGTGACCTCTGTGGTGAAACACCTCCTTTGTGTCCTTTGTGGTGACCCCTAACTTGACGGCGATCGAAGCCCCGTCGGATCGCCCCCCGTTGCCATTCGGGCGGCTGCGGCATTAGTTAGGGCCAGCATTGGCACCCCTCCCTCCAGCGGTTAGGACGCCCGCCATGGCCGAGCATCCCAAGCAGGCCCAGCAAACCACCAGCAGCACCCCCGGGCGGCGCGAGAGCGCGCGTACCGAGGCGCCGTTGTCGCCGGGCCTGGACCGGCCGTCGTCGCTCGCCGTCGCCTTCCAGATGGACGACCTGGCCGGCATCGACATCGACGCGGACAGCTCGTTCGCGCTCGCGCTCGAAGCCCAGCAGCGCGGCCACGGCCTGTACCACTACGCGCCCGAGGCGCTGACCCTGCGCGACGGCCGGGTCTACGCGCGCGGCCGGCCGATGCAGCTCCAACGGGAGTACGGCCGGCACTACCAGCTGGGCGACTGGGAGACGATCGACCTGGCGGCGCTGGACGTGGTGATGATGCGCCAGGACCCGCCGTTCGACATGGCCTACATCACCGCGACGCACCTGTTGGAGAAGGTGCATCCGCGCACCCTGGTGGTGAACGACCCGGCGCACGTCCGCAACGCGCCCGAAAAGCTCTACGTCACCCACTTCGCCGAGTTCATGCCGCCGACCCTGATCTCCAGCGACCGCGAGCAGATCCGCGCGTTCCGCCGGGAGCACAAGGACATCATCCTGAAGCCGCTGTTCGGCAACGGCGGGGCGGACATCTTCCGGGTCACCGAGCAGGACGAGAACCTGAACGCGCTGTTGGAGATGTTCACCCGGCTCTACCGCGAGCCGATCATGGTGCAGACCTACCTGCCGGCGATCCGCCAGGGCGACAAGCGGATCATCCTGATCGACGGCGAGCCGGTGGGCGCGGTCAACCGCGTGCCGCCGCCGGGCGACGCGCGCGCCAACCTGCACGTCGGCGGCCGCGCCGAGCGCGCCGAGCTGAGCGAGCGCGACCGCCAGGTCTGCCGCGCGATCGGCCCGGCGCTGCGCGAGCGCGGGCAGATCTTCGTCGGCATCGACATGATCGGCGACTACCTGACCGAGATCAACGTGACCTCGCCCACCGGCATCCAGGAGATCGACCGGCTGGACGGCGTCAGTCTGGAAGGGCAGGTCTGGGACGCGATCGAAAGCCGGGTGAACGCGACCGGCCACGTCCCGGAGTAGCCCGCCCGTGCGGATCGTCTATTCGCAGGATCATGTGCACCAGCACGGCCGCGGCGAACTGACCGACGGCCGGCTGATGCCGGTGGTGGAGACGCCGGCGCGCGCGGAAATGGTGCTCAAGCGCGCGCAGGAGGTCGGCCTGGGCGAGGTCTTGCCGCCGTGCGACTTCGGGGTCGAGGCGCTGGCGCGCATCCACCGGCCGGACTACCTGGCCTTCCTGGAAACCGCCTGGGCCGAGTGGGCGGCCGAGCGGGGCGGCGACACCGACTGCCTGCCGCTGATCTGGCCGGTGCGCAACCTGCGCCCGATCTGTCCCGCGCACATCGACGGCAAGGTGTCGTACTACGCGCTCGACGCCGGCACGCCGATCACCCCCGGCACCTGGCGCGCCGCGACCGCCAGCGCGAACGTCGCGCTGACCGCGGCGGAGTTGGTCGCCGATCGCGCGGGCAGCGCGTTCGCGCTCGGCCGGCCGCCCGGGCATCACGCGACCGCCGACCAGCTGGGCGGCTACTGCTTTCTGAACAACGCCGCGCTCGCCGCGCAGCGGCTGCTGGACCGCGGCGCCGTGCGGGTGGCGGTGCTGGACGTCGACTACCACCACGGCAACGGCACGCAGGCGATCTTCGACGACCGCTCGGACGTCCTGTTCTGCTCCCTGCACGCCGACCCGAAGCAGGAGTTCCCCTACTTTCTGGGCCACGCCGACGAGACCGGCGTCGGTGCGGGCGAAGGCTACACCGTCAACGCCCCGCTGCCCTGGGGCACCACGGCGGACGCCTGGATGGCCGCGCTGGAGCAGCTGTGCCGCCGGATCGCGGATTATGGTCCCGGACGCGCTCGTCGTCTCGCTCGGCGTCGACACCTACAAGGGCGACCCGATCTCCCGCTTCGCCCTCGACACCCCCGACTTCCCGCCGATCGGCGCGCGCCTGGCCAAGCTCGCGCTGCCCACCGTGTTCGTCATGGAAGGCGGTTACGCCGTCGAGGAGATCGGCCACAACGCGGTCGGCGTGCTGCAGGGCTTCGAGGGCGGTTGAGCGTTCGGCGGGTCGCTGCGCGAACCCGCCACATAAACGCTGGGAAAACCGGGCATTGTAGGGTGGATTCGCCGCGAACGCGGCAATCCACCATCGCGGCGTGCGGGATGGGCACGCCGCAATGGTGGGTTGCTTCGCGAACCCACCCTCTCATGTCCGTTTGTCAAGGTATAGGCGTGCGAGAGCGTGGCCGCACGGCGGGGCCGAGCGGGTTGGCGTGTGTAAGCTCCGGGCCAGCGGTGCCGAGGCGCGGGGGTGTGCGGGCGTTGACAGCCTCTGATGCGTGGGTCGGGACCACAGAATGACGAGGCGTCACCGGTCGTTGCCCCAGTCTACGAACGTAGATAACGGCCTGTCAGGGTGGGTGCGGGGATCTGAACCGGTGTTGGTCCGCGCCCCGGCGCCGCTGGCCCGGAGCGATGCGCTGGCCGGCGGTGTCGTGCCGGCGCGTCCAGGGGTTTCCTTGCTGTTGCGGATCTCCTTGCTGTGCCGTGGACGCCGTGCCGGCTCAGGCCGGCTGGGTGTCCTGGGCGACCGCCCAGACGAACCCGGCGAGTTCCCGGGCCACCGCGATCACCGCCACCTGCGGCAGCTTGCCAGCCCGGCGCAGCGCGCGGTAGCGGGCGTGGAGGCGGATCTGCGCGGCCCAGCAGCGCTCGCGCACCGCCGGGCTGAGCGGCGCCTGCTTGGCGCGCTGGCGGGTCGACTGCCGCGGCGGGTGGCGGTAGCACCAGGCAGCCTCGGTCAACAGTTTACGCGCCCGCGGACTGCCGGTCTTGGTGATCGACCCCGGCCGGCGGCGCTCGCCGCTGGAGTGCTCGCTGGAGACCAGCCCGAAATAGGCCATCAGCTGGGCGGGATGGGCGAACCGTCGGACGTCGCCGATCTCCGCGGCCAGCCCGGCGGCGGCGACCAGATCCAATCCGCGCAGGCCGCGCAGGGCCTCGACCACCGGGGCGAGCCGCCAGCCCGGCACCGCCGCGGCGACTTGCTGGGCCATCTGCTCGCGGCGCGCCAGCGCCTGGTCGACCGCCTGCAGCCGGCTGTCCAGGGCGACCCGGTTGGCCGGCTCGGCGAACGACAGCTCGGCCAGCCAGCGCCGGTGCGTGCGCGTCCAGTTGGTCTTGCCCGGATAGCGCAGCCCCTGGCGCAACAGGAACGAGGTGACCCGCTGGCGCGCCCGGCGCAGGTCTTGCACGGCCTCCTCGTAGCCGCGGGTCAGCTCGCGGATCGCCTCGTGCTGGCAATCGGGCACCCAGATCGCCGTCAGCTCGCCCGCCCGGTCGAGCCGGGCCAGCTGCACGGCGTCGCGCCGGTCGGTCTTGACCCGGTCCCCCGACTTGCGCGGCACCTGCGACGGGGCCGCGATGGCGCAGTCGTAGCCCGCCGCCGCCAGCGTGCGCTGCGCCACGTAGCCCGTCGGCCCGGCCTCGTAGACGAAGTGCACCCGGCCGTGCTGCTGCTCCAGGCGCTTGGCCAGCTGGCACAGCCGATGCGAGTTGTTCTCGATCGTGCCGTAACTGCGCACCTCGCCGCCGCGGCCGAACTCGGCAATCGCAACCGCGATCGTCTTCTTGCGCATGTCAAGCCCGACGTAGGCGTTATACTCGTCCATGGTCCGTCTCCTCTGTGCGTGTGGCTCGGCACCGCCCCGGTGCAACCCACGTTTTCGCACATAAGGAGGCGGGCCACCCCGCCTCCTGAAACGGACATGTCGTCTACGAGCGCTTGTTTTTGTTCGAAAAATAGAGAACGTCATCCGGAGCAGGCTGGCGCAGCCAGCCGTGTCGAAGGATGCCTGACGGCCACCAAACGCGCCCGCCTACCGCTTTCTTATCAGCGTGCCCACGCCGCGGTCGGTGAAGGTCTCCAGCAGCAGGGCGTGCGGCACCCGGCCGTCCAGGATGACGGCGGCGTCGACGCCTTCCTCGACCGCCTTCAGGCAGGTCTCGACCTTGGGGATCATGCCGCCGGCGATCGTGCCGCCGTCGATCAGCTCGCGGGTCTGCTCCACCGTCAGGTCCGGGATCAGCTGCTGATCGCCGTCGAGCACGCCGATCACGTCGGTCAGCATCAACAGCCGCGAGGCGCCGAGCGCGCCCGCGACCGCGCCGGCGGCGGTGTCGGCGTTGATGTTGAAGGTCTCGCCGTTGGGCCCCCAGCCGATCGGCGCGATCACCGGGATCATGCCCGACTGCTCCAGCGAGGCGAGGATGTGCGGGTTGACCTGCGCCGGCTCGCCGACGAAGCCGAGGTCGACCAGCTGCTCGATGTTGCTGTCCGGGTCGCGCTTGGTCCGGCGAACTTTACGCGCCTGGATCAGCCCGCCGTCCTTGCCCGACAGGCCGATCGCGGTGCCGCCGACGGCGTTGATCGAGCTTACGATCTGCTTGTTGATGGTGCCGGAAAGCACCATCTCGACGACTTCGACGGTTTCCTGGTCGGTCACCCGCAGGCCGTCGACGAACTGCGACTGCACCTGCAGCTTCTCCAGCATGCGCCCGATCTGCGGCCCGCCGCCGTGGACGATCACGGGGTTGATGCCGACCTGCTTCATCAGCGCGATGTCGCGGGCGAACAGGTCGGCCAGGTGCGAATCGCCCATGGCGTGGCCGCCGTACTTGATGACGATCGTCCGGCCCGCATAACGGCGCATGTAGGGCAGCGCCTCGGTGATCGTCCGGGCGGTGCGCAGCCAGTGCTTGGTTTCGCCGAAGTTTCGGGGCTGCTGGGTCATCACTCTAGGCTCCTTAGAGCAAAATCGATGAAAACCGATCCGGCTTTCATCGTGAATTTTGCTCTAACTTGTTGAAGAGCGGGCAAGATTCAGCTGAAACGAGATTCCACGTTTCAGCATCTTGCCCTAGTACGGCGTCTCGCTGGCCAGCGCGGCGAGCTCCGCGCGCAACTCCGCGATCCCGGTATCCTTCTGGGCGCTGGTGGTGGCGATCCGCGGGTGCAGCGCGACGTGCTTGGGCCGCAGCTTCTGCGTGGCGTCGATCACCCGCGCCAGCTCCGGCTGCTTCACCTTGTCCGCCTTGGTCAGCACCAGCTGATAGGACACCGCGGCGGTGTCGAGCGCGCCCATCACCTCCTGGTCGGTATCGCGCACGCCCCGGCGCGCGTCGATCAACAGGCAGACCCGGCGCAGGGTCGGCCGGCCGCGCAGGTAGTCCTGGGTCAGCTCGGTCCAGCGCTTGATCTCACTTTTCGGCGCCTTGGCGTAGCCGTAGCCCGGCAGGTCGACCAACAGCAGCCGGGCGCCGAGGTCGAAGAAGTTCAGCTGACGGGTGCGCCCGGGGGTGTTGGAGGTGCGCGCCAGCGTGTTCTGCCCGGTGAGCGCGTTCACCAGCGAGGATTTGCCGACGTTCGACCGGCCGGCGAAGGCGACCTCCGGCAGCGCGAACTCCGGCAATTGGGCCATCGACTGCACGCCGGCGACGAAGCCGCACTGTTGCGCGAACAGCCAGCGCCCCTGCTCCCGGTCGGGCAGCTCGGGCTCGCTCTCCGCCGGCGCGTGCGGCAGCGGCAGGTCGTCGTCGCCAGCGTCCTCTGGGGCGTCCCCGGGGGCGTCCTTGGGCGGCGCGTCTTCGCCGGGATGCGATCGGGTCATCTTAAGAAACACGCCTTGCGTGGCGCCGCTCGGCGGCGGCCGGCGGACGGTTCGACGGGGACGGCGGCCGGGCAGGCGGCCGGCCGACCGGTCAGCGCCGGTTGCCGCCGCCCTTCTTGCCCTTGGACTGGCCGCCGCCCTTGCGCTTGGCCGCCGGGTTACTGGAGCCGCTGCGCTGCTGGCCGGAACGGCTGCGCTGGCCGCCGGACGACTTGCCGGACCCGGCCTTGCCGCCGCCGGAGCCGCCGCCCGCGGAGGCCTGCTGAGCGCTGCCGGCGGACTGCTTGGCGCCCGCCTGCTGCTGCGCGCCATCGCCCGCGCTGCCGTCGCCCGCGCTGCCGTCGCCCGCGCTGCCGTCGCCGTCGCCGTTCGCCTGGGCGGTGACGTCGGTCGCCTCACCCTCCAGCGTCGGACCGTCGTGCGCGGCCGCGGCCTGCGCGCCGGCGGGCGCCTGATCGCCCGTCTGGTCGCCGGACTGCTTGCCGCCCTTCTTGCCGCCGGACCCGTTACCGCCGGAACCATTCCCGCCTGCCTTGGGCGAGCTGTCGGTCGACCCGGCGGGCGAGGGCTGCTTGCCGCCGATCTGCATGCCGGCGCGCTTCATGATGATGTACTGCTGGGCGATCGTGAAGATGTTGTTGGACGTCCAGTACAGCACCAGGCCGGCGGGGAACTGCGACAGGATGAAGGTGAACACCACCGGCAGCAGCTGGAAGATGCGCTGCTGCATCGGGTCCGCCGGCTGCGGGTTCAGCATCTGCTGGCCGTACATGGAGATGCCCATGATCAGCGGCAGGAACCCGATGTTCAGGATGTTGAGCGGCCCCAGCTCCGGCACGCCCCAGGGCAGCACGCCGAAGGCGTTCAGGATCGAGGTCGGATCCTTGGCCGACAGGTCCTGCAGGTAGCCGACGAACGGCGCGTGGCGCATCTCGATGGTGACGAACAGCACCTTGTAGAGCGCGAAGAAGATCGGGATCTGCAGCAGGATCGGCAGGCAGCCGGAGGCCGGGTTCGCGCCCTCGCGCTTGTAGAGCGCCATCATCTCCTGGTTCAGGCGCTGCTTGTCGTCGCCGAAGCGCTCGCGCAGCTTGACCATCTCCGGCTGCAGGTTCCGCATCTTGGCCATCGAGCGGTAAGACTTGTTGGCGAGCGGAAACAGCAGGATCTTCAGGATCACCACCAGGATCAGGATGGCGACGCCGAAGTTGCCGGTGACGTCGGCGAAGAAGTCGAGCGCCTGGAAGATCGGCTTGGTCAGGAAGTAGAACCAGCCGAAGTCGACCGCCTTGTCGAAGTGCGGGATGCCGTACTGCTCGCTGTAGTCGTCGAGCAGCGAGACTTCCTTGGCGCCCGCGAACAGGCGCTGCGTGGTGGTCGCGCTGCCGCCCGGCTGCACCTGCAGGCTGTCGTACAGCACGTCGGCCTGATACTTGGCGACGCCGGCCTGCGACTGGTTGTGGATGAAGCGGGCGTTGACCTGCTTGTCCTGGTCCGGGACCAGCGAGACCAGCCAGTACTTGTCGGTGATGCCGATCCAGCCGCCGGTGGTCTGGTAGGCGAGCGGCCCGTCGTCCTGCACGTTGTCGTAATCGACCTCTTCCAGCGTGCCGTTGAACACGCCGATCGGGCCCTCGTGCAGGATGTAGTAGCCGAGCGTGTCCGGCGTGCCGCGCCGGTTGATCAGGCCGTAGGGCGCCAGGCTGACCGGCTCGCCGGTCTCGTTCACCACCGTCTGCTCGACGGTGAACATGAAGTCCTCGTCGACCGCGAAGGTCCGCTTGAAGGTCAGACCCTCGCCGTTCGACCAGGTCAGCGTGACCGGGTTATCCGGGGTCAACGGGCCGCCGCTTGCGACCTGCCAGGTGCTGCTGGCGTCGGGCAGCGAGCGACCGGCCTGCGCGGCGTTCGCCCAGCCGAAGTCGGCGTAGTAGGAGCTTTTGGAGCCTTCCGGCGACAGCAGGTCGATGCGCGCGCTGTCCTGATCGACGTCCTGGCGGTAGTTGCGCAGGGTCAGGTCGTCGATCCGCCCGCCCTGCACGTTGATCGAACCGGTGAGCGAGGGGGTGTCGATCGCCACCCGCTTGGTGTCGTCCAGCACCTCGCCGCGGTCGAGCGCCCCGGCCTGGCCCGGTGCGGCGCCCGGAACGCTGCCGCCACCGCCTTCTGGGGACGGCGCGGCGGAGCCGGAGCCGCCGCCGGCCTGCGCCTGCTGGGTCGCCTGCTGTTGCGCGGCCTGTTGGGCCTGCTGCTCGCGCTGCGGGGCGTTATACAGCAGCTCGAAGCCAAGCAGGATGGCGATCGAGGCGACGATCGCCAGGATCAGGTTGCGCTGTTCCATCGTGGTCGCCGTTCCTCGAGCGAAGGGCCCGCGGTGCGCGGCTCGCCGTTTGACGCGTGCGGGCGCGGGGGCGCGGTCAGTTGGGTCGGTCGCCGGCAGGTCGGCTCTCGGCGTGCGCGGTTAGCGCGCCTGCCGCCGGCCGGCCGGATGGTCGTGTCGCGGATGGCCGCAGCCGCGCTCTGCGTCGTCGGCCGCTGGCACGGGCGCCGGTGGGACGGGCGCCGATCGTACGGGCGCCGGCGGGACGGGATCGACGCCGAAGCCGCCGCCCGGCCGGCAGCGCAGGATCCGCTTCAGGGTCAGCCAGCCGCCGGCCGCCGCGCCGTGCATCCGCACCGCTTCCAGGCCGTAGGCCGAGCAGCTCGGCTCGAACCGGCAGGCGCCCTTGGGGAACACCGAGGCCACGCCCTGGTAGACGTGGATCAGCGCGATCACAGCGCCGCGCGCCAGCCGCGCCGGCCAGCCGCCGCGACGGCTGTGCCGGGCGGTGGCATCGACCGTCCGATCCCGGTCCGCCGTCCCATCCGGGCTCTGGCGCTGCGCGCGCTGGCTAGCCATCGGCTTGGTTCCCGTCGCTGCCCGACCGGCGATCGCCGGGGCTCCTGGTGCGTGGGCCGCCGGTCCGTCGGGGCCGGGACTGGCCTTTCGGCTTGCCCGGCCGGTTCAGCTTGCTCACCGCCTGCCGGAGGTCGGCCAGCAGGTCGGCATAGGCGCGGTCCAGCGTGCCGGCGCGGCCGATCAGCACGTAATCCATGCCCGGGGCGCCCACCTCCGGCAGCGCCTCGCGGGCCGCCGCGCGCAGGCGCCGGCGGGCGCGGTTGCGTTTGACCGAGTTGCCGACCTTGCGCGAGACCGTGATCCCGACGCGCGGCGGCCCCTCGGTGTCGGTCTCGGCCGCCCCCTCAGACGCATTCAGCGCCGCAGCGGCCGAAGCCGGCGGCGCCTCGTCTCGGGATCGGGCCTGGACGACCATGCCTGGCGTGACCCATTTCCGCCGACCGGCCGCGACTCGCAGGAATTCCGGGCGCTTGGTCAGCCGCCCCACCCGGGTCTGGCGGCCGGCCGGCATGGATCTCCGGCCGGCGCTTACGCGCTCAGACGCTTGCGGCCCTTGCGGCGGCGGGCGTTGATCACCCGGCGGCCGCCCTTGGTCGCCATGCGCGCGCGGAACCCGTGGCGGCGCTTGCGGACCAGCACGCTCGGCTGAAAAGTGCGTTTCACGGCCCTGTCTCCGTCTGTCTAAAAGGCTGTCGATGTCGGTTGCGTCGCGGGTATAAGCGCCGCCCCGTCCCCTGTCAACGACGCCTGGCAGGCATCCGGCGCGGTGTGGGTGCGGCGGGTCGCCCCGGCCGGCTCCGGGCGGCCCGTGCACCCGTGACGCGCCGGTCGGCGGGCTACTCAGGCTCGCCGCGCCCACGGCCGGGTCTCACGGCCATGTGACCCGGTTGTCATTGCTGCCCAGCGCGCGACGCGTCTATATGCGAGGGACCGGCGGCCGCGCGCTTGGGCCGCTGGATTGGACGCTGTGGGCGCAACCGCGCGGGAGGCGGCGAAGGCGATGACCGGCAAGACCAGCAGGGACTCTGAAGCCCGTCCGGGCGCCGCGGCGCCGGGCGAGCAGGCGGCCGGGATGCCTCCGCGCCGGCCGCTGTGGCGCCGGCCGGTGTGGCGCCGGCTCTGGCCGCTCGTGCTGCTGCTCGCCGGGCTCGGCCTGTTCTTCGCCCTCGGCCTCGACCGCTATCTGAGCTTCCAGGCGCTCGCCGACCATCGCGACTGGCTGATGGCGCAGGTCCGCGATGTGCCGGTGCTGGCCGCGCTCATCTACATCGCTACGTATGCGGCCGTCGCCGCCTTCTCGATCCCGGGCGGGGCGGTGCTGACCATCCTGGGCGGCTTTCTGTTCGGCACCTGGCTCGGCACCAGCTACGCCGTGACCGGCGCGACGCTGGGGTCGATCGCGGTGTTTCTCGCCGCGCGCACCGCGCTCGGCGACGCGATGCGCCAGCGTGCCGGCGGCGCGGTCCAGCGCATGCGCCAGGGCTTCCAGGAGAACGCGCTCTCCTACCTCCTGTTCCTGCGCCTGATCCCGGTGTTCCCGTTCTGGCTGGTCAACCTCGTGCCGGCGCTGGTGGGCGTGCGGCTCGGCACCTACGTGCTCGGCACGTTCGCCGGGATCATTCCGGGGACGCTGGTCTACGCCTCCGTCGGCAACGGGCTGGACGCGCTGGTGACGGCGGGCGGCACGCCCAGTCTCGGGATCATCTTCCAGCCCGCGATCCTGGGCCCGATCGTGGGCCTGGGGCTGCTGTCGCTGCTGCCGGTCGGCTACAAGAAGTGGAAGGCGCGCCGGGCGGGCGCAGGCGACCGGCCGGAGGGGCGCGCATGACCGAGACGCTGACCCCGGACCTGTGCGTGATCGGCGCCGGCTCGGCCGGGCTGGCGGTCGCCGCCGGCGCGCAGCAGATGGGGGCGGACACCGTCCTGATCGAAAAGAACAAGATGGGCGGCGACTGCCTGAACACCGGCTGCGTGCCCTCCAAGGCGCTGCTCGCCGCGGGCAAGGCGGCCCAGCTGGACCGGCTGGCGGCCAAGTACGGCGTCAGCTACGCCCCGCCGCGGGTCGATTTCGCCGCCGTCAACCGGCACGTCCACGACGTCATCGCCGGAATCGCGCCGCACGATTCCGTGGAGCGGTTCGAGGGGCTGGGCGTACGCGTGGTGCAGGCCGCCGGCAAGTTCGACGACGCGCGTACGCTCACCGCCGACGGCGTACGCGTACGCCCGCGGCGGTTCGTGCTCGCCACCGGCTCGACCGCGGCCGTGCCGCCGATCCCGGGGATCGACCGCACGCCGTATCTCACCAACGAGACGGTGTTCGACCTGACCGAACGGCCGGAGCATCTGATCGTGCTCGGCGGCGGGCCGATCGGCACCGAGCTGGGCCAGGCGTTCGCGCAACTGGGCGCCCGGGTCTCGATCGTGGAGATGGCGAGCCTGCTGCCGCGCGACGATCCGGACATGGTCGCGGTGCTGCGCCAGCAGCTGCGCGCCGACGGCGTGGAGCTGTACGAGGGCGCGCGCGTCACCGGCCTCAGCCCGGAAGGCAACGGCGTCGCTGTCGACATCGCCCGCGACGGCCAGGCGGAGCGGCTGCGCGGTAGCCACCTGCTGGTCGCCGCCGGGCGGAAGAGCACGCTCGACGGCCTCGGCCTGGAGAACGCCGGGATCGAGCGGGGCGAGCACGGGCAGCTCAAGGTCGACGCCCGGCTGCGCACCACCAACCGACGCGTGTTCGCCGCCGGCGACGTGGCGGGCGGGCCGCAGTTCACCCACGTGGCCGGCTACCACGCCGGGATCGTGATCAAGAACGCGCTGTTCCGCATCCCCGCCAAGGCCGACCACGCGGCGGTGCCGCAGGTCACCTACACCAGCCCGGAGATCGCCAGTGTGGGCCTGAGCGAGAACGCGGCGCGCGAACGCCACGGCGACCGGGTGCGCGCGCTCACCTGGTCGTTCGCCGAGAACGACCGCGCCCGGGCCGAGCGTGCCACCGAGGGGCTGATCCGGGCGGTGGTCGACGGCAAGGGCCGGGTGCTGGGCGCGGCGATCGCGGGCGCCCACGCGGGCGAGCTGATCTACCCCTGGATCCTGGCGGTGCAGCGGCGCGAGAAGGTCGGCGGGATCGCCCAGATGATCGCCCCTTATCCGACTTTCGGCGAGGTCTCCAAGCGCGCCGCCGGCAGCTTCTACACCCCCAGCCTGTTCTCCGAGCGGACGCGCAAGATCGTCCGGCTGCTGGCGAAGTTGGGGTGAGGGGCGCGCCGGCCGAGCCCCCGGCTGCCCAAGCCGTGGTTGCCGGACAGCCGCCCGCCCGCCGCTACGCTGCCTCGCGCTTCGGTGCGGGGATGCGCCAAAGCAGCGCCAGGCCGACCACGAAGAACAGCAGGATGGTCGCCATGCCGGCGCGCTGGCTGCCGGCCCACAGCGTGACCCAGCCGACCAGCGCCGGGCCCATCCAGGCGGTCGCCTTGCCCGACAGGGCGTAGAGGCCGAACATCTCCGTCTGCAGGTGCGCGGGCGCCATGCGCGCCATCATCGACCGGCTGGCCGACTGCGCCGGGCCGATGAACAGCCCGAGCCCGCAGCCGGCGAGGTAGAGCGCGCTCACCGTGTCGGCCGCGAGCGCGGCGACGCCGAAGCCGATCAGGGCGATCAGCGAGATCTGGATCGTGCGCTTCGGCCCCAGCCAGTCGTCCACCCAGGCGAACGTCATCGCGCCCAGCCCGGCGGCGACGTTGAGCACGATCCCGAAGATCAGGATGTCGCGGAAGCCCATGCCGAAGGTGCCCGCCGCGTAGACTCCGCCGAAGGTGAACAGCGTGTTGAGCCCGTCGGTGTAGATCATCCGCGCGATCAGGTAGTGCGCGATTCCACGGTGGTCCGGCCAGATCCGCTTCAGGCTGGCGATCAGCTGCGCGAGCCCGGCGCGCGCCGCCGCGCGCATCGATAGGCCGCTCGCCGGCCGGTCGGGGACGATCAGGAAGAACGGCAGGCTGAACAGCGCGAACCAGGCCGCGACCACGAGCGCGCTCGCCCGCACCGGCTCCGCCGCCGCGGCGTCCAGGCCGAACAGCGGCGGCTCCGGGAACACCAGCAGCACGAGACAGGTGGAAAGACAGGTAAGCCCGCCGGCGTAGCCGAGCGCCCAGGCCCAGCCGGACACGCGGCCCAGCTTCCCCGCGGGCGCGATCTCGCGCAGCATGGCGTTGTAGAACACCTGGCTGAGCTCGAACACCGCCGTGCCGAGCGCGATCAGCACGCTCGCCCGCAGCAGCAGGTCGGCCTCCGGCGCGATCGTCCAGAGCAGGGCGGCGACCGCCACGGTCAGCGCGGTGAACGCGCCGACCCAGGGCTTGCGCCGGCCCGACCGGTCGGCGATCGCGCCTAACAGCGGGCTCAACAGCGCGACCACGATCCCGGCGATCGCGGTCGAGGTGCCCCACCAGGCCGTGCCGACCTCGGGGTTGGGGGCGACCTCGCGGGTGACGTAGGCGGCGAACACGAAGCTCGAGATCACCGTCGGCCAGGCGTTGCTCGCCCAGTCGTAAACGCACCAGGCCGCGATCGCGCGGCGGTCGGCCGGCGGGACGCTCGCAGGCGCGGCGGCGGGCTTGGCGGCGAATGGATCGGGCAGGTCGCTTGCCATGCCCGCGAGCCTACGGCCTTCGCGCGCGCTCGGCCATAAGGGGGCTGGATTGGGGTGGTGGCTACCGGGGGCGCGGGCGCTTCGAGCCCCCGTCAGGCGTGCTTCGAGACGCGGCCCAAGCGGGCCGCTCCTCAGCATGACGTCCATATAACTATCTGAAAAATATAGAACGTCATCCTGAACAGGTCGTCCTGAGCTTGTCGAAGGGCGGCCGTGTCGAAGGACCCCTGACGGCTGCCAGAAGCTGCCAAGCACCCGCCTTCCGCACCGACAGGGGCCAACGGGTCTCCCACCGGCTCAACACCTACAACCACCCGCTTTTCCACATTTCCGCCGCATTGCGGGCCAACTTCGGTCACAGGCCGGCGCGACCCTCACAATCCACGGAGATCCCCTCTCTGTGACGGAGGTTCCCAGCCGGCCTCCAAGGTGCCCCCACACCTGTGACACGGCTGGCGGAAGGGCGGCGGTCTCCTCCCCCCGGACCCGTCGCCCGGCTCGACGTACACCGCGTGTGTACCAGCGTGTGTGTCTCGGCCGCGGCCCCTGCCCCCCACAGGTGCCGCGGCCGTTTTCCGTTGCGCCGTCTCGAGAGCGCGCCGCGGGGCGGTTCGCCGCGGCGCCCGCCGCGTTGACGCCGGGCGGGGCCGCGTGCTTTTTCGTGCGACCATCGGGCGGCGCGGCGCGCCGTCTCCCGCAACCTTGTGAACCGTGTCCGCATCCCCGTGGCTGCCGCCGATCCCCGTCCGCATGCTCAGGATCGACCGCCCGCGTCCGGGCGGTCCGGCGCCGTGCGCTTCGCCGGGCGTGATCTGGGCTGCGTGCGCGGCGACCGGGCGATCTTCGCCGGGCTCGACTTCGACCTGCCGGCCGGCGGCGCGCTGGTGCTGAGCGGGCCCAACGGCAGCGGCAAGTCATCGCTGTTGCGCGTGCTCGCCTCCCTGCTGCCGCCGGCGGCGGGGCAGCTCACCTGGGACGGCCAGGACGTCGCCGCCGACCCGGAGGCGCACCGCGCGCGCCTGCACTACCAGGGCCACCACGAGGCGCTGAAGCCGGAGCTGACGGCCGCCGAGAACCTGGGGTTCTGGGCCGGCCTGCAGCAGCCGGCGGGCGGCGCCGTGCACGACGCGCTCAACCGCTTCGGTCTCGCCGATCTGGCCGAGCAGCCGGTGCGCCTGCTGTCCGCCGGACAGCGCCGGCGGCTGTCGTTGAGCCGGATCCTGGCCTCGCCGGCCCCGCTGTGGCTGCTGGACGAGCCCAGCGTGGGCTTGGACGCCCGTTCGGTGCGCACGCTGGAAGCCGAGATCGAGGCGCACCGCGCGGCGGGCGGGCTGGTCGTGCTGGCGACCCACCAGCCGCTCGACCTGGCCGATCAGCAGGAGTTGTCGGTCGCCGACTTCCCGCCCGCGCCGGTCACGGCCGACGACGATCCCTGGGCGGGGGCGCTGTGGTGAGCGGCGAGGCGCGCATGCAGGAGACGGCCGTCGACCCGGCCGCGGCGGGCGATCCCGGCCCGGGGCTGCTGCGCGGCTTCGCCCGGGTGGTGGCGCGCGACCTGCGGCTGGCGCTGCGCCAGCGCGGCGACGCGCTGCTCGCGGTGCTGTTCTTCGTCCTGACCGCGATGCTGTTCCCCTTCGGCATCGGCCAGGAGCCGAACCTGTTGCAGCGGATCGCGCCCGGCGTGGTCTGGGTGACCGCGCTGCTCGCGGTGCTGCTGTCGCTGGAGCGCTTGTTCCTGCGCGATTACGAGGACGGTTCGCTGGAGTTGATGGCGCTGTCGCCGGTGCCGCTGCCGGTGATCGTGCTCGCCAAGGTGACCGCGCACTGGCTCACCACCGGCCTGCCGCTGCTGGCGGCGGCGCCGATCATCGCGCTGATGTACGGCCTGCCGGCGGAAGGCTACGGCATCCTGTTGGCGGCGATGGCGCTCGGCACGCCGACCCTGAGCCTGATCGGCGCGGTCGGGGCGGCGCTGACCCTGGGCGCGCGGCGCGGCGGCGTGCTGATCCCGCTTCTGGTGCTGCCGCTCTACATCCCGGTACTGATCTTCGGCGTCTCCGCGGTCGACGCACAGATGGCGGGGCTGAGCGCGCGGCCGCAGCTCCTGCTGATGGGGGCTGGCCTGTTGGCGGCGATCGCGCTCGCCCCCTGGGCGGCGGCCGGGGCGGTGCGCCAGGCGGTCGAATAGGGCCCGTCAAGCCGCCCGACGGCGCGCCAACCAGTCGGTGCGCCCTTTTGTCCTAGTCGACTTTGGGCTATTGAGGAACGAGCGCCGACCGGCCATCTGATGACACAGGACGATGTAAGGGTGGATTGACGGTGAGTACCCAGGCGGCCGCACCGCGGAAGACGCGCTCTCTGCACCGCTTCGCCAACCCCGGGCGCTTCCTGCGCCTGGCGGACACCACCCTGCCGTGGCTTTGGATGGCCTGTGCCGTAGCGCTTGCGGTCGGCCTGTTCGGCGCGTTCAGCGCCCCGGTCGACTACCAGCAGGGCGCCAGTGTGCGGATCATGTACGTCCACGTGCCCGCCGCGTGGCTGTCCATGTTCATCTACACCACGATCGCCGTGGCAAGCGCGGTGGCGCTGGTCTGGCGGCATCCGCTGGCCGACCTGGCGGCGCGCGCGGCCTCGCCGGTGGGCGCGTCGTTCACCGTGCTGTGCTTGGTCACGGGCTCGCTCTGGGGCAAGCCGATGTGGGGCACCTGGTGGGTCTGGGACGCGCGCCTGACCTCCGTCTTGGTGCTGTTCTTCCTCTACCTGGGTCACATGGCGATCGCCAACGCCTTCGACGACGCCGGGCGCGGCCGCCGGGCGGCGGCGATCCTGGCGCTGGTCGGCTTCGTCAACGTGCCGATCATCAAGTTCTCGGTCGACTGGTGGAACACCCTGCACCAGACCGCCAGCGTCAGCCGGATCGGCACGCCGGCGATCCACCCCTCGATGCTCTGGCCGCTGCTCACGATGGCGCTCGGCTTCACGCTGTTCTTCGCAGCACTCCTGCTCGTGCGGATGAAGAACGAGCTGTACGGCCAGCGCCTGCGCAACCTGCGCGCCGCCAGCCTGCAGCGCCACGGCGCGCCGGGCGCGGAAACCGCCGGCAGCCAGGGCGGCGGGACCGCCGGCCGCCCGGCGCACGCGGAGAGCTAGGTCATGGGCGTCGAGCTGTTCGGCGACTACGCGGAATACATCTGGCCGTCCTACGGCCTGACGGTGTTGGTCATGGTCGGGCTGCTGACGTTCAGCCTGACCCGGCTGAAGCGCCTGAAGCGCGAACTGCGCGCGCTGGAGCAGGCCCAGGGCGGCCGGCGCCGCCGCCGGTCGGGCGGCGCGGACACGGCCGACGATGAGGAGGCGTAAGAGATCATGAGGTCGCGCAAGAAGAAGCGGCTCTCCCTGCTCGCCTGCGGGATGCTGGCGCTGGCCGGTGCCGCGGCGCTGACGCTGTCGGCGTTCGAGGACAACATCGTGTTCTTCCACGGGCCCAGCGAGGTGGCGCAGAAGGACATCCCGCTCGACCGCCGCTTCCGTCTGGGCGGTCTCGTGAAGGAAGGCTCGGTCAAGAAGGTCGGGGACGGCGCCACCGTCACCTTCAAGGTGACCGACGGGGCCAACGCCGTGCCGGTGCGCTACCGCGGCATCCTGCCCGACCTGTTCCGCGAGGGCCAGGGCGTGGTCACCCACGGCACGCTGAACGAAAAGGGCGTGTTCGTCGCCGACGAGGTGCTGGCCAAGCACGACGAGAACTACATGCCCCCCGAGGTCGCCCAGGCGCTCAAGGACTCCGGCCAGTGGGAGGGCGACGGCCCGATGCCCGAGGCCGCCAAGTCGGGCGTGTCCACCAGTTACAGCAACTAACGCGCAGTCCCGCGCGATCGAGCTCACCATGACCAGCGAGCAGGATGCACAAGCCGCCGGCAGCGGCGCGGAAACCGGCCCGCATTGGGGCAAGCGGCTGCTGTTCCTGCTGCCGGTGATCGTGTTCCTGATCGTCGCCGGCTACTTCGCCTGGGGCCTGCTGTCTGGCCGCGACCCCAGCGCGGTGCCGTCGGCGCTGATCGACAAGCCGGTGCCGCAGTTCGACCTGCAGCCGGTCGACGGCCTGGACAGCCCGGGTCTGGCGACCGCCGATCTGACCGGGTCCGACAAGCCGGTGCTGCTCAACGTCTGGGCCAGCTGGTGCGTGCCCTGCCGGGCCGAACACCCGATCCTGATGCGCCTTGCCGAGCGCGACGGCGTCACCGTTCACGGCATCAACTACAAGGACAAGCCGGCGGACGCCACGCGGTTCATCCGGAACCTGGGCAACCCCTACACCCGGATCGGCGCCGATCCCACCGGGCGCGCGGGCATCCAGCTGGGCGTCTACGGCGTGCCGGAGACCTACGTGATCGGACCCAGCGGCAAGATCCGCTACAAGCACACCGGCCCGATCGACAGCAAGGCGCTGAACGAAAAGATCCTGCCGCTGCTGGAGCGCCTGGGCGGGTAGCGGGCCGGTCACGGTTCGGCTGCCGAGTGGTGGGCGGACGCTGTTGGCGGGTCTTTCTCCATTTTGGGAAAGACTTAGAGCAAGATTCAGCTGAAAGGTGTTCACACCTTTCAGCTGAATCTTGCTCTATACTCAAGAAGTTAGAGCGAAATTTAGCCGGAGGGCCGATTCGGCCTTCCGGCATTTCGCTCTAGCCGCGGTCGTGACGATACCCGTCGATGGTCCTTCGACACGCCGACCTTCGGTCGGCTGCTCAGGATGACGCCGGAATCTTAAACCATTGAATTATCTGAAACTTCAAAAATTGACGTCATCCTGAGCAGGCCGCGTCAGCGGCCGTGTCGAAGGACCTCCGACGGGTGCTTAAGCGCCCCTGCGCATGGGTCCCCGCACGCGAGATGGCCCAGCGGCGCATCTTGCGTGTCACCACCGCCCCGCGCCCCTTGCATGCCTCCCGTTTTCGCTTTGCATGGCTGCGCCTTGGGGACTAGCCTCGCACGCGGTTAAGGGGCTTGTTCCAAGAGGCAGAGGAGGCCGCGCGCACGTTGGCGCAGCAGCAGGCGGAGGCAGTGTCCCGGATGCCGGGGGCCAACACGCAGGCCCTGGATATCCGGGAGGTGCACAAGCGCTTCGGGTCGCTGGAGGTGCTCAAGGGCGTCTCGCTGACCGCGCGCAAGGGCGACGTGACCGCGCTGATCGGCTCGTCCGGCTCGGGCAAGAGCACCTTCCTGCGCTGCATCAACCTGCTCGAGGTGCCCGACCAGGGCCAAATCGAGGTCGCCGGCGAGGAAGTCCAGGTGACGACCGACAAGAAGGGCCGCACCGCGCCCGCCAGTTGGGCGCAGGTCAACCGCATCCGCACTCGCCTCGGCATGGTGTTCCAGAACTTCAACCTCTGGACCCACATGACCGTGCTGGAGAACCTGATCGAGGCGCCGGTGCACGTGCAGAAGCGCGACCGCGCCGAGGCCACACAGCGTGCGCACGAGTTGCTCGCCAAGGTGGGCATCCCGGAGAAGGCGCACCACTTCCCCGCCCACCTGTCCGGCGGCCAGCAGCAGCGCGCCGCGATCGCCCGCGCGCTCGCCATGGAACCCACGGTGATGCTGTTCGACGAGCCCACCAGCGCCCTCGACCCCGAACTGGTCGGGGAGGTGCTGCGGGTGATGCGCCAGCTGGCCGACGAAGGGCGCACGATGGTGATCGTCACCCACGAGATGAGCTTCGCACGGGAGGTCGCCTCGGAGGTGATCTTCCTGCACGAAGGGCGGGTCGAGGAACGCGGCCCGCCGAGCCAGGTGTTCGACGCGCCGAAGTCCGAGCGCTGTCGACAGTTCCTGCAATCCACCGGCTGAGCGGTCTCGACACCGCCCGCACACCGGCAAGACGCGTCAACGACAGACAACACAGGGAGAGCGAAACCATGCGCACCAAGCTGACGGCGGTCGCCGCCGCCTGCGCGATGGCCTTTACCGCCGGCACCGCCAGTGCCGCGATCGAGGGCTGCCCGGATCAGATCACGGTCGGCACCGAAGGCGCCTACCCGCCGTTCAACTACATCGACGAGAACGGCGACCTGCAGGGCTTCGACATCGATATCGCCAACGCCCTGTGCGAGGAGATCGGGGCGGAGTGCACCTTCAAGACCCAGGACTGGGCCGGCATCATCCCGGGCCTGTTGGCGAAGAAGTACGACGCCATCATCGCCTCCATGTCGATCACCGAGGAGCGCGCCAAGAAGGTCGACTTCACCGAGAAGTACTATCAGTCGCCCGCGCGCTTCATCGGCCCGGAGGGCATGGACGTCGAGATCTCCAAGGACGGCCTCGAGGGCATGACCGTCGGCGTCCAGCGCGCCACCGTGTCCGAGAACTTCCTGCGCGGCGAGTTCGGCGACGTGGTCGACGTCAGTACCTACGACACCCAGGAGCAGGCGACCCTAGACCTGGCCAGCGGCCGCGTCGACCTGGTGGTCGCCGACGCGATCAAGCTGTCCGAGGGCTTCCTGTCGTCCGACGCGGGCGCGGACTACGAGTTCAAGGGCCCGGCGTTCGCGCAGGAAAAGTACTTCGGCAAGGGCATCGGCATCGCCGTGCGCCCGGGTGAGGACACCCTGCGGCAGTGCTTCAACACGGCGATCGACAACATCCGCGAGGATGGCACCTACGACGCGATCAGCCAGGAGCACTTCGGCATGAACATCTACGGCGGCTAACCGCCGGCGTCGGATGCACGGCTAGCCGGCCGGCGGGGTGCGTTCCGCCGCCCTAAGTTGTCCCCCTCCTCCACTGGGAGGAGGGGCTAGGGGAGGAGGTTGCCGCCGGCATAGACCGTGCGAACCTCCTCTCCCTGTCCCTCTCCTCCCAGCGGAGGCGAGGGGACCCGCTTGAGCGACGTGCGAACGGGCAACCGTCGCAGTCGGGCAGGGTCGCGGCCGATCCCCTCGCCCTCGACGGGAGAGGGAGGGACCCGCGGCCCGAAGAGCCGTGGGAGGGTGAGGGTGGAACTCCTCGGCGCAATCCGGGGAGCTCTCCTCGTAGCGTGGGTTCGCGCAGCACCCCACCATGCAGCGCATCGGAGGCGAACGCCGCGCGGTGGATTGCCGCTGACGCGGCGAATCCACCCTACGGTGACCTGCCAAAAACCGCGCCGCGCCAAACCGCCTCGACCCAAAATTCACCCCGAAACCCCGACCCGGCCAGGCCCGCGTTGTTCGATCTGCAAGACTACGGACCGCTGCTGCTGGAAGGCTTCAAGCTGACCGTGCTGGTCGGCGTGGCCTCGATGGCGCTTGCGATCCTGCTCGGGATCGTCGGCGCCTGGGCGAAGGTAACGCCGCTGCGGGCGGTCAACTGGGCGGCGGGCGTCTACACCACGGTGGTGCGCGGGGTGCCGGAGCTGGTGCTGATCCTGCTCGTGTATTACGGCGTGCCGACCCTGATTCAGGACGCGGCGACCGGCCTTGGCTACGACATCCGGGTCAACCTGAACCCGTTCGCCTCCGGCGTGCTCACCATCGGCTTCATCTACGGCGCGTTTTCGACCGAGGTGTTCCGCGGCGCCTATCTGGCGGTCCCGGCGGGGCAGATGGAGGCGGCGCGCGCCTGCGGCATGACCCGGCTGATGGCGGCCCGTCGGATCCTGCTGCCGCAGATGTGGCGCTACGCGATCCCGGGCCTGGGCAACGTCTGGATGGTGCTGATCAAGGCGACCGCGCTGATCTCGGTGATCGAGCTGCAGGAGCTGATGCGCGCGGCCCAGGTCGCGGCCCAGGCGACCCGCTTGCCGTTCACCTTCTACGCCGCGGCGGCCGGGCTTTATCTCGTGCTCACGATCGTCTCCATGACCCTGCAGCAGCGCCTGGAGACCTGGGCCAACCGCGGCGTTCAGCGGGCATAGGGGCGGGCGATGGACTGGCAGATCATCATCGACGCGCTCCCGGAACTGATGGGCGGGATGTGGCTGACCATCCAGATCACCGCCCTGTCGGTCACGATCGGGCTGGTGATCGCGGTGCCGCTCGCGATCCTGCGCCTGCACCCGAACCCGGCGATCTGGACGCCGGTCTACGCCTTCATCTTCTTCTTCCGCGGCACGCCGCTCCTGGTGCAGCTGTTCCTGATCTACTACGGCAGCGGCCAGTTCTCCGCCGAGCTGCGCGCGGTCGGCCTGTGGACCTTCTTCCGGGAAGCCTACTTCTGCGGCGTGCTGACGCTGACGCTCAACACCGCCGCCTATACCGCCGAGATCCTGCGCGGCGCGATCCAGGGCGTGCCCAGGGGCGAGGTCGAGGCCGCGCGCGCCTGCGGCATGAGCGGCCGGCTGCTGTACCGGCGGATCATCATGCCCAAGGCGTTCCGGCTGGCCTGGCCCGCCTATACCAACGAGGTCATTTTCCTGTTGCAGGCGACCTCGCTCGTCTCGGTGATCACGCTGATGGACATCACCGGCGTCGCCAGCAAGATCGCCGCCAGCACCTTCGCCTTTTACGAGCTCTACCTCACGGCCGCCGCGCTCTATCTGGTGCTGGTCTACGGCCTGCTCGCGGTGTTCAAGCGGATCGAGTACCGCCTGTCCGGCCACCTGCGCGCGGCCAAGGACACTGAGGGCCCGGCGCTGCGCTGAACCGCCGGCCCGCCCCGCGCCATGCCCGACACGATCGTCATCCAGAGCCACGCGCCCGACCCGCCGGCGTGGCTCCAGGCCTGCCTGGACAGCGTCGCGGACTGGGCGGCCGGCGCCGGGTTCGCGCACCGGGTCGCGGGCGACGGCTTTCTGAGCCGCGTGCCGGCCGACCTGCGGGACAAGGCCCACGGCCGCACGCAGGTGGTGGCCGACCTCGCCCGGCTGGACTGGATCTCCGAGCTACTGGCGGCGGGCTGGGCGCGGGTGATCTGGCTCGACGCCGACGTGCTGGTGTTCGCGCCCGACCGGCTTAGCGACGCGCTGGTCCTGCCCGAAGCGGGCTATCTGTTCGGTCGGGAGGTCTGGGTCCAGCCCGACGCGAAGGGGCGCCCGCGCGCCCGGCGCAACCTGCACAACGCCGTGCTGGCGTTCGCGCCCGGCAATCCGGTCCTGGACTTCTACCGGCACGCGGCCGCGCGCGTGCTGGCGCGCCACGACGGCCCGCCGGTGCCCCAGCTGATCGGCCCGAAGCTGCTGACCGCGCTCGACAACATGATCCAACTGGACGCCACCTGGGCGGTCGGTATGGCGAGCCCGCTCGTCGTGCGCGACCTCGCCGCGGGCCGCGGACCGGCGCTTTCGTGCCTGCAAGCCGCGACGCCAGAGCCGCCGGCCGCGCTCAACCTATGCGCGTCCCTGGCGGGCCGGGAGGCCGATGGGGTCGACCTCAGCGACGGGGACCTGGCGGATGCGGCACGTGCGTTACGTCGGATGGGCGATGTCTTGCTGTCCGGCTAACGCTTTCGCCTGCGCGTGATCGGGGATGCCACAAGCTGTTCACGGGCTTGCCTCTATCACGCCGGAATCGCCGGTCTATATTGGAGTCCATGAGCACGCATGTCCTGTTGGTCGAAGACGACAGCGATTTCGCCGAGTCGGTGAGTGCCAACCTGGAATACGCCGGCTACGGCGTGTCCGGGATCGCGCGCACCGGTCTCGAGGCGTTCCAGCTGTGCGAGAAGGGCAAGCCCGACGTCGCCCTGATCGACATCGGGCTCGAGGGCGCGTTCGACGGCATCTTCCTGGGCGAACAGCTGGCCGAGCGGGGGATCGCCGTGATCTACCTGACCGGCCGGTTCGACCGTGCGCTCAAGGAAGGGCGCGAGCACGCCGCCGCGCTGCTCGCCAAGCCGTGCTCGCTGGCGGAGCTAACGGCCGCGATCGATGCCGCGATGACGCCCAACCGGGGCGATCGCCGCGCCTCCGGCTCGACCTGACGTGAGACTTTCGCACGGCAGCGTGAGCACCCGTCAGTCGTGCTTCGACACGCCGTCTTGTCGACGGCTGCTCAGCATGAAGTTGATATTAAATTACTGAAAACTCTAAAACTTCATCCTGAGCAGGCCGCACTTCGCGGCCGTGTCGAAGGACGACTGACGGGTCGCCCGCGCACCCCTCGCGTTAGCCCCGCGGCTTCGCTATAACCCGCGCCATGTCCGGTGCCCCGACCAAGCATGCCGACCGCGCCCAGCCGCGCCCCAACATCCGTAAGGATCCCGAGGCGATCAAGGCGCGCGCGGAATCCCTGCTCGCGCGCTACAAGCCGCTGATCGGCGACTGGGACGCCTTCCTGGACGTCCTGGTGCGGCCGAAGCCGACCTGCATCGTCGCTAATACCGCGCGCGTGGACCGCGACCGGCTGGCCGAGCTGCTGGCCGACGGCCCGGCCGACCTGACGCCGGTCCCCTGGGACACCGCGGCGCTGCGCGTGCCGGCTGATGCCCGGCCGGGCACCTGGTGGGCTTTCCTCGCCGGCCTGTACCAGGTGCAGGAGGAAGCCTCCCTGCTGCCCACCGCCATGCTCGACCCGCGGCCCGGCGAGCGGGTGCTCGACCTGTGCGCGGCCCCCGGCGGCAAGGCCGCGCGGATCGCCATGGCGGTCGGGCCGGCGGGCACGGTGATCGCCAACGAGAAGGAGCCCCGGCGGCTGTCGGCCGTGCGCGACAAGATGAAGCGCCTGGGGCTGACCAACCTGACCTCGACCGTGCACGACGGCGCCGACTACCCGCTGGAGGCGGGCGCCTTCGACCGCGTGCTGGTCGACGCGCCCTGCACCAGCGAAGGCACCAAGTTCCGCCAGGGCGCCGGCTACCAGGGCTCCGAGCCGGAGTTCCTGTCCTGGATCGCCGGCCAGCAGGCCGCCCTGCTGCGCCGCGCCGCGCAGCTGGTCAAGCCGGGCGGCCGGGTGGTCTACGCCACCTGCTCGTTCGCGCCGGAGGAAAACGAGGCGGTGGTCGACCGCGTGCTGCGCGAACTGGACGGCGCGCTCACGCCCGTCGCCGTGCGCCCGACGGGCCTCGACCCCGCGGCGCCGGTCGCAAGCTGGGGCGGGCGCAGCTTCGACGCGGGCGTGCAGGCGGGCATCCGGCTGTGGCCGCACACCCACGGCACCGGCGGGTTCTTCGCCATCGCCTTCGACAAGCCGGCCGACGCGCGCCCATCCACAGCGGAACCGACGCGCCACACCGACGACTGGACCGGCGATCCGCGGGAGTGGATCGCGCCGGTGCTGGACAAGTTCGACATCGCGGGCGACCCGCTGGCCGGCCTTCGGGTGATCGAGCGCGGCGACGACCTGCAGCTGGTGACGCAGCGGCACAGCGCCCCCGCCAGGCCCGCGCCGGTCTCCACCGGCGTCCCGGCGCGCCGGGCGCGCAACCGCACGCCCAAGCCGTCGACCGCGCTCGCGCTGATGGTGGGGGCGCACGCCCGCGCCCGGACGATCGAGGTGACGGCCGAGCAGCGCGACGCCTACCAGCGCCGGCAGCCGATCCAGCCGTCGGCGGATCAACTTGCAGCCTGTCAAAACCACGACCACCTGTCGGATGGCGGCGAGGCGGCGCCGGTCCAGGGCTTCGTCATCCTGCGCTACCGCGGCGTGCCGCTCGGCGTCGGCTTCCTGCGCCCGGGCCCGCCCGCCGAAATCGAAAGCCAGTACCCGCGCGCCTGGAAACTCTGAGCCGGCGCGCGCGATCTGACACGGCCGACCGAGACCGAACACGTCTGACCAGGAAAGGACCGAAAAGATCGCCATGCGCGACCAGCGGACCTTCAAGCGCGGCGAACTGGAAGCCGCGCTCAAGCGGATCGATGGCAAGGGCTACAAGGCCTACAAGGACATCGTCGGCCGCTACGGCTTCGACCGTTTCACCCTGTCGGTCGACCACGTGCAGGGCGACCCGTTCGGCAGCCCGTCGCGCCTGCGCGTGTTCGTGCCGGCGGAGACGGCCGGCTTCCCGGACGACTGCTTCGAGAGCGAAAGCCGGGTGGTGGCGCTGCGCGACTACCTGGCCCGCGCCTTCGCCGCCCGCGCCAAGCAGCTCGCCAAGCCGCGCGGCTCCGGCTCCTCCGGCCTCCTGGCGATGGACGCGCCGGGGCAGGAGATCCTGGAGCGCACGGCCGTGCTCGCCAGCCGCGACGGCGGGATCGAGGCGCGCTTCGTCGCCGGCCTGCCGGCGCGCGGGCGCAGCGTGCTGGGCCGCGAGGCGCAGCAGATGCTGCTCCAGGAGGTGCCCCAGCTGGTCAAGGACGCCCTGCTGGCCGAGGCGCACGACGAGGCCGGGCTGCTCGACCACGTGACCAGCGCCGAGGACGCCGACGCCCTGCGCGCGCAACTGCGCGAGCGCGGGCTGGTGGCGTTCGTCGCCGACGGCGCGGTGCTGCCGCGGCGCTCCGGCATCGACGACCGGCCGATGGACACGGGCGCGGTCATGTTCGAGGCGCCGGACAGCCTGGCGGTCGAGCTCGACCGGCCGAACCGCGGGGCCAATCCGCGGCCTGGGGATGCCCCGTGGGATCACGCTGATCGTCGGCGGCGGCTACCACGGCAAGTCGACCCTGCTGCAGGCGATCGAGCGGGGCGTCTACAACCACCGGCCGGGCGACGGGCGCGAGTGGGTCGTGGCCGATCCGGCGGCGGTGAAGGTCCGGGCGGAGGACGGCCGCGCGGTCAGCCACGTCGACATCTCGCCGTTCATCCAGGGCCTGCCAGGCGGCAGCGACACCCGCCGGTTCGCCACGCCCAACGCCTCCGGCTCGACCTCCCAGGCCGCCAACATCGTCGAGGCGCTGGAGGCGGGCGCCCGGGTCATGATGATGGACGAGGACACCTCGGCGACGAACTTCATGATCCGCGACCGGCGGATGCAGGCGCTGATCGCCAAGGACCGCGAGCCGATCACGCCCTACATCGACAAGGTCCGCCAGCTCTACGACGACCTCGGCGTCTCGACCACGCTGGTGATCGGCGGCTCCGGCGACTACCTCGACAAGGCCGACACCGTGATCGCGATGGAGGCGTTCCGCGCGTACGACGTGACCGCCCGGGCGCGCGAGGTGGTGGACGCCCACCGCACCCAGCGCGCCGAGGAGGGCGGCGACAGCTTCGGCCGGCCGGGGGCGCGCAAGCTCGCGGGCACCGGCATCACCGGCAAGGGCGACAAGCCGCCCAAGGTCAAGGTGCCGCACCGCAAGGCGATCGCGATCGGTCAGGACGATCTGGATCTGGGCGCGGTCGAGCAGCTGGTCGACGAAAGCCAGACCCGGGCGGTCGCGGAAGCACTGATGCGCCTGACCGACGACCGGCAGCTGCACGGCACGACGGTGCCGGAGCTGCTGGACACGTTGGAGCAGGAGATCGCCAAGCGCGGCCTGGACGCGCTCAGCCGCACGCCGCGCGGCGACCTCGCCCGCTTCCGGCGGTTCGAACTGGCCGCCGCGCTGAACCGCTTGCGCGCGCTCAAGACGGGGTGAGGCGAGGCGCCGCCGAACCGGCCCGATCCGCGCGTCCTACCCTTGCGCGGCGGCGGCTTGGCAGGTCGGCGCGGCGACCGCCTGCTCCAGCCGGTCGGCGGGCAGGGTGACGCGCACCCGCGTCCCTTGGCCGGGCGCACTGTCGAGGTCCAGCGTGCCGCCGTGCAGTTCGGTCAGCTGCTTGCACAGCGCGAGGCCCAGGCCGGTGCCCTCGTGCTCGCGGGTCAGCCAGTTGTCGGCTTGGCCGAACGGGGCCATGGCCTTCTCGATGTCGTCCTCGGCGATGCCGATGCCGGTGTCGGCGACCTCCAGCGACAGGCCGTCGGCCCCGGCCTCGGCGCGCACCGTCACCCGGCCGTTTTCCGGGGTGAACTTGATCGCGTTGGTCAGCAGGTTGAGCAGGATCTGCTTGACCCCGCGCTGGTCGGCGAACACCCGCGGCAGACCGTCCGCCGGCAGGACATCCAGGTGAACCCCGCGGTCGTGCGCGCGCTCGCGCACCAGCCGCACGGTGCCGTGGATCAGCTCGGCGATCCGCAGCCATTCCTCGTGCAGTTCGCGCCGGCCGGCCTCGATCTTGGCATGATCCAGGATGTCGTTGATCAGGCTGAGCAGGTGCTGCCCGCTTTCCCGGATGTCGCTCGCGTAGGCGCGGTATCGCGGGTTGCCGATCTCGCCCAATAGCTGTCCCTCGATCACCTCGGCGAAACCGATCACGGCGTTGAGCGGCGTGCGCAGTTCGTGGCTCATGTTGGCCAGGAACTCGGTCTTGGATTTGTTGGCGAGTTCCGCCTTCTCGCGCGCGGCGATCAGTTCGCGTTCCTGGCGCTTCAGTTCGTCGATGTCGGACAGCGTCCCGGCGATCCGCACGGCCTGGCCGTCGGCGTCCCGCTCGGTCTCCGCGCGCAGGCGGAACCAGCGCACGGCCGGCTCGTCCGTCTGGCCCGGGGGCGTCGCCGCGGGTCCGACGTGCATCCGCACCTCGATGTCGTACGGCGCGCCGTGTTTGATGTGGTCGGCGATCGTCTGCCGCAGCTTGCCGCGGTCCTTGGGGATGACCCGCTGGATGAACGCCTCCGCCTGGGTGCCCAGCGCCTCGGCGTCGACGCCGAGAAGTTCGTAGCAGCGCTCGGTGTAGTAGATCGTGTCGGTGCCGAGGTCGTAGTCCCAGACGCCGTCGCGCGAGCCGCGCACCGCGCGCTCGTAGCGATCCTGCTGCATGCGCAGCTTGGCCTCGGCGTCCTTCAGCCGGCTGATGTCGGTCAGCAGACCGTTCCAGACGACGACGTCCGGACCCTCGCGGCGGGCCACCGCCTGGCCGCGGATCCATTTCACCTGGCCGTCGACGACGATCCGGTGTTCGATCTGGAAGTTGCGCCCGTCGCGGTAGGCGGCCTCGATTTCCGCATTCAACGTCGCGCGGTCGTCCGGGTGGGCCTTGGCCAACAGCGTATCGACGTCGTAGGCCTTGACCTTGTCGACACCGTACAACCCCGCGATCCCGGCGGAGACGAAGGTCATGTGCAGGCCGTCGGCGTCGCGCCGGACCTGGTAGACCGCGCCCGGAATGCTGTCGGTGAGATCGACCAACTGGCGCTGCGCGGCGCGCGCCGCCTCTTCGGCCAGGAACTGGGCGGTGACGTCGCTCGCCACCCCGCGGTAGCCGTCGAAAACGCCGTCCGCGTCGAACACCGGCACGCCGCTGAGCCGCACCCAGATCAGCCGGCCGTCCGCGCGCCGTCCCTTGTAGGTGAAGTCGCGGAACGCACGCTGGGCGCGCAGATCGGCCATGTGGCGCGCGACCTGCTCGGGATCGTTGTCGGGATCGATGAGGGTGTCGCGCTGTTTGCCGATCACGCGGCTGGGCGGAAAGCCGAAGGCGGTCTTGAACTTGGCCGACAGATGCGTGAACCGGAGGTCGCGGTCCATCGCCCAGGTCCAGTCGGTCGACGCGTCGGCGATATGTTCAAGCTGGGCCGCCCGGATCGCCTGCTGCGTGGCCCGCGCGCATGCCCGGTAGGCGATGATCGTGGCCGTCAGGGCCGCGCAAAGGGCGATCAGCGCGGCCAGCGCCTGGCCGCCCGCGGGCTCGCCGATCACCGCGTAGACACCCGACAGCGCCGCGAGCGCACCCAGGGCCGGCGGGGCCACGGCATCGCGCAGTGTCTTCAAGGCGGCCTTGCTGGGACGGCGGTGCGGCATCGCCCACTCGTGCTGGAAAAGACGGAAACGACGGTAGAGCCCCCGACATTCGCGTAGTAACGAATGTCCCATAATAATTCGTTAACACACCCGTTAAACGCGATTTGTTTGATTTAAAACACGTGGGACTGGCGCTCACCGTAACTTGACCAACGGGCCTCTCCGGACGGCCCCGCCGCACCCGACGGGGCCCCTGGTCCGCGCCCGCGCGGTTCGCCATCTTGGGGGCAAGGCCGACGCCCAGAAGCCGCAACCAGCCCCGGGGACCCCGATGCCGACCACCGACCTCTGGAACCAGCCGGCCAGCACCGACAGCCGGGACGCCGTCGAGGCCTACGAGCGCGCGGTGCTGGCGACGCTGGAGTACCGGTCGAGCGCGAACGACCACGTCAAGGCGGCGCTGGAGGCCGACCCCGAATTCGCCCTCGCCCACTGCTTCAAGGGCTACCAGTACCTGCTGCTCGGCACCGAAGGCACGGTCGCCAAGGCCCGCCAGGCGGCCGAGGCGGCGAAGGCCCGGCACGACCGTCTGAACGACCGGGAGCGCGGGCACGTCGCGGCGCTGGCCAGCTGGGCGGAGGGCGACGTCGCCGGCGCGGCGTCGATCTGGCAGCGGATCGTGCGCGCCTATCCCCACGATCTGCTGGCGCTGCGCCTGCACCACCTGAACGCCTTCTGGCGCGGGCGCGACGACGCGCTGACGGAAGGCCCGGCGGAAAGCCTGCACGCCTGGACGCCCGACCTGCCCGGTTACGGCAGCGTGCTCGGCATGCTCGCCTTCGGGCTGGAGGAGTCCGGCGAGCGGCGGCGGGCGGAGGACTACGCCCGGCAGGCGGTCGGCCACGCGCCCGACGACCTGTGGGCGCTGCACGCGCTGGCGCACGTCCTGGAGATGGACGAGCGCTTCCAGGAAGGCTGCGACCTGATCCCGCTGCAGGAGCCCGCCTGGGACGACCGCAACCCGTTCAAGAACCACGTCTGGTGGCACCGCGCGCTCTACGCCGTCGAGCTCGGCCGCGACGCCGAGGTGCTGCAGCTCTACGACGACCACCTGGCGCCCGGCGCGCGGCCGTTCTACCTGGACGTCCAGAACGCCGCCTCCCTGCTCGCCCGGCTGCAGTTCCTGGGCATCGACCCGCAGGAGCGCTGGCAGGCGCTGGTCGAGCCGGTGCGCGCGCTCGCCGACGACTTCAACGGCGCCTTCACCGAGGCGCACAAGGTCCTGGCGCTCGCCGCCGCCGGGGAACTGGCGGAGGCCGAGCGGCTGGCCGACGGCACGCTCACCCGGATGAAGCGCGCCGGCCGCCGCGACCCGGCGCTGGCGCAGGTGCTGGACGGGCTGTGCCGGGCGATCGTCGCGTTCTACCGCGGCGACGCGGAGGACGCGCTGGAGCTGCTGGGCCCGATCCGCGGCGAGCTGTGGCGGCTGGGCGGCAGCTGGGCCCAGCGCGACGTGTTCGAGCAGCTGACGATCGAGGCCGCGCTCAAGACCAACCCGCGGATCGACGGCCGCGCGCTGCTGGCCCGCCGCGAGGTGCTGCGGCCGAACAGCCGGCTGGTGGCGCGGTCGCGGGCTCAGTGACGCGCGCGGTCGCGGGCCGGGTCAGTGAGGGCGGGTCAGCGAGGCGCGGGCGGGGGTCGTGTGGCAAGAGAGGGCGTTCTCCGTTGCCCAGGGCGTGGATTGGGCGGAGAGTTAGCAGGGGTGGGGCCGGGACAGCCGTCAGGCGTGCTTCGACACGCCCGACTACGTCGGGCTGCTCAGCATGAAGTTGACACCGGCAGCGGAAGGCCGATCGGCCTTCAGGCCGAGTGGCTTAAGCTTCTAAACTGCTCGTAGAACTTCACCGACAGGCTGACGGCGCCGAAGTGCTGCGGGCGCTCCTGCTCCTCGAACTGGCGGGAGCGGGTGACGAAGGTCCAGGCCAGCTGGATGCTGTCGTACTGCAGCACCAGCCCGTACTGCAGCTCGGCGACGACCGGCTTCTTGTCGACGCTGGCGCTGTCCTTCCAGGTGTTGCCGTCCAGGAACAGGTTGCGCGCGACCGCCCGCCCCTCCGCGCCCACGAACAGGTACCAGTTGAAGCTGGGGGTGGCCTCGAAATAGCCGCTGCCGCCCATCGCGGGCCGGATTCGCGGCGGGCCGAAGTCGCGCTTGAGGTCGTCGCCGAAGCGCAGCGTGGCGCCTGCGTTGGCCTGTGTGCGCAGCGTGCCGAGCGCGACCCCGATGTGCGGCACCACGTCCAGTTCCAGGCCGACGTATTCGCCCGCGATCAGGGCCCGCTCCTTGCGCTCGTACATCAGCGCGAACGCGGGTTCGTCTTCCAGCTGGTTGTCCCAGCCGTTGACCTCGTAGGAGTTGACGATCTCGTGGACGTTGTTCTGCGTCCACTCGCCCTGCGCGCTGGGCCCGACCAGCCCGGCCTGCAAGCCGACCATACGCAGGGAATCGCGGTCCTGGGCGTAGACCGAGTATTCGCCGTAGACCCAGGCGGCGTAGGGGTGCTGGTCGGGCAGCGGCCGTCGCGCCTCGGTGTCGCGCGGGGTGTACAGGCTCTGCCCGAGCGCGAGGCCCCAGCGCACCCGGTCGTTCTCGTCGGCGAACAACAGCGCGCGGGCGATCGGCCCGTGCAGACCGCCCATGCCGGCTTCCGGCGAGACGTAGGAGAAGCGGTTGCCGTTGGTGTAGTTGCGGTCGGTGCCGCCGAAAATGTCGTTTTCCCAGTTCGCGGTCCAGGTCCCGTCCTCCGAGCCCGGCGGGTGGGGATCGTCGTACAGCTTGACGCTGTCGGAATTGGCCTCGGACCCGCCGTCCTGCTGGTCGGAAGCCGTGTCCTGCGCCGCGGCCGGCAGGCCCGGGACGAGCGTCAGCAGGATCACCAGCGCGCCCGCGGCGGCGATTCGGACGGGCGCGCACACGCGCGCGGCGCGAGCGAACAAGCGAACGGGCATGACGGGATCGCAACCGTTTGATGACGCTTCGGAGCGTGAACCCTACGCCTACCCGCTGAGCGCGGCGGGTACAAGGTGCGTGGGCGTTGCCTCGTCGTGACCGCGCAGGGCTGCGACGGTGTCCGCTGATGCGCGCGGATGCAGCTAGTCCCCGCCGCCGTCGGGCGCGGCCCCCGCGCCGCCCGGCTGATCGGCGGACCCGCCGTCGCCCAGCTTGACCACGCTCACCGGCTGGTCGAGCGAGGTGTTCTGGATCGCCTTCGCCAGGCGCGGCGGGCAGGCGTCGTCGGCGTCCGGCGAATCCGCCTGACAGACCCGGCCGCCCTGCAGCCACAGCCGGGTCTTGCCCAGGATGTCGCGGGAAAACGGCAGGTGCTCGGTATCGAAGGTGGGGGTGCGCCAGGCGCGCTGCACCAGGTAGAGCGATTCCGCCCCCTGGACGACGCGGAACAGCGCCAGTTCGCCCCGCCCGGTCCGGCTATGCTCGGTACAGCCCAACAGCCGGAAGGCCACGGTCCGGCCGCGCTTCTGCCGCACCTCGGTCTGGGTCCCCAGAAGGTTGCGGCAGTCCCGGGCGTAGCGCTCGGCGATCTGGTCCAGGAGCTGCTTGCCGGAGACGTCGGTTTCCCCCGGGAACAGCTGCACCGACACCTTGTCCGACCAGCTGCCGGTCTTCTGGCCTTTCGGCAGCCAGGCCATGTGCACCACCCGGCCGCTGTTGGAGGAGTGCGCGATCTCCCAGGTGATCGGCACGGGGGTGACGAAGAACTCCCCGCCGCCGCCGTTGACCACCGCCAGGCCGCGGTCGCCCAGCGGCTCCAGCGCCTGCGCCGGGCCGCCGGCGAGCAAGCCGGCCAGCGCCAGCGCAGCCGCTTTGACGACCGCCCTCGGCCGCCTCACAGCTGCTCGCCGCGGATCAGCCGCGGCAGGTCGCCCAGGGTGCCCATGGCGTGCTGCATGAACAGCTTCTTCACCGGTCCCATCCGGTTGACGCCGGCCAGGCCCAGGTCGCGGGCCAGGCGCAGCGGGCCGAAGTCGTTGGAGAACAGGTGGTCCAGCGTGTGCGTGGCCGCCACCAGGATCAGGTTGTCCGGCCGGCGCCAGCGCTGGTAGCGGCGCAGCACGTCGGGGTTGCCCACGTCCAGGCCCAGCCGGCGGGCGTCGACGATGCACTCCGCCAGCGCCGCAACGTCGCGCAGGCCGAGGTTGAGGCCCTGCCCGGCGATCGGGTGGATGGCGTGCGCGCTGTCGCCGACCAGCGCCAGGCGGGTGTCGATGTAGCGCTCGGCGTGCAGCCCGGAGAGCGGGTACTTGAAGCGCGGGCCGATCTCCCGGACGTCGCCGTAGGAGTCGCCGAAGCGCCGCAGCACCTCGCGCGCGAAGGCGTCCTCGTCCAGGCCGTAGAAATGCTCGGCGAGGCGCTTGCGCTCGGTCCAGACGATCGAGGAGCGGTGCTGGCCGTCCGGCCCGTCGACCATCGGCAGCATGGCGAACGGGCCCGAGGGCAGGAAGTGCTCGTGCGCCGTGCCCTTGTGATCGGCGTCGTGCGCCAGCGTGGCGACGATGCCCGCCTGATCGTAGGTCCAGTGCGCGGTGCGGATGTCCGCCGACTTGCGCAGCGGCGAGCCGCGCCCGTCGCAGCCGGCGACCAGGCGCGCGCGGACCTTGCGGCCGTCGCTCAGCGTCGCGGTGGCGTGGCCGGTCGTGCGGACAACCCGCTCGACGCCCACCGGCGCCAGCACCCGCAGCCGCTCGAAGCTGGGCAGCAGCTTCTGCTGGCCCTGGCGCAGCACCCGGTTCTCGACGATGTGGCCCATCGCCTCGCCGACCTCGCGGTGGTCGTAGTGCAGGTGGAACGGCGACTTGCGCCGGCCGATCCGCCCGTCGGTCACCATGATGTCCAGGATCGGTTGGGCCTGATCGGCGACCAGATCCCACAGACCGATCGCCTCCATCATGTGCCGCGAGCCCGCCGCGATCGCGGAGGCGCGCCCGTCGAAGCCCATTTTCAGGACGTCTTCCGGGTTTTCGCGGTCGACCACGACCGTCTCGATCCCGGCGGAGGCAAGCGCGCTCGCCAGCGTGGCGCCGACCAGACCGCCGCCGACCACCAGGACCTCGGCGTGCAGCGTTTCGCCGCCGGCCTCGGCCCCGGCATCGGATGTGGTGCCGCCGGATCGGGTGCGCGCGTTCGAAGGGGATGTGCTCTGGACCATGACCGTAAAATCTAGGTCGTTTCCCGGCTTGTCCAGTGGCCGGCGACGGCATTGCGGCGCGGCGCCGTGCCGCGCGTCGGCGCGCAGACTGGGCTGGCGCGCAGCACGGCGGCCGGGTCAGCCTGATTTACGGGCATTTGATCAATTGCTGGTCAGTCGCGCACCACTGCCTAAAGGTTGGGCAGTTGGTTCTGGTCACTGGCTGCGCACGCGTGGCGGGTGTTTGTCGCCAAGTCCCTGGAAAATCGGAACCTTCGGGTCTGCAAGCTGGTTGGCACGGTTCTTGAGTCAGCACTGGCGGGACGGACGCGGGTCCGGGACCGGCGGTCGGCGCGAGGGGGTCGGCCGGCGCGTCTGGGCGGACGCCGCGTTCCAGCGTTCCGGGAAACCAACGCCATAGAGGGAACGACGCCATGAAAATGGTTATGGCGATCATCAAGCCCTTCAAGCTCGACGAGGTCCGGGAGGCCCTCACGGCTTTGGGCATTGAGGGCCTGACGGTCAGCGAAGTGAAGGGCTACGGCCGTCAAAAGGGTCAGACGGAGATCTATCGCGGCGCGGAATACGCCGTGAACTTCCTGCCCAAGGTCAAGATCGAGCTGGTGCTGTCGGATGACCGTGTGGAGAGCGCGGTCGAGGCGATCAGCAAGGCCGCCAACACCGGCCGGATCGGCGACGGCAAGATCTTCGTCCTCGACGTCTCCCATGCCGTGCGTATCCGCACCGGCGAATCCGATAGCGACGCGCTTTAAAAGGGGGGCCTTAACAATGAGCGTCCTGCGCAAATCCGCGGCCGTGCTCGGCCTCGCCGCCCTGGGCGGCGTCGGCCTCGCGGCCCCGGCCCATGCCGAAGTCAGCGGCGAGACCGCGTTCGTCTTCAACACCTTCAGCTTCCTGGTTGCCGGCTTCCTCGTGATGTGGATGGCCGCCGGCTTCGCCATGCTCGAATCGGGCATGGTCCGCTCCAAGAACACGGCGACGATCTGCCTCAAGAACATCGCGCTCTATTCGATCGCCGGCATCATGTACTACCTGATCGGCTACGCGCTGATGTACGTCGACGTGTCCGGCTACATCGGCTCGTTCAGCCTGTTCTACAACACCTCGGATGCCGAGCTGGCGCTGATCAACGGCACCGGCGACGAGGAGACGCTGCAGACGGTCGTCGACAGCGGCTACTCGGTGATGTCCGACTGGTTCTTCCAGATGGTGTTCGTCGCCACCGCGGCGTCGATCGTCTCCGGCACGGTCGCCGAGCGCATCAAGCTCTGGCCGTTCCTGATCTTCGTCGTCGTGCTGACCGGCGTGCTCTACCCGATCCAGGGCTCCTGGACCTGGGGCGGCGGCTGGCTCGCCGAGATGGGCTTCTCCGACTTCGCGGGTTCGACCATCGTCCACTCCGTGGGCGGCTGGGCCGCGCTGACCGGTGCCCTGATCGTCGGCTCGCGCCGCGGCAAGTACGGTTCCGACGGCTCCGTGCGGCCGATGCCGGGCTCCAACCTGCCGCTCGCCACCCTGGGCACGTTCATCCTGTGGCTCGGCTGGTTCGGCTTTAACGGCGGCTCGCAGCTGGCCCTGGGGTCGGCGCTCGACGCCAGCGCCATGGCGATCGTCTACGTCAACACCAACCTGGCCGCCGCCGGCGGTGTGGTCGCCGCGATGCTGGTGACGCAGATCATCTACAAGAAGGTCGACCTGACGATGGCGCTGAACGGCGCGATCGCCGGCCTGGTCTCGATCACCGCGGGGCCGGATCTGCAGAACCACTTCCTGGCGATCATCGTCGGCGCGATCGGCGGTATCCTGGTGGTGTTCGCCATCCCGCTGCTGGACAAGCTCAAGATCGACGACGTGGTCGGCGCCATCTCGGCCCACCTGGTCGCCGGCATCTGGGGCACCCTGGCGGTCGGCATCTTCGGCGGCGCGGACATCGTGGTCCAGGTCATCGGCATCGTCGCCATCGGCGTGTTCATGACCGTGACCTCCGCGATCGTCTGGCTGGTGCTGAAGTACACCATCGGCCTGCGCGTCGACGAGGAGGCCGAGGTCAACGGCCTCGACCAGTCCGAGCTCGGCCTGGAGGCCTACCCCGAGTTCGGCCGCGGTTCCCAGACGGTGTAACCGCGCCGTATCTCCCGCCCCGGCCGGCCACCGCGGACTCCGCGGCCGGCCGGGGTCCCCTTGGGCGTTTCCTCCGCCCGACTGGGCCCGGTTCAGCCACGCAGGCTGGCCGGGCCTTTTTTGTGTGTCGGTGGGGCGGGCAGGGTGGGGGCAGGGCGCGGCCAACGTGGTCCCGTCCTCCGCGGGAGCGCGATCGGGGAAGGTGGGATCATCTGTGGCGTGACTCGCGCTCTATCTTGTTGAAACGAGGGCTATGCACACGCTCTTCCGGACCCGTCAGGCGTCCTTCGACACGCCGACCTGCGGTCGGCTGCTCAGGATGACGTCAGTTTTGTTAAGCTGTTGATATTGCACGACTTAACAAATCTGACGTCATCCTGAGCAGCCGACGCAGGTCGGCCGTGTCGAAGGACGCCTGACGGATGTAGGCACCAGCGTGCAAACCTCTCGGCACGGCGACGCGCGGGCGTAATTCGGCGCTGTTTTCCGAAGCCCCGCACGCCAAGCGCGTGGGTCCGGCGCAGGGCCAGCTTGCCGCCGGACTCCGGCCCGGGTAGACTGATGCGCGGCGAAACGAACCGTGAATCCAGCGGGCGCGGCGTGGCAACGCCCGCTTTCAAGTATCTGACCAACGGAGCAAAGCGCGCATGGTCGCCGCCGTCAGCAGTTCCAGGCGGGACATCCAGGCCTTTCACCCCTTCCTGAAGCTGAACCGGCTTCTGGACGGGATCGCGCCCGGTTCCTCGCCCGCGCCGGACGGCGCGCCGATCGCGCTGCAGGTGGGTGAGCCGCAGAACGACCCGCCGGCGCTGATCGACCGGGCGCTCGCCGGGGCGGCCGGCTGGCAGAAGTATCCGCCGCCGCGCGGCACGGACGCCTTTCGCCGCGCCTGCACGGACTGGCTGGCCCGCCGCTACCCCGCGGCTGCCGGGCTGATCGGGCCGGGTCGCGCGGTCGATCCGGCGCGCCAGCCGCTGCCGCTGCCGGGCACGCGCGAGGGGCTGTTCTTCGCCGCGCTGTCGGCCGTGGGCGGCGGGCGCGACGTGGTGCTGCTGCCGAACCCCTTCTACCACGTCTACGCGGGCGCCGCGCTCGCCGCCGGGGCGACCCCGGTGTTCGTCCCGGCGACCGCGGCGACCGGCTTCATGCCGGACTACGCCAGCCTGGACGCGGCGACGCTGGAGCGCACCGCGCTCGCCTTCCTGAACTCGCCGTCGAACCCGCAGGGCGCGGTCGCGGGCACGGACAAGCTGGCACGCGCGATCGCCACGGCGCGCGCCCACGGCTTCGTCCTGGCGCTGGACGAGTGCTACGCGGAGATCTACGACCGCGCGCCGCCGCCGGGCGCGCTCGACGTCGCCGCCCAGCAGGCCGGGGTCGCCCAGCAGGCCGGGGCGGCCGGCGGCGGCGATCTTAGCCAATTGCTCATCTTCCACTCGCTATCCAAGCGCTCGAGCGCGGCCGGGCTGCGCTGCGGATTCGCACTCGGCGACGACCGGCTGATCGACGCGCTGGACGCCACCCTACGCGTCGGCGGGGCGGGCGTGCCGCTGCCGATCCTGGGCGCGGGCGCCGCGCTGTGGCAGGACGACGCCCACGTGGAGGCGAACCGCGCGCGCTACCGCGCCAACTTCGACGCGGCCGAGCGCGCGCTCGGCCACACCGGCGCGGACGTGCGCCCGCAGGCGGGCTTCTTCCTGTGGCTCGACGTCGGCGACGGGGAGGCGGCGGCGACGCGGCTGTGGCAGGAGGCGGGCTTGCGCGTGCTGCCGGGCGCCTACATGGGCGTGCCCGACGCCGAGGGGAACAACCCGGGCGCGCCCTACATCCGCGTCGCGCTGGTCTACGAACCGGAACTGACCGAAGCCGCGCTCAAGCGCCTGGGCGAGGTGATCTGGGGCGCCGCGCCCGCGGCGCGCGCCGGCTGAGCGATCCCCCGGGCGGGGGCCAAACCAAGTGAAAGCGACCGACCGACCGTGAGCACGAGCACCCGAACCAGCCGACAGACCACCGCCGCCCAGCAGGCCGCGCGCGCCCGCGATGGCGTCGGCGGCTTCCTGAAGCGCCGGATCGCCGATCTGCTGCGGGTCACGCCGGGCCTGTGCGCGGTCGCGCTGTTGGTCGCCTTCGTCACCTACAACCCGAACGATCCCAGCCCGAACGTCGCCGCCGACGGGCCGATCTCCAACCTGCTCGGCTGGCCGGGCGCGGCGGTGTCGGACGTGGTGCTGCGCACCCTGGGGCTGGCCGGCTTCGGGCTGGTGCTGGTGCTGGCGGGCTGGTCGCGCCGGCTGATGCTCGACCACGCGCTGCCGCGCTGGTGGCTGCGGATCGCCCTGCTGCCGGTGGCGCTGCTGGCGCTCGCGGCGGCGCTCGCGACCCTGCCGACGCCCAACAGCTGGACCGTCGAAGGCGGGCTGGGCGGCTTCGCCGGCGTGCTGGTGATGCGCTGGCTGATTGGGGTGAGCGGGCTCGGCCTCACCGTGCCGGCGCTGGCGTGCGCGGCCGTGGGGCTGGCGGCGCTGCACTACACCGGCGGGCTGCGCCGGGCGGACTGGCGGGCGGTCGGCGCCGCCTTCGGCCGCCTGACCGGACGCGGCGCCGACGGCCTGTCGGGCGCGATCCGGTCGGGCCGGGCGATCAACGACCGCCGCAAGGCGACGCGCGCCGCGCGCACGGCCGAACCGGCCGCCGAGGCCGAGGCGGCGGACAAGCCGGGGCTGGGCGCGCGCCTGGGCGGCCTGTTCCGCCGCGCCCGCCCGGCCGACGAGGCGGACGCCGCCCCGCGAAGCCGCGCAAGGCGCGCCGCGAGCCGCAGCTGGTCGGCGGCGGCGACCCCGGGACCGAGGCGGAGCCGGCCGCAGCGCCCGAGCCTGCGTCCGCCGAACACGCGTCCAGGGGCAGGCGCGCCCCCAAGATCGACGACACGCCCGAGCCGCCGGTCGACGACGCCGCCGAGGTCACAGCCCCGGAGCCGCCGCGCAAGCAGACCCAGGTGGAGCCGCGCGCGCCCAAGGCGCAGCCGTCCAGGAAGGCGAGCAAGGACGACCAGCAGCGCTTCCGCTTCGGCGAGGACGGCTTCGAGCTGCCGCCGCTGTCGCTGCTCGCCCACGTCGATCCGGACGAAAAGGGCGGCCCGTCGCGCGACGCGCTGGAGAAGAACGCGCGCCTCCTGGAGCAGGTGCTGCAGGACTTCGGCGTGAAGGGCGAGATCGTGAAGGTCCGCCCCGGGCCGGTCGTCACCCGCTACGAGCTGGAACCGGCGCCGGGCACCAAGACCAGCCGCGTGGTCGGGCTGGCCGACGACATCGCCCGCTCGATGGCGGCGGTCAGCGTGCGCGTCGCCGTGGTGCCCGGCAGCTCGGTGATCGGCATCGAGCTGCCCAACAAGACGCGCGAGAAGGTCGGCCTGCGCGAACTGCTGGCGAGCGCGGAGTTCGAGAAGGACGGCGGGTCGCTGCCGCTCACGCTCGGCAAGGACATCTCCGGCAATCCCACGATCGTCGATCTGGCGAAGATGCCCCACCTGCTGATCGCGGGCACGACCGGCTCGGGCAAATCGGTGGCGGTCAACGCCATGCTCTTGAGCCTGCTCTACCGGCTGCCGCCGGAACGCTGCCGGATGATCCTGATCGACCCCAAGATGCTGGAGCTGTCGGTCTACGACGACATCCCGCACCTGCTCTCGCCGGTCGTGACCGACCCCAAGAAGGCGGTGGTCGCGCTGAAGTGGACGGTGCGCGAGATGGAGGACCGCTACCGGGCGATGTCCAAGCTCGGCGTGCGCAACATCCACGGCTACAACCAGCGGGTCGAGCAGGCGCGCCAGAACGGCGAGGTGCTGACCCGCAAGGTGCAGACCGGCTTCGACCCCGACACCGGCCAGCCGATCCACGAGGAGCAGCCGTTCGACCTGGAGCCGCTGCCGCACATCGTCGTCGTGGTCGACGAGATGGCCGACCTGATGCTGGTCGCCGGCAAGGAGATCGAGCAGACCGTCCAGCGCCTGGCGCAGATGGCGCGCGCGGCCGGCATCCACGTGATCATGGCGACCCAGCGCCCGTCGGTCGACGTGATCACCGGCACGATCAAGGCGAACTTCCCGACCCGGATCTCCTTCCACGTCACCTCCAAGATCGACAGCCGGACGATCCTGGGCGAGACCGGCGCCGAACAGCTGCTGGGCCAGGGCGACATGCTCTACATGGCCCACGGCGGCCGGATCACCCGCGTGCACGGGCCGTTCGTCGCGGACAAGGAGGTCGAGGACGTGGTCGCCCACCTGAAGGCCCAGGCCGCCCCCGATTACGTCGAGGACGTCACGGAGGAGGACGAGAGCACCAGTTCCGTCCTGCCGGGAAGTTCGGATTCCGGCGGCGGCGACGGCGGCGAGAACGACCTCTACCGCCAGGCCGTGCAGGTGGTCTGCCAGCACAAGAAGGCGTCCACCTCGTTCGTCCAGCGCCAGCTCGCGATCGGCTACAACCGCGCCGCCCGCCTGATCGAGCGGATGGAGAACGAAGGCATCGTCTCTCCCGCCAACCACGTCGGCAAGCGCGAGATCCTGGACGAACACGCGGGCGAACGCGTCTGACCACCCGCCCTGCCCCGCCGCTTTAATTGTGAAAGCGGGGCCGTACGCGTACAGGCGCACGCCTTGAGCCACCACCTGTACGCGCGTGCTCGGCTCGCCAACGGCGGGTCCCCTCTCCGCCTGTAGGGGGAGAGGGACAGGGTGAGGTGGCTCTGCACAGATTAGGCGTTTGAACGGGCGCGGGAGCAGCACGCCCGCGGGCACGCGCCCCTCCGAGCCCTGCCAGTGAAGAGACTTTCGCCCAGCCCGCTTGGCGCCCGTGTGGGGTCCTTCGACACGGACGCCTTCGGCGTCCTACTCAGGATGAAGGTTTGGGTCTGTCAAATACTTACACCTAGCTTCCTGCTGAGTAGCCAGTCCTGAGCTTGTCGAAGGGCTGGCGTGTCGAAGCACGCCACACGGATGTTCATGCCCGCGCGCGAAAGTCTCTCTCAAGGGAGGAGAGAGGTAGCGCATGGCGCCGGAGCGGGTGGCCTCCTATTCCAGCTCGATCGCGCCGTCGATGTCGACGTCGACGTCGAGCTTCTCGACGGTCAGCTTGACGTTCGCCTTGATGGTCTCGTCGCCGTTCAGGCGGCCGTCCTGGATCGCCTGCCGGACGGCCTTCTCGATCTCGCGCTGCGAGCTCACGCCGACCTTCTTCAGGAACTTGCGGACCTCGATGTTGAAGGTTTCCTCGTTCATGGGCGCGTGCCCTCCCCATCCGTGGTGTGTGTAGACGGTCCGTCCGGAGGTACGCCGGCCGTGCGCCGGCGTCAAACGTCCTTGCAAGGCGGGCCGGGCGCCGCCGCGCGTTAAGGTGTTTTTAACGCTGCGGGTTCGATTAATGCGTGTGCGCCGACCCGTCCGGTTGGCCCCGCCCCGAGCCCGCCCCGCCGCATTCCAGGAGAGCGTTCCCATGCGCCTGACCGACCAGCAACGCGCCCAGTTCGAGCGCGACGGCTATCTGTTCCTGCCCGAGCAGTTCGACCCCGAGGAGGTCGCCGCGCTGCGCGCCGACATCCCGCGGATCTTCGCCATGGACCGGCAGGAGATCTGGCGCGAGAAGGACGGCACGAGCGTGCGCACCGCCTTCGCCGCGCACACCTACTCGGAAGCCGTTCGGCAAGCTCGCCCGGCATCCGCGGATGGTCGAGCCGGTGCAACAGCTCCTCGGCGGCGAGCTCTACGTCCACCAGTTCAAGATCAACGGCAAGGCGGCCTTCCAGGGCGACGTCTGGCAGTGGCACCAGGACTACGGCACCTGGTCGCGCGACGACGCCATGCCGACGCCGAACGCCATGAACATCTCGGTGTTCCTGGACGACGTCACGCCGGTCAACGGCGCGCTGATGCTAATCCCGCGCAGCCACACCGACGGCGTCCAGAAGGCGAAATACGACGCCACCACGACCTCCTACCCGCTCTACGAGCTGGACATGGCGCGGGTGAAGGAACTGGCCGACGCCCACGGCATCGTCGCGCCCACCGGCAAGGCGGGGTCGATGCTGATGTTCCACGGCAACCTGGTGCACGCCTCGCCGCCCAACATCAGCCCGTGGAGCCGGATGATCGCCTACGTCACCCTCAACCGCTGCGACAACGCGATCCAGCAGTTCACACGCCCGGCCTGGATCGCCCACCGCGACTTCGCCCCGATCCAGTGCCTGCCCGACGACTGCCTGCAGATCCCCGCCGAGACGCCGGCGGAGTAGGCCGGGGCGGGCTTTTTTCGGGAAGCTATGACACCGGTGCGCTTCGGGACCCCGTCAGGCCTCCTTCGACATGGCCGGCAAGCCGGCCGGCTCAGGATGAAGCTACCGTTTATTCAGGACCTTAGTATCAAATCCATGCTGAGCAGCCGTCCAAAGGACGGCGTGTCGAAGCCCGACTGACGGGTCGCGCCGCGCCGCCACGTCACACGCCTATGCGTGAGGGCGCGACCCGCGGCGAAGGCGTTTCCCCGTTCCCCTCTGTTGCTCTAGCCTCGCCCCCAAAACGAACGTTTTCAGGGGAGGCCGGCGATGAACCTTTATGCCATGCTGCGCCGGCGCGCCGAGGCGGACCGGCCGGTCACGGTCGGCCTGATCGGGGCCGGCAAGTTCGGCACCATGTTCCTGGCCCAGGCGCGCCAGACGCCGGGCCTGCAGGTCCTGGGCGTCGCCGACACCAACCCGCAGAGCGCCCACGGCGCCCTCAGCGAGGCCGGTTTCGCGCCCGACCGGCTGGCGCAGGGCTTCGACGCCGCCCGGCGCGACGGCACCACGGCCGTGGTCGAGGACGCCCAGAGCCTGATCGCGGCCGACGGCCTGGACGTCGTGGTCGAGGCGACCGGCAACCCCGCCGCCGGCATCCGCCACGCGCGCGCCTGCGTCGACCACGGCCGGCACCTGGTCAACGTCAACGTCGAGGCGGACGCGCTGTGCGGGCCGCTGCTCGCCCGCGAGTTCCAGCAGGCCGGCCTGGTCTACTCGCTCGCCTACGGCGACCAGCCGGCGATCATCTGCGAGCTGGTCGACTGGGCGCGGACCAGCGGCCTGCCGGTGGTGGCCGCCGGCAAGGGCACCAAGTACCTGGAGAGCTTCCACCTCTCCACGCCCGATACCGTGTGGGACCTGTACGGCATCGCGCGCGAGGCCGCCGAGCGCGCCGGCATGAACGCGCAGATGTTCAATTCCTTCATCGACGGCACCAAGTCCGGGATCGAAATGGCCGCCGTCGCGAACGCGGCCGAGCTGGGCGTGCCGCCCGGCGGGCTTGCCTTCCCGCCGTGCTCGGTCGACGACCTGGCGCACGTGCTGCGCCCGCCCGAGGTCGGCGGCCGGCTGCACCACGCGGGCCAGGTCGAGGTGGTGTCGTCGCTGGAGCGCGACGGCCGGCCCATCGACCGCGACCTGCGCTGGGGCGTCTACGTCACCTTCGCCGCCCCCAGCGACTACACGCGCGAGTGTTTCCGCGAATACGGCCTGGTGACCGACGTCTCCGGCACCTATAGCGCGCTCTACCGGCCCTATCACCTGATCGGGCTGGAACTCGGCGTCTCGGTCGCCAGTGCCGCGCTGCGCGGCGAGCCGACCGGCGCGCCCACGGCGTTCAACGGCGACGTCGTCGCGGTCGCCAAGCGCGACCTCAAGGCCGGCGAGCGGCTGGACGGCGAAGGCGGCTACTGCGTCTGGGGCCGGCTGATGCCGGCGGCCGACAGCCTGGCCGCCGGCGCCCTGCCGATCGGCCTCGCGCACGGCCTGACGCTGGGCCAGGACGTGCCGCAGGGCACGGTGGTGCCCCGCTCGGCCGTGCAACTGGACCCGACCGACGGCGCCGTCGCCGCCCGGGCGGAGATGGAGCGGCTGTTCGCGCGCGACACCCCGTAGGTGGATTCGCCGCGTCAGCGGCACCATCCGCGCGTCGGCGGGCCCGCCTTTCGGTGGGTTGCTTTCGCGAACCCGCCCCACGGTGCTTGCCCTTCCAAATGCCGGTTGCGGGTTGCTGACGCGAATCCGCCCTCGGCGTCACTACGGCCCGTCCCACGCCGCCACCCGGGCGCCGATCGCGCTTGCCAGGCGGTCGCGCAGTTCCGCGTCCACCGCCGGCGGCACGAGCGCGAGGTCGAGCGCGGCCGAAGCGGGCGGCCGGTCGACAAGGGCTTCCGCCACCGTGGGCGACAGCACGGCGACCCGCGGGGCCGCCTGATCGAGCGCGGTCGCGACCGTGCGCGCGTCCAGGCGCGGCAGCAGCACGACCTCGCGTCCGGCCGTAAGCGGGGCCAGCAGCGCGGTCAGCGCCCAGGCGTCCTCCGGGTGCTGGGCGATCAGCCAGCGCCCGGCCCCGCCCGCCAGATCCAACAGGCGGTCGACCGCCGCCGTCAGCGCCGCGGCGTCCGCCCGGCTGCCGTCGGCGCGCAGGACGCCGGCGGCGCCGCTCGCGTCCAGCGTGCCCGGCCGCTCGCCTTCCGCCTGCAGCAGCCGCGGCAGGGCGCCGGTGCGCGGATGGCGCGGCAGGGTGGCCAGCTCGCCGCCGCGCAGCAGCGGCGCCAGCAGGTTGCGCGGGAACGGCAGCAGCTCCGCCATCTTGTCGACCAGCACGGCGTCCAGCGCGCTGTCGTCCAGCAGCTCCAGCCAGCGGTGCTGCAGCCGGGTCAGGTCGAGCGACACCAGCACGCCCGCGGCGATGCCGGACAGCCGTTGCGCCAGCGGCTCACCGCGGGCCAGGGGATCGCAGGGCACCAGCGTCGCGCCCAGCCGCAGGCCGGCGAGCGCGGCCATCGCGGCGGTCGGCACCGGCGGCAGCAGCAGGCCCAGGCGCTTGTCCGGACCGACGTCCAGGCGTGCCAGCGCGCCGGTCATCCGGCCCGCCCGGGCGGTCAGCTGGGCATAGGTCCAGTTGCGGCCGAAGCTGGAGATCGCCGTCTGCTCGCCGCGCGCCACCGCCGCCTCCAGGATCCGGGCGGTCAACGGGGGGCCTTCGCCGGCGGGCGCGTTCGGGTGGGTCACGTCGTCGCGTCCTCGCGGTCACGCTGGTTCGGTCGAAAGTCCGGTGTGCGGGGCCGTCCGGCCCGCGCGCCGGCTTGGCGGTGGCCCGGGGCCGCCCTTGTCCCGGTTAAACGGATTGGGTTACCTGCCCGCCGGCTGTCCGTCGGTGGCTGGCGATATAACGCCCGCCGACGGCAGCGCAACGCCGAGGCGGCCGCAGCGGACCAGACACCGGTGGCCCGGGCGGCGCCAAGGCCACTCACAAGGAGGGGAGGACTGCGTTCATGGCCCATTTCCAGACGCTGGACACGCTCGACGTCGCCGGCAAGACCGTGCTGGTGCGCGTCGACTTCAACGTGCCCATGAAGGACGGGCACGTCACGGATGCCAGCCGCATCCACCGCGCCGCCCGCACCGTCCGCGAACTGGTCGACCGCAAGGCGAAGGTGGTGCTGCTGTCCCACTTCGGCCGGCCGAAGGGCGAGCGGGTGCCGGAGATGTCGCTCAAGCCGACCGTGCAGCCGCTGCAGGACGCGCTGGACGGCCTGCCGGTGGCGTTCGCCGACGACTGCGTCGGGGCGCCGGCCGAACAGGCGGTCGCCGCGCTGGAGCCCGGGCAGGTCGTGCTCTTGGAGAACCTGCGCTACCACAAGGAGGAGGAGCAGGACGATCCGGCCTTCGCCGACCGGCTGGCCCAGCTGGGCGAGCTTTACCTGGACGACGCTTTCTCCGCGGCGCACCGGGCGCACGCCAGCGTGCACGCGCTCGCCAAGCGCCTGCCCTCGGGCGCCGGCCGGCTGATGCAGGAGGAGCTGGAGCACCTGGAGGCCGCGCTGGAAACCCCGAAGCGGCCGATGATGGCCGTGGTCGGCGGCGCCAAGGTGTCGACCAAGCTCGACCTGCTGTCGAACCTGGTGACCAAGGTCGACGTGCTGGTGATCGGCGGCGGCATGGCCAACACCTTCCTGCACGCCCTCGGCCACGATATCGGCGGGTCGCTGTGCGAGAAGGAGATGGCGGAGACCGCCAACCAGATCATGCAGAAAGCCCGCGACGAGGGCGGCGACATCGTGCTGCCGACCGACGCGGTGGTCGCGAGCGAACTCAAGGCGGGCGTCGAGACCGAGACCTGCTCGGTCAAGAGCGTGCCCAGCGACAAGATGATCCTGGACGCCGGGCCCCAGACGGCCGAACACCTGTGCCGCCGGCTGGCGGACTGCGCCACGATCGTCTGGAACGGCCCGCTCGGCACCTTCGAGACGCCGCCGTTCGACCAGGCGACCAACCAGGTCGCCGCCAAGGCCGCCGAGCTGACCAAGGCCGGCAAGCTGCTCTCGGTCGCCGGCGGCGGCGACACCGTCTCCGCCCTCACCAACGCCGGCGTGCTGGACGACTTCTCCTACGTCTCCGCCGCCGGCGGCGCGTTCCTGGAGTGGCTCGAGGGCAAGGAGCTGCCGGGCGTGCAGGTGCTGGCGGAGAGCGCGTAGGCGCCGGGCGGCCGCGCTTTCGGCGGCTGGGCCACACCTCTTCACCTTGTCCCGCTCCGCCCGGTGAAGGAGAGGGAACCCGCCGCGATGGCCGTCGCCCGGGGTGCCGTAGGCGGATCGCCGCGTAAGCGGCAATCCGCCGTTCCAGGGCCGTGGCAGGGCGGCGGCCAAGTTCGGTGGGTTGCTGCGCGAACGCTCAGCCGTTTCAAGGTATAGGCGTGCGAGAGCGTGGCCGCACGGCGGGGCCGAGCGGGTTGGCGTGTGTAAGCTCCGGGCCAGCGGTGCCGAGGCGCGGGGGTGTGCGGGCGTTGACAGCCTCTGATGCGTGGGTCGGGACCACAGAATGACGAGGCGTCACCGGTCGTTGCCCCAGTCTACGAACGTAGATAGCAGCCTGTCAGGGTGGGTGCGGGGATCTGAACCGGTGTTGGGCCGCGCCCCGGCGCCGCTGGCTCGGAGCGATGCGCTGGCCGGCGGTGTCGTGCCGGCGCGTCCAGGGGTTTCCTTGCTGTTGCGGATCTCCTTGCTGTGCCGTGGACGCCGTGCCGGCTCAGGCCGGCTGGGTGTCCTGGGCGACCGCCCAGACGAACCCGGCGAGTTCCCGGGCCACCGCGATCACCGCCACCTGCGGCAGCTTGCCAGCCCGGCGCAGCGCGCGGTAGCGGGCGTGGAGGCGGGTCTGCGCGGCCCAGCAGCGCTCGCGCACGGCCGGGCTGAGCGGCGCCTGCTTGGCGCGCTGGCGGGTCGACTGCCGCGGCGGGTGGCGGTAGCACCAGGCCGCCTCGGTCAACAGTTTACGCGCCCGCGGACTGCCGGTCTTGGTGATCGACCCCGGCCGGCGGCGCTCGCCGCTGGAGTGCTCGCTGGAGACCAGCCCGAAATAGGCCATCAGCTGGGCGGGATGGGCGAACCGTCGGACGTCGCCGATCTCCGCGGCCAGCCCGGCGGCGGCGACCAGATCCAATCCGCGCAGGCCGCGCAGGGCCTCGACCACCGGGGCGAGCCGCCAGCCCGGCACCGCCGCGGCGACTTGCTGGGCCATCTGATCGCGGCGCGCCAGCGCCTGGTCGACCGCCTGCAGCCGGCTGTCCAGGGCGACCCGGTTGGCCGGCTCGGCGAACGACAGCTCGGCCAGCCAGCGCCGGTGCGTGCGCGTCCAGTTGGTCTTGCCCGGATAGCGCAGCCCCTGGCGCAACAGGAACGAGGTGACCCGCTGGCGCGCCCGGCGCAGGTCTTGCACGGCCTCCTCGTAGCCGCGGGTCAGCTCGCGGATCGCCTCGTGCTGGCAATCGGGCACCCAGATCGCCGTCAGCTCGCCCGCCCGGTCGAGCCGGGCCAGCTGCACGGCGTCGCGCCGGTCGGTCTTGACCCGGTCCCCCGACTTGCGCGGCACCTGCGACGGGGCCGCGATGGCGCAGTCGTAGCCCGCCGCCGCCAGCGTGCGCTGCGCCACGTAGCCCGTCGGCCCGGCCTCGTAGACGAAGTGCACCCGGCCGTGCTGCTGCTCCAGGCGCTTGGCCAGCTGGCACAGCCGATGCGAGTTGTTCTCGATCGTGCCGTAACTGCGCACCTCGCCGCCGCGGCCGAACTCGGCAATCGCAACCGCGATCGTCTTCTTGTGCATGTCAAGCCCGACGTAGGCGTTATACTCGTCCATGGTCCGTCTCCTCTGTGCGTGTGGCTCGGCACCGCCCCGGTGCAACCCACGTTTTCGCACATAAGGAGGCGGGCCACCCCGCCTCCTGAAACGGACATGTCGTCTACCGGTCGGGACTACGGGCCTACCGTGCGCAGCCAGGTCAGCAGCACGAGCGCGCCGCTGCCGGCGGCGACGCTGAGCAGCATGTTGCGCCGGGTGAGCCAGAAGAAGCACGCCAGCGCGAGGCCCGCGGCGAGCAGCCGGTCGAGGGCGGCCGTGTCGGCGAGGTCGCCGCGCGGCAGCACGATCATCCGCGCGATCAAGGCCGCCAGCAGCGCGTAGGCGACGCAGGCGGTCCAGGCGAACAGCGGCCCGTCGGGATCGATCCGGCCGGACAGCAGCACGCCCAGGCCGCGCCAGGCGTAGGTCACGAGCGCGCCCACCGCGAGCGCGAGCGGCACGGCGATCGCGGGGTCGAGGGCGTCACGCATATTTTGGGGCCTCACGCATGCCGGCGCGCCCACAGCCGGTCGAGCAGGTAGGCGAGCGTGCCCGCGCCCAGACCGGAGATCAGCAGCCCCCAGTCGGGGCTCACCAGATGCACCGACGGCCCCGCCACCGCGCCCAGGGCGAGCGCCAGCGCGCGCGTGCGCTGTTGGGCGCTCTCCGCGAACACCAGCATGAAATAGATCGGGTTCAGGAAGACCAGGCCCAGGCTGACCTGCTGCGGCAGCGCGCCCGCCAGGTAGAAGCCGAGCGCGGTGGCCGCGATCGTCGCCGTCCAGAGGGTGACGGTGAAGCCCGTGAAGTAGGGCAGCCGCTGCTCGGCCGGGATCGCCGGACAAACCCGCATCGCCGCCGCCCAGCCGGTGACCGCGACGTAGTGCGCGGCGACGAAATACGTCCAGCGCGCCCAGCGCGGGCTGCGCAGGACCGGCATCAGCGTCACCGTCATCGGCAGCAGCCGGGCGTTCGACAGCGCGACCGCAAGCGCGATCGAGAGCAGGGAGGCGCCCGCGGCGTAGAGTTCCACAAGCGCGATCTGGCCCGGCAGCGCCCAGCCGGTGATCGTCGAGGCCAGGCCGTGCCAGAGCGCGAGGTCGCTCTGCCGGACCAGCGCGCCGAAGCCGACGAAGCTCGCCCCCATCACCAGCCCGGGCGCGCCGAACGCCGCCCGCAGGCCGGCCAGCGCCGCGGCGCGCGGCCCGCCGAACCCCTGCTCGCTGTGGGGAAGATCGAACGCGCCGGGCATGATCCAGCCGGGCCTAGCGGCAAGGTTCACGCTTGTCAGGGAAGGCGAGTTGTCGACTGCGCTGCTGGCATCCGCCGGGCCCTAATGCTTGCCGTAGATCTTGTCGTAGCCCTTCTTAATCAGGGCGAAGACGTAGAGCACGCACAGCACGAACACCAGGATGCCTAGGTCGTAGCCGGCGGAGTTGAGGTCGCTGCGCGCGGCGGTGATCAGGGCGTAGATGCCGACGCCACCGGCGACCAGGCCCATGAACCACTGGTCCAGCGTGCGGTCGGGCACCAGCAAGCCGAGCGGCGGCAGCAGCTGCAGCGTCTTGCGCTTGCCGTCGCGGATGTCGAAATGCTGCTTGATCAGCCGGAATTCCAGCAGCGCCATGGCGATGAACAGCAGCAGGCCGCCATAGTAGCCGCGCCAGGTTTCGCCGCCGGCCGCGATCGCAAGGCCGACGATGCCGATCACCGCGATCAGCAGCGCCATGACGGCGCGCTTGGTCTCGGGTTGCATGATGGATGCTCGCTTGTCCGCATGGCTCGAAAGGTGGGGCGGGCGGCCCGGCCCTGAGGGCCGGCGCCCGAATTCGGACGCCAACCTATCAGGCGCGGCGCGCCGGGCAAGCCTCAAGCGCACGGCGCGGCCAAGTGGCGCGCCGCGCTAGGCTTAAGGAGAAGTCAGCTGACCCGTGAGTCCACGTGGCAACAGCTGGCCCTAGTGGGTCCGGGGCCTGACGGGCTCGGGCGTGAGCGCAGCCGGCGTCGCGGCAATTCAGTGTTTGGCGCCGGTGCCGTTGGTCGGGCCGCTGGGGGCGCTTTCCGACAGGCCGTGCTTGGCGGCGCCGCCGGCGGCCGCGCTCTTGGCGGTCCCGCTCGCGCTCCGCCCGCCGCTCGCCTTGGCGGCCCCGCTCTTGGTGGCCCCGCTCTTGGCGGTGCTTTGCCCGCCGGCCTGCTTGGCGCTGGCGCCGCTGGCCTGGGCCGTTCCCGCCGACGCGCGGCCGGCCTCCGCGCCGCTGCCGCCGGCTTCGTCCGCGCCGCTGTCGTCACCGTCGTGCCGGGCCTTGTATGCCTGGTCGAAGCCGCGCTTGATCTGCGCGAACACGAACACCAGCAGCACGACGAAGACGAACAGCGCGCTATTGTAGGTGCCCGCCGAGGTGGCGTTGGCGGCGTAGAACAGAACCGCGATCGCGAGCACGCCGCCGATGATCCCCGCGGCCCATTTTCCGAGATGCTGCATGATGACCTGTATCCCCTGATGTCGTCTGCGGTTCCCGGTTCCCGCCGGCCGCGCACGGGCGAACATGTGCTTACGTCCGGGGGTACCCCGGGGCATTGACGTGCGTCAACTGGCCGCCCTCAGGTCGGCGTTATCGCGCGCGTCCTGGTTGCGGTCACCCGCGCCGCCGTTCGATCCGCCCCCGTCGGTCCCGCCCCCGTTCGACCCGCCGCCGTGCCGGCGCGTGCGCGTCTGCGCCCGGCGCGGCAGGTCGATCTGGAAGGCGGTGCCGCGTGCGTCCGTACCGACCAGCGTGATGTCGCCGCCGTGGGCGCGGACCAGGTCGCGCGCGATCGCCAGGCCCAGGCCGGTGCCGCCCTGCTTCACCGTGCCGGAGAACGGCTGGAAGATGTTGTCGCGCGCCCGGGGCGGCAGACCGGGGCCGTCGTCGACCAGACTGATGGCCAGCTGCCCTTCCCCGGGCTCGGCGGCGACCTCGACCCGTGTGGCGCCCGCTTCCACGGCGTTGCGCAGCAGGTTGGCGAAGACGCGGTACAGCTGGTCGCGGTCGGCCTCCACCTCCAGCCCGGCGGGCAGGCGGTTGACCACCGGCCCGTCGGCGCGCGACTGCGGGGCCGCCTCCGTGCCGCCCGCGTGCGCGGCCGCGATCTCGCCGGCGACGTCGTCGATCAGTTCGGCCAGATCGAACCGGCTCACCGTGAGCTGCGGCGGCCCCTCCTGGGTGAAGTTCAGGGTCTGCTGGCACAGGTGCACCGCCCGGTCGATCGTCTTGACCAGCGTGGGCGCGATCCGCCGGACGTCCGGATCGTCGCTGTCCCCCAGCCGGTCGGACACCAGCCGGGCGCTGGAGAGGATGTTCTTCAGGTCGTGGTTGACCTTGGTCACCGCGATGCCGAGCGCGGCCAGCCGGGTCTTCTGGTGCAGGGCGGTCGCCAGGCGTTCCTGCATGCTGGCGAGCTCGCGTTCCGCCACGCCGATCTCGTCGGTCCGGTTGCTGGGCCGGATCTGGGCGGTGACGTCCTCCGGGTCCTCGCGGAACCGGGTCATGCTGGCGGTGACCCGGCGCATCGGGCGGACCAGCAGCAGATGCAGCGCGACATAGACCAGCGCCGCGGTGATCAGCGAGATCGCGAGCGACAGCGCCAGGATGCGTTCGCCGAAGGCGAACATCGCCCGGCACAGCGGCGCCTCGTCGATCACCACCTCGACGCTGGCGGCCGGCTGGTGCGGCGATCGGCCGACCACCCGGATCAGCCGGTCGCCCGGCCCGGTCAGGCTGGCGAACGCGTCGGAGATCAGCTCGAGCGCGCCCGCCCCGCGCAGGTCGAAGCTGGCGTCGACCTCGCCGGGGGCCTCGCGCATCAGCATCAGCTTGCCCGCGTCCGGCCGGCGCAGCGCGATCGAGTGCGCGCCGACGTAGCCCAAGAGCTCGCCCTCCAGCTCCTCGGAGACCATCTGGTCGGGGGTCGCCTCCAGGGTGAGCACCGCCAGATGCGCGCTCGCCAGCTTCTCCTCCAGGTAGGTCAGGCGGTAGCGCGCCATCGACGGCACGAAGATCAGCACCTCCGCCAGCATGACGAAAAAGATCGTCAGCACCAGCAGGCGCGCGGACAGGCCCTTGGCGGGCGAGGGGAGGGACAAGCGGGGTCGCGTCATCGCAGCCGAGTTTAGCACAGCTCCCGCCCCGCGCGGCCATCGGGTGTGCGGTGGGGGCTGCGGTGGGGGCTGGCGCAACAGTGTGTTCTGGCTCCGCCACGGGCAGGCGTGGGCTCAGGCGAGGCGGTTCGCCTGGCGCGATGCTCGCGGCACGCTCGCCGCCGACCCCCGCCTGCCACTTGAGAACCTTTGTCAGGCGCGCGTCAGCACCCCTCGGCGGCCGTTTATAGACGCGGCTCCGGCCGGGCCGCGCCTCAGCAGGAAGCCGTACGATCTAACTCAAAACACCGGAACTTCATCTGGAAAGAACGCTCTGGGGTGTTCGAGCCCGTCGGCCAACCCCGACCCGCTACTCGTCCAGCGTGTCGAGCGTGCGGCGGAAGCGGTTGACGTGGCTTTTTTCCGCCTTGGCGAGCGCCTCGAACCAGCGGGCGATCTCCTCGAAGCCCTCCTCACGCGCGATCCGGGCCATCTCCGGGTACATCGCTTCCGACTCGCGCGCTTCGCCCGCGATCGCGGCCATGAGGTTGGACGCGGTGTCGCCGAACGGCTCGCCGCTTTCGGGATCGCCCGCGTCTTCCAGGAACTGCAGCGTGCCGTGGGCGTGGCTGGTCTCGGACTCCGCCGTCGCCCGGAACACCTGGGCGACGTCGTTGTAGCCTTCCTTGTCCGCGTGCTGGGCGAAGTACAGGTAGCGCCGGTTGACCTGGCTTTCGTGCGCGAACGCGGCCTTCAGGTTGGCCTCGGTCTGCGACCCCTTCAGCTTGCTCATACCCTAAGCGTGCCCATGACCGTCGACGCGTGCGAGTGTCGGAAGACCGGCGCGAATGTCGGGACCGGAGCGCGGCCGCGCTAGTGGGTGCGCTTGACGCGCACGATCACGTCGACGCGCTCGACGCTCGTGCCCTCGGGCGCGTCCGGCAGTTCGGCGAGACGGACCTGCTCGCCCGGGATGTCCTGCAGCGAGCCGTCGTCCTGGTAGTAGAAGTGATGGTGGTCGTGGATGTTGGTGTCGAAGTACGACCGCCCCGGCTCAACCACCACCTCGCGCAGCAGACCGACGTCCGTGAACTGGTTCAGGGTGTTGTAGACCGTCGCCAGCGACACCGGCAGGTCGGCGTCCTTCGCCTCCTTGTGCAGCTGCTCGGCGGTGACGTGCTTGTCCTCGCCGTCGAACAGCAGCCGGGCGAGCGAGATCCGCTGGCGCGTCGGGCGCAGGCCCGCGCGCTTGACGCGCTCGGCCAGTTCGCGGTCGGTGCCGCTGGGCTGCGCGGGCGCGCTGGTTCGGCGGTGTGCGGTCGTGGTCACCGGTGAGAAGGTCCTTCACGCCTGGCTGCTGCGAAACTGCCCGTGTGGCGGGCATGTGCGAAACTGCCCGTGTGGCGGGCATGCGCCGATTTCGACGCACCGACGTATTCCTGCCATCCTTTCCATATAATGCCAAGGACATGCGGCAAAAAGGCCCGGCCACGCGCTCATCGCGTACCGCGCGGCGACGGCGCGGCGCGTGCCTCGGCTTGCCATCATCAGGGGCACGGACACGCCGGCGCCGTAGCCGACGTTCGGGACGCGCGCGCTCACGCGCGCTTGCCCGGCCGGACGCGATGGTGTAGGCGGATGTTGTCGCCGGTCGGTCACGTGTTAACGTGCCATCGGGTTCCGGCGTGGGCGTTCGTCGATGGGCGTTCGTCGATGAGCGTTCGTCGATGGGCGGTCGGTCGGCCGGGCGCGCGGTTTCGCCCGTGCAGGGTCCACGCGGATACGCGGCCCGACGGCGCGGGACCGGTCGATCCGGATTGGCGACCGTGCCGAGCCCGGCGCGCACGCTTTCACCACAACCCGACCCCGCGGCCCAACCCCGCGGCGACGGCGGAGCCGCCGGCCGCTTCCAGATCCACCCGCGCCTGCGCGGGTCGACGGCCGGTCGGTGCCGCAGGCTGGCGTTCCGGGCCGCGGCCCGGCGGGGCGCTGGGGGACGCGGTCGGGACGTTCAAAGACAACACCCGGGGGCGGATAGCTACGTGAACGAGCGGAAGACCAGTTACGGCTACGAAGACCTGCTAAGCTGCGGCCACGGCGAGCTGTTCGGGCCCGGCAACGCGCGCCTGCCCCTGCCGCCGATGCTGATGTTCGACCGGATCGACCGGATCACCGAGGATGGCGGCAGCCACGGCAAGGGGGAGGTGGTCGCGACCCTGGACGTCCGGCCGGACCTGTGGTTCTTCGACTGCCACTTCGAGAGCGATCCGGTGATGCCGGGCGCGCTCGGCCTGGACGCGATGTGGCAGCTGGTCGGCTTCTTCCTGGGGTGGCTCGGCGCGCCGGGCCGCGGGCGCGCGCTGGGCGTCGGCGAGGTGAAGATGTCCGACCAGGTGCTGCCCTCGGCCAAACAGGTGGTCTACCGTCTGAACCTGAAGCGGGTGATCCGGCGCAAGCTCGTCCTGGGCATCGCCGACGGGACCATGGAGGTCGACGGCAACACCGCCTACGAGGCCAAGGATCTGCGTGTGGGCCTGTTCACGCAGCCCGAAACCCAGGCACAAGGCGCCTGAACGCCGGCGTTGCGCGGCGGGTCGGCCCGTCTTGCGCGCACGGCGCGATTGAGGCAGATCGCCACGGTCCGAGCAATCCGATCACGGAGCATCGATGCGACGCGTAGTAGTCACCGGTCTGGGCGTGGTTTCCAGCATCGGCAACAACCAGCACGAGGTCACGGAGTCGCTGAAGGCGGGCCAGCCCGGCATCACCTTCGCCGAGGAGTACGCCGAGCGCGGCTTCAAGAGCCAGATCCACGGCTCGATCAAGATCGACCTCGAGCAGCACGTCGACCGTAAGCTGCGCCGCTTCATGGGGGACGGCGCGGCCTACAACTACGTCGCCATGAACGAGGCGATCGCCGATTCCGGGCTGGAAACCAGCGACGTGTCGAACCCGCGCACCGGCCTGATCATGGGCTCCGGCGGACCGTCGACCTCGAACCAGGTGCAGGCGGCCGACATCGCGCGCGAGCGCGGCATCCGGCGGATCGGCCCCTACATGGTGCCGCGCTGCATGTCGTCGACCAACTCCGCCAACCTGGCGACGGCGTTCAAGATCAAGGGGATGAGCTACTCGATCTCGTCCGCCTGCTCGACCTCCGCGCACTGCATCGGCTCGGCCTACGAGCAGATCCAGCTGGGCAAGCAGGACGTCATGTTCGCCGGCGGCGGCGAGGAGCTGCACTGGACGCTGTCGATGCTGTTCGACGCCATGGGCGCGCTGTCGACGCATTACAACGATACCCCGGAGACCGCCTCGCGCCCCTACGACAAGAACCGCGACGGCTTCGTGATCTCCGGCGGCGGCGGCGTCCTGGTGCTGGAGGAGTTGGAGCACGCGCGCGCCCGCGGCGCCAAGATCTACGGCGAGCTGATCGGCTACGGCGCCACCAGCGACGGCGACGACATGGTCGCGCCCAGCGGCGAGGGCGCGGCGCGCTGCATGCAGCTCGCGCTGCACGGCCTGGGCAACAGCAAGGTCGACTACATCAACGCCCACGGCACCTCGACGGTGGCCGGCGACGTCACCGAGCTGCGCGCGATCCGCGAGGTGTTCGGCGAGGAAGTGCCGGCGATCTCCTCGACCAAGGCGCTGACCGGACACGCGCAAGGCGCCTCCGGCGTGCAGGAAGCGATCTACTCCCTGCTGATGCTCGACAACGACTTCATGGCGCCGTCGGTCAACATCGAGACGCTGGATCCCGAAGCCGAGGGCATGCCGATCCTGACCGAGCGGACGGACAACGCGGGCCTGACCTGCGTGGTGTCCAACAGCTTCGGCTTCGGCGGCACCAACTGCTCGCTGGCGTTCCGCCGGTTCGAGGCGTAGCGGCCGCCACGCGCGCCCACGCGAGCGACGCGGTTCCGGCCCCCGGCATCGCGCACGACAGCGCGACGGCTGCACCGCGGCGGCCCGCCGATCCACGGCGCGCATCGACGGCGCGCATCGACGGCGCGCATCGAAAGCGGTCGATCCGCACGGGCAGCCAGCCGCTCACGCAGGCGACCGAGAGACGACCCCGTGCCGCCGGCGGCATCCGGACGGGCGGGCCGAAAGGCACAGGAAGGACGAATCAGGATATGACGTCGCAGGGCGGAGTTCTGGCCGGCAAACGCGGTCTGATCATGGGGGTGGCGAACGAGAAGTCGATCGCCTGGGGGATCGCCAAGGCCGCCGCTGCCCAGGGCGCGGAACTCGCCTTCACCTATCAGGCGGATTCGTTTGCCAAGCGCGTCCGCCCGCTCGCCGAATCGGTCGGCAGCGACCTGCTGGTGCGCTGCGACGTCTCCGACGACGACGACCTGGACCGCGCCTTCCAGGAAATCGGCGAACACTGGGACGGCCTGGACTTCGTCGTCCACGCCATCGCCTATTCCGACAAGACCCAGCTGAAGGGCCGCTACCTCGACACCACGCGGGAGAACTTCCGCCATACCCTGTCGATCTCGGCCTATTCCTTCACCGCCGTGGCGCAGCGCGTGCAGCCGCTGATGCGCACCGGCGGCAGCCTGCTGACGCTCACCTACCTGGGCGCCGAGCGGGTGGCGCCGAACTACAACGTGATGGGCGTCGCCAAGGCCGCGCTGGAAGCCAGCGTGCGCTACATGGCCGCCGACCTGGGCCCGAAGGGCATCCGGGTGAACGCGCTTTCCGCCGGCCCGATGCGCACGCTCGCCGGCTCCGCGATCGCCGATGCGCGCTTCACCTTTCGCTGGTCGGCCGAGCAGGCCCCGCTGCACCGCAACGTCGACCTCGAGGAGGTCGGCCAATCCGCGCTGTACCTGCTGAGCGACCTGTCGGAGGGCGTGACCGGCGAGGTGCACCACGTCGACGGCGGCTACCACGCGATCGCGATGCCGCATCCCGACCGGGTGAACACCAAGAAAGAGTAGGGCGAGAGGGGACGGCGCGCCCGGTCCGTCGCGCCCGGTCCGGCGCGCGCGGCGTACGCG
>JAXHMD010000029.1:0-172154 GCA_034521655.1 Rhodovibrio sp.
CGGCGGCGTCGATCGGTACGCACAGCTTCTGCGACCGTTCATCGCAGAGGTCCGCCGTCAGATACGCTTGCATGTATATACGCCCTTGTATATGTAAGGGCCATGAACAACGCCGAGCACATCTTTGGCGCGCTTTCGGATCGGCTTCGGCTGCGCTGCGTCCTGCTGCTGGCGAACGCTGGCGAGTTGTGCGTGTGCGAAATCACGCACGCGCTCGACGTCGTTCAGCCGAAGGTCTCGCGCCATTTAGCGACCCTGCGCGCCGCCGGCATCGTGACAGCGCAGCGCGACGCCCAGCGGTTGTATTACCGGCTCAATCCGGACTGCGCGAAACCGGTGTCGCGGATACTCGAGGCTGCCTGCGCCGTATCGGCCCAGGACGCGGACCATCTGGCTGACCTGCAGCGCCTGGCCGGAAACACCAAGCGCGTTGTGCGCCTGAAGCCGCCGGCACGCGCCTCGAATACGGAGGATACTCATTCATATTCATAGTCATCGCCTAGGTCGCCGTTCACTTGATCGATGGCACCGCGAGCGTGTGGGTTTCGCTGCCGCGTTGCATTTGTGCGTCGTTCAGTAAGACACCCGGCCCTCCAACCCCCGCCCCCTCGGCAAGCCGATCGCCAATGGTCGGGAACATCCCGTGGGATTTTCCGTTCCACCAGATTGTCATCTCCGATTGCACCTACCCGAACCTCTAGGAGGCTCCGTCCCCGATGGCCGAGACACGCCCGTCCGCCGGTAAACGCACCGTCAAGCCGCTGATCGCCCTGCTGCTGATCGCGGGTGTCGCCGCGGGTGCGTTCTACGGCTATCGCGGCTATCTGCAGCCGATGCTGGCCGGCGAGGACGCGCAGGCGGAGAGCGGGCAGGGCCGGCCGCCGCCGACCGTGACCGCGACCACGGCCGAGCGCCGCGACTGGCAGCCCAGCCTGTCGGCGACCGGGACGCTGCACGCCGAGCGCGGGGTCGAGATCACACCGGAGGTCAACGGGCTGGTGGCCGAGGTCGCGATGCAGTCCGGCACGGTCGTCGAGCAAGGCGAGCTTTTGGTGCGCATGCAGGCGCCCGAGTTGAAGGCGCAGCTGGACGCGCTGAAGGCGCAGCGGAGCGAGGCGCTGTCCGCCTACCGCCGGGCGGAACGGTTGTACGACCAAGGCAACACCTCGCAGGCCCGGCTGGACGAGACGCGCGCCCGCTATCAGGACCTGGATGCCCAGATCGCCGAGCAGCAGGCGCGGATCGACAAGAAGACCATCCGCGCGCCGTTCGCCGGTCAGCTCGGCATCACGCAAGTCGACGTCGGCCAGTACCTGCAGGCGGGCCAGCCGCTGGTCAGCCTGCAGGACCTGACCCCGATCGACGTCAACTTCAGCCTGCCCGAACAGACCCTGCCGCGGGTTTCGGTCGGCCAGACGGTGCAAGTCCGGGTCGACGCCTACCCGGACACGCGCTTTACCGGGAAGGTCACGGCGATCGACCCGCGGATCAGCGAATCCACCCGCAACTACACGGTGCAGGCGACCCTGCCGAACGACGACCGGCGGCTGCGTCCCGGCATGTTCGCCCGCGTCAGCCTGGAGACCGGTGAGCCCGAACGGCTGGTGACCCTGCCGCAGACCGCGATCGTCACCAATCCCTACGGCGCCTCGGTCTACGTCGTGCAGGACAGCGGCGAGGGGCCGCCCAAGGTCACGCAGCGGCGGGTCGAGACGGGCAACGAGCGCGGCACCCAGGTCGCGATCACAAAAGGCCTGAGCGGCGGCGAGACGGTCGTCACCAGCGGCCAGATCAAGCTGCGCGAAGGCGTCCCGGTGCGCGTCAAGGACGGGCCGCAGCCGGCCGACACCGCCGATCCACAGGTCGAGGAGCCGTAAACGCCGTGCGATTCACCGACATCTTCATCAAGCGCCCGGTCCTGGCGACCGTGGTGAGCCTGCTGATCCTGGCGCTTGGCCTGCGCGCGATCGGGCTGCTCGACCTGCGCGAGTACCCGGCGACGGAAAACGCCACGGTCACCGTGACCACGGCCTACCCCGGCGCCAGCGCGGACCTCGTGAAGGGCTTCATCACCACCCCGATCGAGCGCGCGATCGCGAGCGCGAACGGGATCGATTACGTCACCTCGACCTCGATCCAGGGTGCCAGCACGGTCGCGGCGAAACTGCGCTTGAACTACGACCCGAACGAGGCGCTGACCCAGATCTCCTCCCAGGTCGACAAAATCCGCAGCGAGTTGCCGGAGCGCGCGCAGGACCCCTCGATCAATCTGTCGGTCGGCGAGTCGACCGCGGCGATGTACATGGCCTTCTCGTCGAGCGAGATGGCAGGCAACCAGATCACCAATTACCTGAAGCGCGAGGTCCAGCCCAAGCTGGAGACGGTGCCCGGGATCGAGGCGGCGAACGTCCTGGGCGGGCGCACCTTCGCCATGCGGATCTGGCTCAAGCCCGACCGGATGGCCGCACTCGACGTCACGCCAGCCGAGGTGCGGCGGGTCCTGGCGGACAACAACTACCTGGCGGGTGTGGGCAACACCAAGGGGCCGATGGTCCGGGTGTCGCTGACCGCCGGCACCGACCTGCGCGATCCGGATGAGTTCAAACAACTGGTGCTGAAAGAGCGCGACGGCACGGTGGTGCGTCTGTCCGACGTCGCGGACGTCCAGTTGGGCGCCACCAACTACGACAGCGGCGTCAAGTACGACGGCAAGACCGCGACCTTCATCGGCCTGAACGTTCAGCCGGGCGCGAACCCGCTGACCGTGATCGGCGCGGTCAAGGACCGCTTCCCGGAAATTAAAGAAGGCTTTCCCGCAACACTCAAAGGCGAGATCGCTTACGATTCCACCGTCTATATCGAGGATTCGATTAAGGAGGTGATGAAGACCCTGGGCGAGGCGATCGCCATCGTCGTGGTGGTGATTTTCCTGTTCCTGGGCTCGGTGCGCACCGTGGCGATCCCGGTGATCGCGATCCCGCTGTCGCTGGTCGGCGCGTTCTTTCTGATGTGGGCGATGGGCTTCTCGCTCAATCTGCTGACCCTGCTCGCGATGGTGCTGGCGATCGGGCTGGTGGTCGACGACGCGATCATCGTGACCGAGAACATCCACCGCCACGTCGAGGAGGGCTTGAAGCCGTACGACGCGGCGATCAAGGGCGCGCGCGAATTGGCGACGCCGGTGCTGGCGATGACCGGCACGCTGGTCGCGGTGTTCGCGCCGATCGGCTTCATGGGCGGGCTGACCGGCTCGCTGTTCCAGGAGTTCGTGTTCGCGCTCGCCGGGGCGGTGGTGATCTCGGGCATCGTCGCGCTGACGCTGTCGCCGATGCTGTGCTCGAAGATCCTGCGTTCAGGTGCCGGGAAGCGGGGCTTCGCGCACGCTCTTGACGTGGTTTTCGAGAAGTTGAAGCAGGCCTACAGCAAGGTGCTGCACGTCGCGCTCAACGCCCGCGTGGTGATCGTCCTGTTCGGTTTCGCTGTGCTGGGCAGCTGCTTCTACATGTATAGCAACCTGCCCTCCAAGCTGGCACCGAAGGAAGACCAGGGACTGATCATTGCGAAGTCCACTGGCGCACCGAACGCTTCGATCGACCAGTTCCGGATGTGGACCGACGAAGTCGTGCCGATCTTACAGTCGTTCGAAGCGACGGGCCACATCTTCCAAATGAACGGGATGTTGGGGCCGTCGAGCGGCGCTTCCGCCATGCCCAGCAACACCGGCATCGCGGGGCTGAACATGAAGCCCTGGAGCGAGCGCGACATCACCGCGATGGAGTTGAAGTCGAAGGTCCAGGGGGCGCTCGCGGAGATTCCAGGGATCCGAACGGCTGCTTTCGTTCCGCCACCACTCCCCGGATCCGGCGGCGGTTTGCCGATACAGTTCGTGGTCGGCTCGATCGAGGAGCCGGCGCGAATCTACGAGTTCTCGCAGCAGTTGACCGCGATCGCGCTGAAGAGCCCGCTGTTCGCCTTCGCGCAGAGCGACCTGAAGTTCGACCGGCCGAGCGTGAATGTCGAGATCGACCGCACCAAGGCGCGCGCGATGGGCATCGACATGGCCGAGTTGGGCCGCACGCTGGCCGGCATGCTGGGGGCCAACGACGTCAACCGCTTCGCCCTGCAGGGCCGCAGCTACGAGGTGATCCCGCAGGCCGAGCGGGCGGCGCGGATCAACCCGCAGCAGCTGCTGGACTACAAGGTGCGCACCGGCTCGGGCGAGCTGGTGGCGCTGTCGACCGTGGTCTCGCTGGAAAAGCGGCCGCGGCCGCGCAAGCTGAACCGCTTCCAGCAGCTGAACGCCGCCACGATCTCCGCGATCCCGGCGCCCGGCGTGTCGATGGGCGAGGCCCTGTCGTTCCTGCGCAGCGAGGCGGATAAGATCCTGCCGCCGTCCTACACCGTCGGCTACAAGGGCGACTCCCGGCAGTACGTCCAGGAAGGGCAGTCGCTGGCCTATACCTTCGGCTTCGCCCTGCTGACGATCTATCTCGTGCTGGCGGCGCAGTTCGAGAGCTTCCGGGACCCGCTGATCATGCTGATCTCGGTGCCGATGTCGGTCGCCGGCGCGCTCTTTGCGATGACCTGGGCCGGGGTGTCACTCAACATCTACACCCAGATCGGCATGGTGACCCTGATCGGCCTGATCACCAAGCACGGCATCCTGATCGTGGAGTTCGCCAACCAGCTGCAGCGGGAAGGCTACTCCAAGCGCGCCGCGATCGAGGAGGCCGCGGGCATCCGCCTGCGCCCGATCCTGATGACCACCGCCGCGACCGTGGTCGGCGTGGCGCCGCTGATCTACGCGGTCGGCCCGGGCGCGGTCAGCCGCTTCCAGATGGGCCTGGTGATCGCAAGCGGGATCGGCATCGGCACGATCTTCACCCTGTTCGTGCTGCCTGCCTTCTATACCTACCTCGCCCGCCGGCACGAGCCGGAGGCCGAAACGGCCGAGGCGGTGCCGGCGGCGTGATCGCGGACGCGGCGGCGACAGAAAGCCGGATTGGTCGTCGATGGACGGAACGATCGATACGTCGGGACCCGAAGGCAGGCCCCGGGGCTGGATATTTCGGTGCCGGGCTTTCGGGCCAACTAGAGCAAAATCGGGCAAGGTGGAATCACCTTGCTCGTGAATTTTGCTCTACCTTCAAATAGATAGAGCGCGATTCACGCTGAAGGTGAGCTCACCTTCAGCGATCGCGCTCTAGCGTGCGAGAACGCCCAAACCGAGAGGGGCGGCAGGAGATCGTCGAAAGCCTTGGGATATCGAGCGGTGGTCCCCTGCGGCCCTGCGACCGTACATCGCGGCTTAACTTTGCCTGAATACGCTTGATCGTATATACGTATAGCGATATATGCGAGTTGGATAAAAGGAAGAACACAACGCCAGCGGCCTGCCGACGGCTTTAACCGATGCAGCCGTCGACAGGGCGCACCTATACGCAGGAGTGTTACCCATGTTCATCGTCTTCGAGCAGCTCGCCGACCTGGTGGCCTTCCGGCTGCTCGGCCTGGTCGAGGGCACGCGGCTGGCCGACGCGGTGCACTTCTTCGTCGAGGACGTTAGCAAGATCTTCGTCCTGCTGGTCGCGGTGATCTTCCTGGTCGGCCTGTTCAGAAGCGTGCTGACGCCCGAGCGCGTGCGCGGCTACCTGTCCGGCCGGTCGCGCGGGGCGACCTACGGCATGGCGGTCGGCCTGGGGGCGGTGACGCCGTTCTGCTCCTGCTCCTCGGTGCCGCTGTTCATCGGCTTTTTGAAGTCGGGCGTCCCGATGGGCGCCACGATGGCGTTCCTGGTCGCCTCGCCGATGATCAACGAGGTCGCGGTGGTGGTGCTGGCCGGCGTGGTCGGCTGGGAACTGGCCTTGCTCTACATCGCGACCGGGCTGGCGGTCGGCATGCTGGGCGGCTGGCTGACCGACCGGTTCCACCTGGAGCGCTTCGTCCAGGACTTCGTCTGGCAGGTCCGCACCGGGCAGTCGGCGGAGAGCGTGCCGGACACCAGCCTGGCGGGCCGGGTGCGGTTCGCCTGGAGCGAGGTGCGCGACATCGTCGGCCGGATCTGGATCTACGTGCTGATCGGGATCGGCATCGGGGCCGGCCTGCACGGCTTCGTGCCGCAGGAGGTGTTCGCGAAATACGCCAGCGCCGACAACCTGCTGGCGGTGCCGGCGGCGGTGCTGGCGGGGATCCCGCTCTACGCCAACGCCACCGGCGTGATCCCGGTGGTCGAGGCGCTGCTCGGCAAGGGCGTGCCGATCGGCACGGCGCTGGTCTTGATGATGAGCGTGGTCGCCCTGTCGCTGCCGGAGTTCATCATGCTGCGCCAGGTGATCACGGTGCGCGGCCTGGCCGCCTTCGCCGGCTTCATGGCGACCGCCTTCATCGCGGTCGGCTACCTGTTCAACGCGATCCTGTAGGAAAGAGGAGACCAACCATGGATATCAAAGTGCTGGGACCCGGTTGCAAGAAGTGCGGCCAGACCGAGGAAATGATCCGCTCCAAGGCGAGCGAGCTGTCGGTCGACGCCACCGTCGAGAAGGTGACCGACACCGCCACGATCATGGAATACGGCGTGATGTCGACGCCGGCCGTGGCGATCGACGGCAAGCTGGTCCACAGCGGCGGCAAGCCGTCCGAACGCGACATCGAAGGCTGGCTGACGCAGGGCGCCTGACACCGCCTGCCAAAGCCGCCAAATCCCGGCGCGGCGTTGCGGGGCCCGGCTTGCGATCCGCCGGCCCCGTGGCGCCGCGCCGGGGCACGCGATCCCAAACGGGCACCGTTCGTCCCGGGCCGCGGCGACCCCGCGCTCTCGGCCCGGGACACGTGCGCGGCCGATCGGAACGCCGACACCCCAAAATCGCCAAGGAGGAACGGAGATGACCCGGATATTCGTCTGGGACGGGGCGATGCGCCTATTTCACTGGCTGCTCGTCGCCGGTTTCCTGGTCGCTTATTTCACACCCGAGCGGGCCATGATGATCCACACGATCAGCGGCTACCTCGTGCTTTCCCTGCTGGCCGTGCGCATCGTCTACGGCTTCGCCGGGTCCGCGCACGCCAGGTTCAGCGACTTTCTTCCCCGTCCGCGCGACGTATGGGCGCACACCCGCGGCCTCGTGAAGGGGACGCCTCAGCACAGCGCGGGCCACAACCCGACGAGCGCGCTCGGCGCCTGGGCGTTGCTGGTCCTCATCCTCGCTACGGTGCTGACGGGCGCGCTGCCGATCAAGGCGATCCGCCCGCTGCACAGCGTTTTCGCTGATCTGACCATCGCCATGGCCGTCCTGCACGTGATCGGCGTGATCGTCGAGGATGCGCTGACCGGCGAAGGACTGGTGGCTTCGATGGTGCATGGCTTCAAGACCTTCCCCGAGGGGGTCGCGAACAAGATGCGCGCCAGCGGCAGCACGCGTCGAGGCCTGGTGGCCGGGGCGCTTGCGCTGGCGGTGGCGGCGATCGCCGTCGGTGTCGGGACCGGAACGCTCAGTTGGCCCCCCGGCAAGGAAAAGCACCAGGAGGAGCATAAAGAGAGCGCTCTGCCGGCTGGCTACCTTGAGGAGCTCCCGGTTGGGCAGGTCTGACCGCCGACGGCTGACGCCGGCGTGGTTGCCGGCCGCGCTGGAGCCCGCCGGCGCGGCGCCGGCCTCGTCGCCGCGAACATCCGACGTTTCAGAATCCGCCACGCACCCACACCACGGCTCACGCCGCGGCCTTGGTAAGCTGGCCGAGAGACGGAGTATCCTGACATGAAACGCGGCATCGGATGGCTGATCGCCGGCGGTGTCGTCCTCGCCCTCGTCGCCGCGGGCGCGTGGGCGATCGAGGCGCGCCGCGCGGCGCTGGCGCAGGCGCCGGAGTTCGCGGCGAAGCCGATCGCGATCCACACCGCGGCGGCGCAGGCGGGCCGGCTGGACCGCGCGCACAGCTACCTGGCCACGGTGGCCCCTCAGCGCAGCGCGCAGATCACCGCCGAGGTGACCGCGGCCGTGACCGACGTCGCGGTCGACGAAGGCACCAAGGTCGCCGCCGGCGACGTGCTGGTGCGTCTGAACGCGTCGGAAGTCGACGCCCGTCTGGCCGCGAACAAGGCCGAGATCGCGCGCGCCCGGGCCGAACGGGCGGCGGAGCGCGCCAACCTCGACGCGCTGGCGGACACGGTGTCCTACTGGCGCCAGGAGCTGGAGCGCGACCGCCGGCTGAGCGACAAGAACGTCGTGTCGCGGTCAAAGGCCGAGGAGACGGCGAACCAACTGAACGAAGCGATCGGCCGCCGCAACGCCGCGCGCCGGCGCATCGCGGCGCTGAAGTCCGCGGTCGAGGCGCTCCAGGCGCGGCGCCAGGAACTCCAGGCCCAACAGGCGGACCACGTTCTGACCGCGCCGTTCGCGGGCGAGGTGACCCAACGCGCGGTCGATCCGGGCGACCAGGCAGCCCCGGGCAAGACGCTGGTCGAGCTGCAGACGACCGACCGGCTGCGGTTGCGTTTCGAGGCGCCGCAGGACGATCTAGCCGAGCTCGCCCAAGGCCAGACGGTGCGCTTCGGCGAGGGCTGCGGCACCCGGATCAGCCGCGTCCATCCAGCGTTGGACACCGCCCGGCTGGCCCGCGTCGAGGCCGATCTGCCGGCGGAAACGGCGGCGTCCGGGAACGGCTGCGCGCCCAAGGCCGGCGCCTGGACGGAGGTCACGGTCGCGACCGGTGAGAGCGACCAAGTCAGCCTGATCCCGGCGACCGCGCTCGCCGGCCGCGACGGACCCGAGGCCACCGTGTACGCGGTGGCCGACGGCCGGGCGCACGCGCGCAAGGTCACGGTGGTTGGCCGGCGCGCAGAGCGCGTCGGCGTCACCGGGATCGCGCCCGGGACCCGGGTCGCCATCCTGCCCTATCCGGCCTGGACCCGGCTGTCCGACGGCCGCCGGGTGACGGTGCTGTCGCGATGACCCTGTCCGACCGCGCCCTGAAACAGCCGCACGTGGTGGCGGCGCTGGTGGTGCTCGTCGCCGTCTGGGGCGTCCTCGCCTACCTGCGCACGCCGGTCGACCTGTTTCCCGACACCGCGCCGCCGCAGGTCGCGGTGATCGCCACCCAGCCCGGCGCGTCCGCGCGCGACGTGACCGACAACATCACCCAGGTGCTGGAGAAGGAGTTCAACAGCCTGGGCGGCGTCGAGACGATCACCAGCACCTCGCGCGACGGGGTCGCGGCGATCACCGTCGAATTCCAGTACGGCCGGACGGCCGGCGCCGCGGTGACCGCGGTCAGCAACGCGATCGACCGGGTCGCCCAGGACCTGCCGGCGGACATGCCGCCGCCGGAAGTGCATGCGGTCACCGACGCCACCCAGAGCGTGCTCACGCTCGCCCTGCGGCCGGCGGCGGAGAGCCCGAAACGCCTCGCCGACGTGCGCTTGCTGGCGGAGAACGTCCTCAAGGACCGCTTCCTGGCGCTGCCCGCCGTCGGCGACGTCGAGGTGTTCGGCGGACACCAGAGGGAAGTGCGGGTGGCGGTCGACAGCCGGGCGCTGGCCGCGCGCGGCATCCCGCTGGAGCGGGTGGTCTCGGTCCTGAAGGCGGCCAACGTGACCGTGCCCGGCGGCGAGGTGTCGCGCGGCGACAGCGAGACCCTGGTGACGGTGAGCGGCCAGCTGCCCGGCCTCGACGCCATCCGCGACCTGCCGCTGGCCGCGCACGGCAACGGCACCACACGGATCGGCGACGTCGCCACCGTCGAGCGTACGATCGCGGACCAGCGCGCGGCGTTCCACGGCAACGCCGAGCCCGCGATCGCGATCAACATCATGCGCCCGCTCGACGGGGCCTCGCTCGCGGCGATCCAGGCCGCGAAGGACCTGCTTCCCGAGCTGCGCGCCCAGTACAAGGATATCCGGTTCGAAATCGCCGGCAGCCAGGAAGGCATCATCGACGCCAACGCCTCGGGCCTGCGCAACAGCCTGCTGCAGGCGGTGGTCCTGACCGTGGCGGTGATCTTCCTGTTCCTGGCCGACCTGCGCGTCGCGGCGATCGCGGCCACCAGCATTCCACTGGCCTTCCTGGGCGCGTTCGCCGTGCTTGGCTTTCTGCCCTACAGCCTGAACATGGTCACCATGTCGGGGCTGATCATCGCCGTGGGCATGGTGGTCGACAGTGCGGTGGTGGTGATCGAGAACATCGTCCGCCGGCAGCGCGAGGGCGACGACAACCCGGCCCAGGAAGGTACGCGCCAGGTCGCGCTCGCGGTCACGGCGGGGATGCTCACCACGGTCGTCGTGGTCGCGCCGGTGATGGTGGCCGGCGGCTACCTGCAGCAGGTGATGCGCCCGCTCAACCTGATGATCAGTGCCACCCTGATCGGCTCGCTCTTGGTGGCGCTTACGGTGATTCCGCCGCTGGCGGCGCGGTTCCTCGGCCCGGGGCGGACGCGCGGCCGGCTCGAGCGCCAGCTCGACCGGGTGTCGCAGGCGGTCGACCGGCTGGGCGATCTGGTGGCCGCCGGCGTGCGCCGGATGCTGCGGCGGCGGTGGCTGGTGGTTGCCGTGGCCGTGGCGTTCCTGGTCGCGACCATGCGGCTGGTGCCGCCGCTGATCGGCAACGAACTGATGCCGCCGATGGATACCGGCATCGCCACGATCGACCTGGAGGTGCCGGCGTCCGCCACACCGGCGCACACGCAGGAGATCGTGCGCGAGGTCGAACAACGGGTGTGGGAGACGCCGGGGGTGACCCGCACCGCGACCACGATCGGCGCGGAGCCGGGCAAGCTCAGTTTCGGCGGCTCCGGCGCGACCCCGCAGTCCGCTGAGATCACCGTCTACATGGTGCCGCGCACCGAGCGCGCGCAGTCGATCTGGACCATCATGGCGGGCTGGCGCACCTACCTGGAGCAGCATCCGGGGGTGAAGGGCCAGACGGTGTTGGAATACGGCGCCACGCCGATGGCCACCACCAAGGCGCCGCTCGATATCATCGTCAGTGGTCCCGACCCGCGCACGCTCGACCGGCTGGGCGACCGCGTCACCGCCGCGCTCGAGGGAATGCCCGGCATCGTCGACGTGCGCCGCAGCTGGTTCCGGGACAAGCCCGAGCGGCGCATCGTCGTCGACCGGGAGCGTGCCCGCCGGCTTGGCCTGGACGCACGGACCGTGGGCCAGGCGGTGCAGGCGGCCGTCAACGGCCAGCCCGCGGGCGATCTGCGCCTGCAGGGCTACCTGGACGAGCCGATCCGCGTCGCCTACGCCAACGCGCAGGTGAACCGTCCCGGTGGCGTGGGCGACATCTATCTGCCGACGGACGGATCGCGCGTGCCGCTGCGCGCCGTGACCCGGTCCAGCGTGCACGACATCCAGCCCATCATCACCCGTGAAAACCTGCGCGCCACGCTGGATATCACGGCGGTCAACAAGACCCTGACGATCGCCCAGGTCGCCGCGCGGGCGCAAGCGCGCCTGGCGGGGATCGCCCTGCCGTCCGGCTACAGCGTCGAGGTCGGCGGGACCATCACCGACCTGCGCACCAACCAGGGCAACATGCGCGCCGCCCTGATCCCCGGGGTCCTGATGCTGGGCCTGCTGCTGTTCGCCCTGTTCCGCTCGGTGCGCCACGCCCTGACCGTCCTGGCGGTCGTGCCGCTGGCGGTGGCGGCTGGCCTGTGGGGCCTGCTCGGCTTCGGCAAGCCGATGTGCATGCCCGCGATCATGGGGCTGATCCTGCTCGTCGGCACCGTGGTGAACAACCAGATCCTACTGCTGGACTTCATCCTGCAGGCGCGCCGGGACGGGATCGCGCGCACCGAGGCGGTGGTCCGCGCGGTGCGGCTGCGGGTGCGGCCGGTGCTGATGACCACCCTGTCCACCGTGCTCGGCCTGTCGCCGCTGATCTTCGAAATGGCCGTCGGCCTGGAGCGGATGAGCCCGCTCGGCATCGCGGCCGCGAGCGGGCTTCTGGCCGGCATGGTGGTGACCTTCGGGGTGGTCCCGGTGGTCTACACCCTGCTGGACGACCTGCCGGTTCTGGCGCGCGCCGTCGGGCGAGGCCGGCCGACGGCGTCCCGCCGGGCCTCCTAACCGGACCCGCGATCGAACCGGTCGGCCGTGCTGCAGGCAGGTGGAATCCGAGCTTGCGAGCGTCACGGGTAGGGTAAACGCACTCAGGAACTGGAGTGTGGATATTCAACTGGATGGTACAAGCCCGGCGCCGAACCGATGCGCAAATGTATCGAAGCCACCGGGCACCTGAGCCGGTGCAAGGTTCTCCGATTGTGGCTACGCCATCGCCATGACGGCAGTGCTCGCGACATTCGGCAAGTTGGTAGCTGTCGGAGGCGCATCCGCCGGACCGTTGCATGACTGACATGACCGCACCGGTCATCGGCGGTCGACGGCTTTGTCACACTCCGCAGCAGGTTGCGCCGGTAAACCGGCCGCACTCCCGATCGTCGACGTTGGGGGTGGGGGGATGGGGCCACGGGCGGAGGACCAATTCCATCCCTTATGTTGGGCGCGATTACCGACCATCTCTCGGCATCAGCGGCGACAACCGGCGCGAGCCGTGTGCGGCGAGGCCGTCGTGTCATGGTACCCCACCCTGCTACCCGGTCCGCGCGTTAAGCAGGTTGACCAGCGACAGCACGATCAATATATTCATAAATTCGAACGTTTACGGGTTATTTTGCGCTTCTTGAAAGGATAAGCTTATGAGAGTCTTGGCGCTGTTTGCACTGATTGTTGCAGTCCCAGCAACCGCGATCGCCGAAGGCGCGGGGCTGGAGCGCTACGTCAGCGATTTCGACTATGCCGCGCGCGAGGAAATGAAGGTCGATAGTCAGGAGTTGATCACACTTCTGACACAGGGCGAGGCCCAACTCATCGATATTCGCTTCGAAGAAGAATTCGCGGCCTGGAGCGTCGGCCCAGCCAGGAACGTCCCGCTGCCTGAGCTGCCCGGCCGCATCGACGAGATCGATACCGAGAAGACCGTGGTCGTGGCCTGTCCGCACAAGGACCGTGCCATCATTGCGATGGTATATCTGCGTTCGCAGGGTATCCAGGCAAAATACCTTACCAGCGGCCTGATCGGTCTTGCCGAGAACTTACGCGGTGACGCAGCGAAATCCTTCATCCAGTCATTGCCGGATTAACCGCCGCCAACACATGCGGATTGTGCTTCGGATAAAAACATGCGAATTTAAGCATGTGACAGTAACCACACGCGAAAGGCCGCTCCATGTCAGAGACGAATAAGCTTACACTGCACGTCGTCAGCCTCGCCCGCGAAAACGAGGAATTCCGCAAGGTTCTGTGGACAGGCGACAACACCCAGCTTGTGCTGATGGCGATCCCAGAGGGGGGCGAGATCGGCGGCGAGGTGCACGAAGGCCACGAACAGTTGCTCTATTTCGTGGCAGGCAACGGCGTGGCCAAGATCGGCGACGTGGAAACCGAAATCGCAGATGGCGATGTCAGCATCGTACCTGCAGGCACGTTTCACAACTTCCGCAACACCGGATCGGGGATGCTGAAGCTGTTCACCACTTACAGCCCGCCCGAGCATGACGTAGGCACCGAGCATGCTACCAAGGCGCAGGCGGACGCGGACAAGTAGGTCCATCCAAGTTGATATTTTCATCGCGGGCGCGGGCAGTAGTAATGTTTGCCGCTGGGCCAGGCAATGGTCGTGACCCATCTGGGTGTTTTCCTATCAGCATCAGGTGAAGAGGGAAAACAACGGTGTTGCCAACAATTTCGCAGCCAACACGATCAGCAATGCGGCGATAAATCGTTTAACATGTGCAGCATTCAACCGACGATTCATCAGTTTGCCGCCAAGGTGCCCGCCCACGGCTGCCGCGACACCGACCACCGCCAGGAGTGCCCAATCCATTGAGACAAACTGGAGATAAGTCAGAAACCCACCCGCTGAGGAGAACGGGATCACGACGCTGACGGTGCGGGCGGCGGATTTTGTATCCTCGCCCAAGAGCAACAGCGCCGGAATGATTAAGGTGCCGCCACCCACCCCCACCAGGCCGGAGACCGCGCCGACCGACGCGCCGATCAAGAGGCGTGGCAGCGGACTTTTGTTCTGCGTCAGAACCGGGCGACGCGGGACGAGCATCAGGATTGCGGCCACGATCAAAAACACCGCGAGCGCCGCGCGCACGATGTCGGGGGAGACAAACTGACTGGCCCAGGCGCCGGCAGGCGTCGCCACCAGCACCGAGACCACGAGTGGCCAGGCATCGCGAAGCTTGAGCAAACCGCTGCGCAGGTGCACCGATGCAGTGAAAATGGTCGATGTGGTGTTGACGAAAAGCCCAAGCGCACGGGCCAGCGTCAGCGGCAGGCCGGCGGTTTCCAAGGCCGGGACAAGCCCGATGGCTGATCCGACTCCGCCAGTGGCAAACAGCGTGGAAAGGATCAGCGTAAGCCCGAAGTAAATGCTGTAGTCGAAAATGCTCATGTCTGGCGTGTCCATCCTGAAAGCGTCCCATGTTTTGCCGCTGCGCCCGTCGGCGACGCGCAAAAAATCGGGTTTCATGTATTTTGTCGCACTCCTTCTGCGGTTAAACCATCTCGCCCGATGCTACAACAATCGTTACTGATACAAGCGGCAATCAGCAGCTTGTCGCGCGATACACGCGACAACTCGCTCACTCACGCCCTAATGTTGGATGTCACTTGGCCTTGGGTAGACTTGCCATGAAATCGCGCGCTTTGTCTCCGCGCAGGTAATCTACCAGCTTCAACATGCCGGCGGTAAAGTAGCGCGCGTGATAACCCTTGAGGGTTAGGAACAGCCGCGCCACTTCGGCCCGATCGTAATGCGGACACATGGTGACGATGGTCTTGTTGCCGTCCAGTTCGTCCAGTCGGTCAGGCAGTTCGTTCAGCGGGATATGCTTGCCGATCGCGACCGACCATGCACTGTGTTCTTCCGGGAAGCGAATATCGATCAGCTCAATTTCGCCTTCGGTATAGCGTTCAAGCAGCTCGTCGAGACCGATTTTCATCGCGAGCCGTTCATCATAATCGAACCGGCGAAGATAATCGGCGAACTGGATTTCAGTTTTAGTCATGCCTCATGCCTCCTGCGGAATCGTATGGCGGATCGTTCTGGAGAGTGCAGACGTCTCGTAGAAGGGTGTTCGCGATTGTGTCACTTACTAGGGTGTTCGTGATCGTGTCACTTTGCTGCAGGTTGCAGCGCAATAACGCTAACCGCGATGTGAGCCATGCGCCAGCGGTCAATACGGTTGTTTGCCGGTCGCGCTGCGCGCCGCTCGCCTGGAAGAGCCGCCCGAACGGACTGGAGCACGCGCCGGTTGACGGTCATCGCTACCGCAAGACCGCCCACGATCCGGCGGCGATCGCGCATCCGTTGGTTGCTCTATTCCGAGCGCCTGCGCCAAGGTGCCGGCGCGCATCGCCCTTGACGGCACCGGCGACCCTGTAACCGGCGCTGACGCGGGCCCTGCCTCGTGGCATTTCGTCGCGGCGAACGCCCTGGCGCGGCGACATCCCGACGTTCTCGCACGCGACATTCCAGTAGTGATTGACCCCGGATGCGGTCAACTGCGGGTGGAATCCGAGGAAGGCGACGATCTTTTCCTCGACTGCGGCGTTTTCTACCATGGTTTGGTCGTTGGCAAAAATCGGAAGAGATAACGAGGACTCCTCAGCTGGCGAAGATTTTCAGGCGTAAGCAGACACCGGAACACCAAGTTTCGATAAATACCCCTATTCTGGTTTACCCGAATTCCACACTTACGGCAAACGGTTTGGCGGCGGCCCGCCGGGCCTCCTGACCGGACCTGCGATCGAACCGGCCGGCCATGCTGCAGGCAGACAGTATGCCGCAGGGCGTAATTGACCTCGGTGCTGGCGTCCGCGGGCGCCCATCATATACGGTCTGCCGTATATGCCGGGCGGGTCCGCGCAGCCTTGGAACTGCGTGCGACCTGCGGCGACACCGAAGCGCAAAAGCATGCGCCGAGGAGGCAAGGGTGATCTCGCGTATCCGATGTCTTGTGCGATCTCTCGCAACATGCCGCGTCCTGGTGGCGTTGGTTCTGCCGGTCGTGCTTTTGGCGACGAGTGCTGGGCACGCGGGGGATCCGGCCGCCAGTTCGTGGCAGAGTAACGCCGAGGCCCGCGTGCGGTTGATCTCTGCGACCGACGGCATCGGGCCGGATGAGACCCTGCGGCTCGGCCTGCAGTTCGACCTTGTCGGCGATTGGAAGACCTATTGGCGCACACCTGGCGATGCCGGCTTTCCCGCGCAGATCGACTGGTCCGGATCGACCAACCTGCGCTCGGCGTCGATCGCCTGGCCGGTGCCGCACCGGTTCCAGCTGTTCGGCCTGCAGACCTTCGGCTACGGCGACGAGGTCGTGCTGCCGATCGATGCCGTAGCCGAGGATCCCGACGAGCCCACGGTTTTACGGGCTCAGGTCAAGTATCTCGTGTGCCGCAAGAGTTGCATTCCGCACACGGCCGAGCTGGAGCTTACCCTGCCGCCCGGCGCCGAGGGCGCCAGTGACCACGCGCATCTGATCAGCCGCTACCGCAGCCGCGTTCCGGGGGAGGGCGCGTCCACCGGACTTGCGCTCGAAACGGTGCGTCTCGCGGCCGACGGCAAGGCCCCACAGATCGACATCGTGGCTACGGCCGAGCCCGCCTTCCGGTCGCCCGATGCGATCGTCGAGGGTTTGCCGGAAACTGAATTCGACAAGGCCGAGGTGACGCTGCGCCGGGATGGCCGGCAGGCCGTTCTGCGCGTTCAGGGCGAGCGCGCGCCGACGGCGGAGGGCGAACTCGCCGGCAAGACCGTCACCGTCACCGTTTTCGACGGCACGCGCGGGCTGGAAAGAACCGTCACGCTGCGACAGGACGCGCCGGAGACACCCGCTCCAGGGCGGGCCGGTCCGGGCGGTTTGCCGTTGTTCGCGGGCGATCTGAGCCTTGCGGATGGCCTTGGGATGCTTGCCGTCGCGCTGTTGGGCGGCCTGATCCTGAACCTGATGCCCTGCGTCCTGCCGGTCCTGTCCCTGAAACTGATGGCGCTGGTCGACCTGGGCGGCCGCGAACGCCGGCACGTACGCTTGGCTTTCCTGGCGAGCGCGGCCGGTATCGTCTTCAGCTTTCTGCTGCTCGCGGCGGCGGCGGCGGGTCTGAAGGCGCTGGGCGTTGCGGTCGGTTGGGGCATCCAGTTCCAGCAGCCCCTGTTCCTGATCGCCATGACGGTGATCCTGACGGTCTTTGCGGCCAACGTGTTCGGGGTGTTCGAGGTCCGCCTGCCGGCACCGGTCGCGAACGCGCTTGGGCGGTCTCCTGGGGGCGACGGCGCGCGGGGAACGAGCCTGGCCGGCCATTTCGCCGTGGGTGCCTTGGCGGCGCTGCTGGCCACACCCTGCTCGGCGCCGTTTCTGGGTACGGCCGTCGCCTTCGCGCTGTCGCGCGGCGTGGTCGAGATCGCGGCGATCTTTGCCGCGCTCGGCCTCGGGCTCGCGCTGCCGTACCTGGCGGTCGCGGCCGTGCCGTCGCTTGCGAAGATCCTGCCCCGCCCGGGCCGCTGGATGATCCTGGTGCGCTGGCTGATGGGCGCGGCGCTCGCCGGAACCGCGGTTTGGCTGCTGAGCGTACTGGCCGCGGAGACCAGTCCGGCCGCGGCCTGGACGGTCGGCGGCCTGATGCTGGCGCTGCCGGTTGTGATCGCGATCGGCCGGGAACGTGCGGTCCCGATGCGGTGGGTCGCGCAGGCGGCCGCGGTCGGCATCGTCGCGGCGGCGTTCCTGATGCCGGCGATACGGCCGGGTCTACCAGCCGCCTCATCCGACGGCGGCGGGTCCTCGTCGACCGAAGCCACCGCCTGGCGCCCGCTCGACCGCGAGGTGATCGACGGTCTGGTCGACACCGGTCGCGTCGTTTTCGTCGATGTGACGGCCGACTGGTGCATCACCTGCAAGGTCAACAAGCGCGTCGTGATCGAGAGCGATCCCGTGCAGCAGGAACTGGATCAAGCCGATGTGGTCCGCATGCGCGGCGACTGGACCACACCGTCCCCCCGGATCACCGACTACCTCGCGGCCCACGGTCGCTACGGCGTCCCGTTTAACGCCGTCTACGGGCCGGAAGCCCCAGAGGGCCTGCTGCTGCCCGAGATCCTGTCACGGTCCGCGGTGATCGACGCCATCGAACGCGCCGGGGGCGGAGCGGCGACCTCAGCGAACACGGAGTGAGAAGAATGACAGGAAAGGGAATGCGATGACCCGTGCGTTCCGAACCCTGGCTGAGGTGCGGGGCATGCCCCGCTTAGCCTCAGTGTTGGTGCTTGCCGGCGCGACGGCCGCGCTCGGGACCGCGCTCACGGCACAGTACGGCTTCGGTCTGGAGCCCTGTCACCTGTGTATCTGGCAACGCTGGCCGCACGCCATTGCCGTTGCCGGTGCGCTCGCCGCACTCGCGGTGCGTCGCCCGGTGGCGCGCGGCGGATTGATGGCGGTGGCGGCGCTCGCGTTGACCGCAGGTTTCGGCATCGCCGTCTACCAGATCGGGTTGCAGCAGGAGTTCTGGACAACCTCGGTGTGCGGAGTTGGGAACAGCGGCTCCCTGAGTTCCGGGAACATCGATCAGGCCCTCGCGGGCGAGGCCAGCACGGGCTGTGCCGAGATCGCGACGCGCGTGTTTGGCCTTTCGATACCCGCATGGAACGCAGTCGCAAGCGCAGCTCTCGCGGCAGTGGCGGGCGTCGGCGCCTGGGCTGCCGGACGATCAAATAAAGCGGAGGATGAACGATGACGCGTACGAGCCTGCTGGCGGTGCTGGTTCTGGCGGTTGCGGGCCTGTTCGCCCAGGTCGGCCCGGGCGTGGTTGGCGGGCAGCCGGCGATGGCCGCCGAGGAGGCGGCCGGGTCAAGTGCGGCTGACTCGGACGACGACGCGGCGCGGTCGGTCGAGATCCGTGCCAGCGACCATGTCCTCGGCGACCCGGATGCGCCGGTCGCGATCGTGGAATACACCTCGCTCACCTGTCCGCACTGCGCGGACTTCCACACCGGCATTCTGCCCAAGCTGCGCCGGGAATGGATCGAGCCGGGCAAGGCGAAGCTGGTCTACCGGCATTTCCCGCTCGATACGCTCTCGCTCGCCGCGGCGCTGCTGGCGAATTGTTTCGACGACGACCGCTTCTTCGAGGTGGTCGGAACGCTGTTCGCCCGGCAGGCCGACTGGGCGCGCGCCGAGCAGCCGGTCCAGGTGCTGCGCGAGATCACGCGCTCGGCCGGGATGGCCGACAGCACCTTCGATCGGTGCGTCAGCGACCAGGGGGCGGCCGACCAGATCCTGGCGGACCGGAAGACGTTCGCCCAGCAGGTGGGCATCCAGGCGACCCCGACCTTTATGATCCACGGGCAGCGGATTCAAGGCGCGCGGTCTTACGAGACGTTCCACCGGGCGCTCGAGCAGGCGCTCCAGGAGGCGCGATGACGCCGCGATCCCCCTAATCGGTGATACCCGCGATCGAGGTGCCGTGATGAACGTTTGCGTATTCCCGGTGGCGGCGGTGCTCCTGTCGCTTCCAGTCGCGCACGCCGGCGCGAAACCGCCGCTGCTGCTTGCCGCCGTCGTGCTGATCGCCGTCCTGGCCGGGGTTGTCGTTTACCGGCGGGGGCCCAGGCGTGCGCGTTTTGTGCAAGTTATCCGGCGTTGGGTTCGGCGGGTAGGCGGCGCGCAGGGACCCGGCGGCACGCTGCCTGCGGGGCCGACGCGCGATACCGCGCTGGTGATGCCGGACATCAGCGGCTACACCCGCTTCCTGCGGCACAGGCAATTCGCCGAGGTGAACGCCCAGCACCTGATAACCGAACTGTTGCAGGCGATCATCGCCGCGGCGGCGCCGACCCTGACGGCGGCCAAGGTGGAGGGCGACGCGGTGCTGCTGTACGCGCCGCTGGAGGGCCGGCACGCGCGTAGCCCCGAGCAGGTCGCCGACGCCGTTTCTGCGCTGATCCGGGCGTTCTACCAGCGGCGCGACGCGCTGGAGCATTCCAACCTGTGCTGCTGCGAAAGCTGCTGCGATCTGGACGGCCTGGACCTGAAGGCCGTGGTCCACCGCGGGCCGGTCACGGCCTACCGGCTGGCCCGCTTTACCGAGCTCTCCGGCATGCCGGTGATCGTCACCCACCGGCTGCTGAAGAACTCCGTCCGGACGCCGCGCTACCTGCTGGTCAGCGAGCCCGCGAAAGCGCTGGTGCCCCGGTTCGCCGGCGACGGCACCGCGACCGTCGAGCACTTCGAAGACGTGGGTGCCGTCGGGTGTACGCTCTACACCTTTGACCGGGCCGACATCGCGCCGGCCGAACCGCGCCGGCGGGCCAGCCGTCCGCGCGGTGCGGTCGCCCGGCGGCCCCCGGGAGAGATCGGTTGACGCCCCCGGCCATCCGCCCGGGCGGGCGCGCCCCGGGGCCGGATGGCCCACCGAAGTCGAGCGCACGGCCGGATACCGCGGATTGCGCCGTGCAGCCGCGCACGCACATCAATGAAAGAGGTCCCGCGATGAAACGTCTCCTACTCCCCCTCGCAGCTTTCGTCCTGTCGCTCGCCTCCACCGGCGCTGAGGCGGAGCCGGCCGGCAAGCGCATCTATCAGCAGGTCTGCCAGACCTGCCACGCCGAAGAGATGACCCACGCCGAGGCGCGCGCCGCGGACGACATGCTGGGGCCGCCGATGAACCTGATGGTCTCGCATCTGCGCGCGCGGCTGGATCACGACCGGCAGGCGTTCGTCGACCACGTCGTCGACTTCACGCTGTCGCCCTCGCGCGACCGAGCTCTCGCACGCGAGAGTGGGATCGAGCGCTTCGGCCTGATGCCGCCGCTGAAGACGATCGCCCCGCAGCTCGACCGGGACGATCTTCGGGCCGTCGCGCAGTGGCTGTGGCAACGCTACGACGCCGAACCCCAGACGCACAGGCAAAGACGCGGCCAGCGGCACCGCACGGCCGGCGCGGGGCGGGACCGGCGCGCAGACTGACTACACACGTCCGCGACGTCGATGAGATCGCCGCCTTGCTGCGTACCCGGACCGGCGACCAGCCGCGTGTGGCGTGCCCGGTCCTACCTGACAGCGCTGACGAGACCCCGCTGCCGGTCGAATTCGGGGAAGCGCCTTCGAAGCGGTAGCAGCATTCACCGCAGCTTGGCGGTCCACGGGTTGCCGGAATAAGGTTCCGGCGACCCGTTCCTGTGTGGTCCCAGATGTTACGTTCTCAATGGAAGGCGATATGCCGCACTCGGGTGGATGGCGCATCATGTGCAGATCGGTGAATATGTTTTGCCCAACGCGGGCGCACTTCGAACAGTTTGGAAGGCTCCGACATGAAGCGTCTTTTACTCGTCCTGGCGGCAGCGCTTGCGCTGGCGGGCCCGGCCACGGCGCAGGATAAGCCCAACCTGGTGACGGTGCTCAGCGCCGAGCATCCGCAAACCCAGCTGATGGCGATGGTGCTGACAATGCAGTCGGTCCAGCAGGGCGCCAAAGCGCGCGTGCTGCTGTGCGGGCCGGCCGGCGATCTGGCGCTGAAGGAGGCACCGGCCGCCGCGACCGCGCCGCAGAAGCCCAAGGGCATGAGCCCGCAGGGTCTGATGCGCAAGATCATGGAGACCGGCACGCCGGTGGAGGTCTGCGCGATCTACCTGCCGAACAAGGGCGTGGGCGCCGACGCGCTGCTGGATGGCGTCGGGCAGGCGAAGCCGCCGGCGATAGCGGGCCACCTGCTGGCCGACGACACCCGGATTCTGTCGTTCTAGAGCGCGATCGCTGAAGGTGAACTCACCTTCAGCGTGAATCGCGCTCTATCTATCTGCTCTCTCTTCAGGGAGAGAGCGAAATTCAGCTAGAAGGCTGATTCAGTCTTCCAGGTTCTCGCTCTAGCGGCATTGGGGCAATGTTGTGGTTGGATTCGTCCAACTGCTTCGCGACATGGGCGGGTCAACAGCTGTGGTCGTGCACCTCGGTATGCAACAGTTGGCCCTGCAGATAGTCGCGCACGGCCTTTTCGGGGTCGGTCTCGTCGGTCGGGACCGCCTCGACGCCCCGCTTCGCCAGCTTGGCGACGAAGTTGCGCCCACAGCTGCCGCACAGCACCGCGTCCATGTCGAAGATCGGGTGACCGTCCTTGTTGCCCCAGTCGTGCAGGGCCTGCTCCTTGGGCAGGTCCAGACGGTCGATCAATTCGGGTGGGCGGCCCGGCGCCCCCCGATAGACCAGGAAGCGCCGGGTCCGTCCGGCGTGGGGCGTGATCGTGCGGAAGTTCTGGCTGGTTACGGCGATCCGGTACATCAATTCTCTCCAGGTTGCGGGGGAAAGGCGGCCGTGCGCCATCATTTTTCGACGTCGGCCCAGATCTTACGCTGCACCGCGTAAAGCATGGCGGTGAGCACGATCAGGAACAGGATCACCTTCAGGCCCAGGCGCTTGCGCTCCTCCATGTGCGGGTTGGAGGCCCAGTGCAGGAACGCGGTCACGTCGTGGGCCATCTGCCCGGGCGTGGCCTTCGTGCCGTCCTGATAATCGACCGCGCCTTGGACCAGCATCTGTGGCATGCTGATCTTGTGGCTCGGGTAATACTTGTTCCAATACTGCCCGGGCTGCAGGTTGGCGTCCTGGGGCGCCTGCTCGTAGCCCAGCAGCAAGGCGCGAACGTATTCCGGCCCGCCCGGCCGGGCGTTGGTGATCACCGACAGGTCCGGCGGGACGGCGCCGTTGTTGGCGTTCTTGGCCGCCTCCTTGTTGTCGTAGGGGAAGGGGAAGGCGTCGGTCGGCTCTGCCGGACGCTCGTACATCTCGCCCTGATCGTTCGGGCCGTCCTCGACCGTGTACCGCGCGGCGATCGTCTCCACCTGATCCTTGTTGTAGCCGATGTCCTTCAGGTTGCGGAAATGGACGTACTTCATGCCATGGCAGGTCGAGCAGACGGCGTTGTAAACCTGCAGGCCGCGCTGCACGGCGGCCCGGTCGAAGGTCCCGAACACGCCCTCGAACTGCCAGGTGTGGTCGGGCGGCGCCGGCGTCTCGGCGGCCTCGGCCGGGACCGGCGCGAACCCGAGGCCGGCGACGGCGATCGCCGCGGCGAGTAGGTTGCGGATCTGCGTCATCTCGAGCTCTCCTATCATTCCGCCGGGCTGGCCGGCGTGGCCGCGGGCTGCGCGCTGCCCGACAGGACCGGCTGGGAAATGCTGTGCGGGCGCGGCTTGGGGCGTTCGAACACGCCCAAGAACGGCAGGATCACCAGGAAGTAGGCGAAGTAGTACGCCGTCGCGATCTTCGCGATCGTGGGCCAGATGCCGCTTGGCGGCATGGCGCCGACGTAGCCGAGCACGATCACGTCCAGCACCAGCAGCCAGAAGAACTGCTTGAAGATCGGCCGATAGCGTCCGGAGCGCACCGGGCTGCGGTCCAGCCACGGCACGACGAACAGGATCAGTACCGAGCCGAACATCGCGACCACGCCGCCCAGCTTGTCCGGGATCGCGCGCAGGATCGTGTAGAATGGCAGGAAGTACCACTCAGGCACGATGTGCGGCGGCGTCACCAGCGGATCGGCGGGTTGGTAGTTCGTTGCATGGCCCATGAAGTTGGGCGCGTAGAACACGAACACCGACAACGCGATCAGCAGCACGCCCAGCCCGAACAGATCCTTGATCGTGTAATACGGGTGGAACGGCACCTGGTCCTGCTTGCCCTTGGGCTCGATCCCGGTCGGGTTGTTCGAGCCGTAGCGGTGCAGCGCGACCAGGTGCAGCAGCACCGCGCCCACGATCAGGAACGGCAGCAGGTAGTGCAGCGAGAAGAAGCGCTGCAGCGTCGGGTTGCCGACGGCGAAGCCGCCCCACAGCCAGCGGGTGATCTCATCGCCGAAGACCGGCACGGCGGAGAACATGTTGGTGATCACCGTCGCGCCCCAGAAGCTCATCTGGCCCCAGGGCAGGGTGTAGCCCATGAAGGCGGTCGCCATCATCAAGAGCAGGATGATCACGCCCAGGCCCCACAGGACCTCGCGCGGCTGCTTGTAGGAGCCGTAGTACAGCCCGCGGAACATGTGGATGTAGACCACGATGAAGAAGAACGACGCCCCGTTCATGTGGATGTAGCGCAGCAGCCAACCGTAGTTGACGTCGCGCATGATCTTCTGGATCGAAGCGAAGGCGTAATCGGTGTGTGGTGTGTAGTGCATCGCCAGGACCACGCCGGTCGCGATCATGATCACCAGGATGATCCCGGCGAGCGACCCGAAGTTCCAGGCGTAGGTCAGGTTCTTCGGCGTCGGATAAAGCGCAGGTGCTGGTCGGCGAAGTTGATGACCGGCAGCCGGTCATCCAGCCAGCCCAGCACGCCCCTGTAGGGTGTCTGATAGTCAGCCGCCATGGCGCGCCCTCCTCTCGCGATCGACCACGTCCCTAACCCGATCGCGGCTGCGTGCCGGGGTCGTCGCGTGTCGTCGTTTAGGGTGGTAAGCGCCGCCCTAAGTTATATTTCAGATATAACTATCTTTGGGTGCGGATGCGACCGCTTGGGGGTTCGGACTCAGTGTCGCACGCCGGCTGGTCGTCGCCCGGCGGCGGCCCGGTCTCGACCGCTTCGTGGCCGGTCAACATCGCTTTAAGGTGCTGGAACACCGGCTCGCCGGTCGTGATCTAGAGCGCGATCGCTGAAGGTGAGCTCACCTTCAGCGTGAATCGCGCTCTATCTATCTGAAGGTAGAGCAAAATTCACGAGCAAGGTGATTCCACCTTGCCCGATTTTGCTCTAGGCAGGTCGGACATCATGCACGCATGCTGCGCATCATCCAGAGCTGCTTCTCGTGTGCGTGCAGGCGCTGTGTTAGCGGATCCGCGGTCGCTGGATCGTCGTGCGCCTCCGCGACCGAGACCGCCGCGCGAAGGTTCCGTATGACGGTCTCATTGTCGGCGATCAGCTCGTCGAGCATCGCGTCCGCCTTGGGGATCTGCTCGTTCTCCGCGACCCAGCTGCGCGCTTTGAACTTGGCATCGGTGCCCGGCGCGTAGGCGCCGAGTGCGCGGATACGCTCTGCGATGTCGTCCAGCGCGTTCCACAGATCGCGAGAGTGTTCCTCGAACATGTTGTGCAGACTGCGGAACCGCGGACCTTCGACGTTCTAGTGGAAGTTGTGCGCTTTCAGGTAGAGGAAGTAGCTGTCCGCTAGAGCGACATGCTCGAAGGCCGAACCGGCCTTCGAGCTGAATGTCGCTCTAACTTCTTGACAAGCAGATGCCTGGAAGGTGAATCCACCTTCCAGCATCTTGCCCCAGCACGTCGCTCAGCACGGTAACGGATGTTTGCTTGGGTTCGGTATGAACAGCAGTTTCAGTCATCTTCGATATCCAATCGGTTGAGGTTCGCGATCTGGGTCCACCCTCTTACCTTTACGGCCGGGCCGGGTTGGTGACCGGCCGGCTGTCGTCCTGCGTCCAGACGTGCATCGAGCCGTCGAACAGCTGGGCGTCATCGTTGCCCAGAACTTCCGACATCACGAACCAGGTGAGTGCGGAGAGGTGGCCGCTGTTGCAGTAGGCGATCGCGCTCTCGTCCATGGTCGCGCCCTGATGGGCGTAGACCGCGCGCAGCATGTCGGCATCCCGCAGGGTGGCCGGGCCGTTCGCCGCGACGTTGAGGCTGAACGGCACGTTGACCGCGCTTGGAATGTGGCCGGCGGCGTAGACGTAGCCGGCCTGCTCGAGGCCGAGGTAGTAGGCCATCGGCCGGTTGTCGATCAGCTGCACGCCGGCGTCGGTGCGCGCCGCGTCGACCTCCGCCACCGTGGCCAGTACGCTGTCGTCCGGGCTGCCGGCGGTGTAGTCGCCCGCCGTGACCTCAGCCGGCCCGGTCGCGAGCGCGTGGCCCGCCGCCTGCCAGGCGGCGTTGCCGCCGTCCAGGATCGCTACGTCCTCGTGCCCGTAATAGACGAACTGCCAGTAGAGCCGCGCCTGCGTCGTGATCTGCCCGGCCGCCGTGCCGGGGGAGGTGATCACCACCGGCTCGTTGGTATCGACGCCGGCCTCGCGCATCAGCCGCTGGAAGCTCTCAGCGTCCAGGCGAACCATCTGGCGCTCGACACCGTCGATCGTGCGGGTGGCGCGCACGGCGTTCCAGCCGAGCGGAGCGGCGCCCGGGATGTGGCCCTCAGCGAAGGCGTCGAGGTTGCGCCGGACGTCCAGTACGGCGACCTCGCCGCGGTGCTCGGCCAGCCACTCGGCGTCGACGACGGGGCCGGGGGTGATGCGCTCGGCGAGCGCTGGGCCGGCGGCGATCGCGCTCGTCAGCAGGACGACGGCGGCGGCGGTAAAGGATGTCGGGGATCGCATCGGGGCTCTCCTTGGTGTAGCCAACGCCCTTCATGACTTAGGGGGCTTATCAGTTTTTGTAAAATGAATATGTCCGACCGGCGCGATCGAGATTTTCGAACGACCGGAGCTTCGGCATGACCGCGAGCCTGCGCCAGCTGCGCTTTCTCGCGTTCATGTGCGCCTGCTCGACAACCGAAGTTCCGCATGCGGGCGAAGTTGCCTGTGCACGCCGGATCGTATCCGGGGCCAGGGTCTGCATCGCTGCCCGCATCGAAGTTCACGACGGAGCGCGAAAAGTCGCCGGTAACAGGAAAGCCACCGGAGAAGGCCGATGCGATGTTCGCCGCACCTAGGGCAAGATGCTGGAAGGTGGAATCACCTTCCAGCTGAATCTTGCCTGTCTTCGAGAAGTTAAGCCACATTCAGCCCGAAGGCCGGTTCGGCCTTCGGCATGTCGTCTTCGAGGGCAAGACAACGTGGAATCACGTTTCAGCTGAATCTTGCCCGCTCTTCAGGAGTCAGATGAAAGCCGGTTCGGCTTTCATCGATTTTGCTCTAAACCGGTGAGTTCCTGGTTGGCGTCAATCCGCTGACGTTTCTTCGCCGCGAGAGCCTGTGCCGAGCTGCGGTGCGACAGCGTCTCGGTGAGTGGAATGGCGGCCATTCTCTCGGCTCCTGCGGGTGTGTGAATGTGCGTGCTGATTGGCCGAGGCCGGTCGAACGACCGCGCCTCAGCCGCCATGGCCACAAGGCAGGCCGCTATGGCAGCCTGATGATCACAGTGCGGTGTCCAATTTCCGTATCCCACTACACTTTTGAACCAGCCAAGCCAAAACCTCTGCATTTCCGAGAGGCGCTGCGCATACCTACGCGACTCGTCACAAATACTATGGCTGATGCTTGTCAGGCTGAGGCGCGTTCGGGGTGCAGGGCTGCACATCGGTCACCCGGACGCTGTAATAGAGGGTGTGGCCGGCGAGCGGATGATTGCCATCGAGGACCGCACCGCGGGAGGTGATCTCGATCACTCGAAGTGAGAAATTGCCGTTGCGGGTGGGCGCCCGCAATCGACTGCCGGGTTCCAGAGTCATCTCCGCGGGAAGGTTTTCCTGCGGCGCCTCGAAAACCAAGTTCTCCATCCGGGGACCAAATGCGGCCTCCGGGGGCAAGGCAATAGTTGCCTCATAGCCGGAACCTTGGCCGGCAAGCGCCCGTGTGAGGCCGGCGGGCAAGAGGCCGTCCGCTGGCGTGCATACGACAGCATCGGCGCCCAGACGCTGCTCGCGCACAGCACCTGTTTCGTCCCGGAGGGTGTATTCCAGGGTGAACTGCATTCCGCTACCGATGCGGTACATGAGTCGCCTTACCCTTTTTCTTTCAAGGCGCGCGCCGCCAGCGTACCGGCGACACCCACGATGAGTGCTGGCAGCACAAGCAAGCGACCCGCGTCGAGCAGACGCAGTTGCCAGCCGGCTGCATCGCGACGCGTCAAATAGTCCACGATGTCCGCCTGCGCCGATGACGGTAGCCGTGCGCCATGGAACCAGCGCATGCGTTCGACGGTCCAGTACCACCCGAGCCAACTGTGCTTTTGCCGGTCCACCGCCTCCAGACCATGGCAACGTTGGCAATGCTCCTGCAGCAATCGTTGACCGCTTGTCACCCCGGGACCTTCGGAAGCGGCCGCCGCATAGCCGGCCGATAGGCCGCCGAAGATCAGCCATGTCGCTGCAAGGCCGGCTGTTAAGACCATGCCGCCGGTCATGTCTGCTTGCCGCTCTTCGCCGTGACCGGCTTCAGCGGTGTCAGGCCCAGGGCACTGCCCCGGCAATCGCGGCACAGCCGAAGATGATCCGTGGATAGACCTGCGGATTCGAGGCGCTCGGTCATCTCCCTGAGGCTCTCATCCGCCGCCATCGCCTCGCCACAGCGGGCGCATGGCACCGTTACCGAGCTCGACCGGTCGGCCCCGTGGCGTTCGGGTGGTGCTGTGGCCGCGGCTGCCTCGGATGCCGGTGGGAGGGTGATCGCCAAGCTCGCCAGATCCGCCTCGACCACCGCGTCCAGAATGTCGGTCAGCGATAGATATAACGCTGCCGTGTCATTTTCCGGCAAGGCGCGTTTAAGCGAACGCGTGAGGCCCGGTCGCCAGCGCGCAACGTAGCGGCGCAGGAAGCCTGCCAAGTCCTGCCTGACCGCGTCCGGCCCGAAAGCGCTATCCACTGCGCCGGCCAGAATGGCATGAAGATAGGCAGCAAATTCCAGCAAGGCGCCGAGGTGGTCCGGAAGATCGCGGAAACCCTCGGCACGGTCGAGCCCGTAACGCCGATACAGGTGGCGGATCTGCTGTTCCGCGGGTCCCATGATGGCGCCGTCGAGATGCAGGCCGGCGTTGAGTGCCACCTTGTAGGGAGGCGTGAGGAACAGCGCCGTGTAGCCCCGGAGCAGAGCCGTGTCATCCCGGATATGGCTGGCGGCCCGCCGCAGACCGTCGATACGGGCGCGGTTGTCGTGGGTGTCGTCGAGCAGCTCAGCAAGGTCTGCCGGCAATGCCTCGGCGAAGCCTGCCAGCCGTCCGGTGCCCCGCGGAACGAGGAAAGCCTGGCTCAGGCACAGATAAGTCTCGCTGTGCCGCATGTCCTCGCTTCCCATATTCATCTCCCGATGCCTTGTCAGTCGGCCGAATACGGGCCTGTATTGAAGAACCGGTCGGCGACCGCATAGACCGTCAGGGCGAGGAAGGCGCCCGTCACGAGAATACCCCACTCGACGATATTGGGGCTGTACTCGACCAAACCGGGCACCCAGCTGCCTTTGAACAGCGGGACCTGCTGACCGGAAACGGTGAATTCGTAACGGGCAATGAACAGTCCGACGACCGCGAGCACCGCGGCAACGCCTTGTACCGCCGGGCGCGTGCGCATCGCGGGGGCCGCCATGAGCGCGATCGGCAGGAGCACACCGCCCAGCACCTCAAACCAGAACAGCCCTGTCCCGACCATGTGCTCGTAGACGACCTGTACCCCGGTGGTCGGCGCCCAGAGTCCCGTGATGATCTTCGCGCTCACGACGATGGCATACCCGACCAAGGCGACCAGGAAGATCACCGGAAGCTGGTCGCGCATGACGCGGCGCTTGGCCGCCACCATGTTGTCCTGGCTGAACCCATGGGTGAGGTTGATGAACAGCAGCGCCAACGCAACGCCAGTCAGGATGGCGCCATACATGTAGTAAAGCGGCGTTCCAATGCCGTACCACACCGGCCGCATACTCATCATGCCGTAGACGAGGCCCTGGGTGAACAGCGCGCCCAGGCAGGTCAGAAGGATGACGACGGCCAGCCGGCGGGATCCCCGCTCGAGGGCGTCGACGCGACGCAGCCGCAACATCATCGCGAGAAGACACACGACGTAGACCCCCCAGAAAACCCCCATCCACAGCAGAGGCGATTGAATCTGCATGTTCAGGGGGATTGCCCATATGGCGCGGATCGGGTGGCCAAGCTCCATGGCCAGCGCGGCGATCGCGCCAAAGGACACGGCGAGGGCCAGCATGTACAGGCGCGGCGTGATCCGGTTCCAGCCGCTAAGCCCGAACACGCCGCCGACCGCCGCCACCATGCTCAGACCGAAGGAGCCCAACGCCAGAAAGGCATAGGTCGCCACCGGCAGCCCCCATGCCATGTTCGTACCCTGGGCGAGCGCCCGGCCGCCTTCGAAGAACACCGGATAGGCCAACGCCAGGCCGACGGCGAGCCCAATCGCCCCCGAAATCAAGGTCGCAGTGGTGATTGCCGGGCTGGGCTTACCCGGCTGGTCCACGTTCTCTACTGTTGCGCTCATTGCTGTGCTTCCTCAATTCCGGGGTCAGGACTCGTTGTCGAACTCCGGGTCGAATTTGGGCACGGTTCCGTGCTCGCCGAGGTAATAGACCTGCGGCTTGTTGCCGGTCTCTTCCTTCAGCCGGGTACCGCGTTTTTCCGCGATGAGGCGGTTGACGTTACTTTCGGGATTATCGAGATCGCCGAAGTAACGGGCCTTCGGTGCGCAGGTCCTGACGCAGGCCGGAACGTATTCCTTCAGCTCCGGATCGTCCTCGTCCAAGTCGGCGACACCGTCCGGGGCTTGCGAAATACGGTGATAGCAAAAGGTACATTTGGAGACCACGCCCTTCGGCTGGATACCAATCCCCTTGCTCCAGTCCTCGTTCGGATTTTGGTAGGGCGGGTTCCACACTTGGCCATCCTCACCCGGGAAGACCTCGCGCAGATCCGGCTCCAGCAGGGGCTCTTCGTCGGCGTAAAAGCGCACCCCATACGGGCACGCGATCATGCAATACTTGCAGCCGATACACTTGTTCCAGTCGATCAGGACGACGCCGTCCTCGGTTTTATAGGTCGCCCCGGTCGGGCAGACATAAACGCAGGACGGGTTTTCGCACTGCATACACGGCCGCGGAAACCATTTGATCTGTACGTTAGGATGCTCACCCTCGTGATAGAACAGGACATCTTGCCAGCTTTCGCCGGGCAGCGTGTTGTTCTCCATTGCGCAAGCGGTCGAGCAGGCCTGGCAACCGGTGCACTTGTCCAGGTCGATGACCATTCCCCACTTTGGCATAATCGATACTCCTTCGACGGGTTACGCCTTCTCGACGTTAACCTTACCCGAGTAATAGTTGGCGAGGCCGGAGAGCTTGTCCGACTGGTTGGCTGTCACATAGCCGGAATGACCGGGCATCCGCCCTTCGGCCCAGCGCCCCTGGGCCCAGTGGCCATGCTCCATGGGCAGCACCACGGTGTCTGGATGGGTGCCCTCGAACAGCCTGACGTAGGCGTCGATGGTCCCGACGTCGGAGGTGATGCGCACCCGGTCGTCGTTACGGATCCCGCGATCCCGTGCGGTTCGCGGATGCATCTCAAGGTAGACGGTGGTATTGCCGCCGAGCACGGGCTGCATGAACTCGATCGCCTGGGGAATGTTGGCGCCACGCCCCTCGGCATGCATCGCCGTCTTCGGGCTCACCAGGTGAAGATCACCACTGCCGGTATGCCGCGGGGCGACCCATTGGATCAGGCCCGCGCGATCGCGCGCGATGCCGAACTCCCGTTCCACGAAGTCGGCGTGGGACTGTAGCTTTTCGGAAAACAACTCGAAGCGCCCGCTGGGCGTTGGGAGGAGCTTTTCCGCAACTTCCGCTTCACTCATCTGGCGGTTGTAGCCCTGGCCGTCCCATTCGTAGAAGTCGCCGCGCCACTGCCGCCATTGATAAGGCTTGCGGTACCACACCCCTTTTTCCTGCCAGCTCTCGAAGTCGGTCACGCCATTGTCCCCGGGCGCATCCCGAAAGCCGGCCGCGAGGTGGCGCAGGAAGTTCTCGGTCGTGTCGAGCGCCCGGTAGTAATCGCCGGTCGGGCCGTTGATGCGCTTGCCGATCTCGAAGATCATCTGGCTGAAGTTGCGCGTGTCGTACAGCGGCTCGACCGCCGGGGAGCGAATCTCCGCCATCGGCCAGCCCTGGAAGGGGTAGGTGGGCACGTCCATCAGCCGCTCTGGATAGGTGTGCTCGGGCAGCACAAGATCCGCGAACTGGGCGGTCTCTCCGGGGAAAGGCGACGTATCGACCACGAAGATCTCCCGAAGGGCATCCTCCCAGTGGGTACTGTCCGGAGCGGTCCAGATCGGATTGGTGAGATAGAAGATCGCCGTATCCAGCTTGTACGGATCGCCGGCGAGATGATTGCGCGCGATCTCCTGCATCATATTGTGTGCCAGGGGATAGCGCTCGGTGCCCGCCATATCGATGCGCGGGTATTTGCCCGCCATCTCCCGGGCGGTGTCGTCCATATAGTCTTCGACATCGACCGGTAACGGCCCGTAAGCCGGAGGCATCTGGTAGAAGATGCCGCCCTCGGCGAACAGCGAGCCGGCCAGCGCATTGAGCGCATGAATCGCCATGCCGTTGTAGGTGCCGTTGGAATGGGCGGTCGGGCCGCGTTCGAACAACGCGATCGCGGGCCGTGTGCCGCCGAATTCCCGCGCCGTCGCCAGGATCTCGGACTCCGCCAGGCCGGTGATCTCCGCCGCCCACTTCGGCGTGCGGTCCTTGAGTTCTTCGTTCCACCAGCGTGGCAGGCCGGTTACCCAGCGCTCGATAAACCGGTCCGGATCGATCGTTTCGCCGGTTGCGAATGCGTTCCGCTGGTCCTCGAAATCGCCCACGAACTCCCGGTCCCAGAGTCCTTCGACCAGCATCACGTGGGCTATCGCAAGGGCCAGTGCGCCATCCGTACCCGGGCGAACGATCAGCGAGCGATCGGACGCCGCCAAGGTCGTGTTCATGTGCACATCGACCGCGGTCACCGTGGTCCGCGGACTCTTGCTGCGCATCGTCCCCCATTGCTGCATGTTGTTGTTGTAGGGACGAAATGCCTCCAGGAATCCCGCGCCGAAGATCAGCAGGTTGTTGCAGTTGGCGTAGTCGTAGGCGCTGTAGGAGTAGTTCCCATCGGTGAGGTCTTTGGCGCACTTGCTGCCGTCAGAGCAGATCGAGGAGTGGCCCAGCCCACTGTTGGGGGTCCCGATGAGCTGTCCGAGAGGGCCCAGAATACCCGCGTCCGAGGCCCCCCAGCCCCGGCCGAACAAGGTCGCGAACCGGTGCGCCTCCCCCCGCTCGCGCAGGCGGTTGATGCGTGCAGCGATAGTGTCGTACGCCTCCTCCCAGGAGATTGGCACGAAGCCGGGATCGACGTCCCGTCCCTTATCCGGGTTTGTGCGTTTCATCGGCTGCTTGAAGCGGTCCGGATCGTACAGAATGTACGTGCCGAGATGCCCCTTCGGACACAGCTTTCCGTTGGATATCGGGTTGTCGCTGGTACCGTAGATGGCATACATCCGGCCATCGCGGGTGTAGATATCAATACCGCAGCGCGCCGGGCACTGGTGGCAGACGCTTTTAGTGATACGCGTCTCATTGGCCGCCTGCATGCTCTCCTGGCCACGACCCTCGGTCGGAGCAAGGGTGAACATCGTCGACATGCCGCCCGCGGTCGCCGCAGCGAAACCCGTGGCGCCGCTCGCCTGCAGGAACAGTCGCCGAGATAGCAGTTGCTGCACCCAACTCATTCGATTTTCTCCTGCTGATCACTTCCGTTTAGGGCTTGGGTATTCTGCTTTCCGGTAAGGAACTGGAATCCCGCGCGGGCGAAGTCGGCACTCTTGCGACAATTCGGGCAGGTTGGATCTGCGCGCGCGTCGGTCGGCGTGTACGGGCGCTTGCATTGCCGGCAGGTCTGCCGGGTGTGCCACGTCAGCGACTGCACGTGTGCATCTCCACCTTCAACGACCAGCTGGATCGCCGCCTCCGGGCAGGCGCGTTCACACAGGCGACAGGCGATGCAGCGTTCTGGATCGAACGCCAGGCCGTGACCGTGTTCGTCTCGGTGCGGTAGATCGCGTCCGTGGGACAAATCGCAGCGCAAACACCGTGGTCCTGGCATGCACTGCTGACCATGATCTGCGGTGTAAGTGAGGGCGGCAGTCCGCCGCGGGCTTGCAGCGCCGCAACCAGCCGTTCGCGGGGCGGGCGCGTAGCCGCATCGAGCGGAGCTGCTGCCGTGCCGGTGGAGGTCGACCCTTCCCGCGGCTCGTGGCGGTGTGCCGCCGATGCAAGCCCGCGCAGGAGGGCGCGGCGGCCTATACTGCGCTCTGCCGCCGACGACGTAATCGCCGGCCGGGCGCGTGTCTCGCTCGTGACCACGCGTTCCAGCCGCGGCAAATCGACGGCGGCGACACCAAAGGCGGCGAGCACGTCCCGGGCACGCGTGATCACGCTTGCCGCCGGATGCCGCGCGCCGCCGACAGGACATTCGGCGCACCAGCCGCGGTCACGGACAACCGGGCCACGACCGCCGGCACCGTCGTGCAAGGCGAGCACATGGGCGAGGTCGAGCCCGCCTGTGCACGGCACACGCACCGCCTGCCCATCGATACCGGACGGGACACGATAGCAGTCCACGACCGCCGCCTGCTGCCGCTCGGGCGCGGCGGTCTCGGGCGCAGCCGCTTCCTCGAAACCAGGGGCGTCCAGGGCACCGGTTGGACACACGGCTGCGCACTGTCCGCAGCCCAGGCAATGATCCGCGACGGTCCAGCCATTGCCATCCGGAAGCAGCGCGTCGACAGGGCATGCTTCCGCGCACAGCCGGCACCCAGACAGCGGCGATCGCCATGGCAGGCACGCCTCTTTACGGAAGTGCGGAGGCCGCGTGGACTCGGGAACAGGTTCCGATCCTGCCGCTCCACGGTCGGAGGCACCCATTTTCCCTCCCCACTTGCGTTTTTTTATCGTTCTAAATTTCTAATACCGTACTCCGCAGCCGCGGGAATTGAGCTGGATCAATAAGGAGTCCGGTCGCGTGGTGCGTCGTCATCAGGGTCCGCTAAAATCCGGGGCGATCGGCGGTGGAGGCTCGAAAGGGGACCGCGTTTACGCGCGCGGCATGTCCCGTCCGAGCATGGGCGCAGATTCTTGGGCGAGTGGCCGCGAGCCGCCGGGCGTGTACCGGAATCGCAATCGCATGCTTGCGAGCGCCATCGCTCGGTTGCCGGCCGGAATGGACGGTTTTTTGACGATTGGGGGTGTTGACGCCCGTCGCGGCAATCGAAACGCTCTTAGCGGTCAAGTACCGGAGGAAACGGACCATGGCTGACCGGGACGTGGTGCTGTGCTGCCCCGTGCGCACGGCGATTGGAGCTTACGGCGGTGCGTTGAAGGCGATGCCAGCAACCGAGCTGGGAGCCACCGTGGTGCGGGAAACGCTCTCCCGCGCGGACCTGGATCCCGGCAAGGTCGACGCTCTGGTCATGGGCAACGTGATTCAGGCGGGTACCAAGATGAATCCGGCGCGCCAGGCCGGGATCAACGGCGGCCTACCGGTCGAAGTCCCAGCGTTGACGGTGAACCGCGTCTGCGGTTCGGGCGCGCAGGCGATCGTCTCGGCGGCGCAGGACGTGCTGCTGGGCCATGCCAACGCGACCATCGCGGGCGGCATGGAGAATATGGACATGGCCCCGTATCTGATGTCCCGTGGTCGCTGGGGCTATCGCATGGGGCATGCGCAGATCTACGATTCCATGCTGCTCGACGGGCTGAACGACGCGTTCTCGGATCGGCATTCGGGCTGGCATACCGAGGACCTGGCACAGACGTACCAGATCGGACGGGAAGAACAGGATGCCTGGGCGGCGCGTTCGCACCAGCGCTTCTGCCAGGCCCGTGACTCCGGGAAGTTCGACACCGAGCTGGTGGCGGTCGGGGTCAAGGGCCGCAAAGGAACGGACCCCTACACCACCGATGAGCAGGTGCGGCCCGACGCCACGTTAGAGGGGCTGGCCAAGCTGAAGCCCGCTTTCCGTGCGGACGGCACGATCACCGCCGGAAACGCCCCGGGCCTGAACAGCGGCGCGGCTGCGATGATCGCGGCAGAGCGCGGCTGGGCCGACCGGAACAACCTGACACCGATGGCCCGGCTGGCGGGCTACGGCGTCGCCGCGGTCGATCCGGGGATGTTCGGCATCGGCCCGGTGCCAGCGGTGCGCCAAGCCCTGGCGCGCGCCGGCTGGCAGACCGACGATGTGGAGCGGGTCGAGATTAACGAGGCCTTCGCGGCCATTGCCATCGCGGTCGCCCGCGATTTGGGCTTCCCGGACGACATCGTGAACGCGGAGGGCGGTGCCATCGCGCACGGTCATCCCATCGGTGCGACCGGCGCGGTCCTGACCACGCGCCTGCTGCATTCGATGCAGCGCGACGGCCTGAAGCGGGGCGTCGTCACGCTCTGCATTGGCGGCGGCCAGGGCATAGCACTGGCGTTGGAGCGCTTGGTTTGAAGGTGGGGAGACATCGGAGCGTGTGAACTGGCGTGCACGCGTCGATCGCCTTCCTTCTCAGCTCAAGCGGCTTGTGGTCTCCGGGCCGCCGGGACTGCCTGCCCCCACGGGCGGACGATGCTGGACCACCATGCGCCACCCCGTCCATGCAGTAGATCATATATCCGCGGGGCATTTTAGGAGGTATGACAAGCGTGGATCAGATCTTCGCCGCCCTGTCGGACCGGTTGCGCCTGCGCTGCGTTCTGCTGCTGGCGCGCGAGGAAGTCTCACGACGGAGCGCCAAAAGTCGCCGGTAACAGGAAAGCCACCGGAGAAGGCCGATGCGATGTTCGCCGCACCTAGGGCAAGATGCTGAAACGTGGAATCACGTTTCAGCTGAATCTTGCCCGCTCTTCAAGAAGTTAGAGCAAAATTCACGATGCAAGCCGCTTCGGCTTTCATCGATTTTGCTCTAGACCGGTGAGTTCCTAATTGGCGTCAATCCGCTGACGTTTCTTCGCCGCGAGAGCCTGTGCCGAGCTGCGGTGCGACAGCGTCTCGGTGAGTGGGGTGGCGGCCATTCTCTCGGCCCCTGCGGATGTGTGAATGTGCGTGCTGATTGGCCAAGGCCGGTCGAACGACCGCGCCTCAGCCGCCATATCCCGGCCTGTTCGGCCTTAGAGCTGGTTGAGCGGGATCTTCAGGTAGGACACGCCGTTGTCTTCCGGCTGCGGCAGCCGGCCGGCGTTGGTGTTGACCTGGAGCGCGTGCAGGATCAGCGCCGGCATCGGCAGCTCGGCGTCGCGCTTCTGCCGGGTGGCGACGAAGGTCGCCTCGTCGATGCCGTCCTTCACGTGCGGGTTGTTCGCCCGCTGCTCGGCGACGGTGGATTCCCACCGCGGCTCCCGGCCGCCCGGCATGTAGTCGTGCCCGGTGAACAGCCGCGTTTCGCCCGGCAGCTCGTCCAGGATGCGCCGGATCGAGGCGTAAAGCGCCCGCGCGTCCGCCCCCGGGAAGTCGGCGCGGGCGGTGCCGAAGTCGGGCTGGAACAGGGTGTCGTGCACGAACGCACTGTCGCCGATCACGTAGGTGATCGAGGCCAGCGTGTGGCCGGGGGAGTGCATCACCCGCGCCGGGATCTCGCCAACCTCGAAGGTGTCGCCGTCGGCGAACAGGCGGTCCCACTGCCGGCCGTCGGTCGGGGTCTCGGCCGGCCAGTTGTAGAGCTTCTTCCAGAGCTGCTGGACGTCCTTGACGTGCGCGCCGATCGCGATCGGCGCGCCGGTCTTGTCCTTGAGGTAACTGGCGGCGGAGAAGTGGTCGGCGTGGGGATGGGTATCCAGGATCCACTGCACGCTGAGGCCCCGGTCGCTGGACGAACTGCAGGATGGCGTCGGCGTGGTCGGTCGAGGTCCGACCGGCCTTCTCGTCGTAGTCCAGGACCGGGTCGACGATCGCGCAGCGTTGCGTCGCCGGGTCGGCGACAACGTACTGCACGCTGAACGTCTTGCGGTCGAAGAAGCCCGTGACCTCGGGCCGGTGGGTGGTCATGGCGGGAACCTCGTCTGTTTAACGGGCAATGTCAGGCGGCGGCGGACGAGACGACCTGGCCGGCGGTTCCGATCGGAAAACGCCGGCCAGGGCTGGCGCCGTCCGGCGGGCTTAAACCTGCGTGGTGCAGAAGTACCAGTCGGTGTATTCGTAGCCCTGCTCAGCGCGCTGCTCGGCCTCCTCGACCGTGGCCGGCGGCGGCACGATCGCGCGCTCGCCCGGCTGCCAGGCCTCCGGCGTGGCGACGCCGTTGGCGTCGGCGCATTGCAACGCCTGCACCAGGCGGACAATCTCGTCGATGCTGCGGCCGGTGGGCATCGGGTAGTACAGCATCGCACGCAGCGTGCCTTCCGGATCGATCACGAAGGTCGCGCGCACGGCCGAGGTGTCGCTCGCCCCCGGCATGATCATGCCGTAGGCGCTCGCGACCTGCATCGAGATGTCGTCGATGATCGGAAACCGGATGTCGACGCCGAAGTTCTGCTTGATGCTGCGCACCCAGGCGATGTGCGAGTGCGTGCTGTCGACCGACAGGCCGAGCAGATCGCAGCCGAGCTCCAGGAAGCGGTCGTGGTTGCGCGCGAAGGCCATGAACTCGGTGCTGCAAACCGGCGTGAAGTCGGCCGGGTGGGAGAACAGGACCAACCAGCGCCCCTTGTAGTCGGCCAGCTGGCGCGGGCCGTACGTGGTCTTGGCGTGGAAGTCCGGGGCCGGCTCGTTCAGGCGCGGCAGCGTCGGGTTCGTCTCGTTCGTCATCTTGAGCTTCCTTCTTCTGGTGCGTTCGGGTGTCCTGGGCATCGGGGCTGTGCCCAGCGAACGCCTCCTGGTGTAGAGAGCTTGTGAATTTCGGTAAAATGAATATATTCGGCCGGGTCGATTGAGAAATTCGAACGTAAGCCGGTGGAGATAGCATGACCCCGAGCCTGCGCCAGCTGCGCTTTCTATGCGCGCTCGCCGATGAGTTGCACTTCGGCCGCGCCGCGGCGGTCTGTAAGGTTACCCAATCGACCCTCAGCTCCGGACTGAAGGACCTGGAGGCCGCGCTCGGCGTGACGTTGGCCGAGCGTGGGAACCGGCACGTCATCCTGACTCCGATCGGGGAGGAGGTCGCCGTGCGCGCCCGCGGTGTCCTCGCGGCCGCCGAGGACATTACCGAGCTCGCCGCCAGACATGCGGGCCCGCTCTCCGGCGATCTGCGGCTGGGCGCGATCCCGACCATCGGGCCGTACCTGATTCCCACGGCGCTAAGCCACTTGCGCCAGCGTTATCCGGCGTTGAGACTTTACCTGCGCGAGGAGTTGACCGAGAGCCTGCTGGCTGGCGTGCGCGCCGGCCGGCTGGACGCCGCGCTGATCGCGCTGCCGTTCGAAACCGGCGAGTTGGTGACCGAACAGCTGTTCGACGACGGCTATCAACTGGCCGCACCACAGGGACATGCCCTGACAGCTGGCCAAGCCATCGATGGGCGCGAGTTGGCCGACCAACAACTGCTTCTTCTGGAACGGGGTCACTGCCTTCAGGGGCACGCCTTGCAGGCGATTCCCGAGGTCGCGCCGCCAGCCGACGAGAGCTTCGCGGCGACCAGCCTGTCCACGTTGCTCGCCATGGTGCAGGAGGGCATCGGCCTGACCCTGATCCCGCAGCTTGCCATCGATGCCGGCATTGGCGGCGCGCACGACGTGGCGCTGGTGCCGTTGCAGCGGAGCTGCCCGCGCCACGTCGTGCTGGCTTGGCGCCCGACGTCCCCGCGCGACGCGGAGTTCCGAGCGCTCGCCCAGGCGTTCCGGGAGGCGCGCGCAGACATGACGCCGGCGTGAGGGTCGATGGGCTGTTGACCACCGCGACGACCCCAGGGGCGGCGACACCCACACCGGCGTGATCGCCAAACGGTTGCGCCAACGCGTCGCATGGCAATCTCCGTGCCGTCCCGCAATCTCGTCGCCCGAAACATCATGGTTTTTGAATGCGAAAGGGGTCTCGATGGCGCGGTCGATGGAAGCGGTGCCCGAACCCTGCTGGATCCGCGTCCGCTGGATCACGCAGATGCCGGTGCCGCTGTTCGCGGTGACCATGGGCCATGCCGGGCTTGGCCTGGCTTGGCGCAGCGCGCACGCGACGTTCGGTCTGCCGGCCGCGGTCGGCGAAGCGCTGATGGCGTTCGCGGCCGTCGCGTTCGCGCTGGTCGCTCTGGTCTACGCGCTCAAGCTGATGACCTGTCCGGGCAGCGTCGCGTCGGACTTCCGGCATCCGGTGACGATGAACTTCTTTCCGGCGATCTCGATCGGCCTGCTGCTGCTGGCCGCGGGCGCGCTGCCGCACGCGCCGCGGCTGGCGGAAGCGCTGTGGGTCGCGGGCACGATCCTGCACCTGGCCCTCGCTGTCACGATCATTGGCCGCTGGATTCGCCAGAACACTGAGATCCAGCACGCGAGCCCGGCCTGGTTTATCCCCGTCGTGGGCAATATCGTGGTGCCGATTGCGGGCGTCCCGCTCGGCTACGAGACGGTTTCCTGGTTCTTCTTCGCGGTCGGCCTGACGTTCTGGGTGCCGCTGTTCACGATCGTGCTTTACCGCCTGATTTTCCACGACCCGCTGCCGCCGCGGATCGCGCCGCTGCTGTTCATTCTGATCGCGCCGCCAGCGGCCGGTTTTCTTGCCTACATGCAGCTCAACGGCGGGACGCTGGACGTCCTGGGCTATCTGCTGGCCGCAAGCGCGCTGTTCATCGCCCTGGTCCTGGCCGGTATCGCGGGACTGTTCGTCCGCCTGCCGTTCGCGCTGTCGTGGTGGGCCTTCACGTTTCCGGCAGCGGCGCTCTCGTGCGCGATGACGGAGGTGCACGCGCTCCTGCCCAGCTTGGCCACGCAGGTCGTCGCGTTCGCCGCGCTGGCGTTCGCCACTGGCATCATTGCGCTGGTCACGGTGCGCACGCTCACGGCCCTCGTGACCGGCCGCTTGTTCTAGCTCATCGCCGATCCGGAACTCTCAACGGCCACGGTTCTACGCGATTCCCGGTGGGGACAGGCGTCGGGTCAACGTGCCGATCAGCGCATTACGACCCTGACTTGTTTGAAAGTGGCAGGCTCACAGCGCGGTGCTGATCCACAGTTCAGCACCGCAACGACGTGATGTTGGCCACAATCAGCGAGGTCGGCGAAGATAGCGTGCCTCTGTCGGCCGCCATGGCCAGCGGAGCGTTCCGCAATGGCCTTCTGGCGAGTACAAGACTAGAGATGGGGTATCGCGGCGGCCACCCTCTGAGATGTTGAGGAGGGGGTGGCGGCCCTCCAGGGATGTTAACACGAACTCCGCAGTGCGGGCTCAAACATTCAACTTAAGGAGGACCGCCATGATCAAGTATGCCGCCTTTGATGTTTCGGTCAACGACAGCGCGCTGTGCATCCTGGACGCCGACGGCAACATCGTGGAGGAGACCAAGGTGGCCAGCGAGGCGGACGCGGTCGCCGAGGCCTTGCGCCAGCACCGGGCGGAGATCGGGCTCGTGGGCCTGGAGGCCGGCCCGATGTCGCAGCACCTGTTCGACGGCCTGGCCGAGGCGGGCTACCCGGTGGTGTGCTGCGAGACCCGGCACACGAAGGCGTTCCTGAAGGCCCGGCGCAACAAGACCGACCGCAACGACGCCAAGGGCATCGCGCAGATGATGCGCACCGGCCTGTACCAGGAGGTCCACGTCAAGACGCGCGCCAGCCAGGAGATCCGCGCGCTGATGGGCGCGCGCAAGACGCTGCAGAGCCAGATGCTGGACCTACAAAACAGCATCCGGGGCGTGCTCAAGAACTTCGGGCTGAAGGTCGGCAGCGTCTCCGGCGACGGCGTTCGCCGCGAAGGTCCGCAAGCTGATCGCTCAGCTGAACCGGCGCTGCAACAGGCGATCGAGCCGTTACTCGCAGCCCTGGCCGAGTTGCGCAAGCAGTTCAAGGAGCAGGACCGGCAGGTCCGACGCCTGGCGAAAAGGATGAGATCTGCCGGTTGTTCATGACCGCCCAGGGCGTGGGCGAACTCACGGCGCTGAGCTTCAAGGCCGGCGTCGACCAGCCGCAGCGCTTCGCCAAGTCCAAGTCGGTGGGCGCGCACTTCGGGCTTACGCCGTGGCGCTACGAGTCCGGCGAGATCGCCTACGACGGCCGGATCTCGAAACGCGGCGACGGCTCGGTCCGAGAGCATCTGTACGAGGCCGCGAACGCCACGTTGAACAACACCAAGAAGTGGTCGTGGCTGAAGGCCTGGGCGATGGAGATCGCCAAGCGCCGCGGCATGGAGAAAGCCAAGATCGCGCTGGCGCGACGTCTCGCCGAGGTGCTGCACCGGATGTGGTGCGACGGCACGACCTTCCAGTGGCAGCGGGCGGCAGCATAATGCGGCCGCGTCGCCGCCATCCGTCAGGCTGCGGCCGGCGGGCTTGGCGCAACCGGAGCGCACTGGCAGCCGGCCCCACGAGGCATACGCGAGGAGAGACGACAGCGATCATGTAGGCGCACAGCGAACACCAACAGGTTTCCGCTTCGGCGGAAAGAAGGGCCCCGCAGGGGCCGAGGGTGCGATGAGGCCGCCATTTCGCTTGGGGCAGACACGTGACCTCGCGCTAGAGATTGGCCCATCGCACTCCTCTGACCCCATCATGTGGCGGTCGCAGCACCGACCACGAAGAGAAGCATGAGCCTCTGCGGAACCTTCACCACCCAAGCGGATAGCCGTGTTGACATCAGGTGCCGCGATAGAGAAGCGACATGCTCGAAGGCCGAACCGGCCTTCGGGCTGAATGTCGCTCTAACTTCTTGAAGAGAGGGCAAGATTCAGCTGGAAGGTGATTCCACCTTCCAGCATCTTGCCCTAGCGTGGTTCTGGTATCACGTGCAGTGGCACGGCCCGGTGCGTGTAGTATCCCGTTAATACCTATTGTCCGGTCTTCCGGTCCAATCTAAGATCAGACGTTAATGAAGTTTCCGAAGGATTTCGGTTGACTGCGGAATCGATATGGAGTTTCCGCAACCGTACTCTGGTTGCGGAGATTTCGACATAGAATGTCCGTACGGACGTCCGTCTGAATTGCGTTTAAAACCCGCGGCGTGAACTGGCTGAGGCGAATTGGTTAGACCAAGGCGCATCAAAAGCCTCGGGACAGATTCAATCGTCCAAGAACAACATCGCCACGGGGGCCAGTGCAGCGTGAATGGGCAAGTAAAAAGAAGCGTCAATAGTTCTTTTGCCTTGGCGCGCCTAGCTTGTCGATCGGCGCGGTGCGAACAAAAAAGTCAAGGGATCGATCTGCCACATTCCTAAAAGCAGCCGGTGATCGGGTGTCTAGACGGGGTGTCGAAGCGTCAAACAAATCGAACCTTATGAGGAGGGTGCATGGCCTACACTATTTCAAAGGGATCCGGACCGCGCCAAGAGGATGGGCGGGCGCGTAAGCTGATCGAGGAAAACCGGGGCACCATCGAGCGGATCGCCGATCAGATCAGTAACGGCGGCTATTCCGCCTCCCGAAAGGCCGCGGTCGCGTCGACCGAACCGCAACCCTCGGGGCGGACCCTCGTGCACCTGGGCGCAGCGCCGAAACCGGCGGAACCCCGGCCGTATGTCCGGATCAGCCCGAACCGGCGGGTCGTGGTGATGGATCTCGAAACAAGCCGGCAGCTACATCATCTCGGCAATATCAAGCGGGAGAACGGTACGTTCCGATTCCGCCTCGCGACCGAGGCGAACGGGTTCGTCGGGCCGGTCGATGAAGCGATAGCCTCGCGCCTCGCGGCGCTGGACGGCGCGGTCATGGGTGTCCGGCGACAATTACGACGACCGGTCCAGCGACGACTATGATGGCCGCCGGGTCTGACCGGAGGGCGGGCGTAGCCCGGCCGTAGGTCAGACCCGGCGGCGCGGCGCTGCCTAAAGGGCGCCAGCCTGCGGCCGTGATGGGGCGATACTGGCGTCTTCTCGAATGCACAACGAGAGGCGCCGGTGACCGGCCATCACATCACGGACCAGCAGGTAAGATTGTACATGAAACACCGTTCCCACCACACGCAGGCAACCGCCGCCGCCAAGGCCGGCTTCAGCGAGCGCACGGCGCGCCGCCTGGAGGCCGACCCCGAGGCGCGCACTCAGCGTAAGGCCGAACCCCGGACCTGGCGTACCCGCGACAACCCCTTGGCCGATGTCTGGGCGAGCGACATCGCGCCCATGATCGAGGCCGCCCCGAGCTTGCGGCCGGTCACCATCCTGAACGAGCTCGCCCGCCGCTACCCCGAGCGCGACTGGCCGTCCCACAGGCGCACCCTGGAGCGCCAGATCCGCACCTGGCGCGCCCAGCACGGGCCGGACCGGGCGGTCATCTTCCGCCAGGACCATCCGCCGGGACAGATGGGCCTGTCCGACTTCACCGACGCGCGCGAGCTCGGCGGTGACGCTCGCCGGGCAGCCGTTCGATCACCGGCTGTATCACTTCGCCATGGCGTTCTCGCGGCTGGCAGCACGCCGAGGTCGTGCTGGGCGGCGAGAGCTACGTCGCGCTCGCCGAGCGGTCTGCAGGCCGCGCTCTGGGAGCTCGGCGGGGTGCCCGAGCGTGCATCGCTCGGACAGCCTGTCCGCGGCGTTCCGCAACCTGGAGCCGGAGGCCGCCAGCGACATCACAGCCCGCTACGAGGCGCTATGCCGCGACTACGGCATGACGCCGACGCCGCAACAACCGCGGCGTCGCCCACGAGAACGGCAGCATCGAGAGCCGCAACGGCCATCTCAAGGACCGCCTCGAACCAGGCGCTCCTGCTGCGGGGCAGCCGCGACTTCGCCGATCTCGACGCCTACCGCCGGTTCGTCGCCGAGGTGGTCGCCCAGGCGAACGCCCGCGCGCCGCGAGCTGTTCGCCCTGGAGCAGCCGCATCTGCGCCCGCTGCCAGCCGTGCCCACGCCCGCCCACGAGGAAACCACGGTGCGCGTCACCAGCTCGTCCGGCTTCGTGCTGCGCCGGGTGTTCTACACCGTGCCCTCGCGGCTGATGAACCACCGCCTGCGCGTGCACATCCACGACGACCGGCTGGAATGCTTCCTGGGCGGCACCCACGTCCTCACCCTGCCGCGCGGCCGGCCGCCCGTGCCCGGACGCAACGTCCACGGTTACGTCGTCAACTACCGCCACATCATCCACTCCCTGCGGTGCAAGCCGCAGGCCCTGCTGAACCTGGTCTACCGCGATCAGCTGTTCCCGCGCACCGCCTACCGCCGGACCTGGGACGCCCTCACGGCCGCCCTGGATCCGCGCCTGGCCTGCCGGACCATGGTCGGCCTGCTGGCGCTCGCACACGAGGCCGGCTGCGAGGCCGACCTCGCCGCCGAGCTCGATCGCGGTCTCGACGCCCGTGAGTTGCCCGATCTGCCCGCCCTGCAGCGCCAGCTTCGCGCCGACCACCGCCGACGGCTGCCGACGGTGACCGTCTTGCTGCCCGCGGCCGCCGCGTACGACACCCTCCTGGCCGGAGCCGCCCAATGACCGTCACCGTCGACACCGCCAAGCTGCCCGTGCTGCTGAACGAACTCCGTCTGCCCACCTTCGCCCGCCTCTGGCCGGAGTTCGCCGAACGGGCCGACAAGGAGAGCTGGCCCGCGGCCCGGTTCCTGGCCGCGCTCGCCGAACTCGAGCTCGCCGAGCGCGCGCAGCGGCGCATCGAGCGCCACCTCGCGGAGGCCAGGCTCCCCGCCGGCAAGACCCTGGACGGCTTCGACTTCACGGCCGTGCCCATGGTCTCCAAGGCGCAGATCCAGGCCATGGCCGCCGGTGACGCCTGGCTCAATCAAGGTAAGAATTTGCTCCTATTCGGTCCACCTGGCGTGGGCAAATCGCACCTTGCGGCGGCCCTCAGCAGGGCGCTGGTGGAGAACGGCTACCGCGTGCTGTTCACCCGGACCACCGACCTCGTGCAGCGCCTGCAGACCGCCCGCCAGGAGCTCACCCTGGCCGCCGCGATCGACAAGCTCGACCGCTTCCACCTGCTCGTGCTCGACGACCTGTCCTACGTCCGCAAGACCCAGGCCGAGACCAGTGTGCTGTTCGAGCTGATCGCCGCGCGCTACGAACGCCGCTCGCTGATGATCACCGCCAACCAGCCGTTCGGCGAATGGGACAGCGTCTTTCCCGACAAGGCGATGACCGTCGCCGCGATCGACCGCCTCGTCCACCACGCCACCATCGTGGAGATGAACGTCGAAAGCTACCGCCGGCGAACCGCCCTCGACCGGACATCCGCAGAACCCGAGGAGGCGTAATTGACGCCCGCGACAACTATCCTCGCGCCCGCGTCAATTACCGCTTGCGCCCCGCTCCGACCCGGGTAACCATCGATTTCCCATCACGGCCGACAGGCCGTCCTAGTTGACGCGCTAGGCCGTCGTAGTTGTCGCGCTAGCGTGGGAGGCGCCCGGGACAACGCTGGGCTCGCGGCGGAGATCACGGCGCTTTTGGGATACGCATGAGCGCACCGTGCGCCGGGTCGACCCGCTCGTCGGTGTCGCCGCGGCAACACCAGGAGTCGCCCGATGCCCTCGCCCTTCAATAGGCGTCATCCCCCAGACTTTCTCGGCTTCGAGAGCGGTCAGGTCAACGACGCCTGGGAACGCTACAACGTCGGCGAGCAGGTCGAGGGCAGTGATGGGCTGCGCTCGGAAATTCACCAGTCCTGGGTGCGCAGTACCGCGGCGCGCATCGACCCCCAAAGCGTCGGCGCACCCGCGGTCGAGGAAGCGCTGGAGAAGGACCGGGTGCAGCAGGCCAACCAGCCTCTGTGCCGTGCGGCTCGGGGTGCGCTCGATAAGGTCGGGCAAATGCTGCACGGCGCTGAGGCGATGCTGCTGCTCACCGACGCCGAGGGCCTGGTGATCGAGGCGATCGGCGACCCGAAGACGTTGGAAGCCGGTCGGCAGATCAATCTGCAAGTCGGCGGCCTGTGGACGGAATCCGCGGTCGGGACCAACGGCATCGGCACGGCGCTCTGGAGCGGCAAGCCGATGTTCGTCCATGGCGAAGAGCATTACGTGGAGACGTTGAAAAGCTGGAGTTGCGCCGCCGCCCCTATCCGGCACCCGTTGGATCGATCGGTGATCGGCGCGGTCGACCTGTCGGGGCTTACAAAGATCTTCCGGCAGCACAACATCGCCTTCGCTGCCGCCGCCGCCGGGGAGATCGAGGCCGCCTTGATCCAAGAGGTCAACGAGGAGCGGATCCGGCTGCTCGAAGCCATGATCGGTCAAGTGCCGGTGCTCGGACGCGACGATGGCCTTTTGATCCTGGATCGCGCTGGCCGGGTCCTGCACCGAAGTGGTTTCGAACGCCTGATCCTGGCCGACGGCACCGAGATGGATACTAGGATGGGACGGCGCGTGGTGGAGCTATCGGACACGCTGACGCCGGATGCCTTATCGGCGCAGCTTGCCTCGACCCTCGACTGCCGCGAGGTCAGCAGTCTTGTGATAGACGGTGAGGTTAGGGGCGTTGCCCTGGTTCTGAATACGCGGGCGTCGACCCGGCCCGCGTCACTCCCGGCCCCGGTGCGCCCGCTCCCGGTGAGCGGTCCGCAGATCGTCGGGGAATGCCCGATGGTGCTGGAGGCGGTCGACCTCGCAAGACGGATCGCGCGGGTCAACGCGCCGGTCCTGGTGCAGGGAGAGACGGGGACCGGTAAGGAACTTTTCGCCCGGCTGATTCATTCTGAAAGTGCGGAAAGCCTCAAGGCGCCCTTCGTCGCGATCAACTGCGGTGCGATTTCGCGTGATCTGTTTGGCAGCGAACTGTTTGGCCACGTCCATGGCGCCTTTACCGGCGCGTCCAAGGAGGGCAAGGCGGGGAAACTGGAGCTCGCCAATGGCGGCGTGTTCTGTCTCGACGAGATCGGCGAGATGCCGCTTGAAATCCAGCCCTACCTGCTGCGGGTGCTGGAGGAGCGGCTGATTTACCGGATCGGCTCCAGCCACCCGATTCCGTTTAACGCGCGGCTGGTCGCGCTAACCAATCGGGATTTGAGAGCGGAAGCGGAGGCGGGGCGGTTCCGTCACGATCTGTATTACCGCATCGGGGCCGTGACACTCCAAGTGCCGCCGCTGCGCGATCGCGGCGCGGATGTCCTTTTGCTGCTGGAGCACTTCAACCACCTGCTTGCCGCCGAGTTCGGGCTGGCGCCGCTGCGGTTTTCCGATGAGATCCGGGACCTGTTCTTACGCTACCACTGGCCCGGCAACGTGCGCGAGCTTCGGAATCTGGTGCAGCGGCTGCATCCGCTGTGTCGCAGCCGGGATATCTCGATGTCCGATCTGCCGCAGGAAATCCGGGTCGAGACCCCGCCTCAGACCCCCGCGGGGCAGCCGATCGTGCCGGAAGGGTGCAGCCGGCTGAAGGACAGTGAAAAGGCGATGATCCTTGAGGCGATCGACGTTCATCGCGGCAACCTGAGCAGGGTTGCTGCAACCCTCGGTATCACCCGCCCGACGCTCTACCGCAAGCTCAAGCTCTACGGCATCCAAAGGGTGTTCAGATAGCCCGCGTCCATCGTTGCCGGGTGCCGAAATTTCAGGAAGGTTTGCTTGATGCTGTCATCCGGTCCTCGGCAATCCAGCGCGCAGCGAGGACCAGGGCACCGGCCGCAAAATCCTTGCCGTGCGCGTCGATCATCGCCTGTGAGACTTCAGCGATCTGCCGGAAAAAAGCGTCCTTGCTTTCCTCTTCCGGGGTTAGGCTCGGTTGGTCAGCCATGTCGGGTCTCCGTTTGCGCTTACTTGAACAGGTTGGCGGGGAGTGAGATCAGCGCCGCTTCACCGCTGGCGTCACCGAAGGCGAGGTGCGAGCCCGTGGCGCTCCAGGCCAACGCCGTAATGGCCCCGCCTTCGGCGCGCAGGAACATTTCTTCGCGTCCGCCGATCGGGGAAAGGCACAGAAAGCCGCTGGCGTAGCCGGCCGCGATCAACGGCCGGTTCGGTGCGGCGGCCACGCGGTCCACGATCACCAGCCCGGTGCGACCCGCGAGCAGCGGCTCGCCGCGACCTTCAGCCGTGAACGTCCAAACGGTCGTGCGGAACGCTCCGGATGTCGCGAACGCGCGGCCGGGGCCGCTCCAAATCAGCGAGCGCACCTGGGTCGGATAGTCCCGGACCCGATCGATTTCTCCGTCGGCGAGGCGAATTATTGCGAACCCGGGCTCCTGCATGCCGCACGCGAGGAACGCACCGTCCGGGCTGTAGCTCAGGGTTTCCGGGGTTCCGTCCAGTTCGAACGTCTCAAAGAACGCGCCATCCCGGTAGAGCGAAACGCCGCCAGGATGGGCCGCTGCCAGTTCTGTGCCCCGCGGTGCGAAGGCGAGCGCGGTGATTACCGCCCCGGTGTCGATCTGCCAGGCCGCGCTCGGATCCTGCTCTGGAAACACCACCAGGTGGGCACCGGCCGCCGCCGCAACCGTGGCAGTGGCACGATCTGCGACAAGCACGACCGGTATCTCATCGAACGGCACCGCGAGCTGGATCGTAAGACCGTGTGGCATGACCGAGACAAGCCCGCCGGTCTCGCTCCCGGTTACGAAGGCGCGGTCGCCGAACGGCGCAAGCGCGCCTCGCAAACCCCTTACCTCGACCGCGGGCGCCACCGGGCTCTCGCGGGGCGTGATACTTTGCCGGCCACTGTCCGCGGCGACCCGGATGCGCTTTTCCGGACCTTCCGGATCGTCTACCGGCGCGATTCCGAGGAACTGGCCCGCCGCGTAGCCGACAGCACTGCCGTCGCGATTGAAACTAAGCGCATCGACCGCGCCCTGCAGGTTCCAGCTGCGGGCGAGCAGGTCGAACAGGCAGGGCGCAACGGGGGCGTCATACGACATTGATCTTCCTTCTCAGCGGGTTGCCGACGCCAGTTCCCGGTCAAGCCTGGCAAGTTGTTGTTCAAGTGCTTCGCGCTTGGCTTCGGCCGCCGCCAGAGCGGTCCGTGCTGCGTCGTCGCGGCCGCGGGCGCGTTCCAGCTGGGCGTGCAACGCCTCGCTGGGACCAGACGTCTCCAGTTGTTCCTCGACGTTCATGACGTCGATCTCAACGCCGCCGGCGACCGCTTGCGCCCGCTGAACCGCGGCGTTGGCTTCACCGATCGCCAGCAATAGCTGCATCCGCTCGGCCAGGATTTCCGTGGCGGGGCGGCTGGCCGTCATCGCTTCGCGTACCCGTCTGCCTCGGCCTGGATCGCGGCGAGCTGCTCGGGGAGGCTCTCCGCTTGAGCGACGAACTGGGTCTCAACCATCTCGATATGGCTCCTGAGCGCGTCCCAGATGTCGAGGCGAAGGACGTTGGTCGTGTCGCCAAGCAGACGCTCGATCTCTTGGATCTGGAATGGACGCGACAGCGCCACGCCGGAGAACACAAAGTCGCGCATTTCGGTCGCGTGCTTGTCGATGAAGATCTGCAGAAGGGCGTGGTCTTCGCGCCGTATGTCGTGCGCCTCAAGCTCGCGGATCACTAAGTTCTGGAAGTAGTTCAAGACCTTGTATTGGGTCTCGCCCATGAACTGCATGACGAACATCAGGTCGCGGGGTGCGAGGGCCAGGATCGTCTCAGCAAGCTCCGCCCCCGGCGTTCCGGCTGCGGCATGGGGTTCGTCGCGTTTCGCCACTGTGCGATCTCCTTCGCGCCACGCTCGCCGGCTCTTAGCGCCGGCGAAACCCGCGCGTTCTTCAAGCCCATCCCATGAGACACTCTGGTCCTCATAAAAAGCAAGAAAAAACATCAGTGCAACCTAAGCATAACAATTTATTCGCAAAAAAATGCGTGAAGTACATTTGTAACGAACGGGTGAAATTACACTTGTAACGTTACGATACAATTTGCTGCGGTCGCGAATGCGTGCCGCACTGCAATATTCTGGGGTTTTCTGGCGTTACAGCCGGTCGGGCCGAGTGGCACGAGACTTGCTAGCCTACTCAGCGACAAGAAGTGCGCCGCTCACAAGGGCGGCGCCGCAAGAACAAAGGAGGGGAGGACCGGTCATGCGCCCGAGCCCGAATTCGCCAAGGCCGCAACGGCGTCCGGGCGACCAGATCGGCCCTGTGGTTTCTGTCCCCGCCGACCTTTGCCGAGGCTTTCGGCCGGAACGTTCCGGCGTGCCGACGACACCGATACGGAAAGGTAAACGGCAATGACGTCATTGACCCTCAATAAGATCACGTCCCAACGCGGAATCTCGGTTGGAGACGCGACGAAGAAGATCTCCGACCTGGGTTGGAACCCCTCCTACGTTCAGGAGGCGATGACCTATCCCACCGACTACAAGATCGCGAAAGCGCCCCGCGATCCGATGAAGCAGGTGCTGCGCTCGTACTTCCCGATGCAGGAAGAAAAGGATAACCGCGTCTATGGTGCGCTCGACGCGGCGCTGCGCGGCGACATGTTCCGCAACGTCGAACCGCGCTGGGTGGAGTGGATGAAGCTCTTCCTCGCGATCATCCCGTTCCCGGAAATCTCCGCCGCCCGCTCCATGGCGATGGTGGCTCGGCTGGCGCCGGGCGAAGACCTGCGCACCGGCTTCACGATGCAAATGGTGGACGAGTTCCGGCACTCCACCATCCAGATGAACCTGAAAAAGTGGTACATGGAGAACTATATCGACCCGGCCGGGTTCGATATAACCGAAGAAGCCTTCGGTAAGTGCTATGCCACGACGATCGGTCGACAGTTCGGCGAGGGCTTTATTACCGGCGACGCGATCACCTCCGCCAACGTCTATTTGACCATCGTGGCAGAGACCGCCTTCACCAACACCCTCTTCGTCGCGATGCCCTCGGAAGCCGCGCGGAACGGCGACTACGCGCTTCCGACCGTGTTCCTGTCGGTACAATCGGACGAGAGCCGCCATATCGGCAATGGCCACTCGTTGCTGATGGCCACGCTCAAGGATCCCGACAACCATCTGCTGATCGAGCGGGATATGCGCTACGCCTTCTGGCAGAATCACGCCATCGTCGACGCCGCCATCGGGACGTTCATCGAGTACGGCACCACGAACCGCGACAAGGACAAGGAGTCCTATGCGGAAATGTGGCACCGGTGGATCTACGAGGATTACTACCGGACCTACATGCTGCCGCTGGAAAAATACGGCATCAAGATCCACCACGACGACGTCCAGGAAGCCTGGGACCGGATTACGAAAAAACACTACGTCCACCGGGTCGCGCAGTTCTTCGCGGTCGGCTGGCCGGTCAACTTCTGGCGTATCGAGGCTCAGACGGAAAAGGACTTCGAGTGGTTCGAAGCCAAGTACCCCGGCTGGTATGCCGAGTTCGGCGAGTTCTGGCGGTGGTATGACAAGCTGAGCCACAAGGGCAGCGAGTTGATCACGTTCAGCCAGGACACCGGTTACGTGTATCCGCATCGGTGCTGGTCCTGCCTCGTACCCTGCCTGATCCGCGAGGACATGGTGGTCGACGAGATCGATGGGCAGTTGCACACCTTCGCCCACGAACTCGATCGGTGGACGGCGGTCGAAGCCTTCTCCGACGAATACAAGGGCCGTCCGACGCCCGCGATGGGCCGCTTCAGCGGCAAGCGCGAGTGGGAGACGCTGTATGACGGTTGGGACCTCGCCGACGCCATCACCGATCTGAACTTCGTGCGTTCGGACGGCAAGACGTTGGTGCCGCAACCGCATCTGCGCTTCGACGACAAGGAGATGTGGACCCTCGACGACGTCCGTGGCTACACGCTGCGGTCGCCGCTGAAGATGCTCCGCGAGATGACGCCGGAGCAGCGTGAAGCGCATCTCGCCGAATACCGGGCAGGCTTCACGATCAATCCCTGCCATTAGCCGTGCGGACGCGGGGGGCGGGGCGATCCCGCCCCCAAGGCCGTATGCCCCAATGCGGTGCAGAGGACGGTGATACATGACGGATGTCTACAAGGTCAGGCTCGACCCGGTCGGGGTCGAGTTCGACGTCGAGGAAGGGGAAACCGTTCTCGACGCCGCCTTCCGCCAGGGAATTTCGCTGCCGCACGGCTGCAAGGAGGGCCAGTGCGCCGCTTGCAAGTGCAACCTTCTGGACGGCGAAGTCGATCTTCTCAAGTACTCGACGTTCGCGCTTAACGATACAGAGAAGGAAGAGGGCGCGATCCTGCTCTGTCGCTCAATCGCCTATAGCGACCTTGAGGTCGAGCTTCTGAATTTTGACGAGGAGCTGCTGGCAAAGTCGATCCCCGTCAAGGACTTCGAGGGCGAGATCACCAACATCGAACGGCTGACGGACGATATACGGGGGATTGAGATTGCCCTCACCGCACCGATGAAGTTCTGGGCGGGGCAGTATGCCGACATCACCGTCACAACCAAAAAAGGGGAGACGATTACGCGCTCGTTTTCCATGGCAAATACGCCGGAGCAAACGCAAAAACTCCGGTTCATCATCAAAAAATACCCAGAAGGACGGTTCTCCGGAGAACTCGACGGAGGCGGAATCGAAGTCGGCAGTAGCGTCCGACTGCGCGGGCCCTTCGGGAGCAGCTTCCGGCGGGAACAGCGGGACGGACCGCTGATCCTGGTGGCGGCGGGGTCGGGCATGGCACCGATCTGGTCGATCCTGAACGATCACATCGCCAGTGGTGAGAGCCGGCCGGTGCACTTCTTCTACGGCGCCCGGACCCAAGCCGACTTGTTCTATCTCGATCGTCTCGCCGAACTCCGGGAAAAACATCCTGAGATCGCATTTGTCCCGGTGCTGAGCCACGCCGAGGACGATACCGCTTGGGCCGGCGCGCGCGGCTTTGTCCACGAAACGGTTGCGAGCACGCTGAAACAGCTTGGGATCGCGGGAGACGGTGACGTCTACGCCTGCGGGCCGCCGCCGATGATCGACGCGCTTGCGCCGGTCCTTTTCATGCAGGACTTCGATCCCGAGCGAATTTTCTTCGACAAGTTCACGCCGTCCGCCGTCTCGTCGGAGCCTGCGACTGTCTCCGCGCCGGCGCAGCTGCAGGCACAATAAACACCACCAAGAAGACAGGGAGACCATCCAGATGCCAGCGACATCCAGTTCCGTCGGATCCGGAGCGGCAGGCGCCGCGACCTTCGCGGACTCCACCAGCCGGAAATACCGATACTTCGAGCCGAAGGGCAAGCGGGCAACCCACTACGAAGACATGACGGTCGACGTTCAGCCTGACCCGGAGCGCTATTTGATCCAGGATTGGATCATCTCCTTCCCGGACGGCACTGGCGCGTACACGAAGGAAGCTACCGCCGCTAAGTCCAGCGACTGGCACGCCTTCCGCGCACCCGATCAGGAGTGGGAGCGCACCCATTATCAGCGCCAGTCGAAGATCGAGACGATGGTGCAGAGCGTGATTCAAAACGCCCGTCGCGCCGGGGCTGCACAGGCGTTCGACAAAGCGTGGCTGAAGGTTCTGCAAACTCATTTGGGGGCGTGGAAGCACGCGGAGTTCGGGCTCGGCACCGCGCTGATGCAGGCCCAACGCTACGGCTACACGCAGATGATCAACAACGCCACCTTGACCAACTCGTCCTACAAGCTGCGCCTGTCTCAGGACATCACGCTCTATCTGGCCGAAATCGGCATGGATATCGACGGCTGGGACGACGAGGCGGGCAAGCGCGCCTGGCTGGAAGACCCGATCTGGCAGCCATCGCGCGAAGCGGTCGAGACAATCATGGGGACATCCGACTACCTGGAGCAGTACCTCGCGATCAACTTGGTGTTCGAGCCGCTTGTGGGCGAACTGTTCCGATCCAGCTTCCTGATGCAGGTGGCCGCCGCCAACAACGATTACGTGACCCCGCCGGTAATCTCCGCGGCGGAGGCCGACTACGAACGCAATCTCGCCAACGCCATCGATCTTGCCTACCTGCTGGTCAACGACGCGGAGTATGGCGAAGCCAACCGCGCGCTGTTCCAAGGCTGGATCTCTCGGCACGGCGCCCTCGCCGACAAGGCCTCGGAAGCGCTTCGGCCGATCTGGTCGCAGCCGCATTCCAAACCTCTCTCCTACGATGATGCGCGGGCGCACGCGCTCGAACGGCTGGAGAAAATCCTCTCCGAAATCGGCCTCAGCCGTTGACCCCGAAAGGAACGTGAAAAATGAGCACAACCGCACGCGACGCGTCCTCGCAAAACATCTTCAAGTCGATGAAGGACATCACCTTCAACCAGACGATCTCGCATCAATGCGGCGTGACGATGAGCGACTCCGTGGAGGCCCGCGCCATAGCCGAGTTCATGGACGAGAAGGACGGTGTCATCGTCACGTACCAGCCAGCCCTGATCCGCATCGACGGTGAAGGCAAGCTGATCTTCGAGATGGACGCCATCAGCGAATATCTCGGTCGGGAGATGACCGCGGAAACTTTCGAAGTGAACACCTCGACGCATTACGGCCGGATGGTGCGCGTCGACGACAACACCGTGATCCTCTTCGGGAATATGGACGAGGTGATGGAATACATCTGAGCTCAGCGACTCGTCGCGGCGCGTACCGCTGGGTCGGGTCAAGAAAGCAGGGACGCTTCAGGATAGGGACGGGTTTGTCATGTATAAAACGCCAGACGGCAAGGAAATCTTCGTGATCGACGGGCACACCCATTTTGGGACGGTAGCCCGGAGAACCAGCGCAACATTCACGGCAAGCAGTTCATCGACTGCTTCTATGCCTACCACACCAACCTCAGCCCGCCAGAGCAACGCTGGGAGAAGGCGAAGTTCGAGAAATATTCGATGGACGACCTCTATCACGATCTGTTCGTCGAGGGCCCCGACGACATCGCGATCGTGCAGTCGACTTATCTGAAGGACTTCTACAAGAACGGCTTCAACACCATCGAGCGCAACGCCAGCGTCGCGGCACGCTATCCAGAGCGCTTCATCGTGAACGGCGCCTTCGACCCGCGCGACGGTGAAGCGGCGTTGGAGTACATTCATTTTCTGAAAGAAACCTACGATGTCCAGGGCATGAAGCTCTACACAGCCGAGTGGCACGGCGAATCAAAGGGCTATAAGCTCAGCGACCCGGCCACCTACAAGTGCCTGGAACTGTGCGAAAAGCTCGGCATCCGCAACATGCACGTGCACAAGGGGCCGACCATCATCCCCTTGAACCTGGACGCGTTCGATGTCCGCGACGTCGACGCTGCGGCGACGGACTTCCAGGGCTTGAACTTCATTATCGAGCATTGCGGCCTGCCGCGCCTGGATGAGTTCTGCTGGATCGCGACGCAGGAAACCAATGTCTACGGCGGTCTGGCGGTGGCCCTGCCGTTCATTCACGCCCGTCCGCGATATTTTGGCGAGGTGATCGCGGAACTGCTTTTCTGGCTTGGCCCGGACAAGCTGTTGTTCGGATCGGACTATGCGATCTGGACGCCGCGCTGGCTGGTGGAAAAATTCTGGAACTACCAGATCCCCGAGGACATCGCGCAGGAGCGCGGTGTGCAGCTGACCGACGAGGTCAAGGAAAAGATTCTGGGACTGAACGCGGCCCAGCTCTACGGCATCGACGTGGCGGCGAAGAAGGCCAGCCTCGCCGGATCGCCCGTGACCGTCGCCGCGGAGTAAAAATCATGCAGCAAGGCGACGGAAATGCCCCGAACGTACGGGCCGTCTGGGACCGTCTGGCGGAGGTGATGGACCCGGAACTCGACGAGCCGATCACCGAGATGGGGTTCGTGGAAACGGTTTCGGTTTCCGAGACCAACCAGGTAGAGGTGTCCTTCCGCCTTCCGACCTTCTGGTGCAGCCCCAACTTCGCTTTCCTGATGGCGCAGGGCATCCGGGAGGAGGTCGGATCGCTGCCTTGGGTTCAGGGAATCGAGGTCCAGCTACAGGACCATATGTGTGCGGACGAGATGAACGAAGCCGTCAACTCGGGCCGAAGCTTTTCCGAGGCCTTCGCTTTACCCCCGGAGTTCGGCGACCTGGCGGAGGTCAAGGAGAAGTTCGAAGGCAAGGCGTTCCAGCGGCGGCAGGAATCCGTGCTCGTCGGCCTGCAGCAGAAGGGCTTCACCCCGGCGCAGGTGGCGGCGATGACGCTGGGGCAACTGGATCTTGTCAGCTTCGACGACCCGGTCACCGCCCGCCAGCAAGGCCGGTACCGTGCCGTCCTCACCGCGCGCGGTCTCGCAAAGACGGCTGATGACCATGCCTTCCCAGACCTCGACGGCACGCGGCTGAGCGAAGAGACCTATCCCGCACGGCTGGAGGCTCTGCGTGCGGTCCGGATCAATATGGAATTCGGCGGGGCGCTGTGCCGCGGGCTGAAGCAGAGCCGTTACAAGGAAATTGTGCGCCTCGGCGGGCAGCCGGCGCTGTGCGATTCCCAGGCGGACCGGGTTCCGCCGCGCGCCAAACCGGGCTGAGACAAGCCCCGGAGCCGGATATCCCGGACATCAAGAACACGTTCATAACTGCCCGTCACCGGGCAGGGGGAGGAGCCTATGCCCAAAATTCTGGTTCACGGCAATGAAGCCCGACAGGCGCTCGCGCGCGGCGTTCAACGGCTTGCGGCGGCGGTGGAGCCGACGCTCGGGCCGAAAGGGATGAACGCGATGGTCGACCGCCCGATCGGGACGCCGTTGATCACCCGAGATGGGGTCTCGATCGCCTCCGAGATCGAACTGCCCGAGCGCTTCGAGAACATGGGAGCGCAGGTCGTCCGGGAAGTCTCGATGCAGACGAACGAGGTGGCGGGCGACGGCACGACCACTTCGATCGTTCTCGCCAACGCCTTGGTTCAGGGCGGGGTCCAGCTGACCGAACGCGGCGCCAAGGCCGTCGACCTTTGCGAGGGGATCGACCTTGCGGTCACGGCGGTGCTCGCGGCGTTACGCACCGAAGCACGGGCGGTCGAAGGCGATCTGCTCGATGCGGTTGCCAATATCGCCGCCGGGGACCGGAAGCTGGGGGCCCTGGTTGCCGATGCTTATCGCGCGGTGGGGACGGAGGGTGTGATCACCACCGATTTCGCCCTGGGGATCGACAGCCACCTAGAGGTTGTGGAGGGCATGTCGTTCGACCGCGGCTACATCTCTCACCATTTTGCCACCGACCAGGAAACGATGCAGGCGGAACTGAAGCACCCGTACGTCCTGCTGACCGATATAAAGCTGGTCAACGTCGAGCAGATCGCCGCCGTGCGTCGGATCGCGGACGAGGACGATCGACCGCTGTTGATCGTGTCCGAGGACTGCTCGCCCGACGTCCTGACCTCGCTGCTCACTCGCGACGCCCCCGGCAGGGTGCTGGTGATCCACCCGCCCGAATACGGGCAGTGGCGCAAGGCGATGATGGAAGACTTGGCAATCCTGACCGGGGGCCGTGTTCTGGTCCGCGATCTTGGCGGACGGCTCGAGGAGATCACGCGCGATGACCTTGGCTCAGCCGACGCGGTGCGCTCGAGCGCATCGGATACGACCATCCTGCGCGGCCACGGCGACCCCCACTCCGTCGCCGCGCGGCGGGCGCAGGTCCAGCGGTTTTTCGATCGTGCGCCGCCGAACATCGAGCAGGACAAGCTCCGCGAGCGCCTCGCGAAGCTCTGCGGCGGCACGGCGGTGATCTACGCCGGTGGTGTCACGCCCGTTGAGCAGAAGCGCACGATCCAACTGGTCGACGATGCGCTGAGCGCCGTGCGGGCGGCGCTGGACGAGGGGGTGGTCGTGGGCGGCGGGGTCGCGCTCGCGCGCACCGGTCCGGCAGTTGAGGCCGCGCTCGCCGACGCCCGGGGCGATGTGCAGAGCGGCATGAAACTGGTTCAGTCGGTGCTGTCGCGTCCGCTCGGACACATCGCCATGAACGCAGGCGGCGACGCCGACGAAACCATACTTACATGTGCAAAGCTGTCTCCGAGCGAGGGCTTCAACGCGCGCACCGGGCAGTTCACCGATCTGCTGGAGGCGGGGGTTGTTGATCCCTTGAGCGTAACTTCCGCGGCGCTGCTGAACGCCGCGTCCGTCGCCAAGCTGATCCTCACCACGGAAACCCTGATTGGCGATCTGCCCGAGGGCGAAGATCCGACGGCGGGTCCGGCGCTCGGCGGCGGTGCTGAACATCTGGGCCGAAAATAAGCGCGCCGTTCCGTCAAAACCGAAGATTTGGAGATCCTGATAATGAGCGACCAAAAGCTTAGTGGCAAAACCGCCATCGTGACCGGTGGTTCGCGCGGAATCGGCCGGGGTATTGCGAAAATACTGGCCGCGAACGGCGCGAATATCGCGTTCAACCACTACCGCGACGGCGAGCGGGCCGGCGAAACCGCCGACGAAATCAAGGCGATGGGCCGCACGGTTTTTTTCGCAGAATGCGACGTCTCATCGCCAGCGAACGTGGGCGCGTTCTACCATGAAGCGCGGGAGCGCCTCGGCGAGATCGATATCCTCGTAAACAATGCGGGCCACAATATAACCGAGAATTTTGAGGATATTACCGAGGATAGTTTCGACCGCATGATCGATGTTCACGTCAAGGGCACCTTCTTCATGACCCAGGCGGTCTACCGCGATATGAAGGCGCGCGGAGCAGGGCGGATCATCAACGTAACCTCGCAGCTTGCCTACAAGGGCGCCGGCATGCTGACGCATTACTGTGCGGCGAAAGGCGCGAACATGACATTCACTCGGGCGCTTGCGCTGGAATGCGCGGGCACGGGCGTGCTCGTGAATGCCGTTGCCCCGGGCGTCACCAACACGGATTTGCTGACCCCGCTGTCAAACGATCTGTTGGAAACGCTGAAAGCGGCGATCCCGTTGCATCGCTTTGGCGAAGTCGACGAGATCGCCCCCGCAGCTCTGCTACTCGCTTCGCCCGAGGGCAGCTTTTTCCACGGCACCTGTATCTCGCCCAACGGCGGGGAGGTGATGCTTTAGAATGCGAACGCCCAAGGCCTCTTCGGCCGTGTTCCGCCGGTGATTTAGAAGCTTTGGCTAGGGCAAGATGCTGGAAGGTGGAATCACCTTCCAGCTGAATCTTGCCCTCTCTTCAAGAAGTTAGAGCGACATTCAGCCCGAAGGCCGGTTCGGCCTTCGAGCATGTCGCTCTAGTCGCCGCCGTCACTGGCCATCTGCCGGTGCTCGACCACGTCGATCCAGACCGGGTTGGTGAACGCCTTTTTGTCGTTGGCGTCGGTCACGACGAGGCTGTACCAGCCGTCGCCTTCCGGCTCTGGCGAGAACGCCACCTCGCGGCGGGCGGGCGTTCCGGCAAAGCTGCGTTTCGCCACGACGCCGTCCGGACCGTGCAGGGTGGCGCTTTTGAGACCGGAGGCCGCGGTCAGCGTGAAGCCGAGCTCGGCGGCGGTGCCGGTCTCGACCGGCAGGGTCTCGCCGAACATCTGATCGGGATAGACCAGCGGGCCCATCGTGGCGAAGCTGTGGCCCTGCTTCATCGACGCGGCGAAGCTCTCCGGCGTCACGCTGCCGTCGAGCTTGGCGTACATCCGGATCATGCCCGAGCGCTTGGCCCAGACGTCGTGCACGTCGGAGCCGGCGCTGATGTAGTACCGGTCGCCGGCGGTCCAGAGCTGCCGGGCCTTCTTGTACGCCTTCTCGTAGTTCTCCTGCCCGTTAAGCTCGACGAAGTCGAAGTTGGGCGAGAAGCCGCCGGGTACGTCGCCCTTGTTCAGGCTGGTGAAGTAGCCGTAGGCGATGAACGGGTGGTTCGCCTGGATGACCGACGCGCCCAGGCGCTCGGCCTCGGCGAAGATCTCCTGCACGCTCGCTTCGCCCGGATCGATCTGCAGCTCCTGGCCGATCTCGACCGGATAGGCGTTGAAGTGCGCCCAGGACGGCGAGAACTCGATGCCGGGAATGAACGGCTCCTCACGCTTGTTCGCGTGGTGCGCGGCGTCGGGGAGGTTGACCATGGAATCGTGGTCGCTGAGCAGGGTGAGGTCGAGGCCCTCGGCCAGCTCCGAGCGGATCACGTATTCCGGGGGCGTGTAGCCGTCCAGCACGTCGGAGTGATGGTGCAGATCGGCCGCGTACCAGCCTTTGCGGTTGGGCGCGGTGCGCCGTTCGATGCCGGCCGTGACCTCCGCGGTATCGCCCGAGGGGACGGTTGCGTCGACCTTTACCGGCCGGGACAGGAAGCCAGCCCCGTGCGACACCTCGAAGACGTAGTCGCCGGGCGCGATCTCGACGCTGAGTTCGCCTTCGTTGTCCAGTTCGGTGAAGAACGTCTTGCGGCCCAGGTAGCCGACCAGCGGCGTCTGCCCCTCGGCCACCGTTATCCGGGCATCGAGCGGCTCCATCGAGCCCGTCTCGTGCACGCTCATCCGAAGCGTGCCCGGCGCTTCGAGGTCCTTGAAGTTACGGGTCAGCTTGCCGTCGGCGCTGACGGTCAGGGTGCGGCTGGCGCTTTGCGCGTGGGCCTTGGCGGTCGCGTAGCTGCTGTACGCGCCTTCGGGCAGGGTGATCTCGTAACGGCCCTGCTCGCCGACCGTCCAGGCGTACGGCTCGCCGTTCTTCTTGACGACGACCACGGGCGTGTCGACCTGCTTGCCGTCGCCGGTCGCGACGGTGCCGCTGACCGTGCTCGATGCCAGGCCCTTGCGCTCGATCTCGGCCTCGACGACTTCACCCAGGTCGCCGCTCGGCCGCAGTTGCAGCCAGCCCTCGAACCGCTGGCTGTCGCCCGGCTCGAGCGTCTGCCGCAGATAGAGGTCGCGGCTGTTGTAGTCGACGTACTCGACGTACGGCGCGTGCAGCGCGATCGCCCAGTCCTCGGCGTAGCCGGCGGACCAATCGGCGAGCGCGCCGTCGCTCTCGCCTTCCTCGACGCCCTGCAGGCCGGGCACCGAGAAGAAGCTGCCGCCGTCGGGCCACAGCACGTAGCCGGACAGGATGTCCTCGTAGGCGCTGTCACCCTCGTTGGTCATGGTCGTCACCATGTGCACCCGGTCGGAGCCTGCGCTCAGGGTGTAGCGCGTGACCATCCGGACGTCGTTCCAGTCGCGCTCGACCCGGATCACGGCCTTTTCCGGCGTGTCGGTGACGACCTCGAAGTTCTGGTAGGTGGTCGGCCAGCTCGACCAGTTGTTCGGGATCAGGTCGACCAGGGCCAGCTTGTCGCGCAGCGGCGCGCCGTCCTTGATCGGTGCCGCATCGACGATGCCGCCGCGAGCCACGCCCCAGGGCGGGGCCGACTGCGCGGCGATCGACACCACGATGTGGTCGTTGCGCAGGGTGATGTCCTTTGCGGCCTTGGCATCGCCGTTCTCGAGCGGCGTCGGCCCGCGTTCGACGCTGACGTCGGCTGCGGCCGTGCCGGCGCCGGCGAGCAGCGCGGCGGCCGCCGCGGGCGCGAGAACGCGCCTTAACCATCGGTCCGTCATGAAGCCTCCTTTTATTGATTGAACATTCAATAAACGTGCTATCAGTGCGGAAGCGCGACAGCAACCGCCGCCGTGTCCCGCATAACGGGTGTTTCCCTGGGCGCTTTATCGATCAAGGAGCGCCGTGCCGTCGGCTTGCCCGGCAGCGTCTATTGTTCGACGCTCTGGTCGCCGTGCTCGCCCATTTGGGTGCGGATCTTGGCGGCAAGGTCGGCGTCCTGTTGGGCGCGCTTAGCGATCGTGCGGTATTCCTGGACGGAGAGGCCCGGCTGGCGGCGGATCGCCTGGGTGATTTCCGCACGCGCCTTGCCGGCATGGGCGCGCACTTGCGCTGTGTCGCCGGCCTCCCGCGCGGCCCGGATCTTCGGCATGTAGCGCGCGCTGATCTTTTCGACCGTACGGGCGGCCTCCGCGAAGGCCGCGATCTTGGCGTCCGCGATCGCCGAACCGTGGGGATGGCTGTGCTCGTGCTCAACGTCCGGACCGCCGTTGTCGGCGGATGCCGTCGGTCCGGCCAAAGCCGCAAGCGACAGGGCGAGCATCGCGGCTCGAAGCCCATATGCTATGTCCATCTCGGATATGCCCTCCACCAAGGCTGAGTCCGCTATGCCTGGGCGTCGCGGTTCTGCCCAGATCGCGTAACGTGCGGCGTTTCATCTGGTAACGTCCGCGTTCGGAGCGGGCAAGTCGGCCACCCGACGCGGCTAACGCCGATCGATATCCGCAGACTCCCTATCGCCGATGTCGTTGTCGACCCGGTTCGTGCGGACCTCAACGCGCTGCGGTCCACCGGTAAAGACGGTTTTTGCCTCAGCCCCGCATGCGTTCGCGCCTGGGATCGATGAACGGCTGCAGCGCGAGCCTGGCTGGGACCCGCGCGCCCGCGACCTCGATCTCGAACCCAGGTGTAGCCAGGAAGTCGGCGTCGACCGTCTGACCGTCGGCGCGCGTCACCCAGCCCAGTCCGACGGCGGCGCCGACTTCGTGGCCGTAGCGCCCGGAGGTGACCCGGCCGACCACGCGGCCGTCCTGCAGGATCGGCTCGTCGTGGTAGAGCAGCGGGTCCGGGTCTTCGAGCTTGAGCGAGACGAGGCGGCTGGCGCGCGGCTGGCCGCGCCGGGCGTCCACGGCCGCGCGGCCGATGAAGTCCTTGTCCTTGGCGACCGCGAAACCGAGCCCGGCGGCAAGCGGATCGTCCTCGTCCGACATGTCGTGGCCCCAGTGCCGGAAGCCGGATTCCGTGCGCATGGAATGCAGCGTGTGGAAGCCGCACGGGCGTGGCGGCGCGGGCTGGTCCAGCAGGGTGTCCAGGACGTGTGCGGCGAACTCGCTGGAGACGTAGAGCTCCCACCCAAGCTCGCCCACGTAGCTGATCCGGGCCGCGCGCACCGGCGCGTAGCCGACCTCGATCTCGACCGCGTGGCCGAACGGGCAGGCGGCGTTCGACAGGTCGGCGCCGCTCGTCTTCTGCAGGAAGTCGCGGGCGCGCGGGCCCATCACGCCGATCACGGCTTCCGCCGCGGTGACGTCGGCGATCGTCGCGCGCAGATCGCGGGGCAGGTGGCGCTGCAGCCAGTGCATCGCCCGGCGCTGCATCGTCGCCGGCAGCACCAGCAGGTAACGTGCGCGCTCCAGCCGGGTCACCGTCAGGTCGGCCTCGACACCGCCGCGCTCGTTCAGCAGCAGCGTGTAGACCACCCGCCCCGGCGCGACATCCATCCGGGAACTGCAGACGTGGTCGAGCGCCGCTTGCGCGTCCGGGCCCTGGACCAGGAGCTTGGCGAAGGAGGTCAGGTCGAACAGGCCAAGGTCGTTCCGGACGGCAAGGTGCTCCTGGGCGTGCAGGTCGAACCAGGCGGGCCGGTCGAAGCTCTGGTCGTAGGGGGTATCGGCCCCCTTCTCGCCGAAGAAGTCGGGCCGCTCCCAGCCGGCGGCCTCGCCGAACACCGCGCCCTCGGCCGCCAGGCGCACGTGCAGCGGCGACCGGCGCGCGTTGCGGGCCGTGTCGTACTGCCGGTAGGGCCAGTGCGTCGCGTAAAGCAGGCCCAGCGTCTCTCTCGTGCGGTCGTGCAGGTAGCGGGCGTTGTCCTGGAAGGCGAGCGTGCGCCGGACGTCGACGTCGCCCAGGTCCATCGGCGGGTGGCCCTCGACGATCCAGTCGGCGAGCGCTTTGCCGACCCCGCCCGCCGACTGCACGCCGATCGAGTTGAAGCCGCAGGCGACGAACAGGCCGTCCAGTTCGGGCGTCTCGCCCAGCAGGAAGCGGTCGTCCGGGGTGAAGCTCTCCGGCCCGTTGAAGAAGGTCTGCACGCCCGCCTGCATGAACGCCGGCACCCGCGCGGCCGCCGCTTCGAGCTGCGGCATCACGTGGTCCCAGTCGTCGGGCAGCTGCTCGAACGAGAAGTCCTGCGGGATACCCTCCATGCCCCAGGGCTTGGCGGTCGGCTCGAACATGCCGACCAGCAGCTTGCCGGCGTCCTCCTTGACGTAGATGGCGTGATCGGGATCGCGCAGCACCGGCAGGCGGCCGGGCGGCTCGGACAGCGCCTCGGTCACGACGTAGAAGTGCTCGGCGGCGTGCAGCGGCAGCTTGACGCCCGCGGTATGGCCCAGCTCGCGCGACCACATGCCGGCCGCGAGCACGACCGTGTCGGCGCGGACCTCGCCGTCCTCCGTGGCGACGCCGACGACCCGCCCGTCCTCGTGCAGCAGGCGCGTGACCGGCGTCTGCTCGCGGAGCACGGCGCCGTTCGCGCGCGCCCCGCGGGCCAGCGCCATGGTCAGGTCGGTCGGGTTGATCTGCCCGTCGTTGGGCAGCCACAGGCCGCCCCAGACGCCGTCCAGGTCGATCAGCGGCCAGCGTTCCTGGACCTGCTCCGGCGTCAGCAGCTCGGTCTCGACGCCGAAGGCGGTGGCCGTCGAGTGGGCGCGCCGGACTTCCGCCCAGCGTGCCTCGGAACTCGCCAGCATGATCGAGCCGCACTTCACGAAGCCGGTCGGCTGGCCGGTTTCCGCCTCCAGGTTTTCGTAAAGCTCGGTGCCGTACTGCGCCAACCGGGTCAGGTTCGGCGTGCCGCGCAGCTGACCGACCAGCCCGGCGGCGTGCCAGGTGGTGCCGCTGGTCAGGCGGTCGCGTTCCAGCAGCAGCACGTCGGAGCAGCCGCGGTGGGCCAGATGGTAGGCGATCGAACAGCCGACCGCGCCGCCGCCGACCACGATCACTTCGGCCTTGCCTGGAAGATCGCCCATCGCCGGGCCTCCTGTGTCTTGGTGGACGTCGCTGCCCGGCCGTGCGGGGGCTTGCCGACGGTTAGATGCACTCGCCGCCGTCGACCGTGAACGCCTGGCCGGTCATAAACGCCGACTTGTCGGAGGCCAGGAACAAGGTGCCCTCCGCGATTTCCGCAACCGTTCCCCCACCGGCCCATCGGTATCTGGTTGACGATGTAGGCCTCGAGCCTGGCGCGGCCGCCGCCCTGCGCGCGCATCTGCGGCACCACCGCCTGCGCGGCGACGAAGTGGGCGCGGACGGTGAGCGCCCAGGAGGCATCCATATCCGCCACCGCGACCTGTTCCAGCTTGCCCTCGACCTGCATTCCCGCGTGGGAGTGTAGCACGTCGAGCCGGCCGTGACGGTCGATGGTCTCCTGGATCGCGTCGGTCAGGTCGGCGTCGCGGGTGGCGTCGGGCGCGCGCGCCTCGGCCGTGCCGCCCCGATCGCGGATCGCCGCGGCGACCTGATCGGCCGCGTCGGCGTTCAGGTCGGTGACGATCACCCGCGCGCCTTCGCGGGCCATGGCGGTGGCCCCGGCCGCGCCGATACCCGAGCCGGCAGCGGTGACGAAGGCGACGCGGCTGTCCAGGATCCCCATCTGGGCGTCGACCAGGAAGGGGTTGCTGAACGCGGGGGCGTACCACTCGGCGCTGCAGCACTCGAAAGAGGCGGCGTGCTCGATATCGCCCAGGACGGTCCGGATCCACCGCCGCAACATCTACGCCAAGCTGCGGATCAATTCGCAGGGCGAACTGTTCGCCCGCTTCATCGGCGCGCTGGTGGGCGCGCGCCAGCATGGTGAGAATTGACCGCGCTTGATGATCGCTCGACAGGCTGTTCGTGAACGATTCGGAAGGCGCCCCTATCAGCCCTTACCGCGCGACCAGCTCCTCTCGAGCAATATGCTGAAAGGTGTGAACACCTTTCAGCTAAATCTTGCTTTATACGCAAGAATTTAGGGTGAAATTCAGCCGGAAGGCGGAACCGGTCTTCTGGCATTTCGCTCTCGGTGCGCGGCGGCGTTAAGGCTGGCACCCAGATAGACGAGCCCGCGGTGGTTGGAAACGGCGATATCATCGCCACCTGTTAAGGTATGGGATATCGGGGCACGAAAAGCGCGTTCGTCAGGGCGGCCGTTGTCGTCCTCTCGCTCGCCATCGGCTTGGCGGGGGTGGCGCCCATCGTGTCCGGGCATGCGCACGCTTCGTCTCACGGGGCGTCCCACGCGGTCGATGTCGACCGGCCCGACGAAGCCCCGAAAGCCCCGACGAAAGGCGGCCGCCGCCACGCCAGTGGCGGGTGTCACGCGGTCAGTTGCGGATCCCTGTTGACCGGGCCGATCGCGTTCACGGTCGCGGTCGGTCGACAAGCGCTGAAGTACCGCTCGTCCGGCATGCGCCTGCCGAGCGGCCCCGATCTCCCCGGCGATCCTCCGGTGCCGAAACTCGGGTAAGCCGCGCCGGTGCCAGGTGCCGTGCCACGCCATCCGCCGTCAACGCGTGCGGGGGCAGGCTGCGGCGCGTACCAGCGCGGGTTCTTCCGATCCCGACACAGCGAGAAAGCGCCTTCCGGGCCGCTCTGCGGCCGGGAAGCCAGTCGATGTACCCGTTCTTCGGACGCACAAGGAGATCGCCATGCGTGGCAACACCCAGCTTAGCCGGATCACCGGCACCGCCCTCACAGCCCTGATGATCGCAGTCCCGACGCTGGCTCAAACCGCCGGCGATCATGCCAACGATCACGGCGGTGAACACGCCAAGTCCTACGGCCACGCCGGAACGCCGGGCGAAGTCGACCGCACGGTCCGCGTCGAGGCGGCCGGGATGCAGTTCAGTCACGACAGGATCGGGATCGCGCCGGGACAGACCGTGCGTTTCGTCGTCACCAACACGGGCGACACCGAGCACGAATTCACCATCGGGCCGCCCCGGGTGCAGCGCGCCCACCGCGCGGAAATGCGGGAGATGATGGGCGAAACCCACGGGCAGGACGGTCATCACGGCGGTGACGACCAGCACGCCGCCGAGGGCCATCACGGCGACGACGACCACCACGCGAATGGCGGCCACCACGGTGACGAGGCCGGTTCGGGTCAGCACGGCTCAACAGAGTCCGGCCACGACCACGCCAACAGCGTGATGGTGCAGCCCGGCGAGACGAAGGAGCTGATCTGGCACTTCAGCCACGTCGAGGAGGTGCGCTTCGGCTGCAACGTCCCGGGCCATTACGAGTCCGGCATGCACGGGCCGTTCGTCCGGCGCAACTAGCCCTTTAGGCGCGGGACCGGCCGGCGCGTTATCCCGGCCGGTCCCCTCGGGCCAGGGCCAGCGCTGAAGCGATGCGGTCCCGGTGGGCCGTCCGCCCGCCTTGGTGCGCGCCGGCGCGTTCAGCCGGCGGCGCGGGTGAACAGGTAGGTGCGGCTCGCTCGCGTGAAGGCGAACACGTCCTGCACGCCGCCACCGCCCATGCCCGGCGAATCCTGCGGCATACCCGGAACGGCGATGCCATGGATGTCGGGGCGCTCGGCCATCAGCTTCTCGATCGCCGGCAGCGGCACGTGGCCTTCGACGACGTAGCCGTCGGCGATCGCGGTGTGGCAGGAGGCAAGCTGCGGCAGCAGACCGACCTGCCTTTTGATCGCGTTGACGTTCTGCAGGTCCACCACCTCGACGTGCCAGCCGGCGGCGCGGACGTAATCCACCCAGCGCGCGCAGCAGCCGCACGTCGGGCTCTTGTAGACCCGCATCGTCTTCGCCGGGGCGGCCTTCGTCCCGCGGATGCCCGGCAGCGCGGCTGCTGCGGTGACGCCAAGCAGCGCGCCCGCGAACGTGCGGCGGTTGAGCAGGCGTCGCCCTGCGTATGGGTCCATCAGGCACTCTCCCGTGCTGGCTGAAATGTCGCGCGCCCGACAACTTGGGCGCCGGGGGCGAGCCGGCGGCTGCTGATACGCTATCCAACAATGTCCGGGTGAACCGATCAAGACGAAGGCGGTCGAAATTCCGCCTTGACCTTCTACCCCCTGGAAGCGGTCCGTTTCGCAAGACTAGGGCAAGATGCTGGAAGGTGGAATCACCTTCCAGCTGAATCTTGCCCTTGCTTCAACAAGTTAGAGCAAAATTTAAGATGAAAGCTGGTTCGGCTTTCATCGATTTTGCTCTAGCCAGAGTGCAAAAAGAGCTCCTCATACGGCACGGCGCTGGCTCGCAGGAGCGCATCGCCGCCGGCGCTCTGTGCCCCGTCTTCGGCCGCCGACTTCGCCCGATCGTCGCGACCAGCCGGACCCTACAAAGGTCGCTCACGCGGGAACTCCCCAACTTCTTACCCGACCGATCAGTGTAAGCCCCGGCTGGCGGCATGCGGCCAGCCGGGAAACGCGCCTCACGCGTCCACCGACTTCACGAACGGCAGCCGGCGCACGCGCTGGCCGGTCAGGCGGTGGTAGGCGATCGCCACCGCCGGACCGATCGGCGGGGTGCCGGGCTCGCCCGCCCCGGTGGGCTCGGCGTCGGACGGGATCACCTCGACCTCGACCGCCGGCATCTCGTCGATCCGCAGGGAGCGGTAGCCGTCGAAGTTGTTCTGCTGCGGCTTGCCGTCCTTGAGTTCGATCTCGTCGTACAGCACGGCGCCCAGCCCATAGCCGATGCCGCCTTCCATCTGGGCGCGCACGACGTTCGGGTTGACCGCGACGCCGCAGTCGACCGCGCACCAGACGCGGTGCACCTTGGGCATGCCGTCGTCGCGCACGCTGACCTCGGCGATCTGGGCGACGTAGGTGCTGAACGACTTGTGCACCGCGACCCCGCGGGCCCGGCCGTCCGGCGCGCCGGCCTCCCAGTCGGCCATCCGCGCGACCGCCTTCAGCACCCCGGCGTGGCGCGGATGGTCGCCCAGCAGGGCGAGCCGGCCCTCGACCTGGTCACGGCCGGCCGCGACCAGAAGCTCGTCCAGGAACACCTCGGTGGCGAAGCCGGTATGGGTGTGTCCGACCGACCGCCACCACAGCGGCGGCACACCCACGTCCGGGGAATGCAGGCTGACGTGGAAGTTGGGGACCGCGTAGGGCAGGTTGCGCGCGCCCTCGACCGAGGTCGGGTCGATCCCGTCCTGGATCATGCCGGAGAACGGCGAGCCGGCGATGATCGACTGGCCGGCGATCGTCTGGTCCCAGGCGACGATGTTGCCGTCCGCGTCCAGGCCGCCCTTCAGCTTGTGGACGTAGATCGGCCGGTAGCGGCCGCCGGTGATGTCGTCCTCGCGGGAATACACCAGCTTGATCGGCCGGTCGGTCTCGCCCCAGGCCTTGGCGACGGCGGCGGCCTCGGCGGCGAGCTCGCCGTTCGGCTGCCCGCGCCGGCCGAAGCTGCCGCCGGCCAGCATGGTGTGGATCCGCACCTTCTCCATGGGCAGGCCGAGGGTCTTGGCCATCACCTGATGGTCGACCGTCTGCAGCTGCGAGCCGAACGCGGCCTCCGCGCCGTCCGCGCGCAGGGTGACCAGCGCGTCGAGCGGCTCCATCGGCGCGTGGGCGAGGTAGGGGAAGGTGAACTCGCTCTCGATCACCTTCGTGGCGTTTGTCAGGCCGTCGTCGATCGCCCCGCGGTCGGCCGCCGGCTTGCCGCGCGCCTGCGCGCGCTCCCGGTGGTCGGCCATGATCTCCTCGGAGGAGCGGGTCTCGGCCTGGCTGTCGTCCCAGGTGATCTCGAGCGCGTCGCGGCCCTTCTTCGCCGGCCAGAAGCCCGTGGCGTAGACGGCCACGCCGTAGGCCACCTGCTTGACGTCCAGCACGCCCTCGATCTTGCGCGCTTCCTTGTCGTCGACCGAGCCCACCTTGGCGCCGAAGCGCGGCGGGTGCGCGACCAGGACGGTCACCGTGCCCTCCGGCTGCAGGTCCATGGTGAACTGCGCGTCACCGGTCGCCTTGATGCGGGAGTCCAGCTTGGGCACGTCGGTGCCGATCAGGCGGAAGTCGCTCGGGTCCTTCAGCTTCGGCTCCGACGGCACCGCGCGCTCGGCGGCCGCCTCGGCGAAGCTGCCGAAGCCGGCCTCCCGGCCGGTGGCTTCGTGGCGGATGCGGCCCTGGCGCACGGTGATCTCGCCCGCCGGCACGCCCCAGGCCTCGGCCGCGGCGGCGATCAGCATCTCGCGCGCGGCCGCGCCCGCCCGGCGCAGCTGGGTGTAGGAGTTCTTGATCGCGGTCGACCCGCCGGTGCCCTGAATGCCGAAGTCCAGGTTCTTGTAGGTCTCCGGGTCGGACGGGGCGGCCGTGGCGCGCATCTGCGACCAGGCGGCGTCCAACTCCTCGGCGACCAGGGTGGTCAGGCCGGTGTAGGGGCCCTGGCCGAACTCGATGTGCTTGCTGAGCACGGTCACCGTGTCGTCCGGGGCGATGCGCACGAACGCGTTCGGCGCCGCGCCGGCGCGCGAGCCGTCGCCCTGGATCACGTTCGCCGCGCCCGACGCCGCGCGCGCGGCCTGGGGCAGGTGGACGCCGATCACGAGCCCGGCGGCCGCGGTGCCGGCCTGCTTCAGGAAGGTGCGGCGGCTGGGGCCGGTTCGGGGGGTACGGGTGTCGGTCATGATGGCCTAGCCCTCCAGCTTGCCGGCGGCGTCGTGGATCGCTTGGCGGATGCGCACGTAGGTGGCGCAGCGGCAGATGTTGCCGGACATCGCCTGGTCGATGTCGGCGTCGCTCGGCGCCGGGTTCCGCCGCAGCAGGTTGGTGGCGCTGACCACCTGGCCGGATTGGCAATAACCGCACTGCGGCACGTCGATCGCCGTCCAGGCGTCCTGCACGGCCTTCGCCACCCGGTCGCTCTCGCCCTCGATGGTGGTGATTTCGGCGTTCTCCACGCTCGCGACCGGCAGCGAGCAGGACCGCCGCGCCTCGCCGTCGACCTCGACCGTGCAGGCGCCGCACTGCGAGATGCCGCAGCCGTACTTGGTGCCGGTCAGGCCGAGTTCGTCGCGCAACACCCACAAGAGCGGGGTGTCGGGCGTCGCATCGACCTCGCGCATGCGACCGTTGACCTTCAGGCTATAGGCCATGGCGGTCTCCTGATTGGATTATTGGGCTCGGACACGGATACGAGCTTACGAAGATGGCACGTGGGGGGCGTCCTTATAGGGCGGACGCTTCTGGTTCGGACTTACCAGGGTAGGTGCAGCCGCCGCGGGCACGCAAGGTGGGACTTAGAAGACGAAAACGGGCAGGCCGCCGAGCCCGGCGCGCGCAGCTGGACCCGGTTGACCGTGGCCGGCGAGACGCCGCCGTCGCGGGCGATCTGCTGGCCGACGATGCGCTGCCGGCGCAGGTCGACGACGTCGCCGGATCTGCGGTGTGGGTGGCGCACCTTGCGGGACCGCTCAGCGCTGAGCGTGCGGGGCCAACAGGATGATCGCGGCGCCCAGCAAGCAGACGACGACACCGATGACGTCCCAGCGGTCGGGCGGCTGGCCCTCGACGGTCCACAGCCAGGCAACCGACGCGGCGATGTAGACGCCGCCGTACGCCGCGTAGGCGCGGCCCGCGAAGTCGAGGTCGACCCGGGTTAGAAGGAACGCGAAGAGCGCCAGGCAGACGAGCCCCGGAACGAGCCAGAACGCGCTGCGGTCGAGCCGCAGCCAGGCCCAGAACGCGAAGCAGCCGGCGATTTCGGCGAACGCGGCACCAACGTAAGCGGCGATCGAGCCGAGGGGTACCGTCAAGTCGCCGTCTCGCAAGCCGCCGAAATGGCGTCGATCAGCAAGCCGTGATTGCCCATGGGACCGGTCGGCATCGGCGTCGCGCTCGTCATCGCCAAAGTCCGCGTCTCCGGCACATCACCTGTTCCTTGGTCCTGGGCACCTTGGGGATCTGGCGTCCCTCGGGAAGAGTCGTGCGTGGGCCCACGATATGCTACCCGATAGCCTAGGCCTTTCGCGAGATCATGTGCGCAAACGTCCAGCGCTACAACCGCCCGGTGCCGCTCTTGGCCCGAAGCTGCTGCGGTGCCCGGTATCGACGGTTGGCCGGTCACACGTCGCCACCTGCAGCGAAAGGGAGGGAGCGCCGAGCGGCCATGACCCGATTCAGGCAGAGCCGATATCGGCCCGCGACGTTCCAACCCGTCGTCTCCACGCGCGACCGCAAGTTCGATCATAAGGAAGGGGACCAGGGCTAACGAAATGGACCTTCAAGAAATTCTCCTTACCCATGAACCCATGGTGCGCATGGGTCTGTTCCTGGCCATCCTCGTCGTCATGGCGCTCTGGGAGATCGTCGCCCCTCGGCGTCGGCGAGAGATCCCGCGCCTGTTCCGCTGGAGCAACAATCTGGGCGTCGTCGTCGTGGACACGTTCGCGGTGCGGTTGCTGTTCCCAGTCGCGGCGGTCGGGCTGGCGGTGCTGGCCGGAGAGCGCGGATGGGGGCTATTCAATATCCTGGACGTACCCTACTGGCTCGCGGTCGTGCTTGCGATCGTGGCGCTCGATCTCGCCATCTATCTCCAGCACGTAATGTTCCACGCGGTGCCGGCTCTGTGGCGGCTCCATCGCATGCACCATGCCGACCTGGAATTCGATGTCTCCACGGGGCTGAGGTTCCATCCGGTCGAGATCATCCTGTCGATGATCATCAAGCTCGCCGTCGTCGCGGCTCTGGGGCCGCCCGCCCTGGGTGTGCTCCTCTTCGAGGTGCTGCTGAACGCGACCTCCATGTTCAACCACTCGAACATCCGGATCCCCGAACGCTTCGATCGTCTCCTTCGTCTGCTTGTGGTGACGCCGGACATGCACCGTGTGCACCACTCCATCCATCCCGAAGAAACCAATTCGAATTTCGGCTTCAACCTGCCTTGGTGGGACCGGTTGCTCGGAACCTACTTGCCGCAACCGCGCGACGGGCACGAAAACATGACGATCGGCATCGAACAGTTCCGGACGCGCCGCGACCTGTGGCTCAACCGCATGCTGATACAGCCTCTCCTCGGCCCGGCAAGCGGATACCCGATTAACCGGAAACGTGCGAAGGACGCTTCCTGATTATCGGGTCAAGCCGTATCGCGGTCGATTGCACCGAGCTGGTCTTGTGCTGGCTTCCCGGTTTTTGACGCGGCCCGCTGGCGCGCCGATTCCGCGCCGGGGCCGCATCCACAGGCAACCGTGCCCTCGGACCCCGCCGCCCGCGCCGTCCCAAACTTGCTCGCGAAGGGGTGCCGGGCACAGGCTGGGCGGTAGGGTGCAGACGGCGTTCAGCGGGCGCGGACCGTGCGAAACACGCTCCGACGATCAGGAAGAGGGGGCGGGCATGTCGGCCGGATGGATCGGCATCAGGACGCAAAGCCGCCTTGTGATCGGCTTGGCGACCGCCTTGCTCGTTACGGTGGTTCTGGCTGCCGGATTGCCGGCGAGCGCGCGCGGTTGGATGGCGGCGGAATGGACGACCGCCTTGGGCCACCTGGTGGCGAGCGGGCGCCGGCTCGCCTGGGCGCTCGCGGCCATGCTCGTCGTCGCCTTGCCGCTCGCGGGCGCGATGCGCCGCTGGCAGCGGGTGGAGACAGCCCTCACGCCCTGGCTATTGGTCGCTCTTGCGGTACCGTGGGTGCTGATCGCGGTCGCGCTCAACATGATGGTGCATCTGCGCTTCGGCGCGGAAGGCGCGACCTGGCTTGCCGCGGCCGGCGGGAGCGCCTGGCTGCTGGGCGCGCTCGGGCCCCGGCAGCAAACGCGGGGCGCCCGGACGGAGCGGATCCGACGCGCCCTGCGCGCCGTGTTGCTGATGCTGCTAGCCGCCGAGTTGCTGGCCCTGAGCCAAGGCGTGGGCACGCAGCTGCGCTTCTACGTGCTGTACTGGAGCCCGCCGCATCTGCTGCTTTACGGCGCGCTCACCCTTACCCTTGTCGGGGCCGCCGCCGGGCTTGCCCGGCTCAGCGCGCCGCCGCTGACCCGGCTTGCGGCACGGCTCGCCGGACCGCGCGGTTGAGCGTGGTGCGGCCCTTCCAGGTGGCGATCGCGAGGGATTGCACTGGCAGCGCCTCGACCCGGTCGACGCGGCGGTCGCCGCCGGCCAGCCATCGGGCGACCGGCCGCAGGGTCAGGATCGCCCCGACTTGCCCGTTCTGCAGCGCGTCCCGGGCGTGCGCGGCCTCGAACAGAAAGCGCGGGCGCGCGCCCATCTCCCGGATCGCGCGCGCGCCGGTGCCGCGGTCGATTCCCCAGAACGGCAGGTAGAGGCCGATCGTCTCGGCCCCGGGATCGCCGGCGAGCGCCCAGGGCGCGCGGTCGTAGACCACAAGGTCCATCAGCGCCCGGGTGCGTTCGCTCGCGACGATCCCGCCGGCGGCGACGTTGCAGGCGGACGGCCGCACGCCCCAGTCGCTGGGATCGGCGCCGCGGCCCCAGCCGGGCTGGGTGTTCCATTGCGCCGGCACGCCGATCTGCGCGGCGACCGCGCGCACAAGCTCGGCCTCCCGCCCGGCGAACCCGCCGTCCGCTTGCGGGGTCAAAAGCGGCGGCAGTCCGGGCGGCGCGCAGACCAGAAGCACCTCCGCCTCGCGGACCTGGCTGAGCGACGCGTCGGGCGGCAGTTGGCGCACGCCCACCAGCGCGGCCAGCCCGCAGACGATCAGGATGCCGGAGCGCCCGAGCCGCCGGACGGGCTTGACCAGGCGTTCAGCGACGGAAGGCATGATACGCCGCGGCCACCGGGACCAGGACGAAGCCGACCAGTACCAGCCGGGCGGTCGTGGCGTCGAACTGGCGGTACTCGATCATCACCCAGCGCAATTCGTCGATCGCGTAGGTCACGGGGTTGGCGTGGACCAGGAACACCAGCCACGCCGGGAAGGTCTGCAGCGCCTGTTCCATGGTGAGCGACGGGTCCAGCGGGAAGATCGAGCTCGCCAGGAAAAAGGCGGGCAAGATCAGCGTGTTGGCGAACACGCCGAAGCCCTGGAAGCTGGACATCCGGGCGGCCAGGAACAGCCCGATCGCGGTGAACGCCAGCGCCGCCGCCGCCATCGGGATCAGCGCGGCGAGGAAGGTCGAATAGGCGACCGGCACGTTGGCCGCGGGCGCCAGGACCAGCACCAAGAGCCCCTGGGCGAGCGCGATCGTCGCGCCGCCGAACAGCTTGCCCAGGAAGACCGCGCTGCGCGGGGTGGGGGAGGCGAAGACCTCCCGGACGAAGCCGAACTCCCGGTCCCAGATCAGCGACACGGCCGACTGCACGGCCGGGTAGATCACGTTCAGCACGACCACCGCGGGCAGGATGAACTGCACGTAGGTGAACGGGACCATGAAGGTGGTCTCCCGCAGGCCGGTGCGGAAATAGGGGGTCAGGCCGATGCCGAAGATCATCACCCAGAGTACGGGCCGGCTGAACGCGCCCACGATCTGCCCGCTGTCGCGCAGCATGCGCAACACCTCGCGCAGCCACACCGCGTGGACCGCGCCCAGGTAGTCGACGACTGCCTGAATCGCCCGGCCGATCATCAGCGGGTGTGCTCCCCGCCCGCCTTGGCGAAGCCCAGCAGGCGCTCGCGCGGGTCGGCCGTCTGGTCGCGCAGGCCGTGGCCGGTCAGGGACACGAACACCTCCTCCAGGCTGGGGTCGACCAGCTGCAGACCATCGATCTTGCCCCAGGCCTCCGGATCGTCGAGCAGCTCCTGCATCAGCGCGCGCGGGCGCTCGCTATCGATCCACAGCGCGCCGCCCTGCTCCCAGGCCCGGCGGCCGAAGCGCGCGGTCAGGCGCCGGGCGAGCGCGCGGTCCGAGACCTGCAGGCTGACCAGCTGCTGGCCAAGCCGCCGGCGCAGGTTGGCGGGCGTGTCGACCGCCTGAAGGCAGCCGTGGTCGATGATGGCGACCGTATCCGCGTCTTCCGCTTCGCCGATCTGGTGGGTGGTCAGCAGCAGGGTCACGCCCTGTTCGCGGCGCAGCTTTTCGAGATAATCCCAGATCCGTCGGCGGCTCTGCACGTCCAGGCCGGTCGTGGGCTCGTCCAGCACGAGAAGGCTGGGTTCGTGCAGCATCGCCCGGCCGATCTCCAGCCGGCGCTTCATCCCGCGCGACAGCGTGGCGACGGTGGCGTTGGCCCAGTCGCTGAGCTCCACGAGCTCCAGGGCGGCCCAGGCGCGCGGCCGGCGGTCGCGCCGGCGCACACCGTAGAGCCGGGCGTGGAAGATCAGGTTTTCGAACACCGTTAGCCGGTCGTCCAGGCTGGGCTCCTGGAACACCAGCCCCAGGGCGCGGCGGACGTCCCGGGGCACCTTGCGCACGTCGTGTCCAGCGACGCGCGCCTCACCGCCGGTCGGGCGAAGCAGGGTACAGAGGATGTGGACCAGCGTCGTCTTGCCCGCCCCGTTGGGGCCCAGCAGCGCGACGAAGCTGCCGTGCGGGACGCGGCAGGTCGATGCCCTCGAGCGCCTGGACGCTGCCGTAGGCATGGCTGAGGCCGGCGATGTCGATCGCCGCATTTGTCATGGGTCGCCGCCCCCGTCCTGCGACCGTTCGCCGAAGTCGTCCTCGGGCAGTTTGGCCTCGATCTCCGCCGGCCGGAAGACATCCGAAGGCCAGCCGTGCTGCTCCAGAATTTCGCCGATCCGGCCGCGCTGGAGCAGCGCAACGATCGCCTCGTCCACCTTCTGGCGCAGGGTGGGGCGGTCGCTGCGGATGCCGGCGAAGACGAACCAGTCCATGTTGGGCAGGCTGGTCACCCGCTGGACGCGCAGGCCGTGCTCCGCCGGCTTGGGCACGCGGTCGAAGAAGGTCGGGCCGTAGACCACGCCGTGATCCACCTGGCCGGTCTTGAGCGCATCGGCGAGCGCCGCACTGGACTGGAAGCGGTCGATTGCGAACTGGTCGGGGCGCATCTTGACCGCCAGCATGTAGGGCACGCCACGGCCCTGGAAGCCCACGGTGTCGCCCGCCTCGAAGTCGGCCAGCGTGTCTACGGCGGGATCGCGGCTGACCAACACGAAGCTCGCCCGGTAGTACGGCCGGCTCGCCAGCATCTCCTCGTCCGCCGGGTAGTCGAAGGCGGCGGTGGTGCTGCCGGGCAAGCCCATGTAGGCGTCGCAGTAGTTGGCGAGCAGCACCAGGAACTCCTGCCGGGTGGAGGCCGGGTGGAAGCGCGTGGGGTCGTCCGGCGCCTCCTTGTGGATGTGGAACTTGGCCGGCCGGCCCATCTGCCAGGCGATCTCCCGGGCGATCGCCTTCTGCACCTTCCAGGTCGGGTTGCGCTTGTCCAGGCAGAAGGTGACCTCCGGCCCGGTGCGCAGGTTCCCTTTCGGGAACGGGTAGGCAAGCGGTGACTCGCTCTGCGCCTGCGCCGCGGTGGCGGCGGCGAACAGGACGACGGCGGCCAGGATGGACCGGATCAAGGGGGCGTTCTCCTGGAAACATGTGTGACGGGTCGTCGGTCGGGACGTAGCCGGCGGCCGTGCGAATTTACCCCTCTCCCTGGAGGGGAGAGGGGGGGCCCGCGCGCCGCTTGGCGCGTGGGAGGGTGAGGGTGGGACTCCGCAGCCCACGCCGGGGAGTCCCACCCTCACCTGTCCTCTCCCCTCAAGGAGGCTTTTGCGCGAACCCGCCAGCACCCGTTCGGCGTGCTTCGACACGCTGGCCTACGGCCAGCTACTCAGCATGAAGCTGTCTGTTAAGCCTATGATAAACCCACAAATTTCATCCTGAGTAGGATGCCGAAGGCATCCGTGTCGAAGGATCCCACAGGGGTGTTTGCGAGCCGTGCAAACGTCTCCTCGAGGGAGCGGGACCCGCTTCGGGTGGTCGTTCCAGCCGGCTGGCGACGCGGCCTCTCTCCCGTAGCGTGGAGCGGTGGCCTTGGCCTCCCGACCGTACGACGTGCGCAACCGCGGGGGCGCACGGCGGCGCCCCCGCGGCGTGGCGCGCGTCGATCCCGCGTTACGCGTCCTCCTGGTCCAGCTTGAACACCCAGAGGACGCCGCCCATCGGGACGTTTTCGGTCAGCTTGGCGACCGGGCCGCCCCACAACGGGATGGCGCCGCCGAAGCCGGACCAGACGGCGACGTACTGGGTGCCGTCGACCTTGTAGGTCATCGGCGTGCCCACGACGCCGGAGTTGGTTTTGAAGCTCCACAGCTCATCGCCGCTCTTGGCGTCGAAGGCCATGAACTCGCGCTTATCCAGGTTGCCGGTGAACACCAGGTCGCCCCCGGTGGTGAGGACGCCGCCCCACAGCGGGGCCTTGAACTCCTGGGTCCACTTGGCTTCGCCGGTCTTGGGGTCGATCGCCTCGAGTTCGCCGACGTGGTCGTTGCCGGCGACCTGGCGCATCTCGAACTCGGCGCCCACGAACGGCTCGCCGGCGTTGTAGTTCACCTGGGCGCCGCGGATCTTCATGCACCACTCGTTACCCGGCACGTATACCAGGCCCGTGTCCGGGTGGTAGGCCGAGGGCTGCCAGTTCTTCGCCCCAAGGAAGCCGGGGCAGGCGTCGACGGTCTTGCCGACCTGGCTGCGGTGGTCGGGATCGTGCACCGGCCGGCCCTCGTCCGTGATCTTCTTGTAGACGTTCGACTTGGCGTACTTCCAGGCGTTCTCGAAGTCGATCTTGCCGTTCTCGCCCCGGCTCAGGCGGTAGAAATAGCCGTTGCGGTGCGGCGAGACGATCGACGGCTCCCGCTCGCCGTTGCCGTTCTTGACCGAGATCAGCATCGGCTCGTTGGTGCCGTCGTAGTCCCAGGAATCGTTCGGGCTGTACTGGTAGGCGTCCTTGATCTTGCCGTTGTCGGGGTTGATCGCCAGAACGGACACGCTCCAGTGCAGGTCGTGCTTGCCCTGCTTGCGCGCCGGGTCGATCCACGGCGAAGGGTTGCTGGTGCCCCAGTAGACCGTGTCGGTCTCCTGGTCGTACGTCCCGGTCAGCCAGGTCGACGCGCCCCCGGTCTTCCAGCTGTCGCCGGGCCAGCTGCCGTCGTTCTTGGTGGTGTGCGTCTTCCACAGCTGCTTGCCGCTCTTGGCGTCGTAGGCGGTCAGGAAGCCGCGCACGCCGTACTCGCCGCCGTGGATGCCGGTGATCACCTTGCCGTCCACGACCATGGGCGCGGAGGTGATGGTATAGCGCTTGGTGTAGTCGGCGACGGTGACGTCCCACTCGATCTTGCCGCTCTTGGCGTCGAAGGCGATCAGGTGGGCGTCCAGCGTGCCCATGTAGACGGTGTCGCCGTGCAGCGCCACGCCGCGGTTCACGACGTCGCAGCAGGTGACGACGTCCTCCGGCAGCTGGCGCTTGTACTGCCAGACGATCTCGCCCGTCTTGGCGTCCAGGGCGAACAGCTTATCGTGCGAGGTGGTCACGTACATCATGCCGTCGTTGACGATCGGCGGCGCTTCGTGACCCCAGTTCACGCCGGACGACAGGGTCCAGGCGGGCTCCAGCTGGTCGACGTTGTCGGTCGTGATCTGGTCGAGCGCGCTGTAGCCCCAGCCCTTGTAGTTGCCGCGCCAGTGCAGCCAGTTCTTCGCCTTCGGGTCCTCCAGGCGCTTGTCGGTGACGGACGAATAACCGTCGCTCTGGGCGTGCGCGGCGCCCGCGCCCAGCGCGACCGCCATCACGCCCGCGGCGATGCGGGTCCAAGCCTTCATGACGTGTGCCTCCCGGTTTGTTGGCCTCTTCCAATCGGCCTGACTGGCGGCTTTCCCCGAACTCCGGTCGAGGCTGGAACCGCTTCTGGTTATGACGCTTCAGCGGCCGTCGGGCCGGCTGCGGCCAGCTCTCGTCCGGCTCGCTCACGCCGGTCCGATCGGCCCTGTAAAGGAGCCGGCGACGACCAGCTGCCCCGCTTCCGCGCGAACCGGCAAGGCGGGCAGGTCGCGCGGCGCGGGGCCGCCCAGCTGCTTACCGGCGTTGCGCGGCTCGAAGGTGCTGCCGTGACACTGACAGGTCAGCTTGCCCTTGGCTGCGCCGAGCGCGCCGATCCGGTTCACGAAACAGCCCTGGTGCGTGCAGCATGAATCCAACTCAGTACCACCACGACGACGAAGACTTGGGCGACGAAGAAGACTTGGGCGACGAAGAAGACTTGGGCCAAGCCGCAGGTGACCGAGATCGCTGTGGGCATGGAGATCAACGCCTACGCCTGCGCCGAGAGCGCCCGCTAGGCGGCATGCCCCGCGGACGGACCGGCGACCGGTCGCCCGCGGATGTTGCGGACCATCGTCCTGGGCGCCGGCGGGGCTTCCGTCGTGGAACTGCCTGTCCGGAAGGCCGGTCCGTCCCAGGACGATCCAGCCGCCACAGCCCGAACCCAGCCGTCCCGCGCGTATCGGCGTACGGGGTTGGGCGGCACGTCCTCAACGGTTCGCCGGAGCAGCCGCCGGCCGGTGCGCGAAATTCCGGATCGCTAGGCGCGCCCTTGGGCGTGTCCGCGCTACGGGACGATTTCGACTGTCGCCGCCGGCGACGTCGATTAGGCGAAGTCGATTAGGCGAAGTCGATTGTCTCGGCAAATTGATCAATCTCTGACACGGCTGGTGGTTCGGCGTCTCGGGCAAGATGCCCGAATGGCCGGATCGCCTTGCAGCGAATCCGTGCCCAGCGGAATAGAAGGCGCGTCACATCATGACCGCATCCAACCCGCCGCCCGGTCCCCCACTGGGCCTGCTGGCCGAGCTGACCCACCGCTGTCCGTTGATGTGCCCGTACTGCTCCAACCCGCTGGAGCTGTCGGGCGCGCGGGCGGAGCTGGCGACCGACGAATGGCTGCGGGTGATCGACGACGCGGCCGCGATGGGCGTGCTGCAGATCCATCTGTCGGGCGGCGAGCCGGTGGTGCGCCGGGACCTGGAGCAATTGGTCGCGCGCTGCCGGGCCGACGAGATCTACACCAACCTGATCACCGCGGGCGTGCTGCTGGATGAAGCCCGGCTGGCGGCGCTCGCCGAGGCGGGGCTGGAGCACGTGCAGCTGTCGATCCAGGACAGCCGGGCGGCGACGGCGGACCGGATCGGCGGCTACGCGGGCGGGCACGCCAAGAAGCTCGCGGTCGCGCGCCTGGTCCGGGCGGCGGGCCTGCCGCTCACCGTCAACGCGGTCGTTCACCGGCAGAACCTGGACCATCTGTCGGAGATCATCGAGCTCGCGGTCGAGCTCGGCGCGCGCCGGCTGGAGGTCGCGCACACGCAGTATTACGGCTGGGCGTACGCCAACCGGGCGGCGCTGATGCCCACACCCGAGCAGGTGACGCGCGCCAACGAGGTGGTGGCGGAGGCGCGCGGACGGCTGAAGGGCGTGCTCACGATCGACTACGTCGTGCCGGATTATTATGCCAAGCGGCCGAAGGCGTGCATGGGCGGCTGGGGCCGGCAGTTCCTGAACGTCACGCCGACCGGCAAGGTGCTGCCCGTGCCACGCCGCCGAGAGCATCACCGACATGACCTTCGAGACGGTGCGCGAGCGCGGCCTGCCGAGATCTGGGCGGACGGGCCGGCGTTCCGGCGCTTCCGCGGCACCGACTGGATGCCGGAGCCCTGCCGGTCCTGCGACCGGCGGGAGATCGACTTCGGCGGCTGCCGCTGCCAGGCGTTCGCGCTGACCGGCGACGCGGCGGCGACCGACCCGGCCTGCGGGCTGTCGCCGCACCACGACCGGATGGTCGCGCTCGCCGAGGGCAAGCTCCGCCGCCGGCGCCGACCGCTTCCGCTACCGGACCCTGCGCCGGAAAGACCTCGCCGGGCAGACGTGAACGCGCGTCAGCCGGCTCGAGCGTCGCGAACTGCGGGTGTGCAACCGGATCGTTTGTGCCAATATTTGTGCATCAATAGGTTATGGCCGGGATCGATGTCGATCACGGTCGCTCACGCCGGTAACCGATCCGTTCGATGACGCAAGACCAGATCGTCGATCCACGTGCCGAAGGGGCGGAGTCCGCCCGGGCCCGTGCCAGGCTATGGCTCAAGGTGGCGCTGCCATTCGCGGTCGTGGTGTTGATCGCAGCCGGGCTATTCGCCGGCACCTGGTACCAGTACCAGCGCAACCGCGCCGACGTGCTCGCGCTGTCGCAGAGTTTCGTGGCGTCGGTTGAGCGGCGGGTGCAGCAGCAGGTGACCGGCTTCCTGCGCCCGGCGGCCGACGGTGCGGCCACCCTGGCGGCGGTCATGCCGTCGGGCGACTGGTCCGGGCGCGGGCGCGAAACGGTGGAAGCCGTGGGCATGCGCCTGATGAGCCGGCACGACCAGATCGGCCTGGTTTACGTCGGGCGCGGCAACGGCGACTTCATCATGCTGCGCCGGACCGCCGAGGGATCGATCGATACCAAGCTGATCCGCCATCAGGACGGCCAGCGCCGGACCACCTGGATCCGCCGCGGACCCGGCGGCAACGTAGCCGACGTCGAGGCGGCGCCGCAGGACACCTACGACCCGCGCACGCGCGATTGGTACAAGGGCGCGCTTGGCACCGGCGGGACCTTCTGGAGCGAGGTCTACGTCTTCTTCACCGACAAGGCGCCGGGCATCACCGTCGCCAGACCGGTCGACGGCAGCACGCGCGACGCCGTGGTCGGCGTCGACGTGCGGCTGAGCACCCTGAACGACTTCCTGGCGGATCTGGAGTCGACCGTGCGCGGCCGCGCGGTGATCGTCGACGGCCGCGGCCGGTTGGTTGCCGGCCCCGGGGTCGAGCGAATGCTGGCCGACGATGGCGGCGGCGATGGCGGCGGCGAGGATGGCGATCCGGCGATGCCCAGGGTCCAGGCGGTGGGCGATCCGGTGCTGTCGGAAGCCTACGACCGCACCCGGTTGCGCGCCGACGCCAGCACGGTGGTTGAGATCGACGGCACCCGGCACATCGTCGCCACCGCCCCGCTGGCCGAGGTCACCGACCGCAGCTGGCGCTTGCTGCTGGTCGCCCCGGAGTCCGCGTTTGCCGGCTTCGTCTCGGCGAACAACCGGCGCAGCCTGCTGATCCTGGGCGCGATCGTGCTGCTCGCCGCCGGCATGGCGGGCACGCTCGCCTGGCAGAGCGTGCGCGCCGAACGTACCCGCCGCCGGCTGGCCGCGCGCGAGGCCGACCATCGCCAGCAGCTGGCCATGATGGACAGTGTGATGGCTGCGGCCGCCGACGGCGACGCGGGCATGCCGGCGGACGGCGATCCCGCGCCGCGGCTTGCCGAGCGCCTGGCGTACAGCACCGGGGCCACGCGCGCCGGTATCTGGCGGCGCACCGGCAATGAGCTGGTCTGCCGGGCCCTCTACGACGCCGCGGGCCACGCCTATACCGCGGGCACGACGATCGAGCGCCACGAATGTCCGGCGCTGTTCGACGGGCTGGACCAAGAGATCGCCGCGGCTGACGCCGCCGGCGATCCGCGCACCCGCGATCTGGCGACCTGCTACCTGACCCCGGCGGGCATGCGCGGGCTGCTGTCGGTGCCGGTGCGCAGCCGGGGCGCGGCCGTCGGCGCGGTCTGGCTGGAGACCGGCGACGCCCGGGAGCCGGCTGGCGAGTCCGTGCTGCAACTGGCCCGCCTGACCGCCGGCATCCTGGCGCTGCGTTGGCAGGCCGACGCCGAACCGGGCGCCGCGCCGGCCGGATCCGTGTCGGAACAGTCTGCCGAGACCCTGCGTGCGACGGCCGCCGAGATGGAGGCAGCCGGGCCCGACACCAGCGGGACCGCATCGTGGTCGGCTGGCGGCGGCCAAGCACCGGCGCCGGTCGAACAGCTGCGCACCAGCAGCCTGGGTCCGGAGCGCGTGCAGGCGCTGCGCGAAGCCGTTCAAGGAGCTGACCAGGGTGCTAGCGGCGGCGCGGCCGGCCAGGACGCTGCGGCGGCCACGTTGTATCCGCGCGCCAGCGTGGCGGTGGTCCGGCTCGTGGACGACGCTGCCCTCGCCAGCGCCCCGTCGACGACAGACGGGCCGACGGTCGCCCGGGTGATCGACGCCGCCGACAGCGCGGCGCGCGCGGTCGGGCTGCCATACATCAAACTTCTCGGCGCGCGGATCGTGGCGGTCGACGGCTTCGACGAGGCGGATGCGGACGCGGCGGCGGCACGCGTGGCCGAGTTCGCGCTCGCTTTCCGCGAACCCTGCGCGGAGGCGTTCCGCGCCCTCAACCGCCAGCCCGCGTTCAGCATCGGCATCGATACCGGTCCGCTGATGGGCGCGGCCGTCGGCTTCGGGCAGGGGCTGTACGACGTCTGGGGCGAGGCGCTGGAGGTCGCCGACAATCTGGCGGCGGAGGCGACGGCCGGGCGCATCCAGGTGTCCGGGGCCAGCTACGCGGCGCTGCAGCACCGCTACCTGCTGCGCCCTTCCGGCAGCTATTTCCTGGAGCGCGCCGGAGAGATGGCGACCTACGACCTGAGGGCGGCGCTGTGAGCGCGGGCGCGCGCGAGGGCAGCACGGTGACCCCGCGACGGCGGCGCGCTACGGGGCGGGCACGCGCGGCCTGGGACCCGGTTGGCCTCGCGGCCGCCGTCGCGGACGGTTTCGCCATGGCGGCGGGCGTGCTGCAGCGCGTCGTGCGGCCGGGCACCTGGCGCCGGCCGGTCCGCCGGGAGTTCCTGCGCGTGCTCGACATCGCCGGGCCGGGGTCGATGCCCACGGTGTTGGCGGTGGCGGTGCTGGTCGGTCTGGGCCTGGTCGGCCAGGCGTTCATCGGATCGAGCAGATCGGCGAGGACATCGCGATCGAGAGCGTGATCGCCCAGGTGATGATCCGCGAGATCGCGACCATGGTGACGGCCGTCGTGCTGATCGGCCGGGCGGGTCTGCGGCTGCTGTCGGAACTGATCCAGCTGCGCCAGGAAGGGGCGATCCGCGAGCTCGACCGGCAGGGGATCGACCCCTTCCTGCTGCTGATCGTGCCTAGGGTGCTGGCGCTGCCGATCGGACTGTTCTGCCATGCCGTGCTGTTCGTCGGGGTCGCGTTCGTCACCGGTTTCTTGGGCGCTAGCGCGATCGGCGTGGTGACCGACAGCTTCGGGGTTTTCATCGGCCGGGCGTTGGGTAGCCTGGGCGACTACGGCGCGCTGGTGCTGCCGGTGAAGGCGCTGGCGATGGGCTTCGCGATCGGCGTGGCCTTGTGCCTGACCGCGCTTGGCGCGCGCGGCGATCAGGGGGCCGCGCTCTCGCGCGGCTTCGTCCACATGTGGTTGAGCGCGGCTGCGGTCAACGTGATGCTGAGCCTGGTGCTGTGAGCCCGTCCGAAGATCCGCGCCCGGAGCGCGCGCGGGAGGTGCTGGCGATGCAGGGCGTGCGGCTCACGCTTGGGCCCGGTGGCACCGTCGAGATCGACCTCGCGCTCCACGCGGGCGAACTCGCCCTGGTGGTGTCGGACGACCCGCCGGCGACCGGCCCGCTGATCGACGCGCTGTGCGGTCTGGCGCGGCCCGAGGCGGGGCGCATCCGGGTGCTGGGCCGTCCCTGGGACGGGCTCGGCGGGGACGTCGCCAACGCCTTGCGCGGGCGCATCGCGACGATCGCCACCGATCCCGTCTTCCCGTCCAACATGGGGGTCGGCGACAGTGCGGTGATGGGGCCGCTGTACCACAGCCGTCGGCCGGAGCCGGACGTCCTGCGCGAGGCCGCCCGCCTGGCGCGCAGCTTCGGCCTGCCCGGCCTGCCGCTGGCCCGCCCGGGGGAGCTGGGGCGCGACGCGCGGATCCGGGTGGCCTGCGTGCGCGCGCTGCTGGGCGCCCCCGACCTGCTGGTCCTCGACGAGACGGTGGACCGCCTTCCGGAGCCGCTGGAAGGGCCGGTAATCAACGCCGTGCGCGGGGTCTGCGCGCGCGGCGGCGCGGTCCTGTGGCTGACCGGCGAAGCGTGGCGCCGGGCGGACACCCGCTTTCCCGCGAGCGCGCGCCTGCAGCTGCGCAACGGCCGGCTGGATGCGGGCTCCGACACCGCGGCCCCGGGCGCCACACCACCCGGCGCGCCATCCAACACGGCGCAAGCCGGCCAGCACAGGACACAGGCGCAAGGCGACGAGGAGTACAGATGAGATACACGCCCAGTCACGAGCGCCACACCAGCCGCCGGATCGGCGTGCTGGTCGCCGTCGCGGTCGGCCTGTTCCTGACCGGGCTGCTGCAGGCCGGCGTGTTGCAGGATCTGTTCCGCGACCGCCTGCAACTGCGCGTGGAACTGCCCGAAAGCGGTCTGGCGGGTCTCTCCACCGGCGCGACGGTGGAGGTGCTGGGGACCGAGGCCGGCCAGGTCACCGACGTGGTGCTGCAAACCGACGGACCGTTCTACGCCGAGGTGGCGCTGGCCCGCGAGATGAAGCCGTTCGTCCGCCGGGATTCCACGGCGGAGATCCGCAAGCGCTTCGGCATCGCGGGCAGCAGTTACCTGCACATCACCCGCGGCACCGGCGAGCCGCTGGACTGGGACTACGCCGTGATCCAGGCCCAGACCGGGCCGGCGCCCACGGAATCCCTTGAGCGACCTGCTGGCGGACCTGCGCAATCAGGTGTTCCCGGTGATCGACGACGCCAAGCGCAGCATCCAGGCGATCGCTCAGCTGAGCGACGCGCTGGCCCAGCCGACGGGCGACTTCCGCGCCGCGCTCGGCAATCTGGAACGGGTCACCGGCGCGGTCGCGTCGGGCGAAGGCACGGTCGGCCGGCTGATCACCGACGACCGCGCGGCCCGCCAGCTGGAACGGGCGATTGGGAAGCTGAACGACAACCTGGACCAGCTGGGCCGGGTGGTCGACAACCTGGAAAGCGGCTCCGGCGACCTGGCCGACGCGGCGGCCAACGTGCGCGATCCGGAAAACGGGCTGCCGGCCGTCCTGAAGCGCGCCAACGCGAGCCTGCGGTCCCTGCAGCAGGTGCTGGACGGCGCGTCCAAGAGCATGCCGGCGGTGCGCAAGACCCTCGACAATACCGCCGGGGCGTCGGAGAACCTGCCCAACCTGCTGATCCGCACCGAGGCGACCTTGTCCGAGCTGAACGGCGTCCTGGAACAGCTGCGCCGCAGCTGGCTCCTGGGCGGCGCGGACGGGAAGGGCGCCCCGCGCCCGATCTCCCCGGTCCGGGAGCAGGAGCAGTGAGGCGCAGCCGGCGCGCGGGCGCGCTGCTCGCTGTCCTCGTCGCGCTGGGCGGCTGCGCGTCCGGCTCGGACGAGCGCGACCGGCCGGCGGACGCCGAGGCGCCCGGCATCGCGCAGGCGCGCGAACTCGGCCGCTTCGCCATGGACCGCGGGCGCTTCGCCGACGCCGCGCGGATGTTCGAGCAGGGGCTGTCGGAGGCCAGGGCCCGCGACGACATCCAGGCGATCGCGGATCTGGGCTACGCCCGGGCGCTCGCCGAACTGCGCGCCGGCGACGCGGGCGCCGCCGCCCGGCAGGCCGGCCGCCTGCGGCGCGAACTGACCCGGCGCGATCAACCGGTGCCGGCGCGCCTCGACCTGGTGCTGGCGGAGGCGCGGTATCGCTTGGATTCGCCCCAGGGCAGCCGCGCGGCGGCCCGCCGGGTCCTGGCGGCGAGCGGCGATCCGCTGCTGACCGGACGCGCGCATTACCTGCTGGGCATGATCTCGGCCGATGCGGGGAATCAGGCCGGACTGGCGGAGGCGCACCGGGCCATGGCGGGGGCGCAGGCGCCGGCCCTGCGCGCCGACCGCGACGTGTTGGCCGGCCGGCTCGCCCAGGCCCGTGGCGAACCCGCGGCGGCGCTTGAGCGTTTTACCGACGCGGCCGAGCGTCGCCGTCGCTTGGGCGACGAGCTGGGCATGGCGCGCGCGCTGGCCTTCGCCGGAACGGCCGCGCGCGATGCCGGCCGGCGCGCCCAAGCCGCGGACCTGTTCTACCGCGCCGGCCGGACCGCCGCCCTGCGCGACCGCCATGCGCGCGCCCGCGCATGGCTGAAGGCGGCGATCGAGGTTGCCGAGGCCGCGGACGCGCGACAACTCGCGACCGATGCCCGGGATGTTCTGGACGGCATCCCGAAAGGCGAGTGATCGCCACCTGCCGCTCTAACTTCTTGAAGAAAGGGCAAGAATCAGCTGGAAGGTGATTCCACCTTCCAGCATCTTGCCCTCGAGCGACATGCTCGAAGGCCGAACCGGCCTTCGGGCTGAATGTCGCTCTAACTTCTTGAAGACGGGCAAGATGCTGGAAGGTGATTCCACCTTCCAGCATCTTGCCCTTGCCGCACGCCTCGCCCGTGACTGTCCAGACCTTGGGCTATTGGTATCTTTTGTTGACCGATGAACCTCCGGCTTTCACCATTCGAGAGCCGTCGAATCAAGCTACAACCTTTCGATGGTTGCAGAATGGCGGGATAAAGGCCGTCAAGGGTAATACATAAGAATAACCGAATAAGTTGGACTGGGAGGTAACGTATATGAGGTGCGAGAAACTGGTCGAAATCGGCCGGCGTCAGTTTTTGCGCGGCAGCGGTGCGACCGCCGTTGCGGGCGCTGCCGGCGCATTCTCCGGTTCCAGAGCCGAGGCGGCGCAAGGCCGGGCGCGTGTCGACTACCCCAGCCACCGTCTGGCGAACGTCGCTGATCTGCGCGTCGACGAGCCGCTCAACATCACCTATCCGGACGCGCGCTCGCCGGGCGTCTTGCTGAAACTGGGGACGCCGGCGGAAAGCGGTGTCGGACCCAACGGGGATATCGTCGCCTTCTCCACGATGTGCCCGCACAAGGGCTATCCGATCCAGTATTCAACGACCGACCGGACGTTCAACTGTCCGGGGCACTATTCCCGCTTCGATCCGGAAGCTGGCGGGCTTCAGATCTGGGGTCAGGCAACCCAGAACCTCCCGCAATTCGCCCTGCGTGTGGACCAGAACGGCGACATCTTCGCCGAGGGTGTCGATGAGCTGATCTACGGGCGCGTCAGCAACGTTTTGGCTGGCTAAGACTCCCAGCCGGTCCAGCCCCTTCTTTCAAAGTTCGAGAACCCGCGGGAGGTCCAATATGGCCTACAAGCGCAACACCGATCGCTTGCCGATTCCGCCCAAGGACGCGGACATTCGCAACGTCGTCTGCCACTTCTGCATCGTTGGCTGCGGCTACAAAGCCTATACATGGCCGGTCAACAAGCAGGGCGGGCCGGAGCCGGATCAGAACGCCTTTGGTGCCGATCTGACGCAGCAGCAGGCGACGCTGTCCGAAACCTGGTACGCGCCGTCCATGTACAACATCGTCAAGCAGAACGGCCAGGACGTGCACATGGTCGTGAAGCCGGACTTCGACTGCGAGGTCAACTCGGGCCTGGCATCGATCCGGGGCGCGCGGCTGGGCGAACTCAGCTACTCCACGACCAACGCGACGCAGCAGCAGCGCCTGACCCAGCCGATGGTCTGGCGGTATTCGGGGTACTATCCGACGAGCTGGGAAGACGCGCTGTCGCTCGTCGCCGACGTGACCCGCCGGGTGGTCCAGGAGCAGGGCGAGGACGGCCTGATCGTGTCCTGCTACGACCACGGCGGCGGCGGCGGCGGCTACGAGAACACCTGGGCGACCGGCAAGCTGTACTTCGACAGCATGAAGGTGAAGAACATCCGGATCCACAACCGCCCGGCCTACAACGCGGAGACCCATGCCAGCCGCGACATGGGCGTTTACGAACTGAACAACGCCTACGAAGATGCCGAGCTGGCGGATACGATCCTCGCGGTCGGGACCAACGCGCTGGAGACCCAGACGAACTATTTCCTGAACCACTGGGTCCCGAACTTGCAGGGCGCCACCGGCGGCAAGAAGGCGAAACTGTTGCCCGACGAGTGGCATCCCCCGGCGCGCATCGTCTACGTTGACCCGCGCCGCCAGGTTACCGTCAACGCCTGCGAGACCGAAGCCGGGCAGGACCGTGTCCTGCACCTGCAGATCGCCGCCGGGGACCGACCTTGCCCTCCTGAACGCGATCTTCACCTACGTCGCCGATCAGGGGTGGGTCGACCAGGAGTTCATCGACAAACATACCCGCGACTTCGACGCGGCCCTTGAAGCCAACCGGATCAGCCTGGAGGAGGCCAGCGAGATCACCGGGCTCGACCCGGCCGACATCGAGAAGGCAGCGCGCTGGATCGCCGAGCCGAAGCAGGACGGCAGCCGCCGTCGGACGATGTCGGTCTATGAGAAGGGCCTGATCTGGGGCAACGACAACTACCGCACCAACGCGGCGATCGTGAACCTGGCGCTCGCGACCGGCAATGTCGGCCGGCTGGGCGGCGGCGTCTGCCGGATGGGCGGCCACCAGGAGGGCTACGTACGTCCGTCCGCATCGCACGTCGGCCGGCCCGCGACCTACGTCGATCAGCTGATCATCAACGGCGAGGGCGGCGTCCACCATGTCTGGGGCTGCGACCATTTCAAGACGACGGTGGACGTGCAGCACTACCGGCGGCGCTACCGCGAGCGCACGAACCAGGTGAAAGAAGCGATGTCGAGCGCCCCGGCCGGCGACCGCGCGGCGCAGGTCGAGGCGATCATGCAGGAGATCCGCAATGGCGGCCTGTTCTCGGTCGACACCGACATCGTACCCACCGAGATCGGCCAGTGCGCCCACGTCATCCTGCCAGCCGCGACGTCGGGCGAGATGAACCTGACCTCGAAGAACGGCGAGCGCCGCACGCGGCTGACCGAACGCTACATGGATCCGCCCGGAAACGCCCGGCCTGATTGCCTGATCGCGGCGGGCCTTGCCCAGCAGCTGGAGCGCTCCTGGCGCGAGGCCGGCGAGGAGGAAACTGCCGATAAGTTCAAGGGGTACGACTGGGAAACCGAGGAAGATGCCTTCATGGACGGCTACCACCGGCACTTCCCGGGTGGCGAGCACGTGACCTACGACCGGCTCCGGGAGGCCGGGACCAATGGGTTCCAGTCGCCGCCGCAGGGCTACGACCCCGAGGCCGGGATCCAGGGAACGCCGCGGCTCTACACCGACGGGAAGTTCGATACCGAGGACGGTCGGGCGATCTTCAAGGCGGCCGCGTGGCGGGGCCTGAACGTCGCCGGCAAGGCGGCCGAACGCGACAAGTATCCCTATCTGATCAACAACGGTCGGTCGAACGACGTCTGGCAATCGGCCTACCTCGATCAGCAGAACGACTTCGTGCAGGGCCGCTGGCCGTATCCCTTCCTGGAGATGCATCCGGACGACCTGGATGAGCTCGGCCTGAACGCCGGCGACCTGGTGGAGGTCTACAACGACAACGGCCAGACCCAGGCCATGGTTCAGCCGACCGAGACGGCCCGGAAAGGCGAGACCTTCATGCAATTCGCCTATCCGAGCGGCGTGCAGGGCAACGTCGTCTCGCCCGGCGTCAACCGGCTGATCATTCCGAACTACAAGCAAACCTGGGGAAGCATCCGGAAGCTGGCCGACGCGCCCGAGGACGTGCGGCACCTCTCCTTCAAGTCGAAGGAATACCGCACGGGCTAAGGGTAAGATGCTGAAACGGGGAACCACGTTTTAGCTGAAACCTGCCCGCTCGTCAGAGAGTTGGCGCCGAATTCAGGATGAAAGCCGGTGCGGCTTTCACCGATTTTGCGCTAAGCGCGTCAGATTCCTGCGAACGTGAGCCGGCGCGGCCCCGACCGCGCCGGCTCACGCATGCTGGGTGGCGTGTGTTCGAAAAGGCCCCGCGGTCGCGTCCGGGGCGCAGCCTGTGGCCCGATCCGGACCCCGATGCCGGGCGGCTTCACGGGCGCCGGCGCCAAGGGGGAGCTAGCGTTCGTTGATTGCCTTGATTGTCTGATAGGATCGGGCGCGTGCGAGATGGGAGGCGCTGCATGATCGAACAGTGGTTCAAGTTTTGGCGCGATTGGATGTTCTGGTGGCTTCCGGGCGGCGACGCGCCCGCGGATGACCGGTCGAGCGGGTCGGCACGGCAACAGCATCCCTCGACGGCGCCGAGCGGCGGGCAATCCGCCGTCGCCGCAACGCAGCCGGCTTCGGATACGCCGCCCGGTTCGGCCGCCGCGCCGTCGTCGACGCCAACTGGTGGAGGCGACGACCTGACGGCGATCAAGGGTATCGGTCCCGCGATCGCGCGCAAGCTCGAGGCCGCTGGGGTGCGCAGCTTCGCGGATCTGGCGGCGGCCGATCCGAACGATCTTGCCGAGAAGATCGCCAGCCGCCCGGTGACGGCGGAGCGCGTCCGGGGATGGATTTCGGACGCGCGAACACGGATCTAAGCGCCAGCACCCGTCGGAGGCGCCTGCGCGCCGCTTCGCTCAGTTACCGATGGCCTCCAAGCCTTCGAGTGCCGGGCGCGGGGCCGCGTCGCGCCAGCTCAGCAGGTCGTAGGTGAGGTCCAGCAGGCTGCCGACGTCGCCAAGCGATACCCCGCTGAGGTCGGCGTGCACGAGGCCGTCGGTCAGGTAGAGACGCGTCCGGTCCGCGGGCAGCTGGGCGCGCAGCCGTTGGCTTTCCGTAAACGGGATGATCGGGTCGCGCCGGCCGTGCAGCAGCCGGATCTGCCCGGGCAGACGTCCGAGATTGCGCCGGCTCAGGTCCAGGGCCGCGAGCTCCGCGCGGATCGCCGCCGGCAGGGCGTCGATCAGGGCCGGGACCCGATCGGGATCGCGCGCGCTGGCGAGCGCGTAGACCGCGCGCCCGTCGGCGCTGAGCCGGGCGGCGAGCCGATCGACCGAGGCGCGCGGATCGGCGCGCTTGCGTTCCGCGATCCGGCGCAGCAGCCGGCGGTCGCGGGCTGCGGGCAGGCGGTCGGCGTTACCGGCGATGAACAGCCAGATCCCTCGCGGGTTCGGCCGGCCGAACTGCCAGGGCGCCTCCGGGCCCGTCCGGTAGGCGCCGGTGGTGAGGTAGGTGAGCGCCGCCTCCATGTCGTAGTACGGTCCGACCAGCAGCATCAGCCCGATGCGCGCGTCCAACGCCGGGCGTAACGCGGCCAGTACCGCCGGACCGGCGGCGTAGGAGATCGCGATCACGCCGACCGGCCCGCCGCCCGCGCGGTTCGAAAGATGGGTCACCGCGTCCGCGATCGGATCGGCGTGCGCGGCCGCCAGGCGCAGCCGGCGCAGGCCGGGCAGGTCGGGCACCAGTACGGCCACCCGGGCGGCGGCCAGTTCGCGGGCGAACGCGATCAGCCGCGGATCCCGCCGGCCTTCCGGCGTGGCCCCCGGGACCAGCACCACCCCCGCGGCCGGCGGGGTTTTGGCCGGCCGGTAAAGATCGGCCGTGCGCGCCCGTCCCGCGACCCGATAGCCGATCTCAACTGGGCCGAGCTGCTCCGCCTCGGCGTGCGCGCCGGTCGCGACGTCCCGCAGCACGGTCAGGCTCTCCAGCGCGCGTCCGGGCGCGCACGCGGCGAGCAAGAGGCACAGGAGCAGCAACGCGGGCGCGCGAACGGACATGAACGGAAAGGTGCGCGGAATGCGCCCTGGCGTCCAGGTGCACCCGCGCCCGCGGTCCCACCGTGCTGGGGGGTCTCCGGTCCGCGCCCGCACGCGTGCGTTTTTTCATCCGATCCAGGCCCGCGGGCGAAGCTTGCGTTTGACGCCGGGGCGGCAATCGCCGGAGCATCGGGCGGACGGGGCCCGGGCGGCGGTCTCGGTAGCGGTTGCACGCGCGACCGTCCGACCGCGCCCGAAACAACGCAGCGAAGCGGGAGGCGCGCGGGATGGGCGAGACGCACCACCACCGGCACAAGAGCGACGACGCGCTCGCCTTTCTCATGCGCGCCTTCTCCGACGTCCTGCACTCGCTGGGCGAGCGCGACGTTGCCGCAGCCCTGCCGTGGCGGGAGCTGTGGGCGCCGGACGGGCAGGCCGGTCCGCGCCGGGAGCTGGGCGTCGGCGACCTGCACGCCTATTCGATCGCGCTGCAGCTGCTGGCCGAGGCGGAGGAGAACGCGACCGCGCAAAGCCGCCGTGCGGAAGAGACCGCCCAGCGGATGGCCGAGGATCCGGGCTCGTGGGACCAGCACTTCGCCCGTCTGAAGGCGGCCGGCTACGACGGGCCCGCGATCGCCGCCGCGCTCGCCGGGCAGCGCGTCGAGCCGGTCCTGACCGCCCATCCGACGGAAGCCAAGCGCCGGACGGTGCTGGCGCATTACCGCGGCCTCTACCGCGTGCTGGTCGAACTCGAGAACACCATGTGGACCGGCGCCGAGCGTCAGGCGCTGGAGGAAGAGGCGCGCGCGGTGATCGAGCGGCTGTGGCGCACCGGCGAGGTGTACCTGGACAAGCCGACGGTCGCCGACGAGCGGGCCAACATCCTGCACTACCTGACCGAGGTGTTTCCCCACGTCCTGCCCTGGGTCGAGCGCCGCCTGTCCGCCGCCTGGGCGCGCGCCGGCTTCGATCCGGAACTGCGCCGGGACCGCCACGGCAAGCCGCGGCTCGGCTTCGGCAACTGGGTGGGCGGCGACCGGGACGGCCATCCGCTGGTCGACGCGGGGACCACGCGCGAGACGCTCGAGCTGTTCCGGACCCAGGCGGTCGGGCTGCAGCGGGAAGCCCTGCAGACGCTGGCGGCCAACCTCAGTCTGTCGACCCGCCGCCAGACCCCGCCGCAGGATCTCCTGGACTGGATCGAGGCGCGTCGTCAGGCGCTCGGCGCAGCGGGTGAGGCGGCGGTGGTCCGCAACCCGAAGGAGCCGTTCCGTCAGGCGGTCAACCTGATCGCGGCCGCGCTGCCGCCGGCGAGCGACGCTCCGGCGGAGGCGGCCTACGCCAGTAGCGCGCCCTACATCGAGGACCTGACCCGGCTGCGCGGCTGGCTGATCGAAACCGGGGCCCGCCGGCTCGCGGAGGCCGACCTCGACCCGGTGCTCGACCGCGCGCAGTGCTTCGGCTTCCAGCTGGCCGCGGTCGACATCCGGCAGAACAGCACCTTCCACGACCGCGCGCTCGGCCAGCTATTGGTCGCCGGCGGCGAGCCCGAAGGCGAGGCGTTCGCCCAATGGCCGCAGGACCGCCGCGCGGAGCTGGTCCGGCGCGAGCTCGCCCGGCCGCGCCCGTTCGCGCCGGCCGGCGCCGCGCTCGGGCCAGAGGCGCGCTCGGTGGTCGAGCTTTACCGCGTGCTGGCCGACCATGTCGCGGTCCACGGCACCGAGGGCCTGGGCGCCCTGATCGTCAGCATGACGCGCAGCGCGACCGACCTGTTCGCCGTGTTCCTGTTCGCCCGGGAAACCGGCCTGTTGTACCGCGACAAGGACGGGCCGTGGCTGCCGCTGCCGGTCGTGCCCTTGTTGGAGACGATCGACGACCTGGAGCACTGCGGCGAGGTGATCGAGACCTTCCTCGCGGCCGACATCGTGCGCCGCTCGCTCGCCCGCCAGGCGGCGGCGGCCGGTGAGGACACGCCCGTGCTCCAAGTCATGATCGGCTACAGCGACAGCGGCAAGGACGGCGGCTTCGCCGCCAGTTTCTGGACCCTGTACCAAGCGCAGGCGCGGCTGATCGAGATCGGCCGGCGGCACGGCGTGCGCATCCGCTTCTTCCACGGCCGCGGCGGGGCGATCGGCCGGGGCGCGGGGCCGACGCACCGCTTCTTGCGCGCCTTGCCGCCGGGGTCGGTCGGCGGCGACCTGCGGATGACCGAGCAGGGCGAGACGATCTCGCAGAAGTACGCCAACCGCGTGACCGCGGCGCACCACTTCGAGCTGGTGCTCGCCGGCGCCCTGGGGGCGACGCTGGAACAGCGCAGCGATCCGCCGCGCTTGCTGGGCGCGATGGACTTGATCAGCCAGGAGAGCTTCCGCGCCTGGCGGGCGCTGGTCGAAGCGGACGGCTTCCTCGACTTCTTCGCCGAGGCCACCCCGATCGACGTGATCGAGCAGAGCCGGCACGGCTCCCGTCCGTCGCGGCGCACCGGCCGGCGCACCTTGAGCGACCTGCGGGCGATCCCGTGGGTGTTTTCCTGGAACCAGGCGCGCTTCCTGCTGCCCGGCTGGTTCGGCCTGGGCACCGCCCTGGAACGCCTGAAGGCGCACGATCCGGAACTGTTCGCCGAGTTCGTCGAGGCCAAGGCGGAAGCCACCCGTTGGCCGCCGATCCACTTCCTGATCTCCAACGCCGCCACCGCCTGGGGCCGCGCCTCCCCGGCGCGGATGCGGGACTACGCCGGGTTGGTCCAGGACCGGGAGATCGCCGAGAAGTTCCTCGGTGCCGTGTTGGACGAGCACGCGCGCACCGGGCAAATGCTGGCGGATGTCTACGGCGCCTCTGTGCCGGAGGCCCGCCCCGGCATTCAGCGCCGCCTCGAGCTGCGCGACCAGGCGCTGGTGCCGCTGCACAGCCGCCAGATCGCGCTGATCCGCGAATGGCGGGCACGACGCGGGCGCGCGGACGCGGACGAGTCGGACGCGCTGTTGTCGGAACTGTTCCTTACCGTGAACGCGATCGCCTCCGGCCTGGGCGCGACCGGATGAACCGGTCTTACGCTATCGCCCGGCGGGTTACGGGAAGTCCCGGTGCGGGGCGATCGAGCGCACGATCGTCAGGCCGGCGCCGAGCGCGCCCAGGGTGAACACCACCTGGATCCCGGCGGTGGTGGAGGCGACCAGCGCGGCTTCCGTCTCGGCCGGGGCGCGGGAGCTCAACTCCAGCAGCCCGATGATGAACTGCGCGGCCGCGCCGCCCGGCACCATCGGGATGCAGCCGGCGACGGCGAGCGTCTGCCCGGCGTGCGGCACCCGCAGCGGGCGCGTGCTTAACACCTCGACCCCGAGCGCGAGCGTCGCGGCGGCGATGAACGAGGCAGCCTCCAGCGGCAGCCCCGCCTCCAGCCCGATCGTGCGTACCGCCAGCGCCAGCCCGCCGGCCGCCGCCGCCCAGGGCAGCGTGCGCGCGCCGAAATTGAACAAGACGCCGAAGCAGGTCGCCGCCAACGCGCCGAAGGCGGTCTGGTGCACCAGCAGGGCGGGCGGCGACAGGCTGTCGTCCAGGCCCGGCCCGACGATCATGCGGGCCGCGCCCATGCCCACGGTGATGAAGATCAGGATCATCGCCACCGTCACGAACCGGGCGCTGCCCGTCGTCGGGTAGCCTTCCATGATGTCGGTCTGCGCGTTCATCGACGGCACGCCCGGGACCAGCAGCAACACCGAGGCGGTCATCGCGATGCCGAGGGTCTGGCTGCCGGCCCCGGCCGCGCCGAGGCCGGCCAGGGCGGAGGCGACCAGCGCGACCACGGCCGTCAGCACGAAGGTGTTGGTGTGGCGGGCGGCGAGCGCCATGCGCACGCCCTGCGCGACCGCGCTGCCCGCGAAGATCGGGGCGAACGAGATCCAGTCGGTGCCGAGCAGCCGGCCGAAGGCGGCGCACGCCAGACCGGCGGCAACCGCCGCCAGGATCCGCGGGTGGCGCGGCACGCGGCTTGGCAAGGCGCGCACCCTGTCGTACAGGTCGTTTGGCGTGAGACCGCCGTCGGCGGCTTCGGTGCACAGGCTGCGGACCTGGTGGTTGAGCCGCATGTCGACGCGGTGGTGGCCAACGCCGATCATGCGCGTGATCGTGTTCTGGCCGTGGGTGACGGTGATCTCGACCGAGGCGTAGCCGATCCGGGTGTGGGTGGTTTCCGCGCCCAGCCCGCTTGCCACCTTGCGCATCCCGGTCGCGACGACGGCGGACTTGGCGCCGGTTTCCATCAGCACCCGCCCGCATTCGAGCGCCGCGATGGCGATCTGCTCCAGATGGCGGTGGCGCATGATGGTCGGATCGACTTGCTCGCTCATGCGCCCGCGTTTCGCACGTGTAGCCGTCGTCGGCAACGGGCGCGGGCTGGCGCGAGGGTGCGCGGGCACACACCAAGCCGGGCGGGAAGATCTACTTCCACCCGGCTTCTTCATACGCCGCGGCGGTTAGGCGGTGCCGCCGCCGTCAGCTATTCCCGGCGGGTCGGGGTGATCGACAGTTCGACCGGCTCGCCATCGCGACGGACGGTGATGGCCACTTCCTCGCCCGGCTTCAGGCCGTTGATGGCCCGGACGTAGTCGTAGATGTTCTCCAGCTCCTGGCCGGCCAGTTCGACCACCACGTCGCCGCCTTTGAGGCCGGCTTCCTGGGCCGGTCCGCCCTCGACCACGCCCGACAGCGGGACGCCGGAGACGTCCTCCTCGGCGTAATCGGGGATGGTGCCGAGCTTGACGCCGCCCATCCGCCGGCCGCCTTCACCGCCGGGCCGCTCGCGCTTGACGAATTCCGGCTCCTCCGCCGCGAGCGCGCGGGAGCGCCCGACCAGGGCGACGAAGCGGGCGATGTCGCGCAGCCCTTCGTAGTTCAGCTTGTCGGCGGTGTCCGACGGGCGGTGGTAGTCCTCGTGCGCGCCGGTGAACAGCGAAAGGATCGGCACGCCCTTCAGGTAGAAGGCGGTCGCGTCGGTCGGCATGTAGGGATCGGCGGAGGTGGTGATCGGCAGGCCGACGACCGCGTTGCGCCGCTCGATCTCGCGCTCCCAGATCGGCGAGGAGGCGACGCCGCCGGCGATCACCTCGTCCGACAGCCGGCCCACCATGTCCATGTTGATGTAGGCGCTGACCAGTTCCGAGAGGTCCTCGGCGCCGGCCGCCTCGACCTTGGAACGGGTGAAGTGGGAGGAGCCCAGCAGGCCCAGTTCCTCCCCGGACCAGGCGGCGAAGATCACGTCGCGGGCGCCGTCCAGCTTGTCCGCGCGCGCCTTCAGCCACTGCGCCACCTCGATCAGCGCGGCGACGCCGGAGGCGTTGTCGTCGGCACCCGGATGGATCTTGCCCTCACCCTCGGCGCCGGCGAGCGAGCCCGCGGTCTCGCCGCGGCCCAGGTGGTCGACGTGCGCGCCGATCACCAGCGGCGGCCGACCTTCGCCATCCGGCTTGCCGTCCAGGTCGAGGCGGGCCAGCACGTTGCGCCCCGTCCGCCGTTCCTGGTCGAGCGCGATCTCGGCCTCGGCCTCGACGCCGATCAGCTGACGGCCGCCGGCCTCGCCCTGGTCGAGCCGGGCGGCCACGTCGTCCAGTTCGTCGCCCAGGATCGAGAGCATGCGCTCCATCGCCTGCCGGTCGACCGCGACCACCGGCAGGTTCGACGAGCCGGAGCTGGCCTCGTACGACAGGCGGGGCAGCTCGTCCGGGAAGTCGTCGCGCGGCGGCGGCGCGAAGATCACGCCGGCCGCGCCGTTCGCCTTGGCGACCGAGGCCTTGTAGCGCGGATCGGCGAAGCGCGAGAGATAGGTCCGCCGTTCCCGCGACAGCTCGCCCGGCATGCCGCGCCAGATCAGCACCCACTGCCCCTCGACGTCGAGGTCCTGGTAGCTGTTGAGCGCCGGCGCGTCGCCGCTTTCCGGCGCGACGATGCCGTAGCCGGCGAAGGTGACGCCGGTCTGCTCGACCTTTCCGGGCTCGGAGAAGGCGAGGGGGCGCCAGCGCTGCTCGACCGCGAGCGGCTTGGACTGGCCGTCGACCGAGACGCTGAGCGCGTTGCCCTCGGCAAGCGCGACGCCGGCGGTGAACTCGAACGGCTGGAACATGGAGCCGTCCGCGCCGGCGGGCGTCAGGCCCAGACCCCGGAAGGCGTCAGCGACGTAGGCGGTGGCGCGCTCGGCGCCTTCGGTGCCGGTCAGGCGGCCGGCCATCTCCTCGGCCGTCAGCTTTCCGACGTGGCGCTTCAGGTCGGCGACGCTGATCTCCGGCGACGTGCCGTCGACCGCCGGGGCGCTGGCACGTTCCGCCAGGGGCGCCGCCTCCAGCATGGCGAGCGCCTCCTCATGGTCCCAGTCGGCGATGAACAGCTGGCTGTTGCCGCTGGAGGTGGCATCGGATGTCCAGCTGATCGTCTCGCCGTCGGGGGAGAAGGTGGGCAGGCCGTCGAAGCCCTCGCGCTCGGTCACGCGCACCGGCTGCTTCCGGCCCTCGGCGTCGACGAGGTACAGCTCGAAGTTGGCGAAGCCCTGCTTGTTGTTGGCGAAGATGATGTAGTCGCCCGACGGGTGGAAGAACGGCGCCCAGGACATCACGCCCATGTCGGTGATCTGCCGGATGTCGCTGCCGTCGGCGTCCATGGTGTAGATTTCGGCGGTCTTGCCGTCCTCGGCGAACCGGCGCCAGACGATCTTCTCGCCGTCGGCGCTCCAGAACGGGCCCCCGTCGTAGCCGGGCGCGTCGGTCAGGCGGCGCACGTCGGTGCCGTCGCTATCCATGACGTAGATGTCCATGAAGTAGGACGGCTGGCGCTCTAGCCGGGCGGCCTCCTCGTCGGACAGATCGCGGGCGTAGGCGTGCCGGTTGGACGCGAACACGATCTGGTCGCCGTCGGGCGCGTAGGCGCCCTTCGGCGTCGTAGCCGCGCGCGTCCGTCAGCTTCTTGTAGCCGCCTTCCTTGAGGTCGGTCTCGACGATCTCGTAGGTCGGATCGTAATCCCAGGAATAGCGACGCTCCTGGCCGGATTCGCGGGCCTCCAGCTCGGCCTGCATCTTCTCTTCGGCCTTGGGGTCGAACTGCGTGGTCGCGAACAGCGCCTTCTCGCCGCCGGGGTGCAGCCAGCCGCAGGTGGTCTTGCCGACGCCGGTCGACAGCCGCTCGACGTCGCCGGTCTCCAGGTCGAACAGGTACATCTGGAAGAAGGGATTCCCCTCCGTCCGCTCGCTCTGGAAGATCATCTTGGTGCCGTCGGCGGAGAAGTAGCCCTCGCCCGCGCGCTTGCCCTCGAAGGTCAGCTGGCGCGCGTCCGAGATCGGGCCCGCCGGGGCGGCTGCGGGCAGGGCGACGGGGACGAGCAGTGCGGCGGCGACCAGCAGCGATGCGACACGCATGGTCGGCAAGCCTCCTCTGGATGATCCGACGGTTGGCCGGCGGGCGGTCGCCCGGCGCGGCGGTACGAGCCGTAACATGGTTGCGGTGCCCGCCGTGTCCAGCGGCACCCGCCCGCGAGCGGCTGGGTGCGCCTTTCTTGAACGTGACTTTCACCGATAGCCGGTCGATCCGACAACCGGTTTATTGCAATTGCACCTGAGATGCAGTTGCAATAAACGGCAACGGCTGGCAGGATGGCGTCGAGCCCTCCGGCTGACGGGCCGTCGGGCTCTCTCATGTGCAAGCCTTGGTCCGGCAGGTCCGCCCTGCCGGACCCTTTCTTGGCACTGACAATCTTAACCGCGGCTCTTTCGGGGCCACCGGCTTTTAAGGTGGGCCGGGCTGGCAAGGTGGGTCGGGCGGGCGGTGACCGACGTTCTGGCGAGAGCCGCGACGCCAGCAAGCGGGATCCAGCAAGCGGGATAAGGAGCAACGCGATGGCGCGCCTGTCGATCAACGACGTCATCGACTTCGCCGTCGTTTTTATGGCGGACGAGGCGGCGCCGCGTCTCCAGGACATTCCAGACCACATGCGCCAGTTGAGCGGCGGTTGGTTCTGTCCCTGCACGGACGTCATCCGCGGCCGGGTCGAGTCGCTCGAGGCGCGCCAGTTCGTGCGCATTCCTGACACGAGCGCGCACCGCGGCCGGCGCCGCGTCCACGCGACGGAAGACGGCGTGGCCTACGCCCGCACCCTACCGCGCAAGATCGCGCCGCAGCCGTGCCTGGCGCTCTTGGTGTGGCGCGGCCTGCAGATGTCGCTCGCCGGCAACCTGCGCGGCGAGGCGCGCTCGGCGCTGATGCTGGAGCTCTCGCAGCACGAACCGGCGCTGCCGTCGATGGCGGAGTTCGCCCAGGGGTTCGCCACGATCCAGGAGGGCGGCCGTCATGGCGCGCGGTAAGCCGTGCGGCGGGGGAGGTAACGGCCATGCGCGCGAACCCGGTCGAGACGCCGGAGGATCCGGGCCGGGCGATCGAAGGATATCGCGGGGCCCAACGCCGGCTGGTCGTGCGCGTCGCAGTCAGCGGCGTCGGCCCTTTGGCTTCGGGCCTCACGCTGGCGCTGCTGGCGACAAGCGCGCTCATCGCCGCTGCGTTCGGGGTAGCCACTGGATAGGGCGGCACGCTGTCGGGCCGGCGCGCCGGACGCGGCGGTCATCACGTCGTGCCCGGCGACTGACGGGACGTCGCGCGGCACGTTCAGGACTTCCGGTTCGTTCTCCACCATCAGCACCCGGCATTGCTGGCCGGCCGCGCCGCCGATGCACACCTTCCGGGAACAACCGTCGCCGGCTTCAACGTCAAGATGACCGCGTGCCGCGGGTCGCAGGATATTGGCGTGCGTCAGTTCACGACACCCTCAGGCGCGTTACACCGTTTGGTCCCGTCTACCGGAAAGCCGACGCCATATCCATCCGTCGGCCCTGAATGACGCGGGTCAGGGGATAGGTGAGCGATACGCATGTGCCGTGGCCGAGGTCGCTTGATACATGCAGATCGCCGCCGTGAGCCTGTTGGATGCTGCGCGTGATGTACAGACCAAGACCGGTCCCACGTTGTGCCGTGTACGCCGAATTGGCTTGGTAACCCAACGGGTCGTGAACTTTCTGGATGTCCTCCGGCGTCATCCCCTCGCCGCTGTCGATAATGTCTATCCGCAAGCCTTCCAAGAGCGTGAGCCGAATTTCGATCTCGCCACCTGGCGGTGTATGACGAACGGCGTTTGACAACGGGTTGAGCAGGGCCTGGCGGAAGCGGGTCGCATCGACCTGCAAGAATACATCTGAGAAATCGCCAATCCTCAAAAATATTCCCTTGGCCTTTATTTTTTCTTGAAGCACCTTGGCACAGAATTCTGTGGCTTCGCCGAGATTAACCCAATCTTCATTTAAATTAAATTTGCCCGCTTCAATCTGCGAAATGTCCAAAAGATCGCCTAGAATTTGATGGAGATGCTTGGCAGATTGAGCGATGATATTGCTGTACTCTTTGTATTTTGCGCTGGTATGCGAGCCGAACAGCTCGTCTGCCATTGCCTCCGAGAAACCGATAATACTGTTGAGCGGCGTGCGAAGTTCATGACTCATATTGGCTAAAAATACCGACTTACTATAGTTAGCTGCCTCAGCAAGTTGGCGTGCGGTTTCTAATTCAGCTTTGGCTTCCATCAGATCAGTGATGTCGTTATGCGCCCCCAGCATCCGGATGGCCTTTCCGTTTGCGTCTCGTATTGCTAGGCCACGACACCGAACCCATTTCGTTGAGCCATCCTTATGAAAGTATCTGACAACTTGATCGTACGGATGCTCTGGGTCCGCACAATGTCTATCGAAATTTTCGAGGGCCGTAACAAGATCGTTTGGGTGTATTAACTCTTGCCATTCAGAAGCTAAATGCTTTTTTTCCTCAGGGTCGAAGCCTAATAGATGCCAAAAATCAGGGTTCAGCCATTCCTGTTCGGGATCCTCCAGATCCCAGTACCAGAGCCCATCAAGCGTTGATCGTTGTATAAACTCGAAGATTGCCGGGTCCGAGGCAATCAGGTTTTCGAGTTCGTGCTGCAGGTAGTGCTTGGAAGACGCGTTCATGGGGAGCCCCGGCAGCTCGCTTTTCGTGGCAGAAGTCTTCGTCTCATGCAGGGAGTGTAAAATATGTTAACCTTGGACGGGCCACGGCACGAGAACGAAATCGCCATTGCACGTCACCATCAGGCCAAGTGGCTGCGTGGAAACGGCCGCTTCGGGTCGTCGGCGTTGCGTTTGCCCGTGCCGACGAACGGCGAGTTCGCGGGGGCGATCCGCGGGGTTGCTGATCGCAGTCATCCAAGTCGTGATCCCGGTCTTCGGAATTATCCTGTCCGGCTACTTGTGCGGGCGGTTCCGGCTGCTCGGAGACGCCACCACGGACGCGCTCAACCGCTTCGTCTATTAAGTCGCGCCGCCGGCCCTGTTCGTGATCTCGATGGCGCGCGGGTCGCCGCCGTGGAACGCGTCGCATCTGGACAGGCTTCCGGACAGGTGAGAACCTTTCACGCATCTAACCTAGACAGCGGACGCTTCCGCCAGTTTCGGCGGCGATCCGCTGCACATCGTGGAGGCTTCGATGAAACTCAAGTTACCAGCGGCGGCGCTCGGATCCGTCGCAGCAGGCGCGCTGATGCTCGCCGCCGCGGGACCCGCGGATGCGCGCGAACTCAACTGGACCTCGGCGGCGGACAGCCTGACCCTGGACCCGCATGCCCAGAACGAGGGCCCGACCCACAACATCTCCCACCAGATCTACGATTCGCTGATCTGGCGTGACATCGATCTGGAGCTGACGCCGGGCCTTGCGACGGACTGGTACGTGCATGAGGACAACAAGAACGTCTGGGTGTTCGAGCTACGCGAGGGCGTGAAGTTCCATCAGGGCCAGGACTTCACGGCCGAGGACGTCGTGTTCTCGATCGAGCGGGCGATGCACGAGAACTCCGACATGGCCGGATTGCTGACCAGCGTGAAGGACGTTCGCGCGGTGGGCACCTACAAGGTCGAGATCGAGACCGACGGCCCCAACCCGATCCTGCCCAACAACCTGACCAACCTGTTCATGATGGACCAGGGCTGGGCGGTCGAGCACAACGTCGAGACGCCGCAGAACTTCGCCGAGGGCGAGGAGAACTACGCGGTGCGCAACGCCAACGGCACCGGGCCGTTCGAACTGGTCGAGCGCGTTCAGGACACCCGCACGGTGTTCGAGCGCAACGACGACTGGTGGGGCATGGACAAGTACCCCATGGAAATCACCCGGATGGTGTTCGAGCCGATCGAGTCCGCCTCGACCCGCGTGGCCGCCCTGCTGTCGGGCGAGATCGACCTGATGCTGGACGCGCCGGTGCAGGATATCGGGCGCCTGCGCAACACCGACGGCGTCAAGGTCGACCAAGCCCCGCAGAACCGCACGATCTTCCTGGGCATGAACCAGGGTCGGGACGAGCTGCTGAACTCGGACGCCGACGGTAACCCGATGGCCGACGTCCGCGTGCGCCGGGCAATGTACCACGCGATCAACGCCGAGGCGATCAAGCGCTCGGTGATGCGCGGCAACAGTGAGCCCGCCGGCATAATCGCGCCGCCGTTCGTCAAAGGCTATACCGAGGAGCTGGACCAGCGCCTGGCCTACGACCCCGAGAAGGCCAAGAAGCTGCTCGCCGAAGCCGGCTATCCCGAAGGCTTCGAGGTCACGCTGCACTGCCCGAACGACCGTTACATCAACGACGAAGAGATCTGCGAGGCCGTGACCGGCCTGTTGGGGCGGGTCGGCATTGAGGTGAACCTGGTCGCGCAGCCGAAGTCGGTGCACTTCGCCGAGCTGCAGAACGGCAAGCACGACTTCTACATGCTGGGCTGGGGCGTGCCGACGCTGGACAGCGAGTACATCTTCAACTTCCTGTTCCACTCCAACACCGGCAGCCGCGGCAGCTGGAACAAAGTCGGTTATTCCAACGATCGGGTGGACGAGCTGACCAAGGCGATGGCTTCGGAGATCGACGCCGAGAAGCGCAACCAGATGATCGCTGAGGCGTGGCAGATCGTGCAGGACGACGTGGTCTACCTGCCGCTGCACCACCAGGTGCTCAGCTGGGCGATGAACGACAACATCGACTTCCCGGTGCAGGGCGAGAATCAGCCGAACTTCTGGACGCTCGAGTACACCGATTAGGGCAAGATGCTGGAACGTGGAATCACCTTCCATTTGAATCTTGCCCTCTCTTCAGGAAGTTAGAGCGACATTCAGCCCGAAGGCCGGTTCGGCCTTCGGGCATGTCGCTCTAACCACCGCCGGCGGGGCCTACGCCGCCAGCGCGTTGGACGAACCGGGGCCGGGCCGCGCGTCCGGCCCCGGTTGCTTTTCCGTCTCGGGCGTTGACAGGGGAAGGGGGCGACTTCGGTGATCCCGTCAGACGTCCGATCGGCCGGCGCCAGCCGCCCGCCCAAAAACGACCTTTTGCGTGCGATGCGGCGTTGCCGCTAAAAAGGGCGTACGGCGCGGGAGCGCGCCCTCCCGAAACCGGCAGCGTTCGAGAGCAGACGCAGTGAAGCGCCAGCGATGACAGCTTTCCTGATCCAGCGGGTGCTGCAAGGCATCTTCGTGATGCTCGTGGTGGCGCTGATCGCCTTCTCGCTGTTCCGCTACGTGGGCGACCCGGTCCACAACATGCTGGGCCAGGAAGCGACCACCCAGGATCGCCAGGAACTGCGCGAGCAGCTGGGCCTGACCGATCCGGTGCCCGTGCAGTTCGCGCGCTTCGTGGGCAACGCGGCGCAGGGGGAGTTCGGCATCTCCTACCGCTCGGCCCAGCCGGTCAGCGACCTGATCGCCGAACGCCTGCCGGCGACCCTGGAACTGGCGATCGCCTCCAGCGTTTTCGCGATCTCGCTCGGCATCCTGCTGGGCGTTTTCACCGCGCTCAAACGCGGCCACTGGCTTTCGCACGCGGTCATGACCTTCTCGCTGATCGGGGTGTCGCTACCGACCTTCCTGGTCGGCATCGCGCTCATCTACCTGTTCGCGGTCGAGCTGGGCTGGCTGCCGGCGTTCGGCCGGGGCGACACGGTGATGCTGTTCGGCTGGTGGAAAAGCTCGCTTCTGACCGGGTCGGGCCTGCGCTCGATGATCATGCCGACGGTCACGCTGGGGCTGTTCCAGCTGACCCTGATCATGCGGCTGGTGCGCGCGGAGATGCTGGAGGTCATGCGCACCGACTACATCAAGTTCGCGCGCGCCCGCGGCCTGCCGCGCCGGACGATCAACTTCGGCCACGCGCTGAAGAACACGCTGGTGCCGGTGATCACCATCATCGGCCTGCAGACCGGCACGATCATCGCGTTCGCGATCATCACCGAAACGGTCTTCCAGTGGCCGGGCGTGGGACGGCTGTTTATCACCTCGATCCGCTTCGCGGACGTGCCGGTGATGTCGGCCTACCTCGTTCTGATCGCCTTCCTGTTCGTCCTGATCAACTTCATCGTGGACATCCTCTACTTCGTCGTGGACCCGCGCCTGCGGGTCGCCAAGCAGGGCTAGCGGGCGCGCGGGTGCGCAGGCGGCACGCGCGGATTGTTTCGCTTGTCCCCATCGGGGCCCGGTGCTTAGGGTTTTCGCCCAGCACATCGGCCTTAAGAATTCGGCCCAGAGGTACGAACGCTCATGTCGGCGCCCGCCACACCACGTTCCCATAAACCGTCGCCGCGCCTGGCCGGTCCGGGTCTGCTGGAGCGGCTGCGGCGGGCGATGGATAGCGACATCTTCTACACCTTCATCCGCCAGCCGATCGTGGTGACCTCGTTCGTGATCACGGTGCTGATGGTGCTGGCGGCGATCTTCGCGCCGCTGCTGGCGCCGCAGAACCCGTTCAACCCCTCCGAACTCCGGCTGATGGATGCCTTCGCCCCGCCGGGGACGGAGGCGATCTCGGGCGAGATGGTGTACCGGCTGGGCGCCGACGGACAGGGGCGCGACGTCTTCTCCGCGATCCTCTACGGCTCCCGCATCTCGCTCCTGGTCGGCGTTTCGTCGGTGCTGTTCGCGATGATCCTGGGTACCGGGCTCGGGCTCTACGCCGGCTACCGCGGCGGCTGGCCGGATGCCGTGATCATGCGCATCGTCGACGTGCAGCTGACCTTTCCGTCGATCCTAGTCGCTCTTCTGATCTTCGGCGTGGTCTCCAACGTGATGCCCGCCGGCGACCGGGCGCAGGCGGCGCTCGTGGTGCTGGTGGTCTCGATCGGCCTGTCGGACTGGGTGCACTACGCCCGCACCGTGCGCGGCGCCACCATGGTGGAGAAGACCAAGGAGTACGTGCAGGCCGGCCACGTGATCGGGCTGCCGGCCCGCACGATCCTGGCGCGCCACGTGCTGCCGAACGTGATGCGGCCGGTCCTGGTGATCGCGACCATCGGCCTTGCGCTCGCGATCATCGCGGAGGCGACGCTGAGCTTCCTGGGCGTGGGCATGCCGCCGACCCAGCCCTCGCTGGGCACGCTGATCCGGGTCGGCCAGGACTACATGTTCTCCGGGGAATGGTGGATCACGTTCTTCCCGTCCCTGGCGCTGCTTGCGCTTGCGCTGTCGGTCAACCTGCTGGGCGACTGGCTGCGCGATGTCCTCAACCCGAAACTGCGCTAAAGGCGCCGGCATGCCGCTCGATCAACAGCGCGCCGACGGCAGCGGTCAGGATGAACCGCTGCTGCGCGTCCAGGACCTCTCGGTCGTGTTCCCCACCCGCAAGCAGCGTCTGGTCGCGGTGGACGAGGTGTCGTTCAGCATCCAGCGCGGCGAGATCCTGGGCGTGGTCGGGGAATCAGGGGCCGGCAAGTCGATCACCGGCAACGCCGTGATGAGCCTGATCGAGCCGCCCGGGTTTCTGGCGGGCGGCGGCGTCTACCTGGACGGCGAGCGGATCGACCGCCTGGGCGAGCGCAGCCTGCGCCAGGTGCGGGGCAAGCGCATCGGCATGATCTTCCAGGACCCGCAGACCAGCCTGAACCCGCTCTACTCCGTGGGCGAACAGCTGATCGAGACGATCTGCACGCACCTGCCGATGTCCCGCCGGCAGGCCCGGGACCGGGCGGTCGACCTGCTGACGGAGGTCGGCATCGGATCGCCGGAAAGCCGGATCGACTCCTATCCCCACCAGTTCTCCGGCGGCATGCGCCAGCGCGTCGTGATCGCGCTCGCGCTGTGCGCGGACCCGGATCTGGTGATCGCCGACGAGCCGACCACTGCCCTCGACGTCTCGGTGCAGGCGCAGATCCTGGCCTTGCTCAAGCGCCTATGCCGCGACCGCGGGACCGGCGTGAAACTGATCACCCACGACATGGGCGTGATCGCCGAGACGGCCGACAACGTCATGGTGATGTACGCCGGCCGGGTCGTGGAACGCGGCCCGGTCGACACGGTGGTCCACGATCCGGCCCACCCCTACACGGCCGGCCTGATGGACTCGATCCCGCCGGTGGAGAAGGAGGTCCAGCGCCTGACCCAGATCCCCGGCAGCATGCCCAGCCTGCGTGCCATTCCCTCGGGGTGCGCGTTCCACCCGCGCTGTCCGCACGCCTTCGACCGCTGCCGCCAGGAGCGCCCCGACCTGATGCCCGCCGGCGACAGCCAGGCCGCCTGCTGGCTTTACGCCCGGCACGGCGACCCCGGCGGCGGGCCCGAGGCTGTGCGCCGCGAACGGAGGCGTCATGCCCGCTAACCGCTCGATCGATCAGGGCGATACGCTGGTCCAGGCCGAGGGTCTGGCGCGTCACTTCGACGTGTCGAAGCCGCTGTTGAACCGGCTGCTCGAAGGCGGCGGCCGGCGCATCCTGCGCGCGGTCGACGGCGTCGACTTCGCCATTCCACGGGGTGGCACCTACGCGCTCGTCGGGGAATCGGGCTGCGGCAAGTCGACCGTGGCGCGGCTGTCCGTCGGCCTGTTTCCGCCCAGCGGCGGCCGGCTGATCTTCGATGGCGAGGACGTAAGCGATCTCGCCCGCCGGTCGGGTCGCGACGCCGTCCCGGTGCGCCGCCGGCTGCAGATGATCTTCCAGAGCCCCTACGCCAGCCTGAACCCGCTGTGGCGCGTCGGCGCGATCGTGGGCGAGCCGCTGCTCGCCTTCGGCATGGTGAATACCCGCCAGGAGGCCCGCGAGCGGGCCGGCGAGCTGCTGGAACACGTCGGCCTGGGCGCGAACGACGTGCAGAAGTATCCCCACGAGTTCTCCGGCGGTCAGCGTCAGCGTATCTCGATCGCCCGCGCGCTCGCCAATAACCCGGAGTTCATCGTCTGCGACGAGCCGACGAGCGCGCTCGACGTGTCGGTCCAGGCGCAGATTCTGAACCTGATGCAGGACCTGCAGCGCGAACACGGCCTGACCTACCTGTTCATCAGTCACGACATGGCCGTGGTGCGCCACATGGCCGACCGCGTGGGCGTGATGTACCTGGGACGGATCGTGGAAGAGGCACCCAAGCGCAGCCTGTTCGAGGCGCCGCGCCATCCCTATACCCAGATGCTGCTGCAGGCGATCCCGTCGTTCGCCAACCGGGATCGCGACCATAGCCCCGCCCAGGGTGAGGTGCCGGACCCCGTAAACCCGCCCACCGGCTGCCCGTTCCACCCGCGCTGCCCGCACGTGAACGACCGTTGCCGCCGGGAAGTGCCCATGCTGCAGAACACGCGCACCGGCGGCCGCGTGGCGTGCCACGGGGTCGAGGAAGGCCGCCTGACGGCCGATCAGGCGCGCGCCCTGTCGCCCGCGGTGGCCTGAGCCGGCGGCGGGTTGCCGCCCGCCCGGTGCGTAAAAGCCGCCCGCCGAGCGCACCACAAGCATGGACCTAAAGGCCTTCGTCCAGCAGCATATATTCGCGGCGCTGCATACGGAGGCGGCCAATGGACCTCTATTCCCTGTTCGTGCTCTTGCTCGAAAACCTCGGCGACGGCGAGACTCTGTTACTCGCGGGCCTCGTGGTCGGCATCGTCTTCGGCGTCGCCGCGCAGCGTAGCCGGTTCTGCCTGCGCGCCGCGGTCGTCGAATTCTCGGGCGGGCGCCTGGGCCCGCGCACGGCCGTCTGGCTGCTGTGTTTCTCCACCGCCCTGGTGTGGACCCAGGCCGCCGCGCTTGCCGGGCTGGTCGACCTCTCGACCTCCCGATGGCTGGGCCAGGCGTCGTCGCTCTCCGGGGCGGTGATCGGCGGGCTCGTGTTCGGCGTGGGCATGGTGCTTGCGCGCGGCTGTCCGGGCCGCCTGCTGGTACTCAGCGCGACCGGCAATCTGCGCGCGATCCTCTCCGGCCTCGTCTTCGCCGTGACGGCGCAGGTCACGCTGCGCGGCCTGATGGCCCCGGCACGACAGGAACTGGCTGGACTTTCGACCACCCAGGGGCCGACCCCGAGCTTGCAGGCGCTGGGCGGCTTGCCGGACTGGACGGGTCTCGCGCTCGGATGCCTGTTCACCATGGCCGCGTTATGGTTCGCGCGCGCGAACCAGGTCGGTCCGCGGGTCCTGGTGTTCGGCTCCGGGGTCGGCTTCGCCGCCGCGCTCGCGTGGTTCTTCACCTACCAGCTGAGCCAACTGACCTTCCAGCCGACGAGTGTTGAAAGTCTCTCGTTTTCAGGCCCTTCGGCCGACGTCTTGATGTTCGTTCTGCAGCCGGACGGCGGCGTGGACTTCGACATCGGCTTGGTGCCGGGCGTGTTCGTCGGCGCGTTTCTGGCGGCGCTGGCCGCGCGCGAACTGGCCTGGCAGGGCTGGGAGGGCGCGCGGGCGATGCAGCGCTACCTGCTGGGCGCCGTGATGATGGGCTTCGGCGCCATGCTGGCGGGCGGCTGCTCGATCGGCGCCGGCGTCTCCGGTGCGTCCACCCTGGCGTTGACCGCCTGGGTCGCGCTCGCGTCGATGTGGCTGGGCGGGACGCTGGCCGACCATCTGGTCGACCGCCGCGCGGCGGCGGCGGCACCCAGCGCATAAGGCACCCAAACAAGGTGCCGCGGCGCGCCACGCGGGCGGCGGCCGGGGAAAGCCGGCCCGGCGTACGGGTGCGAGCGTTTGGAACATCGCGGAGTTCACCAGCGTTATCCCACAGCGGACGGCGTTCAGGTCGTGCAGATCAGGCCCGTCCGCGATCGCCCGGAAACCCGAATGCGGCCCGCCGCGCATGGAGGTTCCGACCTCGACCCATCTCCGACGCCGGTACGCCAACAGGCCGCGGCACGCTAACGCACACCGAAAAGCACATTGGGGATTATCAATAGACGTTGATCTGTAATGTCCGCGCGAAAGCGCCGTGTCTCGTGCAGGAATCCGGGCAAAACCGTCGAGTCGAACCGGATGGTATCGAGCGCGCACAACGGCTGTAGACGGCTTGTTGCTTGTGCGAAAATGGTACTTTCCGTGCGGATGGAAGGTTGACGCTTGGTTCATAACCCCCACTCTACTGGCTCGTAGGCACTCAAGACGTGGGTGTCGTTCGACCGTGCGTGTGGCGTCGGACGTCCGCGGCGCGCGCATCAACAACGCAACCACGAAGATCCCAATGAAAGGGAGGCCGAGAGATATGAAGAAGTTTACCAGCGCTGGCCTCGCGCTCGCCATGGCCGTGGGAACGGCCGGCGTGGCGCAGGCCAAGGACAACGGCGTCGTCGAGATCGGCTATTTCAACTGGTCCGACGCCCTCTTCACCTCGCACGTCGTCGAGTACATCATCGGCGAAAAGATGGGTAAGAAGGTCGAGATGACCAAGGCCGACCCGGCCGCCGTGTATCAGGCGGTGGGTGCTGGCGACCTCGACTTCCACACCGACTCCTGGCTGCCGGAAACCCACTCCGACTACTACGACAAGGTCGCGCAGGACACGGTCAGCATCGGCCCGATCTACAGCCGTGCGCGTCTCGGCTGGGTGGTTCCGGACTATATCCCGAAGGATCAGCTGAGCTCGATCGAGGATCTGAAGTCCAAGGAAATCCAGAATAAGCTGGATGACAAGATCGTCGGCATCGGCCCGGGTGCCGGTCTGACGCGCCTGTCCAAGAACGCCCTGGAGGAGTACGGCCTGAAGGATCAGGGCTACCGCCTGATCACCTCGTCGGGTAGCGGCATGACCGCCGCCCTGCAGCGCGCGATCCGCAACGAGGACTGGATCGTCGTCACCGGCTGGAGCCCGCACTGGAAGTTCGGCCGCTTCGATCTGCGCTACATCGACGACCCGAAGGGCGTCCTGGGCGACATCGAGCGCGCGGACATCCTGGCCCGCGAGGGCTTCTACCGGGAGTTCCCCGAGGTCTACGAGATGCTCGACCGGATCTCGATCCCGCTGTCGGACGTGCAGGCGGGCATGGATGTCGGCGAGCAGGAAGGCTATCCGGCCGCTGCGAAGCAGTACGTCGAGAACCATCCCAAGCTCGTGAACTTCTGGATTACCGGCAAAATGCCGAACTAACCGTCCATCGGCGGTTCGAATGAGGAGCCCGGCCGCTTCGGCGGCCGGGCTTTTCGCGTTTTAACGCAGGCACCCCCGGTCGGATCCGCCGGTCGGTCGGCCAGATCCCGGTTTTCTCCTCAGCTCAAGACTGAGCCCCGCGCGCCGGTCGCGACAACGCACCGCACGCTCCGGCAAGAACTGCAACTGCGATGCAGTTGCAGTAAGAGGCCAGCGCTGGCATACCTCGGGCGGCGCCGCGGCGGCGTGACCTGGCCAGGGTTGGCCCGGGCGCCCTGCGCGCGGTGTCGCGTAACGACCCCTCAGGGAGGAGAAAACCATGCGAAATACGCTGCTCGCCGCCGGCCTGCTGGCCGTGCTGACCGCCGGGCCCGCGGCGGCCGAGACGATCGAAGTGAAAATGCTGAACAAGAACGACGACGGCGAGGTGATGGTCTACGAGCCGTCGTCCGTTTCGATCGAGCCCGGCGATACCGTGCGCTTCGTGGCGACCGCCAAGGGCCACAACGCCCAGAGCGTTAAGGGCATGATCCCCGAAGGCGCCGACAGTTTCCGCGGCGGCATCAACCAGGAGGTCGAGGTCACCTTCGAGAAGGAGGGCACCTACGTCTACAAGTGCCTGCCGCACCTCTATTCCGGCATGGTCGGCGTGGTGAAGGTCGGCGACGCCGCCAAAAACCTGGACGACGTGCGCAAGAAGGTCTCCGACCTGCCCAAGCAGGCGCGCGACCGGTTGAAGCCGCTGCTCGCTGCCGAAGGCTCCTAACCGCCGCGGCAACGGGGATTTCATCAGATGAAGAAGGAGACAGCGGAATGAAGCGACTGACCGCAGCGATCCTGAGCCTGGGACTGCTCGCGGGCGGCCCGGCGCTCGCGAACGGCGACGACCATGACCACAACGACGGAGAGGCGCAGGTCCAGCACTACAAGGCCGAGCCCGCGCCGAACCTGGAGACCGCCGTCAAGAACCTGCGCGCGTACAACCGGAAGCTCGAAAAGCATCTCGACCAGGAGATGACGGTCGAGAACATGGAGAAGATCCACCAGCTGTCCTACACGCTGGAGAACGCGCTCAAGCGCATGGAGACGGATCTCGACAACATCGCCAGCGTTCTCGAGGGCATGCACCTGGCGAGCGAGGCCCGCAAGCCGGAGAAGGTCCAGGGTAACGCCGAGACCTATCTCAAGAATATGAACATGATCCTGGGGCAGGATTAACCGCTCTGCCGCAGGGCCAGAGCGGGGCGATACCCCGCGCGGTTTTGACGAGGCGGCTGCCGGTAAATCCGGGCAGCCGCCTCGTTTTGATTCCGGCCCGACAACCGGGCTGGAGCGACAAGCTCGAAGGCCGAACCAGCCTTCGGGCCGAATGTCGCGCTCACTTCTTGAAGAGATGCCAAGATGAAGCCGGTAGATGACGCCACCTTCCAGCAGCTTGCCCCTGGGCGCAAAAAGGCTTGAACCCACAGCTCCTGTCGGGCGGAGATGGTGGGGTTATATTATTGGCCGGCATCTGATTGGAGGACCGGGATGGCCGATCCGCTGGATCGCGACCAACGCCCTAGCGAGGACACCGGCTGCTGCACGCCCGCGCCCCCGGCGGAGCAAGGGGGCAGCGGCTGCGCCAGCGCCTGCACGGCGACGGAGAACGCGGCCGATTCCGAAGGGGTGGGCGGGGCTGCTGCGTCACCGCTCTACACCTTCGATGTCCAGGGGCTGTGCTGTGCCGAGGAGGTCGGCCTTCTGAAGCAAGAGGTCGGCCCGGTTGTCGGCGGCGCCGACAAGCTCGCCTTCGACGTGCTCAAGGGCCGCATGATGGTCCTGCGGGAGGCCGGCGACGTCAGCGCGGACACGGTGCGCCGGGCCGTCCGCCGCACCGGCATGACCGCGGCCGACGCCGGCAGCGACGCCGCCGAGACGGCCCGGACCCGGCAGCACCGCATGCAGGCGCTGCTGACGGCGCTCAGCGGCGTCTTCCTTCTGCTGGGCGTCAGCCTGCAGATGACGGTGGTCCCCGCGGGCGCGCCGCTGCCCTGGTTCGTGGTCTTGGCGTACGCCCTCTCGGTCGGCTGCGGCGGACGCTACGTGGCGGTCAAGGCGGTCTATGCGGCGAAGCTGCTGCGCGCGGATATCAACCTGTTGATGGTGATCGCGGTCGCGGGCGCGATCGCCATCGGGGAGTGGTTCGAGGCCGCCACCGTCGCCTTTCTGTTCGCGTTGTCGCTGCTGCTGGAAAGCTGGAGCGTCGCGCGCGCCCGCCGGGCGGTGGAGGCGCTGCTCGACCTTGCGCCGCAAACCGTGCGCCTGTGCGCCGCGGACGGCAGCGAGCCGGTCGTCGACGCCGGCACCGTGCCGGTCGGCAGCCGGTTCGTGGTCAAGCCGGGCGAGCGCATTCCGCTCGACGGCGTCGTCCGGGCCGGCACCAGCTGGGTCGACCAGGCGCCGATCACGGGTGAAAGCCGCCCGGTCGCCAAGGAAGCCGGCAGCACCGTCTACGCCGGGAACGATCAACAGCGACGGCGCGCTCGAGGTCGAAAGCAGCAAGCCGCACGACGACACCACCCTGTCCAAGATCATCCGCATGGTGGGCGAGGCGCACGGCAAGCGCGCCCGGGCGGAGCAGTTCGTCGAGCGGTTCGCCCGCGTCTATACCCCGGCCGTGCTCGGCGTCGCGCTCATGGTCGCGCTGGTGGCGCCGCTGGTGACCGGCGGGGCGTGGGCGGATTGGCTGTATCGCGCCCTCGTTCTGCTGGTGATCGCGTGCCCCTGCGCGCTCGTCATCTCCACCCCGGTCAGCATCGTTGCCGCGCTCGCCAGTTCCGCGCGCCACGGCGTGCTGATCAAGGGCGGCAGCTACGTCGAGCAGCCGGCCCGGCTGCGGGCGGTCGCGTTCGACAAGACCGGCACGCTGACGCGCGGCACGCCCGAGGTGGTCGCGGTCGAGGGGTGGAGCGACTGGCAGCCCGCGGACGTGCTGCGCGTCGCCGCCGCGTTGGAGGGACGCAGCGCCCATCCGCTGGCCCGCGCGATCCAGGCGCATGCGCGCGCCCGCGGCATCGACCCGTCGCCGGGCCAGGACGTGCAGGCCGCCCAGGGCAAGGGCCTGACAGGCACGGTCGAGGGGCAGGCCTACTGGCTGGGCTCGCACCGGCAGTTGCTGGCGCATACCGACGAGACGCCCGGCCTGCGCACGCGCCTCGACGCCCTGGAGGGCGCGGGTCAGACGGTGGTGGTGCTGGGCCGCGGAACGGAGGTCTGCGGGCTGATCGCGCTCGCCGACACGCCCCGGCCGGAGGCGCGGCAGGCGCTTCGCGAGCTGCGCGCCCGCGGGGTCGAGCGCCTGGTCATGCTGACCGGGGACAACGCGTCGACCGCGCGCGCGATCGCCGAGGAGGTCGGGATCGACGAGGTCCGGGCGGAACTGCTGCCGGCGGACAAGTTGTCGGCCGTCGAGGAGCTGGTCGAACGCTACGGCACGGTCGCGATGGTCGGCGACGGGGTGAACGACGCCCCGGCGATGGCGCGCGCCAGCTTCGGCGTCGCCATGGGGGCGGTCGGCAGCGACGCGGCGATCGAGACGGCCGACGTCGCGCTGATGACCGACGACTTGTCGCGGCTGCCCTGGCTGGTCGCCCACGGCCGCCGGACGGTCGCGGTGATCCAGCAGAACATCGTCTTCGCGCTCGGCCTGAAGGCGGTGTTCGTGGTCCTGACGTTCGCCGGCGCGGCGAGCCTGTGGGGCGCGATCGCCGCCGACGTCGGGGCGGCGCTGCTGGTCGTCTTCAACGCGCTGCGCCTGCTGCGCCCGACGGCCGGGCCGCAGCCGGCGCCGGCAGCGCCCGCGACCGCCGCCGCGCCCGCGTCGTCGGGCTGAGGGTCGCCCGAGGCCGGCTTGCGAGGGGCGGGTGAGCGGTCCAAGCCTGGAAGGGGCGCCTTACACGTTTAAGGGAGACCGTGGCCGTGCCCACGCACAACCGCGAGATCGCGGCGAAGTTCGACGAGCTGGCGGATCTCTTGGAGATCCAGGGGGCGAACGCGTTTCGCGTGCGCGCCTACCGCAACGCCGCGCGTACCATCCGAGACCTGCCGCAGACGGTCGCCCAGTTGGTGCGCGACGGCGCCGACCTGACCGAACTGCCCGGCATCGGCGACGATCTGGCGAAGAAAACGCGGGAGATCGTGGAGACCGGCGAACTCGCCGATCTGCAGAAGATCGTCAAAGACGTGCCGGAAAGCCTGATCGACGTCATGGGTGTCGCCGGCCTGGGGCCGAAGCGGGTCAAGACGCTCTACGAAACACTCGGCGTGAAGGACGTGGCCGGGCTGAAGCAGGCCGCCGAGGCCGGCAAGATCCAGACGCTGTCCGGCTTCGGCCAGAAGACCGAGCAGAACATCCTGGAGGAGCTCGCCACCCGGGGCAGCGGCGAGACGCGCTTCCGCCGGCGCGACGCCGAGGAACTGGCGGAGCCGCTGGTCCAGTATCTGCGCGCGCTGGACGGGGTCGAGGCGGCCGCGATCGCCGGCAGCTACCGCCGGCGCAAGGAGACGGTCGGCGACCTCGACATCCTGGTCGCCTGCGCCGACGCCGAGCCGGTGATGCAGCGCTTCACCGGCTACGACGACGTGACGCGCGTGCTCTCCCACGGCGAGACCCGCGCGAGTGTGATCCTGAAAGGCGGGCTGCAGGTCGACCTGCGCGCGGTCGCCCGGGAGAGTTTCGGCGCCGCGCTGCACTACTTCACCGGCAGCCAGGCGCACAACATCCGGGTCCGCCAGCTGGGCCAGCAGCACGGTCTGAAAGTCAACGAGTACGGCGTTTTCGAGGGCGAGCACCGGGTCGCCGGCCGCAGCGAGGCGGAGGTGTTCGAGGCCGTCGGCCTGCCGGAGATCGTGCCCGAGCTGCGCGAGGACCGGGGCGAGATCGAGGCGGCGCAGGCGGGCGATCTGCCCGAGCTGATCACGGTCGACGACATCCGCGGCAACCTGCACAGCCACACCGACTGGTCGGACGGCGCGGGCACGCTCGCCGAAATGGCCGAGGCGGCGCGGGCGCGCGGGCTCGCCTACCTGGCGGTCACCGACCATTCCAAGGCGGTGCGCGTGGCGAACGGCCTGGACGCCGACCGGCTGGCCCGGCAGATCGACGCGATCGACGAACTGAACGAGCAGCTGGACGGGATCACCCTGCTCAAGAGCATCGAGGTCGACATCCTGGAGGACGGCAGCCTAGACCTGCCGGACGACGTGCTCGCGCGGCTCGATCTCACGGTCTGCTCGATCCACAGCCGGATGAACCTCGCCGGCGAGAAGCAGACCGCGCGCGTGCTGAAGGCGATGGAGAACCCGAACTTCACCATCCTGGGCCATCCCACCGGCCGCCTGCTGGGCGAGCGGGCAGGCTACGACCTGGACATGGAGCGGGTCATCGAGCAGGCGCGCCAGGGCGGTCACGTTCTGGAGATCAACGCCCAGCCCGCGCGCCTCGACCTCGACGACACCTACGCCAAGATGGCGCGCGAGGCCGGTGTGAAGCTGTCGATCGCGACCGACGCCCATGCCGGCGCGCACCTCGACCTGATGCGCTTCGGCGTGGACCAGGCCCGGCGTGCGTGGTTGACGGCCGCTGACGTGATCAACACCGGAAATCTGACGGCGCTACGACCCCTGTTGCGGGCCTGAGACGAAAAGGACGGGCGCGCGAGATGCCTGAACTGCCGGATATCGAGGCGAACGCCGAAGCGCTGCGCCGGCACGCGCTGGACCGGCGAATCGCGCGCATCGCGCTCAACGATCCCGAACGGCTGCGCGGCAGCAACCCGGGTGACCTGGAGGCCGCGCTCACCGGCTATGCCATCGATGCCGTAGAACGTCACGGCAAGGTGCTGTTCCTGAAGCTTTCCTGCGGCTGGAAGCTGGTCGTACACTTCGGCATGACCGGGCATCTGACGCCGCTCGACGACGGTACGCAAAAGCCAGCGCAGTGCCGCCTGCACATGGTGTTCGAGGACGGCGGCGGGCTCGCGTTCACCGATCTGCGCCGGCTCGGCTGGGTCGAGCTGACGGACGATCCGGCGCACTACCTGCGCAGCCAGGACATCGGTCCGGACGTGCTCGCGCTCGACGCGGAGACCTTCGCCCGGCGCGTCGGCGGCAAGCGCGGCCAGCTCAAGACCGCGCTTACGGACCAGAGCGTGGTCGCGGGCCTGGGCAACGTCTGGGCGGACGAGGTGCTGTTCCAGGCCGGCCTGCGGCCGGATGCCAAGGCGCACGCGCTAAAGCCGGAGGTGCTGCGCACCCTGCACGCCGCGATCCGCCGCGTGCTGCCGGCCGCGGTGGCGCAGGGCGCGAATCCGCAGCGGCTGCCGGCAAGCTTCCTGACCCCGCAGCGCGGCCGGGACGCGCCCACCTGTCCGGCCTGTGGCTCGGCCCTGGAGACGCCGAAGGTGGCCGGGCGCACCGCCTACCTGTGTCCGGGCTGCCAACCCGGCTGATGCGCGCCTACCGGATCAGCTTCCCCGGCACGCGGGCCTACGTCGGCGCCGCGAGCGACCGCCACCGCCGGCACAGCGCGCTCGCCGTCGCGGCAATCTCCAATACCGTATTCGATTTGAGCATCCCGGCGGTTTCGGCGCGTAACGGGCGGGCGTCCCCCTGCATCGGCTGCTTGCGTCAAGGACATCTTTTCCGCGCGTCCGGGCCGAGTCCGAATTGCGTCCTTGGGGGGCGTTGTCTATGTTTTGCGCGGCGCTGGGAACGTCTTGGTTAAAATTAACCGGAAGAGGTCTAATACGCGCCGCGCGACGCCGCGGCCGTGTTCGGGCGTCATCCAATGCGTCTTTCAAGGCAGGGGAGGTAGCTCATGTCGTCGCGCAACGAGCCGAAAGCCGGCTCGGTTGAACAGGCTCGGCAGCAGTACTGGCGGGCCAACATCCGGGTGATCGTCTGGAGCCTGGTGGTCTGGGCGCTGGTATCGTTCGGGTTTGGAATCCTGTTGCGGCCCTTGCTTTCGGGCATCGAGGTCGGCGGCACCGACCTCGGCTTCTGGTTCGCCCAGCAGGGCAGCATCCTCGTGTTCATCGTGCTGATCTTCAATTACGCGTGGATGATGAACAAACTCGATCGTAAATACGATCTCGACGAGCAGTAGGCGGGGCCCCTTATGGATCAATACGTTATCAACCTGCTGTTCGTCGGGGCGAGTTTCGCGCTCTACGTCGGTATCGCGATCTGGGCGCGCGCCGGCTCGACGGCGGAATTCTACGCCGCCTCCCGCGGCGTCCATCCGGTCGTCAACGGCGCGGCCACGGCCGCGGACTGGATGTCGGCCGCGTCGTTCATCTCGATGGCCGGCCTGATCGCGTTCGTCGGCTACGACAACAGCTCGTTCCTGATGGGCTGGACCGGCGGCTACGTGCTGCTGGCGATGCTGCTGGCGCCCTACCTGCGCAAGTTCGGCAAGTTCACGGTGCCGGAGTTCATCGGCGAGCGCTTCTACAGCCAGACCGCGCGGATGGTCGGCGTCGCGTGCCTGATCATCGCCTCGATCACCTACGTGATCGGGCAGATGACCGGCGTCGGCGTCGCGTTCTCGCGGTTCCTGGAGGTGTCCAACACCACCGGCCTCCTGATCGGCGCGGGCGTGGTCTTCTTCTACGCCGTGCTCGGCGGGATGAAGGGCGTCACCTACACCCAGGTGGCGCAGTACGTCGTGCTGATCCTCGCCTTCACGATTCCCGCCGTGTTCATCTCCCTGCAGCTGACCGGCAACCCGATCCCGCCGCTCGGCCTGTTCAGCGAGCATACCGCGTCCGGCCAGCCGTTGCTGACGCGCCTGGACCAGGTGCTGACCGATCTCGGCTTCAGCGAATACACCGGGCACGGCGGCAACACGCTGAACATGGTCTTGTTCACGCTGTCGCTGATGATCGGCACGGCGGGCCTGCCGCACGTGATCATCCGCTTCTTCACCGTGCCCAAGGTCTCCGACGCGCGTCTGTCGGCCGGCTGGGCGCTGGTGTTCATCGCGCTGCTCTACCTGACGGCCCCGGCCGTGGGCGCGATGGCGCGGCTGAACATCACCGACCTGATGTGGCCCAACGGCACCTCCGGTCAGGCGGTGACGGTCGAGGCGATCGAGAACGATCCCGAGTACGCCTGGATGGAGACCTGGCAGCAGACCAACCTGCTGGGCTTCGAGGACAAGAACGGCGACGGCCGGATTCAGTACTACAACGACAAGAACCCGGAGATGCAGGAGGTCGCCGAGGCGAACGGCTGGGAAGGCAACGAGCTGACCAAGTTCAACCGCGACATCCTGGTGCTCGCCAATCCGGAGATCGCGAACCTGCCAGGCTGGGTGATCGGTCTGATCGCCGCCGGCGGTCTGGCAGCCGCCTTGTCCACGGCCGCAGGTCTGTTGCTGGCGATCTCGGGGGCCGTTTCCCACGACCTTGTGCGCGGCGCGATCGCACCGAACATCAGCGAGAAGGGCGAGTTGCTGAGCGCCCGGATCGCGATGGCCGGGGCGATCGTCGTGGCCACCTATCTGGGCCTCAACCCGCCCGGGTTCGCGGCGGAGACGGTGGCGCTTGCCTTCGGCATCGCCGCGGCGTCGATCTTCCCGGTGCTGATGATGGGCATCTTCACCAAGCGGGTGAACAACCGGGGCGCGGTCGCCGGCATGCTGGCCGGTCTGATCTTCACCCTGGTCTACGTGTTCCTGCACAAGGGGTGGTTCTTCATCCCGGACACGAACCAGTTCCCCGACACGGTGGAGGGCTCGCTGTTCGGCCTGAAGTCGACCGCGATCGGCGCGGTCGGCGCCGTGATCAACTTCGCGGTTGCGTTCGGCGTCTCCAAGGCGACCGCCGACACGCCGCAGGAGATCAAGGACCTGGTCGACAGCGTGCGTTCGCCCCGTGGGGCGGCCGCCGCTCAGGCGGATCACTGATCCCTACGGCTGCCGTTGGTGCGACCGGCGGGTCGGGGCGTCATGCCCCGGCCCGTCATCGCCCAAAATCGGATGACCGGCCGAGCGCCGGGACAGGAGACCAGAGATGACCGAGACACCTCAACTGTCGGAAGACGGCCTGCACGCCTTCCTGCGCTCGGTCCATCCCTACGACAGTCTGGACGATACGGCGCTCACGGACCTCGCCCGGCGGTTCGAGCCGCGCGAGTATGCCGCCGGGAGCCAAATCTATACGCTCAATCAGCCGCTCGACGGGCTGTACCTGATCTACAGCGGCGAAGTCGAAGTTCGCGACGCGCACGACGCGCCGGTGTCGCTATTAGGCCCGCGCAATTCGTTCGGCGAGCGCGGCCTGCTGCGCGACGGCCGGGCGGTGACCTCCGCCAAGGCGGTGCGTGACAGCCACCTCCTGGTGCTGAGGCAAGCGGACTTTCAAGCGCTGATCGCGGACAACGCCGCGGCCCGGCGCTTTTTCGACCGTTCCGGCCGGCAGCGGCGTGACAGCGACGACCTCGGCACCTCGCGCGTTTCCGAACTGATGGCCGGCGCGCCGGTCACCTGTACGCCGGACACGCCGGTGCGCGAGGCCGCGCAAATGATGGCGGAGCGGCGCATTTCCTCGCTGTGCGTGGTCGACGACGGCAAGCTCGCCGGGATCGTCACGGTCCGCGACCTGACCAACAAGGTGATCGCCCGCGATCTGTCGCACGACACGGCCGTGCGACAGGTGATGACCGCCGACCCGCTGCACCTGTCGCCGCGGGCGATCGGCTCCGACGTGCTGCACGCCATGCAGGAGCGCGGCATCGGCCACGTACCGATCGTGGAAGACGGTGCGCTTCTGGGCATCGTCACCCAGACCGACCTGATGCGCTTCCAGGCGCTGTCCTCGGCGACGCTGGTGCGCGAGGTCGCCACCGCCGACAGCGCCGCGGACATGATTCCGACGACCGCGCGCATCCCGCAACTGCTGGCCCAACTGGTCAGCCTGGGCCACCGCCACGAGACCGTGACCCGGCTGATCACCGACATCGCCGACGCGGCGACCCGGCGCCTGCTGACCCTGGCGGAGCGCGAGCTCGGCCCGCCGCCGGTCCGCTACCTCTGGCTTGCCTGCGGCAGCCAGGGCCGCCAGGAGCAGACCGGCGTCAGCGACCAGGACAACTGCCTGATGCTGGACGACAGCGTGGGCGAGGCGGACGACGCGTACTTCGACCAGCTCGCCCGGTTCGTCAGCGACGGGCTGCACACGATCGGCTACGTCTACTGCCCGGGCGACATGATGGCGACCAACCCGCGCTGGCGGAAGCCGGTCAGCGTCTGGCGCGGCTACTTCCGGGACTGGATCGAGACGCCCAACCCGGAAGCGCAGATGCTGGCGAGCGTGATGTTCGACCTGCGCCCGATCGGCGGGGCGTTCGAGCTGTTCGAAGGCCTGCACGGCGAGACGCTGAAGCGGGCCAGCAAGAACAGCATCTTCGTCGCGCACATGGCGTCCAACGCGCTCAAGCACACGCCGCCGCTGAGTCTGCTGCGCGGCTTCGCCACGATCCGCTCGGGCGAGCACAAGAAGCAGCTCGACCTCAAGCACTCCGGCGTGGTGCCGGTCGTGGACCTGGCGCGGATCTACGCGCTGCAGGGCCGGCTCAAGCCGGTCAACACGCGCGCCCGGCTGGAGGCCGCCGGCGAGGCCAGGCTGATCAGCCAGCAGGGCAGCGAGGACCTGCTCGCGGCCTACGACACGATCGCCGAGACGCGCCTGCGCCACCAGGCCCGGCGGGTCGAGCAGGGCGAGGCGCCGGACAACTACATGGCGCCGGAGGAACTGCCGCACCTGGAGCGCAGCCACCTGCGCGACGCCTTCGTCGTGGTCAAGGGACTGCAATCATCGCTCGGCCATGGGCGCAGCGTGGGCTAAACTGAGACCGGACGATGGAAACGGGCACGGACGCGCGCAAGACCACAAGAACGCGCCGGCCCGCTGGGGAGATGACGGGCTTCCATGCTGCTTGAACTGATCGCGACCGTGACGGCGGCGGTCGGCGCCGCCGGTGTCGCCATCCTGCTGCGCCGACTTACTTGGGGCTGGCTGGGCCGCTGGTTCGTGCCGGTCGCCGCTGGCGCCGCCATGCTGGGTGTCACGATCGTCAACGAATACACCTGGTACGAGCGCACGCGCGAGAACCTGCCGGAAGGCGTGGTCGTGGCCCACGCCCACCAGTCGCGGGAGGTCTACCGGCCGTGGACCTACCTGTTCCCCTACGTCGATCGGTTCGCCGCGGTCGACCAGGCGTCGATCCGCACGCATCCCGACCGGCCGGAGCGGCGGATCGTCAAGCTGCTGTTCTACGGCCGCTGGCAGCAGCCGCGGCAGGCCACGGTCGTGGTCGACTGCGACCGCCAGCTGCGCGCGCAGCTGACCGGGGACGTGCGCTTCGGGCCGGACGGACAGCTTGCCAACGTCGATTGGCGCAAGGTCGCAGCCGACGATCCGGTGCAGCGCACCAGCTGCGCGGAACCGTCCTGATGGGCGCGCGCTGATGTTGGCGCGCCTTGGCCTGCGTTTGCGGATCTTCCTGCTGTTCGCACTGCTGGCGGGCGCGATCGTCGCCGCGGTGACGGTCGCGCTGGTCCTGGGTTACCGCTACGCCGGCCAGTCGGATACGCTGAACGGCTTCGTCGCCGCGGGCGTGGTGGTCGGCTTCGCGGTGCTCGGCCTGACGGTCTTCGTCTGGCTGTTGTTCGACGAGAACGTCGCCAAGCCGGTCCAGCGGCTGGCCTCGCAGATGCGCGCCCGGGCGCACGCGGGGGCCGGTCAGTTCGCCGAACTCAACGCCCGCTATCTGGGCGATCTGGGACCGGCCGCGCAGGCCCTGGGCGAGCGCGTCTCGGCGAGGCGCAGGACGGTGGGGTCGACGAGGTTACGCAGCGTCTGCAGGCCGAGCGGGAGTGGCTGACGGCGCTGTTGAGCGAGATCCCGGTTGCCGTCGTGCTGGTCAGCTCGAGCGGGCGGATCGTGCTGTACGACGCCCAGGCGAGCGTGATCCTGGCGCAAATCGCGCCGCCGCGTCTGGGTGCCCCGATCGCGGATTACTTCGACCCGGCTGCGCTCGAGCGCGCGCGACAGGACGCCTCCGACACCGGCGACGAGGTGGCGTTCGACGCACAGGGCGCGCGCTGCGAAGTGACCGTGCGGGTCCGCCTGAAAACGCTGGCGCGCGGGTTCGGCGAGATGCTGATCCTGGAACAGGACACGGACGGCCTGTCGCCGACCGCGGCCCGACCGCTGGTGTTCGACTTCGAGTTGCTGGAACGCCAGGGGGAGGGGGCGCTGACCGACCGGCCGCTCGCCGAGATCCCCTACGTCGTGTTCGATACCGAGACGACCGGTCTGGAGCCGGCGCGCGACGAACTGGTGCAGATCGCCGGGGTTCGGGTCGTCAACGGCCGCGTGGTCGCGGGCGAGACGATGGACACGCTGGTCGATCCCGGCCGCCGGATTCCCAAGCAGGCGAGCCGCGTCCACGGCATCACGGACGACCAGGTGGTCGGCGCACCGGCGATCCCCGATGCGGTCGCCCGCCTGCACGGCTTCGCCCAGGACGCGGTGCTGGTGGCGCACAACGCGCCGTTCGACCTCGGTTTTCTGAAGCGCCAGGAAGCGGCCATCGGCGCGCGGTTCGACCATCCCGTCCTGGACACGGTGCTGCTGTCGGCGATCCTGTTCGGCACCAACGAGGCGCACAACCTGGACGCCCTGTGCCAGCGTCTGGGTATCGAGATCGCGCCCGAGCGGCGGCACACCGCGATGGGCGACGCGGAGGCGACGGCCGCGGCGTTGTGCGCCATGCTCCCGATGCTGCAGGGTCGCGGCTTCGTCACGCTCCGGGAAGTGCTGCAGGAGACGCGGCGCTACGGCCGTCTGCTGCAGGACGTGAACGCGTGAGCTTTCTACGATCCCCTGGTGGTTCGCGGCAGCACGGGCGGCCGCCCTGTCAGCTGTGCGCCTTCGGTGCGCGCGCGGTAGCCGCGCAGCGCGAGCGCGAAGCCGGCGACCGTACAGCCGGCGACCACCAGAAGCGCTTGGCCCGCAAGCTCGCCGTAGAGCGCGAAGCGGATCGCCTCGACGGCGTGGGTGAACGGGTTGAATAGACTGATCCAGTAGAGCAGCTCGCTCGACGCGCGCATCTGCACCAGCGGATAGAGCGCGGAGGATAGGAAGAACAGCGGGAAGATGACGAAGTTCATCACCCCCGCGAAGTTCTCCAACTCCCGCACGGTCGCCGACAGCAGCAGCCCGATCGCGCCCAGCATCACGCCGGTCAGCAGCAGCACCGGCAGCGCCCGCAGGAGGCCGAGGAGCGGCAGGTCGACCACGGTCGCTTCCGCGACCAGCACGAACAGCACGATCTGGATCGCCGACACCGCCACCCCGGCCAGCAGCTTGCAGAACAGCAGGTAGCCGGGCGGCAGCGGAGCGGCCAGCAGCATCCGCATGCTGCCGAGCTCGCGGTCCACCACCAGCGAGAGCGAACTCTGCATGCCGTTGAACAGCTGGATCATGCCGAGCAGGCCGGGGATGACGTAGGTCTCGTAGCCGACCTGGACGTCGTAGGGCGGCACGCGCGCGACCTCCAGCATGCCGCGGAAGCCGACGGCGAACACCAGCAGCCAGATGGTCGGCCGCACCAGCGCCGCGATCAGACGCGAGCGCTGCTTGAGGAACCGCAGCCCCTCCCGCCACAGGATCCCGGTCAGGGCGTTGAGATAGGCACGCGGGCCCAGCACGCGCTCAGGCAACCGCGCCTCCAGCCGTTTGCGGCGGCGTTTCGGCGGTCAAACGGTCGAACGCGGCCGCGATTTCCGCGGCCCCCGACGCGTCGAGGACCTCGGCCATGGTGCCGGCGGCCGCGATCCGCCCGCCGGCGAGCACCACCAGGTCGTCGTCCGGCCAGACCTCGTCGATCAGATGCGTCGTCCAGAGCACGCTCGTGCCCTGCTCGGCGGCGAGCCGGTGGACCTCCGCGACCAGCGCCTTGCGGCTCGGGATGTCCAGACCGACCGTCGGCTCGTCCAGCAGCAGGAACGGCGGATCGTTCAAGAGCGCCCGGACCAGTTCGACCCGGCGCCGCTGTCCCCCGCTCAGGCTGCGGACCGTCCGCCGGGCCAAGTCGGATAGGCCGAACTGCGCCAGCAGCTGTCCGCCGCGGCGTTTGGCCGTCGCTGGGCCGTGGCCGTGCAGGGCGGCGAAATAGATCAGGTTCTGCTGCACGCTCAGGTCGAGGTCGAGCGACGGCTCCTGCAGCACCAGGCCCATCCGGCCGAGCGCGGCGGCGCGTGCGCGGGCGAGGTCGTGATCCAGCACCCGCACCGACCCCGCGTGCGGGCGCAGCAGACCGCACAGGCACTGCACCAGCGTCGTCTTACCTGCGCCGTTCGGCCCGAGCAGGACCGTAACCCGACCGGCACGCGTCCGGAAGCTCACGTCGGCGAGCGCGAAGCCAGTCGGTCGCGCGAACGTAAGCCCGTCCACCTGCAGCGCCGGGGCCTTCGGCTGCTCTCTCACCACCACCTCTTGGGCTCTCTCACGGTTTGTACGGGACTGAGGTCCAACGCGGGCATTAGAGCGCGTTCGCCCGGCGATGCCGAGGTCAAATCGTCCGGCTTGTCGGGTCCTTTGAAGATGGGCGTGCCGCCGTAAGATAGGTCAAGGCGCCACGGTGGGCGGTACGCGTGTGATCAGTCCCGCTTAAGTTGTGACCGTTTAAGGTGCAGATATCCGAAATCATTAGATTTGCTGCGGCTGCGAAATACCACTGAGGACTTATCGTGCGATTTTCGTGTTCGACTCCGAAACGGCGCGTGCTAACGTACGTCGTCTCTCGACTGATCTTTCTTTGGTCGAGACCAAAAAAGCGAACGGCCGGCGGGTGACATCATGGAATGCGCGACCGGTCCGCTAAGGGGAGCGTTAGTATGCAGTATATGAAGGCTTTGGCGGCGGCCGTCGTCTCGGCCGGCCTCGCGGCCGCACCGGCCGCGGCGCAGGACGCCAACGAGAACCTCGACAAGCTGGGGCAGTTCAAGAAGACCGGCACGCAACCCGGCCAGCAGGTCGATCAGGAGACGCAGTACTCCCAGAACATCCGCGACAAGGTGATCTCCAGGATCAAGCTGCCGGAGGGCTTCCAGATCGAGTTGTTCGCGGTCGCGCCCGACGCGCGCCACATGGCCGTCGGTCGCAACAAGGCGACCGTCTGGATCGGCACCCGCAAGCGGACCGTCTGGGCGGCCACCGACCGGGACATGGATGACGTCGCCGACACGGTGGAGGAGTTCAGCCCGAGCGTGAACTTCGATATCCCGAACGGCGTCTGCTACACCGCCGACGGCTTCCTCTACGTCGCCGAACGCAACCGCGTGTTGATGTTCCCGGCGGCGGAGTTCTTCATGGAAAGCCCGGACACCGTCGCGGTCCCGGTGGTGCCGCAGGGCGAGCTGATCCCCGCCGAGGAGGAATCCTACAACCACACCGCCCGGGTCTGTGCGGTCGGGCCCGACAACAAGCTCTACGTCTCGCTCGGTCAGCCGTTCAACGTCGCCCCGCCGGAGAAGGTGGCGATGTATGACGAGGCCGGGATCGGCGGGATCATCCGCATGAACCGCGACGGCACCGACCGCGCGGTGGTGGCGACGGGTGTGCGCAATTCGGTCGGCATGGCGTTTAACCCGGCCGACGGCGCGCTCTGGTTCACCGACAATCAGGTCGACGGCATGGGCGACGAGACGCCTCCGGGCGAGCTCAACAAGATGGCCCAGGCCGGCATGTGGTACGGCCACCCTTACTACGGCGGCGGCGAGGTCCGGACCAACGAATACAACGATGCCGAGATCCCCGAGGACAAGATGAGCCGCTACGTCGGCCCGCAGATCGAGTACCGGGCGCACTCGGCCAACCTCGGCATGATGTTCTACTCCGGCAACCAGTTCCCGGATAAGTACAAGGGCGCGATCTTCAACGCCCAGCACGGCTCCTGGAACGCCACCACGCCGCGCGGCGCCCAGGTCAACGTGACCTACCTCGACGAGGAGGGCAACGCCATCAAGACCGAGCCGTTCGCCACCGGCTGGCTGAACGAGAACGGCATCTATCTCGGCCGCCCGGTCGACGTCGAGCAGTACGTCGATGGCTCGATCCTGGTGTCCGACGACAAGGCGGGTGTCGTCTACCGCATCTCCTACGTCGGTAACTGATGCCGCAGCCGTGCCGTATGCCGGCCGCGCGGGGCCTCACCGGTCCCGCGCGCCGGTCGTGTGCCAAGGCGGGCATGCGACCGGGTCTACCGCTCCTGGTAAGTGCCGTTATGCTCGCCTGGTCGGCCGCCCCGGCGGCGGCCGATCCGGCGGAAACGGTGAAGACCAAGGGCTGCGCCACCTGCCACGGGATGGACGGGCAGGGGACGTCGCCGATGTTCCCCAATCTGGCCGGCCAGTCCGAGGTCTATCTGGAGCAGCAGCTCAAGGCGTTCCGCTCCGGCCGACGGCAGGCCCCGCAGATGAGCATCGCCGTGCAGAACCTGAGCGATCGGGAGATCAGGGACCTGGCTGCCTACTACGCCGGCCTGAGACCCTGCGGGAGCTGAACGTCCCCGCAGTCACCGCGCGCGGCGTTGTCCTACGGGCCGCGAGCGCGCACACTGTCGCTGTCAAAGTCATGCGTTAAGGAGATCCACCATGACGAAAAAGACCTGGAGTGCCCCGAAGGTGGTCGAGCTGTCCGCCGCGATGGAGATCAACTGCTACGCCTGCGCCGAGAGCGCGCGCTAGAGCGACACGCTCGAAGGCCGAGGCGGCCTTCGCGCTGTCTGTCGCTCTTACTTCCTGAAGAGCGGGCAAGATTCAGCTGGGAGGTGGTTCCACCTTCCAGCATCTTGCCCTAGCCCGCGACCGACTGGGATGACCGCCCGCCGGCCCGCTCGTGCCTGAGACGATCATCGGAGGACAGCGATCTTGCGCCTGATCGTTTTGGGGGCGGCGGCCGGCGGGGGGTTCCCGCAATGGAACTGCGCTTGCGCCAACTGCCGGCGCGCACGGGCCGGCGACCCGGCGGCCCCGCCGCGCACGCAGTCGTCGCTCGCCGTGTCGGCGGACGGGGTGCGCTGGCTGATCCTCAATGCCTCGCCGGACCTGCGCCAGCAGATCCTCACGACACCGGCGCTCCATCCCCGCGCCGACGCCGGTCTGCGCGACAGTCCGATCGCCGCGGTGGCGGTCACCAACGGCGACGTCGACCATACCGGCGGCCTGATCAATCTGCGCGAGGGCTGGCCGTTCAGCCTCTACGCGCACGCGCGCCTGCATGCCACGCTGGACGCCAATCCGGTGTTCCAGGTGCTGAACCCGGCGGTGGTGGCGCGCCGCGATCTGCCGCTTGACGCGCGCACGCCGGTCACGGACGCGGCGGGCGCCGAGCTCGGCCTCGCGGTCGAGACGTTCGCCGTACCCGGCAAGGTCCCGCTCTACCAGGAACGCGCCCGCGATGACGGCGACTTCTCGGGCGAAGCCGGCGACACCGTCGCGGTACAGCTGATCCAGCCCGGCCATGACGCGCGCGTCTTCTACGTCCCGAACTGCGCGGACCTGGACGCAGAGACCGCGCGCCGACTTGAAGGGGCCGACCTCGTGTTCTTCGACGGCACGCTCTATCACGACGACGAGATGATCGCAGCCGGCCTGGGGCAGAAGACCGGCCGGCGCATGGGCCACATGCCGATCGCCGGTCCGGGCGGCAGCCTGGCGGCGCTCGCCGGGCTCGGCATCAAGCGGGGCGTCTACGTGCACATCAACAATTCCAACCCGGTCCTGTGCGCCGACTCGCCCGAACGCGCGGCGGTCGAAGACGCCGGCTGGGAGGTCGCGGTCGACGGCCTGGAGCTTGAGGCATGAACGCCTTCCCGCCGATCGCCGACCCGCTGGCCGAGGGGCGCACCTACACCCGCGCCGAGCTCGAGACCGCGCTTCGCCAGCTGGGCGAGCAGCGCTACCACGTCCATCACCCCTTCCACCGGCTGCTCCACGCGGGCGAACTGAGCAAGGGGCAGGTGCAGGCCTGGGCGCTCAACCGCTACTGCTACCAGGCGGCGATCCCGCGCAAGGACGCTGCCCTGATCGCGCGCACCGACGATCCGGCCCTGCGCCGGGAATGGCGACGCCGGCTGGTCGACCACGACGGCGAGGCGCCGGGCGACGGCGGGCTCGCGCGCTGGCTCAAGCTGGCGGAGGGGCTCGACCTCGACCTTGAGGCGGTGCGCAGCCAGGAGTGGGCGCTCCCCGCCACCCGCTTCGCCTGCGAGGCCTACGTGCGCTTCGTCGCGGAGAAGAGCCTGCTGGAAGCCGTCGCGAGCTCGCTGACCGAGCTGTTCTCGCCCAAGATCATCTCGCAGCGGGTTTCCGGGATGCTGGCGAACTACGACTTCGTCAGCGAGGAGACGCTGGCCTACTTCAACGCCCGCCTGACCCAGGCGCCGCGCGATGCCGACTGGGCGCTCGACTACGTCAAGCAGCAGGCGCGCACGCCGGCGGAGCAGACGGCCGCGCTCCGCGCGCTCAAGTTCAAGTGCGACGTGCTGTGGGCGATGCTGGACGCGCTGCACCACGCCTACGTCACCCCCGGACACATCCCGCCCGGCGCGTTCGACCCGGAGGCGGCATGAGCGTGGCCCTCACCGCCGACAGCGTTCCGCGGCTGGCTCCCGGCGTGCGGCTGAAGGACGACAAGGCGCGCGGGCAGACGGTGCTGCTGGCGCCCGAACGGGTGCTGGTGCCGGACGCCACGGCCGTGGAGGTGCTGCAGCGCCTGGACGGCCGGCAGAGCGTGGCCCAGTTGTCCAAGACGCTGGCGGCGGAGTACGACGCGCCCGTGGAGACGATCCAGGCCGACGTGGTGGACATGCTGGCCGACCTCGCGGAGAAGGGCTTCGTCGAGGCATGAGCGCATCCAACCCGCCGCCCGGCCCCCCACTCGGCCTGCTGGCCGAGCTGACCCACCGCTGTCCGTTGATGTGCCCGTACTGCTCCAACCCGCTGGAGCTGTCCGGGGCCCGCGCGGAGCTTGCGACCGACGAATGGCTGCGGGTGATCGACGACGCGGCCGCGATGGGCGTGCTGCAGATCCATCTGTCGGGCGGCGAACCGGTGGTGCGCCGGGACCTGGAGCAATTGGTCGCGCGCTGCCGGGCCAACGAGATCTACACCAACCTGATCACCGCGGGCGTGCTGCTGGACGAAGCCCGGCTGGCGGCCCTCGCCGAGGCGGGGCTGGAGCACGTGCAGCTGTCGATCCAGGACAGCCGGGCGGCGACGGCCGACCGGATCGGCGGCTACGCGGGCGGGCACGCCAAGAAGCTCGCGGTCGCGCGCCTAGTCCGGGCGGCGGGCCTGCCGCTGACGGTGAACGCGGTCGTCCACCGGCAGAACCTGGATCACCTGGCGGAGATCATCGCCCTTGCCGTCGAGCTGGGCGCGCGCCGGCTGGAGGTCGCGCACACGCAGTATTACGGCTGGGCGTACGCCAACCGGGCGGCGCTGATGCCCACACCCGAGCAGGTGACGCGCGCCAACGAGGTGGTGGCGGAGGCGCGCGGACGGCTGAAGGGCGTGCTCACGATCGACTACGTCGTGCCGGATTATTACGCCAAGCGGCCGAAGGCGTGCATGGGCGGCTGGGGCCGGCAGTTCCTGAACGTCACGCCGACCGGCAAGGTGCTGCCGTGCCACGCCGCCGAGAGCATCACCGACATGACCTTCGAGACGGTGCGCGAGCGCGGCCTGCCGGAGATCTGGGCGGACGGGCCGGCGTTCCGGCGCTTCCGCGGCACCGACTGGATGCCGGAGCCCTGCCGGTCCTGCGACCGGCGGGAGATCGACTTCGGCGGCTGCCGCTGCCAGGCGTTCGCGCTGACCGGCGACGCGGCGGCGACCGACCCGGCCTGCGGGCTGTCGCCGCACCACGACCGGATGGTCGCGCTCGCCGAGGGCGAGTCCGCCGCCGGCGCCGACCGCTTCCGCTACCGGACCCTGCGCCGGAAAGACCTCGCCGGGCAGACGTGAACGCGCGTCCGTGTGGGCGGGCACGCCCATGCGGACATGCTGCTGCTGGGCCCGAGCGCGGCTAGATCATCAACTTCAAGTGCGCGGCCGAACCGGCGGCAATCGCCCGTGGGCCTGGAAAAGCACGAAGTCGACCCGCCCTGACCGCGGCCGGAGGGCTGAACCCTCATCCGGGGCGATTCAGGGAAAGGTCGGCGCGGACGGCCGAGCGGCCGTCCACACCGCATCCAATATCTATCGCCTTTACAGCGACCCGCTTCAGTCCTCCTTGCCCTGCTCCTTGGGCTTCTCGCTGCCCTGGTGGCGCAGCGGCTCGGCCGTGTCCAGGCGCGGGTGGTTGTTGCGGAACTGCTCGCGCAGCTTCTCCCGGCCGTCGTCGCGGGCATCCAGGGCCTGGATCGACTTCGCGACCGCGTGCGCGGCGGCGAGCACGTCCTTGGTGTTTCCGGCCTCCGAGATCGTGTGCATGTTGCGGATCGGGAAACCGATCGAGGTCGCCGCGCAGTCGACGCTGGCGAGCACGCCCGCCATGCCGTCGGTACCGGTATCCGCGCCGACGACGTCGCGCTGCATCGGGATGTCGTGGTCCTTGGCCGTCTGCTCGATCACGGCGTTCAGCTGCTCGCTTGCGATCGAGCCCACGGACAGTGTGAAGCCCTTGCCCATCTCCTGCGGGTTGAACTTCTTGTCGCCGACGCCGGGCGCGGCCTTGTAGTCGTGGTTGACGTCGACCGCGATGATCGCGTCCGGCTCCAACTCGCCCGCCATCACGCGGCTGCCCATCCGGCCGATCTCCTCGTAGCTGGCGATCGCGGTCAGCATGCGCACCTTCTTCGGGCCGCCGGCCTCGGCGACCAGCCGCGCGGCTTCGGCGGCGACGAAGCAGCCCAGGCCGTTGTCCAGGTAGGCGCCGTAGAAGGTGTCCGGGCTGAAGCCGTGTCGGATCGGCCGGTTGAGCAGGATCGAATCGCCGGGCCGCACGCCCAGGTTCTCGACCTGCTGCTTCTTGTTCTCGCCGTGGATCTGCAGCTCGACGTAGAGCTGTTCCTTCTTGATCCCCTTGTCGCCGGAGCGCACGGACGGGTCGGCGAAGTGGATCGCGCCCACGGCCTCCACCGTGCCGCCCTCGATCCGGCGGTAGCTGCCGGGCGCGTTCGGGTCCTCGCTGAACAGCGTGACCTCGTGCCCGATCAGGGTGGTGGGCAGGAAGCTGTCGCTGTTGATCCAGATCTTGCCGTCCTCGCCGATCGACCGCACCTGCATGCGGATCTTGTCGGCGTGGCCGATCACCATGATCTTGAACCGCTCGTCCTCGCCCGGGTGGCTGTCCAGGACGATCCCGGCGTGGCCGGTGAACTGGTGAACCGCCCAGCTGTGCGGCGCGAAGGACTCGAAGTACGGCTTGAGGACGCCGTAGGTCATAGCACCCTCCAGGCCGACCGGGCTGGGGGCGGCCAGGATGTCGCGCATCCGCTGGAACTGCTCCTGGGGCATCGGCTGGGTCCAGGGCGCGTTGCTGTCGCTCATCTTTCGATCGGTCTCCCGAATTGGGTTGGGTCTCTTGAAACAAATCTAAGCCGGCACCCGGCTTAGGCCATGCCGGGCGGGGGTGTCATCCCTCGGCTTGCGCGTGGCCGTCGGCGCGCGCGACGGCTCAGCGCTGCGGGCGCGGGCGCAGGCCGGGACTGGCCGGACGCTCGCCGGCCTTCCGACCCGCCTCCGCGCGCTGGCAGATCCGCGCGACCATGCCCTGCAGCAGGATCGCGTGCGGCGGGCCCAGCTTGTACCAGTAGAGCAGCCCCGGCGCGCCGGCCGGGTGCCAGTACATCGTCGCCGTCAGGCGGCTGTGACCCTCCGGCGTGTCGTCGATCTCGAACTCCAGCCCGCCGCGCCCGGGCACGACGGCGCGGATCATCAGCGTCAGGCGCTTCGGCCGCTCGGCCGCCAGCACTTCCCACATATCGAACCGCTCGCCCGGTTCCGGGTCGCGGCCCGGCCGGCGGCGTCCGGCGGGCCGACCGCCCAAGAGCCGGTCGACGGTCTTGCGCACCTCCCACAAGCTGGACAGGAAGAAATAGCCGGCTTCCCGCGTGCCCATGTCGGACAGGGTGCGCCACAGCGTTTCTGCGTCCACCTTGGTCACGGCCGAGCGCGACATCTTCTTGGCGTAGTAGCCGATGTCGTGGCGCTCGCCGCGCAGGTTGAACGCGCCCTCGCGCCAGCGGTCGTGGGCGACGAACGCCTTCTCCCGTTCGAACGCCCGGCGGGTCGCCTCGTCGAACGGCAGGGGATCGCGCGGGACGCGCTGGCGCAGCGCCCCGTCGTCGGCCGACAGGTCGTGCTTCAGCCCGCCGATCAGCGCGCGCGCCACGTCGGTGGGGGTGGCGGAGACGAACGCCAGCCAGTAGCTGGACAGCTCCGGCGACATGAACGGCACCGGGATGATCACCGGCTCCGGCCGGCCGAGCTCGCGCGCGATGATCCGCAGCATCCGCTCGTAGGTCAGCTGCTCCGGGCCGCCGGTCTCGTAGATCGCGTTGTCCGCGGGCGTGCGCTCGGGCAGGGCGACCAGATCGCCCAAGAGGTCGTCGAGGGCGATCGGCGGCGACTTCGCGCGCACCCACTTCGGCGTCACCATGATCGGCAGGTAGGCGGCCAGATCGCGCATCACCTCGAACGCGACCGAGCCCGGACCGACGATCACCGGCGCCCGCAGTTCGCTCACCGGCACCGGACCGCGGCGCAGCTCCTCGCCGGTGGCGACGCGGGAGGCGAGGTGCATCGACGCCGCCTCCCTGGGCGCCAGTCCGCCCAGGTAGACGATCCGCTCGACCCCCGCCTTCTCCGCCGCCTCGGCGAACGCGGCGGCGGCCCGGCGCTCGCGCTCCGGAAAGTCGGCGCCGTCGGCCATCGAGTGGACCAGGAAGTAGGCGGTCGACACGCCGTTCAGCGCCTTGGGCAGGGTGTCCGGATCGTGCGCGTCCGCCTGGACGAGCTCAACGCCGTCCCAGCCCGCGGCCTCCAGCGGCGCCATCCGGCGCGCGGCCGCCCGCACCTTGTGCCCCTCGGCCAGCAGGGCCGGGACCAGGTGGCGGCCGATGTAGCCGCTGGCGCCGAACACCAGGACGGGTTTGGGGGCTTGCCGGCCGGTCTTGCGCTGCTGCGTCTTCTGGCTTGTCGTGCTGTTGCTGTCCGCCATGACCGCTCGCCGTTGTCCGTCGTGCTCACACCGCCCGTATCTGAGCCTAGCCTAGCCGATCCGGTCCGCCCATGGGTATGAGGCGGAAATTCGCGCATTGACCGGCCGGCTCGTTGCGGGGAAGACGGGTGCAGTGGCGGGTCCCCTCTCCGCCAATGGGGGGAGAGGGACAGGGAGAGGTGGTTCGCACGACAGAGCGACTTGGGACGGCGCCGGAGCTGCTATGGCCAGGGCAGCACCTCTCCGCGAGCCGCCTCCGCCCGGTCGAGATTTCTGCACCAGGGAGTCGTCGATACCCGTCGGCCGTCCTTCGACACGGCCGCGAAGCGCGGCCTGCTCAGGATGAAGGTATATTAAGAGTTATTGTAATTCCTGTATGTTACCAACATTAACTTCATGCTGAGCAGCTGGCCAAAGGCCAGCGTGTCGAAGCACGCCTGACGGGTGGTTGCAGATGCCGCGGGCTTCCTCCTCTCCTTGAGCCCTCTCCTCCCAGTGGAGGCGAGGGGATGAGTTCGCTACCCCTCACCCCGCCGGGCACGCTTCCGCGCCCTGCTCGCGCAGGTCCTTGCGCTTGATTTTGCCGGTCGCGGTGAGCGGCAGGGCGGGGACGTAGGCGATCTCGCGCGGGTATTCGTGCGCGGCGAGCTTGGTCTTGACGTGGTCCTGGAGCTGGCGGGTCAGGGCGTCGCTGCCCTGATGGCCCGGGTTCAGCACGACGAACGCCTTCACCCGCTGGCCGCGCAGCTCGTCGGGCACGCCGACGACCGCCGACATCGCGACGGCCGGATGCGCGCCCAGGCAGTCCTCGACCTCGCCCGGGCCGATCCGGTAGCCGGCGCTGGTGATCACGTCGTCGTCGCGGCCGACGAACCAGAGGTAGCCGTCGGCGTCGGCCGTCGCGGTGTCGCCGGTCAGCAGCCAGTCGCCCCCGCCCTCGTCGCCGGTGAACTTGGCCCGCGTCGCCTGCGGCTTGTTCAGGTATTCCAGGAACATCACCGGGTCCGGCGCCTTGACCGCCACGCGGCCTTCCTGGCCGGGCGGCAGCGGCTGGCCGTCGGCGTCCAGCACCGCCACCGTATGGCCCGGGATCGGCCGGCCCATCGCCCCGGGGCGCACCGCCATCTGCCCGGCGCAGTTGCCGACGACCAGGTTGCATTCGGTCTGGCCGTAGAACTCGTTGATGGTCAGGCCGAAGGCGCCGCGGCCCCAGTCCAGCAGCTCGGCGCCCAGCGTCTCCCCGCCGCTGCCGATCGAGCGCAGGCGCACGCCGAACCGCTCGGCCGGCCGGTCGACCTGACGCAGCATCTTGAGCGCGGTCGGCGGCATGAAGGTGTTGCGCACCTCCGTCGCCGCCATCAGGGCCAGCGCCTGCTCCGGATCGAACTTGGCGAAACGGTGCGCCACCACCGGCACGCCGTGCGCCAGCGACGGCAGCAGGACGTCGAGCAGCCCGCCGATCCAGGCCCAGTCCGCCGGCGTCCAGAAGCGGTCGCCCGGCTTGGGAAACAGTTCGTGCGGGAATTCGACGCCGGGCAGATGGCCCAACAGCACCCGGTGGGCGTGCAGCGCGCCCTTGGGGTTGCCGGTGGTGCCGGAGGTGTAGATCACCACCGCCGGATCGTCGGCGGCCGTGTCGGCGGTCTGGAAGCGATCGCGGGCGCGGGCCAGCAACGCCTCGTAGCCGTGCGCGCCCGGGGCTTCGCCCTGGACGGCGATCCGGTGGCGCAGGTCGGGTACCTGGTCGCGGACGGTGTCGACCGTCGCGAGCCCCTCGGCCGTGCCGATCAGGGCGACCGCCGCGCTGTCGGCCAGGCGGTAGGCGAGGGCGTCCGGGCCGAACAGGGTGAACAGCGGGATCGCGACCGCGCCCAGCTTGTACACGGCGAGGTGGGCCTCCGCGGCCTCGAGGCATTGCGGCAGCAGGATCCCGACGCGCTCGCCAGGCCGCACGCCCAGACCCGCGAGCGCGTTCGCCAACCGGTCGGCGCGCCCACGCAGCTGGGCGAAGCTGACCGAACGCACGCCGTGATCGGTCCACTGGATCAGCGCCGGCGCATCCGGCGTCGCCGCCGCCCAGCGGTCGCAGCAGGCCTCCGCGATGTTGTAGCGGGCGGGCACGTTCCAGCGGAAATCGCGCACCAGGGCGTCGTAGCCCTCGACGTCGGGCAGCATGGCACCAGGCCTCCCCAGCGTTCCTATCGGTGTCGGAACCGGTCTAGCACCGGGGCGGGGCGGCTGGCGAGACGGTGGGATCAGCGTTTAGAGCCGGGCGCACCTGCCTATTCCTCCAGTGGGAGGCGGGGCTAGGGGAGGAGGCTGCTGCCAGGTCCGAGCCGGATGACGGCTGACACTGCAGACCGGATGATGGGTAACAGGTCAACTGCATGGCGGCGTCGGGTCGCGCTTCGAGTCGTCCTTCGACACGGCCGCAAGCACGGCCTGCTCAGCATGAAGTTATTGGGTTTTCAGTATTTAACATATCAACTTCATCCTGCACGGCAGACCGGCCAAAGGACAGTCGTGTCGAAGGATGCCATGACGGGTGCTCGAGCGCCGTGCAAAAGTCTCTCCCATTGGAGGAGAGGGAACCCTCTTCGACGTCGTGCAAATCCACGGCCGGCAGATGTCTCGCGCGAACCGCTAGGGCAAGATGCTGAAACGTGGAATCACGTTTCAGCTGAATCTTGCCCGCTCTTCAAGAAGTTAGAGCGACATTCAGCCCGAAGGCCGGTTCGGCCTTCGAGCATGTCGCTCTAGCCGGCCGCGCGGGCCCGGCGGCGGCGGCCGGTGCGTTGCTCGCCGCCTTCGGGCGGGGCGGCCTTCTTGACGTCCGGCAGCGCAACGGACTGGCGCAGCCTGGCATAGCGGGCGGTCGAGTGCGGGAAGCCCATGGCTTCCACGAAGTGCGCCTGGAACGCCGGCTCGACGGCCGTCTCGATCTTCTCGATCTGGCGGACCACGCGCTCGATCTCCGGCCGCGCGTTCTTGTTCAGAAGCGCGATGCGCGCGCCCGTGCCCGCGGCGTTGCCGGCGGAACTGACCTTGGCGAGGTCGCAATCCGGGATCAGGCCCAGGATCATCGCGTACTTGACGTCGATGTGGCTGCCGAACGCGCCGGCGAGCACGATCCGGTCGACCTCGTCGATCTGCAGCTGATCCATCAGCAGGCGCGCGCCGGCGTAGAGCGCGGCCTTGGCGAGCTGGATCGCCCGGACGTCGTTCTGGGTGATCCGCACCTCGGGCTCGCCGGCGTTCAGCAGGTAGGACCAGGTGCGCCCGTCCTTCTGCACCCGGCTGGTGCGCTCGGCGAGCGCGCCGTCGATCGTGCCGTCGGGGGCGATGATCCCGGCCAGGTACATCTCCGCCAGGGCCTCGATGATCCCGGAGCCGCAGATGCCAGTGACGCCGATCTTACGGATCGCCCGATCGAAGCCGTCCTCGTTCGACCAGAGATCGCAGCCGATCACCTTGTAGCGCGGCTCCAGCGTCTCGGGATCGATCCGCACGCGTTCGATCGCGCCGTTGGCCGCGCGCTGGCCGCCGGAGATCTGCGCGCCCTCGAACGCCGGGCCGGTCGGGGAGGAGGCGGCGAGCACGCGGTGCTTGTTGCCCAGCAGGATCTCGGCGTTGGTGCCCACGTCCACGATCAGAACCGTGTCCTCGGACAGGTGCGGGCTTTCCGACAGCGCCACGCCGGCGGTGTCCGCGCCGACGTGGCCGGCGATGCAGGGCAGCACGTAGACGCGCGCGTCGCGGTGCAGCGCGATCCCCATCTCGCTCGCCCACAGCGTCAGGCCCGCCGAGGTCGCGAGCGCGAACGGCGCGCCGCCCAGCTCGGTCGGATCGATGCCGAGCAGCAGGTGGTGCATGATCGGGTTGCCGACGAAGGTCGCGTTCAGGATCTCGTCGGTGCCGATGCCGGCTTCCGCGGCCGTCTCGGCGATCAGCTCGTTCATCGCGCCGCGCACCGCCTCGGTCATCTCGCGCGCGCCGCCGTCGTTCATCATGGCGTAGGAAACCCGGCTCATCAGGTCCTCGCCGAAGCGGATCTGCGGGTTCATGATGCCGTTGGACGACAGCACCTCGCCGGACTGCAGGTCGCACAGGTGGGCGGCGATCGTGGTCGAGCCGACGTCGACGGCGAGGCCGTAGGCGCGGTCGCGGAAGCCCGGCCAGACGGCGGTGATCCGCTTGCCCATGTGCACCGCGACCGTGATCTTCCAGTCGCCGTCGCGCAGGGCCTTCTGCAGCCACTGAATGGTGTAGAGGTCGCAGTCCTCCAGCTCGTGCAGATCCCACTGCGCCTCCAGCGCGGCGTAGACGCGCTCGAGGTCGCCGGTGGGCTTGTGCATGTCCGGCTGCTCGACCTCGACGTAGTGCAGGCGCACCGCCGGGTCGACGATGATGTCCCGGGCTTCCGCGCGTTTGCGCACGACCTGCTTGTGGACCTGCGCGTCGGCGGGAATGTCGACGACGACGTCGTCCAGGATCTGCGTCTGACACGACAAACGCCGGCCAGCCTTGATCGGCCGCCGTCTTGCGCGTTGCTGGTACTGCGTCTCCGTCTCGGACCAGGCGCTGACGTGATCGGCCGAGCTTTCGATGCCGTGCTTGGCGAAGCGCCCTTCGCCGATCGCGCACTGACAGCGCCCGCACAGCCCCCGGCCGCCGCACACGCTGTCGATGTCGACGCCCAGCTGCCGCGCGGCGGTGAGCACGGGCGTGCCCTTCTCGAACCGGCCGCGCCGGCCCGAAGGGGTAAACACGATCAGGGCGGTATCGTTCTGCGCGCTCTGGGCCATCCGCATCCTCTTACATCGTCGCGCACCGGGCGCCGTGCAGGCCACCTCACCCTGTCCCTCTCCCCCACTGGCGGAGAGGGGACCCGCCGATAGGTTCGTCAACCTCGTCAGCTGCGGGTTCTTCTTGACCATCGCGGGTTGGATCGAGGGGTGCCGAAGCGGGTTCCCTCTCCTCCACCTGGGAGGAGAGGGCTAGGGTGAGGAGGGTGCCCGCACCATTGCCGCTACGCCGACCCGCGATATCCGCGGAAAGGTTCCGCGCTAGCTCGCGCGGCGGCGGCGGCGTTCGCGGCGGTCTTCGCGGCCTTCGCCGCCGGCGGCCTCCGCCTGGGAGGGCTCGCGGTAGCGCTTGATCCAGCGCAGGCAGTCCTTGTCGGTGCCCATCAGCACGTCGGCGGCCAGGATGCCCTGCATCTCGGGCTCGTGCAGCGGGTTCATGATCGCCGAGGTCATGCCGTTACTGGACGCCATCGCCAGGAACGCGGCGTTCAGGCCGTGCCGGTTGGGCAGGCCGAACGAGACGTTGGACGCGCCGCAGGTGGAGTTGACGTCGAGCTCGTCGCGCAGGCGGTTCAGGATGTGGAACACCTGCCGGCCCGCCTGGCCGAGCGCGCCGATCGGCATCACCAGCGGGTCGACGACGATGTCTTCCTTGAGGATGCCGTAGTCCTGCGCGCGCTGGACGATCTTCCGGGCGACCTCGAAGCGCACGTTCGGGTCCTCGGAGATGCCGGTCTCGTCGTTCGAGATCGCCACCACCGCGGCGTTGTACTTCTTCACCAGCGGCAGCACCTGCTCCAGGCGCTCGTCCTCGCCGGTGACGGAGTTCACCAGCGGCTTGCCCTGGTAGACTTCCAGGCCGCGCTCGAGGGCCTCGACGATCGAACTGTCGATCGACAGCGGAACGTCGGTCAGGCCCTGCACCAGTTTGATGGTTTGGGCGAGGATCGCCGGCTCGTCGGCCAGCGGGATGCCGGCGTTGACGTCCAGCATGTGCGCGCCGGCCTGGATCTGGGCGATCACGTCGCGCTCGACGGTGGAGAAGTCGCCCTCGGCCATCTCGGCCGCCAGCTTCTTGCGGCCCGTCGGGTTGATCCGCTCGCCGATGATGCAGAAGGGCTGATCGTTGCCGATCACGACCTTCTTCTTGTGAGAGGTGACGACGGTATGGGCCATCTTAAGGGGCGGCTCCGTGGCTTGGGGCGCGGATGAAGGGCTGCGGTGTAGCGGCCGCGCGGCAAACCCGCTCCGGCCACGCCTATCAGGCGCCCAGTCGCGCCGCGCCGGCTTCCACGGGTGCGACATCTTATAGTGAAAGACCGTCGCTGGCGGGCGAATGGCGGGTGTGAAAGGCAGCCGTCGGCGTGCGTTCAGCCGCTGCGGGTCGACCCATGGACGAGCGCGGCACATAGTCTATGGTGAGCGGCCCGCTTGGACCGCCTCGCCACGCCGGCCTCGCCCGTAGTACGACGGACAGAATATCGCCGGCGCTCGCCGGCCTGTCGTAGTGACCGACAGCTCGGTCACGTGCGCGGTGCCTTCTGGACCACGCCGCAGCATGCTCGCCGCCCAGCTGCTTTGCCTCGTCGGCGGGGACGCGCTGCACCCAGTACAGATTGGCGTCGGCGAATCCGCCGCGGAAGCTGCGCGTCTCGTTGCCGACCGCCGCGTGCATGGAACTTGGCACGTCACGGTCGGCGTAAATCCGGGCCATCGCCGCCGTCGGGGCGCGCACGACCAGCCCGTCGCGGATCTGGCGGTCCTGCCAGCGGCTGTCGCGGGGACCGGCGACGGGGATGAAACGCCATAGCGGCATGCCGGGGCTCCGTCTGTTGAACCGCGTTGGGCGCGCGAAGGGCGCGGGGGCAAGCTCCCTCGCGCATAGCGTGCCCGCGGCCTTTGAGCAAGCCGCGCGCGCGGCGCTGCGACAGCGCGCCCAGGGCGAAAAACCCCTGTCAGGCGGGGTCCTGATCGCTAATCTCCGGGCCATGGATTTCGTCGTGGTGCAGTTCCTGACCGGCCTGGCGAGCGCGTCCGCGCTGTTCCTGGTCGCCTGCGGGCTCTCGATCATCTTCGGGGTGACGCGAATCGTGAACTTCGCGCACGGCTCGTTCTTCATGGTCGGGGCGTACGGCGCGTATTCGCTCTCCGGCGCGCTGATGCCGCTTCTGGGCGGGCTGGGTTTCTGGCTCGCGCTGCCGCTGGCCGCGCTTGGCGTGGGATTGTTGGGCGCGCTGATCGAGGTGACGGTGCTGCGCCGGCTCTACCGCTCGCACGAACTGTTCCAGTTGCTCGCGACCTTCGGCCTGGTGCTGGTGATCAAGGACGCCACGCTGCTCGCCTGGGGCCCGCAGGACCTGCTGGGCCCGCGCGCACCGGGCGCGGAGGGCGCGATCAGCCTGCTGGGCGAGAAGGTTCCGGAGTACGACCTGGTGCTGATCGCGCTCGGACCGCTCGTGCTGGCCGGCCTGTGGCTGCTGTTCCACCGTACCCGCTGGGGCGTGCTGGTGCGCGCGGCGACCCAGGACCGGGAGATGGTGGGCGCGCTCGGCGTCGATCAGAAGAAGCTGTTCACCGGCGTGGTGTTCTTAGGATCCGCGCTCGCCGGTCTGGGCGGTGCGGTGCAGATCCCGCGCGAGGCGGCGAACCTCAACATGGACCTCAACATCATCGCCGAGGTGTTCGCGGTCACGGTGGTGGGCGGCATGGGCTCGATCGCCGGGCCGTTCCTGGCGGCGCTGCTGGTCGCCCAGCTGAACGCCTTCGGCATCCTGATCCTGCCCGAAATCTCGATCGTGCTGTTGTTTCTGGTGATGGCCGTGGTGCTGGTGCTGCGCCCGCAGGGCCTGCTGGGCCGCAAGGAACTGGCCGGCAGCGCCACCCACGGCGCGCCCGAAAGCCCGCTCAGACCGGAAGGCTGGACGCTCGGCCTGATCGGACTGGCGGTGGTGCTGGCGCTGGCGGCGCTGCCGGTGGTGGCGGGCGGCTATCTGCTGTCGGTGGCGAGCGAGATCCTGATCTTCGCGCTGTTCGCGGCCTCCCTGCAGTTCATCATGGGCGTGGGCGGGATGATCTCGTTCGGCCACGCGGCCTACCTCGGCCTGGGCGCCTACGCGGTCGGGCTGTCGGTCACGCACTGGGACGCGCCGATGACGGGCGCGCTCGCGCTGGCGCCCGTCGCGGGCGCGCTGGGCGCGCTCGTGTTCGGCTGGTTCTGCGTGCGCCTGTCCGGCGTCTACCTGGCGATGCTGACGCTGGCCTTCGCCCAGATCGCCTGGTCGGTCGCCTTCCAGTGGGTCGAGGTGACCGGCGGGGACAACGGCCTGCTCGGCATCTGGCCGGCCGCCTGGGCGAGCGATCCGGCGGCGTTCTACTGGCTGACCCTGGGGCTGGTGGCGCTCGCGGTGCTGCTTTTGCGCCGGATCGTGTTCGCCCCGTTCGGCTACGGCCTGCGGGCGGCGCGCGACAGCGCGCTCAGGGCGGAGGCCGTGGGCATCCACACCCGCCGGCAGCGCTGGTACGCGTTCACGCTCGCAGGCGCGTTCGCCGGGCTGGCGGGCGGCCTCTACGCCTTCTCCAAGGGCAGCGTGTTCCCCGAAGTGCTGGCGATCCCGATGTCGCTGGACGCGCTCGTGATGGTGCTGTTGGGCGGCGTGCAGACGCTGGCGGGCCCGCTGGTCGGTGCGGCGGTGTTCGACGGCCTGCAGACCTGGCTGATGAGCGAGACCGACTACTGGCGCGCGATCGTGGGCGCGGGCGTCGTGGCGCTGTGCATCGCCTTCCCGCGCGGGATCGTCGGCAACCTGCGCGCGCTGCAGGAGGACCGGCGCCAGCCCGGGCCGGCCGGACCGGGGGCGTCGGCATGACCGGCGCGGTCCTGGAGGCGGCAAACCTGGCCAAGCGGTTCGGCGGGGTGCGCGCGGTCGACGGCGTCTCGCTCGACGTCGGCGCGGGCGAAGTGCTGGCGATGATCGGGCCCAACGGGGCGGGCAAGTCGACCTGCTTCAACCTCCTGAACGGTCAGGAGCGCGCCGATGCCGGCCAGGTGCGTTTGGCCGGCCGGGAGATCACCGGTCTGCCGCCGCGCGCGATCTGGCGGCTCGGCGTCGGGCGGACCTTCCAGCTCGCGGCGGTGTTCCAGTCGATGAGTGTCGCGGAGACGGTGCAGGTCGCGCTGTTGTCGCGCGACCGGCAACTGTGGCGGCCGTGGCGCCGGGCCAACCGCTACGCGCGTGGGCGCGCGCACGAGCTGCTGGCCCAGGTCGGTATGGACTGGGCGGCGGAGCGGACCTGCGGCACGCTCGCCTACGGCGACGTCAAGCGGGTGGAGCTGGCCGTGGCGCTCGCCAACGATCCGCGCGTGCTGCTGATGGACGAACCGACCGCCGGCATGGCGCCCGCCGAGCGGAGCCAGCTGATGGCGCTGACCCGGGAGATCGCCCGCGCCCGGCAGATCGCCGTGCTGTTCACCGAGCACGACATGCAGGTGGTGTTCGGCCACGCCGACCGCGTGCTGGTGCTGCACCAGGGCCGCGTGCTCGCCCGCGGCACGCCCGAGTCGGTCCGCCGCGAGCCGGAGGTGCAGCGGGTCTACCTCGGCCAGCCGGACGACGGGGGCCAGCCGGACGACGGGGCGGCGTCGGGATGCTGAGCGTGCGCGATCTCGACGTGTTTTACGGCCGGGCGCAGGTGCTGTTCGGCGTCAGCTTCGACGTGCCGGGGGGCCAAGTGACCGCGCTGATGGGCCGCAACGGGGCGGGCAAGTCGACCACCATGAAGGCGCTGATGGGTCTGGTGCCGCCGGCCGCGGGCGCGGTCGAGCTGGAAGGTCGCCGGATCGACCGCTGGCCGCCGTTCCAGATTGCCCGGGCGGGCCTGGGCTACGTCGCCGAGGAGCGGCGCATTTTCCCCGACATGACGGTGGCGGAAAACCTGGAGGTCGGCCGGCGGGCGCCGAGCGACGGCCGGGCGCCCTGGACGGTCGCCGACGTCGAGCGGTTGTTTCCCAACCTGGCGCAGCTGCGCGACCGGCGGGCCGGGCAGACCAGCGGCGGCGAGCAGCAGATGCTGGCGGTGGCGCGCACCCTGATGGGCAACCCGCGTCTGCTGCTGCTGGACGAACCCTCGGAGGGGCTGGCGCCCGTGATCGTACAGCAGATGGCCGCGGCGGTGCGCGCCTTGAAGGCGACCGGGGTCACCGTGCTTTTGAGCGAGCAGAACGTCCGCTTCGCCGAGTCGGTCGCCGACCGGGCGGTCGTGTTGGAACAGGGCGCGGTGCGCTTCGACGGCCGCATGACCGCGCTGGCTGAAGACGCCGAGCTTCGGCGCAGCTATTTGGCGGTATAGGCTGGAATATCGCTCGGCGATACACGGTCTTGAGTGGCTTGCGACTTGATAACGCGGGGTCGCCGGGCAGCATTTCCTAAAAAACGATTAAGGTGTCACGCGCCAGCGCCGGCGCGTGACGCGTCCGGCAACGTGCCTCGAACGCATGGTCACCGCGCCAACAGGTCGCATTGCTTGGCCCGCGAGCGCGGGAAACGGCGGTTTGTCGCTTTTCGAATACGCGAAGTCGCGGCAACGCCAGCCGTCGAAGCCGGCTTGCCTGCCAAATACAATCAAGGTCGTCGTTGAGAGATGACCGGACACACGCGAACCACGGGGTTTGAGGATGAGCGACGCTGACGATCTCGATCTGCGCGAGTTGGACGACGACGAACTCGTCAAGCAGATCCAGGACGATCTGTACGACGGCCTGAAGGACGAGGTCGCCGAAGGGGTCAACATCCTGCTCGAGCGCGAGTGGGCGCCATACGACATCCTGACGACCGCGCTGGTCGAGGGCATGCGGATCGTCGGCGTGGACTTCCGCGACGGCATCCTGTTCGTGCCCGAGGTGCTGATGAGCGCCAACTCGATGAAGGCGGGCATGAACATCCTGCGTCCGCTGCTGGCCGAAAGCAACGCGCCCAAGATGGGCAAGATGGTGATCGGCACGGTCAAGGGCGACATCCACGACATCGGCAAGAACCTCGTCACCATGATGATGGAGGGTGCCGGCTTCGAGGTGGTCGACATCGGGATCAACAACCCGCTGGAGAACTACCTCGACGCGCTGGAGAAGCATCAGCCCGACATTCTGGGCATGTCCGCCCTGCTCACCACCACGATGCCGTACATGAAGGTGGTGATCGACGGCATGAAGGAGCGCGGCATCCGTGACGACTACATCGTCATGGTAGGCGGCGCGCCCTTGAACCAGCAGTTCGCCGATGCGGTCGGCGCCGACGCCTACTGCCGCGACGCCGCGGTGGCCGTGGACACGGCCAAGCAGTTGATGATGCGCCGGCACAACTCGCAGGCGATGGCAGCCGCGCAGTAACACGCCAGGCCGCCGGCCGCTCGCGCTCAATAGCGGCGTGAGCGGCCGGCGGCGCAAGCTTCCCAGGATCGAACGTGCAGCCGCGGCGGCGCGCAGAGCGCGGCCAGACGGTTACGAGGCAGGTCATGACCGACACCGCCACAGGGACAGTGCGTGCCGATGCGGCGGATCGCCGGCCGCGCACGCTCTTGATCGGCTGCGGCGCGCTGGCCCGGGAAATCCTGGCGCTGATCGAGCGCGAGGGCTGGGAGCACATGGAGCTCACCTGCCTGCCGGCGATCTGGCACAACACCCCCGGCAAGATTCCAGGCGGCGTGCGCGAGAAGATCCGCGCCAACCGTGAGCGCTACGACCGCATTTTCTGCGTCTACGCCGACTGCGGCACCGGCGGCGAACTCGACCGCGTGCTGGCGGAGGAGGGCGTCGACCGCCTGCCGGGGCCGCACTGCTACGCGACCTACGCGGGGCAGGCGCCGTTCGCCGCGATGGCCGAACGCGATCCCGCCTGCTTCTACCTGACCGACTATCTGGTGCGCCACTTCGACCGGCTGATCGTCGAGGGCCTGGGCCTCGACCGCTTCCCGGAACTCACGGAGATGTACTTCGGGAACTATACCACGCTGGTCTATCTGGCGCAGACCGACGAGCCCGAACTGGACCGGAAGGCGCGCGTCGCTGCCGACCGGCTGGGGCTTACCTACAGCCGCGACTTGACCGGTTTCGGCGAGCTTGAAACGGAACTGGCCCGGTTCGGTTAATCAATCCATGTGTGCGCGCAATACGTCGCACAGTCGAGAGGCGGCGCAATGGCGCAAATGACGGTCGTCTATTGGCGGGATATTCCAGCCCAGGTCATCGTTAAATCAGGGCGGAAGTCGGCGAAGAGGCAGCTGACCGAGCGGTTCGAGACGGCGATCGACCGGGCCGCGATGAAGGCCAAGCTGCGCGAGACCGACGACTACCTGGCTCACTGGGCGCGCGGCGCGCCGAGCGAGGTTGGCGACGATCTGGAGGCGGAGGCCGCCGCGGCGGCCGCCCGGCTCGAGGACAGCTACGACGAAGACCGACTGAAAGCCCTTGTCGCCGCCGGCGGCGTCGAACAGCAAGCGTGAAGGATCCGCGCGCCATGACCCTCCTGGACACCAGCAACGCCCCCGCCGCCGCCGCGCCCGCGACCTATCGCTCGCAGGCTCCACGCACGCGCTGCGAGCAGATCGTCGATTTCATGGCGGACTACTCGATCGAGACGACGCCGGGCGGTGCGGCCAAGATCGACGACTTCCGCGATCATCTGCCGGTAGGCACCAAGGTCGCCGTGACCTTCCTGCCGGGCAGCGACTGGCGCGACACGGTCGCGACCGCCAAGCGCCTGCGTAACGAGGGCATGGAGCCGGCGCCGCACGTCGCCGCCCGTTCGCTGCCCGACAGCAAGACGCTGGACGCGTACGTCCGCCAGCTGGTCGGCGAAGCCGGTGTGGATCAGGTCGTGGCGCTTGCCGGCGCGGTCGACCGTCCGGTCGGCGACTTCGTGGACTCGATGCAACTGCTCGATACCGGCGTGTTCGACCGCCACGGCATCTCCACCATCGGCGTGGCGGGCCATCCCGAGGGCAGCCCCGACATCCCGGAGCAGGCGATCTGGCAGGCGTTGCGCTGGAAGCAGGGCTTCGCCGAGCGCACCGACGCCAGCATGTACATCTGCACCCAGTTCGTCTTCGAATCCCAGCCGATCATCGACTGGGACCGCCAGATCCGGGCGGAGGGGATCTATCTGCCGGTGCACATCGGCGTACCGGGCCTGGCGACGCTGAAGACCCTGATCAACCATGCCCGCGCGTGCGGCATCGGCGCGTCGATGCGCTTCCTGACCCGGCAGGCCAGGAACGTCACCAAGCTGATGACGGTCAACGCCCCGGACGAGTTGGTCTCCAACCTGGCGCACTACGCCGAGACCGACCCGAACTGCGGGATCAAGCGGGTGCACATGTATCCGCTGGGCGGATTGAAGAAGTCCGCCGCCTGGTCGAACGCGGTCGCCGAGGGCGACTTCCAGATGAAGCGCAACGGCGTCGGCTTCACCGTCAACCGCGAGGTCGCTTAGAGCGACATGCTCGAAGGCCGAACCGGCCTTCGGGCTGAATGTCGCTCTAACTTCTTGAAGAGAGGGCCAGAGTCAGCTGGAAGGTGATTCCACGTTCCAGCATCTTGCCCTAGGCGCCGTAAAAGCCGACGCGGCTTTCATCGTTTTTTCTCTCGCCCGAACTCAGGCCGGAATCGAAAAAGCCAACAGCTTGACCGCCCGCACGAAAGGGTTCGGCGGGGCGGAAAAGCTGTTGGCTGTGTCCGCGGACGAAATCGCCGCGCGAGCGCGGGCCGGCCAGCGTTACTGCTGCTGGCCGTCGCCCTGGTCGTTCGCCGCGCCGTTGGCGCTTTCGGCGCCGTCCCCCTGCGGCTGCAGGGTGAACACCGCGTCGGTCGCCTGCGGCTCGTGGGCCTGCAGGGCGTTGCGGTTCTCGTCCGTCCACTGCGCGACCTGGACGGCCGTCGCTTGGCTTTGCTGGGTGTCTTCCTGGGGCGTTTCCAGGATGTACAGCCCGCGATCGTCCACATAGAAGGTGTGGTCGCCGAAGTTTTCCTTCAGCTGATCCATCGCAGGGTTGTCTTCCGGGATCGGCTGCAGGCCGGTCTGTTCCTCGACCGCCTTCACCTGATTGTCGGACAGCTTCATTGCGTGCTCCGGAGCGTTCTGGGTCAGGTTTCGAGCGCGTCACGCGTTGCCGGCACACGCCGCGCCTGACCACGAGGATGAGGACGACGTGTGCGGGTTTCAACCGGGCGCGGGCGACAAATCCCGTGCCCGGGGGGAGAAAATCCCCATTCGCGAGCCGAGATCCCCCAAGCCGAGATCCCCCAAGCCGAGATCCCCGGTGACTTAACTGCCCTCCGGCCGCCACTTCTTCACCTGCTCCGCCGGCGGCAGGTAGTCGGCGCCGTCCTTGTACTCCCAGTCGACCAACTGGCCGCGGTCGTCGAGCGGCTTGGTCTCGCCGACGAAGGTCCCCATGGTCGACTGCTGGTCGCTCGCCCGGAAGGTGATCGGGCCGAACGGCGAGGGCAGGGACATGCCCCGCATCGCCTCGGCGACCTCGGCGCTGTCGGTGGTGCCGGCGATCTCGATCGCCTTGGCGAGCGCCTTGAGCGAGGTGTAGCCGACGACCGAGCCCATCCGCGGCGGCTCGTCGAACTTCGCCTCGTAGGCCTGGCGGAAGCTCTGGTGGCGCTCGGTGTCCAGGGTGTCCCAGGGATAGCCGGTCACGATCCAGCCCTTGGGCACGTCGCCGCCCAGCGGGTTCATCCATTCCGGCTCCCCGGTTAGCAGCGAGACCACCTGCCGGCCCTCGAACACGCCGCGGGTCGTGCCCTCGCGCACGAACTTCACGAGGTCGGAGCCGAAGGTGACGTTGAAGATGGCGTCGGGCTCGGCCCGGTCGATCGCCTGGGTCACGGCGCCGGCGTCGATCTTGAACAGTGGCGGCCACTGTTCCTCGACGAACTCGACCTCGGGGCGCTTGTCCTTCAGGAGCTGCTTGAACGCCTTCACCGCCGATTGGCCGTACTCGTAGTTCGGCGCGACCACGGCCCAGCGCTTGGCGTCCAGCTTGGCCGCGCGCTCGGCCAGCATCGCGGCCTGGACGTAGGTGCCCGGGCGCAGGCGGAAGGTGTAGGCGTTGCCCTTTTCCCAGGCGAGCGCGTCGGTCAGCGGCTCGCTCGCCAGGAACAGGGTCTCGTGTTGCGCGGCATAGTCCGAGACCGCGAGCCCGACGTGGGACAGGAGCGTGCCCATCAGCATCGACACGCCCTCCCGCCGGACCAGCTCGTTCGCGACCGTCAGCGCGTCACCGGGCGCGCCGCCATCGTCGCGGCTGATCACCTCGATCTTGCGGCCCAGCACGCCGCCGTCGGCGTTGATCTCCTCGAGCGCCAGCTTCCAGCCCTTGCGGTAGGGAATGGTGAAGGCCGGCAGGTCGGTGTAGCTGTTCAGGTCGCCGATCTTGATCGGCTCCTGGGCTGCCGCCGGGCCGGGCGACAGCGCCAGCGGCGCGGCGAGCGCCAGCGACGCGGCGCCCAGCAGCGCGCGTGCCAGCACAGTGCGGCGGGTGTGTCCGGCCAACGTTCAGCCCTCCCTCGGCTCATGTGGCGTTGATAACCAAAGCTGGGTCGCCCGGCGTACCCCCGTCAAGCGCCCGTGACGTGCGGGCGCGGGCGCGGTGTTGTTGGGCAGGGGGCGCATGCCGGTGCTGGTCGCCGTGTCCACCAAGTGAGACTTTCGCGGCGACGCTTCCGCAGCCGTTAGAGCAAAATCGATGAAAGCCGAACCGGCGTTCATCGTGAATTTTGCTCTAACTTCTTGAAGAGCGGGCAAGATGCTGAAACGTGTTTCCACGTTTCAGCATCTTGCCCTAGGCGTGCTTCGACACGCTGTCCTTCGGCCAGCTGCTCAGCATGAAGTTGATATTAAGTTCTTGACCCACCTATACCTTCATCCTGAGCAGGCCGCGCTTAGCGGCCGTGTCGAAGGACGACCGACGGGTGACCCGGCTCCGCCGTGTAAAAGCCATTCCCACGTGGCGGGGAGGACCCGATCGCGCTGCGCCGCCAATCAGCCGAGCGCACTCGCTCGATCCGCGCCCGCCTCACGCCGCCGAGCGGGCGAGATGTTCCTTGCGCTTGGCGACGAAGGCGTCGAGCTGTTCGCGCACGGCCTCGTCCATCGCCGGCGCCGCGTATTCGTCCAGCAGCTGTTGCCAGATCCGGGTGGCGCGCTGGGTGGTGTCCTGGCCGCCGGCCTCCAGCCAACTCTCGTAGTTGCGCCAGTCGGAGAGCATGGGCGTATAGAAGGCGCTTTCGTAGCGCGCCATGGTGTGCTCGATGCCGAAGAAGTGGCCGCCGGGCGCGACGTCGCGGATCGCCTCCAGCCCCAGGCTGTCGTCGTCGACCGCCACAGGCTTCATGAACTCCATCATCATCTGCAGCATTTCCGCGTCCATCACCATCTTCTCGAACGACGCGGTCAGGCCGCCTTCCAGCCAGCCGGCGCCGTGGTAGAGCAGGTTGGTCCCGCCCATCATCGCGCCCCAAATCGCCATCTGGCTTTCGTAGGCGGCCTGGCCGTCGCAGACATTCGACGCGTTGGCGTTCGACGAGCGGTAGGGCAGGCCGTAGCGCCGGGCGAGCTGGCCCGCGGCGATCTGCGCCTTGGCGTGTTCCGGCGTGCCGAAGGCGGGGGCGCCGGTGCGCATGTCGACGTTGGAGGTGAACGCGCCGTAGACGCAGGGCGCACCCGGCCGCACCGCCTGGGCGAGCGCGATCCCGGCCAGCGCCTCGGCGTTCTGCTGCACCAGGGCGGCCGGCAGGGTCACCGGCGTCATCGCCCCCATGAGCGTGAACGGCGTGACCACCGTGCACTGGCCCCAGCGCGCCGTCTCCACCAGCCCCTCGGCCATCGCGCCGTCGAACCGGCGCGGCGAATTGACCGAGATGATGGTAAGTGCGCTCGGGTCGTCGACCAGCTCCTCGCGCGTCTTGCCGCGCGCGATCGCGGCGATGTCGATGCCGTCGAGCGCACGCTCCGCACCGATCGAGGTGTTGTGGAAGATCCGGTCGGTGTAGGTGACGTTGTCCAGATAGCAGTCCAGGTGCCGGGTCTCCGCCGGCAGTTCCATCGGGGCGGTCGGCTGGTTGCCGATCAGGTGGACCGCGTTCAGCGACTGCGCCAGCTTGAGGATTTTGACGTAGTCCGCGCGGTTGCCGTCGCGCCGGCCATGCACGCAGTCGTGCACGTTGGGCGGCCCGGCGACCAGGCCGACGTTGAAGTGGCTGCCGCCGAGCGTGATCGCCCGGTCCGGGTTGCGCGGGGTCAGGGTCACGCTACTAGGCGCCTTGGCGACCAGGTCTGCGATCAGGTTGCGGTCGAAGCGGACCTGGCCGCTCGCGTGGTCGACCTCCGCGCCGGCCTTCTCCAGGATCGACAGCGCCTCCGCGCTCATGAACTCGACGCCGATCTCCTCCAGCACCCGCATCGAGGTATCGTGGATGCGCTCGAGGTCGGCGTCCTCGAAGATCTTCATCGGCGGGTAGGGGTTCTGGGCCCGCGTCCAGGGCTGCTGCTGGACGCCGCCGGTGGTGCGCTTCGAACTGGAGCGTCGACGACGGGTCATGCGCGCTTCCCTTGCTGTCCTGATCGGTGCGGCTGCCCGGCCGATGGCGCGCGTTCGACGATCTGGGGACGCGGCGCCGGCCGCCGGGCATGCGGGTTTGTGCTTTGCCTCGAGCTTGTAAGATTTCATAGTTGACCGGCGGAGTTTGTTTTCCAGCCGACAAAAGTTGGCCTTAAAAGACATCCTTGCCCGGCCGCGCGGCGGTTGAAGCCGGCTCTGCCGCAGGCGAGGTGGACATAAGAACGCGCCGGCGGCTTGCTTTGGGGACTAAGCCGCACGGCGCGGGGGAGGCGACGTGACTGGACCCAGAAGCCCGGCGGACGGTTCCAAGCGCGGCACCGCCACGGCGGGCACTTCGCCCGCCGGGACCGGCGCCCCGGTGGAAGGCGCGCCCGGGAGCGCCCACACCTTCGGTTTTCTGCTCGTCCCGCACTTCTCGCTGTTCGCCTTCGCCTCCGCCCTGGAGCCGTTGCGCGCGGCGAACCGGGCGAGCGGCAAGACGCTCTACCAGTGGCGCCTGCTGTCGCTCGACGGTCAGCCGGTACCGGCCTCCAGCGGGGTCGAGATCAAATGCGACGCCAGTCTGGAAGACGCCGGCAAGGTGCATACCGCGCTGGTGGTGAGCGGTCTGGCCGGGATCGAGTACGACGACCGCGGCACGATCGCCTGGCTGCGCCGGCAGGCGCGCCAGGGCGTGCGGCTGGGCGCGGTCTCGACCGGGGCCTACCTGCTGGCCCGGGCGGGGCTGCTGGAGGGCTACCGCTGCACCATCCACTGGGAAAACCTGAACGCCTTCGCCGAGGCCTATCCCGAGCTCGACATCTCCGACGAACTGTTCGAGATCGACGGCAACCGCGTGACCTGTTCGGGCGGCGAGGCGGCGTTCGACATGATGCTGTCGCTGATCGCGCTGGAGCACGGCCGCGACCTCGCCACGGCGGTGTCGGAGAACTTCATCCACGAACGCATCCGGGATCCGCACGACCAGCAGCGGATGGCCCTGCGCACGCGCCTGGGCATCTCGCATCCCAAGCTGTTGAGCGTGATCGCGCTGATGGAGGAGTACGTCGAGGAACCGCTGTCGCGCGCCGAACTCGCCCGCCGGGCGGGGCTCTCGACCCGCCAGCTGGAACGGCTGTTCCGCAAGTACCTGGGCCGCACGCCGACGCGCTATTACCTGGAGATGCGCCTGCACCGAGCGCGCATGCTGCTGCACCAGACGTCGATGTCGGTGCTCGACGTGGCGCTCGCCTGCGGATTCGTCTCCGCCAGCCACTTCTCCAAGTGCTACCGGGAGTTCTTCGCCAAGACCCCGCGGGAGGAGCGCACGGTGTCGGGCTGAGCCGCGCGGGCTCTTTCCGCCCGGCGCGCCCGGCGCCATCTGTGCGCCTGACGTAAGAGCAAGCGGCGCGACAGCAAGACGGACTTGCAGGGAGGCTTCAGCGATGCGTGTACGGACCGGCGGCTGCCTGTGCGGGGCGGTGCGCTATCACGTCGACGGGCCGATGCGTCCGGTGATCGCCTGCCACTGCCATCAGTGCCGCAAGCAAAGCGGCCATTATTTCGCGGCGACGCAGGCCGCGCGCGCCAACGTCGAGATCACGGGCGGGGAGGCGATCACCTGGTACCGGGCGAGCGACAATGCCGAGCGCGGCTTCTGCAGCCGCTGCGGCAGCGCCCTGTTCTGGAACTGGGACGGCGCCGACCGCCTGTCGATCCTGGCGGGCAGCCTGGACGATCCGAGCGGCCTGGAGCTGATCGGCCATATCCACACGGCCGAGAAGGGCGATTATTATCCGATCACGGACAGCCTGCCGCAGCGCGAACACGGCTGCGACGGCGATCCCGTGAGCGATCTGACCGGCTCTCCGGAGTGGCCGGCATGAGCATCGCCGAAGACATCGCGACGGCGCTGAAGATCCGGGGGCTGCTGCTGCGCGGCGGCTTCCGCGCGAGCGCAGACGACGGCCTGCCGGAGGGCGCGGGCACGGTCCTGATGGTCGGCAACGCGGGGCCCGACTTGTGGCGGGTGTTTCCGCAGGCGCCGGAAGCGCGCGACGGACAGCCGAACGGCCTGGATCGCTGGACCCGCCGGGTGATGACCGAGTTCGCGCAGGCGTTCGGCGCGCGCGCCGTGCTGCCGTTCGACGGGCCGCCCTACGCCCCTTTCCAGCGCTGGGCCCAGCGCGCCGAGCCGGTCTATCCCTCGCCGATCGGCATCCTGATCCATCCCGACTACGGCCTGTGGCACGCCTACCGCGGCGCGCTGGTGTTCGAACAAGCGCTCGACCTGCCGCCGGCGGACGACCGGCCGCGGCCGTGCGACAGTTGTCCTGATCAGCCGTGCCTGACCACCTGCCCGGTGGGCGCGTTTACGGGCGCGGGCTACGATGTCGCCGCCTGCGCCAGCCACATCGCGACGACGGCCGGGCAGGACTGCGTCGACGGCGGCTGCCTCGCCAGGCGTGCCTGTCCCGTCGGGACCGACTACCGCTACAGCGCGGATCAGGCGTCCTGGCACATGCGGGCCTTTCTCGGCGCCAACGCCTCGGGGTAGGGTGCGCGCGCGCCGCTCCCCGAGAACCGCCAAGGATACCCCGCGGGCATGCCCGGAAAAGCACTGCTGATCATCCAGATGGACAAGGCGCGCGACGACCGCGTCGCCGGCTGGCTCGGCCGTCACGGCTACGAGCTCGACTACCGCTTCGCCGCCAAGGGCGATCCGCTGCCCGACCCGGCCCACGCCGACCACGACCTGGCGGTGGTCTACGGCGGCCCGCAGAGCGCGAACGAGACGGCCGAGAAACCCTATCTGCAGGACGAGATCGACTTCATCCGCGGCTGGTGCGACCGGGAGCGGCCGCTGCTCGGCCTGTGCCTGGGCGCGCAGCTGCTGGGCAAGGCCTACGGCGGCGCGGTCGGGCCGCATCCCCAAGGCCTGAACGAGATCGGCTACGCCGACATCGCGCCCACACAAGCCGGCCGGCAGCTGATCCCGGGGCCCATGCGCGTCTTCCACTGGCACACCGAGGGCGTCGAGACCCCACCCGGCGGCGAGCGGCTGGCGGAAGGGCAGGTGTTCCCGAACCAGGCCTTCCGCCTTGGGGAACACGCCTACGGGCTGCAGTTCCACCCCGAGACCACCGTCGAGATCTTCTCCACCTGGATCGAGGAAGCCGGCCACATGCTGGACTGGCCGGGCGCGCAGCCGAAGGAGGCGATCTTCGCCGACGCCCAGCGCCACGACGCCCGGCTGGCGCAATGGCTGGAAGGATTCTTGCCCCGGTTCGTGGGGGGCCGGACGCGTTCGGCCGCGGGTAAGTAGGCCGCCGCCCAACCGCCATGGCGACGACACCTGCTCCGCCGCTGGCATGCATGCAGAGTGACTGGGCGGGTTCCCTCTCCTCCAGTGGGAGGAGAGGGACAGGGAGAGGAGGTTCCACGGATATGGCGGCGGCCACCTCCTCTCCCTAGACCCTCTCCTCCATGGAGGAGGGGAGACTGTCGCAGGGCTGATCGCGCGGCCGCCGCCGTCGCGTCCGCGCGGCCCGCGTCCCGGTGGGCGGTCAGGGACAGGACCAGGTCGGGGTCCTTGAAGGTGCGCGCGAGCAGGCTGCGGTAGAGCGATTCCTCCGCCGAGCGGGCGGTGTCGTCGGTCGCGATCCGGCCTGCCGCGCGCTCCTGCTCGGCGTAGTCGGCGAGGTAGTCGGAGAAGCCGCTGCCCTGGTCGAACTGCAGCTTGCCGCGCCAGACGATGTTGTCCGGCAGCCAGCCCTCGAACGCCTTGCGCAGGACCCACTTCTCGCCGTCGCACCCGGCCTCGGGCCGCTGCTTCAGGCTGGCCGGGATGCCCATGGCGAGGTCGACCAACTGGGTGTCCAGGAACGGCACGCGGGCTTCCAGGCTGTGCGCCATGGTCATCCGGTCGACGCGCTGCAGGTTGACGTTGTGCATCGACTGTAGCGAACGCCGCAGCTCGGCCTGCAGCACGTCGCCGTCGGTGTAATCGGCGTAGTAGTCGTAGCCCGCGAACAGTTCGTCCGCGCCTTCGCCGGTCAGGCACCACCTTGGCGTGCTGCGCCGCCAGACGCGCGACGAAGTAGGTCGGCACGGCCGAGCGCACCAGGTCGCGGTCGTAGCTTTCCAGGTGGTGCAGCACGTGGGGCAGCACCTCGACCACCTCATGGGGCGGAATCACGTACTCGTGGTGCGTGGTCCCCAGGTAGTCCGCCACCTGCCGCGCGGCGGCGAGGTCGCTGGAGCCCTCAAGTCCGACGGCGAAGGTGTTGAGTTCGTCGACGTGCTGCATCGCGAGGGCTGCGATCAGCGAACTGTCCAAACCGCCGGACAGGAACGCGCCCCAGGGCACGTCGGAGCGCAGGCGCTTCTCGACCGCCTGGCCCAGGGTGTCGCGCACCGCCCGCAGCGTCTCGGCCTCGCCGCGGCCGGTCGTGTAGGGCGCGGGCACGCTGTAGTACTGCCGGAAGCCGGTGCGGCTGTCGTAGACGTGGCCGGCGGGGAATTCCTCGATGTCCTCGGCGATGTCGGCGAGCGCCTTGATCTCGCTCGCGAACGCCAGCCGGCCGTCGATCCGGGCCATGTAGAGCGGCTTGATGCCGAGCGGATCGCGCGCGGCGACGAGGTGGCCCGTCTGGTCGATCAGGACGAAGGCGAACATGCCGTCCAGCTGGTCGACGAATTCCGTCGCCCCAGGCCTCGAAGCCGCGCAGGATGCTCTCGCTGTCGGTCTTGGTGGTGTAGGTGGCGCCCGGCAGCCGGTCGCGCAGCGCCAGGTCGTTATAGATCATGCCGTTGCACACCAGGGCCGGCGCGCCCGCCTCGCGGTCGGCGATCAGCGGCTGCTGCCCGCCCTCGGGATCGATGATCGCCAAGCGCTTGTGGCCCAGCGTGGCCGGGCCCACGGTCTCGTGCACCGGGGTGACGTGCACGCCCTCGCCGTCGGGCCCGCGGTGCGGCAGCTTGGCCAGGATTTGACGGATGGTCTCGGGATCGCTCTCGCCCCACAGGGCGGCAATGCCACACATGATGACGTGGTCTCACCTCCAGCAATAGCCGTTGTCAGATCGCGGTCCGGCTCTGCGGACCGCAGCCTAACAGATACACGTTATGCGGACGCGGAGGTGGGGAAGAGTCGCCGGTTAATATCGCAAATCCGACGCGATGTCGCTTTTTAGCGATATCGAGTGCCAGGGTAAGTAAAGAAAGTCCCGTAGGGTGGGTTCGCGCAGCAACCCACCGATCGGCGTGCGTGGGTCGCACGGCGCGTGGTGGATTGCCGCGAAGCGCGGCGAATCCACCCTACGGCAGCGATGGGGACCGGCGATTCCCGCCTGACCTCAGCTCCAGGGGAAGGGGCTGTGGCTGGTCGGGTGCAGTTCGCCCTTCTTGTAGCGGTCGAAGCGGAACGGCTTGAGCAGCTCGCTCTCGCCGTTCATCAGCTCGCCCGCGACCAGCTGGCCGACGCCGATCATCTTGTAGCCGTGGTTGCTGTCGGCGATCACGTAGACGTTCTCGCGGAAGCGGTCGAACACCGGGAAGCTGTCCGGCGTGAAGCAGCCGAGCCCGCCCGAGGGCTCCTTCTTGTACTTGTGGATCTGCCCCTCGAAGCGCTTCTGGCAGAACGCCAGCGCCGAGCACCACATGTGGGCGAAGTTGTCGTCGACCACGAATTCCGGGCTGTCCGGGCCGTAGGGGTCGACCCGCACCTGGTCGGGGTCGCGCTCGACCGGCTGGGGCATCGCGCCGCCCTGGATGCCGCCGAAGTTGAGGTCGGGCTTGTAGTCAGATGCCCCACAGCTGATCGGTGATCAGGCTGCCGTCGACGTCGGAATAAAGCGGCGCGTCGGTGTCGACGTGGATCACCGGCGGGCTGTCGCCGTTCACGGTCTTCTGCACGTCGGGCTCGACGCCCAGCACACCTTCTTCCAGCGCCCAGTAGCGCCACATCGGCACGTCGCGGTGGGTCTGGCCGTCCTTGCCCAGGATGTCGACCGTCTTGGGCAGCTCCAGCAGGTCCCAGATCTGCTTCACCCAGGGGCCGACGCCGACCACGACCTGCTCGCACTCGATCGTACCGCGGTCGGTCTCCACGGCCGTGACCGCGTTGGAGTTGTGGCCGGTCTCGAAGCCGGTCGACGGTGACGCCGGTCACGATCCTGCACGCCCGCGGCCTCCGCCTTGCCGGCGAGGCCGTAGATCGAGCGGGTGTTGTTGGCGTAGCCGCCCTTCTTCTCGTGCAGGACGCTGGTGATGCCCTGGGCCTGCCAGTCGTCGAGCAGGCTCTCCATGTACCTCTGGCTGTCCTGCGCGCCCTCGATGAAGACGCTGTCGTAGCCGATCTTCTGCTGCTGCTGGTAGATCGACGCCGACGTCCTCGTGCATGCACTCGGGGCTGATCTGCATGTAGCCGACCGGGTGATAGGAGAACGCCTTGGGGTCGCTTTCCCAGACCTCGACCGAGTGCGCCATCAATTCGCGCATGGCGGGCTGGTAGTAGTTGTTGCGCACCACCCCGCAGGCGATGCCCGACGCGCCGGCCGCGATCCCGGCCTTGTCGACCACCAGGACGTCCGAGCCGTCGCCCTTGCCGGTGGCCTTCAGCTGCTCGGCCAGGTGCCAGGCCGTGGACAGGCCGTGCACGCCGGCGCCGATGACGACGTATTTCGCATGAGAGGGCAGGGCCATGGAGTGCGGTCTCGCTTCGCCTGGTTGGGGCGCCGCGGGAACGCGGCGCGGGTGACGTCTGACAGGCGATAGCGTTACGCCACCCCGGCCCCGGCCATTGCCGGAAATTCGACGCCGTCTGGTCTGTCAGAGACAGCCGGCGGCGGTTGCAGGCAATCCCGCCGCCCCGCGGCTTGCGACGTTGATCCGGTTCGCTAGGTTGGCGACATTACGCCCGCCGCCCGCAGCAGCAGACCGGACAGGAAGGACCCCGCAGGCATGAGCCAATCCGGGCACAGGATGAAGGTCGCCGTCGGGCAGATCGACACCACGCTGGGCGACATCCAGGCGAACAAGCACAAGCACCTGGAGATGATCGAACGCGCCCGCGGCCAGGGCGTCGACCTGCTGGTGTTCGCGGAGTTGTCGCTGACCGGCTATTCCAACGGCCACGACGCGGTGAAGCTGGCGATCACCCGCGACGATCCGGTGCTGCAGGAACTGGCGGAGGCCGCCGGGCCGATGTGGACCACGCTCGGCTTCATCGAGGAGGGCGTGGCCGCCCAGCTGCACAACTCCGCGATCACCCTGCAGGGCGGGCAGACCAAGTTCATCCACCGCAAGCTGAACCTCGCCTCCTACGGTCATCTGGAGGAGGAGAAGCATTTCGCCGAAGGGCGATACGTCGATACCTTCAAGCTCGACGGGACCCCGTGGCAGGCCGGCACGATGATCTGCGCCGACCTGTGGAACCCGGCGCTGGTGCATCTGGCGGCGGTGCACGGCGCGACCCTGCTGATGGTCCCGACCGCAAGCGCGATCGACGCCGTCTCCGGCGACTTCTCCAATCCCGACGGCTGGCGCCTGGCGCTGGAATTCTTCGCCATGATCTACGGCATGCCGCTGATCATGGCGAACCTCGCGACGACCGAAAACGGCCTGCGCTTTTGGGGCGGCAGCCGGATCCTGGACGCCCACGGCAAGGTGCTGGCCGAAGCGGGCGATAGCGAGGAGTTGATCGTGGCGGAGATCGACTACAACCAGCTGCGCCAGGCCCGCTACCAGCTGCCCACCGTGCGCGACAGCAACCTCGACCTGATCCAGCGCGAGGTGAACCGCCTGTCCTGGTCCGTCGGCATCCCGCCGGAGAGCCGGAAGATCTAGCGCCTTCGCCACCGCCCCAGGTGCATGCGTCGCCCACGGTTTCGTGTCTGGTGCGGGCGCAATGGCGCGGCTCGCCGTCGTTTCCGGGCCAGTTTGGGCCGGACCACCGCCCCTAGAATTATTCCAGTGGCCGCATAAGAAACCGTGTCGGGGCGGTCCTGCGCCGCCCCGGCCAAGACACTGGGGACAAGCGCCATGAGCGACATCGAGATCGCGCGGGTCGCCGACATCCAGCCGATCGGGCGGATCGGCGCGAAACTTGGCATCCCGGACGACCAGCTGCTGCCCTACGGCCGGACCAAGGCCAAGCTGTCCTACGACTACCTGCGCTCCCTGGAGGGCCGGCCCGACGGCAAGCTGGTGCTGGTGACCGCGCTAACGCCCACCGCCGCGGGCGAGGGCAAGACGACCACCACCGTCGGCCTGGGCGACGCGCTCAACCGGATCGGCAAGCGCGCCGCGATCGTGCCTGCGCGAGCCCTCGCTCGGACCCTGCTTCGGCATGAAGGGCGGCGCGGCGGGCGGCGGCTACGCCCAGGTGGTGCCGATGGAGGACATCAACCTGCACTTCACCGGCGATTTCCACGCCATCACCAGCGCGCACAACCTGCTGGCCGCCCTGATCGACAACCACATCCACTGGTCGAACGAGCTGGGCTTCGACACCCGGCGGATCGCCTGGAACCGGGTGATGGACATGAACGACCGCGCGCTGCGCGAGATCACGGTCGCCCAGGGCGGCGCCGCCAACGGCTTCCCGCGCGGAGGACGGCTTCGACATCACGGTCGCGAGCGAGGTCATGGCGATCTTCTGCCTGTCGACCGACCTCAAGGACCTGGAGCGCCGGCTGGCCGCGATCGTGGTCGGCTACACCCGCGACAAGCAGCCGATCACCGCGGGCGACCTGCAGGCCGAGGGGCCGATGGCGGTGCTGCTGCGCGACGCGTTGATGCCCAACCTGGTGCAGACGCTGGAGAACAACCCGGCGTTCATCCACGGCGGGCCGTTCGCCAACATCGCCCACGGCTGCAACAGCGTGATGGCGACCCGCGCGTCGCTGAAACTGGCCGACTACACGATCACCGAGGCCGGCTTCGGCGCCGATCTGGGCGCGGAGAAGTTCTTCGACATCAAGTGCCGCAAGGCGGGGCTCACGCCGAACTGCGCCGTGGTGGTCGCGACCGTGCGCGCGCTCAAGATGCACGGCGGGCGTGTCGAAGCGGGAACTGGATCAGGAGAACGTCGTCGCGGTGCAGGACGGCTGCGCCAACCTCGGCCGGCATATCGCCAACACCAAGGGCTTCGGCGTGCCGGTCGTGGTGGCGATCAACCGCTTCCACGCCGACACCGACGCCGAGATCGAAGCGGTTCACGCATACTGCGCCGATCAGGACACGCCGGCGGTCACCTGCACCCACTTCGCCGACGGCGGCGCCGGTGCGGAGGCGCTCGCGCACCAGGTGGTCGAACTGACCGAGGCCGGCACGGACGCCTTCCGGCCGCTCTACCCGGACGACCTGGACCTCTGGGAAAAGGTGCGCACGATCGCCATGCGCCTCTACGGCGCCGGCGACATCGAGGCGGACGCCAAGGTCCGCGCCCGCTTCCGCGAGTTGCAGCAGCAGGGCTACGGCAACGTGCCGATCTGCATGGCGAAGACGCAGTATTCCTTCTCCGCCGATCCCGACGCCAAGGGCGCGCCCAGCGATCACGTGCTGCCGATCCGCGAGGTCAGGATCCGCGCCGGCGCCGGGTTCCTGGTGGTGATCGCGGGCGGGATCATGACCATGCCGGGGCTGCCGCGCCGGCCGGCGGCGATGGACATCCATCTGGACGACGCCGGGCGGGTCGACGGCCTTTTCTAGGGCGAAATCGCTGGAGGCCGGTTCGGCCCCCGGCGTGAATTTCGCTCTAACTTCTTGAAGAGGCCAAGATTCACGTGGAAGGTGATTCAACCTTCCACGATCTTGCCCAAGCGGGCTGGCCTACGCCGCATCGGGCAGGGGCATCCGGCAGATCGGCCAGCGGCTGCCGGCCCACACCTGGAAGCGCCGGCGCGGCCGGCGCAGGTGGTGCACCTCGTCCGACAGGATCACGAGGCCGAGCGGCAGCATCCAAATCCCCAGCACCGGCAGGAACGCCAGCAAGCCACCCGCGACCAGGGCGAGACCCAGGCCGCGCCGGACCCACGGGCTGGGGTGGCGCTTCAGCCGGTAGGTCGCGCGCACGACGCGGGTCGTGAGCTGTTCCAGCCGGCGGCCCAGGCGCGACCGGCCGAACGGCGCGCGGCCCCAGGCAAGAGAAGCGGTGGTACGCGAATCGCTCATATCCAAACCCTGCCCGCCGCGCTTGGGCTTTGTGAAGCCCGGTGCGGCATGAACTCCTTGTGACAGAGGGGGGCGTGACAGCGGTGCCCGGGCGTGACAGCGGGCGCGTGGGCGGCCGGGCTCAATCCTCCGCGTCCTGCTCGCGCATCTCGCGCCGGCGCATCGGCATGGCGTCGATGGTCTGGAACAGCTTGGCGGCCGGGATCGCCCCCGTCGCGGCGCAGCTTCTCGGTGCCGTCCTTGCCCACCAGGATCGCCGCGAAGCTGTCGCCCGTGATGCCGGTAGCGCTGGCGCAGCGCCCCGTTGGCGAGGTCCTTGGCGCGGGTCCCGTCGACCGTGACCGGCCGGTCGCCGGCGACCACGATCGTCACCATGTCGCGCTCCCGCCAGCCCGCGCGATGCTGGTCCACGATCTCAAGCTGGCGCTTCAGGGCCGGATCGTCGGGCGCCGGCGCGAATACCAGCAGCGGACGGTTCTGCCACTGAAAACGCTGCATCCCGGCCTCGCTCGCGCTTGCGCCCGGCAGGGCTGCGACGGCCAGGGCCGCCAGACCCAGCGCCATCACCCAGCGGGTGGTTGCCAAGTCACCTCTCCCGAACTGATTGCACGCCTGCCACCGAGACCTGGCGCCAGACCCCGCAGGCGTCCAGCGCCCCTTCACCCGACGGCCCGGCTGGTCTATCACCGCGCCCATTCCGCCAACCGGTCCAAGACGCCGCCCGCCCCCAAGGCCCGCCCGGCAAGGCCCGCTCCAGCAACGAAGGACGCTCGCGCTCATGGTCTACAAGGTCGTCGAGGGCACCGGCCCGCTGGTCGTGTCCATGCCGCACGCAGGCGCCCTGACGCCCGAGGAGGTGGCCGAGCGCATGACCGACGCCGGCCGCGCCGCCGCCGACACCGATTGGCACGTCAACCGCCTGTACGAGTTCCTGAGCGAGCTTGAGGTGCCGCACATCCGCTCGATCTACTCGCGCTACGTCTGCGACCTGAACCGGCCGCCGGACGGCTCGCCGCTCTACGAGGGCGAGGCGGCGAGCGAGCTCTGCCCGACCCGCACTTTCGACGGCGAGGCGATCTATCAGGACGGCTGCGCGCCCGGCGAGGACGAGATCCGGTCGCGCTGGCGCGATTACTGGCAGCCCTATCACCTGGCGCTCGCCAACCTGATGCTGCAGGCGAAGGACCGCTATGGCGTGGTCGTGCTGCTGGAGGCGCACACCATCCGCAGCCAGATCCCGCGGCTGTTCGAGGGCACGCTGCCCGACTTCAACATCGGCACCCGCGCCGGCAGCAGCTGCGCGCCCGAATTGCGCGATTCCGTGGCCGAGGTCGTCGAGGCCGCGGAGGGCTACAGCCACACGGTCGACGGCCGCTTCCAGGGCGGCTTCATCACCCGCAGCTACGGCCGCCGGACGAGGGCACGCACGCCCTGCAGGTCGAACTCGCCCAGCGGACCTACATGCAGGAAAGCCCGCCCTGGACCTACAGCAACAAGGGCGGCGGCTCGGTGCGCCCGCACCTGCGCCGGATCGTCGAGACGATGCGGGCGTGGGCGGAAGCGCGGGCTGCTGAGTGACGGAGCCGCGCGCGGAGACTGCAGCGCGCGGGCAGGGCGCTTCGGCGGGTCCCTCTCCCTTGACGGGAGAGGACAGGTGAGGGTGGGACTTCCCGGCGGTTGCCGGGGAGTCCCACCCTCACCCTCCCACGCGATCTGAAGATCGCGCGGGCCCCTCGCTCTCCCGTCAAGGGAGAGGGGTGACCGGGCCGCCCGCCATTACCCCCGCGCGCGGCCGTTCTTGACGACGTAGGCGATCGGGTTGAAGCCGACGCGGTAGGCGAGCTCGGCCGGGCGTTCGATTTCCCAGACGCACAGATCGGCCAGCTTGCCGACCTCGAGCGTGCCGCGGCTGTCCGACAGGCCGAGCGCGCGCGCCGCCTCGCGGGTAACGCCGGCGAGCGCCTCTTCCGGGGTCAGGTCGAACAGCGTGCAGCCCATCGAGAGCATCAGTAAAAGCGAGGTCACGGGCGCGCTGCCGGGATTGCTGTCGGTGGCGAGCGCGATCGGCACGCCGGCTTCCCGGAACGCCGCCACCGGCGGCTTCTGCGTGCCGCGCAGGCAATAGAAGGCGCCCGGCAGCAGGGTGGCGACCGTGCCGGATCGGGCCAGTCGCCGCCACACCGTCGGCGCTGGCGTACTCCAGGTGGTCGGCCGACAGCGCGCCGAAGCGCGCGGCCAGTTCCGCGCCGCCGCTATCCGACAGCTGGTCGGCGTGCAGCTTGACCGGCAGGCCGTGGCCGCGGGCGGCGGCGAGCACCCGTTCGCACAGCCGGGCATCGAAGCCGTCGCGCTCGCAGAACACGTCGACCGCGTCCGCCAGGCCCGCCTCGACGATCGCCGGCAGCATTTCCTCCGCGACCGCCTGGATATAGGCCGCGCGGTCGCCGTCGTAGTCGGGCGGCAGGGTGTGCGCGCCCAGGAACGTGGTCACCACGTCGAGCGGATAGGCGCGGCCGAGCTGCCGGGCGACGCGCAGCTGCTTCATCTCGGCGTCCGCGCTCAGCCCGTAGCCGGACTTGATCTCCAGCGTGGTCACGCCCTCGGCCAGCAGCGGGGCCAGGCGGGCGGCGGTGGCCTCCTGCAGATCGCCGTCGCTCGCCGCGCGCGTCGCGGCGACGGTCGCGGGGATGCCGCCGCCCTCCGCCGCGATCTCGGCCTCGCGCGCGCCCAACAGCTTGCGCTCGAACTCGCCCGCGCGGTTGCCGCCGTGGACCAGATGGGTGTGGCAGTCGATCAGGCCCGGGGTGATCCAGCGCCCCTCGATCCAGTGGACCTGCTTGGCGAGCTTCTCCGGCACGCCGTCCAGCTCGTCGCGGTGGCCGAGCCAGGCGATCCGGCCGTCCTTGATGGCGAGCGCGCCGCCCTCGACCGCGCCGTAGGCCTGCGCGGATCCAGGGGCCATGGTGGCGAGGCGCGCGTCCAGCCAAAGGGTGTCCCACATCGCCGAGGTCCTTCAGGGGTCTGTTCGGGTTGGGCCCGGCCGCCTGACACCCAAGTGGCCGGGGCGCCGCCATGCGTTGTGTGGCGACCGGACTCCCCCTTAAGCTTCCGCTGGCCCCGGTGGCAAGGCGGGTGGCGCGATGCCGGACGATTTTGCCGAGCGTGCGCTTCGGCGGCGAGGCCGAAAGCGGGCCGAGCACCTCGGTGCGCGCGCACGCAGACCAGGCGGCGATCCTGCAGGACTACCGGCCGGCGATGGCGCGCCTGGCCCCGCAGCTCGGCTAGCCCCTGGTCGCCGCGGCCGGTGGGCGCTACGCTTCGGGCAGGGCGAGTTTTGGAACCGACGACACGCGTGCTGGGGCGACGGGCACCATGGCGCCGAAAGATGGCGAGGCGACCGACGGCAGCGGGCGGACCGGGCTCTGGACGCCGGAGATCCAGGAGTCCGCGCCGCGGGATCTGTGCACCGACTGCGGCATCTCGCGCACCGACGATCCCGGGCGCTGCGGGCGGGCGTGCCAGTTCATCGCCCCGGACTATCCGTCGCTGGAGGCACAGGTGCACGGCCGTGCCCGCGACATGACCCGCGGCGACGAGAAGTTTTTCGGCCCGTTCCAGCGCATGGTCCGTGCCTCGCTCAAAGCCAAGCGGGAGGGCGCGCAGTGGACCGGCATCGCGACCCGCCTGGGCGAGCGGCTGCTGGAGACCGACGCGGTCGACGCGGTGCTGGCGATGAGCCACCAGGATGGCGACATCTGGGCGCCCAAGCCGGTGATCGTGACCGAGCCGCAGGCGATGGCGCAGTGCCGCGGCATGAAGATGGGCTACGCGCCGCTGCTTGCGCTGTTGGAGCCGGCGCTCACAGGCGGGTCACAAGCGCGTCGCGGTGATCGGCATCCCCTGCCAGGTCTACGCCCTGCGCGCGCTCGAGCGCGAGCTCGGGTTCGAGCGGATCTACGTCATCGGCACGCCGTGCTCGGACAACACCACGACCGAGAACTTCCACGAGTTCCTCGAGCCACATCACCGACGCGCCGGGCGAGGTCACCTACTTCGAGTTCCGCGCCGACTACCAGTGCGAGATGCGCTTTAGCGACGGCAGCCAGCGCGTGTTCCCGTTCCTGATGCTGCCGATCTCCAAGCTGCCCGACGACTTCTGGCCGACCACCTGCCGGACCTGCGTCGACTACACCAACGTGCTCGCCGACATCACCGTCGGCTACATGGCGGGCGAGGGCGAGCAGTGGCTCTTGGTGCGCAACGACCGCGGGCAGGAGCTGGTCGACCTGCTGGATGGCGAGCTCAAGGTCGGTGAGCCCGGCGACAAGGGCGCGCGCGGCAAGCACGTCGAGGGCTTCAAGCAGAACACCGAGAAGGCCGCCGGCGGCATGCCGGTGCGCGGCATGCCCAACTGGCTGCGCCCGATCGTCGGCCGGATCATGCCGCTCGTCGGCCCGCGCGGGGTCGAGTTCGCCCGCGCGCGGCTGGAGATGAAGGCGGTCGAGACGATCATCCACCTGCGCCTGAAGGCGCCGGCGAAGATGAAGAACATGGTGCCGGATCACGTCTGGGAACTCGCCAAGCCGTACGGCCTGGAGCCGGCGGAGGGCGAGAAGCCGCGGGAAAAGAAGCGGCCGGAGGCGGGCGAATAGCCGTCGGGCGCCCTTCGACACGGCTGGCTGCGCCAGCCTGCTCAGGATGACGTCTGAAATTTATTAAGCATAAACAATGACGTCATGCTGAGCAGGCGCCAAAGGCGCCGTGTCGAAGCACGCCCGATGGGTGCTCGAAAGCGCCCCCGGGCGCCTGCCTCGCTCGCAGGGATGTTAGTTGCGCGTGTCCGCGCCGGCCGCGCTATCGTGCGGTTGGCAAAACGACGCTTGCCAGGCCCGTGCACGCTGACAGCGACCGACCCCAGCACCCGCCGCCCAGCCCGATCCGGCGAAGAAGAGCCGGCGCGACCCGCGGATCGACGTGATGCGCGGGCTGGCGATGTTCATCATCTTCATCGCCCACATCCCGGGCAATCCCTGGACCGGCTACATCCCGGCGCGCTTCGGCCCGTCGGACGCGACCGAGTGGTTCGTGTTCTGCTCCGGCTTCGCCTCGGCGATCGCGTTCGGCGGGGTGTTCCTGCGCGCGGGCTGGGGCCTGGGCATCGCCCGGGTGTCGCACCGGGTGTGGCAGATCTACTGGGCGCAGATCGGCATGTTCCTGGCGACCGCCGGGGTGTGCGTGCTCGGCACCTGGGCGCTCGACACGCGCGACTACGTCGGTCAGCTCAACCTCTACCCCTTCTTCAACGCCCCGCAGGAAGGGCTGATCGGGCTGTTCACCCTGACCTACGTGCCCAACCTGTTCGACATCCTGCCGATGTACATGGTGGCCCTGCTGCTGATCCCGGTGATGGTCGGGCTGTACCGGCTGAACCCGCTGGTCGGGCTGGCGGCGCCGGTCGCGCTGTGGGCGGCCAACCGGGCGGTCGGCTTCGACCTGCCGGCGGAGTGGTGGTCGGACCGGGCGTGGTTCTTCAACCCGTTCGCCTGGCAGCTGATCTTCTTCACCGGCTTCGCGATCGCGCGCGGCTGGATCACCCTGCCGCCGCCGAGCCGGCTGTGGACCTGGATCGCCGCGGCCTACCTGATCGTGATGGTGCCGATCTGCTACGGGCCGATCTTCAACAACGTGCCGTTCTTCGACGCGATCGGCCTCGCGATCCTGCCGACCTTCGCCAAGACCGACTTCGGGCTCGCGCGCTACCTGCACTTCCTGGCGATCGCCTACGTCCTGCGCGCCGCGCTGTACGGCCGCGAGGAGGTGCTGTACGCGCGCTGGATCGCGCCGATCCGCAAGGTCGGCCAGCAGGCGCTGGCGGTGTTCATCACCTCGATCGTGCTCTCGCGCGTGGGCGCGATGGCGTTCGACGTCTGGGAGCGCGACGCGCTGACCGCGCTCTTGGTCAACGGCGTCGGCTTCGCCGTCTTGATCGGGGTCGCCTACGGGGTCGGCTGGATCAAGAGCGAGCCGTGGCGCCGCCAGCCATCAACTCCCGCGACCGGGGCACCGGCGACCGGGGCCGCGGCAAGCGGGGCCGCGGCAAGCGGGGCGCCCGAGACTGGGGGTCAGGGCGCGACAGCCGATGGCCGGCGCGTTTCGCCGGCGGAGTAACGTGGGCGCGTTGGACAGAGACGTGCGCACGGGCGCTTCAGCCACCCGTCAGGCGCGCTTCGACACGGCCGCGAGCGCGGCCTGCTCAGCATGAAGTTATTGAGTTTTCAGATATTTAAAATCAACTTCATGCTGAGCAGCCGTCGATTAAGACGGCGTGTCGAAGCACGGCTGACGGGTGCCTTGCATTCCCGTATGCAAAGGTCTCCTGAAAAGGCGCGCCCGCTTGTCCGGCGGTCTTGACGAATCGCCGCGAGGCCGCCGAATTCCGGGGCACGTGCCGGGTACCACAGGCGCGCCGCAGCCGGGACGCGCTTGACTTTTCGCCGGATTTTGCCACCCTCAAGGGCGTTACAGCGCGGCACTTGCCGCCGTGCGCGAGCCAACGACCGCACGACTTACGCAGGACTACGAACCGCGCCGCAATCAGTTGAGCCGGCACGAAGGCCCGACCCCCGGTCGACGGCAGGAACGCAGATCGAAAGGACTGCGCTTCGGTCGACGGCATGGCCGCTGGGTCCGCGCACCCGGTAAACTTCGTCGCGCATCGGGTCCGCGGCGCCCGCGTCTTTCGCTTCCCCGACCAACCTCGCGCCGGCCCGCGCGGCGGGCCCAAGGCGCGGGAAGCCGGCTTGGTTCGACGTCATACCCATACGCCGCCCGTGCCATCGGGTGGCGGCCACTTGGCAAATCGCCGCCGGTCCGCCTTATCGGGCCGCGGCAGGAGGCAACAGCCCATGGATATCATCGAGAAATACGAATCCGCCGTGCGCAGCTACAGCCGCGGCTTCCCCGTCGTGTTCGACAAGGCGAAGAACTACACCCTGACCGACACCGACGGGAACACCTACATCGACTTCTTCGCCGGCGCCGGCGCGCTCAACTACGGGCACAACGACGACGCCATGAAGGAGAAGATCCTGGAGTACATCCAGGGCGACCACATCACCCACTCGCTCGACATGGCGACGGTGGCCCGGCAGAACTTCCTGAAGGCGTTCAACGAGATCATCCTTCAGCCCCGGAAGATGTCCTACAAGATCATGTTCCCCGGGCCGACCGGCACCAACACGGTCGAAAGCGCGCTCAAGCTGGCGCGCAAGGTGACCGGGCGGACCACCGTGGTCTCGTTCACCAACGCCTTCCACGGCATGACGCTGGGCGCGCTGTCGGTCACCGGCAACCAGTTCAAGCGCAAGGGCGCCGGCAAGCCGCTCGACGACACCGTGTTCGTGCCCTACGACGGGCTGATGGGCTGCAAGGCCGACGACTGCGGCATCAACACGCTCGACTACCTGGAAGCGATGCTCAGCAACGGCAGCAGCGGCATGGGCCACCCGGCCGCCGTGATCGTCGAGCCGGTGCAGGGCGAGGGCGGCATCAACGCCGCCAGCATGCAGTGGCTGAAGCGCCTGGACCAGATCTGCAAGGCGCACGACATCAAGCTGATCGTCGACGACGTGCAGGCCGGCTGCGGGCGCACCGGGACGTTCTTCTCGTTCGAGCCCGCCGGCATCGACCCGGACTTCATCTGCCTGTCGAAGTCGATCGGCGGCTACGGCATGCCGATGGCGATCACCCTGATCAAGCCCGAGTACGACAAGTCTCGCGCCGGGCGAGCACAACGGCACCTTCCGCGGCAACAACCCCGCGTTCGTCGCCGCGACGGCCGCGCTGGAGAAGTTCTGGCGCGACGACGAACTCGCCAAGAGCGTGCGCGAGAAGGGCGAGTTCATCACCAAGCGCCTGAAGGAGATGGCCGCCAAGCACCCGAACGTGCCTTCGGAGGTGCGCGGGCGCGGCTTCATGCAGGGCATCGCGCTGCACGTCGACGGCTTGGCGGACACCATCACCGAGGAGGCCTTCAAGCGCGGCCTGATCATGGAGACCAGCGGCGCGGCGGACGAAGTCGCCAAGCTGCTGCCGCCGCTGACCCTGGATCAGCAGGGTCTGGAGAAGGGCCTGGACATCATGGAGCAGGCGCTCGACGCCGCCGTCCAGCGCCACGCCGAGAAGATCGGCAAGG
>JAXHMD010000030.1:0-18098 GCA_034521655.1 Rhodovibrio sp.
CAGACCGGTGTCCATGAACGCAGGCGCCACACTGGACAGCGTGCCATCGCCGCCGCCGACGGCGACCTGGTCGACCTCGTTCGACAGCTCGACAATGCGCACGGCCATCCGGTCGGGACCGTCAACGATTTCCCGGATGACCGAGCCCGCGGGTCCGAGCGCGGCCTCGACGGCATCGAGCCGGTCACCGAGCTGGGCCGCCTTGGCTTGGGGCAGGATCAACAATGTCCGCCCGGTGTTCCGTCTGCTCACGGCTGCAACCCCTTGGCTCCGCGGCGAAGAAATGGAGGATGTGAATGGCCGTGTGACCACCGGGTCATCAGAGAGAATGTCTTATGCCATCCGGACTTGCCGCGATACCGCGCGATGCACAGACCCGGGCGCGGCAAAGACCTGGCGTTTGGCCGAACCGATCAACTGCCGCCGCAGTTCGGTCGCCGCACCTCGCCGGAGGGCATCGTCGTGTGACAATAGATAACGTCGGCGACCATCGCGGCGTCCATGTTCGCGCCGGTAAGATTGGCCCCGGTCAGGTTCGTACGGCGTAAGAAAGCCCCGGATAGGTTGCTGTCCTGAAGCTTCGCGTTGGTCAGGTTCGCCTCACCGAAATCCGCACCGCCGAGATCCGTCCGCTGCAGATTCGCGTTCGTCAGGTTCGCCTCGTCGAACGATGCCGCGGTCAGGTTGGAGCCTGTCATGACAGCGCCACTCAGATCCTCGCCATGCATCAAGATGCCTGCGAGATCGCAGTTCTGGCAGCTGTTTTTGTTCCTGAGCTTTTCCGCATCGTTCGCCTTGAACGCGTAGCTCGTAGACGCGCTCGCGAAGGCCATGATCGCGATCAAAAGCGTGATCCGACACGTCCGGGTCATGCTGGCTCCTGGCGCAAGGTTAGGCTTTGAGAGTTGGCAGGCCGCATCCGACCGCCCCAGTCAGGTGACGTTGATGACGCTGGCTTTGAACCATCCGTTTGCGACAGAAGTTTGACAGGGCAGCGGTTACGAGTGGGGCCACCGGCAACCGGCTTAGCAGACCTGAAAGCCTCTTCCTGTTGGCTGGCTACCTCGCCTATGCCGTGTTCCTACTGGAGCCCGGCGCAACCGCAATCGCCCCCGCTGCTGCCTAGCGAACTGCGTGCGGGCCACTTGATCGCTTAAAGCGGGCAGACGGCATCAACACCGGGAACCTACGGAGTCACTACGGAAGGCGCGCTGGACGGAGGCGCGCTGGACAGCTATTCGGCCAGCCCGGTCAGACGATCTCGACGCCTTCGCACTTGTAGTCGCCGATCTTGGTTTCCTCGGAGAGCACGCGGCCGTGCCAGTCGAAGGCGAACAGATAGGTCGCCGTGCGATCTCCGACTTCGACCGATTTCGTCGCGATGAACTCGTCGGGATGGCCCGGTACCATCTTGATCGACGAAACCCCGCGTTCCGGGGTTCGTGCGCCGACTTCGACGACGCGAACGTCGTCGAAATCCGGGCTCGCAATCAGCATCTTGTTGTTGCCGCATTCGCGCTCGTCGCGAGCTTCGTCGAACGGGTCGAACGAAACCTTGCGCGGGAAGAACACCCAGCGTTCGTGCAGCGGATGCCATTCGGCGGCTTCGTGAACGACGTAGCCGCGCCCCGGATCGACGCCAAGCGCCTCGCGCATCGCCCGGTAGGCAGCTGACCAGTCCTCGCTGATCACTTGATAGGTGTTGGGCTGAATCCGCTTGACCCATTCCTCGTGGCCCGTTGTCAGATCGCCGTCCGGACCCACGCCGACCTTGCCGTGGGAGCCCACCACCAACTCGTCCCCATAGAGCGTCGCCCATTCCGCTTTGAAGCCTTTGAAGACGGCATCGCCGGGGCCGGTCACGAGAATGGTTCGTGGGATCAACTCATGGCCCTCGCGTACCTCGCAGACCAGACCCGTACGGTCGTCGAACGCGACCAGCCATTTGCCGAACATGACGAGTTCGGAGAATTCAGCACCCCGGCCGGCTTCCGCGATCGTCGAGATAAGCTGACGTTCGTTGTCGGACTGCGCGGACAAATCTTCAAAGCGGTAGGTGACGGCCCCATCGGTGTCGACGCTGCGGTGCGCGCGGTCATACCGGAGGCGCGACTGCCAGACTTGCTGCCCGTCGTCCAACGTGACCTGAGCGTCCTGGTCCTCGTCGGTCACGATAGCCAGGGTATAGGTGCTCTGATCCGGACCGTACCGGGCTAGGCGCTGCTGATCGCGATACATCGAGGCTGACTCCGAGTGCTTGAGCGTCCTCCTCGGTGTCGGACTTTCGATGAATCGTCAACTGCGGACCTCACGTGACCCCCGTCTGCCGCCGCAACGGTTCGCTGCGGTGTGGGCAAAAACGGCAGAGCGGAGACCAGTCCGCAGGAGTTGCACCCTCCCGTGCCTCGCTGCTTTAAGCTGTTCGGGTTCGAGGCTCAAAGCAGGTTGAGGTTCTAAGGGTCCCCTTGTCCTTGGCCACGCGGGCGCGTATAGCGCCGCCCTCGCGGTCCAGAGGATAGGACAGGGAAGACGTCTCATGGTGGTAGCTCTGCAAGCTGCACAACGTCACCGGAAGCGTACGTTGCTTGCGGTAATTCTCCTGGCGGCTTGTGTGGTCACGGTGACCGCCGAACCGACCAAGGCGGACACACTCTGGGCCACGTTCTCGAACGTTACGGGAACCCTGCTTGTCGCGGTCAGCGTCATCGGCAGAGCTTGGTGCGCAGCCGTGTTGGGCCGACGCAAAAAAGTGGAGTTGGTAACCGGCGGCCCGTTCTCGATCAGCCGTAACCCACTCTACCTGTTTACAGTCGTCGGCGCTTTCGGTGTGGGCCTGACCACCGAGTCTGTCTTCATCGCGTTCTTGTTCGCTGGTATCGTCTTCGTCGTTCATGATCGAGTTATAAGACAAGAGGAAATGTTTCTCCGCGACCGGTTTGGGGACGCGTTTGACGCATACTGTCAGGAATCACCTCGGTGGTTTTCACTTCGTGCGTGTTGGCGACCGGATGCGCAAATAGGCAAACCGGACCTTGAACTCGTTTTCCGCAGAGGCGCCGAAACGGCGTTGTTGTTCGTTGCTATCCCGATCTTGGATGGCATCGAATATCTTCAAAGTACCGACGTTCTTCCCGTATTCTTGGATCTCCCTGACTTTGGCGGCCAGGGACGGTGGCCAATCGAGATATCGAGGTTTCTAGAGCAAAATCGAGCAAGGTGGAATCACCTTGCTCGTGAATTTTGCTCTACCTTCAGATAGATAGAGCGCGATTCACGCTGAAGGTGAGCTCACCTTCAGCGATCGCGCTCTAGGTGTGGAGCCTCAACAGGTTGTTCCCGGATAGGCCGAGTTGGCTGATGGGTGTTGTGGCATGCAAGCTACCATGGGGTCGGTGCCAATTGTAGCGATGCAGCCAGGCTGGCAGGTGTTCGGCGCGCTGGTCGGAGGTGGTGTAGGCGCATGCCGTAGGCCCATTCGCGCAGCGCGGTCTGGATGAACCGTTCGGCCTTGCCGTTGGTTTGAGGCGAGTAGGGTTTGGTGCGGATGTGGCGTAGGCCGAGCTGCCTGCAGGTGTTGCGGAAGGCTTCGGACCTGTAGCAGGCGCCGTTGTCGGTCATGACGCGCTCGACGGTGACGCCCAGGCTGGCGTAGTAGGCGACGGCGGCGTGCAGGAAGGCGACGGCGCTTTCCTTGCGCTCGTCGGGCTTGATCTGGCTGAAGGCGATGCGCGAGGCGTCGTCGATGCAGACGTGGACGTATTCCCAGCCCATCCCGCCCTGCTTGGTGCCGCGGCGGTTGCTCTGTCCCCGGCGATCGCCGGTGACGCGGTGGCCGGCGCGCTCGAAGCGGCCGAGCTTCTTGATGTCGAGATGGATCAGCTCGCCGGGATGGTCGCGCTGGTAGCGGCGCACCGGCGGGGCGGGGTCCAGATCGCGCAGGCGGCTGAGCCCGGCCTGCCGCAGGACCCGGCTGACCGTGGCCGGCGAGACGCCGACGTCGCGGGCGATCTGCTGGCCGGCGAAGCGCTGCCGGCGCAGCTCGACGATCTGCTCGCGGGTTCGCTTGGGATGTCGGCTGGCGCAGCTTGTGGGGCCGGGACGCGCGGTCGCGGAGCCCATCCGGACCTTCATCGCGGAAGCGCGCGAGCCATTTGCGCACGGTTTTTGTCGAGACCCCGAAGGCCGTGGCCACGGCCTTCGGGGTCTCGCCCCGCTGCAGCACGCGGCGAACCAGATCGGCTCGACTGTGCGGTGTCAGACGGGCATTCTTGTGGATGTCCATTCGGTCCCCCGAGCGAGTTGATGACTTCGGCAATCACCAGTCTCCTCGGCCGGGACCGAGTGGACAACCTGTTGGAAGCTCACACCTAGGGCAAGATGCTGAAACGTGGAATCACGTTTCAGCTGAATCTGCCCGCTCTCCAAGCAAGCTGGAGCAGATCGATGCAAGCCGGCTCGGCTTTCATCGATTTTGCTCTAGGGCGATGGCCCGATGGCCGCTCCTGGCCCATCTCGACCGCGGCGGCGCCCGCGGACCTTGTCGGAGATGATGCGGAAAGCGGTCGTCAGGGCTGAGCGGCCGCGCGGCGGCTCTTACCGCTCCCGCCGTTCCAGCTTCACCTTCATCTCCTGCAGCTTGTCGAACGCGGCCAGCTTGGCCTCGTTCTTGGAGCGGTAGGGCAGTTGCGAGGCGCGCTTGGTGCCGGTCGGCTTGTGCAGGATGCGGCCGCCCCAGTGTTGATCGGGGCGCTGGAAGACGGTGACGTTGAAGTTGTCGACGTTCAGGTACTCGTTGCCGCGCTGGGAGACGCGCCAGGCGCGCTTCAGCCAGTTGGCCCGGCGCTGGGCCTCGTTGCGCTTCCAGCGCTCGCGCGGCTGCGCGCCGCCTGGCGGTCGGTTTCCATGTGCTCGGCGCAGACACAGCCGACCCGCAGGTCGTCGGGATAGTCGGGATGGCGCATCAGGTGGACGAAGCGGATCTCCACCGTCTCGCACATCTCACACGTTTCGTGGGCTTGGCCGACATCCTCGATGCCGACGTTGAACCAGCCCTTGTGCGGCACACCCGCTTGGGTCCATTTCCCAGTCGCCATGGCGCCACGCGTCCGTCTTAAGCGAACCCATGCCGACGGCCCGGCCGTCAGGTCGTGACGGCCGCGCGTCGGTGTTATGGTGCCGAAGGCTGTAAGCGAAAGGCAAGCGCATTCGACAAGAACGCGCGCCCAACGATAAGCGGGAGGACAAGGCCCATGAACGCGGACGCGGCCCTCAAACGCGGCTGGCTGGACGAGCTCGCCGATGTCCTGGGCGAGCGGCTGAGCACGGCCGCCGCGCTCTTGGAGCAGCACGGGCAGGACGAGAGCTACCACGCGGGTCAGCCGCCCGAAGCCGTCGCGTTTCCGGAGACGACGGAGGAGGTGGCCCAGCTGGTCGCGATCTGCGCGCGCCACGGCAAGCCGGTGATCCCGTTCGGCGTGGGCACCTCGCTCGAGGGGCACGTGGCGGCGCTGTCGGGCGGGGTGTGCCTCGACCTGTCGCGGATGAACCGGGTGCTGGAGGTCAACGCCGAGGACATGGACTGCGCCGTCCAGGCCGGTGTGACCCGCAAGCAATTGAACGAATACCTGCGCGATACCGGCCTGTTCTTCCCGATCGATCCCGGCGCCGACGCCACCCTGGCGGGCATGACTGGCGACCGGGCGAGCGGCACCAACGCCGTGCGCTACGCCACCATGCGGGAGAACGTGATCGGGCTCACGGTCGTGATGGCCGACGGCCAGGTCGTCCACACCGGCGGGCGGGCGCGCAAGTCGTCCGCCGGCTACGACCTGACCCGGCTGATGGTGGGCAGCGAGGGCACGCTCGGCGTGATCACCGAGGTGCGCCTGCGCCTCGCCGGTCAGCCGGAGGCGATCTCGTCGGCCGTCTGCTCCTTCCCCACGCTACAAGGCGCGGTCGAGACGGCGCAGATGGTGATCCAGTCCGGCATTCCGGTTGCGCGCATGGAACTTTTGGACGAGGTGCAGATGGACGCCTGCAACCGCTACAGCGGCCTCGACTACCCGGTCCAGCCGACGATCTTCTTCGAGTTCCACGGCTCCGACGCCGGCGTCGCGGAGCAGGCGGAGCGCACCGGGGAGTTGGCGCGGACGTGCGGCGGCACCGACTTCGCCTGGGCGACCCGGCCGGAGGAGCGCTCCAAGCTGTGGGCCGCCCGGCACGCGGCCTACTACGCCGGGATCGCGCTCAAGCCCGGCGCCAAGGGCTGGCCGACCGACGTCGCCGTGCCGATCTCCAGGCTCGCCGAGTGCATTACCGAAACCAAGCGGGACATCCAGGACTCGGGCCTGATCGCGCCCATCGTGGGCCACGTCGGCGACGGCAACTTCCACCTGGTCCTGGTGGTCGATCCCGAGGATGCCGAGGAGATGGCGCGCGCCCACGCGCTCAACGACCGCCTGGTCGCGCGCGCGCTCCAGATGGGCGGCACCTGCACCGGCGAACACGGCATCGGCTACGGCAAGATGCACCTCTTGGAACAGGAACACCCCGACCTGCTGCCCACCATGGCCGCGATCAAACGCGCGCTGGACCCCGCCAACATCCTGAACCCGGGGAAGATCGTGAAGCTGGATGGGTAGGGGCGTACGATCGGTCGGTAAGGTCGGACAAGGCGCTTCCACCTTGCAGCATCCCGCTCTAACGGCGCACGAACTCGACCCGCCGGTTTTTCGGATCGTACGGGGACAGCCCCGGTAACGGGCGCGATTCCCCATGGCCTTGCGCGTAAAGTTGGCGGGCGTCGACCTGCCAGGCCTGGATCAGGTAATTGCGGATCGACTGCGCCCTCCGTTCGGAAAGGCGCAGGTTGTATTGCGCGTCTCCGGTCGCGTCGGCATGACCGACGATGGTCATTTGGATCCCGTCGTTCCGGGTCAGCAGGGCGCCCACCTTGTCGAGGTAGGGCACGTGGGCTTGAAGTATCTCGGCGCTGGCGTTCCTAAAGCGCAGGTTGAAGCCAAGCTTCTTGCCCGTGGGTGCTTGCGCGTTCGTTCCGGGCGGCGGAGCGGTCGAGGCGGACTGGCCGCCGAATGTGTTGGCCGCGTCGTTGGACGGGGACGGCCGCCCACTTCCAAGCACCGGCTTTCTTGTCCGTGTGATACCGCGGTGTTCAGGCTGGTGGTGATCGCCGAACAAAGCTTCGAGTTCGCTCATGGTCGGCGGTCGGTCGAACATGACGGTGTCACCGTGCTGGGTCTGCGCGTGCACGTCACTGGGCAGCGCAAGCGACACGGCCGTTGTGATGAACAATGCCGGCAGCAGCGCATAGGCGCATCGATGGAACGGCGGACGCATGATCGGCATTCCTTGGCTTAAGACGTTAACGGTAGGGGCATGAAGCTGCAGGCGTTTCGTGCAGCCATCGCGTTCAATCCCGCGATTTGACGTCGATCAGAGGGAAGTACGGGTCGCCCAGGAAACTGGCCACCGGGGTTTGCTGCGGGGCGTCGAGCTGCTTTTGCCGGGCAACAGCCGGGACTCGCATTTTCAGGTATTGGCCGGCTTCGACCAGGCTGATCTCGTCGTCCCGGTCGGTATCGGCCCGACCGTCGATCGCCTCTAGAAGCGCTGAGGTGAACAGCCCATGCCCCATGCCGTCCGGGTAGTCCTTGCCGTCGTAGTCGTTGGCGAGTCCGCGGGCGCTTCCTACGACGAACCTGCCGGTCTCCCGCGCCACCCGTTGCGCGACCGTCGCGCCGATGTCGTCCCGTTGCGCCATCGTCATGCCGGAGAAACCACCGGCGTAGCAGGTGTCGAGAATGATAATGACCCGTTCTGCGCCGATCCCGGCGATCTCCGTCATCAGGTCGTCCTGGCTCATGCCGCGCTCGCGGAACAGTCCGCGCAGGGCGACATCGTCGAATACGAGGCCTTGCTGCACTTCCGCGATCAGATCGTCCTGGCCCGTCGCGAGATCGTGCGGGCCAAAGTAGTAATTTCCGTCGATGACGTTGCCATGTCCGGCGAAGAAGATCACGACGGTGTCGCTGGCGTCCGCGCGCCCGGCGATCGACTGGATGGCGGCGTTGATACCTGCTCGCGTAGCCTCGGCGTTGATGAGCTCGAGCACTTCGCTGCGATCGAACAGGACGCCGCGGCGACCGGCCTCGCGGAACGCCTGCGCGACTTCCCGCGCATCGTTGTCCGCGGTTGCAAGATCCAACTGATCCTCGGGCGCGTCGTAATCCCGGACGCCGACCGAGAGGACGTAAACGGTCTGCCGCTCCGTTGTGTCAGCCGCCCCCATCACGCGGACCGTCTTCTTGTCACTGGCGACATCGCCGGACTGGTCGAAGGCGCGTACGGTGATCACGTTTTCGCCCGGTAGCAGTTCGACCCGTTGGCGTAGCACCGTCTGTGTCTCGGAGGCCTTGACGTGGCCGGCGTACTGGAACGCGACGCTGGCGCCGTTGCGTCGGACATCGATGCGGCTGACGCCGCTTCCCATGTCCGTGATCGAAAGGATCAGTTCGACGTGCCTGGGTGGCCGTTCCGCGACGTCGAGGACGGGCAGGGCGCCGCGCGTCGCCGGTTGGGCGTCCGGGCGGACGCAGCCCGCGGCGGCGCCGTGCATGTCGATCCCGCACACTTCCGAGATGCCGAGCGCCGGGGCACTAATCTCGCGCGCCTGCACGGCGGCTTCGTCGAGCGCGGTCACGGCTTTTTCCACGATCTCCCGATCGCTGCGTTTGCCGCGGAAGGCGGCCGACACCACGTCACTTCGGTAGTAACGCCGGTACAGGCGTTCGATCGGCAGAAATTCGGCGGCGCCGCGACCGTTGTTCAGGTGATAGCCGATCAGCTCCGCCCCGCCGCGGTCGCCCTGCCGCGCCGGGCTGTGGTCGAAGAATCCGGCTGGGGTCCAAAGCACCCAGTCGGACAGATCGCGGGTGACGAATAGCGACAGCCTGAGATCTCCGTCGCTCCGCGAGCGCCACTGGATGATCCCGTCCCCGCGTGCGACCACCAGAAAATCACCGCGCTCGCTGACGGCAACCCCCCAACCGGCGGATGCCAGCGTTTGTCGCCACAACAACTGCCCGCCGTCGTACGCGCGTAGATAGAAATTGGTGGAGACGAACACGCGGCCGTCCGGTCCGAGTGCCCCCGACAAGGCCCGCTCTCCCGATCCCAGTGCGACGGCCTTGCCGTCAATTTGCAGACGGCGACCGTCGTCGGTCGCCCTTATGCGCGTATCGGGGTACGCGGATCGGCGCGCCGACGCTGCGGCGGGTCGAAGTTCCCGCTCGCGCACATCGAAGGTTGCACGCGCCCCTGCGGTGTCGAGCGGGAACGAGATCGACGCTCCGTCGTCCGACAGTTCCAGGGGGTAGATCGCGGCGCTTCGGAAGTTCGGTGCGTTCGATCGTTTCAGATAGACAGTTCGCCCGTCCGGTCCGATGCGCCGTAGGCCGCCCGCGGCATCTCCGACGAAAACGCCGCCATCCGCCGCGCCCACAAGGGCGGTGGGGAGCACGGTATCGGTGACCCAGCCGCCTTGGTAGCGGCCCCCGGCGGACCAGCTGTGGATCGCCCAGTCACGGGTCGTCGCGTCGGCCCGACCGACGGCGAAAATCCGGTGTCCGGCCGGTGACCAGGCGACCACCGGAAATCCGTCCGATCGGATGCCGGGTACGCGCAGAAGGCGCGGTTGTGAACCGATGCTGTCGTAGAGCGCGACGGCCGCGTGCTCCCGTAGGCCGACGGCGAATCCCCGGCTCACCGGGTTTGCCGCAATTCGCCAGGGACGGCCGGCCGGAACGTCGGCCAGCCGCTTCAAGCGGCCGGTATCGATGTCGTAGACCCGGATGCGGCCGTCGCCACCTGCGGCCGCCAGGCGCGTGCGGTCGAGAAAGGCAAGATCGGTGAGGCCCGCCGGGAAGCCTCGATCCTTCAACACCGGCGCACCTTGGCCGAGCCGGAAAACGCGCAGCCCAGCGTCAGGTCCATAAAGACCGACCGCAAGGTATCGACCGGCCGGATCGAAGGCCAACGCGCCGATCGGGGTCGATAGGCCGCTGAGCACGCCAACTGGCCGGAGATCCGAGGTTGCGAGGAACCGCAGGAAGGGCTTGTTGTCTCCCCAGGTCCAGCCCGCACGGCCGCCGGTCACAAGATACTTGCCGTGCGCCGCCAGCGCGTAGATCGCACCTTCGTCCCGGGACCGGCGGGGCCGCGGACGATCCCCCGCGTCGCACCGGACTGCGCGTCCCATAGGCGCACGGTCTGGTCGTCCGAGGCGCTGACCAGCCGTCCGTCGGGCAGCAGACGGAGGCTGTTGATCGACGCCGTGTGCGTGCCGGCCTCCAGGCGCAGGAAAGGCTCCGCCGGCGGCCCCGGCGACTGCGCCGCGGCCGGACCCGCCAGGGCCAAGGCCAGCGCCGCGCCGACGGCCAACCTGGTGGCTGCGGCGCGCATCACGAGTCCAGCGTGAATGCGGTATCTTCTTGCTCCGCCGCGGCCTCGGTCACGCGCTCCAACTCGATGCGCTTTTCCACGCCCTCGTACAACGCCGCGACCGTCTTGGTCTCCGTGTCAGCCTCTTCCGGGACGGAGTCCACGAGATTACCGAGGTCACCGGCCTGGGTGGTCACGTTCGATGAGCCCGCCGGGGCGGAGTCCGCGCGGCTTGGGTCGCTGGCCACGGCGGTCGGCAAAGGCTCCTGTTGCAGGTAGGTCGACGCCGCATACGCAACCGCGCCGCCTGGCAGGCGCACCATGCTCCAACGGTCGTTCGCGGATGACAGTACGGTGACTCGCTGGCCCGGCGCGAGCTGGTGAACCAAGGGCGCGTCCGCGCTCGGGGCGGTGCGCACGTTCAGGGTCGTCGTGGCGTACATCCAGCTGCCGCTGGTCTGGGGCGCGCGCTGCGCTTGCTCCGCTTGCTCCGTTTGCTGCGCGACGCCGGCGGCACGGGTATAGAGAAGCGCGGCATCCGGGCTGTTGCGGGCGACCTGTTGGGTGGCTGCGTCCAGCTCCTTGTGCCGCTCGGAGATGCCGGCGCCGATCGCCCGGGCGATTTTGACATCGTCCGCGTAGCGTCGGCGCTCCTGGTCAAGCAGCGATTGTGCCGTGCTCCGGTCTATCTCGCCGGCTTGGAACCTGGCCTTGATACGCTCGGCCTCGGCGAGCCGGCAGTCGCGCGCCTGTTTGAAAGCGACCAAGGCGCGGTTGATCTCCGCGGACTCCTGCTGCACGTCGCCGTAAATCGTCCCGGCAAGTGCGGCTTGATCGCGCGCCTCCTGGCGGCGCTGGTTGTAGTACGCGAGCGCCCCGCCGCCGACCGCCCCGGTCACGGCGCCGCCGACAATGCCGCGCATGGAGCCGCCGCTGGCGATGCCGCCGACCAGCGCGCCCATCACCCCACCGACTAAAGCGTTGGAGATCAGGTCGCGTTCGAAATGTCCCTTGGCTTCACGCAGCGTGCGCGAACTCGGCCCGCAGCGGTCGTCCGCGACGATCTGCGCAACCCCCACTTCACGTTCGAAACTGCTGGTCGTTTGACAGCCGGCCAGCACCATGGCGCTTAGCGATACCGTCGCAACCAGCCGCGTCCGCCGGGCCCATATCCAAGTCGTCATCGTCGTTTTCTCCATTGGTCGGCACGCTCGGCCGGATTGCGCGTGAAACTGGTTCCAGCAGGATCGCGTCCGCCGCCCTCGATCCTTCCCTGCCTGCGCCAGCCGCGTGGGGGGGGGGCGTCACAACTTTATCCCGAAAATCCTCAAAACGCTCCCCGAAGTGTTGCGCACACGCCAAGGTCTCCGAGTTTCAAGTGCCGTCAGGTGCCTTCAGAAACGCACATTGGACGCAGCCGGGTGTGATGGGCGAAGCGTCTGACAGCGCGCACGAATCGCGTCGCCGCGTTGGTGGGTCGGGACCAGCGAAGCAGCTGTGGCGACTTCGTATCACCCGCGCGGTTGACCGGGCGCCCAGACGCCCGCCGTCTGGTTGCGCGCGTCGCGTGTCTGGCCGCCGGCCTGGCGCTCGCGGCCCCGAGCGTGGGCGCGACGACGGTGTCCGGATCGGCGGCAGTGTCACCATCAAGTCCAGCACCGGCGAAATCACCAATCGCGCGGTTGGCGGGGGTGCGAAGGCCGCCCGTTGCGCCGGCGCGATCACCGGCAGCGACGTCGAGATCCAGGGCGACGTCGACATCGAGCACACGGGCAGCGCCCAGGGCTGCGCGTGCGTCGGCGACGGCTGCGACACGGCCGACGCCGCCAACAGCGATCCACAGACCAAGCAAGACGGCGACAGCACCCGCTAGCTGGGCCGCGAACCTACAGGAGACTGTCTATGACGCGAGTGACCACCCTCGGCTTTATCGCGGCCCTGCTGCTCGCCGCCGGTAGCGTGCACGCCCAGGAGCCGGGCGGCGTGTCGGTCGTCGGCGATGTCAACATCGAGGCCGAGACGGGCGATATCAACAACCAGGTTCAGGGCGATAGCGCCACCGGTGCGGTGAACGTCGGTGCGGTGACCGGAGCGAACACGAACGTCGAGGGCGATATCGATATCGAGGCGGAGACCGGCGATATCAACAACCAAGTCCAGGGCGATGAGGCCTGCGGTTCCGTAAACGTCGGCGTGGTCGGCGGCACCGCCTGCCAGCAGTAAGCCGGCGAGCCCGCAGGCGCGTCGCACGCGTAGTTCACGCGTAATCGAAGCGCGCGCCCGCGGAGCTTCGCGCAATCGCGGCATCGGGATTGAGGCAGGAACAATGCGAAAACTTTGGATCGCCATGGGCGTGGTCGCCGTGCCGCTGATCCTGGCGGATCTCGGCGGTGTCGAGGCGCAGGGGCTGAACAGCCGACAAACCGCGCCGCCCGGCACGAAGGCCAAGATCGGCAAGGCGCTCACTGAATCGCGCGTGAAGCAGGCGGAGCAGGGCGGCGTCCAGCTGCGTCAGAAAAGCGTCCATGACGAATGCGGCCCGGTATCCATCGGCAGCAGCGAAGAGCCGCGCGATGGCCGCCGCGGCATGGCCGGACGCGAGGAAACCGTGATCGTTCCAGGCGACGTGGTGACGATCTGCCGCTGACGTGAACGTTCAGGCCAGCCGCGATTTCGGCCGCGGGCGCGGCTCGACGTCGGATCGTCGACGGGCGCCGGCCGGCCGCCGAATTCAACCTGGATGCGACTCGGATCGGATCCGGGCCCTGTCAGGGAGGACAACGCAACGTGATCCCCCGCCTCGCTTTTACGATGCCTGTGCTGCTGGCTGGTTTGGCGGCCTTGCCGGGGTGCAAGACGACCAATCCCGAGGCCGCCGCCGTGGTGGCGCAGCCGGATACCCCGGTGGTCAAGAACATCACCAGCTTCTCCAATTCGCTGCGCTGCATGGACGAGTTGTTCCAAGACTACGGCAAGCGCGGGATCGTGATCACCAGCGACGGTTTGCCGGACGCGACCGGAACCATCAACGCCGGCACCAAGGACATGATGATCACGACGCTGTCTAAGTTGTCCGAGCGCAGCAACGCTTTCAGGTTCGTGGATATCCATAGCCACGGGGCGCTGAACTACATCCAGAGACGCACCGGTCAGAACTACGATATCCCCAAATACTACATCCGCGGCGCGATCACCCAGGTCGATCGCAACGTCGCGAGCGACAGTGTCGGCGGTGGGATCGCCATTCCGATGGCCTCGCTTGGGTATAGCGAGGATCAGTTGCTTTCGGTCGTGACGCTCGACCTGAATATCGGCGACACGGTCGCACGCCAGATCATCCCGGGGCTGCATACGACGAACACCATCACGGTTGTGCTGAGCGGGCGCGGCGGCGAGGCCGAGGGCGTGATCGAAAAGGCCAGCCTATGGTTCGAAGTCGAACAGGACCGCCGCCAGGGCAGCCACCAGGCGGTCCGTACGCTGGTCGAGCTCGGTCTGATCGAGGTGCTCGGCAAGCTGACCAAGGTCCCGTACTGGCGCTGTCTGGAACTCGACACGACGGACCCGACGCTGATCGCGCAGGCGCGCACTTGGTATGATCGGATGACGATCGACGAGCGCCACCGCGTGGTTCAGGCGGCGCTAAAGAAAACCGGGGATTACGGCGGCCCCGTCACCGGCCAGATGAACACGGCCTTCAAGCGCGCGATCAACGGCTATAAGGCCGAGAAAGACCTGATAGCCAACGGCCGCGTGGACTTCGACCTGTATTACCGCCTGCTGGCTGACAATCGCGCCGTGGTTCCGACGGACGATGCGCTGAGAGACAGCGCCGGCGAAAGCGGGGGCACCCTGATCGACGCGAGTTACCGACCGCAAGCGCCCGATCGTCCGGTGCGGGCGGAAGCCCCCTCCGGCGTGGATCCGCTCGGTCTCAATGTGCGGCCGGTCGAGGTGTCCGGCGGGTACGCGGTCGGTGACTCCCTGACCCTGGCCGTCGACGTCGCGCGGCCCGCGCACGTCTATTGCTACTATCGCTACGCCGACGGCTCCGGCGATGCGGTGACCCGTATCTTCCCGAACCGCTGGCAGCGGGATTCCTTCATAACCCCCGGGCGAACGCTCCGGATTCCCGGCCCCGACGCGGACTTCCGGCTCGTGCTGTCAACCGCCGGGGTGGAGGAGGAGGTCTCCTGCATGGCGGTCGAAGAGCCCTACCGCGGTCAGGAGACTCCGCTCGCCCTGACCGAGCGGGACCTGGAGCCGATCACCCGCGCGCGGGGTCTATGGGAGGTCGTGCAGCAGCATCAAGAAGCGCGCGCACAGCCGCCGTCGGTGCAGAACCTGCGCTGGACGGTCCGGTGAGACGCACGGGCGCACGTCGGCTGGCCGCGGCAATCGCCGTCGCCATACTCGCCGTCGCCGGCGTGCCGCCGACCTCACACGCGGCACCGCTCACCAACGACGGTTCGGGTAGCGCTTTCACGATCTGGAAAACCCCGGCTTTGCCGCCGGTCGATCACTGGACGGTCCGGCGTCCGGCCAGCGCCGGTGTGCTTGAAGTTCCGGCAGACCTTAGGTCGCGCCTCAACGCTAGGCCCGCTTCACCGGAACGGGCGCGTGCTGGCCAAGCGCCGGGCGCAGCCGATATCGCGCGGCCGACTGCGCGCGGTTTCGCCGCTCCCCGGCGCCGGGCGGCGCGATTGCCGGCGAACGGCCTGGCATCCCCGGCCGCGGCGCCCTTGGTTGCCCCTTCCTACGTTCCTCGCCCCACGGTGAGCGCGCGTTGGACCGAGGTAATTAAAGACATGCCGCCCCGCGGCCACGGCGTGTTTGGCCGCGGGCTGGATGACGCGGACCTGTCGATCGGGCTGATCCAGGAAACCCGGGCCGGGCGGGCGCGGCGGATTGCCGCGGACAACCTGGAGCGCGGCGAAGTCGATCTCGACCGGCCACGCCCTTTGAGCGCGCAAGACGAGGCGTTCGGCGTGCTCGTCCTACCGCCGCGGTTCGGGCCCCGCCGTGCGGTGCCGGTCTGCGTCTACGACCGCTATTGGAGAACTTACCGATGCACGACGCCGTCCGGTCTGTAACCGCGTGGATCACGCTTTGGCGCCTGTTTCGCGGGCGCCGCGCGGGCGCCGCGATCGCCGTGGTTGCGGGCTTCCTCGCGATCGCCTTGGGCGCACCGGCTCAGGCCCAATCGGGCGGTGTCGGCCTGCCGGATGCCGCCTCGTCTCGGGCGGTGCAGACCCTACAGGCGTTGAGCGCGGAAGCCGAGAAAGTCCGCACCACTGGGGTGTTGGACACGACGCGAATCAACGACTTCTTCGCAGCACGGGGGGCGGCGCCGTTTCTGATCGGTTTGCCGCGGTCCCCAGATCGTGCCACGACCAGCAACCTATGGTCGTATTTCTTCCGCGGAAGTCAGATTTATCCGGCCAGGCTCAACGCCGAGCGACCGCTGGTTGGGTACTACAACGTGCTAGCCGATGCCTGGCTGGTCACGCGATGGGTCCGTCAGGACGACACTTTCAAGATGTCCGACGCCAGGGTGCTGCTGGGCGATGTGCTGCAGGGGGCGACCGCATCGAGCGTTCAGGCAACGCCGCGTTGGCTTGCCGAGCTTCCAGATCGTACCGTGGTCAACGGATTGCAGGTTCAAGCAGCGGCCGCCGTGCGGGCCTTCCACGCGGTCCATCCGCAGCTGGCGGCCGGCGCCGCCGAGGTCGACGACCGTGTCGGCGAGGCGTTCTCGCGGTCGATGCTGTCGCAGCGGCTGGCGGGCTTGCTGGGTGTGCTGGCAGATGTAACCGCCGAGGGGCCGATCGCGCGACTGGAGACGCAGTTCGCGCAGGCGATCAAGGCGGGCGATGGCGCGGCGCTGAAGCGCTTCGCCGGGGCGGCCGTCGAGCCGCGGGCGGTCAGCATCATGACCCAGGCGAACCGCCGCGTGCGCGAAGGCCTGTCGCCACTTCTGGCGGTCGAGACCGGCGGGGTCACGGTCGTGTTTTCCGCGGCACCGACACAGGCGCGCTTCTTTTACTTCACCGAGTATCACCGGCAGGCAAGCGGCCAGCCGGCCGTACGGGGCGTGGGCGCCTTTGACGCCTACGCGCAGGTGCGTTGACGGGCGCGCTCCTGCGCGGTCTGGCGGTGCTGCTCGCGCTGGCTGCGCTCGCCAGCTTCGTCGCGCCCGGCGCCGCGCAGGCGCAGACCTACGAGCAGTTCGTCGAGGACCTTCGCACGACGGACGAGCAGGGCAACGACCGCACCGACGCCGCCCTGATGGAACTGCGCGCCAAGCAGGCTGCGGCGGCGACTGCGCAGGCGCAAAAAACCTCGCAAGCGGCGCGTGGCTTCTTCGGTAGCGCCAAGAGCCTGGTCAAGAAGCACTACAAACGGATCGCCGATGTGGCCGGCGAGGCCATGGACGTGATCGGCGCCTATATCACCGGCGGACCGATGGAAGCGCTGATACAGTTCGCCGGCAGTCTGGCGGATATCCTGGTTGAACACGGCATTCCGCTCGCTGCCCTAAGGGTGTGCCCAAGGGTGCTCAACCCGCTGGCGGTCACGGCGTGCTTCGGGGTCGCGTACGTCGTCAGCAAGTTCGACGACGAGATCGAGGAGTACGTCAAACGCCGGGTCCGGGAAGGGCTCAGCGACGACGATGAGGGTGTGACCCGGAACCGCGACACACGCTATCGCGGCGACATCAAGATCCGCGCGGCGACGGGTGATATCAACAATTTGGCGGTTGGTGGGGGGAGTACCTCGACGATTGACGTCGGTGTCGCGCGTGGCGGCGACGTTGAGATCAGACGTCGAAACCGGCGACATCGCATCGAGCGCCAAAAATGGAGGTGACAGCCGCACCCGCGTGGGCGTGGCGGAAGGCGACGGTGCCGAGATCAACGCGCATGTCGGTGACGTCACTACCTCTGCCGGGAATGGCGGTGACGCGCGCACGGATATCGGTGTCAGTTCTGGTGGCGACGTCGATGCCTACGTCGGCGGTGATGTCACGACGCGGTCCAGCGGCGGGTCCGCGGAAACCTCGATCGGGACGACCAACCGCAGCGACGTGGATGCTGGCGTGGGCGGCGATGTGTATACAGATGCCGGGCGCGGCAACGCCAGCACCCGGATCGGCACCGGTAAGGATGCGTTCGTTGGCGGTGACGTCATCAACCTGGGGGGCGATCTCAGCGTTCGGCGGCGTCTTGCGTGGCCAAGCGCGACGGTCGTTGCTGCATCGAGATCCACCGCCGTCTCTGCGTGATCAGTAAGGTGCCGCCGGACAGCAAAGGGCGCTGTCCACCGCGATACGAGAACTACGGCTGGTGCTACCGGTACTCCGACAAGAGACACCAGATCCGCCGCTGACAAAGCGATCGGCGTAAACCCAGCCCGATAACGCTTCCGGCAAATGCTTGATCGGCCAACACGGCCTACCCTTCCGTCAAACGGCGCGGTCCGTCTCGATCGCCGCTAAGCCGGTTCCGGCGCGTCGGGTTCGTCGGGGTCGTCGGGGTGCTTGGCGGGCTTGCTGGGCTTGCTGGGCTTGGGCAGGCCCAGGCGGAAGCCGTCGGGGGCGCTGGGGCCGGGGGCGCTGGGGCTGGCGGGCGGCTCGCAAC
>JAXHMD010000031.1:0-181497 GCA_034521655.1 Rhodovibrio sp.
AGCAAGGTGATTCCACCTTGCCCGATTTTGCTCTAGGCGGGCTTCCGCCCCGGCACGCCGCGTTCGCGGCCCCGGTTCGGCGTACAGCCGGCCGGGGCCGTTTTGTGTTTGAGGGTGGCGGGAACTCGTTCCCTCTCCTCCACTGGACGAGACGTTTTGCACGCGCGGCACTTCGATCAGCCGTGTCGGTCGTCGCTTCGACACGGCCAGCCTGCGGCTGGCTGCTCAGGCATGAAGCTAGATGCGAATTCTGAGTGATTTAATACCAACTTCATGCTGAGCAGGACTGTCCGAAGGACAGTCTGTGTCGAAGGATCCCACGCGAGTGCTTGCGCCCCTGCAAAAGTCTCTCCACTGGGAGCGGGTTAGGGAGAGGAGGTGAGCACGTCATCTCAGGCGCCGCGGGCAACCTCCTCCCCTAGCCCCTCCTCCCAGTGGAAGAGGGGGATAACTTTGGTGGACGCGCCCCCACCGCAGCCAACCCGCGCACCCGCCCAAGCATGGACACCGCCCGGGCGCTCACCTACAGTCCGCGCGCGCAGACGGCGCGGCAGCCATATGCGGCCAGCCGGACGCGCACGCCTGCAACCCCACACCGCTCGCTCCCGGACGAAGGCCCGTCATGCGTCTGTCGCGTTACTTCCTGCCCACGCTGAAGGAAAACCCCGCGGAAGCGGAGATCGTCTCGCACCGCCTGATGCTGCGCGCCGGCATGATCCGCCAGGGCGCGGCCGGCATCTATTCCTGGCTGCCGCTCGGCAACGCGGTGCTGCAAAACATCGAGCAGATCGTCCGCGAGGAGCAGGACCGCGCCGGCGCCAACGAACTGCTGATGCCGACCATCCAGTCCTCCGACCTGTGGCGCCAGTCCGGGCGCTACGAGGACTACGGCAAGGAGATGCTGCGGTTTAAGGACCGGCACGGCCGGGAGATGCTGTACGGGCCGACCAACGAGGAGCTGATCACCGAGATCTTCCGCGCGGGCGCCAAGAGCTACCGCGACGTGCCGGCGATGCTCTACCACATCCAGTGGAAGTTCCGCGACGAGGTGCGGCCCCGGTTTGGCGTGATGCGCGGGCGCGAGTTCCTGATGAAGGACGCCTATTCCTTCGACCTGGACCAGGAAAGCGCGTTCCGCGCCTACCGCCGGCAGTTCGTCACCTACCTGCGCACCTTCGCGCGGATGGGCCTGAAGGCGGTGCCGATGGAGGCGGAGACCGGCCCGATCGGCGGCAACATGTCCCACGAGTTCGTCATCCTGGCCGACACGGGCGAGACCGAGATCTTCACCCACAAGGACCTGCTCGACTACGACGTGCTGGGGCAGAACATCGACCTGGACGACGACGATCAGATCAAGCCGATCGTCGACTACTGGACGAGCCAGTACGCCCGCACCGACGACATGCACGATTCCGCCGAGTTCGAGCGCCAGGTGCCCGAGGACAAGCGCGTGCAGCGCCGCGGCATCGAGGTCGGCCACATCTTCTACTTCGGCACCAAGTACTCCGAGCCCTTGGAGGCGACCGTGTCCACCAAGGAGGGGCAGAGCGTGCCGGTGCACATGGGCTCCTACGGCGTGGGCGTGTCGCGCCTGGTGGGCGGCCTGATCGAGGCGTTCCACGACGAGGCCGGCATCGTCTGGCCGGAGAGCGTGGCCCCCTTCAAGGTCGGCCTGATCAACCTGCGCGCCGGCGACGAGGCCTGCCGGCAGGCGTGCGCCGAGTTGGAGGCGAAGCTGGAGCAGGCCGGCGTCAGCGTGCTGCACGACGACACCGACGACAGCCCGGGCGCCAAGTTCGCCCAGATGGACCTGATCGGGCTGCCCTGGCAGCTGATCGTCGGGCCGAAGGGCCTGAAGGCCGGCACGGTCGAGCTGAAGCACCGCGCGACCGGCGAGCGCCACGAGCTGTCGCCCGACGCCGCGCTCGCCAAGCTGGCGGGGTAGGGCGCGCAAGCCGCTTTCATGATCTTCGGGGCATTCGAACGCACGGTCGCCTTCCGCTATCTGCGCGCGCGCAGGAAGGAAGGCTTCATCTCGGTGATCGCCGGGTTCTCGCTGCTCGGCATCGCGCTCGGCGTGGCGACGCTGATCATCGTGATGTCGGTGATGAACGGCTTCCGCGCCGAACTGCTGGACCGGATCCTGGGCGTCAACGGGCACATCACCGTCTACGCCAACGGCGGCGAGATCACCGGCTACGACGACCTCGCCACGCGCCTCGCCTCGATCGACCGGGTGACCCGCGCGCATCCGCAGGTGCAGGGCCAGGTCATGGTGACCAACCGGGGCGAGGCCTCGGGCGCGGTGGTGCGCGGCATGGCGGCGGAGGACCTGCTGGAACGCGACATCCTGGCCGACAACGTGACATCCGGCAGCGCGGAGGCGTTCGGCGAGAAGGGCGCGCTGGTCGGCCGGCGGCTGGCGACCAAGCTGGGCTTGAGCGTGGGCGACCAGATCACGCTGGTCTCCCCGCGCGGCAACACCACCGTGATGGGCACCGTGCCGCGGGTGAAGAGCTTTGAGATCGCCGGCCTGTTCGAGGTCGGGATGTACGAGTACGACAGCTCGTTCGTCTACCTGCCGCTCGACAAGGCGCAGCAGTTCTTCCGCACCGGCGAGGGCGTCAACGCGATCGAGATGTTCGTCCAAAACCCGGACGACGTCGACCAGGTGCGCGCGCAGATCAGCCAAATGCTGGGCTCGGGCTACCGCACGGTCGACTGGCAGCGCGCCAACGCCAGCTTCTTCAACGCCATCCAGGTCGAGCGGAACGTGATGTTCCTGATCCTGACGCTGATCATCGTGGTGGCGGCCTTCAACATCATCTCCGGCCAGATCATGCTGGTGAAGGACAAGGGCCCGGACATCGCGATCCTGCGCACCATGGGCGCCACGCGCGGCATGATCATGCGGATCTTCCTGATCTCGGGCGCGGCGATCGGGGTGGTCGGCACCGCCGCCGGCTTCGCCCTCGGCCTCGCGTTCGCGCAGAACATCGAGACCATCCGCGGCTGGCTGGAGAACCTGACCGGCACCGAACTGTTCGCGGCCGAGATCTACTTCCTCTCCAACCTGCCCTCCAAGGTCGACCCGGGCGAGGTCGCGACCGTGGTGGCGATGTCGCTCGTCCTGTCGCTGCTGGCCACGCTCTATCCCTCCTGGCGCGCCGCGCGCCTCGATCCGGTGGAGGCGCTCCGGTATGAGTGAGGGGGCTATGAGTGAGGGGACTCAGGGTGAGGCGGCGCTAGCGCTCAAGGAGCTGCGCAAGACCTTCCACCAGGGCCGCAGCGACCTGCACGTCCTGAACGGCGCCGCGCTCTCCGTCACCGGCGGGGAGATGGTGGCGCTCGTGGGGCCGTCGGGCTCCGGCAAGTCGACCCTGATGCACATCGCGGGCCTGCTGGAGCGCCCGGACGCCGGCCAAGTCGTCGTGCAGGGCCAGGACGTCTCCCGCGCGGGCGACGGCGAGCGTACCCGGGTGCGCCGGGCGGCGATCGGCTTCGTCTACCAGCACCACCACCTGCTGCCCGAGTTCTCCGCGCGCGAGAACGTCGTCCTGCCGCAGATGATCGCCGGCACCGCCCGCAAGGCCGCGCGCACCCGGGCGGGCGAGCTCCTGGAGCTGGTCGGCCTCGCCGAGCGGATGGACCATCGCCCGGCCGAGCTCTCCGGCGGCGAGCAGCAGCGCGTGGCGATCGCCCGCGCGCTCGCCAACCGCCCGTCCGTCCTGCTGGCCGACGAGCCGACCGGCAACCTCGACCCCACGACCAGCGCGCGCGTGTTCGACGCGCTGACCAAGATCGTGCGCGAAGCCGGCGTGGCCGCGCTGCTCGCCACCCACAACCTGGAACTCGCGGGCCAGATGGACCGCACCCTGCGGCTCGAAGACGGGGTGCTGGTGGATGCGTAAGGGCGCGGGCAAATAAGGGTACGATTCCCCGGCGCGCGCCCAGGAGCCCCCCTCACCCTGTCCCTCTCCCGCGGACCGCCGATGGCGGGAGAGGGGGACCCCGCCCGGCGGGGAGGTGAGTGCGGGTTTCGGTTCCGATGAGTCCCCCTCACCCTGTCCTCACCCGCGGAAGGCGTCATGGTCGTCGGGCGCGGGCCGCCGTGCCAATCCCCTCTCCCTTGACGGGAGAGGGAGGGGCCCGCGCCCGAAGGGCGTGGGAGGGTGAGGGTGGGATTCCCCGGCGCGCGCCGGGAGTTTCACCCTCACCCTGTTCCTCTCCCCCCCAAGGAGACTTTTGAACCATGGTTGCTATACACGTCGGACGTCCTTCGACACGCCGACCTCCGGTCGGCTGCTCAGGATGACGCCGGTTTTTTTAAGCTGTTGATATTGTCGAAACTTTACAAATTCTGACGTCATCCTGAGCAGGCCGCGTTAGCGGCCGTGTCGAAGGACGCCTGACGGTCATCGAAGCTGCCGTGCGAAAGTCTCCGTCCAGGGAGAGGGGACCCGCCGCGGGCGCGTGTTATCCACAGATCGTGCCGTGGCGCCGACTCGCCGCTCGGTGGCACACTCGCGCCCATGACCCACGCCGATTTCGTCCACCTGCGCGTTCACTCCGCCTATTCGCTGTCGGAAGGGGCGATCAAGCTGGACAAGCTGGTCCAGCTCGCCGCCGAGCAGGGGATGCCGGCGGTCGCGATGACCGACACCAACAACCTGTTCGGCGCCCTGCAGTTCGCCCAGGCGGCGATCAAGCAGGGCGTGCAGCCGATCCCCGGCTGCCAGCTGAACCTGGCGCGCGCGGACGCCGATCCCGCCGGCCAGAGCGGCCCGAGCGGCCAAAGCGGCCAGAGCGGCCAGAGCGCGCAGAGCGGCCACAAGCCAGCGCCCGAACCGATCGTGCTGCTGGCCCAATCGCAGGCCGGCTATCAGAACCTGATCAAGCTCGCCTCCGCCGCCCACCTGCAGACCGAGCCGGGCGAGCTGCCGCACATCGAGTGGGCGCAGCTGGAGGACCACGCGGACGACCTGATCTGCCTCACCGGCGGGGCGGACGGTCCGGTCGGCCGGCTGCTGCGCGACGGCAAGGCGGAGGCCGCGGGCGAGCTGCTGGACCGGCTCGCCGCCGCGTTCCCGGACCGCCTCTACGTCGAGCTGCAGCGCCACGACCTGGCCGAGGAGGACGCGTGCGAGGACGGGCTGATCGAGCTCGCCTACGACCGCGACGTGCCGCTGGTCGCGACCAACGAGCCGTTCTTCCCGACCCGCGACATGCACGAGGCGCACGACGCGCTCCTGTGCATCGCCGAGGGCGCCTACGTCAGCCAGGAGAACCGCCGCCAGCTGACGGCCGAGCACTACTTCAAGTCGGCCCAGGAGATGCGCGAGCTGTTCGCCGACCTGCCCGAAGCGGTCGACAACACGCTCACGATCGCCCGGCGCTGCGCCTACTTCCCCGAGCCGGTCGAGCCGATGCTGCCGCCCTACAAGACCCAAGGCGGCCGCAGCGAGGCGGAGGAGCTGCGCGCGCAGTCCGAGGACGGCTTGCGCAAGCGCCTGGAGACGGCCGTCTTCACCGGCGACGAGGCGGACGCGGCCGAGCGGGAGCGGATCGCGCACCCCTACTGGCAGCGCCTGGAGCACGAGCTCAGCGTGATCGAGCGGATGGGCTTTCCGGGCTACTTCCTGATCGTCGCCGACTTCATCCAGTGGGCGAAGACCCACGACATCCCGGTCGGCCCCGGCCGCGGCTCGGGCGCGGGTTCGGTCGTCGCCTGGGGGCTGACCATCACCGACCTGGACCCGTTGCGCTGGAACCTGCTGTTCGAGCGGTTCCTGAACCCCGAGCGCGTGTCCATGCCGGACTTCGACGTCGACTTCTGCCAGGACCGCCGGGACGAGGTGATCGCCTACGTCCAGCAGAAGTACGGCCACGACAAGGTCGCCCAGATCATCACCTTCGGGAAACTGCAGGCGCGCGCGGTGGTGCGCGACGTCGGGCGCGTCTTGCAGATGCCCTACGGCCAGGTCGACAAGATCTCCAAGCTGATCCCGAACAACCCGGCCCAGCCGACCACCCTCAAGGAGGCGATCGACGGCGAGCCGATGCTCCAGGAGCAGCGCGACAGCGACGAGACGGTGGCGCGCCTGCTGGACGTCGCGCTCAAGCTGGAGGGGCTGTACCGCCACGCCTCCACCCACGCCGCGGGCGTGGTGATCGGCGACCGGCGGCTCGACGAGCTGATCCCGCTCTACCGCGATCCGCGCTCGGAGATGCCGGTCACGCAGTTCAACATGAAGGACGTCGAGAAGGCCGGCCTGGTCAAGTTCGACTTCCTCGGCCTCAAGACCCTGACCGTCCTGCAGACCGCCTGCGAGCTGATCCAGAAGCGCGGGATCGACCCGCCCGACCTGTCCAACCTGCCGCTCCAGGACCAGCCGACCTTCGACCTGCTGGCCTCCGGCGCCACGGTCGGCGTGTTCCAGCTGGAATCCCAGGGCATGCGCGACGTGCTCAAGCGCCTGCGGCCCGACCGGTTCGAGGACGTGATCGCCGTCGTCGCGCTCTACCGCCCGGGGCCGATGGACAACATCCCCTCCTACATCGCCCGCAAGCACGGCGAGGAGAAGGTCGACTACCTGCACGAGGGCCTGCAGGGCGTCCTGGAGGAGACCTTCGGCATCATGATCTACCAGGAGCAGGTCATGCAGGCCGCCCAGGAGCTGGCGGGCTATTCCCTGGGCGAGGCCGACCTGCTGCGCCGGGCGATGGGCAAGAAGATCCAGGCGGAGATGGACGCCCAGCGCGAGAAGTTCGTCGAGGGCGCGAAGGCGCGCGGTGTCGCGCAAAAGAACGCCAGCGCCATCTTCGACCAGATCGCCAAGTTCGCCGGCTACGGCTTCAACAAGTCGCACGCCGCAGCCTACGCCATGGTCGCCTACCAGACCGCGTATCTGAAGGCGAACTATCCGGTCGAGTTCATGGCCGCGACCATGACCTACGAAATGGCCAACACCGACAAGCTGAACGTCTTCCGGCAGGAGCTGAACCGGATGGGCGTGCGCCTGTTCGGCCCCGACGTCAACCGCTCCCGGCCCGACTTCGACACCGAGGAATACGTAGGCGAGGACGGCGCGACGCAGCTGGGCATCCGCTACGCGCTCGCCGCCCTGCGCAACGTCGGCCACGCGGCGATGGACGGGCTGGTCGCCGAGCGCGAGGCGAACGGCGCGTTCCGCGACCTGGCGGACCTCGCCCAGCGGCTCGACAGCAAGCAGATCAACAAGCGCCAGATCGAACAGCTCGCCTGCGCGGGCGCGTTCGACCAGATCAACCCGAACCGCCAGCAGGTCTACAAGGCCGCCGACACGGTTGTCCGGCACGCGGCGGTGGCGGCGAGCGAGCGCAACTCCAACCAGGTCTCGCTGTTCGGCGGCGGGGGCGGCGGCGCGCAGGAAGCGCCGCGCCTGTCGCTGCCGCGGGTCGACGACTGGCCGGCGATGGAGCGCCTGCGCACCGAGTTCGACGCCATCGGCTTCTACCTCTCCGCCCACCCGCTGGACAGCTACGGCCAGACGCTGCAGCGCCTGCGGGTGGCGAAGTTCGCCGACATCCCCAAGCTGATGAAGGTCGAACCGGGCCGCAAGAAGGCCGCCGGGATCGTCGCCGGCAAGCAGGAACGCCGCGCCAAGACCGGCAACAAGTTCGCCATCCTGTCGGTCTCCGACCAGTCCGGGGTCTACGAGGTCTGGGTGTTCTCGGAGGTGCTGAACAAGACCCGCGACCTGCTGGTCGCCGGCCAGCCGGTCCTGCTGACCCTCGAGGTGCAAGTGGGCTCTTCAAATGGGAACGGGGGCGACGACGTCCGCTTCACCGCCCAGGAGATCGAGGACCTCGACCAGGCCGCCGCCAACGCGGCCGCCGGCCTGCGCGTCTACCTCCAGTCCCCCGACCCGCTGCCGCACCTGAAGTCCATCCTGGCGCGCGAGGGCAGGGGCCGCGGCAAGGTCTCCGTCGTCCTCGACCTCGACCACGGCGAAGAGGTTGAGATGGAACTCCCGGACAGCTATAAGCTATCGCCGAACGCGCGCCAGGCCTTGAAGAGCATCCCGGGGGTTGTGGTGCAGGATGTCTAGAATTTTGTGAGAAGAACATGCCATGCGTTTAATCGAGCTTGAACAGATAAAAAACTGGGCTGTTAGACCCCGCTGGTCGTAAGCGGATTTCCCCTGCGCTCTTGAAACAGTTGATATGTGCTAGTGTAGATCCTGACGAAATACGTTTTTCCGTCTGGCGCATCCGTCTGGCTTCCCGGCTATGATGGTTGGGTAAAAAACCGTAAGGCCCATCGGTACGCTCCTTGGTTTTTCTGCATGGGGAACTGACCGTTAGTTTAGACTATCAGGGTAAAGCCAACGAAAACCTCAAGAAACGAACTGACGAGTTAGAGAAATGTCCCGCGTACCGATGTGACTTTTATATTTGTCACGCCGCACCAATGGTCAACCAAAGACGAATGGGTACAAAAACAGAAAAAACTTTTTCCGATTTGGAAAGATATAAAAGTCATTGACGGAGAGGAACCTTCAGGCGTGGTTAGAAGCATGTCCTGCGGTCCAGCTCTCTGTCCTGCATGATATCAACGCCCTACATGAAAGTGATCTTGTAAGTGTCGAATACGCCTGGTCCGAGTGGTCACGTCTCACAAGGTTTCCGGCTGACTACAGAGGTACCACTTTGCTGGACGCCAAACCGAGGCGAAAACGCTTTTAGAATATCTGAGTGGAGATCCACGTTCCGTAATGGTTGGCCGGAACTCGATCCGAGAAGCTTTGGGGTTTTGCGGTCGCGTGTTTTGATCTATGCACGATCCAGACTGGGGTGAGTTCTCAGCCTCCAGCTGTTGTCGCGACAGATGCCTGGGATGTACAGATGGCTAAACAATTTCACAGGTCTCTATGTGATTTGTCGGAAGGCAAGCAGAGCAGAGCTTCGTCAATTCACTCGTCTGACGGAAATTGGATCATAATACCAGAAGGTTTCCAATCACGTACGTAGCAGGAGAACATATCAGTCTTGGACGACCTACCCGCGCCGAATTCACTGACGCACTTCGGACTACAGGATATGATGAAACAACCAGCGAACGCTTGGCGTGGAGGTGTGGTTGTAAAGTCACTGTTTTGCAGCGTCAGGAAGCAAACGCAAATATCGAGGTGCCAGAATGGGCGCGCGTGGATGCAGCTAAGGGGCTACGTTCCTGCTCTCCTTGCTTGTAAATGGAGTGATAAAAGGGAAGGAGATCAAGTGGCGTTAAAACGATTGGCGGAAGTTGAACACTATTGACCAGTGTCGCCAATCGTTAAAGAGTTATACAGAATGGGAAGACCCGCCGTTGCAGAAGATAGGGGCGGTTTGGTCTGCTCCTGCCCCTGCGGACGTGTTTCAACTCATCGGTCGGTTTGTATCAGAAGAAAGACATGGACGTGTTTAAAGATGTGTGTGTCGATGCGTTCGAAAGGAAAGAACCAGAAGGGACGGGAGTGGTCTGATGATGAATGGCTCTATGGATATTAGATAGAGCCAGACCCAGTTATGCGGAACATTTGAAATCGGGGTTGAGCGCATACGTTGCTGTTGATCCGTTATCAAAGTGAGGTTGCTGGATTCGATGCGGTTGACGACCCTGCCCAATACGTCGAAAGCATTTTGCAGAGCATCGCGGAAATACAGAACGACGCTGCCGTACATAGGGAGTTATGTGATCTTCATCGGTATTTAGCGGAAGGAGCGCCGTACCTTTTTTTTGGAAGCTCTAGAAAATCTTATAAAGAATGATCCGGGTGGGGTGGGCGGGTTATTTGAAGAAGGTGGTTTTATGGGACCGGGTCCCTCACACACGGGGCTGCTTTACGGTTTAGAACTTTTAGCCTGGAGCGAGAGGCATCTCTAAGGGTCACTCACGTTCTGTGTACTTTGGCTGAACTGGATCCGGGAGGGCGATATGTAAACCGGCCAATTAATTCTCTGAGGGAAATCTTTTTATGGTGGTCCCCGGGCACTTCCGCGCACCTGAAAGTGTTCGGTTTGCTGCTATTGACGCTTTAATTTCGCGAAACGGGGATGTGGCTTGGGATGTGATCGGCAGCTTACTCCTGGGGGACATGAGTCAGGTCTCTCATCCGACGATGAAACCGATCTGGATGGGATATGACGGCGTCAGCGGACCTTGCAGGGCACCGCGCTGGTGTGGTTCGAACTGTAATAGAACCCTAGCAGGGCGATTAAACTTGCTGGACCTCTGGTACAAGGTGGCGGAAGATCCTTTCATCTCTTAGACAGGTTGATGATGATAAAGCGGGGGGATGTTAGAATGCTTCGGGGAGACCGTGAACGAGATAGAGAGTGAAGGTGGAGGAGATGCTTTCTGGGAAGAAATCCGAACGGTTCGTGAATAATAATAAAGAGTTCCGAAATGCTTCCTGGGCGGTACCGGAATCTGTGCTGAGCGAGATTGAGGTGCTCCTTTCACGAATAAAGCCGGTTGACCTTGTTCGGAGACATTTGTGGCTTTTTTCAGAATGGCTTCCTGACATCGGAGATAGAAACGATGATCTAAAAAGGAAGCAGGAATATGTCTTTGAAGCACGGAGGTTGGCCGTTCTGAAATTTTCAACAGACTCCGGTGTTGATGCGCATTGTGCGCTTGCAGGAGGGGTTTCATTGCGGGGATGTGCGCGAAACCGATTGTTTCATGTATTTCAAGTTCAGGTCAGGTACTGGAACTATTGGAGGCGTCTCTGAGGTGTGATCCGGAGGTGCGGCGTTCTTTTTCGAGAGCGATTATTGCGGGAATCTGAAAACCAGTTCGGGTTCCGAATTCTTGATGGGGTGAACAACTTACATGGTCAGGGAGTTTATCGGATTGTGAGTTTGGTGAATGGCTAACGGCGTTCTCTGATCTTAGCGAGACGATCAAGCTTGTCGAGCGACAGAGCGCTACTGCTAAACAATTTTTGGAAGAATGTTCACATCCTTTAATCCACCACCGCCAATAGGCTTAGAGCAATATGTTGAGGATCTACTCGGGAGGCGATCGTGCAGCCGAACTGCTGTGGTGCATGGGGTTTGATCGACCGGCTATTCCACTGGAGATAGCGGTTAAGGTGTTTTTTGCAGCCGTCGCGTTGGCCGATGGCGCCAGAACTCGTTACAAGGTAGTTTTACTTTGAGCCTCACGTGTGGGAGCGCTACCTAGAGTACCTTGAAGTGTTAGATGCGCCGGATGATGTATTGGCTAAGTGCGAATACTGTGTACTCTCGGCGTTAAGGAGTTACGGTAAGAGGCGGCTGAAACTCCATGACTTCATGGTTCGGGATCCGGAGTTTTTTGTTGATGTGTTATGTGAAGCGTTTTTGCCAGAAGGGAAGGAAAAAGACGATGGTTCAGCCGTCACGATAACAGACGTGGATAAACGACGGGCACAGGCTGCATTATCTTTGTTATACGGTTTAAAAACAATACCCAGGTTTCAGCGAAAGCGGTGAGTTCGAGCGTGGGGTCTTAAGGAGTGGGTAACGAAGTCAGGGACAAGGCGGATGAAAAGGGCGCAGAAGATTGCGGACGTGATTAGGTCAGGTACTGGCGCATGCGCCGTACGATAGTTCCGGAAGTGTTTGGCCGGATCCTGCAGTAGGAATGTATGGAAGAAACTTCATGACTCGATTGGTCGTGGGCTCCATACCGGTCTAACGCTCGCGGTGTTACAACAAGGGGGTTTGTGACGGTGGAGAGCAAGAGCGCGTTTTAGCGAAGCGATATGACGGATTTGCGAAATGGCCAAGGGTTTTGGAAACTTGAATGTGGCGTCAGTTTAAAGTCTCTGGCTGAGACGTATCGGCGGGAAGCTGAGCGGGAGGATATAGAGGCGCGCCAGATGGAGGGAGATCAGTGAAGCCTCAAACCCCCACCAACCCCGCCGTCTCCTCCGCCTCCGTCGTCACCCGGTTCCGCCCCGCGCTCTTGGCGGCGTAGAGGCTGGTGTCGGCGCGTTTGAGGAGGGTGTCCAGGGGTTCGCCGTAGGCGTAGGACGCGAGGCCCATGGAGACGGTGACGCGGCCCACCGTCTGGCCGGTCTGGCGGTTGGTCAGGCGGCGGCCGGCGAGGTGGCTGCGCACCCGCTCGCAGACCTCCTGCGCGGTTTCGAGGTCGGTCGCGGGGAGCAGCAGGGCGAACTCCTCGCCGCCCCAGCGGGCCACCGTGTCGGCCTCGCGCAGCTCGCCGCGCATCACCTTCGCCACCAGCTTCAGCACCTGGTCGCCCAGCAGGTGGCCGTGGGTGTCGTTGAACGCCTTGAAGTGGTCGATGTCGACCATCGCCACGGAGACCTCCTGGCCGACCTCCATCGCCTGCGCCGCCGCAGCGCGCAGCGCGCGCTCCAGCACCCGGCGGTTGGGCAGGCCGGTCAGCTGGTCGGTCTCGGCCGCCGTGCGCATCTCCTCGAGCGAGGACTGCAGGGTCTCCATCTGCTGGCGCTGCTGGGTCAGGTTGCTGGAGACCGCGCGGGCATGGCCGGCCATCTGCCGGGTCTCCGCGATCAGCCGCTCGACCAGCCGGGGCAGGGCGGCCGCGCGCGCGTCCGCGCTTTCGCCCGAGTGGTCGGCGTGGGGCGGGTGGTCGGCAGTGGGCGGGTGATCGGAATTGATGGCGTGCGGGCGCGCCTCGGCCTGCAGGTCCGCCAGCCGGCCGCCGAAGGCGTGGGTGGTGTCCGCGACCTGGCCCAGCTCGGCGGCGGCGTCGCGCAGCGTCGCCTCCACCCGGTCGGACAGCTCGGCCAGCTGCGCGCCCGGGCAGCCCTTGGCGGTGAAGTAGATGCGGTGGATCTCGTCCAGCCGCTCGGCCGTGAACGGCTGGTGGTTGGAGATCAGGACGTCGATCGCGCGCACCAGCTCCCGGTTGGCCTGCGCGACGTAGGCGTAGAAGATCTCGAAATTGTCCGGCGTGGTGGGCACGCCCGCCTGGCGCAAGCGCGCGAGCGCGGCGTCCGCGTAGGAATTGGCCTCCGCCACCCCGTGATCGAGCCCGACCATCGCCCCGCCTCCCTCTCGCCCCCGGCGCGCGCGACCGCCCGCCGCGCGCCGTCACCCCGCGTTTACAGACGAAATATCCGGGCGAACCGGTAAAGCGTCGGTTAAATCCCGGGTATTGTGGAGGCGATCCGCCGGCATTCGCGGGGTCGCGGCCAAGTAGCGGGGAAGTGGGCTCGGCGTGCGCGCGTGTTTTAACTTGATGTTCCGGCGGGCGGTGCGGTGAAGTTAGGAAGTAAAACGTTTGGCGACGGCACCGCCAACCACCCCTCTCCCTTGACGGGAGAGGGCGGGGCCCGCGGACCGCAGGTCCGTGGGAGGGTGAGGGTGACTCCCCGGCGCCTGCCGAGGAGTTCCACCTGAGCCCTGTCCCTCTCCCGTCGAGGGAGAGGGAACCCGCCGCGATGCCGGTTCTCCGCCGTCGGCGCCATGCCAAGGGGCCCCGCCAAATCCCCTCGCCCTTGACGGCAGAGGGCGGGGCCCGCGGACCGTAAGGTCCGTGGGAGGGTGAGGTCCCCGGCGCCTGCCGAGGAGTCCCACCCTCACCCTGCCCCTCTCCCGTGAAGGGGAGAGGGGACCCGCCGCGATGCCGGTTCTCCGCCGTCGGCGCCATGCCAGGGGCCCCGCGAAATCCCCTCGCCCTTGACGGGAGAGGGCGGGGCCCGCGGACCGCAGGTCCGTGGGAGGGTGAGGGTGGGACTCCCCGGCGCCTGCCGAGGAGTCCCACCCTCACCCTGACCCTCTCCCGTCGAGGGAGAGGGGACCCGCCGCGATGCCTTGCCAACCGCTGGGCGAGGCAGCCGGCGCGCGGGGGCGTGCGTGCCGGCGCGGGCGCGCCCTTGCATTCCGGGGCGGGCGGCGTTATCACCCGCGCACATCTCACACGCGGGCCCGCAGCACGGGGTCGTCGCGGTCGCGTTCCCTCAAGAGGGGCGCGGGCGTTGCAACGGCTCGAACGCGCTTCCGGTGCCGGCGGCCGGGTTCAAGCCCGGCCGGTCGGTCGCACCCCGGCCCGCGGAGGAGCGAACCGGAAAAAGGACGAGACATCATGGCGCTGCCGACCTTCACCATGCGCCAGCTCTTGGAAGCTGGCGTGCACTTCGGCCACACCACCCGGCGCTGGAACCCCAAGATGGAGCCGTTCATCTATGGGGAGCGCAACGACATCCACATCCTCGACCTGCAGCAGACCGTGCCGCTATTGTCCCGGTCGCTGGAGGCGGTGCGCAACGTCGTCGCCAACGGCGGCCGCGTCTTGATGGTCGGCACCAAGCGCCAGGCGAGCGAGTACGTCGCCGAAGCCGCCGCGCGCTGCGGGCAGTACTACGTCAACCACCGTTGGCTGGGCGGCATGCTCACCAACTGGAAGACGATCAGCCACTCGATCAAGCGGCTGCGCCAGGTCCAGGAGATCCTGGACGAGGGCGGCGCCGGCCTGACCAAGAAGGAAACGCTCAACCTGACCCGCGAGCGCGACAAGCTGGAGCGCGCGCTGGGCGGCATCAAGGACATGGGCGGCCTGCCGGACCTGATCTTCATCATCGACACCAATAAGGAGCACCTCGCGATCAGCGAGGCGAACAAGCTCGGCATCCCGGTCGCGGCGGTCTTGGACTCCAACTCCGACCCGTACGGCATCACCTATCCGATCCCGGGCAACGACGACGCGCTGCGCGCGATCTCGCTGTACTGCGAGCTGGTCGGCGACGCGGTGCTCGACGGCATCTCGGCGGAGATGCAGGGCTCCGGCGAGGACCCGGGCGCGGCCGCGCACGCCGGCGAGAAGATCCCGGAAGAGGCCGAGATGGCCGAGGCCGCGGGCGAGGGCGCCAGCCAGGGCGCCGACACGCAGGGCGCGGAGAGCCCGTCCGGCGAGAGCGCATCTGGCGAGAGCGGGGGCGGCGAGAGCGCCCAGGAGACGACCGAAAGTCAGGCGAAGTCCGCGTAACGACGCGCCGGCGCGCCTTGCCCTGTAACACGCCCGTGCGCGACAGCCGCCGGGGCGCCGTGCTGGCGATAGCACGGCGTCCCGGCGTGGCTGCAGCGCCGGGCGCTTACGCTTGATCCCACGCGATAGACGCGAAATCGTAAGAGACGGAGACGCACGATGGCCCAGATCACGGCCGACCTGGTCCGCCAGCTGCGCGAGCGCACCGGCGCTGGCATGATGGACTGCAAGAAGGCGCTGAACGACACCGACGGCGACATCGACGCCGCGGTCGACTGGCTGCGCAAGAAGGGCCTGTCGCAGGCCGCCAAGAAGGCCGGCCGCACCGCCGCCGAGGGCCTGATCGGTGTGCACGCCGAGGGCACCAAGGGCGCGGCCGTCGAGGTCAACTGCGAGACCGACTTCGTCGCCCGCAACGAGAACTTCCAGCAGTTCGTCGGCGAGCTCGCCAAGCTGGCCTACGACGCGGAAGTCGAGACCGACGCCCTGATGCAGGCGACCTTCCCGTCGACCGGCCGCAAGGTCGAGGACGAGCTGACCCAGCAGATCGCCGCGCTTGGCGAGAACATGAAGATCTCCCGCGCCAAGGTGATGACGGTCGAACAGGGCGCGGTCGCGGCCTACGTGCACAACCAGCTGGCCCCGAACCAGGGCAAGATCGGCGTGCTGGTCGCGCTCGAGGCCGGCGCCGGCCCGGACAAGCTGGAGGCGACCGCCAAGCAGGTCGCCATGCACGTGGCCGCGGTGAACCCGGCGGCGATCAGCCAGGACCAGATCGATCCCCAGCTGGTCGAGCGCGAGAAGCAGGTCCTGAAGGACCAGGCGCGCGAGAGCGGCAAGCCGGAGAACATCATCGAGAAGATGGTCGAGGGCCGGATGCGCAAGTTCTACGAGGAGAACGCGCTGCTGGACCAGACCTTCGTGGTCGACGGCGAGAGCCGGGTCGGCGACGTGCTCGACAAGCTGGGCAAGGACCTCGGCACCGAGATCAAGGTGACCGGCATGGTCCGCTACCAGCTGGGCGAGACGCAGGCCGACGGCGGCGAGCAGTCGGCGGCGTAACGCGGCGACGATCGAGCGCGTCCCGGCCAGCCGCCGGGGCGTACGGCGACTTCCGCCCTGCGTTGGGCTTCGGCGCGGCCCGGTCGACACCGGGGCGTGCCGGGCGCGCGGGGCGGTTTCGCGTTAGAGCCGCGCGCGATGGGTCGGTGCGCGGCGCCGTATAAGGGTCGCGACCGGATTTCGGTTCGCGATCCGACGGGTGCTGAGGCTAAGATGCGGCCCCGCGCGCCCGGATCACGGCCGGTGGACGTGGAGTCGCACGGCCGGGCTTCTGCGCCGGACACGGGTTGGGACGACAACGGCATGGCGGTGGAACCGCGCTACAAACGGGTGTTGCTCAAGATCTCCGGCGAGGCCCTGATGGGCCAGCAGGAGTACGGCTTGTGCGGCGAGACGGTGAACCGCATCGCCCGCGACATCACCGCGGTGCGCGACATGGGCGTGGAGGTCTGCGTCGTCGTCGGCGGCGGCAACATCTACCGCGGCGTCGCCGGCGCGGCCGCCGGGATGGACCGGGCGACCGGCGACTACATGGGCATGCTGGCGACCGTGATCAATTCGCTCGCCATGCAGAACGCGATCGAGCAGCAGGGCGTGCCCACCCGCGTGCAGTCGGCGATCCCGATGGAGGCGGTGTCGGAACCCTACATCCGCCGCCGGGCGCTCCGGCACATGGAAAAGGGCCGGGTGGTGATCTTCGCCGCGGGCACCGGCAACCCCTTCTTCACCACCGACACGGCGGCCGCGCTGCGCGCCTCCGAGATGGGCTGCGACGCGCTCTTGAAGGGCACCAAGGTCGACGGCGTCTATTCCGACGACCCCTACAAGGCCGCGGGTGCCACCAAGTACGACGAGCTGTCCTACCTCCAGGTCCTCAGCCACGACCTGGGCGTGATGGACCACTCGGCGATCTCGCTCGCCCGGGAGAACCACATCCCGATCCTGGTGTTCTCCATTGTAAAGCCGGGCGGTTTCGCACAGGTCGTAGGCGGGGACGGCAAATACACCATCGTGAAAGACAGCGCTTAAAGCACGGGGACTAGAACCTTGGCGGACGAGGCGAACTTCGACGACATCCAACGGCGCATGGACGGCGCGCTCAGTTCCCTGAAGGACGACTTCAAGGGCCTGCGCACCGGGCGCGCGCACACCAGCCTGCTGGAGCCGGTGAAGGTGAAGGCCTACGGCGGCGAGATGCCGCTCAACCAGGTGGCGCACGTCAACGCGCCGGAGCCGCGCATGCTCACCGTCACGGTCTGGGACCGCTCGCTGACGACGGCGGTCGAGAAGGCGATCCGCGACTTCGGCCTGGGCCTCAACCCGCAGGCCGAGGGGCAGACCATCCGGGTGCCGATCCCGCAGCTGTCGGAGGAGCGCCGGCAGGAGATCTCCAAGGTCGCCAGCAAGTACGCCGAGCAGGCGCGCATCGCCGTGCGCAACGTGCGCCGCGACGGCATGGACGTCCTCAAGAAGCAGCAGAAAGAGGGCGAGATCTCGGAGGACGACTACAAGCGTTACACCGAGAAGCTGCAGAAGATGACGGACGAGCACATCAAGCAGATCGACGAGATCCTGGAGCAAAAAGAACAAGAGCTTGATGCAGGTCTAGCCCGCTCATGGATGGCACGTCCCCGATCTCCGACAAGCCGTTGCCCCAGCACATCGCGGTGATCATGGATGGCAACGGCCGCTGGGCGCACGCGCGCGGCAAGCCGCGCACCGCCGGTCACCGCCAGGGCGCCGAGGCGGTGCGCCGCGTGGTCGAGCGTGTCGGCGAGCTGGGGGTGCCGTACCTGACCGTGTTCGGCTTTTCCGCTGAGAACTGGAAGCGCCCGGCGAGCGAAGTCGAAGACCTGATGTGGCTGCTGCGCCGCTACCTGCAGAGCGAGGTGGCGGAATTGCACAAGAACGACGTGCGCTTCCAGGTGATCGGCGACCGCTCCCGCCTGACCGCCGACCTGCAGCGCCTGCTCGCGGACTCCGAGGCGTCCACGGCCAATAACCGCCGGCTGACGTTCACCCTGGCGCTGAACTACGGCGGCCGGCAGGACATCCTCGAGGCCGCGCGCCGCCTGGCGCGCGAGGTCGCCGCGGGCCGGCTCGATCCCGAGGCGATCGACGCGGACGGCTTCGCCGGGGCGCTGTCCACGGCCGGAATGCCGGACCCGGACATGCTGATCCGCACCAGCGGCGAGCAGCGGATCAGCAATTTCCTGCTGTGGCAGTGCGCTTACGCCGAAATGGTGTTCCTGGACAAGCTGTGGCCCGACATGGGCAAGGACGACATCAGCCGGGCCGTCGCGGAATACCAGCGTCGCGAGCGGCGCTACGGCGCAGCCGTCGGTTCCAGGTGACGTGAGCGGGCTTGGCACGCGCGTCGTCTCCGCGCTCGTCATGGCACCGCTGGTGCTGGGGGCGCTCTATCTGGGCGGCGCCTTCACCGACATTCTGATGATCGCCGTCGGCGCCGGCATGGCGTTCGAATGGGCGCGCCTGACCGCCGGCGGCACGCGCCGCGCCGTGCTGACGGCCGCGCTCGGCGTTGGCGGCGGGATCGCGCTGTTCGCGTTCGGCCAGTTGGGCCTCGCGGCGGCGGTGCTGGCCCTGGCCGCGCTCGCCGCCCCTGCGCTGGTCGGTCGGGAACCTGGCCTGCCGGGCCGACTGTGGCTCGGGGCGGGCGTGATCTACCTGGGGGCGGCCTGCCTCGGCTTTCTGGCACTGCGCGACCGGCCGGACGTCGGGTTGCTCTTGGTCGGCTGGCTGATCGCCGTGGTCTGGGCGACGGACATCGGGGCCTACGCGGCCGGCAAGTCGATCGGCGGCCCCAAGCTGGTCAAGCGGATCAGCCCGAACAAGACCTGGGCCGGGCTTGCCGGCGGCGTCGGCAGCGCGGCGGCCGTGAGCGCGCTGATCGCGGCCTGGCAGCCGGACCTTGCGCGGGCCACCTGGCTGCCCGGCGTGGGCGGCGTGACAACGGCGGGCGCCGCGCTTGCGCTTGTCGCGCAGGCGGGCGACCTGCTGGAATCGGTGCTCAAGCGCCGGGTCGGGGCGAAGGACGCCAGCGGCCTGATCCCCGGGCACGGCGGGCTGCTGGACAGGGCTGACGGGCTGGCCGCGGCCAGCCTCGTGCTGGCACTCTCTTTAACCGCGCTGGACGCAACGGCTTGAGAAGGAACGGGCATGGCCGGCGACGACCGCGTTTGGACTGATGACGGGCCAGCCGAGATGACCGGCCATGCGGCGGGCGACCTGTTCGCCGGCGGCGCGCCGCGCAGCGTAAGCGTGCTGGGCGCCACCGGCTCGATCGGCGGCAACACGCTTGACCTGATCCGCCGCCATCCCGACGCCTTCGACGTCGAGGCGCTGACCGCGAACACCAACGTCGACGCCCTCGCCGAAGCCGCGCGGGCGACCGGGGCTAGGCTCGCCGTGGTCGGCGACGAGAGCGCTTACGAAGCCCTCAAGGACGCGCTGTTCGGGACCGACATCGAAGTCGCCGCCGGGCATCAGGCGATCGTGGAGGCGGCGGCGCGCCCGGTCGACTGGACGATGGCCGCGATGGTCGGCGCGGCGGGCCTGGAGCCGGCGCTGGCGGTGATCCGGCGCGGCGGCACGCTCGCGCTCGCCAACAAGGAGACGCTGGTCTGCGCCGGGCCGCTGATCACCGCCGAGGTCGCGCGTCACGGCGCCACCGTGCTGCCGGTCGATAGCGAACACAACGCGATCTTCCAGGTGCTGGACGGCGCGCGGCCGGAGACGGTGGACAAGCTGATCCTGACCGCCTCAGGCGGCCCGTTTCGCACGACCGATCCGGAAGCGCTGCACGCGATCCGCCCGGAGCAGGCGGTGGCGCACCCGAACTGGGCGATGGGCGCCAAGGTGTCGGTCGATTCGGCGACGATGATGAACAAGGGGCTGGAACTGATCGAGGCGCACCATCTGTTCCAAGTCCCCGAAGATCGGATCGAGGTGCTGATCCACCCGCAATCGATCGTGCATTCGATGGTCGCCTACCGCGACGGCTCGGTGCTGGCGCAGATGGGCGTGCCGGACATGCGCACGCCGATCGCGCACACGCTCGCCTGGCCGATGCGCATGCGCACGCCGGTGACCCGTCTCGATTTGGCCAAGATCGGGCAGCTGACCTTCGAGACGCCGGATTCCCGCCGCTTCCCGGCCTTGGGGCTGGCGCGAAAAGCCTTGCAAACCGGGGGCTGCGCCCCAACTATCTTGAATGCTGCAAACGAGGTCGCCGTCGACGCCTTCCTGGGCGGGCGGATCGGTTTCCTGGACATTCCCGGTACGGTGGAAAGCGTGCTCGCCGAACTCCCGGCTGGCCAGGTCTCGACGATCGCAGACGTCCTCGAGGTCGATCGCGACGCGCGCGCGGCGGCCTCCCGCTTCACCGCGCGACGGGCCGGCTGATCCGTGCGGCGGGCATCCCCGCGGATCGCCCGGCGCCGGGCCGCCACCCGCAAGACGGCAGGTCGCTGATCCATGGAACTGCTCTTCCAATACCTGATCCCTTTCCTCGTCGTGCTGACGGTGCTCGTGTTCGTGCACGAGTGGGGTCACTACATCATCGCGCGCTGGAACGGCGTGCGGATCGAGGTGTTCTCGATCGGCTTCGGCCCGGAAATCTTCGGCTGGACCAACCAGGCGGGAACGCGCTGGAAGTTCAGCGCCATCCCGCTCGGCGGCTACGTCAAGATGTTCGGCGACGCCAACGCGGCGAGCCAGCCGGACGCGGAAGGCGCCCAGCAGATGAGCGCGGCGGAGCGCGCCGTCGCCTTCCCGCACAAGCGCCTGGGCCAGCGCGCGGCGATCGTCGCGGCGGGGCCGATCGCCAATTTCCTGTTCGCGATCGTGGTGCTCGCCGGCCTGTTCATGATCAGCGGCCAGCCCTACACGGCCCCGGTGGTCGACCAGGTGCGGGAGCAGTCCGCCGCCGCCGAGGCGGGGCTGCAGCCGGGCGACCGGATCGTGAAACTCGACGGCAAGTCGATCGAACGCTTCGAGGAACTGCAGCGGATCGTGCGCCTGGCGCCGGGCGAGACCATGACGATGGTGGTCCAGCGCGACGGCGAGCGGGTCGAGATCACCGCGACGCCGGAACGCAGTACGGTGACCGACTCGGTCGGCAACGAACACACCATCGGTCTTCTGGGCGTGACCAGCACGGGTATGGAGTACAAGCGCTTCGGTCCGTTCCGGGCGGTTGTGCAGGCGGGCGAGGAGACCTACGCCCTGACCACCGGCACGCTGCAGGCCGTCGGCCAGATCATCGCCGGCAGCCGAAGCACCGACGAACTGGGCGGACCGATCCGGATCGCGCAATTGTCGGGGCAGGTGGCGGACACCGGGCTGACCAACGTGGTCTGGTTCATGGCCGTGTTGTCGATCAACCTGGGGCTGATCAACCTGTTCCCGGTGCCGATGCTCGACGGCGGACACCTGATGTTCTACGCCATCGAAGCCGTGCGCGGCCGGCCGCTGGGGGAGCGGGCGCAAGAATACGGTTTCCGCATCGGGTTGGCTTTGGTATTGACGCTGATGCTGTTCGTCACCTGGAACGATCTGGTGCAACTCCAGGTATTTTCCTACTTCTGAACTGACGAGTCGGGGGCCGCGTGCCAGGACGGGGGACATTCAGGGGGATCGGACGCGCTGTCGCCACACCGGTGGTGGTCGCCGCGATCGCGCTCAGCCTAGCCACGGCAACGGGGCCGGGCTCGGACGTGCAGGCGCAGTCGATCACCGACGGCGGCCAGATCGACGAGATCGTGATCCGCGGGACCCAACGGATCGAACCGACGACGGTGCGCTCCTACCTGGAGGTCGATCCAGGTGACCGGTTCGACGCACAGCGGCTTAACGACTCGCTGAAGAGCCTCTACGACACCGGCCTGTTCGAAGACGTCGTGCTGTCGCGCGAGGGCGATCGGCTGATCGTGGACGTCGAGGAAAACCCGATCATCAACCGGATCGCGTTCGAAGGGAACAGCGAGCTCGACACCAAGACCCTGCGGCAGGAAGTCGAGCTACGCCCGCGCGTGGTCTACACCCAGACCAAGGTGCAGAACGACGTCGACCGGCTGCTCGAGGTCTACCGCCGCAACGGCTATTACGGCGCGGAGATCGAGCCCAAGCTGATCGAGCTGGAGCAGAACCGCGTCAACCTCGTGTTCGAGGTCGACGAAGGGCCGGAGACGGAAGTCCGGGCGATCAACTTCGTCGGTAACGAGGCGTTTTCCGACGGCGAGCTGCGCGACGCGATCGCGACGGAAGAGTCCGCCTGGTGGAAGATCCTGGGCGCCAACGACACCTACGACCCTGACCGGCTGTCGTTCGACCGCGAGCAACTCCGCCGGTTCTACCTGAGTGAGGGCTACGCCGAATTCGAGGTCCGCAGCGCCGTGGCCGAGCTGACCCCGGACCGCGAGGCCTTCGTGCTCACCTTCACGGTCAGCGAGGGCGATCGATACAAGTTCGGCAAGATCGACGTGTCGAGTTCGCTCAAAGGCCTCAAACCCGAGCAAGTCCAGGACGCGGTCACGACCGAACAAGGCGACTGGTACGACGCGTCCGCCGTGGAGGAGACGATCTCCAACCTGGAACAGGCGGTCGGCGACCTCGGGTACGCCTTCGTCGAGGTGCGCCCGCAGACCAACCGCGACCGGGAGAACGATACGATCGGCATCACCTATCAGATCCAGGAAGGTCCGAAGGTGTTCGTCGAGCGCATCCAGATCACCGGCAACGTGCGCACCCTGGACCGCGTCATCCGGCGTGAATTCCAGCTGGTCGAGGGCGATGCCTTCAACGCGTCCAAACTGCGCCGCTCGCGCGAGCGGATTCAGGATCTCGGCTTCTTTAAGGAAGTCAACGTCACTACCGAACGCGTCGAAGGCGAGGCGGCGACGGTCGTCAACGTGGACGTTCAGGAGCAATCGACCGGCAGCCTGACGTTCGGTGCCGGCTTTTCGACGTCCGACGGGCCGCTCGGCGCGATCCAGCTCCGCGAGCGCAACCTGCTCGGTAAGGGTCAGGATCTGCAGGTCAACCTGACGCTTTCCGGCGCCAGCCAGCGCTACGATATCGCGTTCACCGAGCCATACTTCCTGGGCGAACCCGTTTCGGCCGGTTTCGACCTTTTCCGCACCAGCACGAGCCGCGACAACAATACCTTCGGCGGTCTCTCCAACGACAGCCGGACCTACGACGAGACCGAGACGGGCGGCGCCTTGCGCACGGGCTACGAGATCATCGACCACTGGCGGCAGAACTGGCGCTACCGCTTCGCCCGCCGGGAGGTGGAGAATGTGGACAACAACGCGGCGCTCGTCATTCAGCAGTCCGAAGGCACGACCGATCTGTCGTCGCTGACCCATCGTTTGAAGTTCGAGGACGTCAGCCGCGAAAACATGATCTCGGAAGGTTTCACGGCGTTCACCGAGAACACCTTCGCCGGCATCGGCGGCGACGTGACCTTCCTGAAGAACGTGGTCGGCGCGGATTGGTACCAGCCGGTCGTCGATGAGTGGTCGATCCACCTGGGCGGCGAAGTCGGCAACATGTTCGGAATCGGAGAGGATACCCGGATCAACGACCGCTTCTTCATCGGCAGCAACAAGGTCCGCGGCTTCGACGGCTCAGGCTTGTCGCCGCGCGACGCGCCGACCGGCGATCCGATCGGCGCCCAAAACTACTACGCCGGTACGGCAGAGGTCCGCTTCCCGTTCAATTTCGGCAGCGACCTGCCAATACGCGGCCGCGTCTTTACCGACGTCGGCGCGAGCTTCGGTGTCGACAGTTCGCCCAACCAAGTCCTGGAGAGTTCGTCGCCGCGCGTGTCCGTAGGTGTCGGCTTGAGTTGGAACTCCCCGGTCGGGCCGCTGGAAGTGGATCTGGGCTACCCGGTGGTCAAAGAAGACTTCGACGAAGAACAGATCTTCAAGTTCAGTTTCGGGACGTCGTTCTAGGCCGCGATGGTGGAAGTCCGACAGCGCTGGGGAGCGGTAAGGCGTCAGGCTGTAAACCTGGCGGCGCTCGCACTGCTCACGGTCGGCTTGTCGCTGGTGCCCGACGGCGCTGGCGCCCAAGTGACAACCGACGCGCAGACGGACAGCCCCGGGGGCCAGGAGGCGCAACCGGAGGCCGCGCCGCCGCAGAGCACGAACGGGATCCGGATCGCGGTGATCGACATGCAGAAGATCATGAGCGATTCCAAAGCGGTGCAGTCGATCCAGCGTCAGATTGACAAGCAGCGCGAGCAGTATCAGTCCGACCTGCAACGCCGGGAGCGGGAACTGCGCGAAGCCAACGAGGGGCTGGCGCGCGAGCGCGACGTGTTGTCTGAGGACGCGTTCCGTCAGAAGCGCCGCCGGCTGGAAGAGCAGGTCACCGAGTTGCAGCGGGAGATCCAGCGCTCCAAGCGACAGCTGGACCGCAACTACTCGCAGGCGATGCGGCAGGTCCAGGACCAACTCGTCCAGATCGTCCGCGACCTTGCCACGCAGCAGAACATCGACATGGTTCTGGGCAAGGCGACCGTGGTGATCGTCCGACCGCGCCTCGACCTGACCGATCGGGCGCTTAAAAGGCTCAACGCGGAGCTTTCGTCTGTCGACGTGCCGCCGCTGAAGCAGTAAAGCGGGGATATGGTCGACGATCGCTTTTTCCGCCGCGCGGGACCGTTCACGCTGCAGGAACTGGCTGAACGCGCCGGGGCCGGGATCGCTGAAGGCTGCGATCCAACCCGGCAGTTCGCCGGCGTGGCCCCGCTGTCTGCAGCCGGCGCCGACGAGTTCAGTTTCCTGGACAATCGCAGCTACATCGACGTCTTCAGGACCAGCGGGGCCGGCGGCTGCATCACGGCGCCCGAGCACGCCGGCGACGCGCCGGCGGGCATGGCGCTGCTGCTGACGAAAACGCCCTATCGCGGTTATGCGGCGATCGCTGCGCTGTTTCACCCGGACGCCGGTCCGAGCGGTCAGGTCGACCCGGGTGCCCGGATCGGCGAAGGCGCCGAGGTCGGCGAGGGCACGGACGTGGACGCGGGTGCGGTGATCGGCGCAGGCGCGCTGGTCGGCGAGCGCTGTCGCATCCGGGCCAACGCGGTGATCGGTCCGGGGGTCGCCATCGGCGACGACACGGTCGTTGGGGCCGGCGCGACGCTCAGTCACTGCCTGATCGGCGCGCGCGTCAACATTCACCCCGGCGTGCGGATCGGTCAGCGCGGTTTCGGCTTCGACATGTCCGACTATCCGTTCCGGGATGTGCCGCAGCTCGGCCGGGTGATCGTCGAGGACGACGTCGAGATCGGGGCGAACACCACGATCGACCGCGGAGCCGGGCCCGATACGGTCATCGGGGCGGGCTGCAAACTGGATAATCTCGTCCAGATCGGGCACAACGTCCGCCTTGGCCGCGGCTGCGTGGTGGTCGCGCAGGTGGGAATAGCCGGCAGCACGGTGGTCGAGGATTTCGTCGCCGTTGGCGGGCAGGCCGGACTCAACGGGCATTTGCGCGTCGGCAAGGGCGCCCAGATCGCCGCGCAGGCAGGGGTGGCGCGCGACGTACAACCGGGCGAACGCTTGGCCGGATCGCCGGCGATGCCGGCGAAGCAGTTCTTCAGGTTGGTTGCGATCTGGCACCGCCTGCTGAAAACGAAGGGTACGAAGGATGAGTGAGGAACGGGGGGACAACGCGGAGGTGTCCTCGGCGGATATCATGCGGGTCATGGAGATGATCCCGCATCGCTACCCCTTCCTGATGGTCGACAAGGTGGTCGACATCCAGAAGGACGTGAAGGCGACCGGCGTCAAGAACGTCTCCATCAACGAACCGTTCTTCCCCGGCCACTTCCCGCGACAGCCGGTGATGCCGGGCGTGCTGATCATCGAGTCCATGGCCCAGACGGCGGCCGTGCTGGTCGTCGAGACGCTGGAGGGGGAAGCCGCGGGTAAGCTTGTTTATTTCATGACCGTCGACGAGGCCCGGTTCCGCAAGCCGGTGTTTCCCGGCGATGTCCTGCGGGTGCATGTGGACAAGGTGCGCAACCGCGGCAACGTCTGGAAGTTCCGTTCTGAAGCGAAGGTCGACGGCGTGCGGGTGGCGCAGGCGACCTTCTCCGCGATGATCATGGATGATTGATGTCCGACATTCACGCCACCGCCCTAGTTGATCCCGCCGCCGAACTCGCCGACGACGTGACGGTGGGTCCCTACAGCGTTGTCGGGCCGAACGTCGTGCTCGAAGCCGGTGTCGTGATCCATAGCCACGCCGTGGTGGATGGTCATACCCGGCTGGGCGCCGGGGTTCAGGTCTATCCCTTCGCCGCGGTCGGCACCAAGCCGCAGGACCTCAAGTTCAAGGGCGAGACCTCGTGGCTGGAGGTTGGCGCCGGGACCGTCATCCGGGAGCATTGCACCCTGAACCCAGGGACCGAGGGGGACCGGCTGGTCACCTCGGTCGGGCGGGACTGCGTACTGATGATCGGCGCCCACGTGGCACACGATTGCCGGATCGCCGATGGCGTGATCATGGCCAACCAGGCGACCCTGGCCGGTCATGTGCACGTCGGCGCGAACGCGTTTGTCGGTGGCCTGTCCGCTGTGCACCAGTTCTGCCGTATCGGTGCGGGCGCGATGATCGGCGGCATGTCCGGGGTGGAAAACGACGTCATTCCCTACGGTTTGGTGACCGGCAACCGCGCGCGGCTGAACGGCCTGAACTTGGTCGGCCTGAAGCGGCGCGGGGTCGCCAAGTCGGACGTTCAGAAGCTCCGGGCCGCCTACGAGGATCTGTTCCACGGCCGCGAGGGCACGTTCCGCGAGCGTCTGGACCGGCTCGCGCAGAACTACGGCGACGTCCAGGTCGTCGACGACCTGATCGATTTCATCCAGAGCGATTCCAGCCGGTCGCTGTGTCAGCCGCAGGCGGGGAATGCCGGCTAAGCTTGGGGTTCTCGCCGGCGGCGGGCCGCTGCCGCGGCAAATCGTCGAACAGTGCCGGCGCCAGGGCCGGCCGGTGTTCGTGGTCGCGTTCCACGGCCAGACCGATCCCGCGACCGTCGACGGCGATGTCGGGCACGTCTGGACCCGGCTGGGCGCCGCCGGCCAGACGCTGAAGGCGCTGCGGACCGCCGGCTGCGGAGAGTTGGTTATGGCCGGCCCGGTCCGCCGCCCGTCGTTCGGCGAAATTCGCCCGGATCTGACGGCCGCGCGCTTCCTCGGGCGCATCGGCACGCGCGCGCTCGGCGACGATGGACTGCTGCGCGCGGTGATCGACCTTCTGGAGCGTGAAGGCTTTCGGATGATCGGGCTGCACGAGGTGCTGCCCGACGTGTTGGCCGGGGCCGGAAAGCTCGGCCGGCACGCACCGGACGCCGCCGCGATGAGCGATATCCGCCGCGGCCTGTCGGTCGCCCGGGCGCTGGGCGAACAGGACGTGGGCCAGGCGGTCGTCGTGCAGCAGGGTATGGTGCTGGGCGTCGAGGCGATCGAGGGCACCGACCAGTTGCTGCGGCGCTGCGGCGACCTGCGTCGGCCGGGTGCCGGCGGCGTCCTGGTCAAGATCAAGAAGCCGCAGCAGGACGCGCGCGCCGACCTGCCGACGATCGGCACCCGCACGGTCGAGGGCGCGCGGGCGGCTGGACTGCGCGGGATCGCCGTCAGTGCTGGTGGTGCTGTGATGGTCGATCCGGACGACACGATCGCCGCGGCCGACGCAGCGTCGCTGTTTCTTTACGGCGTCGACGAGACCGATCTGGACGGATCCGCGCGCCCTTACGCTTAAGGACCTTTCGATGACGGGCACTCCTGGGACGGGCGGACCGCTGATCTTCCTGATCGCGGGCGAACCGTCCGGCGACCAGCTGGGCGCGCGCCTGATGGCGGAGCTCAAGACCCAGACGCAAGGCCAGGTGCGCTTCGCGGGCGTCGGCGGGGAGCGGATGCAGGCGGAAGGCCTGGAGAGCCTGTTCCCGATGAGCGACCTGTCGGTCATGGGCCTGGCGGAGGTATTGCCGCATCTGGCGAAGATTCTGCGCCGGATGCGCCAGACGGTGGCCGCGGTGCGCGCCGCTCGGCCGGACGCCGTGGTCACGATCGATAGCCCGTCTTTCACGCTACGCGTGATGCGCAAGCTGGCCGGCATCGGTTGCCCGCGTATCCATTACGTCGCCCCGCAGGTCTGGGCGTGGAAGCCCTGGCGGGCCCGGACGATGGCGGGCTATCTGGACCATCTGCTGGCCCTGCTGCCGTTCGAGCCGCCGATCTTCGAGCAGCACGGCTTGGCAACCACCTTCGTCGGCCATCCGGTGGTGGAGACGGCCGGGCGGACGTTCGATGTCGATGGCTTCCGCAGGGCACACACGATACCTGCGGCGGCCCCTGTGATCTGCCTGCTGCCGGGCAGCCGGAAAAGCGAGGTCAAGCGGCTGCTGCCGGTGTTCGAGGAAACGGTGGCAATACTGGCCGAGCGCCTGCCGAACCTGCACGTCGTGCTGCCCACGGTGGCCGGTGTCGAGCGACGGGTCCGGCAAGCGACGCGCGCCTGGCCCGTACCGGTGACGGTCGTGACCGGCGCCGAAAACCGTTACACCGCCTTTGCCGCCGCACACGCGGCGATCGCGGCTTCAGGCACGGTCGCGGTCGAGCTCGCCGTGGCGCAGGTGCCGGCGGTGATCGCCTACCGGGTCAACCGTCTGACCGCCTTCCTGGCACGTCGTCTGATCCGGGTAGGCTACGTCAGCCTGCCCAACCTGGTGATGGACCGCGCGATCCAGCCGGAGATGCTGCAGGAAGACTGCACGCCCGCGAAGCTGGCCGAGACCTTACGGCCGCTACTGGACGATACCGACCGCAGGGCTGCCTACGTCGGCGCCTGCGAGGAGGCCGCGCGGGCGCTCGGCGCGTTCGGCGAGCCGCCCAGCCGGAAAGCGGCGCGGATCGTGCTCGCGGAGATCGGGCGGGGTGACGGGCCGGCCGAACCCGTCGCGTAGGCTGGATTTAACCGGTCGGCAGCTATCCACCGGACCCGCGCCCCCAAGCGGCGGGTCGCTCGGCACGACCCCGCACGATAGCACCCTGCCGACACGCGGCCGATGCCTGAGCGGTCTGACGGTCGCTTACGCGGGTCCCCTCTCCTCCATGGGAGGACAGGGACAGGGAGAGGAGGTGCGCACGGTGTATCCGGGCGGCGGCCTACTCCTCGACCCCCTTCTCCCGGTGGCGGACGGAACCTCCTGGACAGCCCAGGAGCGCCGCAGCCCTAGTCGCGCTTGTCCTGCGGGACGAACTCGCGCGGGCCGTAGCCGGTGTAGAGCTGGCGCGGGCGGCTGATCTTCTGGCCCGGATCCTCGATCATCTCCTTCCACTGGGCGACCCAGCCGACGGTGCGGGCAAGCGCGAACAGCACGGTGAACATCGAGGAGGGGAAGCCCATCGCCTTCAGGATGATGCCCGAGTAGAAGTCGACGTTCGGGAACAGCTTCTTGTCGACGAAGTAGGGGTCGGAGAGCGCGATCCGCTCCAACTCCATGGCGAGGTCGAGCAGCGGGTCGTCCCGCTTGCCGAGTTCGTCCAGCACCTCGTGCGCGCTCTCGCGCAGCACCTGCGCGCGCGGGTCGTAGTTCTTGTAGACCCGGTGGCCGAAGCCCATCAGGCGGAACGGATCGTTCTTGTCCTTGGCCCGCTCCAGGTACTCCGGGATCTTGTCCTTGCTGCCGATCTGCTGCAGCATCTCCAGCACCGCCTGGTTGGCGCCGCCGTGCGCCGGGCCCCACAGGGAGGCGATGCCGGCCGCGATGCAGGCGAACGGGTTGGCGCCGGAGGAGCCGGCGATCCGCACCGTCGAGGTCGAGGCGTTCTGCTCGTGGTCGGCGTGCAGGATGAAGATCCGGTCCATCGCGCGCGCCAGCGTCGGCGACACGACGTACTCCTCCGCCGGCACGGCGAAGGTCATGTAGAGGAAATTCTCCGCGTAGCTCAGGTCGTTGCGCGGATAGATGAACGGCTGGCCGACCGAGAACTTGTACGCCATCGCGGCGATCGTCGGCATCTTCGCGATCAGCCGGTGCGAGGCGACCATCCGCTGGTGCGGATCGGTGATGTCGGTCGAGTCGTGGTAGAACGCCGACAGCGCGCCGACCGCGCCCACCATCACCGCCATCGGATGCGCATCGCGGCGGAAGCCGCGGAAGAAGTAGAGCATCTGCTCGTGCAGCATCGTGTGGTAGGTGATGGCGTTCTCGAACTCGGTCTTCTTCGACGAGTTCGGCAGCTCGCCGTGCAGCAGCAGGTAGCACACCTCCATGAAGTCGCAGTTCTCGGCGAGGTCCTGGATGGTGTAGCCGCGGTGCAGCAGCTGACCCTTGTCGCCGTCGATGAAGGTGATGTCGGACTTGCAGCTCGCCGTCGACGTGAAGCCGGGGTCGTAGGTGAACGCGCCGGTCTGGGCGTAGAGCTTGCGCACGTCGTAGACGCGCGGGCCCATGTTGCCGTCGAGGATCGGCAGCTCGTAGCTCTCGCCGGTTTCGTGGTCAGTCAGGGTCGCGGTCTTCTGACCGGATGCCTGCTGGGCCGCGCTCTTGCTGTCGTTCATGGCCCTGCTTTCCGTGTGACTGTTGGAGGTAGGTACCCGCTCTCCGGGCGGAAATTAGCTGCATCGCAGCATAGAAGCTAGAGGGTAGGCGATCAACGCGCCCGGCCCGTGCCAGCGCCCTCGCTGCGGCGGCTGCCGGCCGGTCAGTCCGCCTCGTCGGGGTCCGCGTCGTCGGGGTCCGCGTCGCCCGCTTCCGCCGCCGCCCGGAGGCGGGCGAGCGTTTCCTGGCGGCCGAGCACTTCCATCACCTCGAAAATGCCGGGCGAGACGGTCGAGCCGGTCAGCGCCGCGCGCAGCGGCTGGGCCACCTTGCCGAGGCCGAGGCCGAGCCCTTCGGCGAAGTCGCGGGTCTCGCTTTCCAGCAGGTCGTGGTTCCAGTTGGAGACGTTATCCAGCCGGGCCGCCAGCTTCGCGAGCCGGTCGCGCGCCTCGTCGTTCAGCTGCTTTTGGGCTTTCGGGGTCAGGCTTTTGGGCCGCTGGACGTAGAACTGCGCGCTTTCAGCCAGATCCTGCAGCGTCTTGGCGCGCTGCTTCAGCCCGTCCATGCCGGCCAGCAGGCGGGAGCGGTCGTCGCCGGTCAGCTCGCGCTCCAGGTCGGCTTCCAGGCGTTCCTGCACGAGGTCGGTCAGGCGCGTGTCGTCGGCCTGGCGCATGTAGTGCCCGTTGAAGTTGTCCAGCTTGTCGAAGTCGAAGCGCGCGGCCGACTTGCCGACGCCGTCGAGATCGAACAGCTCGATCGCCTTCTCGGTCGAGACGATCTCCAGATCACCGTGACCCCAGCCAAGGCGCAGCAGATAGTTGCGCATCGCCTCCGGCAGGTAGCCCTTGTCGCGGTAGGTCTCCACGCCGACGGCGCCGTGGCGTTTCGACATCTTGGCGCCGTCGGGGCCGTGGATCAGCGGGATGTGCGCGAACGCCGGCGGCTCCCAACCGAGCAGTTCGTAGACCTTGGCCTGCTTGAAGGCGTTGGTCAGGTGGTCGTCGCCGCGGATCACGTGGGTGATCCCCATGTCGTAGTCGTCCACCACGACCGAGAGGTTGTAGGTCGGCGTGCCGTCCTGGCGCAGGATCACCATGTCGTCGAGTTGCGCGTGGTCGACCGTGACCTCGCCCTGCACCCGGTCGTGCAGGGTCGTGCTGCCGTCCTGCGGCATCCGGATGCGGATGCACGGCGTGACGTCGTCCGGCGCCTCCGCCGGATCGCGGTCGCGCCAGCGCCCGTCGTACTTGATCGGCCGGCCTTCCTTGCGCGCCTGCTCGCGCATCGCCTCCAGCTCTTCCTGCGTGGCGTAGCAGCGGTAGGCGTTGCCGTCCGCCAGCAGCTGATAGGCGACCTCGGCGTGGCGCTCCAGCCGCTTGGACTGGTAGGTCGGTGCTGCGTCCCACTCCAGGCCGAGCCATTGCAGGCCATCCAGGATCGCCTGGATCGCCTCCGGCGTGGAGCGCTTGCGGTCGGTGTCCTCGATCCGCAGCAGGAAGGATCCGCCGTGGTGGCGGGCAAACAGCCAGTTGAACAGCGCCGTGCGCGCACCGCCGATGTGCAGATAGCCGGTGGGCGAGGGCGCAAAACGGGTGACGACGCTCATCGGGCTCCTCGACGTGGTTTCCTGGGCGCTCCCCGCAACGCCGCAAGCGATCCAAGGGCGGGCGCGCGGCGGGGGAACGCGGTGTCTCGGGCGCGCGGGTTTAGCACAGCGTCGCCGCGCGCGCCACGGGGCGCACGCTGGCAACGCCAGCCCGACCGGACGCCATCAGTGAATACACCGCACGCGCGCATCTGCTAGCATGCCATCGCGTGCAAGCGGGGTGGGATGGCGGCGTGCGGGACAGGACGGCGGCACGGGCAGGGCGGCAGAGCCGGGCGGCGGCGGTTTACGGCCGGCTGGCGTCGCTGTGGCTCGCCCTGCAGGTGCGTCTGCTCGCGGAGCGGGAACGCTGGGCGCTCTGGCTGCCGGTCGGGTTCGGCGCCGGCATCGCGGCCTACTTCGCGCTCAAAAGCGAGCCGCCGGGCTGGATCGGTCTGGTCGCGGTTGGCTTCGCCGCGCTGTTCGCGCTGCAGGCGCGCGGGCGCACCTGGGTGATGTTGGGCGCGCTCGCCCTGGGCGCCGTCGGGGCCGGGTTCGGCGCGGCGCAGCTGCGCACGCACCTGGTCGCGGCCCCGGTCCTGCAGCAGGAGCACGGCCCCGCACGGTTGCACGCCACCGTGCTCGAGGTCGAGCCGCGGGAGACCGGGCACCGCCTGCGCCTGGGCGAGCCGGAGGTCGCGCGGCTGGACGCCGGGGACACGCCCGAGGTCGTGCGCGTGACCGTGTCCGCGGGTGCCCCCGACATTCTGCCCGGCGACCGGGTGCGCCTGCTGGCCGTGCTGTCGCCGCCGCCCGAACCGGCGGCACCCGGCGCCTACGACTTCGCCCGCCGGGCGTACTTCGAGCGTCTGGGCGCGGTCGGCTTCGCGCTCGGCCGGGTGGAGCGGCTGGACCGCGCGCCGGGGGCGGGGCCGAACGCCTGGGACCTGTGGTGGGCGGAACGCCGGCAGACCATCGCCGCCCACGTGCGCGAAGCCGTCCCGGGGCGCGCGGGCACGGTCGCGGCGGCGCTGATGACCGGCGAGCGCGGCGCGATCCCGGACGACGTGCTGCAGGCGATGCGCGATTCGGGCCTGGCCCACCTGTTGGCGATCTCGGGCCTGCACGTCGGCCTGATCGCGGGGCTGGTGTTCTTCGCCGTGCGCGCGGCGATCGCGCTGGTGCCGGCGCTGGCGGTCCGGGTTCAGGCGAAGAAGTGGGCGGCGCTCGCCGCGGCCGTCGCCGGCTTCTGCTATCTGTGGCTGGTGGGCGCGACCGTGCCCACCCAGCGCGCCTTTCTGATGCTGGCCCTCGTCCTGCTGGCGGTCGCGCTGGACCGCAGCGCGCTCACCATGCGCCTGGTCGCCTGGGCGGCCTTCGTCGTGCTGCTGCTGCATCCCGAAAGCCTGACCGGGGCGTCGTTCCAGATGTCGTTCGCCGCGGCCATGGGCCTGGTGGCGACTTACGAAGTCGTGCGCACCCGCAGCTTCGGCCGGACCAGTGCGCTTGGCGTTCCCGCACGGATCGGGCTTTACGCCGGCGGGGTGGCCCTCACCAGCGTGATCGCGATCCTGGCGACCGGGCCGTTCGCGGTGTTCCACTTCAACCGGCTGGCGCTCTACGGCCTGGCGGCGAACCTCGTGGCCGTGCCGCTGACCGCTCTCTGGATCATGCCGGCGGCGCTGATCGCCTTCGCGCTGATGCCGCTCGGCCTCGACGGGCCGGTCCTGACCGTCATGGGCTGGGGCGTGGCCGGCATGCTGGCGACCGCCGAAGCGGTCGCGGGCTGGCCGGGATCGGTCGCCGTCCTGCCGTCGCCCAGCCTGGCCGGCCTCGCGCTGATGGTCGTGGGCGGTCTGTGGTTGTGCCTCTGGCGCACGCGCTGGCGGCTCTGGGGCTGCGCGGCGATCGCGGCGGGTTGCCTCAGCGTGCCGCTCACCCCGCGCCCGGACGTGCTGGTCACCGGCGACGCCCGCCTGTTCGGCGTGCGCGCGGCCGACGGCGATCTCTGGGTCAGCACCCAGCGCCGCGAGCGGTTCAGCCGCGACGTCTGGCTGCGCCGGCTGGGCACCCAACGGGTGCACACCTGGCCGCCGTGGGGAACCGCGGCCGGTGCCGCGCTCAGCTGCGATCCGCTCGCCTGTCTGTTCCGCAAACACGGCCTCACGGTCGCCCTGCTGCGCGATGGCCGCGCGCTAGCCGAGGACTGCCGGGTCGCGGACGTGGTGGTCGCGACCCTGCCGGTGCGCCGGACGCGGTGCGCGCGGCCCAGCGTGCTGATCGACCGCTTCGACCTGTGGCGGGACGGCGCCCACGCGGTCTACTTGGCGCGCGATGGGCCCCGGGTCGACACGGTGCGTGCCCACCGCGGCAAGCGCCCTTGGGTGCGCCGCCGCCCCCGGAACTAGCTGGCGCGACGAGCTGGCGCGACGAGCTCGCCCGCCGGTCGATCGCCTTGCGGACGACGGGCGCGACCGGGCGCGCACGCCCGAACGCGCGCGGCCGTGCGCGTCAGTGGTAGCGGCGCAGCAGCGCGACCAGACGGCCTTGGACCTTGACCCGTTCGGGCGGGTAGATGCGGGTCTCGTAGGCGGCGTTCGCGGGCTCGAGCGCGATCGAGTAGCCGCGCCGGCGGATCCGCTTCAGGGTCGCTTCTTCCCCGTCGACCAGCGCGACCACGATCGAGCCTGGGTCGGCCTGCTCGCCGCGGCGGATCACCACGGTGTCGCCGTCGTGGATGCCCGCCTCGATCATGGAGTCGCCCTCGACCTCCAGGCAGTAGTGTTCGCCGTCGCCGACCATCGTGGGCGGGATTTCGACGAACGCGCTCTCATCGCGCAGCGCCTCGATCGGCGTGCCCGCCGCGATCCGGCCGAACAGCGGGAGGTGCAGGCTCTGCGCGCTGGCGCCCGGTTCCGGCACGGTGGGCGCGCGGAAATTCGCCTGCACGACGTTGCTTCCGGCCTGGCCGCCGGTGCCCGGAATCCCCTGGCCGGCCACCTGCTGGGCCGCTTCGCCCTGGGCCGACGGTTCGCCCGGCAGCCGCAGCACTTCCAGCGCGCGGGCGCGGTGCGGCAGGCGGCGGATGAAGCCGCGCTCCTCCAGCCCGCTGATCAGGCGGTGAATGCCCGATTTGGACTTCAGGTTGAGCGCCTCTTTCATCTCGTCGAACGAGGGCGAGACGCCGTGTTCGCCCAGGTGCTTGTGGATGTAGAGCAGGAGTTCGTGTTGTTTGCGCGTCAGCATGTTGGCATCCGCTTCGCCGTTTGCCCCCCGAGGCTGCGCCTTGTTCGCGCCGGTCGTCCCCGGTCGCACCGGGATCACGATCGCATGCGTTGCGACGCCGACGGCTGCGCCCGCAAGCGCCCACATCGGCGGAGAACCCATGGGTGCGACCGTTTGGCGCGGAACAAAGCATCAACTCGACGCCGTGTTCTACTTTGGTTCCGTCGAATCGTCAAGCCGTTTTCGCCTGAGACGATTTGATTGTCACGATGCAATCCAAGAGCCGGCGCCGGCCGGCACTGGCGCGGCAGTTACAGGCCGCCGTCGATCGGCACGACCTCGACCCGGTCGCCGGCGGACAGGGCAGGGGCGTGCGGCGCCCGAACCAACAGTGCGTCCGCCTGGGCCAGGCGGCTGAGCATGGAACTGTCCTGCTTGTCGAACGGGGTGGCCACCTGGTTGCCGTCGCCGTCGCGCGACAGCGTGCAACGCATGTAGTCCTGGCGCGGCCCGTTCGCGTCCAGGTCGCGCCCAGCCACGGCCGCGACCCGCGGTTCCGCCGGAACGTCGCGGCCCAGCATGCGGTCGATCGCCGGGCGCACGAACAGGGTCGAGCAGACCAATCCGGACACCGGATTGCCCGGCAGGCCAAGCACCGGCGTGCCGTTGAGGTCGGCCAGCATCAGCGGCTTGCCCGGCCGCATGGCGATCTTCCAAAAGCCGAGGTCGGCGCCCATCTCGCGCAGCACGTCCTGCACCAGGTCGTGCTCGCCGACACTGACGCCGCCGCTGGTGAGCAGCAGGTCGGCCTGCGCCGCGCCCGCCAGCGCCTGTCGCAGGCCTTCCCGGGTGTCCGGGGCGACGCCCAGGTGCATCGGCTCGCCGCCGCAGGCTTCCACCAGCGCCGACAGGGCGTAGCCGTTGGAACTGACGATCTGGCTCGGCCCCAGCTCCTCGCCCGGCAGCACGACCTCGTTGCCGGTCGCGAGCACGGCGACGCGCGGCTTCCGGCGCACCGACAGCCACGGCCGGTTCATCGCCGCCGCCAGGCCGACGTCGCGGGCGCTCAGTTTGCGCCCGGCCGACAGCCCGACGCTGCCGGCCTGGAAGTCCAGGCCCGCCGGTCGGACCCACCGGCCGACCGGTTCGGCTTGCTGGACCGTCACCGCGTCGCCGTCGCGCGCCGCGTTTTCCTGGATCACGATGGTGTCGGCGCCGTCGGGCAGCGGCGCGCCGGTGAATATCCGCACGGCCTCGCCGGGCTGGATCGGCCGATCGAAGTCGCCGCCGGCCGGCACGTCGCCCACCACCTTCAACGTCACCGGCGCATCCGCGACATCCTCCGCCCGTACGGCGTAGCCGTCCATCGCCGAGACGTCGCGCGGCGGCTGGGTCACGCGGGCGGTGACGTCTTCTGCCAGGACCCGGCCGAGCGCGCGCTCGAGACTCACGACTTCCGCCGGCATCGGGGCGAACACGGCCAGGATCTGGGCGCGCGCATCCTCGACCGAGAGCATCAGGCCGCCTCGTAAGTCCCGGATTTACCGCCCGATTTGTGGGTGACGCGCAGATCGGTGATGGTCATTGCCTTATCCACCGCCTTGCACATGTCGTAGACCGTGAGCGCGGCGACCGAGCAGGCGGTGAGTGCCTCCATCTCCACGCCGGTCTTGCCGGCGATCTTGCAGGTCGCGGCGATCTCCACGGCCGGCGCATCCTCGGCCAGGGCCAGTTCGACCTCGACGCTGGACAGGCTCAAGGGATGGCACAGCGGGATCAGGTCGGGCGTGCGCTTGGCGCCCATGATCCCGGCGAGCCGCGCGACCGAGAGCACGTCGCCCTTCTTGACCCCGCCGTCGCGGATCAGGCGGGCGGTTTCCTCCGCCATCGTGACGCGTGCCTTGGCGGTCGCGGTGCGCGCGGTCTCGTCCTTGGCCGTGACGTCGACCATCCGCGCGTTGCCGCGCTCGTCGAAATGGGTGAACTCGCTCATGGCGCCGCTCCCGCGGCGTTGGCCGCCGCCCGGCCGAACAGGGCGGCGGTCGCCTCGCGGACGTCGGGCTGACGCATCAGGCTCTCCCCGATCAGGAAGGCGCGCGCGCCGTACTCGGTCATGCCCAACAGGTCGTCGCGGGTGAACAGGCCGCTTTCGCAGACCATCATGCGACCAGCGGGCACCCGCGGGCCGAGCCGGCGACTCGTCTCAAGATCGACGTCCAACGTCTTGAGATTGCGGTTATTCACGCCGATCAACGGGCTCTTAAGCTGGAGCGCGCGGTCGAGTTCCTCGGCGCCGTGCACCTCGATGAGCACGTCCATGCCGTGCGCCAACGCGGCGTCCTCGAGCTCGGCCGCCTGCGCGTCGGACAGCGCCGCCAGGATCAACAGCACGCAGTCCGCGCCAAGCGCCCGGCTTTCGACGATCTGGTAGGGCTCCAGCATGAAGTCCTTGCGCAAGACCGGCAGGTCGACGGACGCGCGCGCCGCCTCCAGGTAGGCGTCCGCGCCCTGGAAGTACGGCCCGTCGGTCAGCACCGACAGGCAGGACGCGCCGCCGTCGCGGTAGGCGCGCGCGATCCACGGCGGATCGAAATCTTCCCGGATCAGGCCCTTGGACGGCGAGGCTTTCTTGATCTCCGCGATCAGGCCGAAGCCGTCGCGCGCCGCGCCGGCGCTGAGCGCCCGGTAGAAGCCGCGCGGCGGATCCTGCCGTTGGGCCCGCGCTTCCAAATCGGCGAGCGGGGTTTGCCGCTTGCGCCGGGCGACCTCTTCGGCCGTGGTGGCGCAGATGCGGGTCAGCACGTCGCTCATGCCCGGGCCTTCCCTTGCGGGGCCGCGTTGGTGATCTCGACCAGCCGGTCGAGCACCCGCTGCGCATGGCCGCCGTCGATCGACGCGGCCGCCATCTCCACGCCCTCCTTCAGATCGCGCGCCTTGTCGGCGACGACGAGGGAGCCCGCGGCGGTATAGACCACGATGTCGCGGAACGGCCCGTGCTCGCCGGCCAGCATGGCGCGCATGACCCGGGCGTTCTGCTCGGCGTCGCCGCCCAGCAGGTCGTCCAGCTTGGCCTGCGGCAAGCCGGCGTCCTCCGGCCCGACCTCGAAGGTCCGGACCTCGCCGTCCTTCAACTCCGCGACCAGGCTTTTGCCGGTGGTGGACAGTTCGTCCAGCCCGTCCGCGCCGTGGACCACCCAGGCGCGCTCGTGCCCCAGGTTCTTCAGAACGCGGGCGAGCGGCTCCACCCAGTCGGGCGAGAACACGCCGATCATCTGCCGCTTCACCTTGGCCGGGTTGGAGAGGGGACCCAGCAGATTGAACAGCGTGCGCGTGCCCAGTTCCTTGCGCGTCGGGCCGACGTGGCGCATCGCGCTGTGGTGCCGGGGCGCCAGCAGGAAGCAGGTGCCGGCCTCGCTCAGCGCGCGTTTCACCAGCTCAGGAGCCGCTTCCACCTCGACGCCGAGCGCGGTCAGCACGTCGGCGGCACCGGACTTGGAGGACATCGCCCGGTTGCCGTGCTTGGCGACCGGCACGCCGCAGCCGGCGACCACGAACGCCGCGGCGGTGGAGACGTTGTAGGTGCCCTTGCCGTCGCCGCCGGTGCCGCAGGTGTCCATCGCCCCGGGCGGCGCCTCGATCGTGCTCATCTTGGCGCGCATGGCCCGCGCGGCGCCGGTGATCTCGTCGACGCTCTCCCCGCGCACCCGCAGTGCCATCAGGAAGCCGCCCATCTGGCTGGGGGTGGCGTTGCCCGACATGATGATGCCGAACGCCTGCTCGGCCTGCGCCGCGCTCAGCGGCGTCCCGCCGGCCACGGTGGCGATCAGGCCTTTCAGGTCGGTCATGTCGCCGGTCATGCGCGCGTCCTTCTCGAAGCGTCGTGTCGGCAGGTGGCGGTGCGCTTGGTGCGGGCGGTCTAGCCGTTATGGCCGGCCTCGGCCAGGAAGTTCCGCAGCAGGTGATGGCCGTGCTCGCTCGCGATGCTTTCCGGGTGGAACTGCACGCCGTGGATCGGCCGGCTGCGGTGGCGGCAGCCCATGATCACCCCGTCGTCCGCCTCGGCGACGACCTCCAGCTCGGCCTCCGGCCAGCCGTCGCGGTCGACGATCAGGGAATGGTAGCGCGTCGCCTGCATCGGCGTGGGCAGGTCGCGGAACACGCCGCTCTGGCCGTGGCGGATCGCGCTCACCTTGCCGTGCATCGGGACCTCGGCGCGGCCGATCTTGCCGCCGAACGCCTGGCCGATCGCCTGATGGCCCAGACACACACCCAGCATGGGCACGCTGTCCTTGGCCTTGTCGATCAGTTCCAGGCAGATCCCCGCGCGGTCCGGATCGCACGGGCCGGGCGAGATCACGATGCCCTGGGGATGCTTGGCGAGCGCCTCGTCGGCCGTCAGCGCGTCGTTGCGCACCACCTCGACCTCCGCGCCCAGTTCGCCCAGGTAGTGGTAGAGGTTGTAGGTGAAGCTGTCGTAGTTATCGATCAGCAGAAACATGTCAGTGACTTATCGCCCGGCGTTGAGGTCCCGGCGGCGGTGCCGGAACGCGGCGGCGTTATAGCAGCAGGAACGCGGGCACGGAAGCAAGCCCGACCGGTCGCGTCGCGCCCTCTTGACCTTCCAGTGACTGGAAGGGCCATCTCCTGGATCAGAACGCGGAAGTAAAGGGTCGAGGCGACATGGTAAATCCCGTACCAGCGATGCAAAACGACCGGATCGTCCTGGAGATCGCCGGGCTGTCGTGCGGCGGCTGCGCGGACAAGACGCGCCGCGCCCTGGAAACGGTCGAGGGTGTCGCCGCCGTGACGGTCGATCATCAGGCCGGCCGGGCGGAGATCACAGCCGAGGCGGGCGCAAGCCCGGCGCCGGAAGATCTGCTCGGGGCCGTGCGTGCGGCCGGCTACACCGCCAAATCGGCGCACCAGCCGCACTCGGCGCAGATCGATCTGCCGGTGTTCGGCATGAGCTGCGGCGGTTGCGCCGCCAAGGTGCAGCGCGAACTGGAGGCGCTGGACGCAGGTCGCGGCGGCCGAGGTGGATCACACCCGGGCGCTCGCGACCGTCACTCCAGCGAACGGCGGGCCGCAGGCGAGCGAGCTGGCGGCCGCGGTGGCGCGCGCCGGTTTCAGCGTGACGCCGCAGGATGCTGACCCAGCCGACCGACCGCCCGAGGCCGACGGGTCGAGCGATGACGGTCGCGGACAGGATGCGTCCGTCGCCGATCAACCGGCGGCGGCGGCTGCGCCATCGGCGGACGGGGAGGTCTGCGACCTCGCCATCGAGGGAATGACCTGCGCGTCCTGCGTCTCGACCGTGGAGCAGGCGTTGAGCCAAGTACCCGGTGTCGCGGGCGCGAGCGTCAACCTGGCGAACAAGCAGGCGCGCGTGCGCCTGAGCCAGAAGGTCGATCCCGAGCGCCTCGCGCGGGCGGTCAAGGACGCCGGCTACGACGCGCGCCCGACCGCTCAGGACGACGGCGACGCCGAGGCCGCGCGCGAGCGGGCGAAGGCCCGGCGGGAGTGGGCGCTGTTCGCCGTGTCCGCGCTGTTGACGCTGCCGCTGGTGGCGCAGATGGGCTTCGGCCTGGTCGGCCTGCCGGGTCACCTGCCGCCGCTGGTGCAGCTGGCGCTCGCCGCGCCGGTGCAGATCTTCGCCGGCGCGCGTTTCTACAAGGCGGCCTGGCCGGCGCTGAAGCGCTTCTCCGGCAACATGGACACGCTGGTCGCGCTCGGCACCACGGCCGCGTTCGGGCTCAGCCTGTACCACGTCGCCGTCGCGCCCGTGGGCGAGTGGTTCGCCTGGGGCGGCGGCGGCCACCTCTATTTCGAGGCCGCGGCGGCGGTGATCACGCTGGTGCTGCTGGGCCGGATCCTGGAGGACCGGGCGACCCGCAGCGCGGGCGCGGCCGTGCAGGCGCTGATGCGCCTGCGCCCGGAAGAGGCGCGCGTCGAGCGCGGCGGCGAAACCGTGAGCGTGCCGGCCAACCAGGTGGTCCAGGGCGATGTCACGGTGGTGCGCCCGGGCGAGCGGATCCCGGTCGACGGCACGGTGCTGTCGGGCGAGAGCCAGGCCGACGAGAGCCTGGTCACGGGCGAGAGCCTGCCGGTCGGCAAGGGCCCGGGTGACGCCGTCATCGGCGGCGCGATCAACGGCGACGGCCTGCTGCGCATCGAGGCGACCGCCGTCGGCCGCCAGTCGACGCTGTCCAAGATCATCGACATGGTGCAGTCCGCCCAGGCGTCGAAGCCGCCGGTGCAGCGGCTGGTCGACAAGGTTGCCAGCGTGTTCGTGCCGGCCGTGGTCGCGGTCGCGATCGCCACCTTCGCCGGCTGGATGCTGGCGGGCGCCGGCGCGGAGACCGCGCTGATCGCCGCGGTCGCGGTGCTGGTGATCGCGTGCCCCTGCGCGCTCGGCCTCGCCACGCCCACGGCGATCATGGTGGGCACCGGCCTGGCCGCCCGGCGCGGCGTGCTGATCAAGGACGCGAGCGCGCTGGAGCAAGCTCGCGCGGTGACCACGGTGGTGTTCGACAAGACCGGCACCCTGACCGAAGGCAAGCCGGAGGTGCGGGATGCCCGTGCCGTGGCCAGTGCCGACGAAGGCGAGCTGCTGCGCCTGGTCGGCAGCGTCCAGCAGGGCAGCTCGCACCCGCTGGCCGAGGCGATCGTGCGCTACGCCCAAGACCGCGGCGCGGAGCTGAGCACGCCGGAGGACTTCAAGAACGTCGCCGGCAAGGGCGTGCTCGCGACCGTCGGCGGCCAGCGGCTTGCGGTCGGCTCCGCCCGGCTGATGGCGGAGCAGGGCGTCGACACCGGTCCCGCGGGCGAAATCGCCGACGGCTTCGAGGGGCAGGGCTGGTCGGTGGTCTACGTCGCCCGGCTCGGCGACACCCCGGCGCTCCTGGGCGCGATCGGCCTGGGCGACGCGCTCAAGCCGGGCGTGGCGGCGGCCGTGGACGCCCTGCAGGCCGAGGGCATCGAGGTCACGCTGCTGTCCGGCGACAACCGCCGGGCGGCGGAGGCCGTGGCCGCCCAGGTCGGCATCGACCGGGTGATCGCCGAGGTGCTGCCGGAGGACAAGGAACGCGAGATCGAGCGGCTGCGCCAGCAGGGCCACGTCATCGCCATGGTCGGCGACGGCGTCAACGACGCCCCGGCGCTGGCGGCCGCGGACGTCGGCATCGCCATGGGCGAGGGCACCGACGTCGCGCTCAAGACCGCCGGGATCGCCCTGATGCGCGGCGACCCGCGGCTGGTCGCGGAGGCGATCCACCTGTCGCGCACCACCTATTCCAAGATCCGGCAGAACCTGTTCTGGGCGTTCGCCTACAACACCGTGGCGATCCCGGTGGCCGCGGCCGGCTTGCTGAGCCCGATGATCGCGGGCGCGGCGATGGCGCTGTCCAGCGTGTCGGTGGCGACCAACTCCCTGCTGCTGCGCCGGCAGGGCCGGGTCGCCGACCGCGCCGCGCCGGCCGGCCGGTCCGCGCAAGCCGCAGGCAAGCCGGCTGGGGAGGCGTCGGCATGAACATCGGCGAGGTCGCCAAGCGCTCCGGCGTGCCGGCCAAGACGATCCGGTATTACGAGAGCATCGGCCTGATCTCTCCCGCCGACCGCAGCGCGGCCGGCTACCGCGTCTACGGCGACAAGGAACTGCAGACGCTGCGGTTCATCCAGCGCGCGCGCAACCTGGGCTTCTCGGTCAAGCAGGTGAGCGAGCTGTTGGCCCTGTGGCAGGATCGGGCGCGGGCCAGCGGCGACGTCAAGGCGGTCGCCCGCCGGCATCTGGCGGAGATCGATCGCCGGATGGCCGAGCTGCAGTCGATGCGCGACACGCTGGAACATCTGATCGGCCGCTGCCACGGCGACGAACGGCCCGACTGCCCGATCCTGGCCGACCTGGCCGGGGAGCCGGCGGGCGAGAGCGCCGGCGCGAGCCGTCCGCGGCCGGCGGCGCGGTCCGGCACCAACGGTTAACGGCGCGTAAGGGCACTGTGGTAGGCTGAGCGGACTGTCGTACCCGACTCCGTGAGCCTGCTCCGCGCCCATGCCCGAGATCAGCCGCGCCCGCCAACGCGCCATCGCCCGCGAAGCCCGCAAGTACGGGCCGACCGGCTATACCGCGCGGCAGCTGGTGGCCGTTGCGCTCGGCTTGTTCGTGGCCGGCGCCGCGATCGGGACCACCGCCGGACTGTTGCTCGGCGGCGCCGGGGAACCGGAAGCCGTAGAGGTCGCCGAGCAACGCGATCCAGCGCCGCCCACGCTGGCGCCGCCCACGCCGGCGCCGACGGTCGGCGATCGGGCCCAGTCCAACGGCGCTGAGACCGGCCAGTCCACCAGCCGGACGCCTACCAGCGGCTACGCGAACGCGCCCGAGGCGGCCGATCCGGCGCCGACCGACGCCCCGGAAGATCTAACGCACGCGCTTGCGATCACCGATCGGATCGTCGCGGACGGCCGCCGGCAGGCCGAGGCCGCCGAGGCGGCGCAGAACCCGTCCGAAGCGCCGCCGGCCTGGCAGCGCAACGCGGCGGCCTACCCGGAGCCGGGTCCGGGGGTGGCGAAGATCGCCGTGGTGATCGACGACCTCGGCCTCAACCGGTCGAACGCGCGCGAAACGCTGGCGCTGCCGGGGCCGCTGACGCTTGCGTTCATGACCTATGCGCCCAGCCCCGGCGAGCTGACCCGTGCGGCGCGCGCGGCGGGGCACGAGCTGTTGGTCCACGTCCCCATGCAGCCGAGCGATACCGCCACCGATCCCGGTCCGAAGGTGTTGAGCGGCGCGCTCGACCGGGCGGAGCTGCTGGCCCGGCTGGAGTGGGGGCTGTCGCGCTTCGACGGCTATGTCGGGATCAACAACCACATGGGCAGCGCCTTCACCCGCGACAGCGCGGGCATGCGCGCCGTGCTGGGCGAGCTCAAGCGCCGCGGGCTCATGTTCCTGGACAGCCGGACGATCGCCAGCAGCGTCGCCGGTCCGCTCGCCAAGGAAATGGGCGTGGCGCACGCCACCCGCGACGTGTTCCTGGACAACCAGCGCGACCTCGCCGCGATCCGCGCCCAGCTGGCCGAGGCCGAACGGATCGCGAAGGAGACCGGCAGCGCGGTTGCGATCGGCCATCCCTACGACGAGACGATCCAGGCGCTCAAGGCCTGGCTGCCGACGCTCGGCGACAAGAACATCGCGCTGGTGCCGATCAGCGCGCTCGCCAAGGACCGCGGGCCGGACGTGGCGCAGCTGCCGGCGGGTGGGGAGTAACGGCGGCTAGAGATCATCCTCTGCTAACTGGTCCCCCCTCCAGTGGAGACTTTTGCACAAGGCGCAGCAGCACCCGTCAGGGATGCTTCGACACGCCAGCCTGCGGCTGGCTACTCAGCATAAAGCTAGATGTAAGTGTTTGACAGACCTAAACCTTCATCCTGAGTAGGACGCTGAAGGCGGCCGTGTCGAAGGATCCCATACGGCTCCCTGGCGAGTGTGCAAAAGTCTCTTCCCAGGGGCGGAGAGGGGATCCGCTGCGATGCCGGGCCGTGAGGGGGTCCGTTAGGGTGAACGAACGCTGATAACTCCCCGACGCACAAAGAGCCGCCCTGCTGGCAGCAGGACGGCTCTTGGAACGTTGGACGACGTCTTGGCGTAGGCCGCTTACTTCATGCGGCTGGCGACGGTCTCCCAGTCGACCAGGTTGTCGAGGAAGGCCTTGACGTAGTCCGGCCGGCGGTTGCGGTAGTCGATGTAGTAGCTGTGCTCCCAGACGTCGCAGCCGAGCAGCGCGTGGTCGCCGAAGCACAGCGGGTTCACGCCGTTGGGCGTGCCGTAGATCTTCAGCTGGCCGCTGCCGTCCTGCACCAGCCAGCCCCAGCCGGAGCCGAACTGGCCGACGCTGGTGTTCACGAAGGTCTCGCGGAACTGGTCCCAACCGCCGAAGGCGTCGTTGATCGCCTTCTCGAGCTCGCTCGGCAGCTTGGTGCCGCCGCCCGGCTTCATCGACGGCCAGAACAGGTCGTGGTTCCAGTGCTGCGAGGCCTGGTTGAAGATCTTGCCCCGGGACTCGTCCTTGTAGGTCTTCTTGACGATGTTCTCCAGGCTCTCGTTCTCGAGGTCGGTGCCCTCGATCAGGCTGTTGAGCGTGGTGACGTAGGCGTTGTGGTGCTTGTCGTGGTGGAACTCGAGCGTCTCGGCGGACATATACGGCTCGAGCGCGTCCTTGGCATACGGCAGGTCGGGTAGCTGGAAAGCCATCGCGCTTGTCTCCCTCCTCAAGCTGTTGTCGTTGGGCGCGTGGAAGACGGACGCCGGACGAGAACACGCTGGCGGCCGCCGCTATCTCCCTACATAGGCAGGACTGGCCGCTTGTTAACCGGCGCGGCGGCGGAATCTTGGCGCCGTCCGCGCCGGCCGCGGGATCGGCCGGGCTTGGCGCGGGGCCGGTCGGTCGGCTATGTCGCGGCGTGTCATGGCCGATACCGACCAGCTCTCCTTCTGCGCCGAGCAGATCCGCGCCAACGATCACGACCGGTTCCTGACCTGTCTGTTCGCCCCCAGCGGTGCGCGCGAGGATCTGTTCGCCCTCTACGCCTTCAACCTGGAGATCGCCAAGGTCGCCGAGGTGGTGACCGAGCCGATGGCGGGGCAGATCCGCATCCAGTGGTGGCGCGAGGCGCTGGACGGCCTGTACGCGGGCGAGCCGCGCAAGCATCAGGTGGCCGTGCCGCTGTCCGAGGCGGTGCGCCGGCACGAACTCACCCGCGAGTTGTTCGAACGCTTGCTGGACGCGCGCGAACGCGACCTGGACACCGATCCGCCGGCGACGCTTGAGGAGCTGGAGGGCTACGCCGCCGAGACCTCCGGCACGCTGGTCGAGCTGGCCTGCGAGGTGCTGGGCGCGCGCGACGCGGCGAGCCGAACGGCCGCGCGCCACGTGGGCATCGCGCACGCCCTGGTCGGGCTCGCCCGGGCGGTGCCGTTCCACGCCACCCAGCGGCGGATGATGCTGCCGGGCAACCTGGCGTGGAACCACGGGCTCGACCCGCACGACCTGTTCGAACTGCGCCAGCCCAAGGAAATCCGCCCGGTGGTGCGCGAGATGGCCGGGCGCGCCGGCGAGCACCTGGACCGCGCACGCGCCGCCAAGCCGCCGCGCACGGCCGTGCCGGCCCTGCTGCCGGCGACGCTCACCCGCCGCTACCTACGCCTCTTGGACGCGCACGACCACGACATCTTCGCCCCCAAGGTCCAGACCCCGCCCCCGGGCCGCCCCTGGCAGCTGCTGTGGGCGAGCGCGCGCGGGCGGTTTTAGGCGCGCTGGGGCGGCGGCGGATAGCCGTTCTGCGTCCTTCGACACGCCCGGCTGCGCCGGGCTGCTCAGGATGACGTCGAATTATGAATCATGAAAAATCAACGTCATGCTGAGCAGGCCCGAAGGGCCGTGTCGAAGCACGCATGACGGGTGCGCGCACGCCGGCGGCGCCTTACTCCGCCGCCACTCGCGCCGGATCGCTGCCGAGCCACGCGTCCAGCGCGTCCAGCGCGCGGCGGGACAGCATCGGCTTCTTGTCCTTGCGCTTGATCTTCTTCTGGCCGGCCGGCGGCTGGATTTCCGGCAGCAGGCCGAAGTTGATGTTCATCGGCTGGAACGTCTCGGGATCGCCGCCGCCGGTGATGTGGGTCAGGAGCGCGCCCAGCGCGGTCGTCTCCGGCGGCGGGCTGTGCGGCTCGCCCAGCCGCTCGGCCGCGGCGAAGCGCCCGGCGAGCAGGCCGATCGAGGCGCTTTCGATGTAGCCCTCCACACCGGTGATCTGGCCGGCGAAGCGCATCCGGGGCGCCGCCTTCAGGCGCAGTTGCGCGTCCAGCACCTGCGGGGAGTTGATGAAGGTGTTGCGGTGCAGCCCGCCCAGGCGCGCGAACTCCGCTTCCTCCAGCCCCGGGATCAGGCGGAAGATGTCCTTCTGCTGCTTGTAGCGGATCTTGGTCTGGAAGCCGACCAGGTTGTAGAGCGTCCCCAGCGCGTTGTCCTGGCGCAGCTGCAGGACGGCGTAGGGCCGCTCGCCGGTGCGCGGGTCGGTCAACCCGACCGGCTTCATCGGCCCGAAGCGCAGCGTCTCGCGCCCGCGCGCGGCCATGATCTCGACCGGCAGGCAGCCCTCGAAATAGGGCGTGTCCTTTTCCCAGGTCTGGAACTTGGTGGTCTCGGCCGCCAGCAGCCCGTCGATGAAGCGCTCGTACTGCGCCTGGTCGAACGGGCAGTTGATGTAGTCGCCTTCGCCTTGCGCGTGCTTGGCGCCGTCGTTGCCGTCCTTGTCGTAGCGCGACTGGAACCAGGCCTTGTCGAAGTCGATCGTCTCCTTGTAGACGATCGGCGCGATCGCGTCGAAGAACGCCAGGTATTCCGCGCCCGACAGCGCCTGCACCGCCGACGCCAGCCCAGGCGCGGTCAGCGGGCCGGTGGCGACGATCACGCTGTCCCAGTCTTCCGGCGGCAGCTCGTCGATCGCCTCCCGCCGGACGTCGATCAGCGGATGGTCGCTCACCGCCTGGGTGACCGCGTCCGAGAAGACGTGCCGGTCGACCGCGAGCGCGCCGCCGGCGGGCAGGCGCGCCTGATCGCCCGCCGCCAGGATCAGGCTGCCGCAGCGGCGCATCTCCTCGTGCAGCAGGCCGATCGCGTTGGTCTCCGGATTGTCGGAGCGGAAGGAGTTGGAGCAGACCAGCTCCGCCAGCCCCTCCGTCTGGTGCGCGTCGGTCTGCCGCTCGGGGCGCATCTCGTGCAGGATCACCGGCACGCCGCGGTTGGCGAGCTGCCAGGCGGCCTCGCTGCCGGCGAGCCCGCCGCCGATCACGTGGACGGGGTTCTGGACGGCTGCTTGGGTCTGCTTCGGGCTGAGGGTCATGGCCGCAGAGATAGCCTCGCACGCCCGCGCGCACAAGGTTCCGGCGGCGGCAGAGGCGTGGCATACTGCGCCGCACCATGGAACATCTGCGCGACCCCGCCCTCGACACCGGCGACACGCCGCTCAGCCACGCCGTGATCGACGACCGCTACGTGTTCGTGAGCGGCCTGGTTGCCGCCGACGTGCCGGACGGCCACGCGGCGATCGGCGACGTCGCGGCCGAGACGCGGGCGGTGCTGAGCGCGTTGGACGCGCTGCTCGGCCGGCTGGACCTGTCGCTCGCCCAGGTGGTGCGGGTGACCGCCCACCTGAGCGATCTCGACGACATGCCGGCGTTCGACCGCAGTTACGCGGCGTTCTTTGCGCACGGCCAGTTCCCGGCGCGCACTTGCGTCGAGGTGTCGAGGCTGGTCGGCGGCTGCCGGGTCGAGATCACCGCGACCGCGCGCCGGCACTGAGGTTTCAGGGCTGCACCCAGCGCAAGGTGATCGGGAAGCGGCCGGGCGGGGTGCCAGCGCGTATCCGCGCTACTCGCCCGTCCACTGCGGCTCGCGCTTCTCCAGGAAGGCGTCGATGCCCTCGGCGGCGTCGCGGGCCAGCATGTTTTGCGTCATCACCTCGGCGGTGTGGCGGTAGGCCGCGTCGAGCGTCTCGTCGAGCTGCTCGTAGAACGCCCGCTTGCCGATCTTGAGCACGTGCGGCGACTTCGAGGCGACCTTCTCGGCGTACTTCAGCGTCGCCTCTTCCAGCCCGCTCTCCTCGACCGCTTCGTTGATCAGGCCCCACTCGGCGGCGACCGGCGCGCTGATCATGTCGCCGGTCAGCAGCATCTCCATCGCGCGCTTGCGCGGCACGTTGCGCGACAGCGGCACCATCGGCGTGGAGCAGAACAGGCCGATGTTGACCCCGGGGGTCGACAGGCGCGCGGTGTCGGCGGCGACCGCCAGATCGCAGGTCGCGACCAGCTGGCAGCCGGCGGCGGTGGCGACGCCGTGGACCTTGGCGATCACCGGCTGGGGCATCCGGGTGATCGCGTTCATCAGCCGGCAGCAGGTGTCGAACACCTCCTCGTAGAACGCCCGGTCGGTGCGGCTGCGCAGCTCCTTCAGGTCGTGGCCGGCGCAGAAGCCTTTGCCGGCGCCCTCCAGCACGACACAGCGGATCGTCGTGTCCTCGCCGACCTCCTGGAGCGTGCGGGTGAGCGTGCGCATCATCTCGAGCGAGAGCGAATTGTAGGCTTTCGGCCGGTTCATGATGACGCGGGCGATCGCGCCATCGTCCTGGCGCAGGACGATGTCGTCGCTCTGGATCGGCTGGCTGGTGTCGTCGGGCATGCGGCGTCTCCTTTGACCCGCGGGTGTCCTGGCGGCCGGTCCCTCGGGCAAGATGCTGAAACGTGGACTCACGTTTCAGCATCTTGCCCGCTCTTCAAGAAGTTAGAGCAAAACTCACGAGGCAAGCCGGTTCGGCTTTCATCGATGTTGCTCGAAGGGCCGGCTTTTCCGTCTTCCTCGGATCATGCCATAAGACACCGCAGGGGAGGAACGCCAGCGATGAGCCGGATTTCGGATGACGATCTCGAGGACCTGATCGACACCCAGCTGCCCTGGGTGCGCGCCATGGGCATGAGCGTGGAGGCGATCGGGGAGGGGACCTGCCGGGTGCGCCTGCCGCACCGCGACGAGCACCTGCGCCCGGGCGGCACGGTCAGCGGGCCGGCGATGATGGGGCTCTCGGACTACGCGATGTACGTGGGCGTGCTCTCCGCGATCGGACGGGTGGAACTCGCGGTGACCACCAACCTGTCGATCAACTTCCTGCGCCGCCCGAAACCGGCGGCGATCCTGGCGGACTGCCGGATGATCAAGGTCGGCCGCCGGCTCGCCTACGGCGAGGTGTTCCTCTATGCCGAAGGGGCGGAGGACGATGGCCCGGTGGCGCACGTCACCTCGACCTACTCGATCCCGCCGGACCGCGACGGGTGAAACTGGGGTACCCCAGTACCGTTTCTCTAACCCCCTGGTTTTGCACGGTTCCTGGCGCAACCCTCCGTTTCTTTATGTTGACAGGCGGGCAACAGCCGCCTACAACCCGTGCCCAGTCATGGCCGCGCGTGGCCCCCGTGGGAGCCGATTTATTTAGGGCTCCATCGGCCGGCGCGCGGCGCAAGACACCCGAACACCCAACCATTGGCCACGGGCGATCCACGATCATGAAGACCTACAACGCCAAGCCGGCCGAGGTCGAAAAGACCTGGCACGTGGTCGACGCCGAGGATGTCGTGCTCGGGCGGCTCGCCGCCAACGTCGCGATGATCCTGCGGGGCAAGAACAAGCCGACCTTCACCCCGCACGTCGACTGCGGCGACAACGTCATCGTCGTCAACGCCGACAAGGTGCGCATGACCGGCAAGAAGCGCACCCAGAAGACCTATTACTGGCACACCAACCACCCGGGCGGCATCAAGTCCCGCACCGCCGATCAGATCCTGTCCGGCCAGTACCCGGAGCGGGTGATCTACAAGGCGGTCGAGCGGATGCTGCCGAAGACCAAGCTGGGCACCCAGCAGCTGAAGAACCTGCGCGTCTACGCCGGGCCGGAGCACCCGCACGAGGCCCAGCAGCCCCACCAGCTCGACATCGGGTCGATGAACCCGAAGAACCGTAGGAGCGCGTAATCGCGATGGCGCAGGAAGAAGAACAGACCCTGAGCGACTTCTCCGAGTTGAGCGGCGCGGCGACCGGTGCGGGCACCGGCGAGAGCGAGGCGCCGCTGCCGGAGCCCAAGATCGACGGCCACGGCCGGTCGTACGCCACCGGCAAGCGCAAGGAATCGGTCGCGCGCTGCTGGATCAAGCCGGGCAGCGGCAAGATCACCGTCAACGGCGCGGATCTGGGCGCCTACTTCGTCCGCCCGGTGCTGCGCATGATGGTGATGCAGCCGATGGCCGCGGCCGGGCGCGACAACCAGTTCGACGCCTACATCACCGTCACCGGCGGCGGCCTGACCGGTCAGGCCGGCGCGGTCAGCCACGGCCTGTCGAAGGCCCTGACCCGCTACGAGCCGGCGCTGCGGCCGGTGCTCAAGCAGGGCGGCTACCTGACCCGCGACGACCGCAAGGTCGAGCGCAAGAAGTACGGCCGCAAGAAGGCCCGCCGCAGCTTCCAGTTCTCCAAGCGCTAACGCGGTTGTCACCGCCGGCGCCGGGGAAGCCCGGACAAGACGCCCCGCTGCGGCCGACCCCGCGGCGGGGCGTTTTCGTGTCCGGCGCACACTTAGAGCGACATGCTCGAAGGCCGAACCGGCCTTCGGGCTGAATGTCGCTCTAACTTCTTGAAGAGAGGGCAAGATTAAGCTGGAAGGTGATTCCACCCTCCAGCACCTTGCCCTAGCAGCCCCCGGTGCGGGCCTTTCCCAACGCCGCCGGCCTGCGCTAGAACGCGGGTTCCACGCAGGACAGCCGAACCGAAAAAGCGAGCGAACGATGGCCGCGGACAAACTCAAGATCGGCGTACTGGGCGCGAGCGGGTACACGGGCGCGGACCTGGTGCGCCTGCTGGCGACCCACCCGAACGCCGAGATCCGCGTGCTGACCGCCAACCAGCAGGCCGGCCAGCCGATGCGCAAGGTCTACCCGCATCTGGGCGGGCTCGACCTGCCGGACCTGGTGAAGTGGGAGGATGCGGACTGGTCGTCGCTCGACGTCGCCTTCTGCGGCCTGCCGCACGGCACCACGCAGGAGATCGTGGCGCAGATGCCGGACCACCTGAAGGTGGTCGACCTGTCGGCCGACTTCCGGCTGCGGGACCCGGACGTCTACGCCGAGTGGTACGGCCACGCGCACCGCGCGCTCCAGCTGCAGGAGCAGGCGGTCTACGGGTTGACCGAGTTGAACCGGGAGGCGGTGACGGCCGCCCGGCTGGTGGCGTGCCCCGGCTGCTATCCGACCGCGGCCCTGCTCGCCCTGGTGCCGATCGTCCAGGCGGGGCAGATCGACGCCTCCGACGTGGTGATCGACGCCAAATCGGGCGCGACCGGGGCGGGCCGCAAGGTCGCCCAGCAGCTGTTGTTCGCCGAGGTGGGCGAGGGCATCCACCCCTACGGCGTCGCCAAGCACCGCCACGCGCCGGAGATGGAGCAGGAGATCGGCCTCGCCGCCGGCGGACAAGCCGGTGCACGTCTCCTTCACCCCGCACCTGATGCCGATGAACCGCGGCGAACTGGTCAGCTGCTACGTCCGCCTGAGCCAGGGCGAAAGCGCCGACAGCCTGCGCGCCAAGCTCGCCGAACGCTACGCGCGCGAGCCGTTCGTGCGCGTGCTGGAGCCCGGCGAAAGCCCGGCGACGCGCAACGTCCGCGGCTCCAACTACGCGGTGATGAACGTCTTCGCCGACCGCATCCCGGGCCGGGCGATCGTGATCTGCGCGATCGACAACCTGGTGAAGGGCTCGAGCGGCCAGGCGATCCAGAACATGAACCTAATGACCGGCTTGGCCGAGACCACGGGCCTCGGCCAGCAGCCGATGTTCCCGTAGAAATCGATAAGGCAGCGGGTCCCCTCTCCTCAAGTCTGAGGAGAGGGACAGGGTGAGGAGGGCAACACGGAGATCGCGCGGGCGACCTCCTCACCCTGACCTCCCAGTGGAGGCGAGGGAACCCTCTTGGCCAGCGCCTAAACATACCTAAAGTCCGCCGCTTCACCGATCGCCAACAGCCACGAGCGAGACGCGCCATGACCGGCCATATCCTGAGCTTCAACGGCATCACGCCGAAGATCGCCGACGACGCCTTCATCGCGCCCACGGCCGTCGTCATCGGCGACGTCGAGATCGGGCCGGGCAGCTCGATCTGGTACGGCTGCGTGGTGCGCGGCGACGTCAACCGCATCCGGATCGGCGCGCGCACCAACGTCCAGGACGGCACCGTCATCCACGTCAACCACGATCCCGCGGGCAGCTACCTGGAAACCGGCGGCGGCATGCCGACCCACATCGGCGACGACGTCACGATCGGCCACATGGCGCTGATCCACGCCTGTTCGATCGAGAGCGGCGGCTTCGTTGGCATGAACACCACGATCATGGACGAAGCCGTGGTCGAGGGCGGGGCGATGGTCGCCGCGGGCGCGCTCCTGACCCCGCGCAAGCGCGTGCCGTCGGGCGAGCTGTGGAGCGGCAGCCCGGCCAAGAAGATGCGCGAACTGACCCAGGAAGAGCGCGACTACATCCCCTATAGCGCGCAGAACTACGCCCGCCTGGCGGCCGAACACCTGCGCCAGTTCGGCTAGCGGCGGCCTCCCCATCCCCCGCAATCCCCCTCTTCCCCGTGGAGGAGAGGGAAAAACCTTCACCCGTCCTGAAATCACCATGACCGCCGAACCGGATCCCGACCTGCCGCGCTTCCGTCCCCGGCCGCCGTGGCTGACCGGGGACCTGCAGACGCTGCGTAACTTCCTGCTGCGCCCGCGCATCGACCTGGCGCCCTGGCCGGGGGAACGGCTGTGGCTGCCGGTGTCCGGCGGCGACCAGCTGGCGGCGTCGTTGCATGCGCGCGACCGGCTGGGCGAGCGGCCGCTGGTGGTGCTGATCCACGGCCTTTCGGGCTGCGAGGATTCGATCTACGTCCGCGCCAGCGCGCGCTTCTGGCTGTCGCTCGGCCATCCGGTGCTGCGGCTCAACCTGCGCGGCAGCCACCCCTCGCGCCCGCACTGCCGCGGCCACTACCACGGCGGGCGCAGCGAGGATCCGCACACAGCCCTGGACACGCTGCTGTCGCGCGAGCGGGCCGCGGCGCGCCAGGGTCTGATCCTGGTCGGCTATTCCCTGGGCGGCAACGTGCTGATCAAGCTGCTGGCCGAAGCCGGCCGGGAATTGCCGGTGCGCGCGGCGGCCAGCGTCTCCGCGCCGATCGACCTGGAGGCGACCTCCAAGCGCTTCCACGCCCCGCGCAACCGGCTTTACCTGCGCTGGCTGTTGACCCTGCTGAAGCGCGAGGCGACCGCGCCGCCGGCCGAGCTCAGCGACGCCGAGCGCCGGGCGATCGCCGAAGCGCGCACGGTGCGCGAGTTCGACGACCGCTTCATCGCGCCGCGCTTCGGCTTCACGGATGCCGGCGACTACTACCGGCGCTGCTCCGGCCTGCAGTTCCTGCCGGCACTGGAGGTCCCGCTCGCCGCCCTGCACGCCGACGACGACCCGTGGATCCCGGACGACGCCTATGCCCAGGCGGCCGCGATCGACAACCCCAACCTGCGCGTGCACGTGACCCAGGGCGGCGGCCACGTCGGCTTCCACGCCAGCGGCGACCCCCAACCCTGGCACGACCGCGCGATCCACGCCTTCGTGCAGGAGGTGGGATAGGGGGCGCCGTCGCGGCCGACCCCGCTCCCCCAGACACGTCTCCCCTCTCCCTCGACGGGCTACGGGATTCACGCATTTGCGGATTGGAGGTCGTCGAGGGCCTGAGCGTAGCCTTTGAGGCGTTCTGCGAATTTGTCCCAGCCGTCGCGCATGGTCTTGGGGCCTGGGGGTTTGTAGTAGCAGTTCCAGCCGCCGCATCGCGCGACGATCCAGGACAGCCAGGCCAGGGAGTGTTTGGGGTGCGGGTTCTGCTGGCGCGCGGTGCGGCCTTCCAGGCGCCGGCCGATCGCCTCGGCCAGGGGCAGCAGGTCGGCCTCCAGCAGGTCGCTGGCCGGGCGGTCGGAGCCGTCCCGGGCGTCCACCAGCTGAAGCGTGCGCACGCCCGCGATCAGCGCGAGCGCGCCCAACTTGAACAGGTGATCCCGGCGCTCGGCCTGCACCTGCTCCAGCTGCACGCCGTGACGCTTCATCGCCCGGAACACCTGCTCGATGCGCCAGCGCTGGCGGTAGACGTCGGCGACCTCCAGCGCCTGCTCGGCGGTGTCGACCGGCAGCGTGGTCAGCAGCCGCCAGCACACCGCCTGCTTGCCCGGCGGCGGATCGGGCTCGCGCACCTCCACCAGGTTGAGCCGCAGGCTGGCGGGCACGTCCCGGTCCGCGCTCGCCGGCCGCGCCAGCTCGAGCGGACCGGCGCGCAGCTCGACCCGCGCCACCCGGCTGTCGGCCCCGGGGGTGCGCGGGGCGATCGCGACCTGCGCCCGGCTCAGCACCGGCCAGGACGCCGCGCGCGCCCGCAGGCGCCCGCCGTCGCCCAGCTTGCGGTCGTGGCGCGCCCGGACCACCAGATCCAGCCCCGCCGGCCGGCGCGCGAACGGCGTGTAGATGTCGGCCTCGCGGTCGGCCACCATGACCACCTGGTCCGCCCCGGCCAGCCGCTCGGCGGCCGTCTGCGCGCCGCTCAGCCAGCGCTGCGATTCCTTCTGCGCCTGCGGGCGGGTGTGCCGCGCGCTGGCCGCGCCGTCCGCCGCGCGCGTCCAGATCTCCGCGCTCACCGCGCCCAGCACCGCATCCGCGTCGCGCTCCACCGCGATCACCGGGTGCACGAAGAACGCCGGCGACCGGCCGTCGGTGCCCGGCCCCAGATCGTGCTGGCGCCGGCGCTGCTGGCCGAAGTTGACTTCCGTGGTGTCCTGCACCGCCAGCACCCGCCGGCCGCGCGCCGCCGCGGCGGTGTGCTCGCACGCCGTGGCCAGCATCTCCTCCACACTGACCTGCTCGGCGCTCAGAAAGCGCTGGTAGCGCATCTCCCCAGCCCGATCGCCGCCCAGCTTGCGCAACACCAGCGAGCCGCCATGCACCGCACGCTCCACCAGCTCCGCACCGACCTCCGCCCGGCGCCGGTCGCCGAAATACCCGATCCCGGTCATCCTCACCCCAAGAAATCGTGGACAAACCCACCGAGTTAGAGCAGCACCACAACGTCAAGGGGAAATCCGTAGAACCCCGTAGCTCGACGGGAGAGGGAGGGGCCCGCGACCCGAAGGGTCGTGGGAGGGTGAGGGTGGACTCCCCGGCGGACGGCGAGGGTTCCCCTCACCCTGTTCCGCGTGGGGAGACCTTGCAGGGGCGCTTCAGCAGCCGTCAGGCGTGCTTCGACACGCTGTCCTTTGGACAGCTGCCGTGCCATGAAGTTGATATTAAAATACTGAAAACCCTTAAACTTCATCCTGAGTAGGACGCCGAAGGCGTCCGTGTCGAAGGATCCCACACGGGTCTCTGCGCGCCGTGCGAAAGTCTCCCGCGTGGGGGAGAGGGGAGCCGCTGCTGTGCCCGTGCTCACGCTCCGATAAAGGCCCATCGAGCGGACAGGCCGCCACCCTCAGGGCCGGTCGTACCAGCCCTTGTTGAGCTGTTCGGCGACCTCGACGGCCAGATAGGTCAGCACGCCGTCGGCGCCCGCGCGCTTGAAGGCGAGCACGCTTTCCAGCGCGACCTTGTCGTTGTCCAGCCAGCCCTGCTGGGCGGCGGCCTTCAGCATCGCGTACTCGCCGGACACCTGGTAGACGAAGGTGGGCGCGCGGAACGCCTGCTTCACCCGGTGGACGATGTCGAGGTAGGGCATGCCCGGCTTGACCATCACCATGTCGGCGCCCTCCTGCAGGTCGAGTTCGACCTCGCGCAGCGCCTCGTCGGTGTTGGCCGGGTTCATCTGGTAGGTCGCCTTGTCGCCGGTCAGCGCCCCGCCCGAGCCGACCGCGTCCCGGAACGGCCCGTAGAAGGCGCTGGCGTACTTGGCGGCGTAGGACATGATCTTGACGTCGGCGTAGCCGGCGCGGTCGAGGCCGGCGCGGATCGCGCCTACGCGCCCGTCCATCATGTCGCTGGGCGCGACGATGTCGCAGCCGGCCTCGGCCTGCACGACCGACTGGCGGATCAGCGCCGCGACCGTCTCGTCGTTCAGGATCTCGCCGTCCTGCACCAGCCCGTCGTGGCCCATCGCGTTGAACGGGTCCAGCGCGACGTCGCAGATCACGCCGATGTCCGGGACCTGCCGCTTGATCTCGCGCACCGCCCGGCAAACCAGGTTGTCCGGGTTCCAGGCCTCCTCGCACCCCGGGGTCTTCTTGTCGGGCTCGATGTGCGGGAACACCGCGACCGCTGGGATGCCGAGTTCCTTGGCGTGCGCCACCCGCTCGACCAGCCGGTCGACCGACCGGCGGTGGACGTCCGGCATCGAGGGGACCGGCTGCTCGACGTTATCGCCTTCGGTCACGAACACCGGCCAGAGCAGGTCGTTGACGTTCAGCTTGGTCTCCGCCGTCATCCGCCGGACCCAGCGGGTCGAGCGGTTGCGGCGCATGCGCACCGTGGGGTAAGCGCCGGCTGGATAGCCGGGGGCGAGCTCGTTGCTGCCGGCGGACCCGGGGCCGGGCGCGGTGGTCTCCGCGCTCGCCGCGTGCGGCAGGCTGCCGGTGTTTCGCCCGGCGTTCCGGCGCGCCGCCGGGCTGTCGCCGCGATCGGCATCGGCCTGCACGCTGTTGGAATGACGGCTGGCGCCGGGGGCGGCGGGATCGGACTTCGGGTGTTCCATGGGTGAAGGCTCGCTCGCGCGATTTTTTGTTGGCGGGCAGCCGCCGGCGGCGGGCAGGGGCCGTCGAGACCGCTCTTAATCGTGCGATCCTAAGAACCCCGCGCGCGCCCAACAACCCCGCTCCCACCCGGCAAGTGCGTCCCGTCCGCACGGGGGGTCGGGCGAGCGGCCCGAAGAGGCCCCCAAGCAAACCCGTTCCGCCGCGCGCGATTCCCTGTACACTCGAAACATGATCGGCGATCGCGGGTGGTCCGCGCGGATCGGGCGCCATGCCCGGACGGCCGCGGGCGTCACTGTCGTTCTGGCGGGCGGCCTCCTGGGGGCTGCGCTCGCAAGCGCGCGCCCGGCCGGGGCGGAGACGGTGCCAGCGGCCGGCCCAGGTCCGCTGGCGCAGACCGCGGTCGAGCTGGAACTGGTGCTCGCGGTCGACGCCTCCTCCAGTGTCGATCCTGCAGGAGTTCGCGCTGCAGATGCGGGGATCGCCAGCGCCTTCCGCGACCCGGCGGTGCTGGCGGCGCTGCGCGCGGTGGACGGCGTGGCGGTCGCGCTCATGCAATGGTCCTCGACCAACCGGCAGGCGGTGGTGGTGCCCTGGACGCTGTTGCGCGGCGACGCCGACGCCGGCGAGTTCGCGGGCGCGCTCGAACGCGCCCCGCGGACGGTACGCTCGGGCGGCACCAGCATCGCCGCCGCGCTCGACGCCGCCCATCGGGAGATCGCCGGCAACGCCTACCAGGGCCGCCGGCAGGTGATCGACCTGTCGGGCGACGGCCGGGCCAACATGGGCGCGCGGCCCAGCCGGGCCCGCGACCGGATCGCCGCGGCGGGCGTGACCATCAACGGCCTCGCGATCCTGAACGAGGAGCCGACGCTCGACCGCTATTACGCCGACTACGTGATCGCCGGCCCGCGCGCCTTCCTGATGACGGCGGTCGACTACCAGTCGTTCGCCCAGGCGATCCGCCGCAAGCTGATCCGGGAAATTACCGGCGCCCAGATGGTCGAGCGCCCGGCCGCGCCCACCGGGTCCGACGCGCCCACCGGGTCCGACGCGCTGTCGCCGCCACCGCCCGAGTCGCGCGCAGCGCGCCGCCGCCAAGGCGCCGTAACCCCGCGGCATCGCGCCCTTTTCGACGACCAACCCGACGTCATGCCTTGCGTCGCCCGCCCACGTACGCTACATCGCGGGTGGCGCTGTCAGACGCCACCGTGTCCCCATCGTCTAGTGGTTCAGGACACCGCTCTTTCAAGGCGGAGACCCGGGTTCGAATCCCGGTGGGGACACCAATACCTTTATAAATCTCGGCGGTTTGTTATGCACGTAGGCGACGGCACATTGGTTCAAGTCGGCGTTCTGACGACAGAACGCAACAGAGCCTTTTGGTTAGGCCAAGACTATGCGCCTCAACGGATCATAGACAATTCTGAGTTCTTTAGAGACAATTATCCTTCCATGGACAAATTTTAGAGAGAACACGTCGGTTACTTTTCCACAGGGCACAAGTCACTTTTCAAGTATCTTCAGAAAAGTTTAGATGATGTCGGTTTGAACATACTTGCTGATGAGAGTTCTTTTTCCGAGCTAGCACTGCATAGTCGAGAGTATCAGACTTCCTCTTATATTAGCGAACTATGTTATCCTTCCGTTAGTACTGTCGGTGACTGCTAACTATATTTATGACAAACTTCAGGCCCGGTCTACCGACAAAGTGCATTCTTCCTTTATCATTGAATGTTCGAATGGTGATGCAGTGACAATTGAGTATACTGGTCCAGCAGAGCAGTTTGAAGACCGGGTCATGTTTGAATAGCGGAAACTGGTGTTCGGAAGACAACGCGACTGGTGACGACAATGACCAGCAATAGTAATGAGTTAGCGATTGCAAAACGAATACAGCATGGTTTAGAAAATCGCATATCACATTCCGATTATTGGGGTATTCTTGAGGCGAGATCGGATGTGGAGAGATTAGTCGGCGCATTTTCGCGGTAAGTGTCAGGCTGCTGACCGGCTGTGGCATTTAATGTCACTATGTAAATGTTTAAGATTGTATGTAAATGTTTTTTGGCACATGAAGGATGAGGAGATATTATACGAGTTGGTGTAAACTTGAAGAAATTGAAATCGAAATATCATGGATTTTGAAAAATCAGCCGACAAATGCCGATGGACCAATTTCTAAAATTCCTACAAGAGAGGGTTCAGTGCTGGCGAATCCTTGTATCCATATAAACTGTTTATCAGCCCTGAGATAAAAGAAGGAAGGCGAATATGTAATATTTGCGGCTTGGATGATACACCTTGGTCAAGTTGCCATCACATCCCTGGTAAAATTTACTGTGGCGTTATGTGTGTGCGAATTGTGAAAGACGTCGAGTTACTTGGGATCGCGATCACAGAAAACCCAGTTCAGAAATATAGTGTCCTAGGTGTTGTCGACGATCATACCGAAAAGAGTAGAAAAAGTTATGAATTGATCAAGAAGGTTTTTGAGCATATTCATGATCCCTTTGAGGTTTGGGCGCTTCGTTGGAGCCGTAAACGTCACCCTCACAGTTTCTTCAAAGAGTTCGATAGTGCCGGACTTTGTCCTTGTGGTTCGGGTGTTACTTACGCCAATTGTTGTCTGCGTACTAATGGTGTTCTTAAGCCGCATGTAGATATTATATTTGCGGAAAGAGACCAGGCACCCGATGTTGGGGCGTACGTTGGATACTAAAGAGAAGGTCAAACACACGTATCCAGCAGCATCCGCGCCACCTCGGCCTTGTCCTTGAAGCCAAGTGAGCGGCTGGTGCCCAGCACGATCGAGCGCAGGAGCATTTGGTCGTTCTGGAACGCGACCAGGTCGAGGGCGAGGGGGTGCCGTTGAGGCGGGTCCAGAGGGTGCCGTCGGGTTCGACGCGCACCTTGTGCGGCGGCTTGGCGTCCGGCACTTCGGCGCGTTCCAGGCAGGCGGCGAGTGTGGCGTAGGTGATGCCGAGGTCGTCCGCCCCGCGGCGCAGCACCACCGGCTTGGCGAACCGCTCGGCGTACTGCTCGGCGTAGTCGGCGTAGACGTTGGTGTCCTCGACCGGCACGCGGGCGAGGCGCTCGCGCTTCAGCCGGCGGATCGCCTCCTCCAGGTAGAGGGTGCCGGTGAGCGCGGTCTTGGTCGCCTGCAGCTCCCGGCCGCGCGCGATCGCGTCCTCGACCGCCGCGACCGGGGCGTCCGCCCCGCGCGCCAGGAGGTCGTTCACCTCAGCGACGTAGTCCTGCACGCGGGCCTTCGTGTCGTCCAGCGGCAGCGGTTCGCGCGTGTCGCCGTGCATCACCGTGACCGGCCCCGCGTCCGTGTGGGCGTAAAGCGGCTGAGGGGCGTCGCCCGTGTCCTGGGCGTGGGCCGACGCGGCCAGCGCCGTGGTCGTCAGCAGCGCGGCCGCGAGCGTGCGGGGCAGGGAGGTCCGAGCATGTCATGGCAAGGAGGCTAGCACGCCCGCGGCGTTTGGCCACCCGGGCGCCGGATGTCGTGATCGGCGGTGGACGCGTTCGACGACGGCCGTAGCGGGTCCCTCTCCTGTCGAGGAGACTTTTGCACGACGCGCAGGCATCCGTGTGGGATCCTTCGACACGGACGCCTCCGGCGTCCTACTCAGGATGAAGCTCTCAGGTTATTCAACTGCTTAAACCATACCTTCATGCTGAGTAGCTGGCGGCCACGCCAGCGTGTCGAAGCACGCCACACGGGCGCTTTTGCCCGTTTGCAAACCTCTCCTTGAGGGATCGAGGCAGGTGCGGGTGGGACTGCTCTGCGATCAGCGCTGGAGGCCCACCCTCATTCTCCGACGACCTTAGCCGGTTGCGGGCCCCGCTCCCGTCTAGGGCGAAGGGGTTGGCAGCCGCGCGCACGAAAAAGCCGTGCGGAAGGGGCCTTCCGCACGGCTTCACGGGCGCCTCGAAGTGAGGCTGAGGCCCGGTGCCGCAGGCTTACTGCTGGGTCTGGCCCTGGCCGTTTTGCTTGCCCTGCATCTTCTGCTTGACCATACCGGAGAGTTCCTTGGCCAGCTGCTTGTCCTGCTGGGCGGCCTCGGCGATCTGGCGGTACTCCTTGACCGAGATGTTGTCGGTGTCCTCGATCGTGGTGCGCATCTCGCCGGTGGCCTGCTTGGCCAGCTTCTGCGCCTTCTTCTTGTCGCCGCCCTGCTGGGCCTTGCGGATCTTGGGCGCCCAGGCGCGGCGCACCTCGGAAACCTTCACGGCGGCGTCGGCGAAGGCGCTCAGCTTCTGCTCCGTGAAGTCCGGGGTGGAGGCGGTCTGCTGGCTCTGCTGCTGGCCCTGGTCGGACTGCTTGTTGCCGTCGGCGGCGAGCGCCGGCTGACCGGCGGTTGCGACCAGCGCGAGGCCGAGGGCCAGCGCGGCGATGCGCGTGAAGCGGATGCTCATCGGTGGCTCTCCGAATGATGGATCGTTGGTTTCGGCGTTCCGGTGCGCGCGGCCGCGACGGCCGAAGCCGCCAGGCGGCGACGCGCAGCTTCGTTAGGTGACCTAACAGTCGGGACCGGCCGGGTAAACCGCGCCGCCATTGACCGGCGGGTGTCCATCGCGTGTCGCGGCGGCGTATTACGCGGGCGTGCGCGGCCCGTGCGCGCGATCACTCGGCAGGGTCCAGCAGGCGGCAGGGTCCAGCAGGCGGCAGGGTCCAGCAGGGTCCACGGGTGTTCACGTTGACGCCGGGCGCGTGTGCGCGTACGCGTATGGGTTAATCGGGGGCAACGGACGCGGGGCCGCCGGGACCGGACGTACGGCGCCATAAGATCGCCACAGCTTTGCCGTACACGGGCGCAAGAGTCGCGGGTCTAGGCTGCCGAATTGCCAGGCCCCGACAGGGTCGGCCGGCAACGGCTTGAAGGAGGTCGCAGTGCCCTTGACGTCACCATTCAACCGCATCGCCCTGGCCCCCGCCGATCCGCCGGGGGGCGGCGACGCCTCGGGCGGGCCGCGCGTGCAGCGCCCGCTGGTTCCGGGCATTCCCTCCCGCCGGGTCGATCCGAACGGCGTGGTCACGCAGCAGACCCGCCATCAGCGCCCGAACCAGCAGCAGGCCGCCGCGCACACGGTCGCCGAAGAGGGCGAGCTGGTGGTCGGCCAGGGCATCACGGTCAAGGGCGGCATCCGCAACTGCCGCCGGCTGGTGGTCCATGGCACGGTGCAGGCGACCGTGCCCGCGCAGGAACTCGACGTCGGGCCCGACGGGGTGGTCGAGGGCCGGATCGAGGTCGCCGAGGCGACCGTCGCCGGCCGGTTCGACGGCGACCTGATCGTCGACGGCGCGCTGACCGTGGCGCCCGGCGGCCTCGTCAAGGGGCGGGTGCGGTATCGCACGCTCACGGTTGAATCCGGCGGGCACGTCTCCGCGGAGATCGACCACATCGACAATGCCGATCTCCCGGAAGCCGACGCGCCCGCGCGCGAAGCGCCGGAGGTCGCCCAGCAGGCGCCCGCGGAGACGGCCGACGCCGCGCGTCCGCTCGCGCAGCGGGTCCGAGAACGGGCACGCGGATCCGGCGCCGCAGACAGCCCAGCCGGCCGGCGAGAACGCGGCCGGCGCGCCGGTCCCGGCCGGCGACCAGGGCACAGGCCCAGAGCGACGCGCCCGGCGTGCCGTCCGCCTTCAACGGCTTGGCGGGCCTGACAGCCAGCGCCGGGGACGCCGCGTCCGACACCGGCAAGCCGCAGGCCGCCGCTGCCAGCGACGAGGCCGCCGGCGAGCAAGACGTCGACGACGCCGACCAGGACGCGGAGCGTTTCTACCGCTCGCTCGCGCGGACCAGCGCGCGCGTCTGAACTCGTCATTAGGGCCGGTCGCCGGTGCTGCTGAAGCTGCTGGTCGCGGGTCTGGCCGGCTACGGCCTGCTGGTCGGGCTGCTCTACACCGAGCAGCGCCAAATCCTGTTCAAGCCGGACGCCAGCCGCCCGGAACGCCCGGCGGACGCGCCCGACGGGTTGCGCGACGTCACCAGCGAGACGACGGACGGTCTGCAGCTCCAGCACTGGTACCTGCCGCCGGCGGACGCCGCGGCCGGCGTGCTTGTGGTGCTGCACGGCAACGCCGGCAACCGCGGCAGCCCCTACGGCAAGTTCCGCGAGGTCCACGACTGGGGCTACGGTCTGCTGCTGGCCGACTACCGCGGCTACGGCGGCAATCCGGGCGCGCCCAGCGAGGACGGCCTGATCGCCGACGCGCGCTCGGTCATGGACTGGCTGGCCGACCAGGGCGTGCCGGGCGAGCGTGTGGTGCTGTACGGCGAATCGCTGGGCAGCGGGGTCGCGAGCGCGCTCGCCGCCGAGCGGCGGGTCGCGGGCGTGGTGCTGGAAGCGCCCTTCACCTCCGTCGCCGACCTGGCGCAGCAGCAGTACTGGTACGTGCCGGCGGGCCGGCTGGTGCGCGACCGCTTCGACAGCCGCGCGCGGATCGGCGCGGTCGAGGCCCCGATCCTGATCCTGCACGGCGACCGGGACCCGACGATCCCGGTCGACCACGGCATAGCGCTGGCACAGGCCGCCGGGCGACACCGCGGAACTGATCCGCTTCCCCGACGGCGATCACCTGAACCTGTGGGAGGTCGGCGCCGGCACCCGGGTGCGCGCGTTCCTGGACCGGGTGTTGGGGTAGCCGGTTGGGAGCCCGTCGCGCGTCCTTCGACACGGCTGGCTGCGCCAGCCTGCTCAGGATGACGTCTATTCCTTATTGTCAGTGATTTAACGACCCCGACGTCATCCTGAGCAGGCCCGCAGGCGCCGTGTCGAAGGCGACGGCATCCGCATCGGCTCGGATGGCTTCGCCGAGTGCTCGCGCCTCAGCCCAGCCGCTTTCCCCGCGGCGGTAGGCGTCCAGCGCTTCCGGCGTGTCGAGGTCGGTGAAGGCGTCGTCGGCCGTCGACCAGGCGGCACCTGATCGGGGTAGGCCTGCAGGATCGGCTTGGCGCCCTGGTCGCCCTCGATCTCGCGGATTTCCGGGAAGAAGCGGCGGGCCAGCAGGACCGGGTTGCCGCGCCGGCCGCCGCGCGCTCGCGGCGACGATCGCGGCCCCCGGTCGGGATCGAACGCGTCGATCAGCCGGTCGATCGTATCGGCGTTCACGCCGGGCATGTCGCCCAGCAGCACGACCACGCCGTCGACGTCGCCCGGCAGCGCGGACAGCCCGGCGCGCAGGGATGACGCCATGCCGCTGGCGTAGGCCGGGTTGTGCACCGTCTCCACCTCGCGGTCCTGCAGCAGGGCCGAGACGTCCGCCTGCGCGTGGCCGGTAACGACGACGACCGGGCGGGCGCGCGCGCCGTCCGCCGCGTCCACCGCGTGCAGCAGCAGCGGCTGGCCGTCGACCTCTTCCAAGAGCTTGTTGCGCGCGCCCATCCGGCTGGACTGTCCGGCGGCCAGCACCAGGGCCGCGATCCGGGGCGGCGCGCCAGCCTGCGGCGGGCGTTCCGGCGCGGCGGCGGCGCGGGGCAGGGGCCGGGTCGGGATTTCCTTCAACAGCCCGCCCGCGCCCATGCGCATGATGTCTTCGCGCGTGACCTCCAGCCCCGCCATCAGCCGCCAGAGCACCCAGTCGTTGCCGCCCACCCGGGGCGAGCGGGCGCTACCCGGCAGGGCCAGCACCGGCACGCCGTCCATTTCCGCCAGCACCAGCAGCTGGCCGGGGTCGACCGGCATGCCGTAGTGGCGCACCCGGCCGCCGGCGGCTTCGATCCCGGCCGGGATGACGTCGCGCCGGTCGGTGGTGGCGCTCGCGCCCAGGATCAGGATCAGCTCGGCGCCCTGGCCGCGAAGCTCGCGCCAGCGCGCGGGCGACGGCGTCCGTGTCGTGGCGCGCGCGCGTCTCCGCGACCAGGCGGCCGTGCAGCCCCTCGACCCGGGCGGTCACGGCCTCGGTGGTCTTGGCGAGCACCTTGTCGCGGGTGCCGGGCAGGGTGGTCTGCAGCAAGGCCGCAGGCGCGCTGGGTGAAGGCCGCGACCCGGATCAGCGGCGCGCCGCCGGCCCGCGCGGCGGCGGCGGCGGCCTCGGCGGTCGCTTCGGCCAGCCCAAGCGGGATCACCTTCACGGTCGCGATCAGCTGGCCGCGCTCGACCCGGTCGTACGCGTGGACGGCGGCGAGCGTGATCTCCTCGGCGACCAGGTTGACCGCGTCCAGACGGTCGCGGTCGAACACCGCCACGCCGTCGGCTTCGGCGAACAGGTTGACGCGGCCGGTGGCGGCGGTGCTCACCGACACGCCCGCGCCCGCGCACGCCTGGGCGACGCGCCGGGCGCCCGCGTCCTCGTCGAGGTCGCCCGGCTCCAGCCGCGCGGCCACGACCGTCTCGACGCCCGCGTCCCGAAGCGCGCGGACGTGGTCGGCCGTCAGCTTGATGCCCTTCTTGAAGGTGCGCGCCCCGACCTGCTGGCTGTGCGCCAGGATCGCGCCCTCGGCCTCCACGGCCGGGATGTCGGCGAAGATCATCCCGCCGCGACGGGCTGCTGGCCTTTCACCAGCGGCGCGGCGCCGTGCAGGACCTGGGTCATCTGCGCCATCGCGGCGAGCGCGATCTCCGCCGGCGCGCGGCCGCCCAGCGGCAGGCCGAGCGGGCCGTGGATGCGCTCCAGCTGGACGTCGGAGAAGCCTTCCTCGGCCAGGCGCTCCAGCCGCTTGGCGTGGGTGCGCGTGGAGCCCAGGGCGCCGATGTAGAAGCAGGGGCTGTTGAGCGCCTGGATCAGCGCGGGATCGTCCAGCTTGGGATCGTGGGTGAGGGTGATCACCGCCGTCCGCCGGTCGGGGTCGAGCGCGTTCAGCGCGTCGTCCGGCCAGTCGTGGCGCAGGTCGACCGACGGGAAGCGGCTGTCGGTCGCGAACGCCCGGCGCGGGTCGACCACCGTGACCTCGTAGTCGGCCAGGCGCGCCATCGGCGCCAGCTTCTGGGCGATGTGCACCGCGCCCACCAGAATCAAGCGCAGCGGCGGGTTGAACACCTCGATGAACAGGTGCGCGTTCGGCTCCGCCAGCCGGCCCGACTTGTCGTAGCGGATCGCGCTGTCGACCTCGTGCAGGACAGGGCTGGAGAGCAGCAGTTCGCCGGCGACCACCTCGCCGTCGTCGATCAGCGCTTCCTCGCCTTCCTCCAGGTCGGTGACCAGCGCGACCGGACGCTTGGCGGCCCGCGCGTCCTGCAGTTGGCGGAGGATCGCGCGCTTCATTCCAGCTTCTCCACGTAGACGTGGACCGTGCCGCCGCACGCCAGGCCGACATCCCAGGCCTGCTCGTCGGAGACGCCGAACTCCAGCATCTGCGGCTTGCCGTTCTTCATGGTCTGCTTCGCGGCGTCGACGACGGCGCCCTCGATGCAGCCGCCGGAGACCGAGCCCGCCATGTTGCCGTCGGCGTCGACGACCATCTGGCTGCCGGTCGGCCGCGGCGAGGATCCCCAGGTGCGAGACGACGGCGGCGCGCGCCACGGTGCGGCCCTCGTCGAGCCACTTGAGCGCGGTTTGAAGCTCGTCGTCCTGCGGGATGCCGCCGGTGGACGCGTTCATGTCTCGACCATCTCCAGCCATCGGCTCAGTCCCTCCTGCCGCGTACCGGCCGGCTTGGCGAGCGCCTGGGCCAGGTCCTCCAGGCTCTCCAGGCTGTGCACGGCCCGGAAGGCGTCGACGTGCGGCATGATCGCCTTCGCTCCCATGGATTTTGGCTGATAGCCGCCGTACCGCAAGAGCGGGTTCAGCCAGATCAATTGCCGGCACGACTTATGCAGCCGCTCGACCGCACGCTTGAGCCCGTCGGCGTTGTCCCGGTCCAGCCCGTCGGTGATCAGCAGCACGGTCGCGCCCTGCGCCAGCACGCGCCTGGACCAGACCCGGTTGAAGGCGTCCAGGCAGGCGCCGATGCGGGTGCCGCCTTCCCAGTCGGTGACCTCGTGGCCGACCTTCTCCAGCGCCTTGTCGACGTCCTTGTGGCGCAGGTAGTGGGTGATGTTGGTAAGCCGCGTGCCGAAGACGAAGCAGTGCACCCGGTCGCGGTCGCTGGTGACCGCGTGCATGAAGTGCAGCACCATGCGCGAATACTGCGCCATCGAGCCCGAGATGTCGCAGATCAGCACCAGGGGCGGCGGGCGCTTGGTCTGCTGCTGCCACTGGATCGGGATGTCGCCGGAGCCCGAGCGCAACGCCGCGCGCATGGTCCGGCGCATGTCGGCGCGGCCGGGCGTGCGCGCGGCGCGGTAGCGGCGGGTGCGCAGCAGGTCGATCGGCAGCTCGAGGTCACGGATCGCACGCTTGGCCTGCTCCATCTCGGCATTCGACATCTGCTCGAAGTCCTTGGTGCGCAGGATGTCCTGCTGCGACCAGGTGAGCGTGGCGTCGACCTCAAGCTCCTCCTTCTCGGTCTCCTGCTGCTCGCCCGGGGCCTGCTGCATCGCTTCCTGCAGCCGGCGCTTGACCTTTTCGCGGTTCTCTTCCTCGCTGGCGGCCTTCTGGAACTCGGGCAGCAGCATCTGCATCACCCGGTCCAGGATCTTCGGGTTGCGCCAGAACAGGTGGAACGCCTGGTCGAACAGCGCGACCTGATCGCGCCTGGTGACGAAGACGGCGTGCAGCGTCCAATACAGGTCGTCGCGCCGCTCGATGCCGACCGTCTGCACCGCGCTCAACGCCTCCAGCACCTTGCCGGGCCCAACCGGCAGCCCGGCCGCACGTAGGGTGCGCGCGAACAGCGTCAGGTTCTCCAGCAGCCGGCCGTCGCTCTCGTGCGTCTCGGGCGGTGTCGCGTCGGTCATTTGCGGAATCCTGCCGGGCTTTGGCAGAGCGGAGGCGGGCTTCGATTCGATTCCCCTCTTCCAATGGGAGGAGGGGTTAGGGGAGGAGGGTGCCTCGGTGTCGATGGGGTGCGAACCTCCTCTCCCTAGCCCTCTCCTCCCAGTGGAGGAGAGGGGACTATCATAGCCGTTGCCTCAAACGCTCCGCCGGGCGAACTCGGTCTGCATCTCCTGCTTGACCTGGTCCAGGATGCGCCGGGCCTCGCTGCCCTCGATCTTGGCGATGTCGTCCTGGTACTTCAGCAGCACGCCCAGGGTGTCGTCGATCGCGCCCGGCTCGAGCGCGACCTTGTCGAGCTGGGTGAGCGCGTCGGCCCAATCCAGCGTCTCGGCGACGCCCGGGACCTTGAACAGGTCGATCTCGCGCAGCTTCTGCACGAACGCGACCACCTGCCGGGTCAGCTCGTCCGCGGCGTTCGGCGCCTTCACGCGCAGGATTTCGAGCTCGCGCTCGTACGTCGGGTAGTCGACCCAGTGGTAATAGCAGCGCCGCTTAAGCGCGTCGTGGATTTCGCGCGTGCGGTTGGAGGTGATGATCACGATCGGCGGCCTGGGCGCCTTGACGGTGCCCAGTTCCGGGATCGTCACCTGGAAGTCGGACAGCACCTCCAGAAGGAACGCTTCGAACGGCTCGTCCGTGCGGTCGAGCTCGTCGATCAACAGCACCGGCGGGCCGTTCACGTCTTCCCGGAGCGCCTTCAGGATCGGCCGCTCGATCAGGAACTGCTCGGAGAAGATGTCGGCGGACAGCTGGTCCCGGTCGCGGTCGCCGGCGGCCTCCGACATCCGGATCTCGACCATCTGCCGGGCGTAGTTCCACTCGTAGACCGCGGAGGCGACGTCCAGACCCTCGTAGCACTGCAGCCGGACCAGCGAGCGCCCGAGCGTGTCCGCCAGCACCTTGGCGATCTCGGTCTTGCCGGTGCCGGCTTCGCCTTCCAGGAACAGCGGCCGGCCGAGGGCAAGCGACAGGTACAGCACAGTGGACAGGCTGCGGTCGGCGACGTAGCGGCCGCTGGACAGCAATTCCTGGGTGGTATCGACGCTGGTCGGCAGGGCGGCCATGCGAAAATCGCGGCTCCCTCTGATGGGCGGGCGCAAGCCGGATCGGCGCGCCTGCGTGGGGGTCTAAGCAGGCGTGCTAGCAGACGCCCCAAGCCCCGGCAAGCGCGCCTACTTGCGAACGTAACTGCCGTCGGATTTTTTGAAATAGGTCCCGACCGGCGCCTTCTCCAGGATCTTGGGGGCGTAGACCTTGGCGACCGCCTCGGGCGAGACACCCTGCTGCTCGGCGCGTTTCTTGTAGACCTGCCGACGCTCGTCGTTGATCCGCTCGACGATCCGCTTGGCTTCCGCCGGCGGGTTGCTGACGCGGACCTCGACGTAGCCGTCCCAGCGCTCGGCGATCACGCCTTCCTTGCGCAGTTCGTCCAACGATGCCGCCTCGGCCGGCGCGCTGGCGCCGAAGCTGGCCAGGGCGAACACGAGGCCGGCGAGGGCGGCCAGAAAGGATCGGCGTGCGAACATGGACGTCGGCTCTCCAATTAGCGCGGGGTCAGGATCGGGATCGCGGCGGCGCACCCCCGGTGGCGCGCGCCCACGTTGGCGACGGGCGGAACGCTCGCCGTCGCCCTTCGAGTTCCGGTGTTAGAAGATATCCGGGTTTTCCTGGATGTCTTCTTCGGCCTTTTCCTCCAGCTTCACCCGCACCTCGGCGTCCAGCTTGACGTTGAGGTTGATGGTGATCGGCTTGTCGGGGGCCTCCACCTTCACGGTCGGCTGGCACGCCGCGAGCAGGAGCCCGGCGACCAGCAGCGGGCCGGCCCAGCCGTGCGGCCGGGAGCGGCTTGCCCAGAAAACGTCCACGAGCATCTACCTCCAAATTCACATGCAAATATGATGTCAAATACGGGCGTCCCTGGCAAGAGCCTACGCGTGCGGGCACGAACAGGCCAAGCGCGAAAGCGGCCGGACGGCTATTGCACCTCGACATCGTCCATCCCGCGGTTCTCCAGGGCGCGCTGCAGCAGGTCCGTGGTCAGGCGCCGTCCGGTCTGCAGCGCCGTCAGCAGCGGCTCCAGGTCGCCGGTCAGGTTGATGTTGAACTTGAACGGATAGCCGTCGAGCACGTCCGGGTTGCTGCCCTGCATGGTGATCCCGAGCGCGAGGTCGCCGTTTGCCGGGCGCGTCACGGTGAGCGACAGGATGTCGTAGCGGAAGTCCTTGAGCGCCCGCACCATCAGGTTGACCGACTGGCCCTGGCTCGCGAGCGTGTCCTGCGCGGCGCCGAACTCGATCTGGATGCGGCCCTTGTCGACCGCGCCAAGCTTGCCCTGGTCGATCTGAAGCCCTTCGGGTCCCAGGCGCAGCGGGATGTCGCCCGCCAGCGTGCCGTCGGCGCGCAGGCCTTCGACCTCCAGAAGCCCGATCAGCCGGGCCATCGAGATGCCGCGCACCTGCACGGTCAAGCGGTTGGTTTCCGCTCCCGCGCGCAGTTCGGCGTCGCGCACGAAAATCTCGCCTTCGGCCAGCGTACCCCCGGCGCGGGACAGGCGAACGACCGGCCGGCCGTCGGGGCTGTCGACGTCGAACACGATCTCGACATCTTCCAGCGGCACTCCCGCGGTCACGCTGTCGGCGGTCAGGCGCTGGTTACCCGGCGTGTTCGGCGGGGTCAGGCTATCGAAGAACACCGTGCCGGTCAGGCCGCTGACCGTGGCGGCGTCGGCGGCGAACCCCAGGTCCGTCAGCGCGAGAGTCGCCGAGCTGGTGAGGCCCGCCGGGGTCCAGGCGATCGCGCCGCGCAGGCCGAGCTGCCCTCGGCATCGTCGACCTTGTCGCCCAGCCACGGCGAAATGCGCCCGGGCTGCAGCCCATCCTTGGCGAAGGTGGCGTCGATCGGCCCGACCGTCGCCTCGCCGTTGCGCGCGTCGGCGTCGGTGCGGGCCGCGAACGGCAGGCGGATGTCGGTGCCCTTGACGATCTGCTGGCCGACCACGCGCCAGCCCTGGTCGTCGGTCGCGTGCAACTGCATCCACAGCAAGCTGGGCGCTAGCGCCGCCGGGTCGGCCGCATGCGTCAGGTGGCCGAGGGTGATCAGCGCCACCGGGTTGCCGTAACCCTGCTTGAACTCGCCCGACACCTCGCGCGCGGCGATCCGCTCGCCGGGCACCTGCAGCCGGCCGCCGTCGAACGCCACCCGTGCCTTGAGCGGGGCCAAGCTCTCCAGACGGAAGGAGATCGGCCCCGGTGCGAAGTTGGCCGCCAGGTCCTCGGCGTCCTGGCGCAGCAAGGTGGCGTCGAGCCGGCCCGGATCGACGCGCAGCGCGCCTTGCACCTGACCCGCCGCGGCCGTCGCCTCCAGCTCGGTGACGCTGAGTTTGAGCGGGGTTGCGAGCACGACCGGGCGCGTGTCGGGCAGTTCCGGGACGGTGACCTCGGCGGCGTCGGCCAGGGTCAGGCGCGTGCCGGCAGGGGTGTAGCGCACCGAGAGCGGTGCCGAGACGCGGATGTCCTTGATCCGCCGCGCGCCGGCGGCGAGCGACAGCCCGTCGACGTCGAGCGCGCCGTCCAACGTGACACCCCCGGGCTTGGCGGTGGCCCGTCCGTTGAAGCTGGCCCGATCGATCCGATGCGGCCCGTAGGTGAGCTCGCGGGCCTGTGCCTCCAGAAGCTCGATCCGGGCAACCTTCAGGCCGAGGTTGTCCGAAAGCGTGCCATCCGCCCCCGCGCGCACGCGCAGCTCCGCCGCATCCATCTGGGCGCCGGCGGCCTGCAAGCTGACTTGGCCGTTCCACCGCCAGGCGGCGTCGTCGGAGCTGCCGGACGTTCGCTCGATCGCGTGCACCTCCAGAAACTCGTGCCCGCCGGTCCAGGGGCTGAGCGACACGGTGCGGAAGCGCGCCAGCATCTGCGCCGCCTCCTCCGGCAGGCCGAGGGCGCTCAACCGCGCGGTCTCCACGCCGTCGGTGCTGAGCGTCGCCGGTTCGCTCAGGCGCAGTACCAGCGCCCCGTCGGAAACCGCGAGACGCAGGTGGGTGCGCGCCGCGACACCGCGCGCCAGCCCCGGCAGTTCCAACTCCTCCACCGACAGCTGCAGGGCCAGCCGGGAGGCCGGACGGATCAGGTTGGCGAGCGTGAGCGCGCTGCCGGGCGCCGGGAATTGCAGTTCGCCGGTCAGCGCGAAGTTGGCCCGGCCGGCCGACGGTCTGTGGGGCAGGCCTTCGGGCCAGGGCAGGCGGGCCAGATCGCTGCGGCCCGTGACTTCCACGAACAGCCGGGGATCGAAGCTCAACTGGCGGGCGTCCAAGCTGACGTCCGCGGTGGTGTGGGGTGTGCGGACCTGCCCGCGTAGCGTGCCCCGGGTCTCGCCGTCGCGCCGGTCGATCCGGCCGGTCAGGGACAGCTGAACGGACGTCTGCGCATCCCGCACTTCGACCGCGGCGTTGCGCAACAACACGGTCGGCAAATCGTCCGGCAGCCGCGGCGCGGTCGCGGGTCCGGCGTCGGCGGGCGCACTGGCCGGCAGGGCCTCCAGGACACCGCCCAAAGGCTGCTGCGCGTCGAGGTCGACCGTGACCTGCGGACCGTCGATCTCCAGCCGATCGATCCGTCCGTCGAGCAGTCCGCTCAGCGTGTAGCCCACCGATACCCGCGCCGCCTTGGGCGCACCGGGACCGAGATCGACGTCGGTCAGTTCCAGCCGCTCGCGGGTCAGGGTGATGACGGTGAGCTGCGCATCCGGAAAACCGCGCCGTTCCAGCAGTGCGCGCGCCGCCGTCTCGGCGATCTCAGCCCGGGCGAGCAGGGCCGCGCCCGTGGCCAGGACGAGGACGGTCAGAAGCGATAGCGGCAGCCAAAGCAGCCAGCGGCGCATGGGCGACGGCTTCGTGGTTGCGGGATTGCGTGCACGTCAAGGCACGTTGGCAAGTGTGACGCCTGCCACGCCCGGACGCAAACGACCGGGCCCCGGGCAAGCGCACGGGACCCGGCCGTTCGGGTCAGTCAGGCTCCGGTCCCCGCCGGGCTCGGATCAGCCGGCCGCCTGGACCGCGCGCTTCGCCATCACGGTGACCAGATGGGCGCGGTAGTCGGCACTTGCATGCAGGTCGGTGTTGAACTCGTCGGCGGACACCTTGATGTCCTTGATCGCATCGGCCGACCAGTTCGAGCTCAGCGCCTGCTCCATTTCCGGCACGCGGAAGACGCACGGGCCGGCGCCGGTGATCGCCACCCGCACGCCGCCGTCGGTCTGGGCCACGAACGCGCCCACGATGGCGTAGCGCGAGGCCGGGTTGTGGAACTTGGCGTAGGCGCTCTTCTGCGGCACCGGGAAGGCGACCTCCTTGATCAGCTCGCCTTCCTCGAGCGCCGTTTCGAACAGACCCTGGAAGAAGTCGTCGGCTGGGATCTCGCGCTTGTTGGTGCGCACCGTGGCGCCCAGGCCAAGCACCGCGCCCGGATAGTCGGACGCCGGGTCGTTGTTGGCGAGCGAGCCGCCGATGGTGCCGCGGTTGCGCACCTGCGGGTCGCCGATCGCGCCCGCCAGGTGCGCGAGACCGGGGATCTTGGCCTGCACGGTCTTGTCGTTGGCGACCGTGTCGTGCGGCGTCATGGCGCCGACGACGATCTGGCCGCCTTCCTCGCGCACGCCCTTGAGTTCGGCGATGCCCGAGAGATCCACGAGCTGCGAGGGCGCGGCCAGACGCTGCTTCATGGTCGGCAGCAGGGTCTGGCCGCCCGCGAGCAGCGAGGCCTCGTCGTCCTGCGACAGGATCTGGGCGGCTTCGTCCAGACTGGTCGGCCGGTGATAGTCGAACTGATACATGGCGTTTCTCGCCTCCCTATTCGGCCGCCGGGGCCAGGCGCTGCTGCGCCAGGCGCCAGACCTTCTCGCGGGTTGCCGGCATCTGGATGTCTTCGGTGCCGAGCGCGTCGGTGATCGCGTTCATCAGTGCCGCCGGCGCCGCGATCGCGCCGGCCTCGCCGCAGCCCTTGGCGCCCACGGGGTTGTGCGGGCAGGGCGTCTCGGTCATGCCGACGCGGAACGACGGCAGGTCGTCCGCGCGCGGCATCGTGTAGTCCTGGTAGGAGCCGGTCACGAGCTGCCCGCTGTCGGGATCGTAGACCGCGCTTTCCAGCAGCGCCTGGCCGACGCCCTGGGCGATGCCGCCGTGCACCTGGCCCTCGACGATCATCGGGTTGATCACCCGGCCGAAGTCGTCGACCGCGACCCAGTCGGCGATCTCGGTCTCGCCGGTGTCGGGGTCGATCTCGACCTCGGCGATGTGCACGCCCGACGGGTAGGTGAAGTTCGCGGGGTCGTAGAAGGCCGTCTCGTCCAGGCCGGGCTCGACGTCCTGCGGGAAGTCGTGCGGGACGTAGGCCGCGAACGCGATCTCGCCGATCGACTTGGCCTTGTCGGTGCCGGCGACGCGGAACTGGTTCCGGCATCGAATTCGATGTCGTCGACCGAGGCCTCCAGCATGTGGGCGGCGATCTTCCGGCCCTTCTCGACGACCTTGTCGCAGGCGCGCAGGATCGCCGAGCCGCCGACCGCGAGCGAGCGCGAGCCGTAGGTGCCCATGCCCATCGGGATGCGGCCGGTGTCGCCGTGGACGATGTCGACGTTGTTGTAGTCGACGCCGAACTTGTCGGCGACCATCTGGGCGAAGGTCGTCTCGTGGCCCTGGCCGTGGCTGTGGCTGCCGGTGAAGACGGAGATCGAGCCGGTGGCGTTAAAGCGCACCTGCGCGCTCTCCCACAGGCCGACGCCGGCGCCCAGCGAGCCCACCACCTTCGAGGGCGCGATGCCGCAGGCCTCGATGTAGGCGGAGAAGCCGATCCCGCGCAGCTTGCCCTTGCGCTCGCTCTCCTGCCGGCGCTGGGCGAAGTTCTGGTAGTCGATCATCTTCAGCGCCTCGTCCAGCGCCAGCTCGTACTGACCGCTGTCGTAGGTCAGCGCGACCGGCGTCTGGTAGGGGAACTCGTCCGGCTGGACGAAGTTGCGCCGCCGGATCTCCGCCGGGTCCAGGTTCAGGTCGCGGGCGCAGCGCTCCACCAGCCGCTCGACGACGTAGGTCGCCTCCGGCCGGCCCGCGCCGCGGTAGGCGTCGACCGGGGCGGTGTTGGTGAACACGGCCTTGACGTTGGCGTGGATCGCCGGGGTCTTGTACTGGCCCGCCAGCAGCGTGCCGTAGAGGTAGGTGGGCACGGCCGTGGAGAAGCTGGACAGGTAGGCGCCCAGGTTGGCGATCGTGTCGACGCGCATACCCAGGAACTTGCCGTCCTTGTCCAGCGCCATCTCGGCCGTGGTGACGTGGTCGCGGCCATGCGCGTCGGACTGGAACGCCTCGGTGCGGGTGGCGAGCCACTTGACCGGACGGCCGTTCAGCTTCTTCGACGCCCAGACGCAGACCGTCTCCTCGGCGTAGCAGAAGATCTTGGAGCCGAACCCGCCGCCCACGTCGGGGGCGACCACGCGGACCTTGTGCTCCGGCAGGTTGAGCACGAAGGCGCACAGGATCAGCCGCAGCAGGTGCGGGTTCTGGCTGGTGGAGTAGAGCGTGTACTCGTCGCCGCCCGGATCGTACTCGCCGATCGCCACGCGCGGCTCGATCGCGTTGGGGATCAGGCGGTTGTTGACCAGCTCGACCTTGGAGACGTGGTCGGCCTTGGCGAAGGCGTCGTCGGTCGCCTGCTGGTCGCCGATCTCCCAGTCGAAGCACAGGTTGTCGGGCGCTTCCTCGTGGACCTGCGGGCCCGTTCAGCGCCTTGCCGGTCTCCACCACCGCGTCCAGCGGCTCGTAATCGACCGCGACCAACTCGGCGGCGTCACGCGCCTGGGCGTCGGTCTCGGCGATCACGATGGCGACGTGGTCGCCGACGTAGCGCACCTTGTCGCGCGCCAGCGGCCAGTGCGGCGGTGCCTTGTGCGGATTGCCGTGCTTGTCGGTCACGGTCCAGCCGCAGGGCAGGGAGCCGACGCCGTCGGCCTCCATGTCCTTGCCGGTGAACACCGCGACCACGCCCGGCGCCTGCTCGGCCTGGCTGGTGTCGATGCTCTTGATCTTGGCGTGCGCCATCTCCGAGCGCACGAACACGCCATACGCCTGGCCCTGGCGGTTGAAGTCGTCGGTGTAGCGGCCGCGACCGGTCAGGAAGCGGTTATCCTCCTTGCGCAGAACGCGCTGGGCACCCGTGTCCGGCATGGCTTCAACCCCTCATTTCCTTGGCGGCGTGCTGAATCGCCTTGACGATGTTGTGGTAGCCGGTGCAGCGGCAGATGTTGCCTTCGAGCCACTCCCGGACTTGCGTCTCGTCCGGGTTCGGGTTGCGCTGCACCAGATCGACCGCGCTCATCACCATCCCAGGCGTGCAGAAGCCGCACTGCAGCCCGTGATGCTCCTTGAACGCGGCCTGCATGGGGTGAAGCTCGCCGTTCTTGGCCAGCCCCTCGATCGTGGTCACCTCGCAGCCGTCGGCCTGCATCGCGAGCATCGTGCAGGCTTTCTGCGAGCTGCCGTCGACGTGCACGACGCAGGCGCCGCACTGGCTGGTGTCACAGCCGACGTGGGTGCCGGTCAGATGCAGTTCGTTGCGGATGAAATCCACGAGCAGCGTGCGCGGATCGACGTCGCGGCTCACCTGCTGCCCGTTCACCGTCATGGTCACGGTGGGCATGGCGTACCTCCCTCATGTGGCGCGGCCGGCAAGCACGGCGAAAACCGCCGCGAGCCGGCATTTTTGGGTTGCTTCTTGCCCGGCGCGCTGACCGGGAACCGGTTTAGCCTAGGTTAGAGTTTGCAAGCCGCCTCACGGGCAGGTCAAGCGCACCTGTGCGCGGGGTCGCCGCTTCAAGTTCCCAGGCGAAAGTTTGGTGATATCCACGCCCGCTGCGCACCTACAGCGCGAAGATCGCGAGCAGGGCGATCACCACGGCGATCAGGCCGGCGACCCAGACCGGGTAGGGCACGATCATCTTGTCGTCGCGGGTGCCGATGTCCTTGCCCTGCTGCTTCTGCGTGGCCGCGCTCTTCGCCTGCTGGTCGGCCTGCGCGGTCTTGGAGTTCTCGCCCGCCGTTTCCGGGTAGGTCCCGGCTGCCTCGGCTGCGGCGTGGGCGGCGTCGGACTCCGCCTTGTCCGGAGCCGTGTCGGCACGGCCGCCGGCCGGCGTACTCTGCTCGCCCGCGGCGGCGGCCTGGTCGGCGGCGGCGCCTTCGCCCACGACCTGTTCGAACTTGTCGAAGAACTGCTTGGCGTACTTGTTCGCCGTCGACTGGATCAGCCGCTGGCCGAGCTGGGCCAGCTTGCCGCCGACCTGCGCGTCCACCTTGTAGGACAGCTTGGTCTGGCTGGCGTCGATCTCCTCCAACTTCACGTCGGCGCCGCCCTTGGCGAACCCGGCCGCGCCGCCGCTGCCCTCGCCAGAGATGGTATAGCTCTCCGGCGGGTTCAGGTTGGACAGCGTGACCTTGCCGGAGAAGCGCGAGTTCACCGGCCCGACCTTCGCCTTCACCTTGGCGGAGAATTCGTTCTCGCCCGACTGCTCGATCTCTTCGCAGCCGGGGATGCACTGCTTCAGGATCTCGGGGTCGTTGAGCGACTCCCAGACCTTCTGACGGTCGGCCTGGATGGTATGTTCGCCGGTCAGTTCCATGGCGCAGCTCTCCTCGAACCTTGGCGTTGGCGCGCGACGCCTGCGCGCATGCCGGCGTGGCGGACGCGCGGCGGGGCGCCTGGATGGTTGTGGGCCGTCGGGATTAACCGCCTTCCGCTGTACGCGCACAGCCGGGTGCGGCGCAAGCGCGCGGACGCGACCGTCGTCCGTCCGACGGGTCAGCTGGCCGCTGCCGGCCGGACAGCGGGTTGGCGGATCACCCGCCCAGGAAGAGCTTGGCGACCTCGTCGTCGTCGAGCAGGTCCTGGCCCGGGCCGGCCATGGCCAGCTGACCGGCGACCAGGACGTAGCCGATATCCGCGAACTCCAGCCCCTTCTTGGCGTTCTGCTCGACCAGCAGAATGGTCTTCTGGTCGGTCTCCTTCAGATCGGCCAGGATTCCGAACACCATCTCGATGAAGCGCGGCTCCAGGCCGATCGACGGCTCGTCGACCAGCAGCACCGACGGGTCCATCACCAGCGCCCGGCTGATTTCCAGCAGCCGCCGCTCGCCGCCGGACAGCACGCCGGCGCGCTGGTTCTTGCGTTCGGCCAGGCGCGGGTACTTCTCGAACACCCGGTCGGCGGCCTGCTTCGCCTCCTTCTGGGTGTCCAGGAGGTAGCCGCCCATCAGCAGGTTCTCCTCGACGCTGAGGTCGGGGAAGACCGAGTTGTCCTGCAGGATGTAGGCGATCCCGGCGCGCGCCAGCTTGTCCTTCGGGCTCATCCGGGTGACGTCCTGTCCCCGAACCTTGACCGCGCCGTCGAAGACGTTGGTGAAGCCGAACACCGAATGCAGCACGGTCGACTTGCCGGCCCCGTTCGGCCCGATCAGACAGAGCGACTGCCCGGACCCCACCAGCAGGTCGAGATCGTGCAGGATCTCCATCTTGCCGTAGCCGGCGGTCAGGCCCTCGATCTCCAGGTGCGGGTCGCCGCGGCAGAGGTCCTTCAGCCGCGCCCGGTCGGGGGCGTTCTCGGACATCTGCTGCGCCTGGCGGGCAACCTCGTCGACCGACAGGGCGCTCGTTGAGCCCGGCGCGTTCGGCGGTGCTCTGCTGCGCCATCACTGGCCTCCCAGATACGCGTCGATGACGCGCGAATCGTTGCGCACCGTCTCGGGCGCGCCCTCGGCCAGCAGCTGGCCGTGCGCCAGGCAGTAGATCCGCTCGGCGAGCGACATGATCACGCGCATGTTGTGCTCGATCACGAGCAGGGTGATGCCGAGCTCCCGGTTGGCGTAGAGCATGCGCTCCAGCAGGCCGTTGATCAGGGTCGGGTTGATGCCGGCCGTCGGCTCGTCGAGCAGCAGCATCTTCGGCTTGTTCATCAGCGCCATGGCGAACTCCAGCAGCTTCTGCTGGCCGAACGAGAGGTCGCCCGCCTGCAGGTTGCGCTTGGCGTACAACCCGACGAGTTCCAGCAGCTCGTTGGCCTCCTGGTAATCCGCGTCGTCGAAGTCGGCGAGCATGCTGGGGAGCGTCTCGTTCGCGTGCGGGCGGGAGATCAGCATGTTCTCGACGCAGGTCATCTGCTTGTAGATGCGGGTCTGCTGGAAGGTGCGCAGCAGGCCGCGCCGGGCGATATGCGGCACGCGCAGGCGCGACAGCTCCTCGTCCGCGAACTTGATCGACCCCTGATCGATCGGGTGATAGCCGACGATCGAGTTGAACAGCGTGGTCTTGCCCGAGCCGTTGGGCCCGATGATGCCGACGATCTCCCCGTCGGCGACCTGCAGGGAGATGTCCTGGTTCGCCTGCACGCCGCCGAACGCCTTGGAGACGTGGTTGACCTCGAGCAGCGGGCTCATCGCGTGCCTCCCTGTTGGGCCGTTCCCGCGTCGGCGCCGCTGGCGCTCTCGTCGACCGTGTAGCCGAACTTCTCCGGCCACCTGTCGCGGATGTAGCCGACGATCCCCTTGGGGAAGAACACCACGATCAACACGATCAGCAGGCCCAGCGCGACCCGCTGCCAGCCGAGCAGGTAGGTCCAGAACAACTCCTGGGTGACGTGGAACACGACCGCGCCCACGACCGGCCCCCAGAGCGTGCCCTTGCCGCCCAGGACGGTCATCAGAACCATCCAGACGCCGTAGGTAACCCCGGCGAAGGCGACCGTGCGCGGATCGATGAAGCCCACGATGTTGCCGACGATGCCGCCGGCGAAGGCGGTGAAGAAGGCGCTGACGCACCATGCCACGGTTTTGTAGCGGACGGTGTGCAGGCCCATCGCCTCCGCCTTGTCCTCGTCGTCGCGGATGGCGTTGAGGGCGAGGCCGAACCGCCCGCGGCGCAGGCGCTTCAGGGTGAAGAAGGTCGCCGCCGCGAGCACCAGGGCGAGGTAGTAGAACACCAGCGTGCGGTCGAAGGCGCCCGGGAACTGCGGCGGCACCATGCCGGAACCGGCGCCGATCCAGTCCCAGCCGGCCGCGAGCTCCGCCGCCGCGATGCCGAGGCCGAGTGTGCCGATCGCGAAGTAGTGGCCGCGCAGGCCCAGCATCCCCATCCCCAGGATGCCCGCAAGCGCGGTCGCCAGCACCGCGCCCGCGAGCATGCCAGCGCCCAGGCCGATGAAGTACTGCGTGGCCGTCAGCTGCAGTTCCAGACCGCCCTTGGCGGCGGTGTAGGCGCCGACGTCGCCGTACAGGCCGACCTGCACGACCGAGGTGGCGTACATGCCCACGCCCGAAGAACACGATGTTGCCGAACGAGTTGTAGCCCATCTCGCCGCCCATCACGTTCCAGCACAGCGCGATCACGACCAGCACCCAGAGGAACGCGAACTGCGTCACGAACGCCGGGAACACCAGCGGCGCCAGAAGCGAGGCGGCGAGCAGGGCGCCGTAGCCGCCGGTCAGGCGCGCTTTCGTCGTGGCCGGCGTGGCGAGCGACGGCGCGGTCATCTCAGCACCTCCCGCTTACGCTGCAGGCGCAGGTTGCGCGCGACCAGGATCACGACCAGCAGCAGGAAGACGAAGGCGTTCTGGTATTCGGCCCCCAGGGTAAAGCCGGCGAACTGCTCGGCCACGCCCAGGCCGAAGGAGGAGGCGATCACGCCGGGCAGATTGCCCAGGCCGGCGATCACCACGATGGTGAACGAGCGTACCGTGTAGATCAGGCCCTGGTACGGGTGGATGGTGAACGCCATCACCACGATCGCGCCGGCCGCGCCGCAGATGGCTGCGTTCAGGCCGTAGGTGAAGGCGTAAACCCGGTCGGTGTCGATGCCGAGGATGCGCGCCGCCCGCGCGTTCTGCGCGGTGGCGCGGATCGCCTGGCCCATGCGCGAGGAGCGCATGAAAATCGTCAGCACCAGCCCGATCACGCCCGCCAGCACGAAGCCCAGCACCTTGGTCTGGCTGATCGAGACCATGGAGTTGAAGAAGTACCAGCTCCCCAGACCGCTCTCCAGCGTGCGCACGTCGGAACCGAACACCTGGTTCATCAGCTGCTGGAACAGGATCGACAGGCCGAAGGTCGCCAGGATCGAGGTAAACAGGTCCCGGTCGACGATCCGGAAGATGATCGTCTGATAGGCCAGCCAGCCGATCGCGAACAGCACGACCGCGGCGACCGGGATGCCGAGCAGGCTGGGCAGGCCCCACTGGTGCAGCGCGAAGGCGACGAAGCCGCCCAGCATCACCCATTCGCCCTGAACGATGTTGATGATGTTCATGACGCCCCAGACGAGCGCCATGCCGTAAGCGGCGAGGGCGAAAATACCGCCCAGCAGGATGCCCTCGATCACCAGCTGGAGACCGAGCGGCGGCGCCTGCACGAGAAGGGAAAGGTTTTCCATCGATCAGGTCGCAGCGTCCGTCGGGTGGAGAAGTGGACACATTGGCCGGTCGGGACGCCCGCTGGCGCGAAGACACGTCAGGCTACGCCGGCAAAACGGGATCCGGCACCACACCGGGCGCCGGACCCCAAGGCCGAGCTACCAGCCGCCGGTGTTACCGTTCGGACCAGTTCGGGAACGGATACTGCACCTCCGCACTGGCGTAGTCGGTCGGTGCGACGACCTTATATTCGCCGTCCTGGACCTGGTAGAGGACCATCGGCTTGGCGGTGTTCTTACCGGTGTCGTCGAAGTTCACCGGGCCGTAGAACGTCATCATGTCGGTTTTCTGCAGGGCGTCGCGCACCGCCTTCTTGTTCAGGCTGCCGGCCCGCTCGAAGGCGTTCTTGTAGACCAGCACGGCCGCCGCCGACTCCGCCGACTGGTACGGCGGCGCGTAGCCGAAGCGCTCCTTGAAGTCCTGGGCGAAGTCGCTCGGCGGAACCGAAGTAGTCGTCGCTGTAGGTGAGCGACGGCGCCCACTGGCTGGCGCACAGCGTGCCCTCGGCCTTGTCGCCGAACTTCTTGATGATCTGCGCGCTGTCGCAGTGGGTCATCGCCAGCATCGGCACGTTGACCCGCATCTCGGACATCTGCCGGATCGCCAGCGCCGCCCCCTTGGAGTGGCCGGAGACGACCATCATGTCCGGCTTCTTGCCCTTCACCTTGATCAGGGTCGACGACATGTCGTTGATCTCCGGCGGCAGCTTGTCGTCGACCACCATCTCCATGCCGTATTCCTTGGCGTCGGCGATCACGCCGGCGCGGATGTCCTGGCTGAACGGGTCGTTCTCGAACGCCCCGGCGATGTCCATCTCGGACGGCTTCATGCCGTTCTTCTTCGCCAATTCAGCGCGCAGGTCGACTGCGCTCGCCAGGTACTGCTCGGACGTGGACAGCACGGCGAACAGGTACTCGTAGCCCTGCGTGAACAGCGAGCGGGAGGCGCCGTTCGCCTCGACCATGGGCACGCCGTGCTCCTCGGTGACCGGGGCGATCGCCTTGGTCATGCCGGACGAGTAGGGGCCCAGGACGAACTTCACGCCGTCCTGCTGGATCAGCCGCTCGGCGAGTTGGGCGCCGCGGGCCGGCGTCGATTCGTCGTCGTAGTACTTGACCTCGAGCTTGTAGGTCTTGTCGCCGACCTCGACGCCGCCTTTCGAATTGATCCGGTCGACGGCCATGTCGTAGCCGTTCTTGGTGTGCTCGCCGTTGGTGGAGTATTTGCCGGTGAGGGAGATCGCGGCACCAAGCGTGATCGTGCCGTCGAACTGCGTGTCGTCGGCTGCCGAGGCCGGTGCTGCCACCGCGCACGCCGCCAGGCCGGCGAGCCCGGCCGTGAGCTTGCGGAAAGCGCTCATATCGTGAACCTCCCCAGGTTCTGTTTTCGCCGTGATCGGGCGCTCGGCGGCTTTTTTACCGTCCGTCGCTGTTACTTATCGGGCGCCCATCGTCTGGCTTTGGGGTTCGGCATATTCATACCCGTGAATGGCATGATTTCCGAACCAGCTTGTGAGCGGAACCTAATGCCGCGGTGCTGCCGACGCAACCGACGGACGGTTCACAAATCCCGGAGTGCGGCCAATCCAGGCACCCAAAATGCAGCAATCGAGGAGCTTTAAGCGGGTTTCCTCATGCGGCTTGCGCACAGGGCGACGTCGACCCGGTTGCGCATACCGAGCTGACGGATCACCCGGTGCACGTAGATCCGGATCGTGCCCTCGCGCAGGCCGAGCGCCTCGGCGATGTCGCGGTTGGCATAGCCTTGGCCGAGCAGGTCCATGACCTGACGCTCGCGCCGGGTCAGGCGCTGGATCCGGCGCTCCAGCTCCGGATCGTCGAGATGCGTTGTATGCACCTCGGGGGTCCGGTTGGTGGGCATGAACGCGCGTTGGCCATCGCGCACCCGGCGGATCACGTCGCCGGTATCCGCCGGCGAGGCATCGAAATGGGTGTAGCCGAGCAGGCCCACGGCCCGCGCGTGCTGCGCGACCTCCGGGTCCGGTTCCGGGCTGGCCGCGACCAGATGGGCGTGGGGATGTTCGCCGCGCAGCCGGTCGAGACCGTCGAAATGCCGCGGCGTGGGCGCCCCGCAGACGTAAACCACCGCCGCGGTGGGATCGGCCTGCAGCCGGGCGGCGGCCGCGTCGAGCCCCTCGGCGGCGACAATGTCGGCCGGGAGGTTCAGCCGCTCGAACACGAAAGTGCCGGCGGCAATGCACCAAGCCACACCGCCAGTGATCACGATCGGCGGCTCATGGCGGTCTTTGGGCGACACCGTTTCAATTCTCCGCGGTCAGAGGGCGCAGGTAGGCTGGAGTCTCCACGGATGTGGCATGCGCCAGTATGCACGAGACCCTAGGCCAGCCGTGAATTTAACGCATTACAAGTTTAGAACGATAGCAAAAGCGTCTTTTCGATTATGGCGCGACCCGATGGGGGCGCACTCTACCTACGGAGCCGCGATCGGCTGGCTCTCATCGCCGCCTCAATGGTCGGACCGGAATCCCTTGCGTGCACGTCGCGGCGGTCAGTAGGTTGCTCCGGCTTACAGGGGGATCGTCGAAGGCCGACGACATAACGACAACGGATCGAAGGGCGCGGTCGTCCGCCAATCATGATGTCATCTGCCGTCATATCCGGGTTCGTATTGGGGGCGTTCGCGCCCTGGCTGACGCGGACCGTCGGCGAGCGCGTGCATTGGCTGCTGGCGATTTTGCCGGCCGTCCTGTTCGCCTATTTCGCACAGTTCCTGCCCGTGGTCGCGGCCGGGGAGAGCGTGCGCGTCGCCAGCGAATGGGTGCCCGGGCTGGACGTCGCGTTGTCGTTCTACCTCGACGGGCTCAGCCTGATCTTCGCCCTGCTGATCACCGGGATTGGCACGTTCATCGTGCTCTACGCCGGCGGATACCTGCACGGCCACGCCCAACTGGGCCGGTTCTTCCTGTATCTGCTGTCGTTCATGGGCTCGATGCTGGGGCTCGTGCTGGCGGACAACGTGATCACGCTGTTCGTCTTCTGGGAGCTCACCTCGATCACCTCGTTCCTGCTGATCGGCTTCAGCCACACCGCGCCGAAGTCGCGCCGGGCCGCGATGCAGGCCCTGGTGGTGACGGGCGGCGGCGGCCTGGCGCTCCTGGCGGGCCTGCTGATCATGGCCTCGGTGGCGGGCACGAGCGAGCTGTCGCAGATCCTGAGCGATCCAGAGGTGCTGACCTCGTCCGCGCTCTACGTGCCGATGACGATCCTGGTGCTGCTGGGCGCGTTCTCGAAATCGGCGCAGTTCCCGCTGCACTTCTGGCTGCCCAACGCGATGGAGGCGCCGACGCCGGTCAGCGCCTACCTGCACTCGTCCACGATGGTGAAGGCGGGCGTCTACTTGCTGGCGCGCGTGTCGCCCGGGCTGGGCGGCACCGACTTCTGGTTCTACGCCCTGGTGATCTTCGGAACTACCACCATGCTGGTGGGCGGCTTCCTGGCGATGCGCCAGAGCGACCTCAAGCTGGTACTCGCCTACACTACCGTCGCCGCGCTAGGTACGCTCACCATGCTGATCGGGCTGGGCGGCGACTACGCCTTCAAGGCGATGGCGCTGTTCCTGATCACTCACGCCTTCTACAAGGGCGGGCTGTTCATGGTCGCGGGGTCGATCGACCATGGGACCGGAACGCGCGACGCCCTGCAGCTGGGCGGGCTTGCGCGCCCGATGCCGGTGACCTTCGCGGTCGCCGTGCTGCTCGGTCTGTCGATGGCGGGGATCATCCCGTTCGTCGGCTTCATCGCCAAGGAGGTGATGTACGAGGCGACCCTTCACGTCGGCGCCACGGCGCTGATCCTGGTCACCGCGGCGGCGGTCCTGGGCAACGCCTTCAACGTGGTCGCCGCCGGGATCGTCGGCCTGCGTCCCTTCCTGAGCGCGCACAAGGCGACCCCGCACCATCCCCACGAGGCCCCGCCGTCGATGCTGATCGGGCCGATCGCGCTCGCCGCGCTCGGCCTGTTCTGCGGCGTGGCGTTCCCGATCACCGCGGAATACGTCGCCGCCCCGGTGATGGCGAGCCTGAACGGCCTGCCGGTCGGCGAACAGGGGGCCGAGCTCTACCTCTGGCACGGCATCAAGCCGCCGCTGATCCTCTCCCTCGTCACGCTCGCGCTGGGTGCGCTCGGCTTCGCGTTCTGGCCGCAGATGCGCGCTGGGATCGCCGCGATTCTGCGGGCGATCGGCTGGGGTCCGGACCACGGCTACGACCAGGCGATCTCCGGGCTGGAGCGGCTCGCCTACGCCGCGACCCGCGTGCAGCAGACCGGCTACCTGCGCCACTACCTGATGGCGACCTTCGTCGTCGTCGCCGTATTCATGCTGGTCACGCTGTTCACGATGGGCGGGCTGCCGAGCGAATTCCGGCTCCCGACCGTCTATCTGCCGGAAGTGATCGCGCTCGCGCTCCTGGTCGGCGGCGCGGTCGTGGCGACGGTCGTCTACAGCCGGGTCGCGGCGGTCGCGGCGATCGGCGTGGTCGGCTACGCGGTCGCGCTGCTGTTCCTGATATTCTCCGCGCCCGATCTGGCGTTCACGCAGTTCAGGGTGGAGACGCTGACGGTGGTCATCCTGGTGCTGGTGCTGATGCGCGTACCGCTCGAGGTCAGCGCCTTCCGCGGCCGGGCGGGGCGGCTGCGCGATGCCGTGATCGCGATCGCGGTCGGTGCGTCCATCAGCCTGGTGCTGCTGGCCGCCACGCAGGGACCGCTCGACCTACGGCTCAGCGAGTATTTCATCGAGAACTCGGTGCCGGTCGCCCACGGCCACAACATCGTCAACGTGATCCTGGTCGACTTCCGCGCGCTGGACACGCTGGGCGAGATCTTCGTGGTGACGATCGCCGGGTTGTCCTGCTTCGGCCTGGTGCGGCTGGCCCTGTCGCGGCGCAAGGCCACGCGCGCCGAAGTGCCGCCCGCCCAGCGGACGCGGGCCACTGAAACCCCGGGAGGTGATGCGTGAACTCGGTCATCCTGCACACCGCCACCCGGATCCTGACCAGCCTGATCCTGATGTTCTCGATCTACATCCTCTACCGCGGCCACAACGAGCCGGGCGGCGGGTTCATCGGCGGTCTGATCGCGGCCAGCGGGATCATCCTCTATTCCGTCGCGTTCGGCAGCAGCTGGGCGCGCCACGGGCTGCGCGCTTCCGGCCTGTCGGTTGCCGGGGCAGGCCTGTTCTTCGCCGCGCTGTCGGGCGTGCTTTCGGGCATCCACGGCAAGCCGTTCCTGACCGGGCTGTGGTACTTCCCCAAGCTCGGCATCGAAGCGAAAGTGGCGCTGTCGACGCCGCTTTTGTTCGACATCGGGGTCTATCTGGTGGTCGTGGGGGCGCTTACCACGATCGCCCTCGAGCTCGAGGAGGCGCGCGACTGACATGGAGAGCATCCTCGCCATCGCGGTCGGCATCCTGGTGGCCTGCGCGGTCTTCCTGATCCTGGCCCGCGATCTGATCCGGATCATGCTGGGCCTGGCGATCCTGTCGAACGCGGCGAACCTGCTGATCTTCACCAGCGGCCGCGTGACCCGCGACGCGCCCCCGATCGTGCCCGAGAACGTCAAGGTGCCCGAGGGCGTGATCGCCAACCCGCTGCCGCAAGCCCTGATCCTGACCGCGATCGTGATCGGCTTCTCGCTGCTCGCCTTCGCGCTGGTGCTGAGCTACCGCGCCTTCGCCACCATGCGCACGGTCGACGTCGACGCCATGCGCCTGGCGGAACCGCCCTATCCGGGCCAGAACGTGCCGAGCGGCGCGGCCGGGCGACAGGTCGAGCGCGACACCGCACGCCTGCCGGAGGCCGCGGAATGACCGTCTGGCTGCTGTTCTGGCCCGTTCTACTGCCGATCCTAACGGCCTCCCTGTGCCTGGTTTTCTGGACCCGGCCGGACCTGCAGCGCGTCGTCTCGCTGGTCGGGACGGCGGTGCTGGCGGCGGGCATCCTGGCGCTGTTCCGGGAGGTCTGGACGAGCGGGATCGTCTCGGTGCAGGCCGGCGACTGGCCGGCGCCGTTCGGCATTACCTTCGTGGCCGACACGCTGTCGGTCACCATGGCGGCCCTGACCGCGCTGATCGGCCTGGGCGTGGCGGTCTACGCCATGGGCGACCTCGGCCACGCGCGCGAGAGCCACGGCTTCCATCCCCTGTTCCAGGGGTTGCTCGCCGGGGTGGGCGGGGCGTTCATGACCGGCGACATCTTCAACATGTACGTCTGGTTCGAGGTCATGGTGATCGCCTCGTTCGGGCTGATCACGCTGGGCGGCGAGCGCGAGCAGATCGACGGCGGCGTCAAGTACGTGCTGCTCAACCTGATCGCGACCGCGCTCATGCTGATGGCGATCGGGCTGCTTTACGGCGCGACCGGCACGCTGAACCTGGCCGACCTGGCGCAGGTCGTCCCCGACCACCCGGACCGGGGGCTGTTGACCGCGATCGCCGCGCTGTTCCTGCTGGCGTTCGCCATGAAGGCGGCGGTGTTCCCGCTGTATTTCTGGCTGCCGGCCAGCTACCACACGCCGGCCGCGGCGATCTCGGCGGTGTTCGCGGCACTCCTGACCAAGGTCGGCGTCTACGCGCTGATCCGGGTGTTCTCGCTGGTGTTCACCGAAAGCCAGGAGTTCATCTACGCGGTGCTGCTGGTCGCCGGGATCGTGACCATGCTGGTCGGCGTGCTGGGCGCGATCGCGCAGGACGACGTTCGCCGGGTGCTGTCGTTCAACCTGGTGAGCGGCATCGGCTTCATTCTGATCGGGGTGGGGCTGGGCACCGCGCTCGGCCTGGCCGGGGCGCTGTACTACACGGTGCACCACATCATCGTGATGTCGGCGTTGTTCATGGTCGCGGGCGTGGCGCAGCGGCTCGCCGGCGCGCCGGGCCTGAACGACCTGGGCGGGCTTTACCTGAAGCACCCCTGGGTGGCGGTGCTGTTCTTTTTCGTCGCGATGTCGCTCGCGGGCGTGCCGCCGCTCTCCGGCTTCTGGCCGAAGGTGATCCTGGTCAAGGCGTCGCTGGCGACCGACGCCTACGTCGTGGCGGCCGCGGCGCTCGTCACCGGCCTGCTGACCCTCTATTCGATGGCCAAGGTCTGGTCGCTCGCGTTCTGGAAGCCGCAGCCGGAGCACGTCGTGGCGGCAGCCGGGCCCGGCATCATGGAAACCGGCGAGATGAGCCGCGGCGACACGCGCATGACCCTGCTGCCAATCGCCGTGCTGGCGCTGATTACCTTGCTGATCGGGTTGTTCGCCCAGCCGCTGCTGACGCTGTCGGAACGCGCGGCCGACGAACTGATCAACCACCAGCCCTACGTGACCAGCGTGCTGGGCGGGGAGGGCGCATGAGCGAGAACCGATCGCATCGCGACGACGTCACCGACGCCGAGACGGTGGAGGTGCCGCGCACCGCGCAGCTCAACGTGTTCGCGCTCAACGTTGTGCTCGCGCTCGCCTGGTCGCTCACCACCGGCGCGTTCTCGCTGCTCAACCTCACGGTCGGCTTCGTGCTGGCGTTCGTGGCGCTGTGGCTGCCCTGTCGGATGTGGGGCGACGACACGTATTTCCGCCGGCCGTGGCGGATCCTGCGGGTGATGTTCACGTTCGTCTGGGAACTGTTCGCCTCCGCCAGCACCGTGGCGATGTTGGTGCTCACCCCAGGTCTCAAGTTCCGCTCGGCGATCGTGGCGGTCCCGCTGGACGTCAAGCACGACCTCGGCATCACCCTGTTCGCCAACCTGATCTCGCTCACACCCGGCACGCTGTCGCTCGACGTCTCCGACGACCGCAGCACGCTCTACGTCCACGCCATGGACACCGAGGACGCCGAGGCGGAGAAGCGCGACATGAAGGAAACCTTTGAGGACCCGATCCGAAAGGCGCTGAAATGAACCCGTTCAGCGAGGTCACGAGCTTTCTGGACGGCGCGGTCGCGGTCGCCGTGGTGCTGATCGGCGTGTCGCTGCTGCTCACCTTCGTGCGCCTGATCAAGGGGCCCAGCCTGGCCGACCGGGTGGTCGCGCTCGACCTGCTGACGGTGCTGGCGATGGGGGTGATCGGGCTCAGGGTGATCGCCACCGGCGACGTTTTGTATCTGGAGATCGCGCTCGCGCTCGGGCTGGTCGCGTTCCTGGCGACCGTGTTCTTCGCCCGGCTGATCGAGACGCGCGGGCGCGAACTGGACCACGGCTACGATGCGGTCGACCGCACGAAGGAGCGCTACAGAGATGGACGGTGTAAGCGAGATCATCGCCGGGGTAATCATCCTGATCGGCTCCTTCTTCGTGTTCGTGGCCGCGGTCGGGATCGTGCGGATGCCGGACGTCTACGTGCGCATGCACGCCGCGACCAAGGCGGGCACGCTGGGCTCGGGGCTGCTGTTGCTGGCCGTGGCGGTGCAGGCGGAAGAACTCGACGTGGTGCTGCGTGCGGTCGCCGCGGTGCTGTTCCTGATCGCGACCACGCCGGTTGCGGCCCACCTGCTGGGCCGCGCGTCCTACATCTCCGGCGTGCCGCTGTGGAAGGGCACCAAGCTGGACGAACTCCAGGGCAAGTACGACCGCGATACGCGCGCCCTGTCGGGCCACCTGCCGGACGATGCGCCGCACGAGCCGGGGCCTCAGGGCTGAGGCGCTACCGCTCTTCCGCCTGCCACGGCACGGCCCGCCGGACCAGCCGGTCGACCGTGAAGTAGAGGCCGACGGCGAAAACCGCGAGCACGAACAGCGCGGCGAACATCTGGTCGACCTGCATGCGGGCGTTCGCCTGCAGCATCAGGTAGCCGAGCCCGGCGCTGGAGCCGACCCATTCGCCCACGACCGCCCCGATCGGCGCCACGGCGGTGGCGACGCGCAGGCCGGAGCCGAGCGCGGGCAGGGCGGCCGGGACCCGCAAATGCCAGAGCACGCGCCCCCGGCGGCCGCCCATCGTCCGGGCGAGGTCGAGCCAACCGGGCTCGGTCCGCCTAAGGCCGTCGAAGAACGCGCTGGTCACCGGGAAATAGATGATCAGGGTCGCCATGACGACTTTGCTCGCCATGCCGTAGCCGAGCCAGACCACCAGGATCGGCGCCAGGGCGAACACCGGGATCGCCTGGCTGACGACCAGCACCGGCAGGAGCCAGCGGCGCATCGGCCGGAAGCTCGCGATCAGGAGCGCGCTCACCGCCCCCAGCAGCAGCCCGAGCCCGAGGCCGAGCAGGATCTCCGCGAAGGTGACCCAAGCGTGATCCAAGAGCTGCGGCCAGCGGGTCAGCAGCACCTCGCCGACCGCAAGCGGGCCCGGCAGGATGTAGGGCGGCGCCTGGCTCGCCCATTGAATCGCCTGCCAGATCACGAGCAATCCGGCCAGGATCGCGAGCGGCCGCAGGACCCGGCGCGCGGCTTCAGGCATCGCCAGCCTCCCGCTGCGCGCGCTTGGCCGCGGCCAGCCGGTCCAACAGCGCCCCCTGCCGGTCGGCCACCTGATCCGCGGGGCGCGGCGGCGCGCCGGGGGGCGCGCCGACGCTGTCGTCGAGCCGCGCCGGACGGCCGGCCAGAACCCGGATGCGATGGCCCAGGCGCAGAGCTTCCAGGGGATCGTGGGTGACCAGCAGCACGGTCCGCCCGGCCAGCAGTTCGGCGGCGAGCGCTTGCAGTTCATAGCGCGTGATCGCGTCCAGGCCGGCGAACGGCTCGTCCATCAGGACGATCTGCCGGTCCTCCATCAGCGTCCGGGCGAGCGCGACCCGCTGGCGCATGCCGCCGGACAGCGCGCCGGGCCGGGCGGTTGCCGCGTCGGCCAGACCGACGCGATCCAGCAGCGCGTCCGCCTGCGCGCGCATCGCCCGGGTCACCGTCTGGCCGCGCAGCCGCGGGCCCAGCAACACGTTGGCGCGCGCGGACAGCCAGGGCAGCAGCAGGTCCTGCTGCGCCATGTAGGCGAGCTTGCCGTGCAGGGGTTGGCCTTGGGGATCGCTGACCCGGCCCTCCGCGGCATCCGCCAGGCCCGCGATCAGCCGCAGGAGGCTGGTCTTGCCGACCCCACTCGGCCCGAGCAAGCAGGTGATCTCCCCGCCCGCGAGATCGAGGTCGAGGCGGTCGAACAGCTGCACCCCGTCGAAGGCGAGTTGGGCGCCGCGGACGCGCACGCCGGGCGAATCTGGCGGCTCGGCCGCGGGCCGGGCCGTGCGGCGATCCGGGAAGGGGTAGACGCGGGCCCCGCCGCGGGTGCCCGCCGGCCGGTCGGATTGGGTCAACGCACGCTCCCTACGCCGGTACTAACCGGATCAGGTTCCAAGGGGTCGTCCCGCCCACGGGACCTCTCAGCCGCTGCAGGGCTCGCGGCTCCCCCGGTGAAGATGGCTCGGCTTGCCGTGCCGGGTGCAGGCCTTACCATTACGATAGCCATGCACGACGCGTCACCGCTCCAACCTGTCGCCCCACGGTCGGGCCGACAAGAGGCTTCAGCACCGCGCTTCATCGGCAGCGAGATCTACCGCCACTCAAGCTACGGCGCGAAGCATCCGCTGTCGATCCCGCGCGTGTCCACTTGTATCGACCTGTGCCGGGCGATGGGTTGGCTGCCGGAGGCGGTCTACCACGACAGCCCGCGCGCCACACCCGAGCAGTTGGCGCGCTTTCACGATCCAGCCTACGTCGCCGCGGTCCAGGCGGCCGAGCGCACCCAGCGCGCGAGCGAGGACATGCGTCTGCGCCACCACCTGGGCGCGCGCGGCAACCCGGTGTTTCCGGAAGTGTTCCGGCGCCCGGCGACGGCGGCCGGCGGCTCGATCCTGGCCGCGCAGATGCTGCTGGAACGTCCCGGCAAGGTGCACAACCCGGCGGGCGGCACCCACCACGGCCGACCCGACCGGGCGAGCGGCTTCTGCTACTTCAACGATCCGGTCCTGGCCCTCCTGAGGCTGCTGGACGGCGGATTGACGCGCGTGCTCTACCTCGACACCGACGCGCACCACGCCGACGGCGTGCAGGATGCCCTCCACGGCGACCCGCGGGTGCTGATGATCTCGGTCCACGAGGATGGCCGCTGGCCGATGGCCGCGCGGGCGGACGGGCGGGTCGCGGGCTCGGCCAGCGACACCGCCGGCGGCTCGGCCCGCAACATCCCGGTGCCGCCAGACTTCAACGACGACGAGATGGCCTACGTCCTGGAGGCCGCGATCCTGCCGCTGATCGACGCCTTCGAGCCGGAGGCGATCGTGATCCAGGGCGGCTCGGATGCCTGCGCGGACGACCCGCTGAGCCGGCTCGGCCTGTCCAACACCGCGCTTTGGCGGGTGGTGCGCTCGGTCATGGATCTGGCCCCGCGCACGCTGATGCTGGGCGGAGGCGGCTACAATCCCTGGTCGGTCGGCCGTACCTGGGCGGGGTTCTGGGCGGTGCTGAACGGCTACGCGATCCCGGAGCGCGTCACCCCGGAGGCGGAAGCGGTTTTACGCGGCCTTTCCTGGCGGCATAGTCGGGGACGCAACCCGCCCGAGTCGTGGTTCACCGCGCTCGCCGACCCGCCCCGCCGCGGACCGTTGCGCACGGCCGTCCGGGAGGCGGTGGCGACGGCGCTCGCCGCGTGAGCGACGACGATAGCGATCAGGAGACGCCCGTGCTGCGCGCTATTGCTTTGGTCTTCGCCGCAACCACCGCGCTCAGCGCGCCGGCCGGCGCGGTCAACTTCGAGACCGACCGCCTCGCCATCGAGACCCCGTCGGGCGAGCTGCACGAGTTCACGGTCGAACTGGCGGTCAACGACCAGCAGCGCGCCCGCGGGCTGATGTACCGTCGGGAGATGGCGGGCGATCACGGCATGCTGTTCCTGTACGACCGGGTCGGCCTGCATTCGATGTGGATGGCCAACACCTACATCCCGCTCGACATGCTGTTCATCAAGCCGGACGGCGAGGTGGTGCACATCGCCGAGCGCACCGTGCCGCAGTCCAGACGCCCGATCTCTTCCGGCCAGCGGGTCAAGGCGGTGCTGGAACTGCGCGGCGGCACGGTCGACCGGCTCGACATCCCGGTCGGCTCGACGGTGCGCTACAAGGCGTTCGGCACGGCGGAGGCAGAGCCGTAGGGCGGAGCGAGGCACCGCCGATCGGCGCGCGGTCACGCCGGCGTTACGGTTGATTGCCGCGACGCGCGGCGCATCCACCCTACGAGACCGCTACGCGAGTTCCCGCGCGAGCCGGGCGAGCACGTCGTGGAACATCGCCGGGGTCAGGCGGCCGGTGTTCGTGTTGTAGCGCGAGCAGTGATAGCTGTCCGCCAGGATCAGACCGTCGGGGAGGACGTGCCAGGCGCCGTGGGCGAAGCGGTAGTGGCTTTGGCGCAGACCGCGGGCGACCAGCAGCGTGTCGTGGGCGATCTTGCCCAGCGCCAGCACCGCGCGCAGGCGCCCCATGGCGGCGATCTCGCCTTCCAGGAACGCCGACCGGCAGGTCTTGATCTCCTCGGTGGTCGGCTTGTTCTCCGGCGGGACGCACTTGACCGCGTTGGTGATCCGGCAGTCGATCAGTTCGATCCCGTCGTTGGGGTCGGCGCGGAAGGTGCCGCGGGCGAAGCCGACGTCGACCAGGGTCGGGTAGAGCAGGTCCCCCGCCCAGTCGCCGGTGAACGGTCGGCCGGTCCGGTTGGCCCCTTTCAGGCCGGGGGCCAGCCCGACCACCAGCAACTGCGCATCCAGCCCGCCGAACGAGGGCACGGGCGCGTTCAGGAAGTCCGGATGGCGCGTGCGGTTGTGCGCGCGGAAGTCGGCCAGGCGCGGACAGCGCTGGCAGTCGGCCGGCGGTTCCGGCGGCTGGACGGCGGTCATGGCGGGCGGCGGTCCGGGCGTTAGCGGTTGTAGTCGTCGTCGCCCGGTGCGACGCCGCTGTCGCGCGGCGGCCGGTTGCGGCGCCGCTCGTCCGGCGGGGAGGTGTGGATGCGCTCGATGTCCTGGCGCAGCGTCTCCAGGTCGATGAACGTGTCGGCCGCGCGCCGGAGCTCGTCGGCGATCATGGGCGGAGAGGTGCGGATGGTGGAGACGATCGTGGTGCGCACGGCCTTGCGCTGCACCGCCTCGATCAGCCGGCGGAAGTCGCCGTCGCCGGAAAACAGGACCACGTGGTCGAGGTAGTTGGAGATCTCGAGCATGTCGATCGCAAGCTCGATATCCATGTTCCCCTTGGTCTTCCGCCGGCCCGAGGAGTCGGTGAACTCCTTGGTCGGCTTGGTGACCATGGTGTAGCCGTTGTAGTCGAGCCAATCGACCAGCGGGCGGATCGGGGAATACTCCTGATCCTCGACCAGGGCGGTGTAGTAGAAGGCACGGACCAGCCGGCTCTCGTTGGCGAACAGCTCGAGCAGGCGGCGATAGTCGATGTCGAAACCGAGCGCCCGGGCGGTCTGATACAGGTTGGCGCCGTCGATGAAGAGCGCGGTGCGCTCGGACTGGTAAAAGTGCATCGAGGAATCCTTAAGCAGCAAAGGGTTTCGCGAGCCAGGCCCGTCACGCTAAGTCGGAGCTGACCTACTCGGGTGCGTCAATCACACCCCACGTTCGACTGCGTAGCTGGATTGGCGATGCCACGCAAGATACACCGCGACAGGCTTGGGACACGTTCACAATGATGTCGTACGTCGCCCTGGGCGCCAATCTTCCCTCGGACCGCTACGGTCCCCCGCGCGCGACCCTGACGGCGGCGCTGGAGCTGCTGGCGGCGCGCGGTTTTCACATCGCCGCGCGGTCCAGCTGGTACGAAAGCGAACCCGTCCCGGCGAGTGACCAGCCGTGGTTCATCAACGCGGTCGTGCGCCTGGACGAAGCCCCGGCGCCGGCGCGGCTCATGCAGACGCTGCATGCGCTGGAGGCCGACCTCGGCCGCGTTCGGTCGGTTCGAAACGCGCCGCGCGCGGTCGATCTTGACCTGATCGACGCCGGCGGGCAGGTGAGCGGGCCGGATGCCTGGCCGGCGCTGCCGCACCCGCGCCTGCACGAACGGGCGTTCGTGTTGATGCCGTTGCAAGAAATCGCCCCCGACTGGCGCCATCCGGGGAGCGGACGCCATATCGACGCGCTGCTGGCGGCGCTGCCCGCGGGGCAGACCTGCCGTCGGGCGCGGGACGACGACGGGCCGGAGTCTTGAAACGTCGCGGCGTGCCGCCTATAACCCGCGTCTAAGAGCATTTCCGAACATCCTGGTCCAGGAGACAGCGACGCAATGGCGCGCGTTACGGTCGAAGACTGCATTATCCGCATTCCCAACCGCTTCGAGCTGGTGATGATGGCGGCCCAGCGGGCGCGCAACATCTCCGCGGGCTCGCAGCTCACGGTCGACCGCGACCGCGACAAGAACCCGGTCGTGGCCCTGCGCGAGATCGCCGACAGCACGATCGGGCTGGACGAGTTGGAGGACAGCCTGATCCAGAGCCAGCAGAAGTACGCCGCGCGCGAGGATCAGGACGAGGACGTGCCCGAGTTCGACGCGCTTGAGGGCGAGCTCGAGGCGAGCGCCCAGATGGCCGAGGAACTGCGTCCGGCCGGCGCCGAGTCCGCCGGGGAAAGCTCCGGCACGGACGACAGCGGCGAGAGCGAAGGCGAGGGCGTCTCGCTGGAGGAGATGCGCGAGCAGGAAGCCGAGAGCGACGCCGGCGCCGACAATTTGGACGACGACCAGTCCTAAGCCGGCGCGTCTGCGAGGATCGCCGGCACGGCTGGCGCGCACGGCCAAACGGGCTACACGTCAGGGGCTCCGTGGTTTCCGCGGAGCCCTTTCGCGTGACCGATCCGGGAATGGCGTCCGTTGGTCACGGCGCGCACGGCTTGGAGCGCGTGGCTATCGACCGTACATTAGGAGTACCAGCGGACTCGGTACGACCGGGCGCCCGTAAACCCGAACTTGAAGAGGGCCGGGACGCGCGGCAATCCGGCCTTGCGACCAAGCCGCAGCGCGGACGCTCCTTCGATGATGCGCCAATTCGAACTGGTGGAGACGGTCAAGTCCTACGACGGCAACGTCGACGAGGACGCGCTGAACCGTGCCTACGTGTTTTCCATGAAGGCGCACGGGGCGCAGACGCGCGCGTCCGGCGACCCGTACTTTTCGCACCCGCTGGAAGTCGCCGGCATCCTGACCGGGCTGAAACTCGACGGCGCGTCGATCATGACCGCGCTGCTGCACGACACGGTCGAGGACACCGACACCTCGATCGCGGATATCGAGCAGCTGTTCGGTAAGGACGTTTCCCGGCTGGTCGACGGCGTCACCAAGCTGTCGCGCCTGGAGCTGCAGAGCGAGCAGAGCAAGCACGCGGAAAACTTCCGTAAGCTCGTGCTCGCGATGTCCGAGGACATTCGGGTGCTGCTGGTCAAGCTGGCCGACCGGCTGCACAACATGCAGACGCTGCACTACATGCGCGATCCGGAGAAGCGCAAGCGGATCGCGCGCGAGACGATGGAGATCTACGCGCCGCTGGCCGAGCGGATCGGCATGCAGTCGTTCAAGGACGAGCTCGAGGACCTGGCGTTCCGCGAGCTGAACCCGGAAGCGCGCGATTCGATCGTCAAGCGCCTGGAGTTCCTGCGCCAGCGCGGCGGCGACCTGGAGACGCGGGTGTCGCAGGAACTGCAGTACGCCCTGGACGGCGAAGGCGTGAAGGCGACCGTGCGCGGTCGCACCAAGACGCCCTATTCGATCTGGCGCAAGATGCAGGTCAAGAACGTCGGCTTCGAGCAGCTGTCCGACATCATGGCCTACCGCGTGATCGTCGAGACGGTGCCGGAGTGCTATCACGCGCTGGGTGTGCTGCACGCGCGCTATCCCGTCGTGCCCGGGCGGTTCAAGGATTACATCTCGACCCCCAAGCCGAACGGCTACCGTTCGCTGCACACCGGCCTGATCGGCCCGCAGCGCCAGCGCATCGAGGTCCAGATCCGCACCCGCGAGATGCACGAGGTCGCGGAATACGGCGTCGCCGCGCACTGGCGCTACAAGCAGCCGGACGCCGAGGTGGACTCGGAAGCCATCGGGCAGGGACGCTCCGTCGACGGCCGGCAGTACCGCTGGGTGCGCGAACTGCTGGACATCCTGGAGCACGCCTCCAACCCCGAGGAGTTCCTGGAACACACCAAGATGGAGATGTTCCAGGACCAGGTGTTCTGCTTCACGCCCAAGGGCGACCTGATCGCGCTGCCGCGTAACTCGACGCCGGTCGACTTCGCCTACGCGGTCCACTCCGAGGTCGGCGACACCTGCGTCGGCGCCAAGGTCGACGGGCGGATGGTGCCGCTCAAGACCCCGCTCAAGAACGGCGATCGAGGTGGAGATCGTCACTTCCAAGGCGCAGACGCCCTCGCCTGACTGGGAAAAGTTCGTCGTCACCGGCAAGGCGCGCGCCCGCATCCGCCGCTTCGTCCGCCAGAAAGAGCGCGAGCAGTATCACGAGCTGGGTCGGCAGATGCTGCAGAAAGCCTTCCGGCAGGAGGGCTACGACTTTACCGAAAAGGCTGTCGCCGGCGTGCTGAAGCGCTTCAAGGCGGACAACGTGGGCGATGTCTACGTCTACGTCGGGCGCGGCGACATCACCGCGCGCGAGGTCGTGCACGCGGTCTTCCCGGGCTCCAAGGAGACCGACAAGGACCGCAAGATCGTCCCGATCCAGCAGCGCTCGAAGAACAAGGGCGGCCGGCGCGAGCACGCCGTGCCGATCCGCGGGCTGATCCCGGGCATGGCGGTCCACTACGCGCACTGCTGTCACCCGTTGCCTGGTGAACGCATCGTCGGCATCGTCACCACCGGCAAGGGGGTCACGGTGCACACGATCGACTGCGAGACGCTTGAGAATTTCCAGGACTCGCCGGAACGCTGGGTCGATCTGGCCTGGGAGGCGGACGAGACCGACGAGCCCTATACCGGGCGGCTGCACGTCGTGGTCGCCAACGAACCGGGCAGCCTGGGCGACTTGTCGACCGTCATCGGCAAGAACCGGGCGAACATCTCCAACCTCAAGATCACCAACCGGTCGGTCGACTTCTTCGAGATGCTGGTCGACGTCGAGGTCACCGACGTCAAGCATCTCACCAACGTCATGGCGGCCCTGCGGGCGTCGCCGGTGATCACCTCGGTCGATCGCGCGCGCGGCTAGCGTGCGCTGAACCAAGCGGATGCGTGCATGATCTTCGGGCGCCGCAAGCGGCCGCACTTCTGGAGACGCGTCGGCGAGACCGTCTGGCCCAAGGCGGGGATCCGCCGCGCTCTGATCTACATTACCCACCGGATCCGCCGGCTTCCGGGCTCGCCGTACTCGATCGCCGCGGGCTTCGCCTGCGGCGTGGCGGTGTCGTTCACCCCACTGATCGGCTTCCATTTCGTGCTGGGTGCGCTGCTGGCGTTCGTGATCGGCGGCAATGTGATCGCGTCGGCGATCGGGACTGTAATCGGCAACCCCTGGACCTTCCCGTTCATCTGGGCGGCCATCTTCTGGCTCGGTCGGATGATCCTCGGCCATCCCGAAGACACCGCGCTGCCGGACGAACTGACGCTGAGCTACATCTTCGACCACACTTGGGACGTCTTCTATCCGATGCTGGTAGGCGGGCTGCCGACCGCCTTGGCGGCGTGGTTGATTTTCTTCTGGCCGTGCTATAAGGCCGTGGCCCGATATCAGGCGCACCGCGAGGAACGCCGCGCGCGCGCCCGCGAGCGCCGGGCCGCGAAGCGCGCCGCGCAAGGCCGCCGCCAAGACGGCCCGGGCCGAGGCCAAGGGAGAGCAGTCATGACGCAGCCGATCCGGCTGGGCGTCAACATCGACCACATCGCCACCCTGCGCAACGCCCGCGGCGGTCGCCACCCCGATCCCCTGCGCGCCGCGAAGCTTGCCGAACGGGCAGGGGCCGACGGCATCACCGCGCATCTGCGCGAGGACCGGCGGCACATCGTGGACCGCGACATCGACCGATTGAGCGCGGAACTGAGCGTGCCGCTCAACCTGGAGATGGCGGCGACCGACGAAATGCTGGCGATCGCCAAGCGGCACAGCCCGCACGCCTGCTGCCTGGTGCCCGAGCGACGGGAAGAAGTCACCACCGAAGGCGGGCTGGACGTCGCCGGCCAACAGGACACCCTCACCCGGTTCGTGGCCGAACTCGGCGCTGCGGGCGCACGCGTGTCGCTGTTCATCGACCCTGACCCCAAGCAGCTGGAAGCGGCCGCGGCGGTCGGCGCGCCCGTGGTGGAGCTGCACACCGGCGCCTACTGCGACGCCTTCCTGGCGGCCGCCGCCGAAGGCCAAGCGCCGGACGACGCCACCCGGCGCGAGCTCGACCGGATCGTCGAGGGTGCGCGGCTGGCGGGCGCGCTCGGCCTGGAGTGTCATGCCGGGCACGGGCTCACCTTCGACACGGTCAAGCCGGTCGCGGCCCTGCCGCAGGTCGTCGAGCTCAACATCGGCCATTTCCTGGTCGGCGAGGCGGCGTTCATCGGCCTGGACGCGGCGATCCGGCGGATGCGCGAATTGATGGACCAAGCGCGCGAGGCGATCGCGGCCGTGTCATGATCATCGGCATCGGCAACGACATCTGCGACATCCGCCGGATCGAGCAGACGCTGGAACGCTTCGGCACGCGCTTCACCGACCGGGTGTTCACCACGACCGAGAAGGCCCGCGCGGAGCGCCGCGCGAACCGGGCGGCGACCTACGCCAAGCGCTTCGCCGCCAAAGAGGCTTGTGCCAAGGCGCTCGGCACCGGCGTGCCCCGGTCGGGCGTGCACTGGGTCGACATGGGCGTGGTGAACCGGGCGAGCGGCAAGCCGACGATGGCCCTGACGGGCGGGGCCGCCGACCGGCTGGCGGCGCTGACCCCGTCCGGCATGACCGCGCAGATTGACGTCACGATCACCGACGAATATCCGCTGGCCCACGTGTTCGTGCTGATCTCCGCCGTGCCGGCGGATCAGCCCTGACGCCACCGCCATCGCGCCGGCCGCGGCTCCCGCGTCGTCCCGGCGGCTTCCACCAAGACAACGAGTGCACGCGATAACATGGCGACAAAGCAGAAGAAGGGCGGCTTCGGCGAGACCCTGCGCACGGTGATCTACGCGGTGCTGATCGCGCTGGTGATCCGGACCTTCGCCTACGAACCCTTCTCGATCCCCTCGGGCTCGATGATCCCGACGCTGTTGGTCGGCGACTATCTGTTCGTCTCCAAGTACGCGTACGGCTATTCCCGGTTCTCGCTGCCGCTCGGCCTGCCGCTGTTCGACGGCCGGATCATGGCCGATATGCCCGAGCGCGGCGACGTCGCGGTGTTCAAGCTGCCCGCCGACAACTCCACCGATTACATCAAGCGCGTGATCGGCCTGCCGGGCGACCGCATCCAGGTCGTCGATGGCATCCTGCACATCAACGGCGAGGCGGTGGAGCGCGAGAAGGTGCGCGAAACGCGCGTCGGGCAGGCCGCGGTCACGGTCTACCGGGAAACCCTGCCCAACGGCGAGAGCCACCTGATCCGCGAGCGCGGCGACGACAACTTCTTCGACGACACCCCCGTCTACGAAGTGCCCGAGGGCCACTATTTCATGATGGGCGACAACCGGGATTCCTCGCAGGACAGCCGCGCGCTGCAGCGCGTCGGCTACATCCCGTTCGAGAACCTGGTCGGGCGGGCCGAAGTGGTGTTCTTCAGCCACGACGGCTCCGCGGCGATCTGGGAAGTCTGGAACTGGCCGACCGCGATCCGCTACGGACGGCTGCTCGATGGCATCGACTGACGAGCCCGAGGGAACCACCGACCTGGAGCGGCTGAGCGAACGCCTCGGCTACCGCTTCGCCGACCCGCGGCTGCTGCGCCAGGCGCTGACCCACTCCAGCGCGACCGGCCATCAGCGCGCGGAGCTGGTCAGCTACGAGCGCCTGGAGTTCCTGGGCGACCGCGTCCTGGGCCTGATCGTAGCCGACCTGCTGCTGGACCGCTTCCCGGACGAGCCCGAGGGGCGCTCGCCCGCCGGCACGCCTTCCTGGTCAGCCGGGAAGCGCTCGCCGAGGTCGCGCGCGGGCTCGGGCTGGGCGAGTTCCTGCACGTCTCCCAGCGGCGAGGCCGAGGGCGGCGGCCGGGACAACCCGACCATGCTGGCCGACGTCTGCGAGGCGGTGATCGGCGCGCTCTACCGCGATTCCGGGCTGGAGGCCGCGCGGCGGTTCGTGGTGCCGAGCTGGGAACCGCTGGTCCGCCAGGACCGCAAGCCGCCGCAGGACAGCAAGACCGCGCTGCAGGAATGGGCGCAGGGGCGCGGCCTGCCGCTGCCGAGCTACACGGTGGTCGCGCGCAGCGGGCCGCCGCACGACCCGAGAAGCCGACATCGACCAGGGTCGGGTACAGGAGATCGCCCGCCCAGTCGCCGGTGAACGGCCGGCCGGTGCGGTTGGCGCCCTTCAGGCCCGGGGCGAGCCCGACCACCAGCACCCGCGCGTCCAAACCGCCGAACGAGGGCACGGGCGCATTCAGGAAATCGGGGTGGCGCTTGCGGTTGTGCGCGCGGAAGTCGGCCAGACGCGGGACAGCGCTGGCAGTCGGCCGGCGGCTCCGGCGGGCTGGACGGCGGTCATCGGCGGGCGGCGGTCCGGGCGTTAGCGGTTGTAGTCGTCGTCGCCGCCGGTGCGATCGCCGGCTGTCGCGCGGCGGCCGGTTGCGGCGCCGCTCGTCCGGGGCGGAAGTGTGGATGCGCTCGATATCCTGGCGCATGTTCTCCAGGTCGATGAAGGTGTCCGCCGCGCGCCGCAGCTCGTCGGCGATCATCGGCGGGGAGGTGCGGATGGTGGAGACGATCGTGGTGCGCACGGCCTTGCGCTGCACCGCCTCGATCAGCCGGCGGAAGTCGCCGTCGCCGGAGAACAGCACGACGTGGTCGAGGTAGTTGGAGATCTCGAGCATGTCGATCGCAAGCTCGATATCCATGTTGCCCTTGGTCTTGCGCCGGCCTGCGGAGTCGGTGAACTCCTTGGTCGGCTTGGTGACCATGGTGTAGCCGTTGTAGTCCAGCCAATCGACCAGCGGCCGGATCGGGGAGTATTCCTGATCCTCCACCAGGGCGGTGTAGTAGAACGCCCGGATCAGCCGGCACTCGTTGGCGAACAGCTCGAGCAGGCGCCGGTAGTCGATGTCGAAGCCCAGCGCCCGGGCGGTCTGGTAAAGGTTGGCGCCGTCGATGAAGAGCGCAGTGCGCTCGGAATGATAAAAGTGCATCGAGGAATCCTTATCGCAGCAAAGGGTTTCGCGAGCAGTGCTCGGCGAGCGTAAGCCGCGAGCTGACCGTACTGGCGTGCGTCAATCACACCCTGACGTTGCACTGGGTAGCTGGATTGGCCGACGACCACGCAAGATACACCGCGACGAGGCTTGGAGACACGTTCACAATGATGATCGTACGTCGCCCTGGGCGCGAATCTTCCGTCCGAGCGCTTCGGTCCGCCGCGCGCGACGCTGACGGCGGCGTTGGAGCTGCTGGCGGCGCGCGGTCTCGACATCGCGCGCGCGGTCCAGCTGGTACGAAAGCGAACCCGTCCCGGCGAGCGACCAGCCGTGGTTCGTCAACGCGGTCGTGCGCCTGGACGGACGCCCCGGCGCCGGCGCGGCTACATGCAGGACGGCTGCACGACGCTGGAGGCCGACCTCGGCCGCGTTCGCGCTCGGTTCGAAACGCGCCGCGCGCGGTCGATCTGGACCTGATCGACGCTGGCGGGCAGGTGAGCGCGGCCGGACGCGCTGGCCGCGCGCTGCCGCACCCGCGCCTGCACGAACGGGCGTTCGTGTTGATGCCGTTGCAAGAAATCGCGCCCGACTGGCGCCATCCGGGGAGCGGCACGCCATATCGACGCGCTGCTGGCGGCGCTGCCAGCGGGGCAGACCTGCCGCCCGGGGCGCGCCCGGCACGAGCGACGGGCCGGAGTCCTTGAAACGTCGCGGCGTGCGCGGCCTATAACCGCGCAGCCAAGAGCATTCCCGAACATCCTGGTCCAGGAGACAGCGACGCAATGGCGCGCGTTACGGTCGAAGACTGCATCATCCGCATTCCGAACCGCTTCGAGCTGGTGATGATGGCGGCCCAGCGGGCCCGCAACATCTCCGCGGGCTCGCAGCTCACGGTCGACCGCGACCGCGACAAGAACCCGGTCGTGGCCCTGCGCGAGATCGCCGACAGCACGGTCGGGCTGGACGAGTTGGAGGACAGCCTGATCCAGAGCCAGCAGAAGTACGCCGCGCGCGAGGATCAGGACGAGGACGTGCCCGAGTTCGACGCGCTTGAGGGCGAGCTCGAGGCGAGCGCCCAGATGGCCGAGGAACTGCGTCCGGCTGGCGCCGAGTCCGCCGCGGCCAGCTGCCGGCACCGGACGACAGCGGCGAGAGCGAAGGCGAGGGCGTCTCGCTGGAGGAGATGCGCGAGCAGGAAGCCGAGAGCGACGCCGGCGCCGACAATTTGGACGACGACCAGTCCTAAGCCGGCGCGTCTGCGAGGATCGCCGGCGCGGCTGGCGCGCACCGGCCAAACGGGCTACACGTCAGGGGCTCCGTGGTGTTCCGCGGAGCCCTTTCGCGTGCCCGATCCGGTAATGGCGTCCGTTGGTCACGGCGCGCACGGCTTGGAGCGCGTGGCTATCGACCGTACATTAGGAGTACCAGCGGACTCGGTACGCCCGAGCGCCCGTAAACCCGAACTTGAAGAGGGCCGGGACGCGCGGCAATCCGGCCTTGCGACCAAGCCGCAGCGCGGACGCTCCTTCGATGATGCGCCAATTCGAACTGGTGGAGACGGTCAAGTCCTACGACGGCAACGTCGACGAGGACGCGCTCAACCGGGCGTACGTCTTTTCCATGAAGGCGCACGGCGCGCAGACGCGCGCCTCCGGCGACCCGTACTTCTCGCACCCGCTCGAAGTCGCCGGCATCCTGACCGGCCTGAAGCTGGACGGCGCGTCGATCATGACCGCGCTGCTGCACGACACGGTCGAGGACACCGACACCTCGATCGACGACATCGAGCAGCTGTTCGGCAAGGACGTCGCCCGGCTGGTCGACGGCGTGACCAAGCTGTCGCGCCTGGAGCTGCAGAGCGAGCAGAGCAAGCACGCGGAAAACTTCCGCAAGCTCGTGCTCGCGATGTCCGAGGACATCCGGGTGCTGCTGGTCAAGCTGGCCGACCGGCTGCACAACATGCAGACGCTGCACTACATGGGCGATCCGGAAAAGCGCAAGCGGATCGCCCGCGAGACGATGGAGATCTACGCCCCGCTCGCCGAGCGGATCGGCATGCAGTCGTTCAAGGACGAACTGGAGGACCTGGCGTTCCGCGAGCTCAACCCGGAAGCGCGCAGATCGATCGTCAAGCGCCTGGAGTTCCTGCGCCAGCGCGGCGGCGACCTGGAGACGCGGGTGCTCGCAGGAACTGCAGTACGCCCTGGACGGCGAAGGCGTCGAAGGCGACCGTGCGCGGGCGCACCAAGACGCCCTATTCGATCTGGCGCAAGATGCAGGTCAAGAACGTCGGCTTCGAGCAGCTGTCCGACATCATGGCCTATCGCGTGATCGTCGAGACGGTGCCGGAGTGCTACCACGCGCTGGGCGTCCTGCACGCGCGCTATCCCGTCGTGCCCGGGCGGTTCAAGGACTACATCTCGACCCCCAAGCCGAACGGCTACCGCTCGCTGCACACCGGCCTGATCGGCCCGCAGCGCCAGCGCATCGAGGTCCAGATCCGCACCCGCGAGATGCACGAGGTCGCGGAATACGGCGTCGCCGCGCACTGGCGCTACAAGCAGCCGGACGCCGAGGTGGACTCGGAAGCCATCGGGCAGGGACGCTCCGTCGACGGCCGGCAGTACCGCTGGGTGCGCGAACTGCTGGACATCCTGGAGCACGCCTCCAACCCCGAGGAGTTCCTGGAACACACCAAGATGGAGATGTTCCAGGACCAGGTGTTCTGCTTCACGCCCAAGGGCGACCTGATCGCGCTGCCGCGTAACTCGACGCCGGTCGACTTCGCCTACGCGGTCCACTCCGAGGTCGGCGACACCTGTGTCGGCGCCAAGGTCGACGGGCGGATGGTGCCGCTCAAGACCCCGCTCAAGAACGGCGATCAAGTGGAGATCGTCACTTCCAAGGCGCAGACGCCCTCGCCTGACTGGGAAAAGTTCGTCGTCACCGGCAAGGCGCGCGCCCGCATCCGCCGGTTCGTCCGCCAGAAGGAGCGCGAGCAGTATCACGAGCTGGGTCGGCAGATGCTGCAGAAAGCCTTCCGGCAGGAGGGCTACGACTTTACCGAAAAGGCTGTCGCCGGCGTGCTGAAGCGCTTCAAGGCGGACAACGTGGGCGATGTCTACGTCTACGTCGGACGTGGCGACATCACCGCGCGCGAGGTCGTGCACGCGGTCTTCCCGGGCTCCAAGGAGACCGACAAGGACCGCAAGATCGTCCCGATCCAGCAGCGCTCGAAGAACAAGGGCGGCCGGCGCGAGCATGCCGTGCCGATCCGCGGGCTGATCCCGGGCATGGCGGTCCACTACGCGCACTGCTGTCACCCGTTGCCTGGTGAACGCATTGTCGGCATCGTCACCACCGGCAAGGGGGTCACGGTGCACACGATCGACTGCGAGACGCTTGAGAATTTCCAGGAACTCGCCGGAACGCTGGGTCGATCTGGCCTGGGAGGCGGACGAGACCGACGAGCCCTATACCGGGCGTCTGCACGTCGTGGTCGCCAACGAACCGGGCAGCCTGGGCGACTTGTCGACCGTCATCGGCAAGAACCGGGCGAACATCTCCAACCTCAAGATCACCAACCGGTCGGTCGACTTCTTCGAGATGCTGGTCGACGTCGAGGTCACCGACGTCAAGCACCTCACCAACGTCATGGCGGCCCTGCGGGCGTCGCCGGTGATCACTTCGGTCGACCGCGCGCGCGGCTAGCGGCGGCTAGCGTGCGCTGAACCAAGCGGATGCGTGCATGATCTTCGGGCGCCGCAAGCGGCCGCACTTCTGGAGACGCGTCGGCGAGACCGTCTGGCCCAAGGCGGGGATCCGCCGCGCTCTGATCTACATTACCCACCGGATCCGCCGGCTTCCGGGCTCGCCGTACTCGATCGCCGCGGGCTTCGCCTGCGGCGTGGCGGTGTCGTTCACCCCGCTGATCGGCTTCCATTTCGTGCTGGGTGCGCTGCTGGCGTTCGTGATCGGCGGCAATGTGATCGCCTCGGCGATCGGGACTGTAATCGGCAACCCCTGGACCTTCCCGTTCATCTGGGCGGCAATCTTCTGGCTCGGCCGGGCGATCCTCGGCCATCCCGAAGACACCGCGCTGCCGGACGAACTGACGCTGAGCTACATCTTCGACCACACCTGGGACGTCTTCTATCCGATGCTGGTAGGCGGGCTGCCGACCGCCTTGGCGGTGTGGTTGATTTTCTTCTGGCCGTGCTATAAGGCCGTGGCCCGATATCAGGCGCACCGCGAGGCGCGACGGGCGCGCGCCCGCGAGCGCCGGGCTGCGAAGCGCGCCGCCAAGGCCGCCGCCAAGACGGCCCGGGCCGAGGCCAAGGGAGAGCAGTCATGACGCAGCCGATCCGGCTGGGCGTCAACATCGACCACATCGCCACCCTGCGCAACGCCCGCGGCGGTCGCCACCCCGATCCCCTGCGCGCCGCGAAGCTTGCCGAACGGGCAGGGGCCGACGGCATCACCGCGCATCTGCGCGAGGACCGGCGGCACATCGTGGACCGCGACATCGACCGATTGAGCGCGGAACTGAGCGTGCCGCTCAACCTGGAGATGGCGGCGACCGACGAAATGCTGGCGATCGCCAAGCGGCACAGCCCGCACGCCTGCTGCCTGGTGCCCGAGCGACGGGAAGAAGTCACCACCGAAGGCGGGCTGGACGTCGCCGGCCAACAGGACACACTGACCCGGTTCGTGGCTGAACTCGGCGCCGCGGGCGCACGCGTGTCGCTGTTCATCGACCCTGACCCCAAGCAGCTGGAAGCGGCCGCGGCGGTTGGCGCGCCCGTGGTGGAGCTGCACACCGGCGCCTACTGCGACGCCTTCCTGGCGGCCGCCGCCGAAGGCCAAGCGCCGGACGACGCCACCCGGCGCGAGCTCGACCGGATCGTCGAGGGCGCGCGGCTGGCGGGCGCGCTCGGCCTGGAGTGCCATGCCGGGCACGGGCTCACCTTCGACACGGTCAAGCCGGTCGCGGCCCTGCCGCAGGTCGTCGAGCTCAACATCGGCCATTTCCTGGTCGGCGAGGCGGCGTTCATCGGCCTGGACGCCGCGATCCGGCGGATGCGGGAACTGATGGACCAAGCGCGCGAGGCGATCGCGGCCGTGTCATGATCATCGGCATCGGCAACGATATCTGCGACATCCGGCGGATCGAGCAGACGCTGGAGCGCTTCGGCGATCGCTTCACCGACCGGGTGTTCACCACGACCGAGAAGGTCCGCGCGGAGCGCCGCGCGAACCGGGCGGCGACCTACGCCAAGCGCTTCGCCGCCAAAGAGGCCTGTGCCAAGGCGCTCGGCACCGGCGTGCCCCGGTCGGGCGTGCACTGGGTCGACATGGGCGTGGTGAACCGGGCGAGCGGCAAGCCGACGATGGCCCTGACGGGCGGGGCCGCCGACCGGCTGGCGGCGCTGACCCCGTCCGGCATGACCGCACAGATTGACGTCACGATCACCGACGAATATCCGCTGGCGCACGTGTTCGTGCTGATCTCCGCCGTGCCGGCGGATCAGCCCTGACGCCACCGCCATCGCGCCGGCCCGGCCCCTCGTCCCGGCGGCTTCCACCAAGACAACGAGTGCACGCGATAACATGGCGACAAAGCAGAAGAAGGGCGGCTTCGGCGAGACCCTGCGCACGGTGATCTACGCGGTGCTGATCGCGCTCGTCATCCGCACCTTCGCCTATGAGCCCTTCTCGATCCCGTCGGGGTCGATGATCCCGACGCTGTTGGTCGGCGACTATCTGTTCGTCTCCAAGTACGCGTACGGCTATTCCCGGTTCTCGCTGCCGCTCGGCCTGCCGCTGTTCGACGGCCGGATCATGGCCGACGCGCCCGAGCGCGGCGACGTCGCGGTGTTCAAGCTGCCCGCCGACAACTCCACCGATTACATCAAGCGCGTGATCGGCCTGCCGGGCGACCGCATCCAGGTCGTCGATGGCATCCTGCACATCAACGGCGAGCCGGTGGAGCGGGAGAAGGTACGAGAAACCACGGTCGGGCAGGCCTCCGTCACGGTCTACCGGGAGACCCTCCCGAACGGCGAGAGCCACCTGATCCGCGAACGCGGCGACGACAGCTTCTTCGACGATACGCCCGTCTACGAGGTGCCGGCAGGCCACTATTTCATGATGGGCGACAACCGGGATTCCTCGCAGGACAGCCGCGCGCTGCAGCGCGTCGGCTACATCCCGTTCGAGAACCTGGTCGGCCGGGCCGAAGTGGTGTTCTTCAGCCACGACGGTTCCGCGGCGATCTGGGAAGTCTGGAACTGGCCGACCGCGATCCGCTACGGACGGCTGCTCGATGGCATCGACTGACGAGCCCGAGGGAACCACCGACCTGGAGCGGCTGAGCGAACGGCTCGGCTACCGCTTCGCCGACCCGCGGCTGCTGCGCCAGGCGCTGACCCACTCCAGCGCGACCGGCCATCAGCGCGCGGAGCTGGTCAGCTACGAGCGCCTGGAGTTCCTGGGCGACCGCGTCCTGGGCCTGATCGTAGCCGACCTGCTGCTGGACCGCTTCCCGGACGAGCCCGAGGGGGCGCTCGCCCGCCGGCACGCCTTCCTGGTCAGCCGGGAAGCGCTCGCCGAGGTCGCGCGCGGGCTCGGGCTGGGCGAGTTCCTGCACGTCTCCCGCGGCGAGGCGGAGGGCGGCGGCCGGGACAACCCGACCATGCTGGCCGACGTCTGCGAGGCGGTGATCGGCGCGCTCTACCGCGATTCCGGGCTGGAGGCCGCGCGCGGGTTCGTGGTGCCGAGCTGGGAACCGCTGGTCCGCCAGGACCGCAAGCCGCCGCAGGACAGCAAGACCGCGCTGCAGGAATGGGCGCAGGGGCGCGGCCTGCCGCTGCCGAGCTACACGGTGGTCGCGCGCAGCGGGCCGCCGCACGATCCGACGTTCACCGTGGAAGCCGCGGTCGACGGCTACGAAGGCGCGCGCGGACAGGGCCGGTCCAAGCGCCTGGCCGAGCAGGACGCCGCCACCCAGCTGCTGCAGCGCCTCACGAACGCCTGAAGGATACGCACGAAGATGTCCGACGATCGAACCGACGCGGCGCCGGCCGGAGCGCCCGACCAGCCCGCCGCGCGCCAGGGGCGCTGCGGCGTCGTGGCGCTGGTCGGCGCGCCCAACGCCGGCAAGTCGACCCTGCTGAACCGGATGGTCGGCGCCAAACTGTCGATCGTCACCCACAAGGTCCAGACCACCCGCACCCGCGTGCGCGGCGTGGCGGTCGAAGGCGACAGCCAGATCGTGTTCGTCGACACCCCAGGCGTGTTCACCAGCCCCAAGCGCCGGCTGGAACGCGCCATGGTCGCTTCCGCCTGGCAGGGCGCCGACGACGCCGACGTCGTGGTGCTGCTCTACGACGTCGCGCGCAAGCAGGTCGACGAGGACACGCTGCGCATCGTCCGCCGCCTCAACCAGCTGTCGACGCCGATCGTGCTCGCGCTCAACAAGATCGACCGGATCAAGCGCGAGAAGCTGCTGGAGATCGCCGCCCGGTTCGACCGGGAGGGCGCGTTCGAGCGGATCTTCATGATCTCGGCCGAGACCGGGGACGGCATCGACGACCTGCGCGGCCATCTCGCGAACCGGGTGCCGGAAGGGCCGTGGCTGTTCCCGGAGGACCAGCTGTCCGACCTGCCGATGCGCCTGATCGCGGCCGAGGTCACGCGCGAGAAGCTGTTCCTGCGCCTGCACGAGGAACTGCCCTACGCGCTCACGGTCGAGACCGAGGACTGGCAGCAGTTCGACGACGGCAGCGTGCGGATCGAACAGGCGATCTACGTCGAGCGCGACGCCCAGAAAAAGATCGCGCTCGGCCGCCAGGGCAGCACGATCCGCAAGGTCCGGGAGGCCGCGCAGGCGGACCTGGAAGACCAGCTGGGCTGCCCGGTCCACCTGTTCCTGTTCGTCAAGGTCCGCGAAGGCTGGACCGACGACCCCGAACGCTACGCCCCCTGGGGGCTGGATTTCAACGCGTAGTCAACCGGTTCTATCACTTCCTGCAATCCCCCTCCTCCAAGTGGGAGGAGGGGTACGAGGGGTGGTGCCACGGGCAAATGCCGAGGCACCTCCTCTCCGCCCGTCGGATGCCTGGACTTAAGCGCGTATTCCGCTGGGCTATCCGGCTTGTAATCCCCTCCTCCGCGTGGGAGGAGGGGTTAGGGGAGGTGGTGCCACGGGCATGTGCCGAGGCACCCTCCTCTCCCTAACCCTCTCCGCCCATTGAATGAGAGGGGACCACTCGCAGACCTATACCGCTATTCCTTGTGGAACTTGAACGGGTTGAACGCCTGCATCACCGGCATGACCTCGAGCCGGTTGACGTTGACGTGCCGGGGCAGGGTGACGGCGAAGTAGATCGTCTCGGCGACGTCTTCCTTGCGCAGCGGCTGCAGGCCTTCGTAGGGCTTCTTGGCCTTTTCGGTGTCGCCCTTGAAGCGCACCTCGGAGAACTCGGTGTGCGCGAGGCCCGGCTCGATGTCGGTGACGCGGACGTTGTAGCCGAGCAGGTCGGAGCGGATGTTGAGCGAGAACTGGGTGACGAACGCCTTGCTGGCGCCGTAGACGTTGCCGCCGGGGTAGGGGTAGGAGCCGGCGACCGAGCTTAAGTTGATCACGTGGCCGCGGTCGCGCTTGCACATCCCGGGCAGCAGCGCGCGCGTGCAGTACATCAGGCCCTTGCAGTTGGTGTCGACCATGGTGTCCCAGTCGTCGAGCACCGCTTCCTGCGCGCCTTCCAGGCCGAGCGCCAGACCGGCGTTGTTGACCAGGACGTCGACCTCCGCGAACGCGGCCGGCAGGTCGTCGACCATCTTGAACACCGCATCCCGGTCGCGGACGTCGAGCTGGACGGTGTGGATGCGCTCGTTGCCGAACTCGTTCGCCAGTTCGTCCAGCCGCTCCTGCCGGCGGCCGGTGGCGATCACCTTGGCGCCCTGCTCGTGGAAGCGCTTGGCGGTGGCGTAGCCGAACCCGGCGGTAGCGCCGGTGACCAGCACGGTGAGCTCGGCCGGGTTGACCTTGTCGCTGTCGATCGACATCAATTCCCTCCCTGAAGTTTCTGTTATCGCCGGATTGTCGCCGGGCTGCGGTCGGTCGGTTACCCTTGCGGGCCGGCGCGCTTGCCCGCCTGCCAGTGGGCCTCGAGCTCGTCCAGGCGGCAGTCCCGCGGGCGCCGGCCCTCGGCGGCGACGCGCCGCTCGACCTCGCGGAAGCGCCGCTCGAACTTCGCGTTGGCGTCGCGCAGCGCGGTCTCCGGATCGACGTCCAGCTTGCGCGCGAGGTTGGCCACGGTGAACAGCAGGTCGCCCATCTCCTCGTGGACGGCCTCCGGCGCGTCGCCGCGGGCGATCTCGGCGCGCAGCTCGCCGATCTCCTCCTCGATCTTGGCGAACACCTGCTCGGCCTCCGGCCAGTCGAAGCCGGTGCGCGCCGCCCGCTTGGACAGCTTGGCCGCGCGCATCAGGGCGGGCAGGCCGAGCGCGAGGTCGTCGAGGGCGCTCGGCGCGCGCCCCTCCGCCCGCGCCTTGGCGGCCCGTTCGGCGTCCTTCTGCTGTTCCCAGTTCACCGTTTGCGCGTCCGCGCTCTCGACGTGGTCGTCGGCGAACACGTGGGGGTGGCGGCGGATCATCTTGTCGGCGCAGGCGGCGGCGACCCGGTCGAAGTCGAACTGGCCGTCCTCGCTCGCCATCTCGCTCGCCATCTGGGCGTGGTAGACCACCTGCAGCAACAGATCGCCCAACTCGTCGCACAGCTCGCCCATGTCGGCCCTGCGGATCGCCTCGGCGACCTCGTAGGCCTCCTCGATCGTATACGGCGCGATGGTGGCGAAGGTCTGCTCCACGTCCCACGGGCAGCCGCGCTCGGGATCGCGCAGGCAGGCCATCACGGCCAGCAGGCGGTCGATGCCGCGATCGTGGCGCGGCGGTGCGACGCCGCCGCGTGCGGGGGTGTCGGGGTCGGCGGAAGAGCGGCTCATGACGCCGCGGAGCCTACACCGCAGCCCGCCGCGAGGCCAAGCACGGCTGGCGAGCACTAGGGAATCGGCTTACGCTAGGCCATATGTCGCCGCTCTTCGCCCTCATCCTCGGCCTCATCGCCCTCATCGCCGGCGGCGAACTGCTGGTCCGCGGCGCCGTCGCGGCGGCCACGCGGCTTGGCATGTCGCCGATGATCATCGGGGTGACGCTGGTCGGCTTCGGCACCTCGACGCCCGAACTGGTCACCTCGATCCAGGCCGCGCTGGACGGCGTGCCGGGGATCGCGGTCGGCAACGTGATCGGCTCCAACATCGCCAACGTGCTGCTGATCCTGGGCGTGGCCGCGCTGATCGCGCCGGTCGCGGTGAAGCCGGACGCCGTGCGCCGGGATTGCTGGGTGATGATCTCGACCGGCGCGGCCGCGGCGCTGGCGCTGCTGGGCCTGGGCGGGATCGGGCGCGCGGTGGGCGCGCTCTTCGTGGTCGCGCTGGTGGTCTACATCGTCTGGACCTACCGCATGGACAAGCGCGACGGCGCGAGCGCGGAACTGCACGCGGAAGAGGCCGCGCAGGTGTCCGCGACCGGGATGGCGCTGCCGGTCGCCCTGATCACGGCGGCGGTCGGGCTGGGCCTGACGCTGCTCGGCGCCGGCTGGCTGGTCGACGGCGCGGTCTGGATGGCGCGCGCCGCCGGCATCTCGGAAGGCGTGATCGGCCTCACGATCGTCGCGGTGGGCACGTCGCTGCCGGAACTGACGGCGGCGATCGTCGCTGCCCTGCGCGGCCACAGCGACGTCGCCTTCGGCAACGTGGTCGGCAGCAACATCTACAACGTGCTGGGCATCCTGGGCCTAACCGGCCTGGTGACGCCGCTGTCGCTGCCGGTCGACATCACCTGGATCGACCTTGGCCTGATGATCGCCGCCAGTGCGGCGTTGCTGCCGGTCGCGCTGAGCGGGCTGCGGATCAGCCGGCTGCGCAGGTGCAGGCTGCCTGTCCTGGCTGCCTTTAACGCCGAGGTACATCGGGTGCACCTGACGCTCGTCCTAGGAAGAGCGACAAGGCGCTATCGCAACATGGTTTTTTATGGCTTGCGCTGACTGCTATCTGCGCAGCGGACACGGTGGCCTTCCTACAAGTACGGACCTTCCGGGAATCTCGCGGAGAACCGGCTTCGACCGTCGCCTTGCCGGAAGATGGCCTAGGCTCCTGATCGAGTCGCAGGATCCGTGAACGGGTGCGCCGACTAGCTTTCCGGAGGACGTGGCGGCGATCTCGATGCTGATCAACAAAGGAAGAGTGCCGAACTCGAGGTCACGAGGAACCGGCTCGCCGACCTCGGAGAGGGGCCGGAAGGCCGGCCGGTGATCGGTAAGTCATTCCGTTGGCTTACACGGGCGTGCTACAGCCGCGATCTGCGCTGGCTGCGGTTTCGACACTAGCGCAAGAAAGAGCCGGTCCCGTCGGCGATGGGACCGGCTCTCCTTAACCACTTGCGCTCATGCAAGCGGTTATTCGCTGTCGTAGAAGTCCGTCGGCAGGTGGGCGCGCTTTTCCCACAGCCGGTGGGTCTTCTGGAACGCCTTCTGGCTCTGCCAGATGCGCTTGAAGTCCTCGTCCTTCTCGGCCTCGGCCTGCAGGACCTTTTGGGTGGTTTCCTGCAGCTTCTTCAGGGTCTCCCGCGGGATCTCCTGGATCTTGACGCCCTTGTCCTTGTAGGTCTCCAGGATGCGGCCGTTGTTGTACTCGTTCTGCGCCAGCGAGGTGGCGGTGGCCGCGCGGCAGACGTTCTTGACCAGGGCCTTGGTGGCGTCGGACGTCTGCTTCCAGCTGTCGGAATTGACGAACAGGTAGACCGCGTTCGCCGGCGCGTGCCAGCCCGGGAAGAGGTTGTACTGCGCCACCTTGTCGAAGCCGAGCAGCCGGTCGATCATCGGCATGGAGAACTCCGTGGCGTCCAGCTGGCCGGTCTGCAGGGCCTGGAAGATCTTGCTGCCGCCCATCAGCGTGACCGAGGCGCCGTACTCCTTGATCACCTCGGCGCCCAGACCGGCGAAGCGGATCTTCATGCCGTCGTAGTCCTCGACGCTCTCGATCGGCTGCTTGTACCAGCCGGCGGTCTCGGGCCCGGTCAGGCCGCACAGCTCGAAGTGGATGTTGTAGCCTTCCTCCTGGAACAGCTCCTGCAGCATTTCGTGGCCGCCGCCCTCGTAGTACCAGGCCATGAACGCCCAGGGCTTGAGGCCGAACGGCGGCGAGTTGAACAGCGAGGCGGCCGGGACCTGACCCTGCTCGTAGGCGGTGGCGCTGAAGCCGGCCTGGATCTTGCCGTTGGAGACGGCCTCCGCGATCTCCAGCGTGGGCACCAGCTTGCCGGGCTCGAACACGCGCACCTTGACGCGACCGCCACTGGCGGCGTCGAGCTGCTCGCTCAGATACTTGGCCGGCGAGCCGAGGCCGGGCAGGTCGACCGAGAAGGCCGTCTGCAGTTTCCAGCGCACGTCGTCCTGTGCCTGAGCACCGGCCGGCAGCCCGGAGAGCGCGAGGACGCCGCCCACGACCGCGGCGGCGATGCGCGCACCGACGCCGGCGCGCTGTTTGACAGTCTGCTTGAAGGTCAAAGCGTAAACCCCCTTTTTAAATTCGTTATAGATAAGCGGCTCTTCACGGCCATTAACGCGACAGGCGGTGAACCGCCGTGCGCGACCATGGGCGAACAGCCGCGCCGGCGCAAACTGCCACGTCCCTGCCCAGTGCCGCCTTGCAGCAGGCGCAAGGCCGGCGCGCACCGGGCGCATCCCGGTCCGCTCGGTGGACCTTTACCCTGCGGCACTGTCCGCCATCCGCCCATCGAGACCGGGCAAGCCGCATGGGGCGCGAACCGTGCAACTGGATCAGATCGTGCCGCTGGGACGCAGCGCCGCCGACTATCGTGCGATGTTCGCGCTTGAAAGCAGCGACCGGGCGCGCCGGCTGCTCGGTTGCGGCGACGGGCCCGCGGCGTTCAACGCCGACTGGACGGGCGAGGGCGGGCAGGCGGTCTCGCTGGATCCGCTCTACGCCTGGCCCGCGGCCGCCATTCAAGCCAGGATCGCGGCGACCTTTCCGGACGTCGTGCGGCGGATGCACGCCGAGCCCGGGCGCTTCGCGCTTAAGCCCGGCGACACGATCGATGCGCTCGCGGCCCGGCGCTGGCAGGCCATGCAGCGCTTCCTGGCGGACTATCCGACCGGCAGCCGAGACGGGCGCTATCTGGCGGGCGCGCTACCGAAACTGCCGTTCGCCGACCGGGCGTTCGACCTCGCGCTCTGCTCGCATCTTTTGTTCCTGTACGAGGCGCAGCTGAGCCAGGCGTTCCATCTCCAGGCGCTCCGCGAGCTCCTGCGGGTCGCGGATGAGGTCCGCGTGTTTCCGCTGGTGAACCTTGACGCGCAACCCTCAGCGCATCTGGCGCCGGTCCGCGCGGCGCTCGCGCAGGCTGGGGTGCGAACCGAGATCGTGGGCGTCGACTACGAGGTCCAACGCGGTGCCAGCCAGATGCTGCGGCTTACCCGATCGTCCCCGAACGCCGCGCCTCAGGAAGCGAAGAGCCGGAACACCGCATAGACCATGAGCGGACGCCGCCACAGTTACGCCGTCACTGTCAGCTGGACGGGCAACAAGGGGCAGGGCACCACGCACTATCGTGCCTACGACCGGAGCTATCGGATCGACGCCGCGGGCAAGCCGACGCTGACCGGCTCCGCCGATCCCGCGTTCCTGGGCGATGCGGCGTGCTGGAACCCGGAAGATCTGCTGGTCGCGGCGCTCGCGGCCTGTCACCAGCTTTGGTACCTGCATCTGTGTGCCGACGCCGGCGTGGTCGTGACATCCTATCGCGACGCCGCCACCGGCGAGATGGTGGAGACCCAAGGCGCCGGCGGATCGTTCACCGAGGTCGTGCTGCGCCCGCAGGTCCGTGTCGCCGACCAAGATCAGATCGCCGCGGCCGAACGTCTGCACGCCGAAGCCGCCCGGCGCTGCTTCATCAAGAACTCCGTCAACTTCCCGGTGCGCCATGAAGCGACGGTCACCGCGAGCGTCTGATCGCCAGCCCCATTGCCAGCGGGGTGGCGGGCGGTATCGCCGCAACGAGCCAACGTGATAGCCAGCCGTCGGCCGGTGGGGTATCGGCTGACTCGTCTGGACGATGCCTATATCCATTCCGCGCATAATACATATTATGGCAAAAACGGAGTTGTCTAAAAGCTCAATTTCCGCAAAGGCTTACCGGTCTGCGCCCGTGCGCCGTGCTCTCTTATGCGCTGTCGGACAGCGCGCGCGCATGGGCGATCACGCGCGCCAGCTCCGGCACCTGCGGTGTCGGCAGCGCGGCCGGATCGCACCACGCCGCCTCGTCGACGTCGTCCGCCGCCGCCGGCTCGCCCGTCTGAGCGCGCACCAGCACGGCCACCAGCAGATAGTGATACGCCGGCGGATCGCCGTCGGCGATCACGTCGACCGCATCGAACGCGCGCACGGCCGTGCCGGTCAGCCCGGTCTCCTCCCACAGCTCGCGTTCGGCCGCGCGCAGCACCGGTTCGCCCGGCTCCAGCTTGCCGCCCGGGAAACCCCAGGCCCAGGCGTTGGGCGGATTGTGCCGGCGTACCAGCAGCACCCGCCCGTGGCGCCAGACGACGGCGATCACCGCCGGCACCGGCCGCGGCGCGGTCATCGCTTCAGCTCTGCTCCAGCTTGCGCGCCAGCAGATCCAGCCAGCGCTGCACGCGCTTCCGGTTTACCCCGAAATCGTAATAGCCGAGCCTGGCGCGGCTGTAGATCGACACGGTCGCGTGGCTTGCGTCCACCGCCTCGAACGCGACCGTGATCGTGTCCGGAAAGCGGAAAATCCGGGAGCTCTGCTCGAACTCCGCCTGCATCGCCTCGCGGTCGAGATGCAGCAGATGCGTGCGCGGCTCGTGCGCCGCGATCGACACCATGGCGTCGCGCAACTGCTCGACGGTCGCCGGAAACACCGGGCTTTGCAAGTCGGCGTCGTCGCGCGGGCTGTGCGCCGGCAGCGCCAGCGCGCTGTTCGGCTTGCGCTTGCGCGGGATCGTGTCGAAGTCGAGCAACATACCGAATTCCTGCACGCGCAACGCGTTATGCGCGTTGCTTGAAGTTTGTCAGAGGTCCGCGAGATCGATCGTCATGCCGTCGCGCCCGGGTTCCACGCCGGCCGGGCATTGGGCGGCGACGTCGGCGTAGTTCATCGTATGGTTCATGTGGGTCAGCACGGCGCGCTTGGGCGCGACGCGCCGGATCCAGGACATCGTGCGGTCGAAGTGGGCGTGGCTGGGATGCGGTTCGTGGCGCAGGCAGTCGACGATCCAGAGATCGATGCCCGCGAGCGTCTCGAACCCCGCCTCGCCGATCTCCACCGCGTCCGGGGAATAGCCGACCGGCCCGATCCGGTAGCCGAGCGTGGTCATCGGCCCGTGGCTCTGCGCGAACGCCGTGACCTGCAGCCCGCATAACTCGAACGGCGTGCCGAGCGGGATCGCATGGTCGCGCAGCATCGCGGAATAGGCCGATTGGGCCGAGGCCGTGGAAGCGAAGACGTAGCCGAACCGCGCGCTCAGGTTCGCCATCGTCGCCGGATCGCTGTAGGCCGGGATCGGCTTGCCCCGGGCGTAGACCAGCGGGCGCAGATCGTCGATGCCGTGGCAATGGTCGGCGTGGGAATGGGTGAACAGCACGGCGTCCAGGTTGGTGACCCCGGCGTCCAGGAGCTGCGCGCGCAGATCCGGCGAGGTGTCGACCAGGATGGTGGCGTCCGCCGTGCGCACCAGGATCGACGGCCGGCGCCGGCGGTTGCGCGGGTCGCCCGGGTCGCACGCGCCCCAGACGCCGCCCACCAGCGGCACCCCGCCGGAGCCGCCGCAGCCCAGCACCGTCACCTGCATGTCTTGCTCGTTCGTCACGACCGCCCTGCCCCAGTGATCTCACTTGCCCCAGTGATCTCACCTGCCCCAGCGATCTCATCCGGGCGCCACCCGTAAGGCCGGGTCACGCGGCTTCACCCGGACGTTCGGCGCGGCTGAACAGACGGAAGAAGTTCTCGGTCGTGCGCCGCTCCAGTTCGGCCCGCTCCACGCCCAGGGTCTCGCACAGGCTGTCCGCCGTGTAGGACACGTAGGACGGCTCGTTCGGCTTGCCGCGCCGCGGCACCGGGGCGAGGTACGGCGCGTCGGTTTCCACCAGCAGCTTGTCTTCCGGCACCATGCGCGCGACGTCGCGGATTTCCTCGGCCTTCTTGAAGGTCGCGATGCCGGACATCGAGATGTAGAAGCCGAGGTCGAGCGCCGCTTCCGCAAGCCCGATGCCGGAGGAGAAGCAGTGCATGACGCAGGGGAACGGCCCCTGCTCGTAACCCTCGCGCAGGATCATGGCCGTGTCCTCGTCGGCCTCGCGGGCGTGCACGATCAGCGGCAGGCCGGTCTCGCGCGCCGCGACGATGTGGGTGCGGAAGCTCTCCGCCTGCGCCTGGCGCGGGGAGTTGTCGTAGTGATAGTCGAGCCCGCTCTCGCCGATCCCGACGACGCGGGGATGCTGCGCCAGCTCGATCAGCTTGTCGGGCGCGCTCTGGCCTTCCGGGCCGGCTTCGTGCGGGTGCACGCCGACCGAACACCAGACGTTGTCGTAGGTCTCGGCGATCTCCTTCACCCGGTCCCAGCCGGACAGCGTGGTGGAGATCGTCACCATCGTCTCGACGCCCGCGCGCCGCGCGCGGCCGACCACTTCGTCGAGGTCCTGGTGGTCGGCGATCATGTCCAGGTGGCAGTGGGAATCCACCAGCATCAGGAGGCTCCCTTGGTCTCTTCATCCGCGACGTAGCGCGGGAACACGCCCTGCGGCTTGGCGATCTCGGTGCCGGGGGCGAGACGCGTCTCCAAGGCCGCGAAGTCGCGCGCGTCCGTCGGCTGGTTCATCTGCTCCAACAGCGCGTCCGGGCCGTTGGGCATGAACGGCTGCGCCAGGATCGCCAGCTTGCGGATCACCTCCGCCAGCACGTAGAGCACCGTCTGGAAGCGCGCCGTATCGGTCTTACGCAAGACCCAGGGCGCCTGTTCGTCGACGTAGCGGTTGGCCTGCGCGACCACGGCGAAATGCGCTTCCAGCGCGCGGTGGAAGGCCTGCAGGGCAAGCTCGCTGCGCATCCGTATGAGCGCGCTGTCGGCGGCCGCCAGCATCGCCTCGTCCGCCGGGCGCAACTCCGCCGGCTCCGGGATCTGGCCGCCGCAGTTCTTGTGGATCATCGACAGGACGCGCTGACCCAGGTTGCCGAAGTCGTTCGCCAGGTCGTTGTTCATCCGGTTGACCATCGCCCGGTGCGAGAAGTCGCCGTCGTTGCCGAACGGCACCTCGCGCAGCAGGAAATAGCGGGTCTGGTCCAGGCCGTAGCTCTCGATCAGCTCGTAGGGATCGATCACGTTGCCGAGCGACTTGGAGATCTTCTGCCCCTCGTTGGTCCACCAGCCGTGGGCGAAGACGCGCTTGGGCGGCTCGATCCCCGCGGCCATCAGGAAGGCCGGCCAGTAGACCGCGTGGAAGCGCAGGATGTCCTTGCCGACCATGTGCAGGTCCGCCGGCCAGAACGCCTGATATTCTTCGGCGTTTTCATCGGGATAGCCGACGGCGGTGATGTAGTTCGTGAGCGCGTCCAGCCAGACGTACATGATGTGGTCCGGGTCGTCCGGCACCTGGATGCCCCACTTGAAGGTGGTGCGCGAGATCGACAGGTCGCGCAGGCCGCCCTTGACGAACGAGATCACCTCGTTGCGCCGGCCTTCGGGCCCGATGAAGTCGGGGTTCTGGTCGTAGAACTTGAGCAGCGTGTCCTGGAAGGCCGACAGCTGGAAGAAGTAGCTCGGCTCCTCGACCCACTCGCACTCCGCGCCGGAGGCGGCGACCATCCGCCCGTCCTCGGTTCGGGTCAACTCGTCCTCGCCGTAGAACGCCTCGTCGCGCACGGCGTACCAGCCGGCGTACTTGTCCAGGTAGATGTAGCCGGCTTCCTTCAGGCGCATCCACAGCGCCTGCGCGCTTTTGACGTGCCGGTCCTCGGTCGTGCGGATGAAGTCGTCGTTGGAGAACTGCCAGGCTTCCGACAGGTCGCGGAAGTTCTGCGACATCCGGTCGGTGAAGGCCTGCGGCTCCACACCGTTCTTGCGCGCGGACTGCTCGACTTTCTGGCCGTGCTCGTCGGTGCCGGTCAGGAACTTCACGCGCCGCCCGTCCAGGCGCATGAAGCGCGCCAGCACGTCGCACGCCAACGTCGTGTAGACATGCCCGATGTGCGGCTTGTCGTTGACGTAATAGATCGGCGTGGTGATGTAATAGGGCGCCTTGGCAATGTCTTTGCCGTTTGACGGCATCAGCGTGTCCTTCTCGGCTCTCGCGCGGGTCTTGCCGCTTTTACCGGCGGCTATGACGGGCAGCTGAACGGCGGCGCCGGCGCGCGGCCGAAAGCCCGAGCGCGCGTCTGGCGATCAGGACGCCGCGGCCTGCAGGTCCAGGAAGGCGGTCAGCACGACCTGCTTGCGGTCGAGATTGGCGCGCTCGGCCCGCCGGAACAGGCCGGCGATCTTTTCCCACAGGCTGAGCCACTGTTCAAGGTCGGCCCGGGCGGCGAGCCGGGCCGTCGCGGCCCCCTCGCCCGCCACGACGTCGCTCGGCGTTTCGCCGCGGGCCTTGGCGCGGATCAGCCGGCCCAGCCACCAGGCCAACAGCTCGCCGCCCAGGCGGAACGCGGTCGGGTCCTGACCCTGCGCCAGCTTGTCGGCGAAGGCGTGCAGCCGGCCGGTGTCGAGTTGCGGCAGACCGGTCAAGATGTCGACCAGCTCGCGGTACAGCTTGAGCCCGCCCGCCTTGTGCAGGTCGAGCGCGCGGCCGATGCTGCCCTCCGCCAACAGCGCCAGCGCCGCGCGGTCGTCGCCCTCGACCTCGGGCAGATGGCGGTCCAGCAGGCTGGCCATGCTGCCCTCGTCGAGCGCGGCCAGCGACAGCTGCGCGCAGCGGCTGCGGATCGTCGGCAGCAGCCGGGCGGGCGCGTGGGAGACCAGCAGCAGCACCGCCTGGCTCGGCGGCTCCTCCAGCACCTTCAACAGCGCGTTCGCCGCGTTCGCGTTCATCTCCTCGGCGGGATCGACCACGATCACCCGCCATTCGGAGCTGGACGGCGTCATGAAGCAGAAGTGCACCGCCTGGCGGACGTGTTCGACCAGGATCTCGGCGCTCGGCTTCAGGCTGCGCTGCTCGCGCGGCATGAACGGCTCGAGGGCGAAGATGTCGGGATGGCTGCCCGCCGCGACCTGCCGGGATACCGGGTGGTCGGCGTCCAGACCCAGGTTGTCCAGGCCCGTCGCCGAACAGGCCGCCGCCCTCGCCGCCGCCGGCCAGGGCGAACTTGGCGAAGCGGTAGGCGAGTGTCGCCTTGCCGATGCCGCGCGCGCCCGTGAGCAGCCAGGCGTGTGGCAGCCGCCCGGACGACCAGGCGCGCAGCAGTACGTCCTCCGCGGCCGCGTGCCCCAGCAGGTCCGGCGCCTGGCGGGGATGGGGCACGCTCGGCGCGTCCGCCGTGTCGGCCTTGCTGGACGCCATCTAGACCGCCACCCCAAGGCGATCGCGCACGGCCGCGCGAACGGCGGCTTCGACCGCATCTTCCGCGCCGCTTGCGTCGATCAGCACGCAACGCTCCGGCGCCGCCTCGGCGATCGCGCGGTAGCCCTCGCGCAGGCGCTGGTGAAAGGACAGATCCATGGCTTCATAGCGGTCGGCCCCCTGCCCGCGCCCCTGCGCGCGGGCCAGGCCGATCTCCGGCGCGACGTCGAGCATCAGGGTCAGGTCCGGTCGTGTGTCGGCGACCACCATGCGCTCCAACTGGTCCAGCGTCTCCAGCGGCACACCCTGGCCCCAGCCCTGGTAGGCGCGGGTGGAATCGCTGAACCGGTCGGAGACGACCCAGCGCCCGGCGTCGAGCGCCGGGCGCACGGTTTCCGCGAGGTGCTGGCTGCGCGCCGCGGCGTGCAGCAGCGCTTCCGAAAGCGGTTGCCACGCGGTCCCGTGGGCCAGCAGCAGGTCGCGCACGGCCTCCGCCGACGGACTGCCGCCCGGCTCGCGGGTGGGAACCACGTCGAGGCCGGCCGCGCGCAGGCGCGCGACCAGCCGGTCGCGCTGTACGCTCTTGCCGGCGCCCTCGCCGCCTTCCAGCGTTATGAACCGGCCGTGCGCCACGATCCTTCCGACCGCCGGCGCGCTTACGGCGCGCCGAAGACGAGGTACTCGACGCCCGACACGATCCGCCCGAACGGGCCCAGCTGGGTCACCGTCTCGCCGGCCTTGAGCGGGATCGTGCGCGTCTCGATGTTGGGCGCCTCGATGGTAAGCGTGGCGAGTTCCTCGCCCGCCTCGATCGGGGCTGGGATCGGCGCCTCGTAGCTCACGGTGACGGTCATGCTGTCGGTCGCGTCCGACGGCAGGGTCATCTCCAGGCGCTGGTCGGTGATCAGCGGCACCCGCGGCTGGCTGCCCAGCCAGACCTCCGCCTGCTCGACCGTCTCGCCCGCGGCGAACAGCTCGACGTTCTTGAACTCGCGGAACGCCCATTCGATCAGGCGCGCGCTCTCGTTCTCCCGGCCGCTCGGCCGCTCCAGGCCGTTGACCACCGAGATCACCCGCCGGCCGTCGCGCTCGGCCGAGGCGGTCAGGCCGTAGCCGGCATTCCGGGTATAGCCGGTCTTCAGCCCGTCGACGCCCATGTTCCGGCGCAACAGCGGGTTGCGGTTGTACTGCCGGATGTCGTTCCAGGTGAACTCAAGCTGGGAGTAGAAGCGGTCGTAGAACGCCGGAAAGTCGCGGATCAGCGCGCGCGCCAGCCGCGCCAGGCCGAGCGCGCTGGTGCGGTGATCCTCGTCCGGCCAGCCGGTAGCGTTCTCGAAGTTGGTCGCCGGCATATTCAGCTTCTCGGCGTACTCGTTCATGATGTCGGCGAACGCTTCCTCGCTGCCGGCGATACCCTCGGCCAGCACGATCGAGGCGTCGTTGCCCGACTGCACGATCATGCCCTGCAGCAGGTTCTCGACCGTAATTTCCTTACCGACTTCGACGAACATCTTGGAGCCGCCCTTGCGCCAGGCCTTCTCCGAGACGATGAACTTGTCGTCCATCGACAGTTCGCCGTTCTTCAGCCGGTCGAAGATCACATAGGCCGTCATGATCTTGGTCATCGAGGCCGGCGGCATCGCCTCGCGGGCGTTCTTCTCGAACAGCACCGTGCCGGTGTTGTAGTCCATCACGACGGCTTCGCGCGCCTTGGTCTCGAGCGCGGCGGCCGGCGCGATCCCGGCGGCGAGCGCGAGCAGCGCGAGGGACAGGCGGATCAGGGTGCGGCGCATGGCGTGTGTCACGTCTTGGTCGAGGGGAACGAGTGTCGGCAGGTCGTGTGCAGGCGGGGCTTGGCGTGGCCGAACCTCCGGGCGGCCCCGGTCGGCGGAACGGGTTAGCCGCGGATGATGCCCGAATTGTGGCGCCGATGCCGGCGGCGGCGTCAGTCTACCACCACGCGGGCCCGCGTGTAGCCCTGGTCGACCATCCGGTTCAACAGCTTGTCGGCCGTGGCGACGTCCGCGACCGGGCCCAGGCGGACCCGGAAGAACTCACGGTCGTTTACCATCGCCCGCTCGATCTGCGCGTTGCCGAGCGGGGAGAGCTTCGCGCGCAACCGGTTGGCGTTGGCGTACTGCGTGAACGCGCCGGCCTGGACGAAGATGCTCGTGTCCTCCACCGGCTGCTGGGTCACCTCGCCGTCCAGCTCCGGTTGGGCCTTGTCGCGGGGCGTGGTCGACTGGCCGCGGTTCGCCGAACCGCTGGGATCGGCGTCGCTGGCCCGGGTCGACTCCGCGGTGTCGTCCGACAGGCTGGCCGTCTCGACCGCGCCCGTGGGCACGGCCGGCGGTGCCTTGGCGGTATCCTGCTTTTGCAGGCTGTCGCCCGCCAGGCGGCGGCTTTCGCCCTCGACGATCTCGACCCGGACCTTGGCGGTGCCCTGCTGCTTGAACTCCAGAAGCTCGGCCGCGCGGGCGGAGACGTCGATGATCCGGCCGCGCGCGAACGGCCCGCGGTCGTTGACCCGCAGCTTGATCGACTTGCCGTTTTCCAGGTTGGTGACCCGCACGATGCTCGGCATCGGCAAGGTGCGGTGCGCGGCCGTCAAGTCGTTCTGGTCGTAGGTCTCGCCGTTCGCGGTTTCCTTGCCGTGGAAGCCGGGTCCGTACCAGGACGCGATCCCGGTCTCGACGTAGTCGTAGTCCGCCTTGGGGTGATACCACACCCCGCTGATCTGGTAGGGGTTGCCGACCTTGTAGTAGCCGCCGCGCCCCGCCGGCGTGTCCGGTGTGACCGCCTCGCGCGCCTGCTTGGCGGTGTGCGCGATCAACTGCGTTTCCGCGCAGCCGCCGAGCAGCAGGGCGGCGGCGATCAGCGCGAGGCCGGCGCGCGTGCCGTTCAACCAGGTCATGAGGTGCGCCGCGTCATCGGGGTTGGCCGCAACATCTGGGGGGACTCCGCGTTTCTACGGGCGATCATCCGCAAGATACGTGAAATTTCCGTTGACCGGCAAGTCTCGCGCCCCCTCCGGACTACTGCTCCGCGCGCTGCTGCAGCCGCTCCAGCAGCGATACCGACGGATAGCCGTCCGCCGGCAGCCCGTTCGCCTGCTGGAACGCCCGGATCGCCGCGCGGGTCTGCGAGCCCGGCACGCCGTCGACCGGACCGGCGTCGAAGCCGAGTTGGTTCAGCAGGCGCTGCAACTGCTCCGCCTGGGCGAACGACAGCGGCCGGTTGTCGAGGTCGCGGCCGTGCTGGATCGCCGGCAGGCCGACGATCCGGTCGGCCAGATGCCCGACCGCGATCGCGTAGTTGATCGAGCGGTTCCAGCTCAGGATGTGGCGGAAATTCTCGTACACCAGGAAGGCCGGCCCCTCGTGGCCCTGCGGCAGGACCACCGAGCCCTGCATGCCCTCCGGCGTCGACAGCGGCTGCCCGTTCGCCTTGCGCACGCCCATGTCGGCCCAGGCGTCGAGCGGCTTGCGCACCGAGAGCGAGGCCTGGCTCAGGTCGAACCCGTCCGGCAGCACGACCTCGCGGCCCCACAGCTGGTCGCCTTCCCAGCCGAGGTTGGAGAGGTAGTTGGCGCCCGAGGCGAAGACGTCCGGCAGCGTGCCCCAGATGTCCTTGCGGCCGTCGCCTGTGCGATCGACCGCGTGGCCGACGAAGGTCGAGGGGATGAACTGCAGGTGGCCCATCGCGCCCGCCCAGGAGCCCTTCATGTTGGCGGCCGTGACGTGCCCCTGGTCGACGATCCGGAGCGCGTCCAGCAGCTGCGCGCGGAAAAAGTCGGCCCGGCGCCGGTCGTAGGCGAGCGTAGCGAGCGCGTCGATCACCTGGAACGCGCCCAGGTAGTCGCCGAAGTTGGTCTCCAGCCCCCAGAACGCGATCAGGAAGCGCGGCTGCACGCCGTAGTCGGCCTCGATCCGCGCCAGGAGGTCGCGGTGCTTGGCGAGCAGGTCGCGCCCGCGCTCGATCCGCCCTTGCGTGACGCGCTTGTCCATGTAGGTCCAGAAGGTCTGGGTGAACTCCGGCTGCTGCTGGTCCAGCTCGATCACCCGGTTGACCGGCGCGACGCCGTTAAGCGCGCTTTCCAGCGTCGCCGCGCCGATGCCTTCGTCCCGCGCCTCCGCGCGCAAGTCCCGCAGCCATTCGCCGAACGGCTGGTCGTTACGCGGGGCGACCGCGCCCTGCCCGCCGTCCTGCTGCGCGGCCGCGGGTGGCGCGGCGGCGATCAGGGCGGCGGCGATCAGGGGGGCGGCGGACAGCCGCCGGCGGCGAAGGCGGATCGGGCGGAAAACGGAGACGGGGCGGGCCATCGACGGCAACTCCAAGGACGCGAATCGCGGGCTGGATCGGGAAGATCGGTCCGCAGTTGATGCCAGCGCTTCTGCCATACCGGCGGAAGGCTGGCAATCGAGCCCGCGCGCCCGGCATACCACCTGACCTTGAAGCCGGCCGGCCATGCGGTCTAAATCCGGGGTCGCACGATCGCCGGCGCGTCGGCGTGTCGTGCGCCTGGGACGCGCCGGCGTCCTGCGGGGGAGTGGCAGAGCGGTCGAATGCGGCGGACTTGAAATCCGCAGAGGTGGCGTTCCCACCTCCGGGGGTTCGAATCCCTCCTCCCCCGCCAAGTTTTTGTTCTCGCGTCTCTTTACCGACAAAAAAAACCGCCGCCCGGGCGTCACCCGGACGGCGGCTTTCTCGTCGTCTCCCGCGTGTCGCGGGCAGCGTCGTGGCCGCGGTTACTCGGCCGGCTCACGGTTCTGCGCGGGAGTCTTCCGCGGGCCCGAGGGCGCCGGGACCGTGTCGCTCTGGAGCTGGCGGACCAGGCCCCAGGCCATGAACACGATGATGATCGACATCGGCAGGCCCGAGGTCACGGCCGCCGTCTGCAGCCCGGATAGCGGGTCGCCGCCGACGGCCGCGCCAGCGATCAGCAGAATGGACGCGATCACGCCCTCGGTCACCGCCCAGAACAGGCGCTGCGTCCAGACCGGTTTCGGATCGCCGCCGTTGGTCAGCATGTCGACCACCAGCGAGCCCGAGTCCGAGGAGGTGGCGAAGAAGATCGCCACGACCAGCACCGCAAGCAGCGAGAACAGCGTGACGAACGCCCCGGGCAGCGGCAGCTGCTCCATCAGCACGAACATCGCGTCCGTGGTGCCGGAGTTCGCCAGCGCCTCGTTACCGCCGTTCATGATCAGATCGATGGCGCTGCCGCCGAAGGTCGTGAACCAGAAGAGCGAGGCACCGGTCGAGGCGAACAGCGCGCCCACGATGAACTGCCGGATGGTGCGCCCGCGGCTGATCCGGGCGAGGAACATGCCCACGAACGGCGACCAGGCGATCCACCAGCCCCAGTAGAAGATCGTCCAGGAGTTGATCCACTCGCTGCCCTCCTTGGACAGGGCGAACATCCGCAGGGACGTCTCCGGCAGATGCTGGATGTAGTGCCCGGTCGAGGCGACGAGGAACTCCAGAATGAACAGCGTGGGACCGACCACGAACACCACGACCGCCAGCAGGATCGCCAGGTACATGTTGATCACCGACAGGCGGCGCACGCCGGCGTCCAGACCCGCCATCACACTGGTCACGGCCACGGCCGTCACCACCGCGATGATGATCACCTGCCAGCCGGCACTGACCGGCAGGCCGAACACCGCGTTCAGGCCGGCGTTGATCTGCGTCGCGCCGATCCCGAGCGAGGTCGCCAGGCCGAACAGCGTGCCGAACACCGCCAGGATGTCGATGGCGTTACCCAGCTTGCCGTAGACCGCGTTGCCGATCAGCGGATAGAACGCCGAGGCCGGGCGCAGCGGCAGGTCGTGCCGGAAGCAGAAGTAGCCCATCGACATGCCGACGATGATGTACATCGCCCAGGGGTGCATGCCCCAGTGGAAGAAGGTGATGTTCATCGCCGTGACGGCCGCCTCGGCGGTACCGGCCTCGCCGACCGGCGGGCTGTTGAAGTGGAAGATCGGCTCGGCGACGCCGTAGAACACCAGGCCGATGCCCATGCCGGCGGTGAACAGCATGGAGAACCAGCCCCAGGTGCTCCACTCCGGCTCCTCATGGTCCTTGCCGAGCTTGATCCGCCCATAGGGCGAGAACATCAGCACCAGGACGAACACCACAAAGCCGGTCATGGCGGCGACGTACCACCAGCCGAAGTAGTGCGTGATGAAGCCCATGATGCCGTTGGAGACGTAGCCGAGATTGTTCGGCGCGATAACGCCCCATCCGACGAACGCGAACACCATCGCCACCGAGATCAGAAAGACCGGTGGGTTGGTATGCTCCTTGAGGTAGCTATTGATGTTAGCCATCCAGCCTCCGCGGGTTTTTGCCAATTATTGGAGGACGAACGCACACGGACCGGCAGCGTTCCGTCTTCGCGGTCGCGCGGTACCCGTTTGGTCGTGCGTTCGTCGCGAGAACGCGCCGGACCTAGGTCGTTCGGTCTAGGCTTGTCAACCGGGGCGGTCTTCGCGGCAGACCGGTCGAACCGGCGCCGCGCCCGGCACGCGCGCTCAGCCCCGGCCCCGTGCCAAGCGCGATTCGTCTGCCGAGCCCAGCACCTTGGCCCGGAGCGTTAGAACCGACGGCGGCGCCGGCGACGCGCCGCCATGCATAGCTGGCAAAAAATTTTTCTATTGGGAAAAAGACGCGTCATGGCGCCCAAGGGGCCACGCCGTCCATCAGCTTGGGCAACTGGCCCACCGGCAGCATGCCCTGGCGCATCAACCGGGCCTTGAGCGGACTCAAGCGGTCGATCACGCCGAGCGCGCGCCGGCGCACGAAGCCGATCGGCGGCAGTTTGCTCTGCACCGTCCGGTTCAGCGTGTCGACGGCGAACGCGCGGGTCACCACGTCCGGCCGGCGCCGGCGTTCGTAGCGCCGCGTGACCTCGGGATCGCCGATGTCCCGGCCGGCACGTTCGGCCTCGACCAGCACCTCGATCAGGGTGGCGACGTCGGTGATGCCGAGGTTCAGGCCCTGCGCCCCGATCGGCGGCAGCGCGTGCGCGGACTCGCCCACGAGCGCCAGGCGCGGGCCGGCGTAGTTGTCCGCCAGCAGGCTGGCGACCTTGTAGGAGAAGCGAGGGCCCACGGCCGTCACGTCGCCCAGGATCCGCCGCGTGCGCCGTTCCACCGCGCGGCGGAAGGCGTCGTCGTCCATCTCCAGGAAATGCTCCGCCGCTTGGTCGCGGTCGACCCAGACCACGCTGGACCGGTTGCCCGGCAGCGGCACCAGCACGAACGGTCCGCTCGGCCGGTGGAACTCGGTCGAGGTGCCGCGGTGCGGCCGGCTGTGTTCGATCGAGAAGGCCATGGCGGTCTGCCCGTAGCCCCAGCGGCGCGCGCGGATGCCCGCCGCCTCGCGGCTGGGCGAGCCCTTGCCGTCGGCACCGATCGCCAGGCGCGCACCCAGCGTGCGGCCGTCGTCCAGCTCGGCATGCACTTCGCGTCGACCGTAATCGATCCGGCCGACCTTGTGCGGGGCCAGGTGGCGCACGTTGTCCAGCGCCGCGATTTCGGCCAGCAGCGCGCGGCGCAGGGCCGGGTTCGGCACGTTGTAGCCGAACGGGCCGCCGTCCAGGCGGGTGGAATCGAAGTCCGCCGTGTGCGGCTCGGCGTCCGTCCCGGCGCTGTCGTCGACGATGCGCATGCGCCACAGACCCTCGCTCTCCCCGGCGACGCGGTCCCAGACGCCCAGCGTCTCGAGCGCGCGGATCGAGGGCATCAAGAGCGCCGTGGTCCGGCCGTCGAGCTGCTGCGCGGCCTCCGGCTGCGGCGGCTGGGGATCGACGCAGACGGTCTCGAACCCCGCGCGCCCCAGGGCGAGCGTCATGGCGAGGCCGGTGATGCCCCCGCCGATCACGGCGACCTCGGCCGTCAGATCGGCGGTGGAGGCGGAAAGGGCGGCGAGATCGGCTGGCTGTTGGGTCATGACGGTCAGACGATGGCGCGTGCGATCGCGCTTTTCCAGGGGCGCTATCGTCGCGGCGGCGCTTTTCTCGGGTGCGGACTGACAGCCGGCGTTCCCGGGCCGCCCGCGCGGGCCGCCCGCGCGGCTTGCCACCCTGGGGCCGCTTCGCCATGTTGGGTGCGCCCGCTGGACAGGTCCGGCGCATCCCCGATCCATCAGCGACAGCCGCCGATTTGAGCATCCGTCCCGACGACCGTCCGCCCCCGCCCCCGCCGCCGCGCCGCCCCGGCAAGCCCGCCGTGAACCTGCCCCGGTCGGTCGGCTGGCTGATCGCGATCAACGTGGCGATCTACCTTTTGACCGCGGTGATCCCGGTGCAGTGGACCAACGCCCTGTTCTTCAATCTGGGCTTCGTGCCCGCGCGCTGGACGGTGTTGGACGGTCCCGGCTGGCAGGGCCTGCTCTCGCCCTTTACCCACCAGTTCCTGCATGCAGGGCCCGTGCACCTGATCGTGAACATGGTCATGCTGGCCGCGTTCGGCGCCGGGGTCGCCAAGCTCTTGGGTGGCCGCCGGCTGTTGGCGATCTACCTTGCCAGCGGCCTGGCCGGCGCGGCCGCGCACTACGCCTTCTATCCGGAGACGACGATCCCGGTGGTGGGCGCCTCGGGCGCGATCAGCGGGCTGTTCGGCGCCGTCTTGCGGCTGATGGCGAAACAGGCGCAGGTGATGGGCCAGCGCACGCGCATCCTGCCGATCGCGCTGATCTGGCTCGGGATCGCGGTGATGACCGGCTTCACCGGCGTGCCGGGCGCCGGGGGCGGTGGCGCGCAGGTCGCCTGGGCGGCGCACGTCGGCGGCTTCCTGCTGGGCTTGCTCGCCTTCGACCTGTTCACCGTCGGCCTGCGTCCGCGCCGACCGCGGCATCTGCGCGACGTCGACGACGACGACTTCCGCGGCTAAGCCCGCCCGCGGCTCCGTCCCGCGGGCCGCCGTTCCTCCCGCCCACAAACACGACCTAGCGACCCGTGCGCTCCTACCTCACGTTCATCGCCCAGCACCCCAGGTTCCTGGCGTTCGGCGCCCTGGCGGCGTTCTTCTCCAGCTTCGGACAGACCTTCTTCATCGCCCTGTTCGGCGGCGCCTGGCGCGCGGAGTTCGGGCTCAGCCACGGCAGTTACGGCGCGATCTACTCCGCCGCGACGCTGGCGAGCGGTGCCTGCCTGATCTGGCTCGGCCGGAAGATCGACCGGGTCGATCTGCGCCGCTACACCGTGCTGGTCTGCCTTGGGCTGACCGCGGCGTGCCTGTTCACGGCCGTGGTGCCGAACGGCTGGCTGTTGCTACCGGCGTTCTTCCTGCTGCGCCTGACCGGTCAGGGGCTGATGAGCCACGTCTCCACGGTCGCGATGGCGCGCTATTTCCACGCCACCCGCGGCAAGGCGATCAGCCTGGCCTCGCTCGGCTATCCGCTGGGCGAAGCGGTGTTCCCGGCGATCGCGGTGGCGCTGATCGCGGCGGTGGGCTGGCGGCTCAGTTGGGGGGCGTTCGGCGGCCTGCTGCTGATCGGCCTGGTGCCGCTAATGCTCTGGCTGCTGCGCGGGCACGACGCGCGCGAACAGGCCCGGAAGGACGACGCCGCGACCGACGCCGCGCGGCGTGACGACCGCTCCTGGTCGCTGTCGCAGGTGTTGCGCGATCCGGTGTTCTACGCGCTGATGACCTGCATGCTGGCGCCGCCGTTCATCATCACCGGGCTGTTCTTCCACCAGGTGCACCTGGCGGAGACCAAGGGCTGGTCGCTGGAATGGCTGGCGACCTGCTTTACCGGATTCGCCGCCGCGCAGTTCGCAGCCAGCCTGATCGGCGGCGCGGTCGCAGACCGCACGGGCGCCGTGCGGCTGCTGCCGTTCTATCTGCCGCTGTTGGCCCTGGCCGCCCTGACGGTGGCGCTGTTCGACCATCCGGCCGCCGCCGCCGTCTATCTGGTACTTGCCGGGCTGACGGCCGGGTCGAGCTACGTCCTGCTGGGCGCGGTCTTCGCGGAGTTGTACGGCACCGGCCACCTGGGCGCGATCCGCAGCGTCGTGCAGGCCTGCATGGTGTTCGCGACCGCGGGCGCCCCGGCCCTGTTCGGCTGGCTGCTGGACGCCGGGATCGGGTTCGCCGCGATCGCGAGCGGCTGCGTGCTCTACGTCGCGGGCGCCGTGGTCCTGCTGGCCCTGCTGCAGCCGCCGCTGCGCGCCCGTGCCGCCGCACAGACCGCGGCGGGCGTCAGCGTTTGAACGGCCCGCGCACCGGACCTACCAGAGTTCTTCGGCGATCGTGCCTTCAAAGCTCACCTCGTCCTGCACCTGTGCCAACTCCTCGGCAACGAAGTCGCGCAGCGAGACGATCCCGACGACATAGCCGCCTTCGACCACCGGCAGATGCCTGATTTGGCTCTCCGCCATCAATTGCAGGCCGTTGACCGCGCGGGTGTCCGGGCTGGCGGTCAGGGTGTCGCGCGTCATCACCTCGGCGACCTGCGTGCGGCTTGGATCCAGTCCGGCGGCGACCGCGCGGTAAATCACGTCGCGCTCCGACAGGATGCCGCGCAACAGCCCTTCCTCGCTAACCAGGACGGCGCCGACGCCGTGCGCGCGCATTGTCTGCCCCGCCTCGACCAGCGTGCTGCCGGGCGCAACCGTGCACAACGCCTTGGTGTTGCACATCTGTGCAAGCGTCCGCACTGTCGACATGGCGTATCCTCCCCACGACCTCCGTTAACGCGCCGCCAAGCGACCAAGTTTAACAAACGCCCCGCCGCCGGGCTAGCTGCTAGACCGGTGGCGACCGGAAACATCCTTCACAGTTGGGCGGTGTGCCCGCCGTCGACCGTGATCGTCGTGCCGGTCATGAAGCCCGACAGGTCGGAGGCGAGCAGCAGCAGCGGGCCGTCCAGGTCCTCCGGCACGCCGGTGCGACCCTGCGGGATCTGCGCCTTCAGCTTCTGCCCCGCTTCGCTCGCCAGGAATTCGCGGTTGATGTCGGTCTCGATGTAGCCGGGGGCGATCGCGTTGACGCGGATGCCGTGCGGCGCCCACTCCACCGCGAGCGCCCGGGTCAGCGAGATCAGCCCGCCCTTGCTGGCCGAGTAGGCCGGCACCCACGGACGGCCCTGGATGCCCAGGATGGAGGCGATGTTGACGATGCTGCCGCCGTGGCCCAGGCGCATCATGTGCCGGGCGGTTTCCTGCGCCATCATCCAGCTTCCGCGCAGGTTGGTCTCGATCACCGCGTCCCAGTCGGAAAGCGCCATCTCGTGCGCGTCGCCGCGCCGGACCATGCCGGCGTTGTTCACCATCACCGACAGCGCGCCCAGCTCCGTCTCCGCGACGTCCAGGGCGTGGCGGACGCTGTCCGGGTCGGTCACGTCGAGCTGGACGGCGATCGCGCGGCCGTCGAAGCCCTTGATCTCCTGCACGAGCGATTCCAGCCGGTCGACCCGGCGCGCGGCGACCGCGACCTTGGCGCCAGCGTGCGCCAGTGTTAACGCGAACCGGCGGCCGAGGCCGCTGGAAGCGCCGGTGACCAGCGCCGTCTTGCCGCTCAGATCGAACGTCATGCCTCTCCCCCTGCCCCGGTTTTGGGCCTCGGCAACCCCTTAGGTCCGGGCGTCTCTACTCAATCGTGATGCATGGTTCGGCTGGCCAGCGCGGCCGTCAAGCGCTAGCTGTGGGAGACGCACTTTTGGCTATTCGCCAACCAGCCCAGCGAGGCAGCCCCATGCGCATCGACATCTATTCCGACACGATCTGCCCCTGGTGCTTCATCGGCAAGCGCCGGCTGGAGCGCGCGCTCGAGGAACGCCCGCAGCCGGACCTCACGATCCACTGGCGCGCCTTTCAGCTGAACCCCGACATGCCGGCGGGCGGCATGGACCGGCAGGACTACCTCGCGCGCAAGTTCGGCGGCGCCGACAACGCCGAGCGGGTCTACGCCGCCATTCGCGACGCGGCCGCGCAGGAGGGCATCCCGCTCGACTTCGAGGCGATCGAGCGCACGCCCAACAGTCTGATGTCGCACCGCCTGCTGCGCTTCGCCTTTGAGCGCGGCGACCAGGACCCGCTGGTGGAGCGGCTGTTCAACCTGTACTTCCTGGAAGGCGGCGATTTGGAGGACCCCGAGGTGCTGATCCAGGCCGCCGCCGACGCCGGCTTCGATCCCGAGGCCGCGCGCGGCTACCTGGAAGCCGGCACCGGCCTGGACGAGGTTCAGAACGAGGACATGCAGGCCCGGCGCGCCGGCGTCCAAGGCGTGCCCACCTTCATCCTGAACGGCCAGTACGCGCTCTCCGGCGCGCAGGAGCCCAAGGTGCTGTTCCAGATGTTCGACCTGGCGCGCGAGGAGAAGGGCGCGGCCGAGTGAGGGCGCCGGGGCGCGGGCTTAGACTCATCAGGCGTGCTTCGACACGGCCCTACGGGCCTGCTCAGCATGAAGACTATGTTGTAACAGCCTAAGTCAGATGACTTCATCCTGAGCAGCTCGGCGAAGCCGAGCGTGTCGAAGGGTGTCTGACGGGTATACCCGCGCGCCGCTCAGGCCGCTTCCTGCGGCTGCGCCAGCCGGGCCAAGCCGGTCGATCAGGTGGCGGATGCCCTGGACGCGCTGTTCGGCGGTCGTCCAGGTGCGCTTGTAGACCAGCTTGTGGTCCGGGCGCAGTTGGACCTGCCCTGGCGCTTCCTGGATGAACTGCACCAGCGCGTCGGGGCGGGCGAACTGGTCTTTGTGGAAGGTCAGCACCGCGCCCTTCGGCCCGGCGTCCACCTTTTCCACGCCCGCATCCCGGCAAAGCTGCTTGATCTGAATGACTTGCAGCAGGTTCTCGACCTCCGGCGGCAGCTGCCCGAAGCGGTCGATCAGCTCGGAGGCGAAGGCGTCGATGTCCTGCTTGTCGACCAGGGTCGAGATCCGGCGGTACAGCCCCAGGCGGACGTTCAGGTCCTGGACGTAGCGTTCCGGGATCAGCACGCTGGTGCCGATGTTGATCTGCGGGGTGAAGCTCTCCTCCGCCTGCGCCTCGGCGGTGCCGCGGCTGGCGCCCTGCTTGGCCTGGGAGACCGCTTCTTCCAGCATCTGCTGGTAGAGTTCGATGCCGACCTCCTTGACGTGGCCGGACTGCTCCTCGCCCACCAGGTTGCCGGCGCCGCGGATGTCCATGTCGTGGCTGGCGAGCGTGAAGCCGGCGCCCAGGTGGTCCAGCTGCTGCATCACGTGCAGGCGCTTCTCGGCCGCGTCGGTCAGCTTACGGCCGGGCTTGAGCGTCAGGTAGGCGTAGCCGCGCTGCTTCGACCGGCCGATCCGCCCGCGCAGCTGGTAGAGCTGGCTGAGCCCGTACATGTCCGCGCGGTGGATGATCAGCGTGTTCGCGGTCGGCACGTCGAGCCCGCTTTCGATGATGTGGGTCGAGAGCAGCACGTCGTACTGGCCCTCGTAGAACTCCGTCATCACCCGTTCGAGTTCCTTGGCGCCCATCTGGCCGTGGGCGACCGCCACCTTCACCTCCGGCACCAGCTTTTGCAGCCGGTCGGTGACCTCGCCCAGGTCCTCGATCCGCGGGCAGACGTAGAAGGTCTGCCCGCCGCGCCAGTGCTCGCGCATGATCGCTTCGCGCACGACCACCGGGTCGAACGGCAGCACGAAGGTGCGCACCGCCAGCCGGTCGACCGGCGGGGTCGAGATCAGCGACATCTCGCGCACGCCCGACAGCGACAGCTGCAGGGTGCGCGGGATCGGCGTCGCCGTCAGCGTGAGCACGTGCAGGTCGCCGCGCAGCTCCTTCAGCTTCTCCTTCTGCTTGACGCCGAAGTGCTGCTCCTCGTCGACGATCAGCATGCCCATATCGCGGAACTGCACGTCCTTGCCGAGCAGCGCGTGGGTGCCGACGACGATGTCGACCTTGCCGTCTTTCAGGTCCTGCTTGGTCTGCTTGGTTTCCTTGGCGCCGACCAGCCGGGACAGCTGCCGGATTTCCAGCGGGTAGCCCTGGAAGCGCTGCTGGAAGGTTTCGGCGTGCTGGCGGGCGAGCAGCGTGGTGGGCACGATCACCGCCACCTGCTTGCCGTTCATCGCCGCGACGAAGGCCGCGCGCATCGCGACCTCGGTCTTGCCGAAGCCGACGTCGCCGCAGATCAGCCGGTCCATCGGCTTGCCCGCCTGCAGGTCGGCCAGCGTCTCCTCGATCGCGTTCAGCTGGTCGTCGGTCTCGGCATAGGGGAAGCGGGCGCAGAACTCGTCGAACTCCTGGGGCGGATGCAGCGGCTCCATGCGCTTGAGCTGCCGGTCGGCGGCGATCTTGATCAGCCCGCCGGCGATCTCCTTGACCCGCTCCTTCACCCGGGCCTTGCGCGCCTGCCAGTTGCCTTGCCCCAGCTTGTCGAGCTGGATGCCCTCCTCTTCCGAGCCGTAGCGGGACAGCACCTCGATGTTCTCGACCGGCACGAACAGGCGGTCGCCGCCGGCGTAGGTGACCTTCAGCATGTCGTGCGGCGCGCCGCCGACGTCCATGTTGATCAGGCCGTCGTAGCGCCCGATGCCGTGGTCGACGTGCACCACGAGGTCGCCCTCGTGCAGGCTGGAGACCTCGGTCAGGAAGTTCTCCGCCTTGCGCTTGCGCCCGCGCGGCCGGGCGATCCGCTCGCCCAGGATGTCCTGTTCGCTGATCAGCGCGGCGCTGTCGCCGACGAAACCGTGTTCGAGCGGCAGGGTGATCAGCGCGACCTGCCCGGCCGGCAGCCGGCGGGCTTCCGGCCAGCTGGCGACGGTGGCGAGGTTCTCGATCCCGTGCTCCTTCAGCACCGATTCCAAGCGCTGGCAGGAGCCTTCGGTGTAGCCGGCGATCGCGACCCGGCGGCCCGTGGTCGCGCTCCTGGCGGATCGCGGTCTTGAGCGAGGTGTAGGGCTCGCCCGCCTCGCCCTTCTTGCGCGCGGCGGAGAAGTCGTGACCGGGGGCGCCGCGGGCGTCCAGCACCGCCGTTTCAGTGTCGGTCGGCGCGTTATACGGCTGGAACTGCGCGACCGGCCGGGCCGCCAGCGTGCGCGACCATTCCTCGGCGCTCAGGTACAGCCGCTCCGGCTCGAGCGGCTTGTAGGACGGGACGTCCAGACCCTCGGTGGTCTGCACCGTGCGGCGCGCGTCGTAGAAGTCGTGGATCGTCTCCAGCCGGCTCGCCCGGCTCTCCTCCGCCTGCCGGTCCATGGTCACCGGCGTGGCCTCGGGCAGATAGTCGAACAGGGTGGCCATCCGCTGGTAGAACAGCGGCAGCCAGTGTTCCATGCCGGTGTAGGGCCGCCCCTCGCTCACGGCCGCGTAGAGCGGATCGTCCTTCGACGGCGTGCCGAACGTCTCGCGGTAATTCTTGCGGAAGCGCTCGACCGTGTCGTCCTCCAGCACGACCTCGCTCACCGGCTTCAGCGTGAAGCCAGGGTGCTTGCCGGTGGTGCGCTGGGACAGCGGATCGAAGGTGCGCACGCTCTCCAACTCGTCGCCGAAGAAGTCCAGGCGCAGCGGCTCCGGCTCGCCCGGCGGGAAGACGTCGACGATGCCGCCGCGCACGGCGTATTCGCCGGTGTCGCCGACGGTGTCCGAGCGCACGTAGCCGTTCGCGGCGAAGAAGCCGGACAGGCGATCCGGGGCGATCTGGGTCCCGGCCTTGGCCGTGAGCACGCGCGGTCCGATCACGTCCGTGGGCGGTACGCGCTGCAGCAGTGCGTTCACCGTGGTCAGCACGACCACGCCCGCCTCCGGCAGCTCGCCCGCGGCCAGCCGGCTCAGCGTGTCCACCCGCTCAGCAACCACGTCGCGGTGCGGGCTGACCCGGTCGTAGGGCAGGCAGTCCCACGCCGGGAAGCGCAGCACGCAGACGATGTCGGGATAGAAGAACCCGAGCGCCTCGGCCGTGCGCTCCAGGCGGGTGTCGTCCCGGGCGACGTGCAGCACGGGGTCGCCGGCGCGCTCGGCCGCGGCCTCGCCCAGCAGCCAGGCGTCGAAGCCCTCCGGCGCCCGGGCGATCAGCCAGCGCCGGCTTTCGGAAAACGCCCGCGCGAGCGGGTTCTTCAGCGGTTCACCAGATCGACGCGGTACTTGCACAATTCACGCAGCAGCTTGCTGTCCAGCTCTTCGGGGATGTCGGCCTGACCGGTGATCCAGGCATACAGATCGCTGTCGGGCAATTGGAGAAGCTGCTCGTAACGCCCCAGCTCCTCCGGGGTCAAGCTGGCCAGCTGCTCGTCGGCGAAACCGCCGATCAGCAGGTCCATCTCGCGCGTGCCCCGGTGCCAGCTGTTGAAGTACGCCTTTTTGCGCCGCTTCTCGATGTCCTGCATTTCGGCCATGCCGGTTTCCTGTGGTATTGGGTCGGGACCGTGTTGGGTCGCGACGCTCTGGCGCGCCCAAGCCCGCGGGCGATATAGGCCACGGCCGGCGCGCTGTCACGCCCGCCCGCTTGGCCAGCCTGCTATTGCCTGCCCGCCTGCGATAGCCGCTGCGCCCGCTTTCACCTGTGTGCGCCTGGGTGCTAATCAAGGGGCCACGCCCAACACCCGCCGCGCGGCGCGCAAGCCGGAGTCGGAGGCCGTTCGACCCTGCGTCCCGAAGTCCTCTATCCCCTGTTCCGGCCGGTCACCGAGTTGCCGGGCGTGGGCCCGCGCAACGCCAAGCTGTTCGAGCAGTTGGCCGGCGGGCGCGTGGTCGACCTGTGCTGGCACCTGCCCTCGGGCGTGATCGACCGCGGCTACCAGCCGATGGTGGCCGACGCCGAACCCGGGCGGATCGCCACCCTCACCGTCAACGTCGAGCAGCACCAGGAGCCGCGCAGCCGCCGGCAGCCCTACCGCGTGCGCTGCTGGGACGAGTCCAGCGCGATCGACATCGTGTTCTTCCACGCCAAGCCCGACTACATCCGCAAGATCCTACCGGTGGGCGAACGGCGCGTGGTGTCGGGCAAGGTCGAGACCTATTACGGCCTGCCGCAGATGGCCCACCCCGACCACGTCGCCCCGCCGGAACAGCGCGACAGCGTGGGCACGGTCGAGCCGGTCTACCCCCTGACCCAGGGGCTGACCCAGAAGGTCGTGCGCAAGGCTGTCGGCGCGGCGCTGAAAAGCGCGCCGGAGCTGCCGGAGTGGCTGGAGCCGAGCTACCTCAAGCACCAGGGCTGGGCGCCCTGGCGCGAGGCGCTGGCGCGCGCCCATGCCCCCGGCTCGGAAGCCGAGCTGGACCCGAACGCCCCGGCGCGGCAGCGCCTGGCCTACGACGAGCTGCTGGCGAACCAGCTGGCCCTCGCGCTGGTCCGGCGCAGCCAGCGCAAGGCGAAGGGGCGTCCGATCGCGGGCGACGGTCGCTTGCGGGAAAAGGCGCTGTCCGCCCTGCCCTTCGATCTCACGGGCGCGCAACAGCGGGCGACCCGCGAGATTCTGGCCGACATGGCGGACGATGCGCGCATGCTGCGCCTGCTGCAGGGCGACGTCGGCAGCGGCAAGACGGTGGTCGCGCTGCTGGCCATGCTGGCGGCGGTGGAGGCCGGCGGCCAGGCGGCCTTCATGGCGCCGACCGAGATCCTGGCCCGGCAGCACTACGCCACCATCCAGCCGCTGGCCGAGGCGGCGGGCGTCGAGGTCCTGCTGCTGACCGGCCGCGACAAGGGCAAGGCCCGGCAGCACGCCCTGGACCGCCTGGCCACCGGCGACGCCAAGCTGGCGGTGGGCACGCACGCGCTGTTCCAGCAGGACGTCGCGTTCCAGGACCTGTGCCTGGCGGTGATCGACGAGCAGCACCGCTTCGGCGTGCACCAGCGCATGACCCTGCAGGCCAAGGGGCGCGGCGTCGACGTGCTGGTGATGACCGCCACACCGATCCCGCGCACGCTGATGCTGACCTCCTACGGCGACATGGAGGCCTCCAAGCTGGACGAGAAGCCGGCCGGGCGGAAGCCGGTCGACACCCGCGTCGTCTCGCTCGACCGCCTGGACCAGGTGGTCGACGGCGTCGGCCGGTCGATGGCGGCGGGGCACCAGACCTTCTGGGTCTGCCCGCTGGTCGAGGAATCCGAGACGGTCGAGGTCGCCGCGGCGGAGGAGCGCTACGCCGCGCTCAAAAGCCGGTTCGGCGAGCGCGTCGGGCTGGTTCACGGCCGCATGCGCGCGGCCGACAAGGACCGCGTGATGGCCGACTTCAAGGACGGCGAGGTCGACGTGCTGGTGGCGACGACGGTGATCGAGGTCGGCGTCGACGTGCCGGCCGCGAGCGTGATGGTGATCGAGCACGCCGAGCGCTTCGGCCTGGCCCAGCTGCACCAGCTGCGCGGGCGGATCGGCCGCGGCGATCAGCAGGCGACCTGTCTGCTGCTCTACCAGTCGCCGCTGGGCGAAACCGCGGCCGAGCGGTTGAAGGTGATGCGCGAGACCGAGGACGGCTTCCGGATCGCCGAACAGGACCTGAAGCTGCGCGGCGCCGGCGAGCTCTTGGGGACCCGCCAGAGCGGCTTCCCCGAGTTCCGCCTCGCCGACCTGAGCGCGCACGACGACCTGCTGGCGACCGCGCGCGACGACGTCCAGCTGGTGCTGGAGCGCGACCCGGAATTGCAGGCGGACCGCGGCCGGGCGCTGCGCGTGCTGCTCTACCTGTTCGAACGCGACGCGGCGGTGAAGTACCTGCGCTCCGGCTGACGACGGTTTTAGATCCCATACGCCTGGATCGCCACGCCCGCGAGGTAGATGGCGATCAGACCCACGCTCTAACTTCCTGAAGAGAGAGCAACATCCGACGGCAAGGCGGTTCCACCCTGCACAGCATCTTGCTCTCGAAGCCGATCCCGCCCACACCCCGGCGCTGGCGCTGCAGCAGGCCGCGCAGAGCACCCGAGCCGGCTGAGCCCTGCGCGGCAGCCGCCTGCTGAACAGCTGCACCCGCGTGTCGCCGGCCGGTGGCGGCCCCGGCTGATCGCCCTGTTCTGCCGCCTCGACGCGGTAGGAGGCCTCGTTCTCGGCCTCGAGCGCGTGATCGATCAACTCTGACCCGTATCAACGACTGGGAGTCGCGGCCGGCGAGTGCGATGTCCGCGATCACGGTCAGGTCCTGCTCGGGGTCGCTGGTAGCCTGATCCGGTAGACGCCAAGACCCATCCGGCCTGGGCGAACTATCGGCCGGCCCCGTACTTGGGACTTCGACCCGCTGGCGCAGGGCGGCGGGCGCCACCCCGGGCCGCAGCAGCTGCGTGCTCTCGATCCGATAGAGCTGCTTCCGCCGGTCGAAGCGTAGCGTCAGCTTGACGTCGCCTTCGGTGGTCAGCTCAGCCGCGCAATGCCGGACCAACTCCTCGGCGGCCGTGCCGTACACCGCGGTTGGGTCGAGGTCGGATAGACCTTGCGTATCTCGGCGCTCGATCGACATTGGCCAAGATTGAGGCCGAGATGGGGCATCTTCCGTACCCGGCTGGCGTCCGCGCCCGGCCCGGCGAGCGGGCGGGCCGGCTCCTCGATCGGCGTTTGCACCACGCCTTGGCTGCGCACGCCGGGCTCGGTCAGGTCCTGCGCACCGGCCGGTCCGGCGAGCAGGAGCGCGGCGGCGAACGGGACCAGAGCGGCGATACGGCTCATGACTTCTTCTCCGCGTGACGGCGGTGCGGCAGATGAAGGAGCGGCTCTCCGGTCGTCGTCTCCTCGTTCAGGGCGCGCATCAGGCCGTAGATCATCGCGATCATGATCAGCGAGAACGGCAGCGCCGCGGCGATCGACGCGGTCTGCAGCGCGGACAGGCCGCCCGCCAGCAGCAGGACGGCGGCGACCAGACCTTCGCCCAGGCCCCAGACGACGCGGTGGACCATCGGCGGCTCCGGGTCGCCTGCGGCCAGCAGCGTCGTGATCACGAGCGTGCCGCTGTCGGAGGAGGTGACGAAGTAGGTCACCAGCAGCAGGGTCGCGACGATCGCCGCCAGCGTGCTGAACACGCCGGCCTGCATCTGCTCGAAGGTCTTGTAGAGCGCGAGCGTGACGTCGTCCTGCACCGCTTCCGTGATGCCGCCGGGGCCGAACATCTCGATGTTCACGGCCGTGCCGCCGAACAGGATCAGCCACAGGAAGCCCAGCATGGTCGGGACCAGCAGCACGCCGGTGACGAACTCCCGGACGGTGCGGCCCTTGGAAGATCGGCTGACGAACATGCCCACGAACGGCGCCCAGGCGATCGCACACCAGCCCGAGTAGAAGGCGGTCCACCAGGACTGCCACTGCGACTGCCCGTCGGCATCGGTCCACAGGCTGAGCGGGACCACGCTCTGCGCGTAGTCGCCGATCGACTGCAGATAGAACTGCAGCAGGTAGGCAGTCGGGCCGAACGAGATCAGGAACACCAGGATCAGGATCGACAGCCAGAGGTTCAGTTCGGAGAGGATCCGAACCCCTTTACCCACGCCGGACACGACCGAAAGCGTGGCGATCGCCGAGATCACCGCGATCAGGATCAGCTGCATGGGGATCGAGCCGGTTACCGCGGGAACACCGTCGGCACGCATGACCTGCTCGCCAGCTTCGTTCAGCACCGGCGTGACGAACATGCTCCAGCCGGTGACGTGGTACAGCCCGGTCGTCATCTGCTGCACACCCAGGCCGAGCGAGGTCGCGATCCCGAAGATCGTTCCGAACACGGCGAGCACGTCGGCGGCGTGACCGATCGGCCCGTAGATCCGCTCCCCGATCAACGGGTAGAGCGCTGAGCGGATGGTCAGCGGCAGCTTCCGGCGGAAGTGGAAAGTACGCCAGGGTCAGCCCGACGATCACGTAGATGGCCCAGGGGTGCAGGCCCCAGTGAAAGAACGTCAGGCGCATGGCGACCTGCGCCTTGGTCGCCGCCTGGGGCGTGGCTTCGCTGACGAACGGGTTCGACTGGAAGCGGTAGATCGGCTCGGCGATCGACCAGAACAATAGGCCGATCCCCATGCCGGCGCCGAACAGCATGGGCGAACCACGAAAACCGGCTGGACTCGGGGCCGGTCGTCGTCGTCGCCCAGGCGGATGGGGCCGAACCGGCTGAACATCAGGCAGATGACGAAGAACAGGAAGAACGCGACGACGCCGATGTAATACCACTTCAGCCCGCCGATGATGGCGTCCTTCACGGCCGTGAACACGCCGCCGGCGGTCTCCGTCGCCACGGCGCCGAAGATGACGAATACCATCACGACGAACGACGCGATCAGCGTGACCGTCGGGTTGAGACCCTTGAGCGGACCGGACTGTGCCTGCATGGCGGAACGACCTGTTTAGCTGCGCACCGCGACCTTAATTCCCCTAGTCTGGTTGTCAAATTCCGGAATTCGTACACACTACGCGTTGAACGTGCCCGGTACCAACGCGCCACCGTCGGATGTGAAGACGCGCGTGAACCCCGCTGGGTCCGTGAATCCAAGGGCTAACGGCCGCCTTGCTGCGCGGTAGCTGGAGCAGGCGGGGCGCCCGCGGCATCGTCTTCCAGCTCCGGCGGTACCGGCGGGGTGATGATGCCGCCGGAAATGATCATTTTGGCCCCCTCCTCCACCGTCATGCTGAGCACCTTCGCCTCCGCCTTGGGCACGAACAGCAGGAATCCGGAGGTCGGGTTGGGCGTGGTCGGCAGGAAGACGTTGATCGATTCCTCAGGCGCCTTGCGGGCGATGTCGCCTTCCGTCTTGGCGGTGACGAACGCGAGCGCCCAGCTCGTCGGGCCGGGGTATTGCACCAGCACGACCTGGCGGAACGCGTTGGAGCGCTGCGCCAGCACCGTCTTGAAGATCTGCTTGATCGCGCCGTGAGCACGGACCGGAGGACCGGCAACCCGTTCAGCAGCCGCTCATAGGCGGCGGTCAGCAGGCGCCCGATCAGGCCGGTGGCGAACATGCCCACCAGCGTGAGCACGATGAACACCGCGAGCACGCCGATCCCGGGCACGGAGAACGGCAGATAGCTCTCCGGGTTCCACGCCGGCGGCACCAGCGGTGTGACGCGCGAATCGACGAAGGCGACGATGTTCCAGGTGATCCAGACGGTGATCGAGATCGGCGCGGTCACCAGAACGCCGGCGAAGAAGTAGTTGCGCAGCCGGGCGAGCAGCCCGAAGCCGCGGCGGCCGTCCTCGCCGGTCTTCTCCTGCTCTTGGCGCGCGAGTTCCTGCTCCAGAACGTTGGAGGCCATCGCGGTGGAGATGTCGCTCTCCGCCACCGCCCCCGGCTCGCGCCTGGCCGCCGCCGGAAACGGCTCGGGCGCGTTCCGGCGGGGCGACGATCCCGCCGGAGATGATCAGCTTGGCCGCCTCCTCGGTTGACATGTCGAGCAGGCGCACGTCGCCCTTCGGCACGAACAGCAGGAAGCCGGTCGAGGGGTTGGGGGTCGCGGGGACGAAGACGTTGAACACCTCCTCGTCGGTGATCGTCTGCACCTCCCCCTTGGTCGTGCCGGCGACGAAGCCGATCGCCCAGGTGCCGGCGGCAGGGTATTCGACCAGCACGACCTGCCGGAAGGCGTTGGACCGCTGCGCCAGCACCGTCTCGACAGATCTGCTTGATGGCGCCGTAGACCGAACGGACGATCGGCACCCGGTCGACCAGCTTTTCCGCCTCGCGCATCGCCCAGCGGCCGAGCAGGCCTGTGGCCAGCACGCCCACCGTGATCAGGCCGACGGCCGCGATGATCAGCCCTAGACCCGGACGTCGAACGGCAGGTAGGTTCGCGGCCGCCAGGGCGGCGGAATCAGCGGCGTGAGCGTGGCGTCGACGAAGGAGACGAACTCCCAGGTCAGCCACAGCGTGATCGACACCGGGGCCGCGATCAGCAGGCCGGCCAGGAAATAGTTGCGCAGCTTGCTGCCGAAACCACCCGTGGGCGTCGCCACCAGGCCATAAGGGTCACGCCCGGATGTCCCGCGATCCGGTTGGGCTTCGTCGGATTTACGCGCTCATCGCGGCCTAGCAGACGCCTTTGGGCACGGTTCGCCATGGCCTGATAGATGTAGCAGGCGCGCGGCTTTGCCACCAGGATTCAGGCGGCCACGGCGCGTACGCACACACGTACATGACACGCGTACAGCTTCGGTTGGGCCGACATCCCAATCGTTTATCACACACCATTTTCCGAACGCCGGAGAGCGTGGTGCGGCTGGAACCAAAGTTCGCGGGCATGGCGCGAAATTCCGTTCCACGTTCTCACGAAGTTAACCGACAATTGTCGGCACCAAACGACACCGCCTCTGGCGCGTTATTTGGCGCGAAATCCCGAACCACCTCTGGCGCGCTTCCACGCCACCCTGGTTCCAACTGAACCAGGTCTCGCGTAAGAACCTTGGCCTTCGGCGTGCACTCGATAGCCCTCTGAAACGACCGAAAGCGGGTTTCGTCCGACAGGGTCGCGCGTCAGCGCGGTGGGCAACTCCCATGACACCCCACTCACGGGGCGACAGGCCAGGAAAGCATCCAACCCTTTCCCTGGCCGGAGACGACACGTTACGCTCGAAACGATCAACGCGATATACTCCCTAGCAACATTGGACGGCTAAGTATGACTTCCACCCCGCAGCAGCCGACCCTCAAAACAGCCTTCTTGAATATTCTACAGACGCTTTTCATATCCGAACCAAAGCCACGATGACGAAAAAAACAAGCTTACCGTACTGACTTGTCTCGCACGCACGATGTGCCTCGGCGTTCACCGGCCTTGCCGAAGCGCCTGCGACCATGAAACACGTGCGAAGTTTGTCACACAAGACGCAATTCGTGATTGTCTTCCAACGAACGGAGGACAATAATAAAACGCCAGAGAAGTAAATAATTCTTTATTTTTAAAACAAATTGACAAGAGAACCGCTTCTGTAAAGCAGCTTAAGAAGAAGCAAAAACGCCTGTCTCTGATATTTTGCGGTTATCTCGTACAGCGCATCCGGTACATCAACTCCATTCGTTCGTGTATTGTCAAGCATCGATAGAAATGGTAATATATCAAGATCCACCTACTGACGATTTTACCTGATACTAACGGCTATAAAATATTGCATATGGCGGGAACTACTGACGTGTGTCCCGAAAAATCGACTTGAAAAAGATGTGGGATTTGATGAGAATTTGACAGAAACCCTGAAGCTTTAAAAAATAAAGCCTACGACATCGTCCGAAAGACCGCCTATAATCCTGAAATCGAAAAAATTTGGTCGGTTCGCAAAGTAATGTCGCCGTCATCAACCATAAACCTAATACACCAATCCGATCAAGCTATTTCTCCGACATTGCGAAGAAAAATCGTGAGATATGGTCCAGACGCAGTCCTCTTTCTGGCGGAACTGGACCTGCGCACAAGTCCTCGGAACGGCTCCTTCTTTCGTTGCAGGTTCTAGATTTACCCGTTCGCGAACTGTTCCAAGAGCTAATTCGAACCCAGGGCCATTCAGTTCTCGGAGGCAACACCATGGCCTCGCGTGCCGCGAGTCTTTGGCGAGGTGGTCCCGCTCAAAACGAGTCTTGGCCAGCGTCGACAGGTGTGACTCCTGACATGGCAGCTCTGAACAGCACGTGGAGTTGCCATGATACCGTTCCCGCGGCTTTGGCGCGCGCTCCAGGAGGTCAACGACCCGCGCCGTGCGCGCGGTCAGCGCTACCCCTTCACGCCGCTGATGGTCTTCACGGTGCTGGCCGTGATGGCCGGCGCGCAGTCGTATGAAGACGTGATCACGTTCATTCATGAACGCCGCCACCAACTCAACGCGTTGTTCGGTACGCGCTTGAAGCGCGCCCCAGCGGTCAACACGCTGCGCGATATCTTGCACAGACTGTCGCGTTGTGAACTGGAGGCAGCCTTCCGCCGTCATGCCCAGGATCTGGCGTCGCCGGCCATGACGGACGCCGGCCGACCGGTCATCGCCCTCGACGGGAAGACCCTCAAGCACAGCTTCGACCAGCTCAACGATCAGGCGGCTGCCGCCACCCTGAGCGCCTTCGCCTCGGACGATGCGCTCATCCTGGCACGACACCGAGCTCGACGGCGGCGGTGACGAGATCGCCGCGGTCCAGGACATGATCGCAGAGCTGGATGTCTCCGGCGTCCTGTTCACCGCCGACGCCCTGCACTGTCAAAAAAAACTTTGAAGCCGCGCATGCGACCGGCAACGCGTTGCTGGTCCAGGTGAAAGACAACCAGGGCCGTCTCCTCGCGCGCCTGCAACAGCTGTCGCGAACCCAGCCAGCTACCGATGTCGACGAAACCGTCACCCGCAACCGGCGCGGCCGGCAGGAGCACCGCACGGTCGAGACCTTCGACGTCGCCGGCCAGCTCGATCGCGCCTGGGACGGGCTGATCGTCCAGGCCGCGTGCGTGCACCGCCTCACCTGGGAGAAGCAGTCGGCCACCGGGCGGTGGACCGAACGCAATGAAACCGCGTTCTACGTCTGCCAAGTCCCCTTGTCCGCTGCCGACTTCAACCAGGCGGTCCGAGCGCACTGGAGCATCGAGAACCGGAACCACTACGTCCGCGACGTGACGCTGGGAGAGGATGACAGCCGGATCCGCGTCCAACCGGGGCCGTTCACGCGCATCCGTAGCTTTGCCCTGAACATCTTCCGAGCTAACGGCGTGCGCAACGTCGCCCAGGCCCGCTACGCCGCCATGGTCAACCCCGACAAACTCCAGGAATATGCCGGTTCATGACGAGAACTGAATGGCCCGAACCAACATTGCCCTTGTGGAAGTGGTTTGAAGTATCGACGCTGCCACGGACGCAGCAAGTACGTGTATTGACCGGTCTCCTGCAGTATAGATGCGGGCGAGCATTTACCATCTGCACCATTTTACTGTTGAAGCGCGCGGAGCGGCTGTATACTCGTAAGATCAAAAAAGATCCGGCGTACGAGAAAAACAAAGAAATGGTGCAACTTAGAGTAATCGCAAAGCTTTAAGCTTCGCGAATCACGGCAAATCCGACGCTACCTCTACACCACGGTGGGATAACTTTGTCGGTCTGGCGCGTTTTCCGGCGCGAAACCGGCGCGTTTCGAGCTTGGAACCACAGCGCTCGTTGTCGATTGGGGCGACAAACTTCTCATACGCACTTGAAACCATTGTCGGTTGCCGACCACCACAACCTAAGGGGTGGTGCGGCTGGCAGGACCTCGAACCTGCACGGGCTTACGCCCACTGCCACCTGAAGACAGCGCGTCTACCAGTTCCGCCACAGCCGCACGGGCGGGAGATATGTCGGCCGGACTTTCGCTTCCGCGGCGCACCTGAAGCCGTTGGTGAGGCGGATGGTGCGGCTGGCAGGACTTGAACCTGCACGGGGTAAACCCCCACAGCGCCCTCAACGCTGCGCGTCTACCAATTCCGCCACAGCCGCGGAAAATCCGGTGAACCGCTGGTTCCCGCCGCCGTCCGACGGTCATTTATCGCACCGCTTGCGCTTGTGCAAGGGGCATTTTCAGCCCGTGTTTCAAAGCGATGCCGCTTGCCCCGGTGGCCGCTTTCATGCTCGCTTGCCTGTCCCGTCGGCTATGGACTTCCGAGCCGGCCGCCCGATCTTCCGGCCAGGACCGCCCCGATCTTCCGCGGTCCGCACCGCAAGGAATATCGCGATGAACACCGGCAGCATCGTTCTCCTCGCCCTCGCCGCGCTCGCCGCCATCGGCGGCCTGTCCGCGTACACTTGGATCTCGATGGGCGACGTCGAGATCTCCTGGATGGGCCTGCTCGCATGGGGCTCGGTGTCGGTGTTCAGCTTGGCGTTGGGGATGGGGCTGATGGCGCTCGTGTACTTCTCCAACAAGCGCGGCTACGACGACGAGGCCGGGCAGTAGAACCGGACGCCGGGGCCGAACTGGTCGCCCGCGACGCACGGGTTAGGTAGACTGACAATCGGGCGCGGCTCGTGGACAGAGAACCGGGGTGCGCGTCTTAACGTGTTTCCGCGCGCCTTCGCGCGCCTGCCACCCCGGGAGAGTGCCTATGTCGACGTTCGTGCGTTCCCGCCGACGGAACACCACGCTTGCCGCCGTCCTGCCCGTCCTCGCACTCGCCGGCGTCATGACACTGGCGGCCGCGACGCCGGCATCGGCCGGGATGAGCCTGAAACAGTTCCGCAACTACGCCGCGATGCCGGGCGGCGCGCCGCTGATCCGAAGTTACCTGAGCGGGATTCGCGACGGCATGATCGGGCTGCAGACCAACCTGACCGAACAAGGCCGGGAGCCGACCTTCTGCCCGGTCGAGGAGGACATCACCACCGGCACCACCTTCGAAGAGACGGTGATGCGGGAGATCAACCAGCCGGCCAGCGGCGAGCCGTGGCCGGCCGACACCCAGCTCGCCACCGTCGTCGCCGCGGCGCTGCAGACCAGCTACCCGTGCGCAGCACCTACCGATCCGCCCTGCTTAGCGCGTCTCAGCCGAGCATCAGGGCGTCGACGAGGCATTTGCCCGGCTCTTCACCGCGCCCGTTCTTCCCTTTCGACCGCTTGGCGAGCTTGTGACTCAGGCACCGGACAGCCCGGCGACCTTGAGCATGAACGCCTGCACCAGCGCGACCTCGTCCAGGCGCGCGAACCGGCCGGCCGAACCGGCGTGGCCGGCCTGCATGTTGGTGTGCAGCAGGATCTGTCCCTGTTCAGTCCGATTGGGCCCCGTCTGGTTGGCGCGCAGCCGGGCCACCCACTTCGCCGGTTCCCAGTAGGTCACGCGCGGGTCGGCGATGCCGGCGGTCGCCAGCACGTGCGGATACGCCCGGGGCCGCACGTTGTCGTAGGGCGAATAGCCGAGCATCCGCCGGGTGGCATCGGGATCGTGCAGCGGGTCGCCCCACTCCGACCACTCGGGCGGGGTCAGCGGCAGGCTGTCGTCGCACATGGTGTTGAAGACATCGACGAACGGCACCTCGCCCACCACCGCGCGCCACAGCTCGGCCGCCAGTTGGCGATCACGCCCATCAGCATGCCGCCGGCACTGCGCCCGTTGGCGACGATGTCCCCGGCGTCGACCGCGCCGTCGGCGACCAGTCGGTCGGCGACCGCGATGAAGTCGCGGAAGGTGGTCTCCTTGTTCGCGAGCTTACCGTCCAGATACCAGCCATAGCCGCGCTCGCCGCCGCCGCGGACGTGCGCGATCGCGTAGACCACGCCGCGGTCGACCAGACCTAGCCGGTCCGGCGAGAAGCCGGCCGGCACCGCCATGCCGTAGGCGCCATAGCCGTAGAGCAGCAACGGCCGGCCGGCTGCCGGCGGCGCGTCGGCCCGGTAGAGCAGCGTGACCGGCACCTGCGCGCCGTCGTGGCTGGCGACCCAGCGCCGCTCCACGCGGTAGGCTTGCGGGTCGTGCCCGCTCGGCACCCGCTGCTGCTTGCGCAAGCGCGCCGAGCCGGTCGCCATGTCGTAGTCGTAGGTTTGCCGCGGGGTGCGCGGCGAACTGTAGGCGAGGCGAAGGGTCGTGGTGTCGAACTCTTCGCCCGGCAGCAGCGCCAGGGAATAGGCCGGATCGTTGGCGCCCGCCGTGTCCCAAGTACCGGGGTCGACCGTATGCTCGGCCCCGCTCTCCAGATCGCGGACGACCACCCGCGGCTGCGCGTCGGCCAGCTCGAGGCGCACGAGGTAGCGGGCGAAGACGGCGAAGCTCTTGATCAGCGTGCCCGGCCGGTGCGGCACCAACTCGCGCCAGTTGGCCCGAGCCGGATCGCCCAGCGGCGCCTCCACGATCTTGTAGTCCCGCGCCCCGTCGGCGTTGGTCAGCAGGAGCGCGCGGTCGCGCCAGGTCGCGATCTGGACGTCCAGCTCCGGCTCGCGCGCGTGCAGCAGATGCGGCGCGCCGTCCGGTTTGTCGGCGTCGAGCGCGCGCAGTTCGGTGGTGTCGGAGTGCGTCGAACCCGGCGATCACGATCAGCGCGCGGCTCTCCGTCTTGCCGACGCCGAGGTAGAACGCCGGGTCGGACTCCGTGTACAGCGGAACGTGATCGGTGCCGGCGACGTCCGTGCGGTAAACCCGCGACGGGCGGTGATTGTCGTCGAGCGCGGTATAGACCAGCGTGCGCGAATCGTTGGCCCAGACGAGATCGCCCTGCAGGGCGGCGGCGCCCAGGTCGTGGGTCTGACCGGTCTGCGTGTCGAGCAGCTTGAGGCGATGGTATTCCGAGCCGGTCAGGTCGACGGCGTAGGCGAAGTAGCGATGGTCCGGGCTGTGCTCGGCGGCGCCAAGCCGGAAGAACGCCTGCCCTTCGGCCGCCGCGTTGCCGTCGAGCAGCAGTTCCTCGCCGTCAAAGCCGTCCTCGCCGATTAGGTCGACCGCCTCGACGCTGGCGCGCGGGCAGCGGCACCACAGCGGATGCTGCGCGCCTTCCTGATAGCGCACGTAATACGCCCAGTCGCCGTCCGGCACCGGCACGCCGGCCTCGCGCTCCGGCATCCGGCCGCGCAGTTCCGCCTTCAGCGTGTCGCGCAGCTCGCGGACGTCGGCCAGCGCGTGCTCCAGGTAGGCGTTCTCCGCCTCCAGGTGCTGGCGGATTTCCGCCTCGATCCGGCTGGGATCGCTCAGGGTCGTCTGCCAGTCGTTGGTGCGCAGCCAGGCGTAGGGATTGGCCGTCTCCACGCCGTTGATCCGCGGTGGACGGTGTCGACCGTCTTGGCCTGCGGCGGGTTTCGGCGGGTTTCCGGCATTCCGGGGCTCTTGTCGGACACGGGACGTGCGCTCTCCGTTGGGTGGTCGCTTGGGGCGACTAAAGGCCGCCGTTACGGCCAAGCCGCTGCAGCAGGCCGCGCAGCAGCGCATAAGCCGCAAGCCCGATCACCACCACCACGGCCACGATCGCGGCGATCCGCAGCAGCTCCCAGGCCAGCAACAGCGGCCAGAACGCCATGGCGACGTAGACGAAGGCACCGCCCCAGTCGACCTCGCCGTAGGCGATCAGATGGAACGCCAGCCCAGTCACGGCGTAGAACAGCAGCGCGATCAGGCTGCCAAGCGCGGTCTGCGGTCGCATCGTGGCGTCGGCTCCCCGGCAGTCTTCTTCTCAGCCCCTGATATAAGGACGGCCGGGCCCGGCCGTCAGCCCTTTTCCGCTGTGCGCTTGCCAAGCGCGGCGCGGCGCGGGTTTGTGCGAAGCCCGAGCCGCGCGTAGCCTTGGGCGCCATGACGGCGCGCAAACAGCTCCTACTGGTCGCCCACGCCCCCTCGCCCAACCTCGCTCGGCTGCGCGACGCGGTTCTGGAAGGCGCGCGCGACCCCGAGATCGAGACGGTCGAGACGGTCAGCAAGCCGCCCCTGGAGGCCGGGCCCGACGACGTCATGGCGGCCGACGCGATGATCCTCGGCACGCCGGAAAACCTGGGCTACATGTCGGGCGCGCTGAAGGACTTTTTCGATCGCACCTATTACGCCGTGATCGACGACAAGCAGGGCCTCCCGTTCGCCGCCTACATCCGCGCCGGCCGCGACGGGACCGGCACCAAGCGGGCGATCGAGAGCATCACCACAGATCTGAGCTGGCGGCCGGTGCAGGAACCGCTGATCCTGCAGGGCAGCTTTCAGGACAGCTTCGTCGCGGAGGTGCGCGAGCTTGGCCAGGCGATGGCCGCGGGCCTGGACGCCGGCATTTTCTGAGCGGGATATGTCGTGAAGCTAGGGACGGCCCCGGCGCCGACGGGCACCAAACGCCGGGGGCCATGACCGCGCGCTGGAGGAAAAACAACGAGCGCGGTTGGATAGGATACTGCCCGAGGCCGGCCAAACAGGATCAGCTGACCCGAGGGTCATTGCCGGGGTTATCCCTAAGTATCCGGAAGGATACTGAGCGGAGAAGGGCGAGGACGAGCGAGCCGGAATATCCCCCGATCCCCTGTCCCTTCGTGTACGCCGACGGAAAGCGCTGCCGGCGGACACGTCCGGCGGGCGAAGGCGTTCGGTCCCACGCGCAAATTCGGCGGCCGCCTGCCGCGCGAATACGTCCGGAAATATCGGCTGTGGTGCACCGAAAAGGACGATCAGCGCCGGCATCCTTTCGAGGTTCCGAGGGTTAAGGAGCGCATGGAGCTCGACCCCGGCTCGAACTCTCGCCGAGACGCTGGATGCGCTCTGGGGACAGCGGCATGGTGGAGTTTTGTAAGGCAAGATGCTGAAACATGAAATCACGTTTCAGCGCAATTGCACCGCTGCTTTAGGGTAGCTAGCGGAAATTCACGTTGCCAGCCGGTTCGGCTTTCATCGATTTTGCTTGCTCTGTCCTGAAGTCAGAACAGGACGTCCGCGCTGTCGAGATCGGCCTTCTGCGGTCCCCGACAGCGTAGACCTCTGTCGCCCGCCGCCACCATGTCGATACTCTAGCGCCCGCTGGCGACGTCGGTGGCGCGGATTGTAGACGTCGCCGAAGCCGCTCAGGTTGAAGTCGGTGAGGTCCAGGGCTTGTTGTCGCCGATCCCGTCGGTGAAATCGCGGACGCAGACCTTGGTCGAAGCCGTTCGTCGAACGCGAACCGGTCGCCGCTGCCGACGCCGCGCCGGCAGGTCGTCGCCGCCCTGGCCGGACAGGTTGTCGTTCGTACCCTGGTCGCCGACGAGCGGCATGTCGTCGTCGGGCGCCGCGGACGAGGTCTCTCGATGCTTCTGCAGGTGTCGCCGTCAGCCTCGCCGTCCTGGCCGCCGTTCCGCCAGAGCCGTGCCCCGATGGCGCTCTCGGCGTCGGCGTAGCTCGCCGGTATCGGTGCCGCTGCTGCCGATCAGTTCGTCGGCCCCGGCCTTGCCTTGTAGAACGTTGTCGCCCGCTGTCGCCGACCAGATCAGTCTGTTCCGGAAACCCTGAGCCGGTCAGGTTGTCGACGCCCGAGTGGTCGTCGCCGTCGGCATCGCCGGCTTGAGCCGACGCCCGTCCAGAGCTTGGCGACGACGTCGCTCGCCGTGTTCGCGTACGGACGCCGTGTGCCGAGCCGGTGCTGCCGAGCAGGTCGTCCTGTCCCGGCCGGCCGATCAGGGCGCTTGTCGCCCTGGAATCGCTCGACCGAAGCGGTCGTTCGAGCCCGAGCCGACTCAGGCCCTTCGATCTTGCTGTAGGTGTCGCCGTCGGCCGGACCGGCGTGACTGGCGCTTGTCCAGAGCTTCGCGGAGCGATCCGGGCCGTCGCGTCCTCGGTAACTGACGGGAAACGTCGGTATCGCCGCCGCTGCCGAGCAGATCGTCGTCACCTGCACCAGGGGTCAGCACGTTGTCGCCGGGAATCGCCAACCAGGTGATCGTCGTTCACGCTTCCGACGACGGCAACGGCGATTGCACCAGCGGAGCTGTCGCCGGCAGGCTTCGCCGCTCTGGACCGGCGTTCTTCCCGAACGGCGGAACAGCGGCGACGCTCGGCGGCAGCATCGACAGTCGAGCACCGCGCCACGGCCTGCTACCGGCTGGATGCAGGTGGTCGGCCGCGCGGCCGCCGACGAGCGTGCTGCATCCCCCTTGTTGCCCGTGCGGGTGTTGCTGCCGCCGTCGCCGGTCAGGCGATCGGTCGCGGGCCGCGCTGCCTGACCGAGATACCTCGATCGAGGCGCACTCGCTCGTCACCGGCGCCTTCGGCCGAGAAACCCTTGCCGCCCCGATCCTCAGGATTGGCGCGAGACGCGGTCTGGCGCCCTCGTAGCTGACGGTATCGCGACCGCTGCCGCCGTACAGCACGTCGGCGCCGCGTCCGCCGTTCAGAACGTTGGCGCCCGAGTCCCTGACCAGATGGTCGTCGGCGACCGCTGCACCGTTGCAGGTTCTCGAGTCCCCGGATGTAGTCGTCGCCGTCGGCCTCGCCGGTCTGTCCTTCGCCCTTGTAGAGGCGCGCGCCGACGGCACTTTCTGCACCCGGCACGGTAGCTTGCGGTGTCCTCGCCGCCTCGCCCTGATCAGCCTGCTCGCCAAGGCGGCCGCCGTTGAGTACGTTGTCCGCCGCGTTCCCGACGATGCGGTCGGCGGTCTCGCGCCGATCACGTTTTCGATACCGCTGCAGGTGTCGCCTTTGCTGTCACCCTTCTTGCCCTTCACCCTCAGGCGAGGTTGACCGTCAGCTCGGTCCCGGGCGAACTCCGAAACTGATCGTGTCGCGACCGGCGTCGCCCAAGATCAGATCGCCGCCTTCCTCGCCCTTGATGATGTCGTCGCCCTTGCCGGCGTTGATCAGGTCGCCACTCGCTCCGGCTCTCAGGAAGTTGGGCCCGGCGTCGCCGACGATGGTGTCGGTGTGCTGGGTTGCCTCCGCGTTTCTCGGGCGCCTCGACCAGGTTGCGCGAGGCGTCGACGTCGATCGTGTCGGTTTCGCCGTCGCCGCCGCTGATCGTGCCGGCGTCGCAGATCGATGCTGATGCCCGCATCGGAGCCCGCATGATCGACGATGTCGATCGCCCGGCCCGGCCACGATCGTGTCCGAGCCCGTCACCCGGTTTCCAACCTCGGTCGTCGCCGGCCCCGGCGACGCAGGCCTGTCGGCGCCCCGTGCCGCCGGCCCCGCGGTCGTCGCCGCCTTCCAGCGATCGACCTGGTCGTCGCCGTCCGGCCCGGCCGAGTCGTTCGGACCCGTCGGTTTCCGAACAGATCGTCGTCAGCCGTACCGGCCAGGTCACGCTCGACGCCGCCGAGGTTGTCGCCGCTGGCATCGCCGCCGGTCGCCCGGTCGGTCGGCGAGGTTGACGTCGATTGCGCCGGTTGACGAGGTGCCTGCCGCCGTGTCGTGGCCCGTGCCGCCTTGAATGGAGTCGCCGCCTTTCACCGCCGTGGAAATACGGTACGCCGCCATCGTCGCCGAAGATGATGTCGTTCCCCGGACAGGCCCGTCTAACGCACTCCGGCCGGCGCACGCCTTCCAGGCGGTCGCCGTAGTCGGAGCCGTCTAAATGGCCTCGACTTGCTCGATGGTGTCGTTTGTCGCATGACCGCTGCCGTGTATGTCGTTCGCCGGCGATCCACGACGACAAAAGCTGGCGAATCTCGATCAGCCGGCACCGTGTCGAAGCCCGCGCCGCCGTCGACATGTCAGCTCGCCGTTGTCGCCGCCGACCAGGGTGTCGTTGCCACCTTGCCCATTCAGCGTGTCGCTACCGCGACGGCCTGCAAAGGCCGGTCCTGGTCGCGGCCGTTCAGCTTGTCGTTATCCGGCCCGCCAGTCGAGCGTGTCGTCGCCAGCCGGTGTATCCCGTACAGCGTGTCCGACCCGCCTTCGCCGTCAGACCTCGTTATCGGAACTGTCGCCACCGTGAGTCGTCGTCACGATCGCCCAGTCGCGTTGCCATAACCGCCCCTTGGCGTTGCGGTTTCGGCCGGACGGTCGTCGAAGACCAGCGCGGATGCGCGATGCGCCAGGATTTGCTCCGCACGGCGGACATCCACCGTGCCGGCCAGAAGAGTGCCTTCCCGCTTGCGGTTGATCCGCACGCAGCGCCAGCCGGAAGCGCTAATCCTTGTGGTTCGGAGCGACAGCTCAAACCGGTTGGCGCCGGGCCCACACAACCTTTGTGATTTTCGGAAGCTCACCGCGACCAACCCATCCTTGGGCGGACGCGGGTTCGCGCGACAACGCGCCGATTTCGCCGGCCGGGCGCCGTGCGAAAGCCGGGCGAGGCGCGCACGCGTCGGCCTATGCAACCAGGCCGGCAGCTTCTCAGAGGATCACGCGCGGCGCAGTGGGATCTCGGCCTCCGAGAGACCCCGTCAAGCGTCTGGCCACCGTCGCCGTCAATCCCTCCGGAGGCCGTCGCTGGTGGCGCGGGCCGCGTAGGTCAACCGCGCCGAAGCCGGAGCAGTCGAAACCGGTTTCAGGACCGAGCTTGTCACAGTGCGTTCCTTGCCAACGACGCCGACACGGTTCTTGGCGGCAGCCCGGCATCGAGGACGAAGCGGTACGCTCGAACCGCGAACCGCCCAGACCTTTTCGATATTGCTGTAGCTGTCGCCGGCGGCTTCGCCGGCGTCGCCGGCACTCGTCCAGAGGCGCGCGTCGATCGCCGCTACCGCGGCGGTGGCGTAGCTGGCGACGTCGCTCCCGCCGCTTGCGGTTCTGGTCGTCGTCGCCCGGCCGCCGCGCGGGACGTTGTTGCCGTCCTCGCCCGGCGAGGCTGTCGTTGTATCGGCGGCCGATCAGATGTGAGGGCTTTCAGAAGATCACGAATCGATCGCGACCGCAAGAATGCACGCGAGAAGCGTCTTGCGGCTCGGGCGAGATGCTGAGTTTAACGCGGAATCAGCGTTTCAGCTTGGATCGTGCCTTGATCTCTTCAACCAAGGTTCGAGCAGGTGTCTACGGATCGAAGCCGGTTCGGCTTTGATCGATCTTGCTCGAAGAGATACCAACGCGCGCGAAGCGGTACCTCCAAAGCGGCTGCACAGCCGTTCGTGTACGGCCTGGTAGTCGTGGCGCCAGCCGCCGGGACGTTTGGGCAGGCCCGCGACGTAGGGATCGGGTCGGCGCAGGCGTTGGCCGGCATGGTCACCTGGAACTCGCTCCGCTGGCGCCCGGCGTGCGACCTGTGGGGCCGGTTTCGGTCGATGCAGGGCACCTCTATCCGACTCGACGTACTTCCCAGCGTTGTGCGGGAATCGAGGCCCTGGTGGGCCCGCTTGGGTTCGAACCAAGGACAACCTGATTAAAAGTCAGGTGCTCTGCCAACTGAGCTACGGGCCCCCAAAAGCGTGCGTCGACGGGCCATTGCGCGGCTCGCGCCCGGACGCAGGCGCGAAACTAGGTGCCGGCGGTAATGGGGTCAACCGCGTTGAAACGCCGTGCTTTCGCGCCGCGGCGCCGGCGCGGCCAACGGCCGCGGATCGCGGTCAGTTGCGCGGTGCCGCCCGCCTGGCTGCGGCCGCGGTCGTCTTGGGCGGCGAAGCGGTCTTCCAGGCGTTCGGCGACCCGGGTGGAGACGAACGAGCGGATGTCGCCGCCGAGCGACCCGATCTCCTTGACGAAGCGCGAGGAGATGAACTGCTGGCGTTCGCTCGCGGTCAGGAAGACCGTCTCGATCTCCGGGTTCATCCGGGTGTTCATGCAGGCCATCTGGAACTCGTACTCGAAGTCCGAGACGGCGCGCAGGCCGCGCAGGATCACCCGGGCGCCGACTTCCTGGGCGAAATGCATTAGCAGCGTGTCGAACGCACGCACCTCGACGCTGGCACCGTTGGTGTTGAGGGCGGCGACATCCTCCTCGATCAGCGAGACCCGCTCGTCGACCGTGAACATCGGGCTCTTGCCGGCGTTGGTGGCGACCGCGACCACCAGGTGGTCCACCACCTTGGTCGCCCGCTGGATGATGTCGGTATGACCCAGCGTGATCGGATCGAACGTGCCGGGGTAGATGCCGATCAGGGGGGTGCGCCCGGTCATCGCCTCGTCTCCGTCGTTCGCCGGCCCCGCGCGGGGCCCAGCGGTCAGGTGTCCGTTTCGGGGTCCGGCGCGTCGCCGTCGCCACCCGGGGGATCGCCCGCGGGCGCGTCCGGCGCCGGCGACACCGCGGCCGCGTCGGGCGCGCCCGCCTCACCGACGTCGGCGGCCTCGGCCGCTTCTTCGATGTCCTGTTCGCCCAGGTGCGCGACCGAGACGACCCGCTCCCCCTCGGCCACGCGCAAGAGCCGCACCCCGCGGGTGTTGCGCCCGGCGATCCGGATGCCCTGGACCGGGCAGCGGATCAGCTGGCCGCCGTCGGTGACCACCATCACCTGGTCGTTGGGGTCGACCGGGAAGGCCGCGATCATCCGCGCGCTCGCCTTGCCGCGGGCGAGGTCCATGGCGGTGATGCCCTGGGTGCCGCGGCTGGTGATCCGGTATTCGTAGGCCGGGGTGAGCTTGCCGAAGCCGTCGTCGCCGACCGTGAGCAGCAGTTCCTCCTGCGCTTCCAGGACGCGCAGGCGCTCGGCGCTGATCTCGCTCGTGGCAGCGCTCTCGGGGCTCAGCCCGGCGTCGTCGCCGTTGCCCTCGGCGCCCGCCTGGCGGCGCTTCTGGGTGGCATAGCGCAGGTAGGCCTCGCGCTCCTCCATCGTCACCTGGACGTGGTTGAGGATCGACATCGAAATCACCTGGTCGTCGCCGCCCAGGCGCATGCCGCGCACGCCGGTGCTGTCGCGGCCCTTGAACACGCGCACGTCGGTCACCGGGAAGCGCACCGCCTTGCCTTGCAGGCTGGCCAGCAGCACGTCCTGGCCGCCCTCGGCGACGCGCACGGACACCAGCCGGTCGCCCTCGTCCAGCTTCATGGCGATCTTGCCGTTCGCCTTGACGTTGGTGAAGTCGGACAGGCTGTTCCGGCGCACGTTGCCGCTGGCGGTGGCGAACATGGCGAACATGTCGCCCCAGGTGTCCTCGTCCTCCGGCAGCGGCATGGCGGTGGAGATCGTCTCGTCCTGCTCCAGCGGCAGCAGGTTGCGCACGTGCTTGCCGCGCGAGGCCGGCTGCCCGGCCGGCAGGCGGTAGACCTTCAGCTTGTAGGCCATGCCGCGGGAGGAGAAAAACAGCACCGGCGTGTGGGTGTCGCAGACGAAGACCTGGCTGACAAAGTCCTCGTCCTTGGTCGACATGCCGGAACGGCCCTTGCCGCCGCGGCGCTGCGCCCGGTAGGCGCTGAGCGGCACGCGCTTGACGTAGCCCGAGTGGGAAATGGTCACGACCATCTCCTCGCGCGGGATCAGCGCCTCGTCGTCCTGCTCGAACTCGGCGTCCTGCAGCTCGGTGCGCCGGCCGTCGGCGTACTTGGTCTTGGCCTCGACCAGCTCCTCGCGCAGCACCGCCATCAGCTTCTCGCGGGAGCGCAGGATCTCCAGGTATTCCTGGATCTTGTCGACGATCTCCTTGAGCTCGCCCTCGATCTTCTCGCGTTCCAGGCCGGTCAGGCGGTGCAGCCGCAGGTCCAGGATCGCCTTCGCCTGCGCTTCCGACAGCTTGTAGGTGTTGTCGTCCGCCACCCGGTGGCCCGGCTCGTCGATGATCTGGATCAGCGGCGCCACTTCGGCCGCCGGCCAGGCGCGTTCCAGCAGGCCCTGGCGCGCGGCCTCCGGGTTGGGCGCATGGCGGATCAGCTGGATCACCTCGTCGATGTTGGCGACCGCGACCGCCAGGCCGGCCAAGGTGTGCGCCCGTTCGCGCGCCCGGCGCAGTTCGTAGGCGGTGCGCCGGCGGATCACCTCCTCGCGGAAGGCGACGAACGCGGCGATCACGTCCTTCAGCGACAGCATCTCCGGCCGGCCGCCGTTGAGCGCCAGCAGGTTGACGCCGAAGGTCGTCTGCAGCGGCGTGTGCTTGTACAGCTGGTTCAGCACGACCTCGTGCTGCGCCCCGCGGGCGCACTCGATGACCACGCGCAGGCCGTCGCGGTCGCTCTCGTCGCGCAGGTCGGAGATGCCCTCGATGCCCTTGTCGCGGACCAGTTCGGCGATCCGCTCGACCATCCGGGCCTTGTTCACCTGGTAGGGCACCTCGGAGATCACGATCGCCTTGCGGTCCTTGCCGAGGTCCTCGAAGTGCGTCTTGCCGCGCACCAGGATCGAGCCGCGCCCGGTGTGGTAGGCGTCGCGGATGCCCTTGCGGCCGATCACCACGCCGCCGGTCGGGAAGTCCGGGCCGGGCACGTGCTGCATCAGGTCGTCGACGGAAATCGCCGGATCGTCGACGTAGGCGCAGCAGGCGTCGATCACCTCGGCCATGTCGTGCGGCGGCACGTTGGTCGCCATGCCGACCGCGATGCCGCCGGCGCCGTTGACCAGCAGGTTGGGGAAGCGCGCCGGCAGGACCGTCGGCTCGCGCGTCGTCTCGTCGTAGTTGTCCTGGAAGTCGACCGTGTCGCGGTCGATGTCCTCCAGCATCGCCTCCGAGGCGACGCGGGCGAGCCTGGCCTCGGTGTACCGCATGGCCGCCGGCGGGTCGCCGTCCATCGAGCCGAAGTTGCCCTGCCCGTCGACCAGCTTGACGCGCATGGAGAAGTCCTGCGCCATGCGCACCATGGCGTCATAGATCGCCGCGTCGCCGTGCGGGTGGTACTGACCCATGACGTCGCCGACGATACGGGCGGACTTGCGATAGGGGCGGTTGAAGTCGTAGCCGCCCTCCTTCATGGCGTAGAGGATCCGCCGGTGCACCGGCTTCAGGCCGTCGCGCACGTCGGGCAGCGCCCGGCTGACGATCACGCTCATGGCGTAATCGAGGTAGGACCGGCGCATCTCGGTCTCGATCGTGACCGGCTCGATCCCGTCGTTTCCGCTGTTCGGAGGCGTCTCGCTCAAAAATCGGTCCCTTCACTGGAGGACGTTCGGCACGTCGAGCGCGCCCGCCGCGCGCGTCAGGCCGTTCACCCCATCCCCATGACGGCGCCTCAAACCCGCGCGGGCGCGCGACTCCGTTGGCCGCAAGCGGCCTAGGCATAGCAGTTTCCCCAAGTCCGGACAATCGAGCCCAAAGGGACCGTCGCCACGCCTGGCATTAACGATTTGTTCCGGGAACAAACGGCAGGGTTGAGCGCAGCCCGCATAGGTAATGACGGGACGGTATGGACGACGGTGCATTCAATCTCTCGGGTCGGCCCAGGCAGGAGTCGGACCGAACGGCTGAGACCTGGGACGGCGGTCAAGGTTCCCCCCGGGAACGCCCAGCCCTGCCCGAATGGGAGGCCGCGATCGCGCCTGGCGCGCGCTGCCTGAACCCGACGAGCGCGCGCTATCGCGTCCAGGCCCGCAACCCGGCCCGCGCCGCCCTGGCTGCCCTGAAGCGCCACGGTCTGACCGGTGAACAGGGACGCGCCCGGGGCTTGTGCATCGCCATTCACATGCTGCCCGACACCGCGCACCCGCGCGCGGTCTACGCGCTCGCCGGGCCGGCCGGCTCGCCGATGCTGCGGCTGCGCTACGCCCGGCTGCTACCGGGCACCTCCGACTTGCTGAGCGGTAAGGAAAGTCCGTTCGATGCCGCCGCGGTCGCGCGCGAAGTGCCCAAGACCGCCCGACGCTGGGCCCAGGCGCGCGTCGGCTCCAGCGGCGTGACCGAGGTGCTGCGCGCCACCTTCTGGCAGCGCGAGGCCACGCTCTACTGCTCGACCGCCCTGGTGCTCTCCGCGTTCGGCTTCCCGATGAGCGCGGAAGTCTTCGCGGTCGGCGGAATCCTGCTGATGTTGCAGGGTGCGGTGCGGCTGATCGCGCACGAAAGCCGGATCCTGACGATGACCCGCTTGTTCCTGCGCAACCCGGTGCACAGCGGCGATCTGCGCCAGGATTCCCAGCGCATGCTGTTCCTGCGCGGCCACGATCTGTTGAGCCCGACCGGCCGGCAGATCCGCCGGGTCCTGCGCGAGCGCGCCGCCGTCCCGGACTTGACCGGCGCGAGCCGGCTGATGCTGCTGATCGACGAGGACGCCGCCGTGACCACCGGCGCCGGCGCCTACGGCATCGTGCCGGAGGAGACGCTGCCGCAGAGCGACAACGTGCTGACGGTGGTCTTCCGCCGGCCGCGCAAGCCGGAAATTCCAGTGCCCGCGGAGGCCGTGGGCCCCGCTGAGACCGCCCCAACGGCCGCCGACGAGAACCGACCGGTCGACCCCGGCCCCGCGGCGGCCCTGCCCGCCTGCCGCGCGGACGTTCCGCCCGAACTGGAGGACGTCGAGGTGATCGAGGCGGAACTGCTGGACCCGGAATCCTACTACGGCCAGCGCCCACAGCGTAACTGGTGGGCATGACACCGGCGTGATCGCCGCGCCGCGAGGACCGGTCGCGTGTCATCGACCGGCGCCCGCACCGCCGACGCGGGCCCCTTTTTACCGACGTCACATCTTTCCAACGCCGCGCTGACTGGACATGACCGCCGCGCGCGGCTTAAGCGATGCGGCGTACACCCGCCAACCCCGTCACCCGGAACGGATTCCGACTGCCATGCGCGCTCTTATGACGGCTCTGCTGACCCTCGCCCTGTTCGCCGGCGGTGCCGGCCGCGGGCAGGCGCAGGACTTCGATGTCGACCTGTCGCGGTGCCAGGATCAGCTGGAAGCGTTCGCCCGGCTGCAGCTGGACTGCCCGGTCAAGGTGACCCCGACCGACGCGGGTCTGAAGCGCGTGCCCGAGATGCTGCGCCAATTGCTGTCCGGCCTGACCTGCGGCACCCGGCTGACCGCCAACAAGGCCGACGTCTACGGCAAGTGGATCACGCCCGGGCGCTTCGACCCGCCGCGCAAGCAGATCACCTGTGAGCACCCGCAAATCAAGAACCAGCGCCTGACGGCCACGGTCGACGTCACCTGCACGCGCGAGGGCGACGGCGAGGCGGGCAAATGGTCCTGCCCACCTGGCGTGGAAAAGATCGAGGGCGCGGGCATGCTGGGGCAGTACCTGACGCAGTACCTGAACCAGGGCAGCGGCCTGTGGTCCGGGCTGGAACAGGAACTGGCCAAGCGGGACTGAGCGCCCGCTTGGTCTGATCAACGACCTGCGAAACCGGCGTGCCGGAACAGAGCAAAATTGGTGAAAGCTTAACCGGCTCTCACCGTGAATTCTGCTCTATCTTGTTGAAGAACGGGCCAAATTCAGCTGATACGTGAGTCCACGTTTCAGCATCTTGGCCTAGAACGGGATCTCGTCGTCCAGGTCGTCGCCGCCGCCCGGACCGGGCGCCGGGGAGCGGGTGTCCATGGCGCCGACGCGGTCGTCCTGCTGCTGGCGGCCGGCGCCGCCGCCCCCGCCGCCGTAGCCGCCGCCACCGCCTTCGCCGCGGGCGTCGAGCATCTGCAGCTCGCTGCGGAAGCGCTGCAGGACGACCTCGGTCATGTAGCGCTCCTGGCCGGACTGGTCCTGGAACTTCCGGGTCTGCAGCTGGCCCTCCAGGTACACCTTGGAGCCCTTCTTCAGGTACTTCTCGGCGACGTCGACCAGCCGGTCGTCGAAGATCACGACCCGGTGCCACTCGGTCTTCTCGCGCCGCTCGCCGCTCTGCCGGTCGGTCCACTGCTCGGAGGTGGCGATCGACAGGTTGGCCAGCCGCGAGCCCTGGTTGGTCTGCCGGACCTCCGGGTCGCGGCCCAGGTTGCCGATCAGGATCACCTTGTTGACGGTACCGGCCATGGCGGGCGCCTTCCTTGCATGCTGCAGCGAGTCGGTTGGACGGTCGCCGACTCTAGCGGCTCGCCGTCCCGGCTGCCACAGGCGAATTGCCCGTCCGATCGATGCGGTTGCAGCGACAGGACGCGAAACCCCGGCAACGCGGGCGTTGCCGGGGTTCGCAGGATCGCCGGCCCTCGCGTCGGCGAAGAAGCTCCCCGTCGACGCGAGACGTCAGCTTACGAGCGCGGCACGCAGGAGCGCCCGTCTGCCGCCGTATCCAGATTGATTTCCTGACACACGCTGTCGATCGATTCGGCCGCCGTCGGTTCGCCCGGCTCGTTGCGGACGTTCTGCAGCGTGAAGCTGAAGTCCGTGCCGCCGGAGCCGCCCGTGACCTCGTCCAGGGTGCGTGACGCGCCCTGGGCGCCCGCGCCGTGGCAGCCCATGCAGCCGCCCATCATCACGCTGCTGTTGTCGTCGTGGTTCTTATAGACGTTGACAATGCGGGGGCTGGCGAAGTCGCCGGTGAAGTACTGGAAGCGCTGACTGGTCTCCACGACCGGGTTGGCGAGGTAGTAGTCCTGGTCGCTCGCCGGGTTCTCGTCGTTCAGCTTGCCCTCGACCGGCACGGTCTGCACCCCGACCAGCCGGTAGTTGTTCCAGACGCTGCCCTGCGTGATCCCGTCGGCTTCCTGGTTGACCTGGGTCAGCGCCGGGCGTGCGGGGATCAGCCGATCGGCCTGATACGGCGGGCTGGCGACACCGACGATCGGGTTCGGCGGCGTCGTGTAGGCGATACCGCAGCCGTTCGGCAGGATCGCGGACTGCTGGCTGCCGCTGGTCGGCACATCGACGCCCTGGCAGCTGGCGGGCAGCAGCTTGGGATCCACCGACGCGTTGTTGGTGATATTGGTGTTGGCGTAATTGTAGACGCCCGGGTAGTTCCCCTTGTGCTCAAAGGTCGAGTAGAAGAAATAGGGGAATTTTTCCGTCTTTCGCACGACGTGGATCGCGATCAGGCCGAAGCGCGCCTGCCGGAAGCAGGTCGTATCGTCCTCCTTGTCGTAATACAGCATCTCGGTGCTGTAGTATTTTGAAATCGTCCTCGTCGTCCCCAGCATCCGCCAGCCGGCCTTGGTCATGATCGCGCCGTTAATCTGGGTGCTGTTGGAGCTCATCGGGAACGCGACCTTGCCGACCTTGTTCGACTCGCTTGCGGTGTTCTTGATGAACGCGTCCAACTTGTCGCTGGCGTAGAAGCCGTTGTCGCGGACGTAGTTCCAGTAGTCCGCGTTGAACTTCACCTGATAGCGGATCAGGCTCTCGTCGGTCGGGTACTGGGTATCGGCCTGCCACAGCGCGACCAGGCCGATCTCGTCCGTCTCGTCGGCGAAGTTGTCGATCTTGCTGGCCTGGACCGTTTTCATCGCCCCGGCCGGCGCGGTTTCGCCGCTACACATCGGAATATGCGTGTTGGGATCGTGGCCGGTCGGCGGCGTCTGGAACGGACCGGGGTCGCTGGTCGACCAGACTTGGCCGCCGATCAACTGCTCGACCCGGTACAGCTGACGCTTTTCCTTCCAGGTGTCCCAGACCGGCGTGCCGGCCTCGGTAAAGCTCTTCGAGCCGTCGGGCACGCCGCGCAGCTGGTCCGGCGTCATCGCCGGCCAGCTGACGGCGAAGAAGGTGTTCCAGGCGAACCGGTAGTGCTCCGCCAGCGGGTCGCCGGATTGCGCGGCGGCGAAGTCGCAGGGCACCTGCGTGCCGGCCTCCAGGGTGTCGCCGACATTCGGATTCTGGACGCACGCCGGTATTGATTGCGCCTCAGCGGCCGTCTCAACCTCAGTCGAACAGGCCAGCAACGCCGCCGCGACGCCGGCGAGCGCGCAGGCCCTTCTCATGACTGTCATGTCCCGAAATCTCCACAAGCCCGCGGCCCCATCACCAAGGCTCGCGGCCGGCGGCGGGCGCACCGGACACGACATTTGCGCAGCTACGATACGCGCCTGTCGCGTATATTGCGATCTTTAATTGAAGTTGTTTCCACAAACGTGCGCGCGATGCCACCCTCGCTTCGGGCCGGCGCTTGCTCCATATATGGACGGCCGTGTATCCCTGCGCGCTGCCGCGCGGGCACAAGGCGGCCGCCCTAGCCCTGTTCCATTCTGCAACGGACGACCTCGAGCCCATGGCCGAAACGCACGGCGCCCCGTCGATCCGCGTCCAGGGCGCGCGCGAGCACAACCTGAAGAACGTCGACGTCGAGCTGCCGCGCGACAAGCTGGTGGTGATCACCGGCGTCTCCGGCTCCGGCAAGTCCTCGCTCGCCTTCGACACGATCTACGCCGAGGGCCAGCGCCGCTACGTCGAATCGCTGTCCGCCTACGCCCGGCAGTTCCTGGAGCTGGCGCAGAAGCCGGACGTCGACAGCATCGAGGGGCTGTCGCCGGCGATCTCGATCGAGCAGAAGACCACGTCCAAGAACCCGCGCTCCACCGTCGGCACGGTGACCGAGATCTACGACTACATGCGCCTGCTCTGGGCGCGCGTCGGCACCCCCTACTCGCCGGAGACCGGCGAGCCGATCGAGAGCCAGACGGTCAGCCAGATGGTCGACCGCGTCATGGCGATGGACGAGGGCACGCGGCTCTACCTGCTGGCGCCGGTCGTGCGCGGGCGCAAGGGCGAGTACAAGCGCGAACTGCGCGACTTCCAGCAGCGCGGCTTCCAGCGGGTCAAGATCGACGGCGAGCTCTACGAGATCGAGGACGCGCCGGCGCTCGACAAGAAGAAAAAGCACGACATCGAGGTCGTGGTCGACCGGCTGGTGGTGCGCGCGGGGATCGAGACCCGGCTCGCCGACTCCTTCGAGACCGCGCTCAAGATCGGCGACGACCTGGCGTTCACCGAGAACGCCGACACCGGCGAGCACACCTCGTTCTCCGCCAAGTTCGCCTGCCCCGTCTCCGGCTTCACGATCGACGAGATCGAGCCCCGGCTGTTCTCCTTCAACAACCCGTTCGGCGCCTGCCCCGACTGCGACGGCCTGGGCGCGACGCTGCACATGGACCCCGGCCTGATCGTCGATCCGCGGCTGTCGCTGAAGAAGGGCGCGATCGTGCCCTGGGCCGGCTCGCCCTCGCAGTTCTACAAGCAGACGCTGGAGAGCCTGGCCAGACACTTCGGCGTGTCGATGACGACCGCCTTCGGCGACCTGCCGGAGCGCGCGCAGAACGGCATCCTTTACGGCACCCGCGAGCCGGTGCGCATGCGCTTCGACGACGGCCTGCGGTCCTACGAGACGCAGAAGCCGTTCGAAGGCCTCGTGCCCAACATGGAACGGCGCTACCGCGAGACCGACAGCGACTGGGTGCGCGAGGAGCTGGGCAAGTACCAGACCGCCAAGCCGTGCGACACCTGCGGCGGCCAGCGCCTGAAGCTGGAAGCGCGGATGGTGCGGGTGCGCGACCTCAACATCTCCCAGGCCGCGGAGATGTCGATCGAGGAGGCGCAGCGCTGGTTCGACCACGTGCTCGACCACCTGCGTCCGCAGCAGCAGGAGATCGGCCGGCGGATCGTCAAGGAGATCAGCGAACGCCTGGACTTCCTGATGGACGTCGGGCTGGAGTACCTGACCCTGTCGCGCCCGGCCGCCACGCTGTCCGGCGGCGAGAGCCAGCGGATCCGGCTCGCCTCGCAGATCGGCTCCGGCCTGACCGGCGTGCTCTACGTCCTGGACGAGCCGTCGATCGGCCTGCACCAGCGCGACAACGCGCGCCTGCTGCAGACGCTGGAGCGGCTGCGCGACCTCGGCAACACCGTGATCGTGGTGGAGCACGACGAGGAGTTCATCCGCGACAGCGACTACCTGGTCGACATGGGCCCCGGGGCCGGCACGCACGGCGGCAACGTGGTCGCGCGCGGCACCCCGCAGGAGGTGATGCAGAAGCCGGAAAGCCTGACCGCGCAGTACCTGACCGGCTTCCGCCAGATCCCCCTGCCCGACAAGCGCCGGCCGGGCCGGAAGGGCCAGGCGATCACGGTCAAGGGCGCGCGCGCCCACAACCTGCAGGACGTGACCGCGAAGATCCCGCTCGGCACCTTCACCTGCGTGACCGGCGTGTCCGGCTCCGGCAAGTCGACCCTGATCAACGAGACGCTGTACAAGACGCTGGCCCGGCGGATTAACGGCGCGCGCGAGGCTCCGGCCGAGCACGACAAGGTCGAGGGCATGGAGCTGCTCGACAAGGTGATCGACATCGACCAGTCGCCGATCGGCCGCACGCCGCGCTCCAACCCGGCGACCTACACCGGCGCGTTCACCCCGATCCGGGAGTGGTTCGCCGGCCTGCCCGAATCCAACACCCGCGGCTACAAGGCCGGGCGCTTCTCGTTCAACGTCAAGGGCGGACGCTGCGAGGCCTGCCAGGGCGACGGCGTGATCAAGATCGAGATGCACTTCCTGCCCGACGTCTTCGTCACCTGCGACGAGTGCAAGGGCAAGCGCTACAACCGCGAGACCCTGGAGATCACCTTCAAGGGCCACTCGATCGCCGACGTGCTGGAGATGACGGTGGACGAGGGCGTGGAGTTCTTCTCCGCCGTGCCCAACATCCGCAACAAGCTGGTGACCCTGCAGCAGGTCGGCCTGGGCTACGTCAAGATCGGCCAGCCGGCGACCACGCTGTCCGGCGGCGAGGCGCAGCGGGTCAAGCTCGCCAAGGAACTGTCCCGCCGGTCGACCGGCAAGACCTTCTACATCCTGGACGAGCCCACCACCGGCCTGCACTACGAGGACGTGCGCAAGCTGCTGGAAGTGCTGCACCGGCTGGTCGACAACGGCAACACCGTGGTGGTGATCGAGCACAACCTCGAAGTCATCAAGACCGCCGACCACATCCTCGACATGGGTCCGGAGGGCGGCGCCAAGGGCGGCCGGCTGGTCGCCAAGGGCACGCCGGACCAGGTCGCCCAGGTCGCGGAAAGCTACACCGGCCGCTACCTGGGCGAATACCTGGAAACCCACCACGGCAAGGCGCGCGACAGCGGCCACAACAGTGGTCCGACCAGCGACCAGAAGCGCCGCAAGCAGGCGTAAGAGGCCCGCCGTAGTCCCTCGACATCGTTGGAGGGATAGAGCTTCGCAAAAGCGCCGAGCACCCGGGTGGGCTCCTTCGACACGGACGCCTTCGGCGTCCTACTCAGGAGAAAGTTTTATCTATGTCAGTGCTTAAACCATCCCATCATGCTGAGTAGCCAGCCGTAGGCTGGCGTGTCGAAGCACCCCACACGGCTGCATGTGCCCGAGGGCACCCCCGACGGGCTGTGCGCAGCGACCCACCGCACCCGACCTGCCGCGGGCCCGCATCAAGCCGGGATCACTGCGCGAATCCGCCTCGTGGACCACACCAAAAGGGCCGGCGCCCCGATCGGACGCCGGCCCGTCTCGTCATGCCGTCAGCCGCGAAAGCTTACTGGAAGGCCTTGGGCTGATGCAGGTAGGCGAAGGCGCCGCTGAGGCGGCTGGCGGCACGTGTCACCGCCTGCTTGATCGCCCGGAAGCCAGCGTAGAAGGCCTTCGACCGCTCCGCGCGGCCGCGACGCATATAGAACTCGATCTCGGCGTGGGTCATGGCTCAGCTCCTCTTGAACCGGTGCGTCTCGGGCGGCCGCGATGGTTAAGCTTGCCTCAACCGTCTTCCGCCCCGCCCTTGGCTTGATTGGGAAAATGCGCCCGCGAATGCCCCGCGACAAACGACGCTTTTTCAGGTTATAGGTGAACGACGTTCATCTATCGCGGCGCGCTGCCGCACACCCACCGAGGAGAGCCGGCCGCCATGCACCTGCCCCCGATCAACGCGCTGCGCACCTTCGAGGCCGCCGCGCGCCACGGCTCGTTCAAGAAGGCGGCCGAGGTGCTGCACATGACCCCGTCCGCCGTCAGCCACCAGATCAAGTCGCTGGAAGATCTGCTCGGCGTCGCGCTGTTCCGCCGGGCGACGCGCAAGGTGCACTTGACCGACCAGGGCCGCGCCTACCTGCCGGCCGTGCGGGAGGCCCTGGAGCTGCTGCGCGAGGCGACCGAACGGGTGACGGCGAAGCCGGACAAGGCGGTGCTGAACATCTCCGCCGCGCCGTCGTTCGCGGTCGGCTGGCTGATGCCGCGGCTAAGCGCGTTCCAGGTCGCCCACCCGGAGATCGAGACCCGGCTCAACGCCTCGATCGAGATGGTCGACTTCGCCGACAGCGACATCGATCTGGCGATCCGCCACACCGCCAAGATCGATACCCCCGGCCTGACCGCCCACCGGCTGATGGAGGAGGAGCTGATCCCGGTGGCGAGCCCGCAGCTGCTGGACCGCCAGCCGCTCCGCAACCAGGACGATCTCGCCAGGGTGCAGCTGATCCACGCGGTGCCGCGGATGGGCCGCTGGCGGTCCTGGCTGCGCGCGATGGGCGCGGACAAGGTCGACGCGGAGAGCGGACCCAAGTTCGACCACGACGCGATGGCCGTGCAGGCCGCGCTGTCGGGCATGGGGGTGGCGATCGTCAACCGCGGGCTGGTGGAAAAGCAGCTCGCCGACGGCACGCTGGTGGCACCCTTCCCGCACGACCTGCACTCCGACCTCGCCTTCTGGCTGGTCTACCCGCGCTATCGCGGCGACGACCCGGCGATCCAGGCGTTCCGCGCCTGGCTGTTCGACCAGGTCGGCCAGACCGCCGCCGGGGCCGACGCCCTGCAGGACGCGTGAGGGGCGTCGGCGCGCGCGGCTACTCCAGGTCGGTGTCGGGCTGGTCGGCGCCCTCGGTCTCCTCGTCGATCCATTGTAGGAACGGCTTGTGGCCGGCCTGGATCGGCAGGGCGAGCACGGCCGGGCAGTCGTAGCTGTGCTCCTGCTGGACGAACTCGATCACCCGGTTGACCAGGGCGTCGCGCGTCTTGGCCAGCAGGATCGCCTCACTGTCCTCCTGCACGCGGCCCTCCCACCAGAAGATCGGGATCATGTTCGGGATCACGTTGGCGCAGGCGACCAGCCGCGCCTCCACCAGGCCGCGGCCCAGCTCCTTCGCTTCCTCGGCGTTCGACGCGGTGATGTAGATCAGATTGTAAGCCATCGCCGTCCCTTCCGCTTTAAGCTACTGTAGGTGTCCTGCGCCAACCCGCGGCGCGCGCGTGCGCGTCGTGCGGCGTCCGGGGCCCCAAGTCTAGACATGCCGGCACGCCCGGTCAGGGGGGTCCGCACCCCCGGGACAGCGGGTCGCAAGGCAACCGCCCGGTCGATCCGCCGCGCCGCGCCGGTTGCGCAAACCACCGCACCACAGCGAACTGCCGATGCCCCCGCCTTCCCCCGCCAACCAGCCCGGTCCCGTCAGCGCCGCGCCCGACCCGGGCCCGCCGAGCGCGGCTGAGCGGGCCTATCTGGCGCGCGGGCTGGACCAGCCGGGCGGCAAGCTGCCGCTGTTCGACACGCAAGGCCAAGCCTACCCGCCCGGCCTGATCCGGGCCTGCATCCGCAAGGGCTGGGCCACGCCCTGGTTCGCCAACCCGATGAAGCCGGACTGGCTGGTCTGCCGCCTGACCGACGCCGGCCGGGCCGTCGCCGGCGGCGATTAGAGCGACATGCTCGAAGGCCGAACCGGCCTTCGGGCTGAATGTCGCTCTAACTTCTTGAAGCGAGGGCAAGATGCTGAAACGTGATTCCACGTTTCAGCATCTTGCCCTAGCCAGAAAAAGGCCCCGCCGGACACTGAGCCGGCGGGGCGCTTCGAGTTGGGCTTGAGGGGGAGCAGACCCGCCATCTCACGCGGGCCGCAACCCGACGACGCGACGCTGGATCGCAAGACAACGACGCCGTCGTTAGGGCTGGAGCCTGCGCCGCGCCCCGGCGGCCCGCATTGATTCAGCTCAAATGGTGGTTAAGGGCCATGGCCTGGCGGTTGCGCGCTGGCCGTCCGGCTGCCTACGTGCCGGGATGAACGACCGGGATGAACGACGGGGAGTTCGGCATGGCACGCGCCTACGTCGGCACCAGCGGCTGGAGCTACGACGGCTGGGTCGGGCCGTTCTATCCCGACAAACTGCCGCGCAACCAATGGCTCGCGCACTACGCCCAGCACCTGGGCGCGGTGGAACTGAACGCCAGCTTCTACCGCCTGCCGATGCAGAACATGCTCAAGGGCTGGGCCAAGCGCACGCCCGAGGACTTCAGCTTTTCGGTCAAGGCCTGGCAGCAGCTGACCCACCGCAAGCGCCTGCGGGACTGCGGCGAGCCGCTGCAGGTGTTCTTCGAGCGGATGCAGCCGCTCGCCGACCGCACGGCCGCCGTGCTGTTCCAGATGCCGCCCAAGATGCCGCGCGACGTCGACCGGCTGGAGGCTTTCCTGCGGCAGCTCCCGGCGGGCACCCGCGCGGCGTTCGAGTTCCGCGATCCGCGCTGGCACGTGCCGGACGTCACCGACGTGCTGGCACGCCACAACGCCGCCTTCGTCCCGTTCGAACTGGCCGAGCAGCGCGCGCCGGCGGTCGCCACGGCGGACTTCGTCTATGTGCGCCTGCACGGCCGGGAAGCCAAGTACCGCGGCCGCTACGGCCGCGCCCAGCTGCAGCCCTGGGCCGACTGGCTCCGGGGCCAGATCGCCGACGGGCGCGACGCCTTCGTGTTCTTCGACAACACCGACCACGCCGACGACGCCGTGCGCGACGCGCTGGAGATGCGCGAGCTGTTGCACACCGCCTTGTAGGGTGGGTTCGCGCAGCAACCCACCGAACGGCGTCCGCGCCCGGAACGTCCTGGTGGATTGCCGCTGGCGCGGCGAATCCACCCTACGCCGAGCGTGCAGGCCGATATCGGGCGGAACCACCAGTGTCAGTTAATACTTGAGAGCTGGATAATGGTCGGAGCGGCAGGATTTGAACCTGCGACCTTCCGGCCCCCAGCCGGATGCGCTACCAGACTGCGCCACGCTCCGAACCGTCAACCGGCGCCCTTGGGGGAACGGTGGGCGCCCGTCTCGCGGCGGCCGTTATAGCCGCCTGTGCCGGCCCCACGCAATGCCGCGTCAGCGCGGCGTTTTTCAAGGGGTGAGCCGCCCGCGGTCGCCCGGTCTAGGCGGCCCCGCCTGGCGTCATTCGCCGGTGCGTCGTGTCAGGTCCGCGCGGGCGGCGCGCAGCTCTTCCAGGACGCTGCGGATGGTCTCCTGCTTCTCGCGGCTCAAGCCGGCGTCGGCGGCAGTGTCCGCGGCCGACGGCTGGGCGGCGCTGGCCTGCCGCGCCTGCCCGCCCGACTGCGGCGGGCGTTGCGCCGCGGTCGCCGTGGCGGCGCGCGCCGCCGGCCCTTCCGCCCGGCCGGTCTGCGGATGCCGGGCCGCGACGGCCTCGCGTCCGCCGGACTGCCCGCGTGCCTGACCCGACGGTTGCGCGGCCGCGGTCGCTTCCGGCGCGGTGTCGGCTTCCAGCGCGCTGCCGCCCACCGGCGGCGGGGCGCCGGCGCGCTCCTGCTCGGCGACCGCTTCCTCGTGCGCCGGCGGCTTGACCTGCCCCTCGCGCAGCAGCTTCTGCACGCCCTTGATGGTGTAGCCGTCGGAATACAGCAGGTCGCGGATCCGGCGCAGCAGCTCGATGTCCTCGGGCCGGTAATACCGCCGGCCGCCGCCGCGCTTCATCGGCCGCACCTGGGTGAACTTGGTCTCCCAGAACCGCAGGACGTGCTGCGGCACTTCCAACTCGTCCGAGACCTCGGAGATGGTCCGGAAAGCGGCGGCGGACTTGCTGGCGGTTCGGTTGGCGGCCATGGCGTTCCAGGGACTTGCGCGCGCGTCTTGACCCGGTCGCGAGGACCGGTCGGCGCCGGGCGTCAGGCGTCGACCAGCTGCTTGTAGACCGCGTTGATCCGGTTGCGCAGGACGTGGGAGGCGCGGAACACCAGCACGCGGCGCGGCAGGATCGGCACCTCTTCGCCCGTCTTGGGGTTGCGGCCGACCCGCCGGCCCTTCTTGCGCACGGCGAAGCTGCCAAACGAGGAAATCTTGACCGGCTCGCCGCGCACCAGGGCGTCGGAAATTTCGTCCAGCACGGATTCGACGAGCGCCGCGGATTCGTTCCGGCTAAGGCCGACTTGTTGATAGACCGCTTCCGACAAGTCGGCGCGGGTCAGGGTCTTCTCCGCCATCCAACGTCCCCCAGCGTATTCGGCCCGGCAAATTCTTCGGGTAGGTCAAAGGGTAATCCAGGGACGCTGACCCGTCAAAGCCGAAACGCCCGCCTAGAGACGGAAAAGTACAGGAAAACGAACGATCTGAGGAAAACACTTGATGTTCGCCCGGGTGTACGTGCCGGGTACGAAGGGCGTACGGCTACCAGCGGACGAGCGCGCTGCCCCAGGTGAAGCCGCCGCCCATGCCCTCCAGCAGCACCAGGTCGCCCTCCTGGATGCGGCCGTCCTCGACGGCCTCGAACAGGGCGAGCGGGATCGACGCGGCGGAGGTGTTGGCGTGCCGGTCGACCGTGGTCACCACGCGTTCGGGCGACAGGTTGAGGCGCTTGCCGGTCGCTTCGATGATCCGCATGTTCGCCTGGTGCGGGACCAGCCAGTCGACGTCGTTCGCGCCCAGCTGGTTGGCCGACAGCGCGGCGTCGATCGCCTCCGACATCCGCACCACGGCGTGGCGGAAGACCTCGCGGCCCTCCATCCGCAGGTGGCCGGTCGACTGCGTGCTCGACGGGCCGCCGTCGACGTAGAGCGCGTCGTGGTGCCGGCCGTCGGAATAGAGATGGGTGGAGAGCACGCCGCTGGGCGCGTGGCCGTCGGTCTCCTGCGCCTGCAGCACGACCGCTCCGGCCCCGTCGCCGAACAGCACGCAGGTTGTGCGGTCTTCCCAGTCGAGGATGCGCGAGAAGGTCTCCGCCCCGATCACGAGCGCGGTACGCGCCTGCCCCAGCCGCAGGAAGTTGTCGGCGACGGCGAGCGCGTAGACGAAGCCGGTGCAGACCGCCTGCAGATCGAACGCCGCGCCGCGGGTCATGCCGAGGCGCGCCTGGATGGTGGTCGCGGTCGCCGGGAAGGTTTCGTCCGGGGTGGCGGTGGCGACGATGATCAGGTCCAACTGATCGACCTCGATGCCCGCGCGCTTAAGCGCCGTGCGCGCGGCGGCCGTGCCGAGGTCGGACGTCTTCTCCCCCGGGGCCGCGATCCGGCGCTCCTGGATCCCGGTGCGCTGCCGGATCCACTCGTCCGACGTGGCGACGCGCCGCGCGAGCTCGGCGTTGGTTACCACGCGCTCCGGCAGATAGCCGCCGCAGCCGATGATCCGGGACCGCGTCGCCATCAACCTGCAGCCGCCTGCGCCCCGGAGGATCCGTTGCGCGCCGTACCGGCGGCGGTCCGGTCGAGCTGGCCCAGATCGGCGCGGATACGCTCCAGGAAGCCGCCGCGGGCCAGATCCACCGCAACGCCGATCGCGTTCGCGAAACCGACCGGATCGGTGCCGCCGTGACTCTTCACCGCGATGCCGTTGAGACCTAGGAACATGGCACCGTTGTAGCGGCGCGGATCGGTGCGCTTGCGCAGCTTCTGCATCGCCCGGCGCGCCAGCAGATAGCCCATCTGCGCGAAGATCGACGACTTGAAGGTGCTTTTCAGGTAACTGCCGATCAGTTTCGCGGTACCTTCCGCCGCCTTCAAGGCGACGTTGCCGGTGAAGCCGTCGGTCACGATCACGTCGACCGTGCCTTTGGCGATGTCGTCGCCCTCGATGAACCCGTGAAACCGGCCCGGCAGCTTGATCTGGTTCAGCCGGTCGCGGGCTTCCCACAGCGCTTCGTGACCCTTGCGTTCCTCCGCGCCGACGTTGAGCAGGCCATAGCTCGGCTCCATCGTGCCGAGCACCGTGCGCGAGAAGGCGTTCCCCATGATCGCGAAATCGACCAGGTTCTGGGCGTCGCACTGCACGTTGGCGCCCAGATCGAGCATCACGGATTCGCCGACCTCGGTCGGGAAGAAGCTGGCGATCGCCGGCCGGTCGATCCCGGGCAGCATCTTCATCAGCATCTTCGACATCGCCATGAGCGCGCCGGTGTTGCCGGCGGAGACCACACCGTCGGCCTTGCCGTCGCGCACCGCCTGGATCGCTTGGCGCATCGAGGAGTTACGGCCGTTGCGCAGCGCCGTCGACGGCTTCTCGCTGTCGGAGACGACATCCTCGCAGTGCACCAGCGTGGTGACCTGGCGCAGCTTCTTCATCTTCGACAGGTACGGCTGCACGTCCTGCTCGCGCCCGAACACCAGGAACTCCACCTGGGGGTGACGCTTGCGGGCAAGGTTCGCACCGCGCAGCACCATGCGCGGCGCGTTGTCACCGCCCATGGCGTCCAGTGCGATGGTCAGGCGATCGCTCAACTACGACCTACCTCCGCCTCATCACCGGCGCGGGCGGGCGTGCCTGCCGCGCGGGTGCCGTCGTTTGACTCGGCCGGTCCAGCTTGGGGCCGTGGCCGGCACTCCAGGATACGAACCGCCAGGCGGCGCGATGCCGGAAGAGACGGAACCGCGACGTTGGCGGACGCACGACCCTGGCAGCCGTGCGCCGCCGTGAGCGCCGGGTCGTGGCAGCCGCCAACGTCGCGTTGGGGGCTTAGTACTTGTCCTTGGGCTCCAGGACCTCGCGCCCTTTATACATGCCGGTCTTGAGATCGACATGGTGCGGCCGGCGATACTCGCCGCTGTCCTGGTCGACCACGTAGGCAGGCGACTTCAGGGCGTGGTGTGAGCGGCGCTTGTCGCGCCGGGACTTCGACACCTTTTTCTTCGGAACGGCCATGATTCGTCCTTCGTCTCACATCCATGTGCGGCTTCGGGCTGGAAGCCGCGTCTTAAACAAAAAGATCGGCCCCGACAAGCCCGCGTCCGAGGCGCGCGTGACGCGCCGTGCGCACGGCGGACCCGCCGGGCGACCAGGGCGGGTGCGGCACGGCCCGGCTCAGCCGTCCCGTTTCAGGTGGCGGAGCACCGCGAAGGGGTTTTCGTCCGCCTCCTCGTCTTCATCCGGCCCGACACCGTAGCGCGCCGGGTCGAACTCCGCGTCCGGCGCGCGCGGGTGCGGGTCCAGCGCAAGCGCCAGTTGCTCGGCCAGCACTTCGCCCAGGTCCAGGCTGTCGCCGGTCAGCGGTTCCGGCGGGTCGTCCTCCTCCAGCGCGACGAAGACCTCGCCCTCTTCCGCCTCGGCGGCGGCTGGGTCGAGGGTGTAGAGCTGGACGAAGCTCTCGCCCACTTCGGCGTCGAACGGCTCCAGCTTGACCACGCAGGTCTGGCGCACGCGCGCGGTGAACCGGCCCTCGACCCGGATCAGCGGGCTGTCGGTCACGCGCGACACGGTCACCGTGCCGCTAAGCGCGCTCAGGTCGTCCAGCCCGAAGCGGTCACGCAGCGCCCGGCACTCGGCCGGCTTGGCTTCCAGGGTGCGCTCGACCGGGCCGCCAGCGAGCTTGTCCAAGCGCAGCTTGCGCGCGAACTCGATGCTGTCGCCGTTGTCCTGGGTCATCGCTCCTGCCTATCGGCTGCGCCGGGCGGCTGTCGTGCGGCCAAAGCCGCGACGCTTAACGGCGGCCGGCGCTTGAGCGGGCGGGACGATAGGCGTCCCGTCTCCCCCGGGTCAATCGCTTTTCACCGCCCGCGGCTAGGGCAAGATTCAGCTGAAACGTGGAATCACGTTTCAGCTGAATCTTGCCCGCCCTTCAAGAAGTTAGAGCAAAATTCACGAAGCAAGCCGGTTCGGCGTTCATCGATTTTGCTCTCGGCACCCTGTCAGGCGGTTTGGGCCGACGACCGGGGTGTCCCGTCCGCCGTCTGCTCGGTCGCCCGTTCGGGAGCCGGCGCGAGCCGGGCAAAGTCCACCTGCCCTTGCATCAAGCCTTCAAGCGCGGTCTCGGCAAGCGCCGCATTCGTCTCCGCCATGTACCCGGCGAGCGCGTCCAACGTGTCCTCACCCACGCGATCGAGGTTGCCGTAAAGGTTGCGCCGCAGCGCCTCCCGGAGTTCCGCGCGGCTGCCGTCCAGGCCGGCGTCGTAGGCCTTGATGCGGCCGTAGAAGTTACGTGCCATCTTCTTGACCCGCGGTCCGACGCCCAGGTCGCCCGCGCCTAGTTCGCGAACGCTGCCGTCCATGTCCTCGAACATCTCGTCGAACAACGCCTGCGCAAGACGCGCCGTGCGCCGGTGGTCGGCGCGCAGCCGGCGCAGGATCAGGTAGACGTGCAGCGATACCAGCTCGAACCGTCCGTCCAGCGTGTCCGGCACTTCCAGCTCGGTGTAGAACCCCGCCTGACGGGCCTGCGCCACCGCCTGGGCGTACAGCTCCGCGGCCGGCTTGGCTTCCGGCCTGCGGCGGCGGAAAAGTTGGGCGAGCTTCATGCGTCGTTCCGGTGACTGCGGGTTCGGGTGCGCCGACGACAGATCAGGCGATCGCCGGCCCGGCGAAGCGGTGTGCCGACGGCCGCCGCGTCGCGGGGCTTGAAATGGGCGCGGACACGAGAGTAATCAAGCAGGCGCGTTCACGTCATGGACTGAAGGATACCCTGGCCGCCATGCGCCAAGCGATCGGACTACGTCGGCTGCGCCAACTGAGCCTCGCCGGGCTCGCAGCCCTGGCGCTGGGGGGCTGCGAGCTTCCGGTGCAGGTGCATGGAAACTTGCCGGATGACGAGGCGCTCGCCCGGATCGAGCCCGGCAAGCAGGGCCGCACCGACATCGTCAATCTGCTGGGTCCGCCCTCGGTCCGCTCCAATTTTAAGGACGGTACCTGGTATTACGTCGGCCAGAAGCAGACCCGGTTCGCGTTCTTCGAGCCGGATATCAAAGAACGCAACGTCCTGGTTCTGACCTTCGACGCGCAGGACCGCCTGACCGGCAAGCAACTCTACACCATGGCCGACGCCCGCGAGATCGATCCGGTCGACCGCGAGACGCCGACCGAAGGCCGCGACCTTTCCATCGTTCAGCAGTTGCTCGGCAACGTCGGCCGGTTCAACAACGCCCCCGGCAGCGGCCAGATCGGCAATCCGGATCCGACGCGCTAAGGCGGGTCGCGGTTGGCCGAGCGGCGCTGCTTCTTCTCGGGCGGCGCAGAAAGTACTGGTCTAGCCGAGCCTATTCGCTAATTCAGAACCAAAGCAAAACCGAGAAGAGCCGGTTCGGCATTTCGCTCTAACTGTTGGTTGAGCAACATTCAGCTGAAAGGTGTTCACACGATTCAGCATCTTGCTCTAGGAACCGACCGGCGATCCCGCCGTGTCGCCGTCCTCTCCCGCTTCCGCGGCGTCTTCCGGGCCCGCACGCGGCACCAGCGCGAGCGCGGCCAGTACGGCCATCAGGGGGGCGACGACCGCGAGATTGACGGCCGTCCAGCCGAGCGCGTCGTAGACCACGCCCGACAGCAGCGCCGTGGCGGCCACGGTCCCGAACACCAGCACGTCGTTGAACGCCTGAACCTTCGCCTTCTCGGCGGTGGCGTGAAGTTCGGTCACGAGCGTGGTGCCGCCCACGAACAGGAAGTTCCATCCCAAGCCCAGCAGCACCAACCCGGCCGCGAAGTACGCCATCCCCGTGCCGGAGACGTTGACCGCGACCGCGCCCAGCATCGCAAGCGCGCCCACCGTCATCACCGAACGCACGCCGAAGCGGTGGATCAGATGACCGGTGAAGAAGGACGGGGCGAACATGGCGAACACGTGCCACTGGATCACCATCGCCGCATCGCCGAAGGTGTGCTGGTGGCCCATCATCGCCGGCGGGGTGATCGACATGATCAGGTTCATCGCCCCGTAACCGACCATGCCGCAGAAGACAGCCATCAACAGCGCGGGCTGGCGCACGATCCGCGCCAGCGGCCGGCCGCCTTCCCGGCGCTCCTCGGCGGTCGGCTTGGGAATCTGCGCGAACTGCACCAGGATCAACGACAGAGCGCAAAGCCCTGCGATGGCGAGATAACCGCCCGCGAAGGTCGCTTCCGGTATGAGGTCGCGGGCGTGATTGGCGATCTGCGGCCCAAGGACGGCCGCCAACACGCCGCCCGCCATCACGAGCGAGATCGCCCGGCTGCGCCAGACCGGCTCGACCGCATCGGCGGCGGCGAAGCGGTAGTACATGCCGTGGGCCAGGAAGCCGCCCGTCATCACGGCTGCCAGACAGTAGAGGGCGTAGCTGTGCTGCTGGATCGCGAGCACGCCCACCAGGCCGCCAGCGATGCCGATCAGGGACCCCTGCGTGAAGCCGGCCCGCCGACCGAAGCGTTTCATGAACTGCGAGGCGACCGGGCTCACCGACATCAGCGCCACGAACTGGAGCGCGAGCGGCAGCGTGCTGAGTCCCGGCCGCGGCGCCAGGCTCTCGCCCACCAGCGCCGTGATCGAGATCACGAGGGCGCTGCAGGTCATGGTGAGCGCCTGGCACAGAGCCAGGATCGACACGGTGGCAACGGTTCGCGGGTTCGCCATGGCACCGGAGGCTAAGGCACGACAGCCGGCCGG
>JAXHMD010000032.1:0-19338 GCA_034521655.1 Rhodovibrio sp.
CCCCGGCAGCGGGATTTAGCGGGCGCTCGCGCCGGTGCAGGGTGTCGCCAGCGGGGTCGCAGGGCATCCCGGGACGTCCCTCTCCGCTTTTATGTGGAGACTTTGCACGGGCGCCTAAATACCCGTCAGACGTCCTTCAACACGCCCGCTAACGCGGCCTGCTCAGGATGACGTCAAATTTTGTAGAATAGAGGCGTTTTGATTACTCCAAAAATATTGACGTCATCCTGAGCAGCCGCCTGCCAAGGCGGCGTGTCGAAGGATGCCTGACGCATATAGCCAAAAGCGTGCGAAACGCTCCGCCACGGGGCGTTAGAGGGCGCGGGGGAGGGGGTGTGCACCCTCCCAAAGCTCTCGCGGCGTCCCGAGCGCAAACGCTTTGCAGAGCCACCTCACCTGTCCCTCTCCCCCTACAGGCGGAGAGGGGACCCGCCGATCCGCCGTGCTCAAGCCCTGATCAGCCGTCGACCTCCCACGGCCCCGCGTCCAGCAGCCGGGCGAAGGCGTCCGGGTCGTCGTGCTTTTGCTTCAGGCACAGGCGGCGGAGCTGCAGGCGGTCGGGCGCGTCGCCCACGCGCTGGTCGGTCGCGAACGCAAGCGCCGTGTGCCGGCGGGCGGTCGCGACCACGCGCTGGCTGATCTTGCCCTGCGGGTAGGCGAAGGCGAACGGCTGGGCGCCCAGCAGGTCGGCGAGCCAGGCGAGCGCGCCCGCCACCTCCGCCTCCAGGTCCGGCTGCTGCAGCGAATACAGCGAATCGTGGCTGAGGCCGTGCGCGCCCACCCGCCAGTGCGGGTCGCGGGCGAGATCGCGCAGGCCCGCTTCCGACAGGTGGGTCGCGCCGGCGCGCTGGATCTGGTTGCGCGCGGCGAACAGGCCCGCCGTGATCCCGTGACGTTCGAGCACCGGGGTCGCGAGATCCGCCACCTCGGCGTAGGCGTCGTCGAACGTGATCGCGGCCACCGGCCGGTCGCGCTGGGCGAAGCCGCCCGCGTCCCACAGGTCCACCGCGCGCTCGATGCCGACCAGCTCGAACGTTCCGGCCAGCCGGTCCAGCTGGCGGGCGAACGCGTCCGTGCGGGTGCGGAAGGGATAGTCGTCCAGGCTGGGCGACAGCGCGTGGTAACACAGGATCACCAGGCCCCGCCGCGCGCCCAGCGCCGTCCAGGCGTCCCCGCTCATCGGCCCGACACCTTCGTACCGGGGGCGATCAGGAACTCGGATTCGGGATCGTGGACCTGATAGCGGCGCTTGGCGAGCTCCGGGCGCTGCACGGCGTAGCAGTAGCAGCAGCCGTGCGGGCAGGTGTCGTAGGCGCCGATGTCCTTCGCCTGCGCGCAGTAGCAGCCCGGCCGGTTGCCCTTGGTCGGCGCGGCGACCTGGTGGCCGGCGACCCGGCCCAGCCGGTCGGCGTCGATGCAGCGCGCGGGCTGCAGCCGGGTGAACAGCGGGTCTGGCAGCAGCTCCGGCTGCGCGCACAGCTTGGGCGTGAAGCCGTGCCGCTGCGCCGTCGCCGCGAGGTCTTCCAAGAGCGCCGTCTTCTCTTCCGCCGGCGGGTCCCACCAGCTGAAGCCGTTGCGCGCCGCCGCCGCATCGGTGTTGCGCTGGGTTTTGGCGTAGACGGTGGCGAACGACAGCACGACCTCGTCGCTCGCGCCGGCCAGTGCTTGGGCGAGCTGCGCGAAGGTCGCCCGGTGCCAGTCGGGCGGGGTGAGGGAGGTCAGGAACACCGGATCGTAGCGCCAGACGACCGCCTCGGGCCCGTACCGCCCGGCGATCGCGTGCATCTGCCTGGCCGCCCGGCGCCAGTCGATCACGGACGTCTCCAGCGCGCGCGGATAAGCGGTGATCGTGTATTGCACGACGAACGGAAAGCCGCGGTCGGCGACGTCGGCAAGCGCGTCCTCGAACGGCCCGGCGTTCTTGGTCCAGAAGATGAAGCCGTCGCAGCCGCCCGCGCTCAGGTCGACGGTATAGACCTGCCCGCCGTAGGGATTGACCATCTTGGCATAGCCCGCCCGCAGCCGGTTCCGGAACCACGCCGGGTAGAACGCCGGAATGTCGGTCTTGTAGCTGGCGGAGACGATCAAGCTCGGACCTCGAAATCCGTCTGAACCCGGTGCGTGCAAGGCGGGCTTCGGGATGGCGGCGCGTTTAAAAGGCCCTGCACGACGCCATCCCCTCTCCCCACCGCGGGAGAGGGAGGGGCCCGCGATCCGTCAGGATCGTGGGAGGGTGAGGGGAACTCCCCGGCGTTCGCCCAGGAATTCCCCTCACCCTGTCCCTCTCCCGCGCTGGGGAGAGGGGACCCGCCGTTGCGGTGTGCGAACTTAAAGGCGCTACCCCTGCCCGTCGTCGTCCTGCGGGTCCTTCTCCGGGTCCTGGGCCAGCTGGCGCTTGGTCAGCTCCTTCTGCGCCTTGGCGGCGCGCATGCGCCCCCAGGCGCGGAAGGCGAAGTAGGCGATGCCGGCGACGATGGCGATGTAGAAGCCGCCCTCCTTCATCACCTCAGAGCCGTACAGGTAGTCGCCCACGATCGCCATGCCGGCGGCGGTGAACACGGTCACCATCAGCGCCACCAGGATGCCGAGATAGATCTTGTCGTTGCGCGGGTCGCCGGGCGGAAAGGCGCCCTGCCGCGGGCCGTCGGGGGTTTGGTCGTCGCGCTCGGGGCCGGCCATGGCGTCGTCGGTCCTTAAAAGGTGAGGTGGGCGGGTCTTGGGGAGATGGTTCCCCGGCGTCGCAAGCGGGGGCGTCGCAAGCGGGAGCGTCGCAAGCGGGCGCGCGGGGCTGCCCGGACATGCATATCGCGCATATGCCGTCCGAATAAAAGCGCCGTCCGGCGCGCCGTCACGGCTTGATGGTGGTGACAGGGTACTTACATAAGCGGTCGAACGCGAGACAGCGGCGCATAACAAAGCACGCAGCAAACCAGGGACGCTTGGCGGCGCTTCCATCGAAGAAGGCCGCAGGCGGTCTGCTGACAAGGAGAGAGGATACAATGAGCAGGACCATCGGCATCGACCTCGGCACCACGAACTCCTGTGTCGCGGTGATGGAAGGCAAGGAAGGCAAGGTCATCCCCAACTCCGAGGGCACGCGGACCACGCCCTCCATGGTGGCCTTCACCGAGGACGGCGAGCGCCTGGTCGGTCAGGCGGCCAAGCGTCAGGCCGTCACCAACCCGACCAACACGCTGCACGCGATCAAGCGCCTGATCGGCCGCCGCTTCGACGACCCGACGACCAAGAAGGACATCGACCAGGTCCCCTACAAGATCACCAAGGCGGACAACGGCGACGCCTGGGTCGAGGCGCAGGGCAAGCAGTACAGCCCCTCGCAGATCTCCGCCTTCATCCTGCAGAAGATGAAGGAAACGGCCGAGGAGTACCTGGGCGAGACGGTCGACAAGGCCGTGATCACCGTCCCGGCGTACTTCAACGACAGCCAGCGCCAGGCGACCAAGGACGCTGGCCGGATCGCGGGCCTGGAGGTCGAGCGGATCATCAACGAGCCGACCGCCGCCTCGCTCGCCTACGGCCTGGACAAGCAGAAGTCCGGCACGGTCGCCGTGTACGACCTGGGCGGCGGCACGTTCGACATCTCCATCCTGGAGATGGGCGACGGCGTGTTCGAGGTGAAGGCGACCAACGGCGACACCTTCCTCGGCGGCGAGGACTTCGACCAGAAGATCATCGAGTACCTGGCCGACGAGTTCAAGAAGGAGCAGGGCATCGACCTGCGCCAGGACAAGCTGGCCCTGCAGCGCCTGAAGGAGGCCGCGGAGAAGGCCAAGATCGAGCTGTCCGGCTCGCAGCAGACCGAGGTGAACCTGCCGTTCATCACCGCCGACCAGAACGGCCCGAAGCACCTCAACATCAAGCTGACCCGGGCCAAGCTCGAGGCGCTGGTCGAGGACCTGGTGCAGCGCACCGTCGATCCCTGCAAGTCGGCGCTCAAGGACGCCGGCATGAAGGCCAGCGAGGTCGACGAGGTGATCCTGGTCGGCGGCATGACCCGGATGCCGAAGATCGTCGAGACGGTGAAGAACTTCTTCGGCAAGGAGCCGCACAAGGGCGTCAACCCGGACGAGGTCGTGGCGATCGGTGCGGCGATCCAGGCCGGCGTGCTGCAGGGCGACGTCAAGGACGTGCTGCTGCTCGACGTGACGCCGCTGTCGCTCGGCATCGAGACGCTGGGCGGCGTGATGACCAAGCTGATCGAGCGCAACACGACCATTCCGACCCGGAAGTCGCAGACCTTCTCGACGGCCGAGGACAACCAGACCGCCGTGACCATCCGCGTCTTCCAGGGCGAGCGCGAGATGGCCGCGGACAACAAGCTGCTGGGGAACTTCGACCTGGTCGGCATCCCGCAGGCGCCGCGCGGCGTGCCGCAGATCGAGGTGACCTTCGACATCGACGCCAACGGCATCGTCAACGTCTCGGCCAAGGACAAGGCGACCGGCAAGGAGCAGTCGATCCGCATCCAGGCCTCCGGCGGCCTCTCCGAGGACGACATCGAGCAGATGGTCAAGGAGGCCGAGGAGCACGCGGAAGACGACCGCAAGAAGCGCGAGCTGGTCGACGCCAAGAACCAGGCCGAGAGCCTGATCCACACCACCGAGAAGACCCTGAACGAGGTCGGCGAGCAGGTCGCGGCCGACGACAAGAAGGCCGTCGAGGATGCCGTGAGCGAGCTGCGCACGGCGCTCGAGGGCGAGGACCTCGACGACATCAAGCAGAAGACCGAGACCCTGTCGCAGGCGTCCAGCAAGCTGGGCGAGGCGATGTACCGCAACGCCCAGGATGCCCAGGGCGCCGAGGGTGCGGCCGGCGACGGCGCGCAAGGCCAGGGCGGCGACGGCCAGCAGTCCGGCGAGGACGTGGTCGACGCCGACTTCGAGGAGGTCGACGACAACGACCAGAAGCGCGGCGGTCAGTCGCAGTAACTGACCGGCCGGCGGTCGAGGAAACGGGCGGGAGTCACGCGGCTCCCGCCCGCTTCTCTTGTCCGCCCTTTAAACGGCGAAAGAACGTGCACACGTGCCACACCGGCACGATCAGGGGTTGCCGGAAATTAAGCCGGCGGCGACAGACGCGACACCAGAAACCGGGACCGTCGACGCGCCATGGCGAAACAAGACTACTACGAGCTGCTTGGGATTTCCCAAAGCGCCGGCAAGGAAGAGATCAAGAAGGCCTACCGCAAGCTGGCCATGAAGTACCACCCGGACCGCAACCCGGGTGACGAGGAGGCCGAGGCCAAGTTCAAGGAGATCGGCGAGGCCTACGAGGTCCTGTCCGACGACCAGAAGCGCGCCGCCTACGACCGCTTCGGCCACGGCGCCTTCGAGCAGGGCGGCGGCGGCCCTGGCGGCATGGGCGGCTTCGGCGGCTTCGGCGCCGGCGGCTTCGCCGACATCTTCGACGAGATGTTCGGCGACATGATGGGCGGCGGCCGGCGCCGCTCGTCCGGCCGCGGGGCCGACCTGCGCTACGACATGGAGATCACCCTGGAGGAGGCGTTCCAGGGCAAGCAGGCGCAGATCAAGGTGCCCACCAGCGTCAGCTGCGACAGCTGCGAGGGCACCGGCGCCGAGCCCGGCAGCAAGCCGATCAACTGCACCACCTGTAACGGCGACGGCCGGGTGCGCCAGCAGCAGGGCTTCTTCACCATCGAGCGCACCTGCCCCAGCTGCGGCGGGGCCGGCCAGCAGATCGACAAGCCCTGCAAATCCTGCGACGGCGCCGGCCGGGTGCACCGGGAGCGCTCGCTGCAGGTCAACATCCCCGAGGGCGTGGAGGACGGCACCCGCATCCGCCTCGCCGGCGAGGGCGAGGCCGGCATGCGCGGCGCGCCCGCGGGCGACCTGTACATCTTCCTGAGCGTGAAGCCGCACCGGATTTTCGAGCGCGAGGGCGCCAACATGGCCTGCCGCGTGCCGATCCCGATGACCACCGCCGCGCTGGGCGGGACCATCGAGGTGCCGGTGATCGACGGCACGCGCGCCAAGATCAGCATCCCGGAAGGCACCCAGTCGGGCACGCAGTTCCGCCTCAAGGGCAAGGGCATGACCGTGGTGCGCTCCAACCACCGCGGCGACATGTACGTCCAGGTCGAGGTCGAGGTGCCGAAGAACCTGTCCAAGCGCCAGAAGGAACTGCTGCGCGAGTTCGAGGAGGAAAGCGAGGGCAAGCACACCTCGCCCGAAAGCCACGGGTTCCTGTCCAAGATCAAGGAATTCTGGGAAGACCTGACCGATCAGAAGTAGCGGGGGGCGCCTGGCCGGATCGTTCGCAAGAAGCCGGCGATGGCCCGCCATCGCCGGCTTATTCATGTCTACCGGCAAGGGAGCGGAGGTCCCGAGGGCGGTCATCATCCCTGTCCTCCCGTGGGAGAGACTTCTCCACGACCCCGTCCTCGCATCTGGAGACTTTTGCGCGGTTGTCGGGATACCCGTCAGGGATCCTTCGAGACGACCGGCTTCGCCGGTCTCCTCAGGATGACGTTATATGTTTTTCAATAAGATAACGTAGCTTCATGCTGAGGAGCTTTGCGCAGCAAAGCGTCTCGAAGCATCGCTGACGGGTGCTGATGCGCCTGTGCAAAAGTCTCTCGCATCTGGGAGAGCTAATTACGCGCAGCTCTTCTGGCTCCCGTATGAGGTCCTTCGACACGGACGCCTGCGGCGTCCTACTCAGGATGAAGCTTTATGTTTGTCAGGCACTTAATGATCGCTTCATGCTGAGTAGCCAGCCGCAGGCTGGCGTGTCGAAGCACGCCACACGGGCGCTTTTGCCAGTGTGCAAACATCTCATTGAAGACAAAATCCCACGCCGCCCGCGACCCTACCCGCCGCCCTTCTTCGCCGCGCCGCGGCAGCGCTTGGAGCAGTAGCGCACCTGCTCCCAGTCCTTCGCCCATTTCCGGCGCCAGGCGAACGGCTTGCCGCAGGTGGCGCAGGTCTTGGTCGGCAGGTCGGCCTTCTTGCGCGCCTTGGCCATCGCGCTCACGCCCCGTCGAAGTCGAAGCCGGCCTGCTTGGTGTCGGCGGCCGGCTTGGGGCGCGCAGACCGCCGCCCGGCGTTGCGCACGCCGGACTTACGGCTGCCGTGCTTCTGCTGGATCCGGTCCGCCTGCTGCTTGGCCTCGGGGTTCGCGCGCATCCGGCCCATCTTCTGCCGGGCGGCCCGGGCGGCTTCCTGGTGGTCGACGATCCGCTCGGGGTACGCCTCGCCCAGCACGGTGTGCGCGTTCGGCCAGGTCCAGGGCTCGTGGAGGTACGCGTCCGGCACCTGGGCCAGTTCAGGCACCCAGGTGCGCACGAACGTTCCCTCCGGGTCCTGGTCGTGGCCCTGCTTGACCGGATTGTAGATCCGGGTGGTGTTGATGCCCGTCGTGCCCGCCTGCATCTGGCTTTGCGACCAGTGGATGCCGGCTTCGTAGTCGGTGAAGGTGCGCGCCAGCACCAGCCCGCTCTGCCGCCAGTGCAGCCACAGGTGATAGCAGGCGAACGCCTGCAGCATCGCGCGCATCCGGAAGTTCAGCCAGCCGTGGGCGATCAGCGCGCGCAGGCAGGCGTCGACGAACGGGAAGCCGGTCTCGCCCTTCGACCAGGCGATCAGGTGCGGGTCACGCGCGTCGTCGCTGCGGTCGAGCACGTCGGCGGCCGGGTGCAGGTTGCGCCACTCGATCTCGGGCGCGTCCTCCAGCTTCTGCATGAAGTGGCAGTGCCAGTGCAGCCGCCCCTCGAACGAATTGAGCGAGCCGCGCCACGGCGGCTTGGCCTCCCGGTGCGCGGCCCAGGCGGCCTGCGCGGCCTCCCGCATCGACAGCGTGCCGAAGGCGAAGTGCGGCGACAGCCGCGAGCAGGCGTCGAACGCGGTGACCGGGCTGGACATCTCCCGCCGGTACGCCCGCCCGCGCGTCTCCAGGAAGCTGTCGAGCAGCGCCCCCGCCGCGGCGCGCCCGCCGGCCTGGCGGTGCGGACAGGGGTCGGGGTCGAGGCCGAGATCGTCCGCCTGCGGGATCGGCCCGGGCGCGAGGCCGTCGAGCGGGGCCAGCGCGTCCGGCACCGGGCTGGCCGGCGCGGCCATGAAGCGGTCCCAGGCGCGCGCCCAGCCGTCGCGGGTCTTGAGCCCGCGGATCACGCCGTGCTGCCGGCGCTCGGTCCAGGGGATGCCGTGCGTCCGCGCCCAGGCGCGTACGCGCAGGTCGCGCTGGTAGGTCGCCCAGTTGCCGGTTTCCTGGTGCGACCACAGGCCGGCCACCGGGTAGGTGCGGCGCAGCGCGTCCAGCACCTCGACCGCCTCGCCGACGCGCACGACGAGCGGCTGGCCGAGCGCGGCGAGCGCCGCCCGCAGTTCCTCAAGGCTGTCCCGGGCGAACGCCCACTGGCGCGCGCTCGCGTCCTCCGCGCGCCACAGCTCCGGCTCGACGATGTAGAGCGGCAGCACACGCCCGTGCGCTGCCGCCTCGGCCAGCGGCGCGTGGTCGGCCACGCGCAGGTCGCGCTTGAACCAGACGATCTGCAGCGGCGGGGCGGCGGACGGCGCCGGCATCGAAGCGGGCTGTCAGGTCAGGCGTTGCGCCGCTCGCGCCCGGCGAGCCAGCGGCTGATCCTGTGCCGGCGCGGGGCGAACCAGGCGTAGCCGCGCTCCAGCACGCCCAGCGCCGGCCGGGTTCCGGCGAACGGCGCCACCGCGTTGAAGCCGGGCAGCCGGCGCCACATCGCCACGAACGCTTCCGCGCCGGTGACGATCGTGCCGTCGGCCTCGCGGGCGTGGATGCGGTCCAGCGCCTCCTTCTGGGTGATCGCCTCGCAGGCGAGGTCGCCCACGTCCTGGCTGACGTCGTGCCAGCGGATCGCGCCCTTGCGGTCGAGGCGCCGGTAAAAACTGATTTCGCGGGTGCACAGCGGGCACTGCCCGTCGTAGTACACGGTGAGCGGCTGGTCGGTCGGGCGTTTCATAACCCAAAGACCTAGGGCGCTTGGGCCGCCGGTCAAACGCGTGCTACAGCCCGCGCGGGTTTACGGTTTTCGGAGGTAGGCGATGAGCGGACAGCTGCGCATCGGGGTCGCCGGCTGCAAGGGCCGGATGGGCCGGACGATCGTCGACGCGGTCGTGGCGGCGGAAGGCGCGCGGCTGGCCGGCGGCAGCGCCCGGCCGGACGACGCCTGGGTGGGTCAGGACCTGGGCACGCTGACCGGCCACGGCGCGCTCGACGCGCCGGTCGTGGGCGATCCCGTAGAGCTGGTGCAGCGCGCCGACGCGGTGATCGACTTCACCACCCCTGAGCTCACGGTCAAGCACGCCGAACTCGCCGCGCAGGCCGGGATCACGCTGGTGATCGGCACGACCGGGCTGAGCGACGACCAGCAGGAGGCGATCCGCCGCGCCGCCCGGCACGTGCCGGTCGTGCAGGCGCCCAACATGAGCCTGGGGGTCAACCTGCTGCTCAACCTGGTGCAGCAGGTGGCGGCCGCGCTCGACCCCAACTTCGACATCGAGATCACCGAGATGCACCACCGGCACAAGAAGGACGCGCCCTCGGGCACGGCGCTCGCGCTCGGCCGGGCGGCGGCCGACGGGCGCCGGGTGGTGCTGGACCAGGTGGCCGACCGCGGCCGCGACGGCGACACCGGCGAACGCACGCCCGGCAACATCGGCTTCGCGGCACTGCGCGGCGGCGACGTGGCGGGCGAGCACACCGTGATCTTCGCCGGCCCGGGCGAGCGCATCGAACTCAGCCACAAAGCCTCCAGCCGCGGCATCTTCGGCCAGGGCGCGGTCAAGGCGGCGCTGTGGGCCCGGGCGCAGGACCCGGGCCTGTATTCCATGCAGGACGTATTGGGGATCGGCTGAGCGGGGCGCGGACGGTCCGGACGGACTCAAGGGCCGGAAGCGGCAGGAAGCGCTCACGCGCCGGCGTTACAGCGCGTCAGGCCCGCCCGGCCCTGGCGGGCCTGCGGGCCCCTTCGACGTGGTCGAACACCGTCTCGCCCGGCTGGACCGCGCCCACCTCGGCGTAGACGCCGGACAGGATGCGGTCGATCGTCACCCCGTCGTCGGCCAGCGGCAGCAGCAGCCGGTGCACCGCGGTCGTCGGGCGCGAGGGCGGGACGAAGCGGTGGTAGTGCGGCTGCCCCCGGTCGAGCACGGTGCGGTAGGGCTCCAGCAGGATGTCGACCGCGTGCGGCGGCGCGATCTCGTCCAGGAACCGACCGGTGGAGTCGACCCCGTCGATCTCGACGATCCGGGTGCCCACGAGATCGACGCGCAGCCGGCCCGACGGCGGCACCAGCCGGACGATCGCCAGGTTGCCCAGCCAGCGCTTGAGCCGCGCCGGGGGAAGCTGCTGGCGCGCCGGCAGCCGCTCCCCACCGGTCTGTTTCCAAAGCGCGTAGAGCGCATCCAGTTCCGGATGGTCGAGGTCCATGAAGGGGGCCGCCATGTTATCGAGGGGTACGGGTCACGCCGCAGCGCGTGCGTCGGCATAGTTTCGCCGCGAATTAGTGAAAAAGTGCCTAAAGTATGGCGTTTGACGATATCTTAATAAGCGTTGCGCGCGCGGACCTGCACAACTGCTGCGCACAAAAAAGCCCGCACGGCGCATGAAAAAGCCGCCGGCGGCACGGCGGCCGAGGCGGCTCTTGCCGGGACTTACGACGGTTGCCGGCCGACGGCGAAGCGTGGGCGGGACGTGACACGTGACCCCACGTTTTCCGCTAAAACCAGCCGTTCCCGTAAGCCTGTATGACCAAGCTCACGATGCCGGCTCGGCCGTCGTCGATTAGGCTTTAGAACATCGTCTCCAGCACCCGGTCGGGCGGGGTGTGGCCGTCGACGAAGGTCTTGCAGTTGATGATCACCTTCTCGCCCATGGCGATCCGGCCCTCGATCGTGGCGGAGCCCATGTGCGGCAGCAGCACGACGTTGTCGAGCTTGAGCAGCTTGGGGTTCACCGCCGGCTCGTTCTCGAACACGTCCAGCCCGGCGCCGGCCAGCTCGCCGCGCTCCAGCATCCGGGTCATGGCGTTCTCGTCGATCACCTCGCCGCGCGAGGTGTTCACGATCGTGCAGTGCGGCTGCAGCAGCTTCAGCCGGCGCGCGTTCAACAGGTGGAAGGTCGCCGGCGTGTGCGGGCAGTTGATCGAGACGATGTCCATCCGCGCCAGCATCTGGTCCAGGCTGTCCCAGTAGGTCGCCTCAAGCTCGTCCTCGATCTCCTCAGCGGCCTGCCGGCGGTTGTGGTAGTGCACCGACAGCCCGAAACCGCGCGCCCGGCGCGCGACCGCCTGGCCGATCCGGCCCATGCCGACGATGCCGAGCCGCTTGCCCCACAGCCGGTGGCCCAGCATGTGCGTGGGGCTCCAGCCGGACCAGTCGCCGGAACGCACCAGCCGCTCGCCCTCGACCAGCCGGCGCGAGGTGGCGAGGATCAGCGCCAGCGTCATGTCCGCCGTGTCCTCGGTCAGCACGCCCGGCGTGTTGGTCACCGTGATGCCGCGCTGGCGCGCCGTCTTCAGGTCGATGTGGTCGACGCCGGTGCCGAACGAGGCGATCAGCCGCAGGTTCTCGCCCGCCTGCGCCAGCACCGCCGAATCCACCCGGTCGGTGACCGTGGGCACCAGGACGTCGGCGTGGCGCGCGGCCTCGATCAGCTCGTTCTGGCTCATCGGGCGGTCTTCGGTGTTCAACCGGGCGTCGAACAGCTCCATCATCCGCGTCTCGATGGCATCGGGCAGGCGACGCGTGACGACGACGACCGGCTTCTTCTTCTGCGGCATGAACCTCTCCCGACTGGCGGGCAATCGCGGGCGCTCGAACGGCGTGTGCGGGAGGTGCCATAGCAGCCCGGTCCGGGGTTGTCCAGAAGCCCCACGGCACGCGCGAGGGCGCGCTTGACCGCTGCGCCGCGCCTGGGTGAAAAGCGCACCCGTCGACGCCCGTTTCGCCGGAAAGCCCCGATGTCCCGATCCCGTCCGCTCGCCGTGCTGACGACCGTGCTTCTGCTCGCGGCCGGCGGCCTGTTCGCGCCCGTGCCGACGGGCTTCGACGGCCCACCGGCGATCGCCGCCGCCCAGGCGCAGACCGGCAAGCGCGGCCGGGTCACCGGCCTGCCGATCCCGCGCTTCGTCTCGCTGCGCCCGGACGAGGTGAACCTGCGCACCGGCCCCGGCCTGCGCTATCCGATCGAATGGGTCTACCGGCGCTCCGGCATGCCGGTCGAGGTGATCGGCGAGTACGGCACCTGGCGGCAGCTCCGCGACTGGCAGGGCGACACCGGCTGGGTGCACCAGGTGATGCTGCAGGCCGACCGGACCGCGCGGATCGTCGGCGAGGCCCCGCGCCCGCTGCTGGCCGAGCCGGCTCCGGACGCGCCCCCGGTCGCCATGCTGCAACCGGGCGTCATCGCGGATCTGCGGCGCTGCGAAAGCCGCTGGTGCCGGCTGAGCGCCGGCGGCCACACCGGCTGGATGCGCCGCGACGCCTTCTACGGCGTCTATCCGGGCGAGACGGTGGCGGATTGAGGGCCAGCGCCCTTCCCCTCTCGCCCCTCTCACCTCCAGGGCACAAAGCGCGTTTCGTGCGGCCTCTCCGGCGACGTGGGATGCGTCGAGACGCCCAGCCCGAGCGGGGCTCATCAGCCTGAAGCACGCCGGTAACCCGGCTGTCTCATACGATACCTGACGGCGGTCACCCCGGCCCTTGGAGATCGCGCCGGTGTTGCCGCGGAATCAGCGCGCCGTGCCGCTCACGACCCGTCGAAGCGCAGCATCGCCGCACCCAGGATCTCGCCGGTATCCGCGCGCTGCACCAAGAGGGCGCAGCCGCTGCGCCCGGCCGCGCGGGCCTGCGCGAGGTCGAGGGCGATCTCCCGGCGGGCGCCGGTGTAGGCGCCCAGGTCCCGCCAGCCGCGCACCACGTTGTGATTGACCAGCCGGTCGCCGGCGTTCTCGCCGGCCCCGACCTGCGTGCTGTGCTGTGCGTCGAAGGTGACCAGCCAGACCCGGGCTCGCCCCTCGACCGACGCCGCCGGGATCAGCGCCCGACCGTTTTCCAGCCGCGGGCGCACGGTGGGTTGGGCGGAACGGGCTTGCGCGATCCGCTCCAGCACCGCCTCCCGCCGGGAACCGACCGCCTGCAGCCGGCCGTCGACCACGATCTGCGGGGTATAGACGTAATCCAGCCCGAGTTCGCGCTTGTAGGCCTGCTGCCGGTCGGTGTGGCGGGCTTTACCGTAGGGATCTTCCCAGCCGATGTAGTCCCAGTAGTCGACGTGCAGGGACAGTGCGATCACGCCCGGCTGGTCCTTGATCTCGCCCAGCAGACGGTCCGCCGGCGGACAGGAACTGCAGCCCTGGCTGGTGAACAGCTCGACGACCACAGGCCGCGCGTCCTCCCCCAACGCCGGTCGGGCGAGCGGCAGCGTCAGCACGGCAAGGGCGAACAGCAGGACGCGATAGGTCATGCCCGGCACGCTAGCCCGCCGCGCCGCCGCACGCCACTCAACGCCGTTCACCGTTGGGTGAGGGGATGGGGCGAGCGCCCAGCTGTTCTCCGCAGGCGCTCGTAACAGGTCCTTCGACACGGCCGCCTTCGGCGCCCTACTCAGGATAAAGGTTGTTGTTAATCAGGAACTTGAACTTAGCTCATGCTGAGCAGCCAGCCGCAGGCTGGCGGGCCGAAGCACGCCCCCACGATCGCTTCCGCCCGGTAGCAACGATCGCTCTCACGCCCGGACAGCGGCGCAAGCGCCCAGCGCCGCCTACCCCGCCGCGGCCTCGCGCTGGTCGTCGATCACGATGCCGTCGTTCGGCAGTTCGCCGGGTTCGACGAAGGCGACCGCGCCCTTCAGCTGGGTCGCCTCGCGCAGGCTGTTCGCCACCCCTTCCGCCAGCGACTGGTCGCCGCCGGCGACCTCGCAGACCAGGGTGAGCACGTCCTGCTCGTTCTCCCGGGTGATCTGGGCGCGCGCCTTCTGGATCTCGGGGTGGCGCGCGCTCACGCGGGCGATCTGCTGGGGATGGACGAACAGGCCCTTGACCTTGGCGGTCTGGTCGGCGCGGCCCATCCAGCCCTTGATCCGCGTATTCGTGCGTCCGCAGGGGCTGGGCTCGGTCATCACCGCGGACATGTCGCCGGTGGCGAAGCGGATCAGCGGGTAATCCGGGTTGAACACCGTGACCACGATCTCCCCGACCTCGCCGTCGGGCACGGGATCGCCGGTGCCCGGGCGCACGATCTCCACGATCACGCCCTCGTCGGCCACCATGCCGGGGTTGGGCGAACCGTCGGGCGCGCTGGTCTCGTAGGCGACCAGGCCGAGGTCGGCGGTGGCGTAGCACTGCCGCACCATCACGCCGCGCTCAGCGTACTCCTGGCGCAGGGACGGGAACAGCGGCCCGCCGGAGACCATCGCCCGCTCGATCGAGGAGGCGTCGAGGCCGAGTTCGTCCGCCTTGTCGAGCAGCACCTTGAGGTAGTCGGGCGTGCCGGCGAAGGCGGCCGGGCGCAGGGTGTGGATCGCGGCGGCCTGCTGTTCGCTGTTGCCGGTGCCCGCCGGGATCACCGGGCAGCCGAGCGCGCGCGCCCCGGAATCGAAGATCCAGCCGCCCGGGGTCAGGTGATAGGCGAAGCTGTTGTGCACCACCGTCCCGCAATGGAAGCCGGCGGCGTGCAGGCCGCGCGCCATGCGCCAGTGGTCCGGGCGGATGCCCTGAGGCTCGTAGACCGGGCCGGGGGAGGCGAACAGCCGGGCCATCGCCTCGACGTCGCTCGCGTTGTAGCCGCCGAGCGGCGCCCGCGGCCCCTGCCGGTCGATCACGTCCTGCTTGCGGGTGACCGGCAGTTTGGCCAAGGCCGCGCGGTCGGTGACGCTGCGCGGATCGACCTCGGCCAGCAGCTCGGCGTAGGCCCGGGCGTGCTGCTGGGCGTGGGCGATCTGCTTGGGCAGCGCCTCGGCCAAGTCGCGGGCCCGGGTTTCGGCGTCGCGGGTCTCCAGGTCGTCGTAGTACGGGCGGTCGCTCGCGGGGGCGGACATGGGGCGCGGCCTCTTGAGGTTGGCGGATCCGGACGGCGTCCGGACCCGCAGGGTGCCGCAGGCGCACCGGGCACGTCCATCGCCCCGTCTTGCACGCGCCTGGGCACCCCCTCGAACCGGCGGGCTGGGGGTGTCCACGCTGGACAGGTGGGCGCATATAGCTAAGGTGGGGCGCGATGCCGGCCGCCTGCCGCCCCGGCGGGTCGCCAGCCACCTCACATCACCTTGGTGCGCGCGCCCCGTTCGATCCCGAGCGGCCGCCCGCCGAAGCGGGGCCGCGCGATGCAGGTCCAGGCCGCGCCCCGATCTGGCGCAGACGCACGCGAGCTTACGAGAAGGACGAGACCTTGGCTGGACAGGATAGTCTCAAAACCCGCCGCACCCTGACCGTCGACGGCCAGGAGTACGATTACTTCTCCATCCCCGAGGCGGAGGCGAACGGCCTGGGCGACGTGTCGCGCCTGCCGTTCTCCCTCAAGGTGCTGCTGGAGAACCTGCTGCGCTACGAAGACGGCGGCACCGTGGTGACCGACGACGCCAAGGCGATGAGCCAGTGGGTAACCGACCGCAAGTCCGACCGGGAGATCGCCTACCGCCCGGCGCGCGTGCTGATGCAGGACTTCACCGGCGTGCCCGCCGTGGTCGACCTGGCGGCGATGCGCGACGCGGTCGCCGGCCTGGGCGGCAACCCGGACCAGATCAACCCGCTGTCGCCGGTGGATCTGGTGATCGACCACTCGGTGATGGTCGACAGCTACGGCAACCCGACGTCGTTCAAGCAGAACGTCGAGCGCGAGTTCGAGCGCAACCGCGAGCGCTACGAGTTCCTGCGCTGGGGCCAGCAGGCGTTCGACAACTTCCGCGTGGTGCCGCCGGGCACCGGCATCTGCCACCAGGTCAACCTGGAGTACCTGGGCCAGTCGGTCTGGGTGAAGGACGACGGCGAGGGCCGCAACGTCGCCATGCCGGACACGCTGGTCGGCACCGACAGCCACACCACCATGATCAACGGCCTGGGCGTGCTCGGCTGGGGTGTGGGCGGCATCGAGGCGGAGGCCGCGATGCTGGGCCAGCCGGTGTCGATGGTGATCCCGCAGGTGGTCGGCTTCAAGCTGACCGGCGAGCTGCACGAGGGCGCGACCGCGACCGACCTGGTGCTAACCGTGACGCAGATGCTGCGCGAGCACGGCGTGGTCGGCAAGTTCGTCGAGTTCTACGGCCCCGGCCTGTCCGCGCTGACGCTGGCCGACCGCGCCACGATCGGCAACATGGCGCCGGAGTACGGCGCCACCTGCGGGTTCTTCCCGATCGACGCGGAGACGCTGCGCTACCTGGAGTTCACCGGCCGCGATCCGCACCGGATCGAGCTGGTGGAAGCGTACTGCAAGGCCCAGGGGCTGTGGCGCGAGGACGACACGCCGGACCCGGTGTTCTCCGAGACCCTGACCCTCGACCTCTCCGAGGTGGAGCCGTCGATCGCCGGGCCGAAGCGCCCGCAGGACCGCGTCGCGGTCAAGGCTGCCGCGGGCGAGTTCCGCAGCCACCTGCAGAAGGAACTGGGTCTCGATCCCGACGGCCCGGCGGCGGACATGGCCGAAGAGGGCCCGGCCGCGATCGGGGACAGCGCCAAGCAGGCGTTCGACGATTCCGGCGTCCAGGTGGAGGGCGAGAACTACCGCCTGAACCACGGCGACGTGGTGATCGCCGCGATCACCTCGTGCACCAACACCTCCAACCCGTCCGTGATGCTGGGGGCGGGCATGCTGGCGCGCAACGCCCTGGAGCGCGGCCTGGAGGTGAAGCCGTGGGTGAAGACCTCGCTCGCGCCCGGCTCGCAGGTCGTGACCGACTACCTGGAGGCCGCCGGCCTGCAGGACGACCTGGACGCGCTCGGCTTCAACCTGGTGGGCTATGGCTGTACCACCTGCATCGGCAACTCCGGCCCGCTCGCCGACAACATCGCGGGCGCGGTTGAGTCCGGCGACCTGACGGTCTGCTCCGTGCTCTCCGGCAACCGCAACTTCGAGGGCCGGATCAACCCGCACTGCAAGGCGAACTACCTGGCCTCGCCGCCGCTGGTGGTGGCCTACGCGCTCGCCGGCAACATGCGCGTCGACCTGCTGAACGATCCGCTCGGCGAGGACCGTAAGGGTCAGCCGGTCTACATGAAGGACATCTGGCCGTCGGCCACCGACATCCAGTCGATGCTGCAGGCCTCGCTGACCTCGGACATGTTCAAGGACCGCTACGCCAACGTCTTCCAGGGCCCGCCGGAATGGCAGGGCATCCAGGTCGGCGAGGGTCAGACCTACCAGTGGCAGGACGACAGCACCTACGTCCGCCGGCCCCCGTTCTTCGAGAACATGGCGGGCGAGCCCGCCGGGCTGGAGGACGTCCACGGCGCGCACACGCTGGCGATCCTGGGCGATTCGGTCACGACCGACCACATCTCACCCGCCGGCGCGATCAAGAAGGACAGCCCGGCCGGGCGCTACCTGATGGACCGGGGCGTCGAGCCGCGCGACTTCAACTCCTACGGTTCGCGCCGCGGCAACCACGAGGTGATGATGCGCGGCACCTTCGCCAACATCCGCATCCGCAATGAGATGGTGCCGGGCGTCGAGGGCGGCGTGACCAAGCACGTCCCCTCGGGCGAGCAGATGGCGATCTACGACGCCGCGATGAAATACCAGGAGGACGGCACCCCGCTGGTCGTGGTCGCGGGCAAGGAGTACGGCACCGGCTCCTCGCGCGACTGGGCGGCCAAGGGCACGCGCCTGCTGGGCGTCAAGGCGGTGATCGCGGAGAGCTACGAGCGCATCCACCGCTCCAACCTGGTCGGCATGGGCGTGCTGCCGCTGCAGTTCCCCGACGGCACCAGCCGCAAGACCCTGGGCCTGACCGGCGCGGAACGCTGGGACATCACCGGCGTCAAGGACGGCATCACGCCCCGGATGACCGTGCAGGCGACCCTGCACCGCCCGGACGGCAGCCAGGAGGCGGTCAACCTCTTGTGCCGGATCGATACGGCGGACGAGGTGGAGTACTACCGCCACGGCGGCATCCTGCACTACGTCCTGCGCCAGATCGCGGAGCGGGCGGGCGCGTAAGCGATCCGCCGTACCCGGGTCCGCACACGGCCTGAGGAGGGTCCCTCTCCCTTGAGGGGAGAGGACAGGTGAGGGTGGAACTCCTCGCCGTACGCCGGGGAGTTCCACCCTCACCCTCCCACGCCCTTCGGGCGCGGGCCCCGCCCTCTCCCCTCAAGGGAGAGGGGAAAATTAGCGCGCCGCGCCTCCGAGCGAACCGGCCACCGTCCGCCCCGTTTCGACCCCCCTTTTCGCAAGCCGGCTAGGTCCCGCCCGTTCATGAAACGCCTGCGCGTCCGGCATACCACGACCTACCGCTACAAGCGGCCCGTCACCTTCGGCGAGCATCGGCTGATGTTCCGCCCGCGGGACAGTCACGACCTGCGGCTGACCGCGACCAAGCTGCGCATTTCGCCCAAGGCGGACGTGCGCTGGCTGCACGACGTGTTCTCCAACTCGATCGCGATCGCCACCCCGCAGGAGCAGAGCGACACGCTTACCTTCGAGAGCACGATCGACATCGAGCACTACGGCAGCGACAGCGCCACCTTCCCGATCGCCCCGCACGCGCGCACCTATCCCTTCTCCTACCCCGCCGAGGAGAGCCCGGACCTGCAGCGCCTGACCGAGCGGCACTACCCCGACCCCGAGCACAAGATCGATGCGTGGGCGAAACGGTTCCTCGAGGACCGCGGCGGCCCGGTCGACACCAACCTGCTGCTGGGCGAGATCACCCGGGCGATCGCGCGCGACTTCGGCTACGAGCGGCGCTACGCGATCGGCACCCGGCCGCCGGTCGAGACGCTGGACCTCGGCACCGGCTCCTGCCGCGACCTGGCGCTATTGATGATGGAGGCGGTGCGCGCGCTCGGCCTCGCCACGCGTTTCGTCTCGGGCTACCTCTACGACCCCGCGCGCGATCCCGCCCGCCAGCAGGAAGAGCAGCGCAGCGAGCTGGCCGGCTCGGGCGCGACCCACGCCTGGGTGCAGGTCTACCTGCCGGGCGCCGGCTGGGTGGAATACGACCCCACCAACGGCCTGGTCGGCGGCGGCAACCTGATCCGCGTCGGCGTCGCCCGCGACCCGCACCAGGCGGTCCCGCTCACGGGCAGCTTCACCGGCTACCCCGACGACTACCAGGACATGGACGTCACGGTGGAGGTCACGAGCGACCCCGACGACGCGGCCGCGGGCAAGTAGG
>JAXHMD010000033.1:0-201883 GCA_034521655.1 Rhodovibrio sp.
GCCGGTCGCCACGGCGTCCGGGTCGGTGACGTCCATAGCCAGCGCGATCGCGGTGCCGCCGTCGCCTTGGATCTGCTCCGCAGCCTGAACCGCCCGATCGCCGTCGATGTCGGCGATGGCGACCCGCGCCCCTTCGCGGGCGAAGCTTGCTGCGATGTCGTAGCCGATGCCGCCGGCCGCGCCGGTGACCAGCGCGGCTTTGCCGTTCAGCCGCATGATGTCTCCTTGTGCTCAGATCTGGAAGTCGATGGTCGATTGTTTGCCCAGCTTGCCGACCGTCTGGTCCAGCCAGTGACCGGCCGAGGCCCGCCCGAGATCCCGCAGATGGGCGAGGAACGCGAACTCCGGGTTGAACTTCGACGACGCGCCGTATTCCAGCATCGCGCTCGCCGGCGGAACCCGGTGCAGGAAGATCCGCTTGTGCTTGCCGGCGTCGAGCTCGCCTTTGTCCACCAGATCCGTGACGAACGAGATCGCGCGCAGTTCGCGCAAGAGCGAAGAGTTGAACGAGATCTCGTTCATCCGGTTGGCGATCTCGTGTGGCGTGGTCGGCACGTGATCGCGCTCGATCGGGTTGATCTGCACGATCACAACGTCCGGGCAGTCGGTCTCGTAGATCAGCGGAAAGATCGCCGGGTTCCCCATGAAGCCGCCGTCCCAGTACGCCTCGCCGTCGATCTCCACGGCCTGGTAAACCTGCGGCAGCGCGGCGGAGGCCATGACCGTGTCCGGGGTGAGTTCACTGCGGTCGAATACCCGGATCCGCCCAGTGCGTACGTTGGTCGCCGAGACGAACAGCTGCAGTTGATCGCAGGCGCGCACCCGCTCGAAATCGATCTGATCGGCGAGGATGTCCCGGATCGGGTTCATGTCCATGGGATTGAACTGGTACGGCGACAGCGTCCGCTTGGCGGTGTCGAGCGCCCAGTAGGCCGGCGACATGTCCAGGTTCCAAGTGCCGGTCATCAGTTCCACCGGACCGCGCAGCCAGGGCCCAACGCCGGCCATCTCGGAAATGCCCTTCCAGAAGGCTTCGAGGCGCTCTCGCGCCGTCTCACGGCCGCCCTGCGTGAGGCCGTCGGCGACCGCCGCCGCGTTCATCGCCCCGGCGCTCGTGCCGCTGATCGCGGAAACTTTCACCCGGCCGTCTTCCAGCATCCGGTCGAGCACGCCCCAGGTGAACGCGCCGTGCGCGCCGCCGCCCTGCAGGGCCAAGTTGATCGGTGTTTTGGATGTCATTGCCTACCCACGACCTTTCTCCGGCTCGGGAATACAGGCAGGGACTGTGTCGGGAAACAGGTTCTCAACCGGTTTTGATGCACCGCGAGGACGCGTGCGGTGTCGGCGATTGCCGGCTGCTGTCACAAGGTGTCCGCGGTTAACGGACGCAGCGCGCCGTGCTGCTCGTCTCGCAGATCCTGGATCACCTGACGGACCCGGCTGCGCAGCACGGGATCAGTCCGGACGGCCTCGGCGATCGCCTGATACCGTTCAAGATCCATACGTGGGGTCGCCTCGATGATCTTGCGGATGCGTGCGCTCGGGTCGGTGGCTTGCGATCCGGTATCCTCGGAGGGACGCGCCTCCGAGCGCTGCCGCAGCACCCGATCGATCTGCACCGCGGCGATCACGAAGCTGCGCAGGTCGGCCCGGCTGTAGGTCCGCGTCCGCTGCGGGCTGGCCGTCGGATCGGCGCCGACGTCGATGAGTCCAGTGCCGGCGGGTTGGTGCGCGGCCGCCGCGTCCGCGTCAGGCGAGTGAAGACCAACGAAACCCGCCAGCATAGACGCAATCAGGATGGCGGTTGTTCGAGAAACCCGTTTCATCGCGGCACCTCCTGGGTAGTTCTTGAGCTGGTGTCAGCTGCCAAGACCCAGAATGCGTGGTCCCGCGATCTGCCATTATGCGGGCGATCACAGTTCACGCGTCATTGAAGCGCTCGTGTTCGCCCTTCTGCAATTCATCTCTCAGCCGGGTAGCCAGACCCGGAAACGGGTGCCGGACTGACCGGTTTCGACCAGGCTCAGCTGACCGGCATTCAAGGTGGCCATCTCCTCGGCGATCTGCAGGCCGAGCCCGGTGCCGCCGCTGCGCCGAGCGAGCTCGGACGGACGCGTGGTCTCGACGCCAGCCGGCAGACCCGGGCCGTCGTCGACCACATCCAGATACCGCCAGCCGTCGTCGCGTGCTACCCCCTCGATCCGGATCTGCCGGGTGCCCTCGGCATCGGCTGCGTTGCGTAGAAGATTGAGCAAGATCCGGTGAACCTGCTGCCGATCGGCCTGCGCGGTCACGTCAGCCGGGACTTCGACGCTGACCCTGACGTTGCGGCTGGGTACTTCGCTTGCCACCACCTGGGCCAACTCGGCGAGCGCGATCTCTTCGGGTGTGGGCTCGGGCTCCGCGGCAGAGCCGGCGGACAAGCTACGCCGGCACATCTCGATCGCCCGATCGACCGACGTCAGAACGCCTTGGGCCAACCGTTGCACCTGCGGGTCGTCGCGTGTGCTCAGCGTCTCGGCCAGCATCACGGCGTTCGCGAGGACGTTACGAAGATCGTGGGAGACTTTCCGGACAGCCTGCCCGAGTTCGGCGAGCCGGTCGGTACGCAGATCGTGGATCACGGTGAGCACGCAGCGCCGGCCGAACACCTCGACGTAGGTCGCCCGGACGCGTGCGGGCACGAACACCCCATCGCTGGCCCGGCAGGCCATGTCGTCCCGTTCCCAGTCGCCGTGCTGGATCACGTCGTCCATGAACTGGCTTAATACCGGAAGTTCGTGCGGGTGGATGTCCTGGGCGCGTAAGCGGCCGAGATCGTCACGGCCGTACCCGAGCAGTTCGCGCGCGGCCGCGTTTGCCTCCTGAATCGTCCCTGTCTCGATGTCGACCAGGATAGCGGCGTCCGCGATCCGCTCGAAGAGCTTGGCAAAGTTGTCGTCCCGGCTCAGCTCCGATGCCTCCTGAGACATGTTCGGCTTCCCTGAAAGCCCTCACAGTCACCTCACGCATGCGTGAAGGTAGTCCGTGACCGCCCCGTCGTCACGGGACCGTGATCCGATCGTGCATTTTTCCGACTTTGGCCGGCTGGCTACCGTTGGATACCCGAGACACAACGATAACGGGGACTCCTACCATGACCTTCTTGCCCTCCCGGCCGTCCGGCACGCTGATGGAAGCCTTCCAGGCCAATCCGGCCGCCGCAGAGCCCCTGCACCGCTTTGCTCAGGCCATCATGCGGGGTGACGGGGCGTTCTCGCCGGCTCAGCGGGAAGCGATCGCCGCGCGGGTGTCCGCGGCGAATGGCTGCGGCTTCTGTCAGGACTCGCACAGGATCGCGGCCATCGAACTGGGCATGGATGCCGAGGAGCTCGACACGTTTGTTGCCGCTGCACCGAGCGCACACCCGAACGCCGCCTTCCGCCCGGTTCTCGCCTACGTCGATAAGCTGAACAGCGCGCCCGATCGCGTCCATGCCGGCGACGTCGATGCGGTGCTGACGGCGGGCTGGCCGGAGTCCGCCCTGGAGACGGCCGCGCTGATCTGCGGCTTTTTCAACCTGATGAACCGCTGGGTGGAGGGCACCGGTATCCGGAACACCTCCGCTTCCGCCACTGCTGCCGGGCGGATGGTCGCCCGGCAGGGCTACGCCGCCATCAGCGATATGCTGGCCCGCGAGGGTGCGCGTGGCTGAGCCAACGGACCTCTACACGACGCTGGCCCTGGCGGACTGGCGTCGGCGCATCAACGATCTCTACGCGGCGGTGCGCGTCGCCCCTGAACCCGAGGCCGCCTGGCGTATGTGGCGGGCGGAACGCGACGAGCTTTTTCAGGTCCACGCGCAGTCGCCGCTCACGGAAAACCAGAAAGGGAGGTTCAAGGGTCTCACGTTCTTCGATTACGACCCGGCCTTCCGTTTCAGTCCAGCCCTCGATCCGGTCGCCGACTCGCAGCCCCATGAGATTGACATCGGCCCAGGCGCCACGATGACCATGCATGCCTTCGCTCGGACCCGGGGGCTGGCACCGGCTCTGGGCGGCGAACTGACCCTGTACTGGATCGGCGGCTACGGCGGCGGCATCTTCCTGCCGTTTACGGATGCCCACGCCGATACCCTTGGGGGCGGACGTTACCTGCTGGATGGGATCAAAGGCGCCGACCTCGGCCGCACAGCCGCCGGTTCACCGATCCTCGACTTCAACTTCGCGTACAATCCGTCATGGGTCTACAACGGCCCAGGCCAATTCCGGGGCCATTGGGTGTGCCCACTTGCGCCTCTCGAAAACGACCTCCCGCGCCCGGTCCCTGCAGGCGAACAGCGCTTCGACAAGCCGGCATATGTCGGCCCCGGCGCAGGAGCGGGCGCCGGGGCCGGAAGCCGCACGCTGCCGCCGGTGAGGGGGAGGCCGGCGGCCGGGGACACACGGGCGTGCGGCCTATCGAGTGCGGGTGGTCCGGAAATAAGCTTCTTCGAGGTAGCTCGGCTTCCAGCTCTTCATGGCGTCACCTCCTGGCTTTCTGACGGGTGGCCCCGTGTTTTGATCTGCCTGGGTTAGCCGCTGTCACCGACTTGCTGGATGGCGTCGACGATCGCCGCGAAGAAACCGTCCCCAGTGCCTTCCTCGTCGGTCGCGTTGCCGGTGCCGGCTTGCGACGTGCGGCCGCGATCCTCGAAGTAGGAGCGGTCCATCGGGCGCGGTTCCCCGTCACCGGGTGTCCACGCATTGCCGGCGCGCTCACCCACGTCCGGCCAGGCGCTGTCCGCGCTCGCCGGGGCGGCGATACCGGCACCCATCATCAGTGCTGTGGTGATCGCGACCGTGGTCTTCACGATCCGTGTCATGACGTATCTCCTCTGCGTTCGGTCGGAAGGGCCATGGTTGGAGACGCCCCTTTTTGCTGAGCCGCCTCCGCTTTGCTTTCACCCTGAAAGATGGGAGACCGTCCCAACTGCAGATGTGTGCGACATCACACGTCACGCGAGTGTGATCGCTTGGTGTTTCGGTTCACTTCGAAGTCGGGTCTTCAGGGCCGTCAAAGCCGCCGACCGACCAGCAACCACGAGGATGAGCCATCGTGGCGGTCCCTCGTCGCTTTCACGCTGAGAGCCACCGCTTGATGCCAACAGGCTTCCCGAGCCTACGAGACACCGGGTCGCAAAGCGCCAGGCGGAAGCCCTACTGCAAGCGCCACCAGGAACAGCACCAATCCGGCAGCCGCGCACAACAACGCCGCACGCAACAACCGGAACTTACGGGCACAGATGCAGGACAACTGGTAACCATGCATCGCCTTGGCGCGCGCCAGCGTGGCCGCATCGGTCCTGCAGATCGCTTCCAGATAATTCTCTGGGTGCGTGTGTTTTGCCACCGAACCCCAGAACAAAGGGTCCGAACCCGAGTCACTGCGCATCTGGGGAAGCACCACAAGGAAAGCCAGGCCAGAGGCGATGATAAGAAAACCGACGACAATCAGCCATAGAACTGCGTCTAACCCGATGGGCCAAACCGCATTAGGCACCCGTGTGAATAGGAACAGGAGCGCACCCGACAATAGCGTGAACAAAATCCCGGCCTTCCTATCCGCAAGCACGACATGCTGAAGGGCACTCGCATGCAAAAAATCAAGCGCACGCTCTTGGACGGCGTTGGGCACAAGTTGCGAGTTTTCTTCCGGCTCTTTAGCGTTGAGGCGGATGTCTTGGGGCATGGGGGTCTTTCTCCGATATGCAGAAGATACGTTGTCAACAAGACATCTAATTTAATTTACCGTTTTCGGATCTAAACCGTTGTACTGTTGCGCATGGCAGAGTTGTCGTTTTACAGCCCACCCACTTGACCGTCCACGAGACGCTCCCCTGTGTGAGCGATTTTGTGGTCGGTCGAATAAAAAACGATACACATCATAGGATCTCCCGAAATGCCGGATAAAAACAAGTAACGGTTCGATCAAAAATTGCGGGTACCGACAATTTTTTGTCAAGTTTCAATTAGGCGCTGAGGATGTGTGGATCGAACTTTCGAAAACCGTCCCAAAAGGGCCGGCAACAGGAACCTCATCATTTTCAACTATCGAATAAAATACATATATTTACATTATTCTTGTTGCCGCATATCTGGGTAAACGTACCGGTTCACTTGACTACCTCAGCACACATTATTCTATGTGTTTAGCCACCCACCATAAAATACGGCAATCCGCAACCTACGAAATCATTTTTATTTAGCTGCCATTCCTTTCATCTGAGACGTGGATTTTGCCGTCGGGATGAAAAGCTTTGTGAACGAAGGCGAAGGTCACGTCGTAGACGGCGTCCCGAAGGCCATCGGACGTTTTCTTTTGAACGGTGACAGTGCCTACGTCTCTACCTTCCGCAATGGTCTGAGCGTCCAGCGCCGAAGCCTGCCCGGAACGCCACCTAATCACATGGGTCTCAGTTTCGATCGCGCCCTTCTCCCTCAGAAGGTCCAAGGCCCATGCATCCTCGCCGACGACCACGACGCGGGCCATGGCAGCTATCTTCTCCGGTCAGGGGGCCACGATACAAAAACGGCGACTGTGCGCTGTCGTATCCCGCATATGGGTTCTCACCATATGGACGCGCGTTCGGGTCGGTCGGGATCAGGACTTTGCCGTCTGGATGCCGGTCGACAAACTCCTGCCAGCTTTCCAAGCGCGCCGGAATGAAGTCCAGCTTTTTACCGGTATATTGACCAACTACGGCCCGCCCGGTGAATTGCTGCCACCACGTCCCGGTCTGCCGATCATACATCACGAGATCTGAGTGACGGAGCTTGCCGGTCGTTCCGAAGGTGAGGCGCTGGCCTTTCACCTCTGCTTCGAACACGATCGCTGCATTGCAGAGCGGACAATAGGTAACCGCGACCGGCGCCCCGCCCACGGTATCGTTCGCGATCTCATGCCAGGTGAGAACGCGAAGCGGGTAAGCGCGAGCGTCGCCGTTGATCTCAAGGCCGATCACGGGCTCTTTATCGGCAAGCCAGTCGCGCCGTTCCGGGACCGGCGCAAATTTGGGTTCGTCGATGGCCGGGATGCCGTCCTTCGGGACGCCACCCGACATGATCTCGTCGAACGGGACGGCGTGCCGCGAGAAGTCGGTCTCCGGGAACGCCGAGCGCCAACTTTCCGGCGCCTGCGCTTTGGCGGTCGCGGTGACCATCAAGACGGCCAACGCGATGAGGCAAGCACGGAGCCGCCACTTTTTAATCACGCTTATCATAAGGCGAGATTGCCCGACGAGCTTCGTAGCAGGCGAATCACGACCCCTCAAATGCTCGTGCGCTCGTTGGCTGCCATGCGTAGGTGGGAAGGTTATGACACTTTTGGCCTGCCCATGAACGGAGCACCAAATGCCAGCTCGAAGATGCACCGGATGTGCGACTACACGGCCCCTTCGGTCATGGCCAGTCGATCCCAGCCTCGAATCCCGCGGGCGGCTTCAAGGTCGACCTGTCGCCTCGCTCATCCAAGGCGTCGACGGGGGCCCGCCATGATGACGCTTTGATGTGGCGTTGTCGGGCCCTACTGGCGAACAAGCCACATCTCGCTCAAAGCGACGGAAGCTCGTCAGGCCCGTAGGTATCCTTTATCCACTGACGAGCGTCCTCTTCGGATGAAAACGGACCTTCCACATGCCGTCCGCCATCACTTATTACATGATATTCGCGCCAGTTTTGCTCCGTGGCCGGGTCATACTTATACCGTATGCGTACGCGCATCTGATCGGTCCATCATATTATAGGTGAAGCGGCGTCGGCGAATCGTTGAGCAGAAGCTTGATAAACGACCGCGCCGGGATGCGCGAACCCTGCCCACCTTCAATTGCATGTTCTGAGTTTAACCTAGTGCCGGGTTCGGCTGATGCCCGGTTCTACCGAACTGAACACGCTTCATGACGTGAGCGCGCTTCAAACGAGCCGGCCTATCGAATTGCATCGTCTAGGCGCTCCTTGGCTTCTTCAAGCTGCTCGACAGCTTGTTCCAGTTCATCAAGCTTTTCTTCAGGAGGAGCTTCGCCAGCGACGAAATGCGGATTGAGTTCGGCCTGCGCCCGATGCCATCGTGTCCAGGCGGCCTCGAAGTCACGCATCGCCTGCTCCTTTTTGCTCATTTCAGTCACCTCCGGCTCGGTCGCCGAGGCGAGCATCCAAACGAACGTTCGTGGGAATACTCGACCCGCCTTTGATGACGGCCTGCGAGGGCCAGGGATGCTCGCGGCCATCTCTCATGCGCCGGGGAAGAACTCTGGGTCAAGTTATGAGGTTGCCGTCACCGATAGAATGTCGGGAGAAACCCCCGGCTGCGGGGCGGGGATACATCGCGCCGCGGGCTCCCGGGCACCCTTTCGGGCAGCGCAGATGGGCACGGATTTAACGTGGGCGATCAGCGTCCGCTGGCGAGGGCACTCCTGCCGGCAGATGAGAACGCGGCATCTTGCGGTCGCGAACACGGTGGCAGCAACGGCGCTCGATATCGGCGGTCAGCCAGCCTCGACGGAGCGCGCCAGAACATGTAAGGGCACATGCATCTTCCAGGACGCGCGGTGCGCCTGGCGCCACGTCTCGGCCGCCTCGCCGGGCTTCACCCCAGCAGCCGTCGGGTCCCCGAACTCGGGTTCGCCGATGCGTGCGACCACGACGTCGCTGCCCGGGCCGAACGTGTAGGCGATCACCGCGTCGGCCGCGGCGGCGATCGCCGTGTTCCGCTCGCCATAGTCCGCGCCGCTGCACACGCGCGCGCCGCCGTTGGCGGCCGTGACCAGTTCTTTGACGCTCGCCACCCCGAGGTCATCCCGGAAAGTTTGATGGCGTCGGGCGATCTGGTCGCCCGCCTCGCTGGTGCGGTCAAAGCCCGTCTGGGCGAGCGGGGCCGGCAGGTGTAGCTCAAGCGTCCCAGCGACCTCCGACTGCCACAAACGGACTGCTAGGTGATCCGCGTAAGGCTCACCGCCCGAAACGAGCGTCATGTTCGCCGCGGACACCCCGGTGGCGTGCTTCTCCGCGGCCACCTGCTTTTGCGCATCCGCCTGCATGGCACGCCAAACTTCCGCGGTCAGACCACGGGTGTCGTCGCCGTCTCCGGCCGTGCCGATGATCGCAATCCGCATTCGCTCCCCTCGTCCTCTCATGCGTCGCCTTTCGGCAACACGCCCGCTTGCGGGTCCGGCGCCCGTGACCGCTGGGCTGTAAATCGGCCCCGGGGACTGACCCCGCAAATCCCCTAGCTTTCAGGACGTTGCAGCGCCGATCGACATCGTAACACCAGACTGATCGACATGTGCGGCATGCTGGCCACTGTATCTCAGGCTTGCGTCCGCTCAACCCATCGCGCGTATGAGGAAGCCCCGGCACGCGGTTCCATATCCCAGCGCGCCGGGGCAAGCCGGCGCGGACAGGTCTGTCGGAGACAGACCGTCGCCCCGACGCGTCACCATTGTGCCATTGCGCTCGCGATCGCCCATGCGACACAAGGAAGCCCGGTCGCCGGGATCGGGTGCCGACGACCGGGCAGCCGCCGCGCGGGGATACAGTGGGGCAATGCGCGGCGGCGTTGGCCGCAAGGGAATATGAGCCTGACCCCGCTTGGGCGCTCCCGGCGAGCCGGGTCAGGCAACGGTCGCGGATAGCGGTTGGCCGGCCACGACCGGTGCGGACAGTAGAAGCCGAATCGTCGGCGGAGCGAGGGCCGGACATAAAGCGACCGCCGGCAGAGGACGAGGACCGGCGTTCCGAGGAGCCTAGACCTGGCAGTCGCCGCTTATTCCTGCTCGCTTGCCCGCGAAACTCCGTGCGCCGCGGGTCCGACTGAGCGGCCCGACCCCGGCGCCATGCTTAGAAATCGGCGTCACGGGATCGAGCCAGCCGCCAGCAGCCGCCGGCAAGCGAGACGCTGGCGACGTCTTGTTGTAAAAAAGTCCGTCCCGCCACAACAGGCTCGACGTTGGAATGCCGTACAGCAGGACAAACGGCGGCCCTTCGCCAGCCTCCAGATAAGCGATACTATGCTCTTCCATTTTCAGGAAATTGTGGGTCAGATCGCGTGTGGACATCCTGTCTTCCTTGAAGTGCGAATCGGTGGCGCGGGTACTGTGGATATCCGCGCATTGTCAGTCAGCGGTATTCCGGGTTCGGATGGTCGAACCGGCAGCCGTCGGCCCAGGCCTTGCGCTGGTTGCCATGCGCCGGAACACCCCCTGCGTCGCGCAGCAGACGTGCCATGTGCATCAGGTTCCAAGTCATGAAGGTGGCGTTGCGCTGCGTGAAGTCGTTCTGCGGCCCGCCCGAGCCTTCGTCGGCATAGGAGGGACCCGGCCCCGCCTCGCCGATCCAGCCGGCATCGGCCTGCGGCGGGATCACATAGCCGAGGTGTTGAAGCGCATAGAGCACGCTCATCGCGCAATGTTTTACCCCGTCCTCGTTGCCGGTGACAATGCAGCCGCCGACACGGCCGTAATAGATCGACTGGTCGCGGTCGTTCAGCTTGCCCGATTCCGCATAAAGTCGCTCGATCAGGCGGCGGCACACCGAACTTTCCTCGCCCAGCCAGATCGGCGTGCCGACGATCAGGATGTCAGCGGCCATCACCTTTTTGCACATCTCCGGCCAGTCGTCGGCCTTGAAGCCATGTTCGCGCATGTCGGGATAAACCCCCGGTGACAGGTCGAAATCCACCGGGCGCAGGATCTCGGTATCGATCCCATTGCTCCGCATGATGGCCTGGGGCACCTGCAACAGAGCATCGGTGTTCGACGGCTGCCCCGACGGTTTCAGCGTGCAGTTGAGAATGAGCGCATTCAGCCCGACAAAGTCGAAATCATGCGTTTCGCACTGGCGCTTCTGGATGTCATTGAGTGTCATGGCTCACTTTCGAAAATCGTGGATTGGGCTCGGTCGTGCCGTTATCGTCGTCCCGAGGGTTGAGCCAACCCTGCAAAGGCGCTGGCACTGGCGTTTTTCCAGTCGCTCGCCCAGTCAGCCGGGATGCGCTCGTCGTCGAGCAACTGCCCCGGCGCCAGGTAATCGTAGAGCTCGGCAAAGGTCTTAACGCGCATATCCCCAGTGCGCCGAAAGATCAGATCGGGTGTGATGTCGCAGATACCGGCGACGCCCATGGAGTCCATCAGGTCAAGCAAACTTCCGATACTGCCCTGATGAAACCGGAAAACGCGCTCTGCCTTGTCCGGCACCACCAATCCCCTCGTCAGGGCCGGGTTTTGCGTCGTGATCCCAGTGGGGCAGGTGTTGTTGTTGCAGCGCAGCGACTGGATACAACCGAGTGCGAACATCATCCCACGCGCGCTGCTGCACAGGTCCGCCCCCAGCGCCATGGCGCGGATCATGTGGAACCCGGTCATGATCTTGCCGCTGGCGATCACGCGCACCTCGTCGCGTTTGCCCACCCCGACCAGCGCATTGTGAACGAAGGTCCAAGCCTCGCGCGCGGGCATGCCGAGCGAGTTGGAGAACTCCAGCGGCGCCGCGCCGGTGCCGCCTTCGCCGCCATCCACCGTGATGAAATCCGGCGTGATCCCGGTTTCCAGCATCGCCTTGCAGATGGACAGGAACTCCACCCGACGGCCGACCGCCAGCTTGAAGCCCACTGGCTTATCGCCTGACAACGCGCGGAGCCGCGCGATGAATTCCAGCATTTCCTGCGGGTTGGTGAACATCGGATGGCGCGGCGGGCTGACCACGTCCTGTCCGACCGGTACATGGCGCACATCGGCCAGTTCCTGGTTGACCTTGCACGCCGGCAGCACGCCGCCGTGTCCGGGCTTTGCGCCCTGTGAGAGTTTCAGTTCGATCATGCGCACCTGCTCGAGCACCGCCTTCTCGGCGAACATGTCAGGGTCGAAATCCCCCCTTTTTGTCCGGCACCCGAAATAGGCGGTGCCGATCTGCCAGATCAGATCGCCACCAGCCTCGAGGTGATAGGGAGAAATGCCGCCTTCGCCGGTATTATGGGCGAAGTTCCCCTTTTTCGCGCCCTGATTGAGTGCTCGCAGGGCGGCTGGTGACAGGGCACCATAGCTCATCGCGCTGATGTTCAGCGGCGACGCCGAATAAGGTTTGGCGCATTGCGCGCTGCCGATCAGGATACGGGGTTCCGTCGCGAGACGGCCAACATCGCTCAGGGCATGGGCGGCCCATTCGTAGCCCACGCGATAGACATCGCGCTCAGTCCCGAAGGGCTTGGTTTCCAGCTGGCCCTTGGCGCGCTGGTAGACGATGGCGCGCATTTCCCGCTCGATCGGGTGGGCATCGATATTGGATTCGATGAAATACTGCTGGATTTCAGGGCGTATCTTCTCAAGCCAATAGCGACCGTGTCCGATCACTGGAAAGTTGCGCAGGATCGTATGTTTCGTCTGCCAGACATCATGCACGCCTGTCGCGATCAATGGCGCGACGACCAGGAGCGACCAAAGAACCGGCGGCCAGACCAGCGACCCCAGGATCAGCCCCAGCACCACCACCGTTGAGATGCCAAAAAAATATCGCCGTACCATCAGCCCTGCCTCCGACCGCTCATGGTCGCTGGTCCCGCGCGCGGGCCTGCGATCGGTCCTTTGTCGTTCCGCCAGATCCGGCCCATCACGCGCTGAACGCTTCGCGGACCTTGGCGAGGCCAAAGTTTACGGCCTGCGAAAAGCCCAGTTTCGGCGGCATGATCAACGCGTCCGGGTCAACCACCACGTCGAGCAGCGCGGGCCCGTCTTGCGCCAGCGCATCGCGCAGGGCCGGCCCCATCTCCTCGGGCGTCGTTACTTTACGCCCCCAGCCGCCACACGCCTCTGCCACCGCTGCGAAATCCGGGTTGGTTAGGTCGGTGCCCCAGTCGGGCAGGCCCTTTGCCTCAAGCTCCAGCTGGATGAAACCCAGCTTGGCGTTGTTCAGCACCACGGTGACGATGGGCATGCCGTATCTCACCGCCGTCACATAGTCGCCCATCAGCATGGCAAAGGCTCCGTCGCCGCAGACCGCGATCACGCGGTGATCGGGGTAGGCGAGCTGCGCGCCCAAGGCCCCCGAAAACGCGAACGCCATGCTGGCCAGCCCTCCCGACAGGGTGAAGCGCTGTCCGGGCCGCACCCGCAGATGCCGCGCGGTCCAGGCCGTCGCCGTGCCCGTGTCGGCAACAAAGATCGCATCGTCCGGCGCGGCATCAGAAATCGCGCGCATCAGCGCGGGCGGGCGGATTGGGGTTGCGGTGTCGGCCTCGGCCTTGTCGCGCGACGCGCGCCAGCGTGTCATTTCCGCCTGCATGTCGCGCAGAAACTCGCCATCGCACGGCGTATCCAGCGCATTGGTCAGCGCCGTCAGGATACCGCCCGCCTCGCCCACCAGCCCGAGATCGACCGGGGTCCGCCGACCGATGTGGGTGCGCTCGATATCGATCTGGATGACTTTCGCGTTTTTGGGATAGAAATCCAGGTAGGGAAAATCGGTACCGACCATCACCAGCAGGTCGCAGCCATCCATCGCCTTGACGCCGGGGCGCCCGCCCAGCAACCCCAGGCCGCCGATGCACATGGGGTGATCGTCGTCGATCACCTCTTTCGCGCGCAAGCTGCGCACGATGGGGGCCTGCGCCGCCTCGGCAAAGGCGATCAGCTCGTCGCGCGCCGCGGCACAGCCGATCCCGGCGAGGATCGCCACCTTGCTCGCCTCCCCGATCATCTGTGCCGCTTCCGAGCAATCCTCTGCGTTCGGTGTGTTGCGCCCAGGCCGGGCGGGACCCAGGGGGCGGCATTCGTCGAAACTGACCGGTTTGCCTGCCACATCGGTGGGGATCGACACATGCGCGACACCGCGGTGCGCGATAGCGGCATGACAGGCGCGCAGAAGGATCTCGGGCGCCTGTTCGGAAGTCGTGATGGTTTCGTTGTAGACGGCGACATCGGCGAACAGCGCCTTCAGACCGACCTCCTGGTGCGCCTGCGTGCCGATGAAGCCGCGCGCAACCTGGCCGGTGATCGCCAGAACCGGTGCATGATCCAGCTTGGCGTCATAGAGTCCGTTCAGCAGGTGGATAGCACCCGGCCCGGCAGTGCCGACGCAAACCGCCAATTGGCCGGTTAGCTTGGCCGTGGCCGACGCCGCGAATGCGCCTGCCTCCTCGTGGCGCACACCAACGAAAGCGATCTCGTCCTGACGGCGGATCGCATCGGTCACGTCGTTGATCGCGTCCCCGGGAATGCCGAAGATACGCCCCACACCATGGGCGGCAAGGATCCGGATCAAGGCGTCGGCTACGTTCATGCGGTGTTCCTTCCCACTGCCGCCATGCCAGTCAGGACGCTTCTTCGAGCGCTAACCGATCAGAAATTCAAGTGATGGTCGAACACGGCTCCGCGTGCGATATCGCCTCAATCGGGTGAGTGCGCACGTTGGTCGCCGAGACGAATAAGCGCAGCTAATCGCAAGTACGCACCCGTTCGAAGTCGATCTGATCGGCGCGGATGTCCCGGATCGGGTTCATGTCCATGGGATTGAACTGATACAGCGACCGTGTCCGATTGGCGGCATCGAGCGCCCAATAGGCCGGCAGCATGTCCAGGTTCCAACTGCCGGTCATCAGGTCCACCGGACCGCGCAGTCACGGGCCACGATGCCGGCCATCTCGGAAATGCCGATCCAGAAGGCTCCGAGGCGCTCTCGCGCCGTCTCTCGGCCGCCTTGCGTCAGGCCTTCAGCGAACGTCGCCGCGTTCATCGCCCAGGCGCTCGTGCCGCTGATCGCGGAAACCTTCGTCTGGCCGTCTTCCAGGATCCGGTCGAACACGCCCCAGGTGAACGCGCCGTGCGGGCCGCCGCCCTGCAGGGCCAAGTTGATCAGTGTTTTGGACATCGTGGCGAACCCCTTTGGCCATTTGCTGGCTCGGTAATACAGGCGGAGCCTGTGTTGAGAAACGGGGCTTCAACCGATTTTGATGCACCGCGAGGACGCGTGTGCGGCGCAGGCGATGCGTAAAGCGGGCCAGAAGGTATCCGCGGTCAGCGAACGAAACGCGTCGTGTTCCGCGCCGCGCAGATCCTGGATCACCTGACGCGGTCAGCACGAAACCGTGTTGCTCGCCCGGTCTTGAAGCGGTCGTACTACGGTGCCCGGAGGTCCGGAACCGGGCGATTTGTGCGTCTGATAATGGCGGGTTATCGTGAAGCGCTGTCGTCGAGGATCGGAGATACCCGACAACGGAACCGCGGTTGACGGCTGGGGTCAACCGGAGGAAGTCGAAGTCGGGGCGGCTCTACGGCGGCTTGGCGCGCCGGTCGCGCGCGGTTCGCCACCAGGGGTCAGTACGGCACCGTTGGCGGCCCCGGCGGCGCGGATCCAGCTATCCGCCATCACCGGGGCGAGCCGCGCCTGCACCTTGGCCGTCGGCGCCGCCGCCGCCGCGATCGCCTGGCACCGCGCCCGGGCGGGCCGGCCGCGCGACCACCAGGCGAGCGCCGTGCGAGCCCGGCGTTGTCCGGAATGTGCACGCCCACGCCTCCAGTTCGGCATCGAACGCCGGCTGCTGGCTCGAGCTCTCGCAGATCGAAGGCGCTCGTTGGGCGCCGGCCAGCAGCGGCAAACGCGCGTATCGCAAAGGCATACCTGGGGTGATGCTCGAGTTTGTTGTGCGCTCGCCCGACAGCACGCAGCGGCGGTCGGCAAGCCCTCGCGACCGCGCCGCTTGCGCCGACTCCGTCCAGCGGGGCGTGATACCGATGGGCGCGTTCAAGGGCCCCAAGGGAGCGCGGACCGGAGCGATGAGCGAATACCAGTACTACGAGTTCCTGGCGATCGACCGCCCGCTCGCCGAGGCCGATCTGGCCTCGCTGCGGGCCCTGTCGTCGCGGGCGCGGATCACGCGCACGAGCTTCACCAACCACTATGAGTGGGGCGACTTCAAGGGCGATCCGGTCGCGCTGATGCAGCGCTGGTTCGACCTGCATCTATACGTGGCCAACTGGGGCACGCGCCGGCTGATGATGCGCCTGCCGGCGCACCTGCTGGACCCTGCGCGCCTCGAGCCGTTCCTGCAGGAGGTCGACTGGGTCGAGGTCGAAAGGTTCGGCGAGCACGTCCTGCTCGACTTTCTGCAGGACGACGAGGAGCCGAACGCGGACTGGGACGACGGCACCGGCTGGCTGGCCGCCCTGGCGCCGCTGCGTGCGGACCTCCTGTCCGGCGACCTGCGGGTGGTCTACCTGGTCTGGCTGAGCGCGGTGGCGCAAGGCCTGCTGCCGGACGAGACGCCCGAGCCGCTGCCGGGGATCGGTCCGCTGTCCGGCGCGCTCGACGCCTTCGCGGAGTTCTTCGGCATCGACGCCGACCTCGTGGCAGTAGCGGCCGAGCGCGACGCCGACGACCGGCCGCCCTCGGGCGAGGCCGCACGGGCGCGGTTGGCGGCATTGTCTGAAGATGAGAAGACGGACTTCTTGCTGCGCTTGCTCGAGGGCGATCCCCACGTCGCGTCCGCGCTCCGCGCCCGGCTGCGCGACGACGGCGCCAGCGCCGCTGTGGCGCGGCGTACGGTCGGCGAGCTGCGCCGGCGCGCCCAAGCCCGCGCGGCGGAGCGCGCCCGTGCGGCCGCCGAGCAGCGCGAGGCGGAGCGGCGCCGCCAGGCCGAGGCGGCCGAGCGCGCCCGCCAGGCCCGGCTGGACGCGGTGCGCCAGCGCGGCGCCGACGCATGGCGCGACGTCGAAGCCGAGATCGCCCGCCGCAACGCGGCCGCCTACGAACGCGCGGCGACGCTGCTTGCCGACCTGAAGACGGTCGCGGCCGAAGAGGGCACGCTGGATACCTATGCCCGCCGCCTGGAGGACCTGTGCGCCCGCCACGCGCGCAAGCCGAAGCTGTTGGCGCAGCTGGATTCGTTACGGGCAGGTTGAGCCGCGGCAGCCGCGCTCGCGCGGCCGGCCTGGGTCATGCGGCTCGTGATGCTGCCCGGACAGATCGTGCACGCCGTGGCCGAGAAGGCAACAGACAGCGGCCGGCATACTCGGGTGCGGTCTGAGCGAAAGTTGATCCAGAGCTGCGTGAGCATCCGGCGAGGACCGCGGATCAGGCGGCTTGACTTGCCTCGGCGGGCGGCGACCAGTTCCAGGGCAACAATTCCGGTAGCCGCTTCTGCGGCAGCCCGGCGATCCGGGCGAGCACGTCGGCGAGCCAGACCTGCGGATCGATGCCGTTCATCTTCGCCGTGACGATCAGCGTGTACATGACCGCCGCGCGCCGACCGCCCGTATCGGACCCGGCGAACAGCCACGCCTTGCGTCCGAGGGCCAGGCCTCTCAGCGCACGCTCGGCGGCGTTGTTGGTCAGGCAGATGCGGCCGTCGTCCAGGAACGTGGTGAACCCGTCCCAGCGCGTGAGCATGTAGTCGATCGCCTTGGCCACGTCGTCGTGCCTGGACAGGCCGCGCCGCTTCTCGCGTAGCCAGGCTTCGAGCTCTTCGACGACGGGCCGGACCCGCTCCTGGCGGGCGGCCAGCCGTTCGTCCGGCGGCAACCCGTTGATCTCGCGCTCGAGGTCGAACACCGCGTCGATGCGCTTGACCGCCTCCAGCGCCAGCGGCGCGATCGGCACCGCGCGCTTGCCGCGCTTGGCGTTCTTTGTGAGGTCGGCGAGCTCAAAGAACTTGCGCCGCCCGTGCGCCCAGCAGTACGCGGGCGTGATCGCGCCGGCCGCGCGGGTCGCCTCGAACAGGCCGTTGTAGCCGCCGTAGGCGTCGGCCTGCAGGATGCCGGCGTAGTCCTTCAGGTGCTCGAGCGGATGCTCGGCCTTGCGGTCGCGGGAGTACTTGTACAGCGCGGCCGGCTTGTCACCGCCGAACGGCGCGTCATCCCGGGTGTAGACCCAGACCCGGCCGGTCACCGTCTTGCCCGCGGCCAGCACCGGCACGGTCGTGTCGTCGCCGTGCAGGCGCTCGGCTGCCAGGACGTGCGCGGCGATCAGGTCGTGCAGCGGCTTGAGCGCGTGGGTGCACGCGCCGACCTGGTCGGCGAGCGTGGACACGCTCAGTTCCACGCCCTCCAGGGCGTAGCGTTCGCTCTGCCGGTTCAAGGGCTGGTGGTTGCCGAACTTCTCGTAGAGGATCATCGCCAGCAGGCTGGGCCCGGCCCAGGCGCGCGGGACCGGGTGGAACGGCGCCGGCGGCTGGGTGATGTGCTCGCAGCAGCGGCAGCTGAACTTCTCCCGGACCGTCTGGATGACCTTCCATGACCGGGGCACGCTCTCCAGGCTTTCGGTGATCGTCTCGCCCAACTTGCTCAGCTTGTCCGATCCGCACGCCCCGCAGCAGGTCGGCGCGGGCTCGACCCGGCGCTCGCGCGGCAGGTGCTCGGGGAACGGCTTGCGGCTGGGTTTCCGGCGTTGGAACGCCTTGACCGAGGTGGTCTTGCCCGCGGCCTCCTCGGCGGCGAGCTCGTCCTCTGTGGCTTTGGCCTCGAGTTCTTCGAGCTTGAGCTGGGCCTGGTCGAGCAGGCGCTCCTTGCGCTCGGACCGCTGGCCGTAGAGCTCGCGCTGCAACTTGGCGATGTGCAGGTTCAGGCTTTGGATGAGTGCCGCCGTATCCGAGGCCTCGGCCCGCGCCTGGGCGAGGTGGGCTTCGGCGGTGTCCGCGCGTCGGGTCGCGGTCGCCAGTTGGGCCCGGAATTCGGCGATTTTGGCGGCGTTTTTTCATGCGCCGAGTATACCCCGAAACGCCCCCGGATTCCGCCGTTTTCTGCGGATTTCGAGAACTTTCTCGGGTTCAGCCGACGCGCTCGGGACGGAACGTGTGGCGGGGGTTCCGCCAGTCGATCCCGTCGAGCAGGTAGCCCAGCTGGGCGGCGGAAATCGCCACTGCACCATCCGCCGGCGACGGCCAGATAAAGCGGCCGTGCTCGAGGCGCTTGCTGTAAAGCGACAGGCCCACCCCGTCGTGCCAGATGACCTTCAAAAGCGAACCTGTGCGGCCGCGGAAGCAGAAAAGATCGCCCGCGTGCGGATCGCGCCCGAGCCCTTCCTGGATCTGGCGTGTAAGGCCATTCATTCCGCGGCGCATATCAGTGGTCCCACCGGCCAACCAGACCTTCACGTCCATCGGGACCGGGATCATCGTTCGTCCGCCACGGCCATAACGCGCCGCAGCGCCTCGGTGATCGTGCCCACGGGCGTGGTGTAAGAGCCGCGGGGTCCCCGCGTTTTCCGGCAGGACATTGCCGAGGGCTCAGCTGGCCACGGCGGCCAGCATGGGCAGGGTATCTTCGCTCACCTCGCTGATGGTGGCCAGGGTCATGTAGCGGCAGCGCTGGACGGCCCACTCGTCGTTCTGCTCCATCAGCAGGGCGCCGACCAGGCGCTTGATCGCAGCCTCGTTGGGAAAGATCCCGACGACATCGGTGCGCCGCTTGATCTCGCCGTTCAGCCGCTCGATCCCGTTGGTGGAGTGCAGCTTCGTCCAGTGCGCTTTCGGAAAGGTCATGTAGGCCAGCACGTCGTCCTCGGCCTCGTCCATGATCGCTGCGAGCTTGGGCAGCTTGGGGCGCATCTGGTCGGCGACCTGGCGCCATTGCGCCTTGGCCGAGGTGAGGTCAGGCTGGGCGAAGGCGGTGTCGATAAACGCCGCGATCAGGCGCCGCCCCTGTTTGCCGGCGTGAGCCATCAGGTTGCGGACGAAGTGCACGCGACAGCGCTGCCAAGTGGCGCCGAGGCCCCTGGTGACGGCGGACTTGAGGCCCTCGTGGGCGTCGGAGACCACCAGCTTTACCCCCGTCAGGCCGCGCCGGCGGAGCTTGCGCAGGAATTCGATCCAGGACACGCAGTCGCGCGCCCCCGGCGCGCAAGGTCTCGGCTTCCGAGAGGCCGATGTCCATGCCCAGAACCTCGCGCCGGCCGTCGGCGTTGACGCCGATCGCGAGCACGACCGCGACGGAGACGACGCGGCCCTCTCGGCGCACCTTCACATAGGTCGCGTCCAACCAGAGATACGGCCAGTCGCCCTCCAGCGGGCGCTCCAGGAACGAGACGACGCGCTGCGTCGATCTCCTGGCAGAGCTCGGAGACCTGGCTCTTGGAGACGCCGCTCATCCCCATCGCCTTGACCAGATCGTCGACCGAGCGGGTCGAGATGCCCTGGATGTAAGCTTCCTGCACGACGGCCGTGAGCGCCTTTTCGCTCACCCGCCGCGGCTCCAGGAACTCCGGGAAGTAGCTGCCCTTGCGCAGCTTCGGGATGCGCAGCTCGATCGTGCCGACCCGGGTCTCCCAGACTCCGGTCGCGGTAGCCGTTGCGCTGGGTCAGCCGGTCGGGGTTGCGCTCGCCGTGGGCGGCGCCGGTCTTGGCCTCGACCTCCAGCTCCATCAGGCGCTGGGCGGTAAAGCCCAGCATCTCGCGCACGATGTCGGCATCGGGCTGCTTGGCCAGCAGGGTCTGAAGGCTCATCATGTCGTCGGTCATCGTGGATCTCCGGGTCTCAGGGTTGCGTTTGGTAGCACGAAACCTTACCGGGGAAACGCGATGACCACCGCTGTGGATAAGTCGGCCGCCGCCGCCGGACTCGTGGCGGTCGCTGCGGCGGCCGACTTACCCACAGCTCCTACACCACCCCGTGGGACACGACCTCAGGGACCAGATGTGAGTTGCGGAAAGAGAGATGCCGATCGGGTTCAAAAAAACCCCGCTTATCGGCGAGGTTGGCGAAGGCGCATGTGCGCGCTTGGCCAAAGCCCGCCGCGTTTTCCGATCAGCGGGGCGGCCGCCCGACCTCCGAGAGCAGACGCGACGCTGCGCTAAAAGGTAAACCGGCCATGACTTAAAACCGTCATTGCGCCGGTGCTGGTGCGGTGCCCTCACGCAATTCGGCGAGGGCCTGACGCACAACCTGACCGGCGCCGTACAGGGCGAGTCTCGCCATGATGCCGGCGACGATGATGTCGGGCCAGCCGGTGCCTGTCCCGAACACCCCGAGCGCAGCCAGGAGTACGGCCAGGTTGGCCAGCACGTCGTTGCGCGAGCAGATCCAGACCGAGCGCATATTGGCATCCCCCCTGCGGAAGCCGGTCGACGCCAGCAGCGCGTTCGCCAGCAGCGCGAGCAGACCGATCGCGCCCATGATTGGCGCTTCCGGGACGGTGCCGGCGATCGCGTTCCAGGCGGTCGCGCCGACGACCCACAGGCCGAACACGCCCATCGAGAGACCCTTCACCAGGGCCGCGCGGGCCCGCCATGTCAGCGCCGTGCCGACAACGAACAGGCTGATGCCGTAGTTCGCCGCATCAGCCAGGAAGTCCAGAGCGTCAGCCTGCAAGGAGGCGGACCGCGCGGTGTGGCCGGCGACGATCTCGACGCCGAACATGACGATGTTGATGACCTGTACCACCCAGAGCACCCGCCGTTGGCGGCGATCGGTCAGTACCGGGGTGCTTTGGTGGTTGCCGCAACAGTGCGCGCCCATGCCGATGTATCCCTTGCAATCCTGCTTGCACGGGAGCACGCTCAGCCCTGTTGCGGTTACAAGGTCGCATGGATACGCGACGAAACCTCACCATCAGCGAGGCGGCGAAGACCGCCGGAACGAGCCCGGAGACCGTCCGGTATTACGAGCGCCTTAGTGTCCTGCCGCCAGCCCAGCGTTCGGCCAACAACTACCGGAGCTATGGCGAGGCGGACGTGCGCCGGCTCGTTTTTTTGCGCAAGGGCCGGGACCTCGGGTTCAGCCTCGATGACTTGCGGAAACTGCTCGCTGTGTCGGGCGATCCGAACCGCGATTGCGCGGACGTCGATCGCCTGAACGAAGCGCACCTCGAAGCCGTGGAAAACAAGATCGCGGATCTGCAGCGTCTAGCCTTCGAACTGCGGCATCTCGGTCACCAGTGCCGCGGCGGGCGGATTAGCGACTGCCGGATCATCGAGGCGCTGTAGTCCGCCGCGGAGGACGGGCGGGGTAAATGACGTGGCCGGCTGGCCTCGGGCATGACGACGAACCCGCATGGCGTCGCCCAGTTCGTCGTCAGCGTGCGAGAGGTGAACGGCGCGCTCGGCGATCTCGGTACGCTGCTGCCGCTGGTTCTTGTGGCGATCTCGGTCGCCGGACAGGAGCCGACCGCGATCCTTCTGGGCCTCACTGGCTTCTACCTGGCGACCAGCCTCTACTGCCCTGCCTCCCGGTCCCTGTGCAGCCGATGAAGGCTGTGGCCGCGGTCCTGTTCACCACCAGCGACGGGCCGCCCCGCTCGCGATGAGCGGCCTCCTTTTCGGCATCCTGCACCGATGCCGGTCCGTGAGCCGATTGCGGACGCAGAGCCGACCGTCTGTCGGGCGCCCATATCCTTGTGTCGTGACAGCCAGGCGGGAAGGACCGCTGTTGGCCGATTCCTACCGAGCACCTGTCGTCGTGTTTCGTCAGAGGTGCTTCTGACAGTAGACAACTTGGAAGCGTGCGTCAGGGAGTCATAAGTCCTGTTCACCGCCGGCTCTGCCGCGTTTATGGCGGGCGCCCGGACGGGGCTGCGAATCGTGCCACCCGACGGCGGTGAGGGCTGCACGGGGCGGTTCGGGTCTTTTGGTTCTGCGAACGGGCCAGGAACGATTACAGCACATTCGCCGGACGAAAATTGGACGTCCAATTCTGGTGCGAGTTGGACGTCCTTGCGTTGTTGGGGCCTAAACCCCTGAATATGCTGGCCCGCTGGGGAGGATTCGAACCCCCAACCTCCTGATCCGTAGTCAGGTGCTCTATCCGATTGAGCTACCAGCGGGCAGGGCGCCGACCGTGCGGTCGCCGCAGCGGCCCTGATCGGCCGCGTCCGCCAATTGATGTGGGGGCGCGGGCTTCGGCGTGCAATCGGCCGCCCGCCGCGTCCCCTCGACGGCGGCGCGGACCGTACTCAAGCCGGCGGGCGTTGGCAAGAGGGGAGTGTCGGTATGTCGGTAACACGTGATCTGTCCGGTTTATGTAGCACGTGATCTGTCCGGTTTTAGAACTGCCCTGTCAGCAGTGGGGGTGGTTATGGGCCGGACGGAGGTGCTTCAGGAGGTACGACGGATGCGGTTCGAGGACATTTACGAGCGCCATCGCGGCAAGCGGCTGAGCGCCGGGGAGGCGGCGGAATGGCTGGGCGTCTCGGAGCGGACGTTCCGGCGCTGGCGGGGGCGCTACGCGGCCGATGGCGCGGCCGGCTTGTTGGACCGGCGGCTGGGCAAGATCAGTCCCCACCGGGTTCCGGTCGACGAGGTCGCGCGCATCGCGGCGCTCTACGAGCAGCGCTACACGGGCTGGACGGTCAAGCATTTCCACGAGCGGGCGCGGGACCAGCACGGCCTGAACCGCAGCTACGGCTGGACCAAGTCGGTGCTGCAGGCGCGCGGGCTGGTGGCCAAGGCGCCCAAGCGCTCGGCCCACCGCAAGAAGCGCCCGCGCCGGCCGGTGCCGGGCATGCTGCTGCACCAGGACGGCTCACGCCCCGCCTGGATGCCCGGGCCTGGGTGCCGGGGCTGGGCCATCAGCTCGACCTGATCGCCACCTTGGACGACGCCACCAGCGAGGTCTATTCGCTGTTCCTGCTGGCCGAGGAGGGCACCGCCTCGACGTTCCAGGCGCTCGCGGAGGTGATCGCCGCGCGCGGGCTGTTCAGCGTGCTCTACACCGACCGTGGCAGCCACTACTTCCACACCCCCAAGGCCGGCGGCAAGGTGGCCAAGGACACGCCCACCCAGGTCGGCCGCGCGCTCGCCCAGCTCGGCATCCAGCACGTCGCCGCCTATTCCCCGGAGGCGCGCGGGCGCTCAGAGCGGCTGTTCGGCACGCTGCAGGGCCGGCTGCCCCGGGAGCTGGCGGATGCGGGCATCACCACCGTGGCGGCGGCCAACCGCTACATCGCCGAGACCTACCTGCCCGCGCACAACCGGCGCTTCGCGGTGGCCGCCGAGCAGGACGGCGAGGCGTTCGTGCCCTGGGGCGGCGGGTCGCTGGCGGAGGTGCTGTGCCATCAGGAGGACCGGGTGGTGGCGCACGACAACACCGTGACGTTCCACCGGCTATGCCTGCAGATCCCGCCCAGCCCGCTGCGCTCGCACTACGTCCGGGCGCGCGTGCAGGTGCGCTGGTACCCGGACGGCCGGCTGGCGCTGTTCCACGGGCCCCGCTGCATCGCCCGCTACCAGGCCAACGGCCAACTCGACGGCGCCAGTGAGCTCGCCGCGTGACCCCGCTCGACGCGACGACGCTTTGGACCGGGGCATGCCCCGGTCCAAAGCCTTAACCGAGCGGACAAATGACGTGTTACGAAAACCGGCCAACTTGACTTGTCACCGACAGAGGGGAGTTGGCGTGGGGCGATTCGGTGGCGGGGCAGTCCAGGCGTCACTGCAACGCGCGGGCGCAAACGCCTTGAATCTCTCGGAAAGTCCGGCTCGTCCCGGCGCATCCCCTTAAGTAGGATCGCGCTGCAAGATTTCCGGGGGGCGGCGTGCCGGCCGATTCCAGGGGGTCGCGCGGCGATCGTTAAGGCGGATCTTAACGATACCGGCGCGATCATCCGGGGACGACCGCCGGCCAACGCCGAAGCAGTATGGATGCTCCAAATGGCGAGACGCGCATGCTAGCCATCCGTCGCACGGCGGCCCTGATCGCCGCCGTCGTCGTCCTGGGCGGCTGCACCATGGCCGGACAGGGGACGGACCGGGACACGGGCGACCGGTCGGATTCCGGTAGCCAGACCGCCTCGACGCGCGGCGGCGGGTCCGGCAGTTCGGGGGAGATGCGCGCCACCCAGCTGGCCCGCAACGGCGCGATCCCGTCGCTCGGCACGAGCGTGTTCGAGCCGCAGGACCTGCCGCAGTTCGAGACCACCGGCACGTTCGTCGGGCAGAAGGTTCAGGAGCTGCGCGGCGATCTGGACGAGCTCAAGCAGCAGATCTCGGATCACAACCAGCGTCTGCAGCAGTTGCGCCAGCAGACGCGGGAGGCCGCGCGCACCTACCACTCCAATGTCGCGCGGATTAATACCCGCCTGCAGCTCGGCACCACGCCCGGCAACCCGGAACTGGTGCGGATGTGGAACCAGGCGCGCCAGCGCCTGGGCACGGTCGAGCAGACGGTCAACGAGATGAACCAGCTGTCCAACAAGGTGTCCTCGACCGCGCGGCTGGCCTCCTACCTGCTCGAATCGGTGCAGGCGGCTTACGGCCTCTCCGGCGCGGTGGAGAAGGACCACGAACAGCTCGCGGTGCTGGAGGATTCGACCAACCGCACGGTGGTGCTGATCGACCGGCTGGCGAACGAGCTGTCGTCCGACATCTCCCGCCAGAACAACTACCTGCAGCGCGAGCGGGCGAACCTCTCGACGCTGTCGCTGGCGATCAAGAACGGCGAGTTCTACGGCGAGCCTGAGCAACCAGGCGTACGGGTCGCCGAGCCCGCCGAGCCGGTCCGGCGGCGCCGAGCGGGTGGGCAGCGACCAGCCGCTGGTGGTGATCCGATTCGACCAGGACAACGTGAACTACGAGCAGGCGCTCTATTCCGCCGTGCGCCGGGTGCTCGACCGGCGGCCGGAAGCGGCGTTCGACGTGGTCGCGGTGGCCCCGCAGGGCGGCGAGCAGTCGTCGCTGGCGCTGTCGAAGGCGCGCCGGCAGGCCGAACGCGTGCTGCGCTCGCTGAACGAAATGGGCCTGCCGCCCAACCGCGTCTCGCTGTCCGCCACCACCAGCCAGCGCGCCAACGTCAACGAGGTGCACGTCTACGTGCGCTGACGCGGTGCCGGCAGACCGGATGAAAAGAGGCACGGGCCTTTATTCGTAGCATTACCATAGCGCCCTTCCCCCTACAGGCGAGACTTTTGCACGCGGGCATGAGCAGCCGTGATGGATGCTTCGAGACGCGGCCCATAGCGGGCCGCTCCTCAGCATGAAGGTAAGTTATCTCACTGAAAAACCTATAACTTCATCCTGAGGAGGTTGGCGTGGCCAACCGTCTCGAAGGATCGCTGACGGCTATCGAAGCGCTGCGTGCAAAGGTCTCCCCCTACAGGCGAGACTTTCGCATAGGCAAGCACAAGCCGCTCGTCAGGCATCCTTCGACACGGCCCTTCGGGCCTGCTCAGGATGAAGTTTTAGGGTTTTCAGTTGCTTAAGATCAACTTCCTGCTGAGCAGGCGCCCGTAGGACGCCGTGTCGAAGCACGCCTGACGGGTGTCACGCTCCCCGGATGCAAAAGTCTTCCCCTACAGGCGGAGAAGGAACCCGCCGCCACGGCCGTCGGACCCGACAACAGGCGTGGCGCGGCGCGGGTCCGCTACACCAGCGCGAACACGCGGGTCAGGCCGCCGGAGGCGTCCTTCACCTTGGGCGCGCCGATCACGACGGTGGCGCCGCTTGCCGGCACCTGTTCGAGGTTCTTGATGCACTCCAGGCCCCAGCGGTTGGTCGGCAGCCAAGCGTAGTGGGTGTCGAAGCTGGTCGACGGGCCGTAGTCGAGCGACAGCGTGTCGACGATCAGGCCCTGCGCGCCGGTCTCCTCCAAGAGGTACTGCGTCGCCTCGCCGTGGACGCCGGGGAAGTGCATCGTGCCGTCGTCCTCGCGCCCGGCGAACTTGTCGGTCTGGGCGTGCTTGTCCCAGCCGCTGTTCATCGCCACCGCGGCGCCGTCCGGGATCGGGCCGTGCTCCGCCTCCCAGGCCTTGATGTCGTCCGGGGTCAGGCGGGCGTCCGGGTTCTCGGCCGCGCGCGCCTTGATGTCGATCACGCACAGCGGTGCGACCAGCTGGTCGGCCGGCACCTGCTCGGCGGTGTACTGGTCCCCGCGCGAGAAGTGGATCGGCGCGTCGAGGTGCGTGCCGGCGTGCTCGATCACCGACCAGCGGTACATGTTGAAGCCGCTCTCCTCGATCCGGGCCATCCGCTCCATCTCGATGCCGGGCTTGTTGAAGTAGGTCGGAAACTCCGGGCTCAGGGTGTGGGTCATGTCGACCACCCGCTCGAAGCTGCGCGGCTTAGCCGCGGCCGGCTTGGGCGGGTAGGCGGCCGTCAGCACGCCCGCGGCGGCGCTCGCCCCGGCGCCCTTGAAGAAGGCACGGCGGTTCAGGCGCTTGTGGACGGTCTCCAGGCATCCCGGTGCACACATCTCCATTCCTCCCTGTTGGCCGTTGTTCGGCGGAATTTATCGTGACGCGCTGAGAGTTTGGCCCGCGCAGGCCAGGGGGACAAGCCGCCGCCCCTGGACGATCGGTGCGCCGACGTGGCCGGGCGCCGACACGCGGCGCCGCCGATGCGCCGGCACCGGGGCACGGGATCGGGCGCGCGGCGCGCGCCCCAGCGTGGAAGATCGGCCCCGCAGCAGCCGCCGGCGGGCGATGGTAGACACAAAAAAGGCCGAGCGCCCGGGTTAGGCGTCGACCTGGCTCTCCAGCCGTTCGATTTCGTCCTTGAGCCGGAGCTTCTCGCGTTTAAGCTCCGCGACGTGGGCGTCGTCGCCGTGCGGCCGGGTTTGCTCCCGGTGCAACTCCTCCTCGAGCTTGGCGTGGCGGGACCGCAGGGATTGAAGACGAGCGTCGAGTGTCATTCGGACCTCCATGACCACCGTCTGATCCGATTAAGGTAACGCCCCCACGTTCGCTTTGCCAAGCGCGCACGCCGGCGCCCGGGCAACTTGCCACAGACCGCCGAGAGATATGCCCGCGACCATCGCCATGACCGGACCGCACGACGACAGCCCTGCGCCAGCGCGCGCGACCCGGCCGAGCCGCCTGATCGTCGGCATCAGCGGGGCCAGCGGCGTGATCTACGGCGTGCGCCTGCTGCAGCTGCTGCAGGACACGGCGATCGAGACGCACCTTGTGATGTCGCGCCCGGCGGAGGTCACGCTCGCCTACGAAACCGACCTCAAGGTCGCGGACGTGCACGCGCTCGCCGACGTCGTGCACGCGCACGCCGACATGGCGGCGGCGATCTCCTCCGGCTCGTTCCGCACGCTGGGGATGGTGGTGGCGCCTGTTCGCGCGCCGGTCGCTGGCCGAGATCGCGGGCGGGCAGACCGCCTCGCTGCTGACCCGCGCGGCTGACGTCGTTTTGAAGGAGCGCCGGCGCCTCGTGCTGATGCTGCGGGAGACGCCGCTGCACCACGGCCATCTGCGCAACATGCTGCAGGTGAGCGAGATGGGCGCGATCCTGGCCCCGCCGGTGCCCGCCTTCTACGCCAATCCGCAGAGCCTGGAGGAGCTGGTCGACCAGTCCGTCGGCCGGGTCCTGGACCTGTTCGAGATCGAGACCGGCGCGGTCCGCCGCTGGGGCGAACCGATCGCCGACGGCCGGCCGCCGCTGCGCGCGGTCAAGACGGCGCGCGAGCGGTAGAGGTGACCACGCGCGGCGCTGCCGACATGACCAAGTTCTACAATTTCATGGGATTTACAATGATGTCGGCGAAACACGAGTCGCCATTCAGCTAACGCGCTGGTGCGCGTGCAGGGTTGCTACGACCCGGTGTTCTGTGTCCAACCGGGCTGCACGAGCTGAACGTTCTCCAGGGCCTCGTCGAGCGACTCGAGGGTGTCGTCCTCGGCGGCCATGCGTTCGACGTCTGATTCAGTGTGCTGCTCGAATCGCCGACGATCGACACGGCCGCCACCTTCACGGCGGACCTGTTCAAGAGATTTGCGCACGGTAGGCATCGCGTTCCTTTCGGCGTGCGGGCCTCGCGCTGATGATGCGTCGGTTTCCCGCCCGCCAGACGTAAGCCACGGTCAAGAAGGTATCATCAACGCGCCCAACTGCAAGAAATCGACTCTCGCCCCGCCGCGGGCTGGGCCATTCGATGAACGGCCCGTCGAAAACGCGGGCGGCAAAGTCGAAGTCGAACCCACGCGTGCGGTAGGTCCAATCGGATTTTTCCTGATCGTATTCAATCGCCATTATAGTCGCGCAGGATAGCGCAAAATCGATGAAAGCCGAACCGGCTTTCATCGTGAATTTTGCTCTCACTTCTCGTAAAGCGGGCAAGATGCTGAAACGTGATTCCACGTTTTAGCATCTTGCCCTAGCGGTCCGTCCGCTGAGCTATGCCCCGGATGGCGTCGCGGCACACTTGGAAGTTGTTCGGCCGTGTCTTGCGTTCGGGGAACCGTGCGGCTTGCCCAACCGTGGAACGCATGGGGGTAACCCTATCCCGCGGCGTCTGCGATCAGAGCCTCCGTTACAACATTTGGGGTCCGAAGGTTAGGGTGATTGACGCCTCACGCCGGGGGGTCTATTTCACAAGTGGCCGATGCGTTACGCTGTGGTGCAGCATCGCCCTGACCGCCGTATCGGTCGGGCGGCGCGCGCCCCGCCGACCCATCCGGCCCTCGTTGTGACTTCAAGGGTGACACTCGTGAGCGATACCCAGCGTCCGCTTTCCCCGCACCTGCAGGTTTACCGCCCGCAGCTGACTTCCGTGCTCTCGATCCTGCACCGGATCACCGGCGTCGCGCTCGTCGTCGGCAGCCTGGTGCTGGTCTGGTGGGTGGTCGCCGCCGCGAGCGGCGCCGACTACTTCGCCTACGTGCAGGGCTGGATGGGCAGCTGGATCGGCTATCTGCTGCTGTTCGGCTGGTCGGTCGCGCTATTCTATCACCTGTGCGCCGGCATCCGGCACCTGGTCTGGGACGCCGGCTACGGCTTCGAGTTGGACACCGTCTACAAGAGCGGCTGGGCCGTGGTCGCCGCGACCGCGACGCTGACGGTGGCCGCCTGGGTGATCGGCCTGTCGGTGATGTGAGCGCGGGCTCGCGGCTTCGGAACGGATCGGTATAGGAGAGACGCTGTCATGCGGACGATGCGCACCCCAATGGCCCGCGTGCGCGGGATGGGCGCGGCGAAGGACGGCACCGGCCACTGGTGGATGCAGAAGCTGCTGTCGCTGGCGCTGATCCCGCTCACGATCTGGTTCGTCGCCAGCGTGATCGCGCTCGCCGGCGCCGACCACGCGGCGGTGACCGCCTGGCTGGGCAATCCGGTGGCGGCGGGTCTGATGATCCTGCTGGTCGTCGCGACGTTTTACCACGGCCTGCTCGGTGTGCAGGCGGTGGTCGAGGATTACGTCGATACCGAAGCGGTGAAATTCGGGCTGCTGATCGGGCTCAAGGGACTGCACATCGTCCTGGGCCTGACCGGCGTGCTCGCCGTTTTGACCATTCTCTTTCAGGGCTGAGGCAAGCCATGAGCAAGACCAACGGTAAGGGCAAGCGGCAACGGCAAGGCGAACGGCGCCAACGGCGCACCATGGCGCGCCGAACCTGGCCGGCGAAGCCTACCCGATCCACGACCACACCTACGACGTCGTCGTCGTCGGCGCCGGCGGCTCCGGCCTGCGCGCCACCCTCGGCTGCGTCGAGGCGGGGCTGAAGACCGCCTGCATCTCCAAGGTCTTCCCGACCCGCAGCCACACCGTCGCCGCCCAGGGCGGCATAGCGCCGCGCTCGGCAACATGGGCGAGGACGACTGGCGCTGGCACATGTACGACACCGTCAAGGGCTCCGACTGGCTCGGCGACCAGGACGCCATCGAGTACATGTGCCGCGAGGCCGTCCCCGCCATCGTCGAGCTCGAGCACTACGGCGTGCCCTTCTCGCGCACCGAGGAGGGCAAGATCTACCAGCGCCCGTTCGGCGGCATGACCACGCAACTTCGGCGAGGGCACGGCCCAGCGTACCTGCGCGGCGGCCGACCGCACCGGCCACGCCATGCTGCACACGCTCTACCAGCAGGCGATGAAGCACCAGGCGGAGTTCTTCATCGAGTACTTCGCCCTCGACCTGATCATGGACGAGGGCCGCTGCCGCGGCGTCATCGCGCTGGAGCCTGGACGACGGCACGATCCACCGCTTCCGCGCCCACATGCGTGATCCTGGCCACCGGCGGCTACGGCCGGGCCTACTTCTCCTGCACCTCGGCGCACACCTGCACCGGCGACGGCAACGGCATGGTGCTGCGCGCCGGGCTGCCGCTGCAGGACATGGAGTTCGTGCAGTTCCACCCGACCGGCATCTACGGCGCCGGCTGCCTGATCACCGAGGGCGTCCGCGGCGAGGGCGGCTACCTCACCAACTCCGAGGGCGAGCGCTTCATGGAGCGCTACGCCCCCACCGCCAAGGACCTCGCCAGCCGCGACGTGGTCTCGCCGCTCGATGACCATCGAGATCCAGGAAGGCCGGGGTGTCGGTCCGAACCAGGACCACATCAACCTGCACCTGGAGCACCTCGACCCCGACGTCATCAACCACCGCCTGCCCGGCATCGCGGAGACGGCGCGGATCTTCGCCAACGTCGACGTCACCAAGGCGCCGATCCCGGTGCTGCCGACCTGCCACTACAACATGGGCGGCATCCCGACCCTCTACACGGGCGAGGTGGTGACCCTGAAGGACGGCAAGCCGGACGCGGTGGTGCCCGGCCTGATGGCGGTCGGCGAGGCGGCCTGCGTCTCCGTCCACGGCGCCAACCGCCTGGGCTCCAACTCGCTGCTCGACCTCGTGGTGTTCGGCCGCGCGGCGGCCAAGCGCACGGCCGAGATCGTGAGCCCGGGCGAGACGCACAAGCCGCTGCCCGCGGATAGCGCGGAGCCGGCGCTGCAGCGCTTCGACCGGCTGCGCAACGCCAACGGCGCCACGCCGACCTCCGAGCTGCGGCTGGACATGCAGAAGATCATGCAGACCAACTGCGCGGTCTTCCGCACCGGCGAGATCCTGGAGGAAGGCAAGCAGAAGATGTCGGAGGCCTACGCCAAGCGCGACGACCTCCGGGTCACCGACCGCTCGCTGATCTGGAACTCCGATCTCGTCGAGACGCTGGAGCTGGACAACCTGCTGGGCCAGGCGATGACCACCGTCTGGTCCGCGGCCAACCGGGAGGAGAGCCGCGGGGCCCACGCCCGCGAGGACTATCCCGACCGCGACGACGAGAACTGGATGAAGCACACGGTCAGCCTGGCTGGACGAGCAGGGCAAGGTCACGATCGACTACCGCCCGGTGCACATGAACACGCTGACCAACGAGATGCGAGTCCATCCCGCCGAAGGCGCGGGTGTACTGGAGATCAGCATCGCGTCCGTACGCCGTCAGGCGCTGCGAGGCCGAAGAGCGACTCGCGAGATGGTTGAATTCGCGCTGCCGCGCAACTCCAAGATCCGCAAGGGCCACGTCCACCCCGCGCCCGAGGGCGCGCGCCGCACCAGGACGTTCCACGTCTACCGCTGGGACCCGGACACCGGCGAGAACCCGCGGGTCGACCAGTTCACCATCGACCTCGACGACTGCGGGCCGATGGTTCTGGACGGTCTGATCAAGATCAAGAACGAGATCGACAGCACGCTCACCTTCCGCCGGTCCTGCCGCGAGGGCGTGTGCGGCTCCTGCGCCTTCAACGTCAACGGGCGCAACACGCTCGCCTGCACGACCTTCATCGAGGAGACCGACGGCGACGTGAAGGTCTACCCGCTGCCGCACATGCACGTGGTCAAGGACCTGGTCCCGGACCTGAACCAGGCCTACGCGCAGTACGCCTCGATCGAGCCGTGGCTGAAGACGCGCACCCCCGCGCCCGAGCGTGAGCGCCTGCAAAGCCCCGAGGAGCGCGCCCAGCTGGACGGCTTGTGGGAGTGCATCCTGTGCTTCTGCTGCACCACCAGTTGCCCCAGTTACTGGTGGAACGGAGAGCGCTACCTGGGCCCGGCGGTGCTGCTGCAGGCCTACCGCTTCATCAACGACAGCCGCGACGAATACACCGGCGAGCGCCTCGACCAGCTGGAGGATCCGTTCCGCCTCTACCGCTGCCACACCATCATGAACTGCACCCGCACCTGCCCGAAGGGCCTGAACCCGGCCAAGGCGATCGCGGAGATCAAGAAGAAGATGGTCGAGCGGCGGGTGTAGCGCCGGCGCGTGCCCGGTGGTGGCGGGTTTCACCACCAAGGGCACGAAGGTCACCAAGACGCACGGAGGGCGCCGGGGTTAGCCTCGGCGCCCTTTTTCGGTGTGCCAGGCATGGCGTTGATCTTGGAGGTGAAAGTCCTCTTCGTGGCCCTGGTGGCGGGAATCGATAGCCGAAGGCAACTGCGTCGTCGCGAGGCGGCGTGGGGAGGCAGCTGGAGGCAAAGTGCGGGGCCGACGTACAGGAACCGGATCCGAGGCCGGTGCGCGCGGGTAACCCGCCGGGATACGGGGACGCCCGATAGCCACCCGGAGCGCGCATCGGTAAATCCGGCGGCGGCCGCACGAAGGATCAGCGTCTTACCCTGGGAGGTCTCCCGGTCTCCCCGGGCGAGCCGGGGCAGGGGCGTGTCCTTCGGGTTGGTGTAGGAGCTGTCGGTAAGTTGGCCGCCGCAGCGCGGGTGCGAAGCGAACTTGGGCGGCCCACCGACAGGCCGATCCAACCTCGAAAAACGGCGTTTCCGCTCGGGACCCGGAATGTGAGCGCGGTGCGAACGCTGGCTGACCGGGCTGTCAGGAGAGCGGCCCTGGTCGACATCTGGCGGGCCCACGGGGGCGCGTCGCGTCGCCGGTAAGCTTCACCGAGCCCGCGATGTTGTCTTGCTGGCCTGATCGCTCGTCTTTCTGATCGTCGCGCTGATCGCGGGTGGAGTTGGCTTCGGCGGTGTCGCGGGGACGGCCGCGCGGATCGCCAAGATCCGGTTTATCGTCTTCCTGGTGCTGTCGGCCCTGTCGCTGCTGCGGGGACGGCTGCGCTAGGGCAAGATGCTGAAACGTGGAATCACGTCTCAGCTGAATCTTGCCCGCTCTTCAGGAAGTTAGAGCAAAATTCACGAAGAAGCCGGTTCGGCTTTCATCGATTTTGCTCTAGGCAGATTGGGCACGCTGACCGTCAGCGCCTCGCGCAACAGCGGCAGCGTCGGCAGCGCCGTCATCACCGCGAGATGATCGAGCGGCCCGCCGCGTTCCATCAGGAAGCGCACCAGCCGCTCCGGCGGCACGCGGTCGAACAGGCGGGCGAGCAGGGCCGGGCCGGCGTCCGGCGCGCGCACCAGGCGGCTCAGGAATACCCGGTCGAGCCAGTCGGTGCCGGCGCCGCGCATCGCCCGCGCCCGCGGCCGGCCGGCCGCGGCGTCGCGGGCGAGCGCGGCTACGTGGCGCTGGATCGGCAAATAGGCGTAGCCGGTCGCGGCGCGCGGCGCCCGGCGCGGGTGCCGATCGGGATCGGCCCGCACGGCGCGGCCCGGCCGCGCCCCAGGCCCGGCACCATCGGGATCGCCCCGCGCTCCTCGGCCACGACCGCGCTGACCCGTGCGCCCGCCGCCGCTGAGCGCCGGGCGAGCCCGTCCGCCAGCAGCCCTTCGAGCGCGTCCCAGCCGACCGGCCGGCCGGCGAACACGGTCGCCTCCACCAGCGCCTCGCACGGGCCGGACGGCAGGACGTAGAGGAACGCGATGCCGTGGCGCTGGCTGAGCCGGAAGTCCATCAGATCCGCCACGCCCGGCGTGAACGCGGGCCGGTCGGTGCGCACCCGCTGTCCCACGAACTGCTGCAGCAGCCGCGGGCCCGGGCCGGCGGCGAGCGCGGCCGGGGCGGGCGGCCGGCCGTCGTAGATCACCCCGGCCCGCAGGGTCGTGCCGTCCGCCAGCTGCACGCGGTCGCCGTCGACCCCCGTGACCCGCGCGCCGTGGCGCACGCTCACGTTCGAAGCCCGGGCCAGCCGTTCCATCGCGTCCACATAGACCCGGCCGGCAGGCAGGCGGACGTAGGGCACCGTGCCCGCGCGCACGTGCTGGGCCGCGGCCGTGGTCACGCGCCAGGCGGGCCAGCGCTCGGCGACCAGATGGGCGAACGGGTGCGGCTCGGTCTCCCAGAACCCCCAGGTGCGGTCGCAGGCATAGGCGGTGCGCGGCTCGAGCAGGGTGATCGGCGCGTCCACCCCGGCCTCGACCAGGCGCAGCGCAAGGCTGAGCCCGGCGAGCCCGGCGCCCAGGATCGCGATCCCGTCCGCCGGGTCGCCGGAGGGGCCAGGGCGCGTCGTCATCAGGCGATCTGGCCGGCCTGCCACTGCCGCGCGGACATCCGCTTGGCGGCGGCGACCGCGACCATGCCGAAGCCGACCTTGTTGATCACGTCGGCGATGCAGTAGATCAGCTCGCGCGCGACCAGCAGGCTGTCCGACAGGTCGAGCGCGGCCACGATGTAGCCCAGCGGATAGACCAGCCAGCCGATCACGATGAAGCTGCGCAGCAGCCCGAGCGCGCGCACCACCTCGTCGTCGGCCCCGGCGCTCGCCCGGCCGATTCCGGCGAACAGCTCGTACAGGATGTAGAACCACAGCACCATCGAGCCCAACAGGCACCACCAGGACAGCATGGTGCCGCCGCCGCTCGTGTTGATCGACACCTCGCCGACGTAGCCGAGCGCGATCATGCCGACGTCGGCCGTGATCAGGCGGGCCATCAGCCCGGTGTCGAAGCGTTTGCCGCCCAGCAGCACCGGCAGCATCGCCAGCAACAGCGGGGTCGTGATCAGCCAGTCGACGTAGCGGAAGTCGGTCGGGAAGCTGGCGAGATCGCTCGCCATCCCGGTCATGCCGACCATGTCCTTCATCGCGTAGTAGTTGATCGCGGCGACGAACGAGACCATCGCCGCAAGGCTCGCCACCGGGCTGTAATCCGGGGTCAGGTTGGCGCGTTCCATCAGGAAATAGAGCGTGCCCGCCGCCATCGCGGCGAACGACGCGGCGAAGCTGTACTGCGTGGCCAGTACCAGCAGGCTGCCGTCGGTCATGAGAAGCGTCCCTCGGGGTTTTCTGAAAGGCGTTCAGCGGCCGTTCGGTGTGACGGTCCGCGTGCGGTTCAGGCGGCGTCGGCGTCCTTGCGTTCGGCTGCGATCCGGTCGGTCAGTTCGCCCACCTGGGTGCGCACGACTTCCGCGATCTCCCGGCGGACGTCGTCGATCAGGCCGGCCCCGCGGGTCGCCGTGGCGTCGACCTCGCCGGCAAAGGCGGTGACCTGTTCGGCCGATTGGGTGACCGGCGCGAACTCCTCCGACAGCCGCCCGACCTCGTCCGCCGCCGTGCCGGCGCGGGCCTGGATCGCCTCGGCGCCGGCGGTCTGGGATTCCACCGCGCCGCGCACCTTGTCGGAGGACCGTGTGACCGTGCCCACCGTCTCCAACAAGTCGTGGATCGCCTGCGCGACCTCGCGCACCGATCCCTGAATGACGTCGACCTGCTGGGTGATGTCGGTGGTCGCGGTCGCGGTCTGCCCCGCCAGGTTCTTGACCTCGCCGGCGACCACGGAGAAGCCCTTGCCGGCCTCCCCCGCCCGCGCGGCCTCGATGGTGGCGTTGAGCGCCAGCATGTTGGTCTGCTCGGCGATGTCCTGGATAAACTGCACCACCCGCGAGATCTCGTCGGTGCAGGACGACAGCTGCTGCACTTTCTCGCTGATCCGCGCGCCGCGGTCGGCGGCCGTCTCGGTCGCCTGGATGGCGTCCTTCACCTCGCCGACCAGCTCCTGGTTCGCCTCGCCGAACGCGCCGATGCTCTCGACCACCTCGCCGCTGCGCGCCTGCGCTTCCGTCGCCCGGCCCTGCACCGTCTCGACCGCGCCCGCCAGCTGGCCGCCGATCTCACCCATGGTCTGAGACATCCGGCCGAACTCGCCGCGCACGTCGTCCATGCGCCGGTCGGCGTCGGTCGCGACGCGGTCGACCTCGCCCGACAGCCGCTCCAGCAGCTGGCGCAGCTCCCGGTCGCGTTCCGCCTGAAGTCGTTTTTCTTCGGCCTGCAGGCGCGCGACTTCCCGGGCGTTGTCGCGGAACACCTCGAGCGCGCGGCCCATCCGCGCCAGTTCGTCGACCCCGCTCGCCGGCAGCGCGACGGCGTGATCGCCGCCGGCCAGACGCACGGTGGCCTGGGACAGCTGGGCGAGCGGCCGCGCGAGCCCGCGGCCGATCCAGGTCGCGAAGCCGAGGCCGAGGACGACGCACACACCGGCGAACGCCAGGACCTGCGTCTTGGCCCCCGCCAGATCCGCCGCGATCGCCGTCGCGGCGTCGCGCGTCGCCGCGCTGTCGGCTTCGGCGGCGAGCGTCTCCAATGCCGCCTGCGCGCCGGCGAAGCCGGCGTTGGCCGCCACGGTCGCGAACACGGCGAGCAGGATCACGCAGGTGAAGGCGGTGTAGACCCGGGGCAGCACGCCCACGCCGGATGCGCCGTCGTCGCCCGCAGCCGCCAACGGATCGCCCGACGCGGCGGGCTGCCGCGCCCGAGCGTCGGTGGCGTCCGCGGCGGCGCCGGTATCCTGGGCGGGCAGCGGCGGCGGGCCGTGGAAGGCGTCCGGGTAGCCCCGGCGGTCGGCGAGTGAGAGCGACATGGCAATTTCCTAGTGGGAATGACCCGGTCAGTTCGCCTTAAATGCCTTAAGAAAGCGTTAGGCCGCAGGTAATGCTGAGATTGATCTGAGATAAAACTGTGTTTCTTGTTAAAACACAGACGAGACTTAAAGGCGTATGCGTCCGTATGAGTAGTATCCGAAAGGATAGGTCGGCCCGGCAGGTCGGTAATACCGTTGATGCGGCAGATCCCGACACGCGGAACCACGTTTCCGCGCAATCTTGGCTTCTCTTGAGCGAGGTGGGGCAAGACACCGGGCGAGCGGCGGGGTCGAAGAACACGCCCGTGCTGGCAGCCGGGGGATCCGCGGTGCCGACGCGGCGCGCGGCGTCCTGGTTGCGGCCGGGGACGGTTCAGCCCACCTTGCAGGCCGGGCCGCAGGGCCGGCCGGACCGACCCCGACGGCCGGGCCCGACGGCCACGTATCCGATAGGTTGGGAGGAGCCGAGGTGACTGACCCGTCCGACGGATCGGGCGTGCCCTACGACGTCGCCGTGGTCGGCGGCGGCCCGGGCGGCGCGACGGTGGCGACGCTGCTGGCGCGGCGCGGGCGCTCGGTGGTGCTGTACGAGAAGGCGCAGCATCCCCGCTTCCACGTCGGCGAATCGCTCCTGCCCAAGACCGTGCCGTTGCTCGACGATCTGGGCGTGCACGACCAAGTGCGCGCCATGGGCACCTTCAAGCCGGGCGCGGAGTTCGTCTGCCCCGGCCACAGCGCGCGCCAGGTGTTCCGCTTCGACGACGCGCTCGACCCCAGCCCCGGCCATGCCTACCACGTCGAGCGCGCCCCGTTCGACGCGCTCCTGCTGGGTAACGCCGCGGCGAACGGGGTCGCGGTGCAGCAGCAGACCGAGGTGCTGGACGCCGATCCGGCGTTGGGCGCGGGCACCGTCACGGTGCAGGACGCATCGGGCCGGCGCACCGACCGGGCGCGCTTCGTCATCGACGCTTCCGGGCGCGACGGGGTGCTGGCGCGCCGGCTCGCCACCCGCCATCCCGACCGCACGCACAACACCGCGGCGATCTTCGCCCACCTGCGCGGCGTGCCGCGCGACCGCTGGGCGCTCGACGGCTCGATCGCGGTGTGCTGGTTCGACCGGGGCTGGATCTGGATGATCCCGCTGCCGGACGGGCGCGTGTCGGTGGGCGCGGTCTGCGGCCCGGATCACTTCAAGCGCCGGCAGGGCAGCCTGGAGGATTTCTATGCTGAGACGCTGCGGCGCAGCCCGGAAGTCTGGGAGATGGTCCGGAATGCCGAGCGCGTGACCCCGGTGCGCGGGGCCGGCAACTACAGCTACCGCGCCGACCGGATGTACGGCGACGGCTACCTGCTGCTGGGCGACAGCTACTGCTTCGTCGATCCGGTGTTCTCCAGCGGCGTTCACCTGGCGATGACCGGGGCTGAGACGGCCGCCGCGGCGATCGACGGCCTGCTCGACCGCCCGGCGAAGGCCGACCGCCTGCTGCGGCGGCACAAGAAGGGGGTCGACGGCGACCTGAAGCGGATCTCCTGGTTTATCCGCCGGTTCAACACGCCGGCCTTGCAGCGCATGTTCATGCATCCGCAAAACGTCCTGGGCGTGCGCCGGGCCGTGCTGTCGGTGCTGGCCGGCGACACCCGGCACGGTCTGGGCCTCGACCTGCGGCTGGCCGCCTTTCGCCTGTTTTACCGCCTGGAAGAGCGGCGCGACGGCCAGCCGCCGAGATCGCGCTTGCGGCAGCCGGAACCCGCGGAATGACGCCGCGCGACGCGCGCCCGCCCGACGATCCCCGTTTGCAGGCGCGCGACGCCGGCCGCGCGCGCACGGCCCCCGCGGCGGAGCCGGGGACGCTGGAACGCGACGCGCCGGCGGTTGACCGGTGCGTGGCGTTGATTCCCGCCTACAACGAGGCGGCGACGGTGGGCGATCTGATCCGCAGGGTGCGCGCCCAATTGCCGGACGTGATCGTGGTCGACGACGGCTCCGCCGACGCGACGGCGGTGGAGGCGCGGCGGCTCGACGTCCGGCTGGTCCGCCACGCGAAGAACGCCGGCAAGGGCCGCAGCCTGATCGACGGGCTGCACGCGGCCCGGGAGGCCGGATTCGACGCCGCCGTGACCCTGGACGCGGACGGCCAGCACCGGGCGCGCGACATCCCCCGTCTGCTGCAGTGCGCTGGCGCCGACACCCTGGTGCTGGGCAGCCGGGTGAACGACGCCGCCCGGATGCCGAGGGCGCGGCGGATCGCCAACCGGATCGCCGGCTTCTTCATCTCCTGGGCGGCCGGCCAACGGATCGGCGATACCCAATGCGGCCTGCGCGTCTATCCCACGGGGGTGGCGGCGGCGCTTGGCCTGACCGGACGCCGGCACGGGTTCGTGTTCGAGAGCGAGGTCCTGATCGAGGCCGCGCGGCAGGGCTGGCGGATCGTCGAGGTGCCGGTCCCGGCGGTCTATCCCGCCCGCGCGCCGCGGCACAGCTACTACCGCCCGGTCGTCGATAGCGCGGCGATCGCGGTCATGGTGGCGGGCAAGCTGCTGGCCCGCGGGCTCGACCCGGCGGCGCTGGTGCGCGTGTTGCGCGCCGACGGTCGGCGTTCGACGGCCGACGAGATGTGACATGCTCGAAAGGCGGCGAGCGGCCTCACGCCAGCCCGCCGGCGACCGCGATCACCTGGCCGGTGACGTAGGACGCCCGGTCGGAGGCGAGGAAGCCGACCAGCTCGGCGACCTCCTCCGGCCGCCCGGCGCGGCGCATCGGGACCAGGTCCTTGATCCGGGCGTCGTCGAAGCTGGCCTGCGTCTCGGGCGTGGCGATCACACCGGGGGCGACGGCGTTGGCGGTGATGCCGCGGCTCGCCATTTCCTGCGCCAGCGACTTGATCGCGCCGTGCTGGCCGGCCTTGGCGGCGGCGTAGTTGGTCTGGCCGCGGTTGCCCAGGATCCCGGAGATCGAGGAGACCGCGATCACCCGGCCCCAGCGCCCGCGCGTCATCCCCAGGAGCAGCGGCTGGACGACGTTGTAGAAGCCGTTGAGCGAGACGTCGACCACCCGGTTCCAGCTCGCCCGGTCCATCCCGGCCATCGGAGCGTCGGCGTGGACGCCGGCGGCGTGCACCACGATCCGGATCGGGCCGTCGGCGGCGAGCTCGGCGAGCGCGGCCTCGGTCGCGTCCGCGTCGGTGACGTCGAAGGCGATCGCCTGCGCCCGGCCGCCGTCGGCCCGGATCGCCTCGGCGCAGGCCTCGGCGGCGGCACGGTTGGCGTTGGCGTGGACGATCACCTCCGCGCCCTGGGCCGCCAGGGTCCGGCAGATCGCCCCGCCGATCGCCCCGCTGCCGCCGGTGACGAGCGCCCGGCGCGGCTGTCGGTCGTTCATGGCGTGCGGCTCACGACAGGATGATCCCGAGTTCCCCCTCGACCAGCGTGTCGCCGGCGTGGGCGAGCGTGAAGGCGTAGGCGAGCTGGCGCGTGTCCCCCATCAGACGGGTCGCGCGCACCTCCAGCGGACCGTCGATATCGTCCAGACGGGCGCGCGTCCAACGCATTTCGCGCAGCGAGACGACCATGCCGGGCCGGGCCGTCGCCTCCGGCCCGGCCTGCAGCGGGCCGTGCACCGCCGCCGCCTGGGCGCCGTACTCGCTGCCCGCGATCGCGTGCAGTTGGCCGTCGCGGCGCAGCGGATTGTCGGGCCGCCGGTGGCTTTCGGTGCGCGCCAGGATCGTCTCGGCATCGCTCGCGACGATCGTGTCCAGCAGCACCATCGGCCCGGCGTGCGGGATGCGCGCGGCGATCCCGTCGCGGCCGAGCAGCCCGCCGGTCAGCATGGCGCGAGCGCCAGGTCCAGATGCGCGCGGTCGCCGTAGGGCAGGGTCAGGTGCGTCGCCTCCGCCCGCGCCAGGCCGGCCAACAGGGGCAGGGCGCGCGCGGCGGCGTTCTGCCGCCAGAGATCGTGCAGCGCGGGCAGGTCGGGCGGCGTCGGCTCGACCGCGCCGGCGGCGAAGTCCGCGGTGAGGCCGGCCTTGGCGCCGCGCGTGCCGGCCGGGGCCAGCACCAGGCCGATGCCGAGCGGCGCGCCCACCGGACAGACGGTGTTGAGCGGCTCGGGAAACGGCGTGTCGCAGAGCACCAGCAGCACGGGGTCGCCGTCGCTGTGCACCTGGGCCATCGCCTTCAAAAGCGCGCTCGCGAAGGTGTCGCGCGCGGCCGTGACGCTGGTGCAGGCGCGATGGCAGCCGGTCGCGATCGCCCAGTAGCCGACCGCGACGTTGTGCACCGAGTGGTGGAAGTCCTTGGGCGAGACGTGGCGCTCGTCGGTCGACAGCTCCATCAGGATGCGCTGGACGGTGGTGCCGTCGCCGTGCGCCCAGCCGAACACCGAGGGGAGGTCGGCCGGGTCGACGCGCGCGTGGCCGACCGCTTCCTGCCCGACCGCAAGCGCCAGCCGGACGGCCTGCGAGACGCGCCGGCGCTCGCGCGGGCTCAGGTTCTCCGGCCGCGGGGCGGGCGTGTCGGCGGCGTCGTAGGGCGTGCGCCCGGCGAGCACGTCGCCGCCGTCCGGCCAGCCGACCATGCCGGGCCCGTGCAGGCCGACGCCAAGCAGCGCGGTCTCGATCATGACGCGCCTCCCGGCTGGGGCGGGGCCGCCTCGCCCCGGCCCAGCAGCAGGCTGCAGTTGCTGCCGCCGAAGCCGAAGGAGTTCATCAGCGCGACCGCGATCTCGGCCGGCGCGCTTTCGGGCTGCACGGCCATCTCGATCTCGGGGTCCAGCGTCTCCAGGTTGGCGTTGCCGGGGCGCAAGCCGTGGGCGAGCGCGGCGACGCAGATCGCCGTCTCGACGATCCCGGCCGCGCCCAGGGTGTGCCCCGTCGCCCCCTTGGTCGAGCTGCACGCGATCGCGTGCCCGAAGATCCGCGCGATCGCCTGGGCTTCGCTGCGATCGTTCTGGGTGCTGCCGGTGCCGTGCTGGTTGATGTAGTCGACGGCGGCCGGATTCAGCCCGGCGCGGTGCAGCGCCTCGCGCATCGACAGTTCCGCGCCCAGGCCTTGGGGGTGCGGGGCGGACATGTGGTGGGCATCCGAACTCTCGCCGTAGCCGAGCAGCCGGGCGAGCGCCGGGCGCGCCGCCAACGTGGGACGCTCGACCAGCGCCAGGCCGGCGCCCTCGCCGATCGAGATGCCGCGCCGGTTGGCGTCGTTCGGCTTGGCCGGGCCGGTGTCCAATAGCTCCAGCGAGCGGAAGCCGTAGAGCGTCATCAGGCACAGCGAGTCCGCGCCGCCGACGATCGCGGCGTCGACCAGGCCGGCCGCGATCAGTTGCTCGGCGTCGGCGAACACCTTGGCGGAGGAGGAGCAGGCGGTGGAGACCGTCATCGCCGGGCCCGCGATCCCCAGCCGCTCGGCGACGTACCAGGCGAGGGCGTGGTGGTCGTGCGTCTCGTGGAAGCGGAAGTCCGCCGGCAGGGCGTCGGTCGCGGGATCGCGGTTGGCGAAGGCGCGCTCGCCCTCGCGCACGCCCGAGGTCGAGGTGCCCAGGATCAGCGCGACCCGGTGGGCGCCGTAGCGGGCGATCGCGTCGGCGGCCGCCGCCTCGAAGCCGTCGGCGCGGATCGCCATCTCCGCCAGGCGGTTGTTGCGGCAGTCGAACCGCGCGAGCTCGGGCGGCAGCCGCACGTCCTCGACTCCGTCGACACGGCCGATGTGCGTGTCGATCCGGGCGTCCTCGTAGTCGTTGGGGCTGAGCGCGCCGCGGTTCGCCCGCAAGGCCTCGGCCGTGGCGGCGAGCCCGGTGCCGAGCGCGTTGACGCTGGAAAGCGCGGTGATCGCGAGCGGGGTCACGGGCGGAGTGGCGTCGTCGTGGCGTACGGGGTCGCGTCAGGCATCGCGCACTGTAACATGGGCGCGTTTCTCGCCCGTGAACACCAGCGCGCACAACAGGGACACCACCGCGCCCAGGGTGACGGTCGCGCCCAGCTGGCCCAGCATCGGGATCGCCGCGGTCGACAGCACGGCGAACACCGACACGCTGGTGAGCGCGCAGACCACCACGCTGCGCCGGCCGTCGCGGCCGGCCGCGGGGTCGTCCGCGCCGTCGCGCACCGCCTGGCGCAGGAAGATCGCGTAGTCCAGCCCAAGCCCGGCCACCACCATCAGGCCCAACAGGTGGAACAGCGTGAGCGGTGTGCCGAGCGCGACCAGCAGCGCCGCCGACAGCGCGACCGAGACCAGCACGCTCGCGCCGACCTGCCCGACCGGCCGCGCCGCGCGCAGGCCAAGCGCCAGGGCGCCCAGCCCCAGCACGGCGCCCAGCGCGATCCAGCGCAGCGTCTCGTCGCGGTAGCCCTGCATCAGGGCTTCCGTCTCCCTCTTGATGTCCAGGAGGCGCACGCCGGGCACGGCGACGTCGGCCAGCGCGGCCTGCAGTTGCGTCTCGTCGCGCAGGCCCTCGATGAAACCGAAGCCGCGCACGCCGTCGGCGGTCTCGACCGACAGCGTCTCCAGGCGGGTCCGCAGTACGGGCGCGGAGATGTCCGATGGCCGCAGCGGACCGGCCTGCCGGGCCGCCGCCACGTCCGCCACGAACGGCTCGAACGTCCCGGGCGAGAACGGCCGGTCGGCCAGCACGGTCTCCAGGCGCTGGCGCAGCGTCTGGGCGTCGGGCAGGGCGTCCAGGCGCGCGCGCTGGCGCTCGGCGCTCGGCAGGTAGCGGGCCAGCAAGTCGACCTTGGCGATCGCGCCCTGCTGACGCAGCCGGTCCAGCATCGGGCGCAGCGCCTCCTGGCGGCGCAGCAGCGTCTGCGTGTCCGGCGCGTCGACCGTGATCAGGTAGCGCGGGTTGGTCGCCGCCAGATCGGCGCGCAGGCCCTGGTCGATCTGCTTGCGCGCTTCCGGGATCGGGCTCAGCGCGCGCAGGTCGTCCTGCCACACCGCCGGGCCCTGCAGCGCCAGCCAGCCGCCGGCCACGGCGGCCAGCAGCAGGGCGGGGCCGCGCAGCCGACCGAGTGCCGCGTGCAGCGGCACCAGACGGTCCCACAGCGCTTCCGCGCGCGGCAGGGGCACGGGGTGGACCAGCCAGGGCAGCAGCCAGCGCGTCACCGCCGCGGCCGTCAGCAGCCCGGCCAGGGTGAACACGCCCAGCTGCGCCACGCCCGGGAAGCTGGACAGCACCAACGGCAGGAAGCCGATCGCCGTGGTCGCCGCCCCGAGCGACAGCGCCGGCCAGATCCGCCGGGCGCTCGCCGTCGCGGCTTCGCCCGGGCGGCGGTGGGCGAACAGGTGCAGCGGGATAGTCCACGCCCACCCCGATCAGGATCGCGCCGAAGCCGAGCGTGGGCGCCAGGATCTCGCCGAACGCCGCGGCGACGGCGGCGGCCCCGGCGACGAACCCGGCGGCGAGCGGGACCGCGCTTGCCACCAGCACGCTCGCCCGCCGGAAGGCCGCCAGCAGGATCAGCGCGACCGCCGGCAGCGACCAGATCAGCAGCCGCCGGGATTCCGACTGCGCAGTGTTGCGGCTCTCCACCGCGATCACCGAGGGGCCGGAGCGCACCGCCTCGACCGCGCCGTGCTCGGCTTCGACCGCGCGCAACGCGGCATCGATCGCCGCCAGCACCTTCGCCTGGCCGCTGGCGTCGAACGCCGCGCGCCGGCTGCGCGCCAGCAGCACGGCACGATCGCCCTCGCGCCCGACCCAGACGCCGTTTCGCGTGCGGGGGCCGCTGTCGCCGCGCCACAGCCGGGCGACCTCGAACGCGCGCAGCGTGGGATCGCGCGGCATGATCCGCTCGACCAGCGGGGAGCCCAGTCCGCGCAGCTCGCTCAGCAGCCGGTCGAACGCGCGGCCCAGCCCGTCCGCGCTGAACGCGTCCGCGCCAAGCGACGGGTTCAGGCGGTAACGGTGGTCCAGAAACGGCTGAAGCGCGGCGTCGTTGAGCGAGAGCCGGCCGTTGGCGACCCGCTCGAACAGACCGCTCGCCTGCAGTTCGCGCTTCATCGCGGTGCTGATCGCGGCCAGCTTGTCGGCGCGCGCCGCCGACCCGGCCGGCGGCGTCGCCGGCTTCAGGCCGATCATCACGGTGCGGTTGGCCGGCCCTTCCCGCAGGGCGCGCTGCAGCAGGGCGAGGTCTTCGGACTGCCGCTCCGGCAGCAGGATCGACAGGTCCGCGCGCACCGGCACCTGGGTCAGGATCGCCGCCCCCAGCCCGGCCAAGAGGGCCAGCACCAGGAGCGGGCGCAGCCAGGCGATCAGGCGTGCTGCCATCGGCCTAGGTCCGCCGGCGCTCGGCGACTTCCGGGTCGGGCTGCTCCTCGCCCCAGAAGTCGTAGAAGTTGAACCAGTTGTAGGGCGCGTGCCGGCAATAGGCCGCGAGCCGGTCGGCGTAGGCGCGGGCGTAGGCTGCCGCGGCCGTCCGGCGCTGCCCGCGCGGGGCCGATACGGGATCGGCGAACGGCTCGAAGTGCACCGCGTAGCGCCCGTGCCCTTGGTAGAGCGCGAAGCTCAGCAGCGCCGGCGCCTCCAGCGTCGCCGCCAGCAGCCAGGGGCCGAGCGGGAACGGCGCGGGCGTGCCCAGGAAGTCCACCGTGGTGAGCTTCTCGCCCGCGGTGCTGCGGTCGGCGAGCACGCCGACGATGCCGCCGCGGTCGATCCAGTCGCGTACCTCCAGCATCGCGTCCGGCCGGCCGAGCGGGATCACGTTCGCCATCACCGCCGGGTTCAGATCCGACAGCACCGCGTTCAGCCGCTCGGCGTTGTCGACGTACATCAGGATCTTGATCGGCAGGTCGCCGCGCGAGCGCCCCAGCGCGCGCATCGCCTCGAAACTGCCGAGATGCGCGCTCATCAGGAAAAACCCGCGGCCCTCGGCGCGCAGCGCGTCGAAGTGTTCGGCCCCGTGCACCTCCAGTTCCAGCGACTTGTCCCGGCCGGACAGGAAGAACACCCGGTCCATGATCGTGCTGGCGAAGGTCAGGATGTGCCGGAAGGTGTCGCGCGCGCCCGAGCGGCGGTCCAGCACGCGCGCCAGGTAGCGGCGCGAGGCGCGCCGGGCGACCGGCGAAGACAGCTGGAAGTACGCCGCGATCGCGAACAGGATCGGGCGCGCCGGCGTCCGCCCGAGGGCGAGGCACAGCCGCATGTAGATGCGCGTGATCGCCGGCGTGCCGCGTTCGGGCAGCCGGCGCCACTGCGGACCGGCCGGCGGTGCTTCGGCGCCGCGCCCGTTCATCCGCCGGCCCCGGCGTCGATTATCTCGTCGTCGTCCCCGCCGCCGACGACGAAGGTCGCGGTCATCGCGGTGCGGCCGTCCTGGGTGCAGGTGACCTTGATCCGCCCCTCGGCCGGGGGCTGGGCCGCGACCTGCCAGGTTGTTCCGGGCAGCAGGGCCAGCTTGATCCGGGCGCGGGCGACCCCTTGGACCGGCGTCTGCGCGGCGTCGGTCAGCCAGGCGGCCAGCCGGTCCAGGATCGCCGCCGCCGGGACTACCGCCCGGTCCGGGAAGTGGCCGGTCAGGCACGGATCGTCGCGCTCGACCCGCAGGTCGGTGGTGGCGAGCGGCGCGTCGCTCACGCCGGGCGCCCGGTGTGGTCGGTGACCAGCCGCTCCAGGTCCTGGCGCAGCAGCTTGCCGGTCGCGTTGCGCGGCAGGCTCTCGACCAGCACCAGCCGGCGGGGCACGAACGCCGGGTCCAGGCGCTGCTGCAGCGCCTGGCGCAGCGCCTCCCGGTTCCAGCCGGGCGCGACCGCGAAGGCGAGCAGCCGGCCGACCCGCCCGGCCCCGCTGTCGGTCCCGGGCTGGACGAACACCGCGTCCTCGACGCCCTCGATCTCCATCAGCTGGGCCGCGAGGCCGCTCAGCGAGGCGCGCTTGCCGGCCACGTTGACCAAATCCTGCGCGCGGCCCTTCAGGCGGATGCGATTGCCGTCCAACACCTCGACCACGTCGGGGAACGCGACGTCCTGGCCGACCGCCGGGCAGTGCACCAGCGCCCGGTCGCCGTCCGGCCCCGGCACGGTGCGGGCGACGTAGTCGCCGCGCATCTGCCAGACGTCGCCGTCGACCGTGCGCCGGCCGGCGACCGAGCCCGCCTCGGTAAAGCCGTAGATCTCGCGCACCGGCGCGCCCAGCCGGTCTTCCGCCGCGCGCGCCAGCGCCGCGCCCAACGGCGCGGTCGCGGAGATCGCGTGCTCGATTGGCGGCAGCGCCACCGCGCTATCGACCAGCGCGCGCAGGTGGGTGGGCGTGGTCACCAGCACGCGCGGCGCCGGCACGTCCGACAGCGCCTGCGCCAGGTCGGCCGGATACATCGGGCGGCCGGCATGCGCGGCGGCGCCGCCCTGCAGCGCGTAGAGCGCGGTGGTCTCGAAACCGTACATGTGCTGGCTGGGGACCGTGGCGACGACGTTCGCCCGCCCCAGCCGGTCCAGCGTCAGCATCGCCGGGATGGTCTTGCCGCCCGCGGCCAGCATCGCGAAGGTCTTGTCGTTCATCTCCGGCGTGCCGGTGGAGCCGGAGGTGAACACCCGCGCGGCCAGCAGGTCGCCGGGCAGGCGCGGCGCCTGCGCCGGCGGGTCGCCGTCGGCGGTGACGGTGTCGACCAGGATCGGGTCGGGCAGGTCCATCGCGCAGCCGGTCTCCGCCAGCACGACCAGCGGATCGAACGTCCGGGTCAGCAGGCGCAGGGTGTGGTCGGTGCGGTCCGGCGGCAGCACCACGGACCGGCCGGCCAGCCAGCTGCCCAACAGCGCGACCGTGAACGCCACCCGGCATTCGCAATAGTTGGCGAGCTGCGCGCCGGCCGGCAGCACCTCGTCGAGGTGGCGCGCCAACCCTTGCGCGCGCGCCAGCAGCGTCCCCTGGGAAACCGGACCGTCCTTGGTGTGGATGGCTGGACGGTTCGGCGCGTAGGGGGCGATCGCCGGCCAGGGCGGGGCATCGGCGGGTTGGGCGATATCGCTACGCATGGCCGCGTTGTGGCAGCGGCCACGCGCGCTTGTCCAGCATCACCGACAGCGTCCAGATCACTGACGGGCGCCCGTACTGCGGGAATTTCCAGCCGCGCACCAGATGTTCGCCCAGGAATGTCGCGAGCAGCACGACCGGGTTGGCGACGTTGGCGATCCACGACCATGCGCTGAGCCCGGCCAGCGCCAGCGCGCTCAGCGCCGTCAGCCCGATCGCGGCCGGCAGGATCGCCCAGACCCAGGTCACCCGGCGGGCGTGCGCCGCCAGGTCGTCCGGCACCTGCCCGCGCGACACCCGGGCCACCCGCAGGATCGCCGGTTCGTGCCCGGGCAGCAGGGTGTAGGCGAACACCGAACTGACCGCGAGGTTACCCAGCGTGGGCGGCAGCACGATCGCGACTGTCGGGTCGAACGCCGGGGCCGCCGCCTGCAGCGCGCCCAGCCCGGCGATGCCGACCGCGCCAACGGCCAAGCCCACGCGTTTGCGCCCGCGTGCGCCGAGCGCGTTGAACAGCATGGCCGCCGCCACGCCCCAGACCAGACAGGCGAGCGCCAGCGCGCCGCGGTCGGCGAGCAGGGACAGGTGCACGGCGACGAGCGCGGCGAGCGCGATTAGGCCGCGCACGACCAGCGTTCGCGGGTGGGCGCGCGCCGGGGCATCGGGCCGCGCGGCGCTGGTTGGGGTCATGGCCGGGCCGCGGTCATTTCGTCCGGTGGTCCTGCACGTGGCGCGCCAGCGCCCGCAGCGAGGCGAAGATGCGCGCGTTGCGTTCGTCCTCCGCCTTGATCTCGACGCCGTAGCGGCGGCTGACCTCCAGCGACAACTCCAGCGCGTCGATCGAGTCCAGCCCCAGGCCCTCGCCGAACAGCGCGGCGTCCGGATCGATCTCGTCGGCCGACACCTCGAGTTCGAGCACCCGTACCATCGCTTCGGCGAGGTCCTGCTCGACCTCGGATTTGCTGTGCTCGCTCACGCTCACGGTCGACCTTCGACTCCCTGGATGCGTCGGTTAGCGGATGTGCGTCACGTCAGGCGTGTTGGGGATGCTACAGCGTGGTTTTTGCGTACCCGGGGTGGCGCCGCGGCGGCACGTCGGGCCATGACACCGGGCTTTGGGAGTCTAAACCGGCCCTAGCGCAGCGTCGAGGCCGTCTCCCGGCGTGCCGGCCGCACCGGCCGGGGGGCGGCTGGCCGGGGTTTGACCCACCTGCTAACCTCAGCCTAAGTCGTTAACGGCTTGCCATCCAATCACACAGGATAGACCACCTATGATCAGCCTGAACGGTGTACGCCAGACCCCGGGCGTCCGGCGAAGGACCCTGCTGCGCAACCTGAGCGCCGCTTTCGCCGCCCTGCTGCTCGCGGTCGCCGCGCCCGGCGCGGCGAGCGCGCAAAACGGCAACGCCGAGAGCGACGCGGCGCTCGCCGAGGGCGCGTCGCGCTACATTACCGAATTGTCGCAAACCGCGATCGACCGACTGAGCCCTGAAGATATTATCCGCGGCCGAGCGGGCCGAGCGCGCGCGCGACATCCTGGAGGAGAACTTCGCCGGGCGCGATCTGGCGCGCTTCGTGCTCGGCCGCTACTGGCGGGTGGCGAGCGAGCAGCAGCGCGAACGGTTCATGACCCTGCTGCGCGAAGTCGCGCTGACCCGCTTCCTGCCGACGTTCCAGCACCTGTCGATGGACCAGGTGACGATCGAGCGCGCGATCGCCGACCCGCAGGCCAAGGGCGTGGCGCGCGTGATCACCCGCGTCGACGTCCCCGACCGCGCGCCGGTCAAGCTCGCCTGGCGCGTCCGTCCGACCGATGACGGCAGTTTCGAGATCGTCGACATCATGGCCGAGGGCGTGTCGATGGCGATCACCCTGCGCAGCGAGTATTCCAGCGTGATCGAGCAGAACGGCGGCCAGGTCGAGGCCCTCCTGACGCGCTTGGAAAAGCGGCTGCAGTCCAACGGCGCGCCGGCATGGGCGAAGAACTGAGCAAATGTGAGCCGACCGGCTTGCATGGTCGCTCTCTCCTGAACGTGATCCCGTTTCAGCATCTGCCCAGGCACGGCAGGCCCGCTCGGCTGGAGTGTACACGCACGCTAGGCAGCGAGAGCGATCCTGTCGTCGCCCGGTTGCGCCGGACTCCTCAGAATCTTCTTCCGGCCTCGCCCACCGGTTTCCGCCGGTTTCAGTGAGGTTCGGCGAATCAAAAAGGGCCCGCGGCCGGTCTAGAGCGACATGCTCGAAGGCCGAACCGGCCTTCGAGCTGAATGTCGCTCTAACTTCTTGAAGAGAGAGCAAGATTCAGCTGGAAGGTGATTCCACCTTCCCGCATCTTGCCCTAGCCGCGGGCCCTTTTCGTATCCGCTTGGTGGACCGGGCCTTAGCCCTCCTTGCGGTCCATCAGCGCCACGCCGCGCAGCAGGGTGACGGCGCGGTTCAGCTGGTAGTCCTGGGCCAGCCGGTTGGCGCCATCCCCGCTTTCTTGCTTGCTTTCGCTGTCGGCGCCTTGCGGCTCGCCGCTTTGGCCTTGCGGCTCGCCGCCTTCACCCTCGCGTTCCAGGGCGCCGCGCAGGTCCTGTTCGCGCAGGCTGCGGTTTGCCTGCTTCTTTTTGATTTCCGCCTGGGCGACCTGGATGTCCGGCTTGATCCCCTGGGCCTGGATGCTGTCGCCGCTGGGCGTGTAGTAGCGCGCGGTGGTCAGGCGCAGGGCGCCGCCGCTGTCCAGCGGCTTGACGGTCTGGATCGAGCCCTTGCCGAAGCTGCGGGTGCCCATGACGATCGCCCGGTCGTGGTCGCGCAGCGCGCCGGCGACGATCTCGCTCGCCGAGGCGGAGCCGGCGTTGACCAGCACCACGATCGGGATGTCGCCGACCTGGCGGCCGGCCTGCGTGCTGTAGCTCTTCGACACGCTGCCGCCGCGCCCGCGGGCGGACACCACTTCCTTGTCGTCCAGGAAGACATCGGAGACCTTGATCGCCTGTTTCAGCAGCCCGCCCGGGTTGTTGCGCAGATCCAGCACCAGCCCGCGCATCTCGCCGTCGATCTTGTCCTGGCGCAGCGTCGTCGATTGCGTCGGAGACGGCCGAGCCGGCCTGCTCGTTGAAGCGGGTGATCCGCAGGTAGCCGATCTGCTGGAACGCCCGCGCGCGCACCGGCTCGATCGTGACGTTCTCGCGCTGCAGGGTGACCTGGAACGGCTCCTGGCCGTCGCGGCGCAAGGTGATCGTGATCTCGCTGCCCGGCTCGCCGCGCATCATCTCGACCGCCTCGCTCAGGTCGAGCTGCCGGGTCGGTGTGCCGGCGACGCCGACGATCAGGTCGCCCGCCTTGATGTCGCTGGCCGAGGCCGGCGTGCCCTCGATCGGGGCGATCACCTCGATGAAGCCGTCCTCCTGCTCGGTCACCCGCAGGCCGAGGCCGCCGTATTCGCCCTGAGTGTTCACCTGCATCGACTTGAACTGCTCCGGCGAGAGGTAGCCGGAGTGCGGGTCCAGGTCGGACACCATGCCGTCGATCGCGGACCGGATCAGCTTCTCGCGGGACACGTCTTCGACGTAGGTGCCCTGAACCTGCTTCATCACGGCCTGCAGGTCCTCCAGGCTCACGCCGTCGCCGTCGTTCTGGCTGAACGCGGTGCGGGTCACCGGCAGGTTGGTGACGGCCGCGCCGATCAGGAAGGCGGCCGACAGGGCGAGGATCGCGCGCATCGCGGGTCTCCTACGAAAATCGTTATCGGGGCGTCGCGTCCGGCAGGTCGCGGTCGTTGCGCGCGGGCGGCGCGTCGGCGGCCTCGGAACGCGGGACCGGCACACGGTTAATGCCGGTCCCGCCCATGTAAATTCGCGGACACGCGGGGACAAGCCGTGATCCGACCGCCGGTTCCCGCGTATAGTGAGTCGCCGGCTTACGACTACGGGCGGTCCGCGACCGCGCCGCCGCCTCAGCACAGAAAGGCGCCCGACGGGCCATGACCCTTGTTCGCTCCCTCAAGCGCGGCGTCTCGCACGCCCTGCACCACGCGGTGCAGGCCGACCGGCAGGTCCGCCGCGGCCGCTCGCCCTGGGCCCGGCGCGGGCTGGCGGTCGCGTTCATCGCGGGCAGCTTTCTGTGGTTCCTGCCCGTGTTGGGCATCTGGATGCTGCCGGTCGGGCTCGCGCTGCTGTCCGACGACGTCGGCTGGATGCGCCGTGTGCGCCGGCGTGTGCACGCGCGTCTGCTCGCGTGGTCGCGCGACCGGCGGCCGCGCCGGCGCGGCCGCCTGGTCCGCCGCCGGCTGTCCGCGGGGCGCCGGGAAACGGTCAATTGATCGCGCCCGCGTTGCCCTGGGTGCCCGCAGCACGCATCCTTGGCGTTGCCCCGGGCGCGGACCCGGCGCTTAGATAACCAAGGGAGGCACGACGTCATGCAGTTCACGCACAAGGCCGCCGCCGCAGCGGCGCCCGCGCTCGCGGCGCTCGCCCTGCTGGCCAGTCCGGCGGCCGCCGACATCGTCGGCGAGTCGGTCACCTACGAGGTGAACGGCGAGACTTACGAGGGCTACTACGCCCGCAACACCGCGCTCGGCGAGAACCAGCCCACGGTGATGATCATCCACGACTGGGACGGCCTGGGCGACTACGAACGCCGGCGCGCGCAGATGCTGGCGGAGCAGGGCTACGCCGCCTTCGCCGCCGACCTGTACGGTGAGGGCGTGCGCCCGGACACGCTGGAAGGCAAGAAGCGCGAGAGCGGCGCGCTCTACCAGGACCGCGAAGCGATGCGCGCGCGCATGCAGGGCGCGCTCGACCGGATCGCCGAGTTGGACGGGGCCAGCGCCGACAAGGTGGTGGCGATCGGCTACTGCTTCGGCGGTTCCGCGGTGCTGGAGCTGGCGCGCTCGGGCGCGGACCTCGACGGCTTCGTGCCGTTCCACGGCGGTCTGGGCACGCCGGACGGCCAGGACTATGCCGACGTCCAGGGGCCGCTTCTGATCCTGCACGGCACGCAGGACAGCGTCTCCGGCCTGGACGACGTGGCCGACCTGACCCAGCGCCTGGACGAAGCGGGCGCCGACTACCGCGTCGAGCTCTACGGCGGCGCCCGCCACGCCTTCACCGTCTGGACCAGCCAGGAGCGCTACCACCCGCAAGCCGACCTGCGCTCCTGGGCGGCGCTCAGCGACTTCCTGACCCGCGAGCTGAAGTAACACCGCGGCGGCCGCGCGCGCACGGCATCCCGGCGGGTCCCTCTCCTTCGGCGGGAGACTTTTGCACGAGGCGCATCAGCACCCGTCAGGGATGCTTCGAGACGCTTTGCTACGCAAAGCTCCTCAGCATGAAGTTATCTTATTGAAAAACATACAACTTCATCCTGAGGAGACCGGCGAAGCCGGTCGTCTCGAAGGATCCCTGACGGGTATCCCGACAGCCGCGCAAAAAGTCTCCCTCGACGGGAGAGGACAGGTGAGGGTGGAATCCCCGGTATAAGCTGGGAAACCTAAGATGCTCCCATGGAGCGAGGTGCCGCGTGCTGCAGAACGTCCAGCGACTGGACGCCGTGATGGCGGTGCTGCGCGACGCCGGGGCTGAGCGGGTGCTCGATCTCGGCTGCGGGCCGGGGCCGCTGTTGGTCCGGCTGGCCCAGGCCGACTGGCCGCGCGAGATCGTCGGGGTCGACGTCGATCCGGGCGAACTGCGCAAGGCGCGCGCGGCGCTGGCGCCGCAGGGGCTGCCCGACGGCGAGCGGGTGCGGCTGGTGCAGGGCGACCTGTTGCGCCCCGACCGGACCCTCGCCGGGTTCGACGCCGCGGCGCTGGTGGAGACGATCGAGCACGTCGACCCGGCCCGCCTGTCGGCGCTGGAACACGGCGTGTTCGCCGTGCTGCGCCCCGGCGTGCTGGTCGTGACCACGCCGAACGCCGACTACAACCCGCTCTACGGCCGCCCGGAAGGCCGGTTCCGCCATCCCGACCACCGGTTCGAATGGTCGCGCGCACAGATGCGCCAGTGGGCCGGCCGTCTCGCCGCCGCGCACGGCTACACCGCCAGTCTGCACGACATCGGCCCAGCGCATCCGCGCCTGGGGACCTCCAGCCAGATGGCGGTGTTCAGGCGGATCGACGCCGGCGGGCCGCGGCCGGTACCGGCGCGCGTCGGGTAAACCCGGCCAGCTGTCATCATTTCTTCATTTTGACCATCGTCGAACCGTTGTAAGTCTGCCGTCCAGACTGGTTGACGGCGGATGCGGGAGCGGTGGTTGCGATGGCGGTGAAGGTGGCGGTGAACGGGCTGGGGCGGATCGGCAAGCTGCTGGTGCGCGCCCTGGTCGACCGGGACGCGGACGTCGAGCTCGTGCTGCTGAACGATCCCGTGGGCGACGCGGCGTTGCACGCCCAGCTGCTGGAATTCGACACGGTCCAGGGCCGCTGGGCGGTGCCGGTCGCGGCCGGCGACGGGCGGCTCGCGGTCGGCCGGCACACCCCGCGGCTGACGCACGAGAAGACGCTGCAGGAACTGCCGCTGTCCGACCTCGGCGTCGACGTCGCGGTCGACTGCACCGGCGTGTTCAAGACTTTCGAGAAGCTGCAGCCCTATCTCAAGGCGGGCGTGCGCAAGGTCGTGGCGTCCGCGCCGGTGCACGATGCGCGGGCGCTGAACGTCGTCTACGGCGTCAACCAGGACGCCTACGATCCCGGGACCTACGATATCGTCACCGGCGCCAGCTGCACGACCAACTGCCTGGCCCCGGTCGTCAAGGTGGTGCACGAGCACTTCGGAATCCGCCACGGCAGCATCACCACGGTGCACGACGCCACCAACACCCAGACGATCGTCGACCGGCCGGCGAAGGACGCGCGCCGGGCGCGCTCGGCGCTCAACAGCCTGATCCCGACGACGACCGGCTCGGCGAAAGCGATCGGGCTGATCTATCCGGAGCTGGCGGGCCGGCTGAACGGCCATGCGGTGCGGGTGCCGCTTTTGACCGGCTCGCTCACCGACGGCGTGTTCGAGCTCGAACGCGCGACCACCGCGGAGGAGGTCAACGCGGCGTTCGCGGCGGCGGCCGCAAGCGGGCCGCTCGCCGGCATCCTGGGCTACGAGGATCGGGCGCTGGTCTCCAGCGACTTCCGCGGCGACCCGCGCTCGGCGATCGTCGACGGGCCGAGCACGATGGTCGTGAACGGCACCCAGCTCAAGGTCTACGCCTGGTACGACAACGAGTGGGGCTACGCCAACCGCCTGGGCGACGTGCTGCTGCACGTCGCCGCGCGCGTGTAGCGGCAGGGCATTCTCGATGACCGACACGACCGCGAAGCCGCAGGGACTGGCCGCCTACCTCGTCGTCACCGGCGCCTACTGGGCGTTCATGCTGACCGACGGCGCCCTGCGCATGCTGGTGCTGCTGCACTTCCACACCCTGGGCTTCACGCCGGTGCAGATCGCCTACCTGTTCCTGCTCTACGAGTTCATGGGCGTGGTCACCAACCTGTCGGCGGGCTGGATCGCCGCGCGCTTCGGGCTGACCAGCACGCTCTACGCCGGGATGGCGCTGCAGATCGCCGGGCTGGTTGCGCTCGCCCAGCTGGACCCCGGCTGGCAGCTCTGGCTGTCGGTCGTCTTCGTCATGGGCATCCAGGGCTTGGCCGGGGTCGCCAAGGACCTGACCAAGATGTCCGCCAAGTCCGCCGTCAAGGTGCTGGTGCCGGACGGCGCGCAGGGCCAGCTGTTCACCTGGGTGGCGCGCCTGACCGGGTCGAAGAACGCGGTCAAGGGCATCGGCTTCCTGGTCGGGGCCGGGCTGCTGGCGGCGTTCGGGTTCGACGCCGCGGTCCTGTCGATGGCGGGCGTGCTGGCCGCGATCCTGATCGCCGTGGCGGTCGCGATGCCGGCCGGCCTGCCCAAGGGCCGCAAGAAGGTCGCGTTCCGGGACGTGTTCTCCGACGACCGGCGGGTGAACCTGCTGTCGGCGGCGCGGGTGTTCCTGTTCGGCGCGCGCGACGTCTGGTTCGTCGTCGGCGTGCCGGTCTACTTCTACTCCGTCCTCGCCGACGGCACCGAAGCAGGCATGCGCCAGGCGTTTCTCCTGATCGGCTGCTTCATGGCGGTGTGGATCGTCGGCTACGGCGTGATCCAGACCCTGGCGCCCCGGATCCTGCGCGCGGGCGACCGGGATCTCGCGGAGACAGCGGGGCTGACGGCTGGCTGGGTGGCGGGCCTGACCGCGATCCCGCTGGTGCTGGCCGCGCTCGCCTGGCTCGCGCCGGGGCCGAGCGTGGGGCTGACGGCCGCGATCGTGGCCGGCTTGCTGGTGTTCGGCGTGGTGTTCGCGGTGAACTCCGCGCTGCACTCCTACCTGATCCTGGCGTTCACCGAGCGCGCGCGGGTCACGATGGACGTCGGCTTCTACTACATGTCGAACGCGCTCGGCCGGCTCGTCGGCACCTTCCTGTCCGGGCTCAGCTATCAGCTGCTGGGCCTCGCCGGCTGCCTCGCGGTCGCGGGCGCGATGGCCGCGCTGTCATGGGCGTTCGCCCGCCGCCTGCGCACGGCCGCCTTGGCGCACGGTGCCTGACCACGGCCGTCTCGGCGCGTCCCCTCCCCTTCGCTCGAAGGGGAGGGACAGGGTGGGGTAGGTCTGCAGGGCCTTTGCGCCGTAACGGGCGCGGCGACCACCTCACCCTGTCCCTCTCCTCCCAGTGGAGGCGAGGGAACCCGCCGGCATGCCGTGCGCCATACGCGAGAACCGCTAGCCGTTCCGGTAGCCGAACTCCAGCGCCATTTCCTGCAGGAATTCCAGCGTGTCCTGGGCGAACGAGCGGCCGACCAGCAGCAGGACGCGGTCGGCCTCGGTGCGCCAGAGGGTGACCGGCTGGTGGTCGATGCCGGTGGCGGCCGTGCGGTCGGTCGTAAGCGCGTGCAGGTCCACCGGCGTGCCTTTGGCGAGCAGGGCGTCCAGCTTGGGCCCGCCGATCTCGAGCGCGAACAGGCCGCTCGACTGATCGACCAGCGCCACGCCGTGGCCGCGCGGGTCGCCGCCGAACGCCTGCGCGAGCTGGTCGTGCAACGCGCCCGGTGCGCGCGGGGCGACCGCGATCCAGCGGTCGAGCGCGCTCCAGATCACCGCGACGTCGCCGCTGTGCGCCGCCTGGCCGACGTCCGGCAGGGCGAAGCCGGCCGTCTCCAGCGCCTGTCGCGCGCCGGCCTGCTTGTCCGGCCGCACCTGGATCGTCACCAGCGACAGGTCGCGGCGGTCGCGGAACACGACGCCGGGGCCATCTGCGCCGACGGCGCCGAAGTCGCCCGGCACGAGCACGCGGGCCAGCGGGGAGACGGGGGCCAGGGAAAGCGAAGAGTCGGTCAGGTCAGCCACGTTGGCGCGTCCCTTCCGGATCGTAGAAGTGCGGGGAGACCACCTCGACCTCGACGTCGTGGCCGCGCACCAGGTCGACCGCGCGCACCACCTCGCCCATCCGCTGCGCGCCGTCGCGCAGGAAACCGAGCGCGATGTGCTGGCCGAACGTCGGGCTCCAGGTCGCCGAGGAGACCCAGCCCTGGTCGTGGTCGATTGTGGTCTGGGTGCCGGTCGGCAGCAGATGGCTGCCGGCGCGGATCCGCTCGTCGCCGTTGGCGCACTTGAGGCCGACCAGGCGCGGCCGGCTGGGATCCGCCATGCCCGGGCCGCTGGGACAGCACGCGGCCGATGTAGTCCTTCTTCGAGCTCATCAGCCCCTGCATGCCGAGGTCGGCCGCCGTGGTCCGGCCGTCCAGCTCGCCCGCGGTGACGTGGCCCTTCTCGATCCGCATGACGTCGAGGGCTTCCAGGCCGTAGGGCACCGCGCCCAGGTCGTCGCCCAGGTCCAGCAGCTTGTCGGCGAGCGCCGGGCCGTAGTCGGCGGGCACGTTGACCTCGTAGGCGAGCTCGCCCGAGAAGGAGATCCGGAACAGCCGGAGCGGCACGCCGCCCGGCAGTTCGTACTGCCCCACGCCCATGAACGGGAACGCCGCGTTGGACAGGTCGACGTCGGGGAGCAGGCGCTGCAGCAGCGCCCGGCTGTTCGGCCCGGCGACCGCGAGGCCGGCCCACTGGTCGGTGACCGACTGCACCTGCACGTCGAGGTCCGTCCACAGCGCCTGCAGGCACCATTCCAGGTGGCTCATCACCTTGGGCGCCTGACCGGTCGTGGTGGTCATGTGGTAGTGCCCGGGCGCGAGGCAGCTGGTGGTGCCGTCGTCCATCACGTGGCCGTCCTCGCGCAGCATCAGGCCGTAGCGCGCGCGCCCGACGGCCAGGCGCTTCCAGCCGTTGGTGTAGACGCGGTTCAGCAGTTCCGGGGCGTCCGGACCCTGCAGGTCGATCTTGCCCAGGGTGGAGACGTCGCAGATGCCAACCGCGTTGCGGGTCTGCGTGGTCTCCCGGAACGACGCCGCGCGCAGGCTCTCGCCGGCTTGCGGGAAGGCGCGGCTGCGCTTCCACAGGCCGGCTTCGGCGAAGATCGCGCCGCGGTCGACCGCCCAGTCGTGCAGCGGCGAGCGGCGCAGCGGCATGAACGTCTGCTGGCGCTTGCGCCCGGCGAGCGCGCCCACGCTGATCGGCGTGTAGGGCGGGCGGAAGGTGGTGGTGCCGACGTCGGCCACGGTGAGGCCGCGCGCCTCCGCCATCACCGCCATGCCGTTGACGTTGCCGAAGCGCCCCTGGTCGGTCGCCATGCCCAGCGTGGTGTAGCGCTTCATGTGCTCGACCGAGCGGTAGCCCTCCCGGTGGGCCAGCTTGACGTCGGCGACGGTGACGTCGTGCTGCGGGTCCAGGAAGGTGTGGCTGTCGTGGCCCGGCACGTACCACAGGCTCTCCCCGCGTCCGGCGGGCGGGTCCTCCGGCACCGGCAGGTCGAGTTCCGGCACCGGCTTGTCCAGCGCCCGGATCGCGGCCACGGCGGCGTAGGCGCCGTCCTGGATCGCCTCCGCGGTGGTGAAGCGCCCGGCGCAGGAGCCGACACTGCTCTCGTTCTGGCGCGGCTGGCCGGGCACGAAGCAGTCGCGGATGGAATCCCACACCGGCTTGGCGCCGGTCTGGCTGTGCAGGTTGACGGACGGGTTCCAGCCGCCGGCGACCGCGACCAGGTCGCAGGGCAGGCGCGTGCCGTCGTCCAGCGTGACTTCCGAGACGCGGTGGCGGCCCTTGCTGCCGGCGATCGTGCGCCCGCGGTGGAGCGTGACGTCGAGGCCGGTCAGCGCGCGCGGCAGCTCCGCGTCGGCGCGGCTGTCGACCAGGGTCACGGCCATGCCGGCCTGGCTCAGGTCGCGCGCGGTCGAGAAGCCGTCGTCGTTGTTGGCGAACACCACCGCCCGGGTGCCGGCGGGCACCGCCCAGCGGTTCAGGTAGGCGCGCACCGCCGAGGCCAGCATGATCCCGGGCCGGTCGTTGTCGGGGAACGGGATCGGGCGTTCCAGCGCGCCGGCGGCGAGCGTCACCCGCCCGGCCTCGATCCGCCAGTAGCGCTCGCGCGCGCCGTGCTCGGCCGCCGGCAGACGCTCCAGGGCTCCTAAGATGTTGTGGTCGTAGTAGCCGAACACGGTCGTGCGCGCCATCACCTCGACGTTGTCGAGCGTGTCCAGCTCGCCCACCACGCGGTCGACCCACAGGCTGGCCGGCTCGCCGTCGATCGTGCTGCGTTCGGTCAGCAGGCTGCCGCCGAGCTCCGTGTCCTGCTCGGCCAGGATCACGTGCAGGCCGGCGCGCCCGGCCCACAGCGCCGCCGTCAGGCCCGCCGGGCCCGGCGCCGACGACCAGCAGGTCGCAATGCTTGAAGCCGCGCTCGTAGCGGTCGGGATCGGGGGCGGTGGTCGCCCGGCCCAGGCCGGCGGCGCGGCGGATCGCCGGCTCGTAGACCTTCTCCCAGAACGCGGCCGGCCACATGAAGGTCTTGTAGTAGAAGCCCGCCGTGAACGCCGGCTTGAGCAGGCCGGAGACCGCCTGCAGGTCGTGTTTCAGCGACGGCCAGCGGTTCTGGCTCTCCGCGACCAGCCCGTCGGTCAGCTCGACCATCGTGGCCGGCAGGTTGGGCGTGACCCGGTCGCCGGTGCCCACCCGCATCAGGGCGTTCGGCTCGTTCTCGCGGTGGCCGACGATGCCGCGCGGGCGGTGCACCTTGAACGACCGGCCGACCAGGTGGATGCCGTTCGCGAGCAGGGCGGAGGCCAGCGTGTCGCCGGCGAAGCCGGTCAGGGTGCGCCCGTCGAAGCTGAAGGTGAGCGGGCGCGTGCGGTCGATCCGGCCGCCGTGGGCCAGCCGGGGCGCGGTTTCGCGATCGCTCAGGTCCCTCATGCCTGGCCGCCTTCGGCCGCGTCGCGGGCCAGTTCGCTGCCGTGGACCTCGTGGCTGGCGGTGTCGCGGTCGACCACGATCCAGGCGCGGCAGCCGATCGTGTGCTGCCACTGCTCCTTGATCCGGCCGCGCTCGTCGTCGCGGAAGAAGACGTACTCGACCCAGGCACCCTGGTCGCTCGAGTCCATCGGCGGGCGCACGGGCCGCGCGTCGCCGCGGTAGGTGAACTCCTCGCTCGGCCGTTCGCCGCAGACGGGGCAGGGGATGCGCATGGCGTGGAAGCCTTAGTGCAGGTTGGGCCTAGTGCAGGTTGGGTTGGGCGCCGGTGCCGGCTTCGTCCAGCTCGTGGCCGGTCATGAAGCGGTCCAGGCGCAACTCGGCGCTGATCGGGTGCGGTTCGTCGCGCGCGATCGTGTGGGCGAAGCACCAGCCCGAGCCGGGCGTCGCCTTGAAGCCGCCGTAGCACCAGCCGCCGTTGAGGTAGAGGCCGGGAACGTCGGTGGTGGAGATGATCGGACTGCCGTCCATGGTCATGTCCATCACCCCGCCCCAGTGGCGCAGCAGGCGCAGCCGGCCGATGCAGGGCATCAGCGACATCGCCGCCTCCGCCGTGTGCTCGACCATCGGCAGGTTGCCGCGCGCGGTGTAGGAGTTGTAGCCGTCGAGCGAGGAGCCGAACACCAGCCCGCCCTTGTCCGACTGGCTGATGTAGAAGTGCCCGGCGGCGAAGGTCACCACCTGGTCCAGGATCGGCTTCAGCCCCTCGGTCACGAACGCCTGCAGCAGGTGCGTCTCGATCGGCAGGCGCAGGCCCGCCATCTGCGCGACCTGGCTGGTGTGCCCGGCGACCGCGAGGCCGACCTTGCCGGCCTTGATCCGGCCCCTGGTCGTGTCGACGCCGGTGATCCGACCTTGCGGATCGCGTTCGATCGCGGTCACCTCGCAGTTCTGGATGATGTCGACGCCCAGCCGGTCGGCCGCGCGGGCGTAGCCCCAGGCGACGCCGTCGTGCCGCGCCGTGCCGCCGCGCCGGTGCATCAGCGCCCCGCGCACCGGAAAGCGCGCGTTGTCCAGGTCGAGCATCGGCACGTGCCGGCGGATTTCCTCGGGCGTCCAGATCTCCGCGTCCTCGCCGTGCAGGCGCATGGCGTTGCCGCGCCGGGCGAACATGTCGACCTGCCCGTCGGTGTGGGCGAGGTTGAGCACGCCGCGCTGGGACATCATCAGGTTGAAGTTGAGCTCCTGCTCCAGCCCCTCCCACAGCGCCAGCGACTTGGAATAGAACCGCTCGTTGCCGGGCAGCATGTAGTTCGCGCGCACGATCGTGGTGTTGCGACCGACGTTGCCGCCGCCCAGATAGCCCTTCTCCAGCACGGCGACGTTGGTGATGCCGTGTTCCTTGGCGAGGTAGTACGCGGTCGCCAGCCCGTGACCGCCGCCGCCGACGATCACGACGTCGTAGCGCTCCTTGGGCGCCGGGTCCCGCCAGGCGGGCCGCCAGCCGGTGTGGCCGCGCAGCGTCTCGCGCAGCAGTTGGAAAACCGAGTATTCCGACATGATGGCCGTCCAGGTCACTTGGTCGCGCTAAGCTAGCAACGCGCGCGCCGGCGCTTGGCGTCTATACGACGCCGGATGGTCGCTATCCGACAGGGGTGACGGATTGTGTACGTTCGGACCCTACAGCACGACGGCGGTGGCGTGCCGTGTCTTCCAGCGTCCATGGGAAATATGTTCGCGGAAAGGGCAAAAAGAAAGGTCGGAGCTGCACGAAGAACTTTGTCGAGTGTGGTGCCTTAAAAGAAAACAAATCGTTTTATCGAAAACGCTTATAACGCTGTTTTGGCGCGCGCCGGCCAGCGTTTGTGTAGCATGGGTTCGCGCAAGCGGCGACGACGGCACGGCGCCATCCCCTCTCCCCCACGCGGGAGAGGGAGGGGCCCGCGATCCGTCAGGATCGTGGGAGGGTGAGGGGGACTCCCCGATGCACGCCGGGGAGTCCCCCTCACCCTGTCCCTCTCCCGCGCGGGAGAGGGACCCGCCGCGGCGTCGCGCCCACGCCTTAGCGCCGTGGCACGTGGGGCGCTGGGCGTGCTAGAGGCGCCGGGTCATGGCGGACACGGTCGGATACATCGCAGCCGAGGGCTTCGAGGCGGAGCTGGAGGGCGAGCTTCAGCGCGCCGGCGTGCGCCTGCGCGGCTGGCACGGCGAGCGGCTGCTGCTGGCCGATCCGCCGGCCGTGACCCCCGCCTGGGCGGAGAATGTCTGGTATGACGCGCGCGTGCTGCCGGTGCCCTCGATCAAGCAGGCGGCGAAGGCGCTCAAGGGCATCCAGCGCAACTGGGTCCTGCTGACCCCGCCGGCCAACGTTCGCCGGGCGAGCCTGATCGCCCAGCAGCTGCCGCACGTGTCGATGAAGCCGCTGGCCTTCCCGGACCGCCCGCCCGCAGCACCGCTCGGCGGCTGGACGCTGCTGGACGCCGAGCGGATGCTGGCCAGCGCCCACCACGCTCAGTCGCTTCCCGCACGGGCGCGCGCAGTTCGTCGAGGACCGGGAGACCCCGCCCAACCGCGCCTACCTCAAGCTGTGGGAGGCGCTGAGCCTGCTCGACGACCGGCCGGGGCCGGGCGAGCGCTGCCTCGACCTGGGCGCCGCGCCCGGCGGCTGGAGTTGGGTGCTGGCCAGCCTGGGCGCGCGCGTGACGGCGGTCGACAAGGCCGATCTGGCGGCGAACGTCGCGGCGATGCCGGGCGTCACGGTGCGCCGGGACAGCGCCTTCGCGCTCGACCCCGCGGCGGTCGGGCCGGTCGACTGGCTGTGCTCCGACGTCGTCTGCTACCCCGAGCGCCTGTACCGGCTGGTCGCCCGCTGGCTGGACGCGGGCGCGGCGCGGAACTTCGTCTGCACGGTGAAGTTCCAGGGGGAGACCGACGTGGCCGCGATGGACGCGTTCGCCGCCCTGCCGGGCAGCCGGCTGATGCACCTGCACCACAACAAGCACGAGCTCACCTGGGTGTCGCTGGAACGCTGGCGCCGAGCTTCCCAGGCCTAACCTTTTGATGCGGCGCGCAACACTTCACAAACGCGCAGGCGGCGTTATCTTTGCGACCCCATTTTGCGCCGGCGTGATCGCAGCGCAGCATGCCGTCTGCGCGCGCCACGGCCGGCCGCGTCCGCCGGCGGCCGTAACCACGCCCGCGACGTTTTCGAAGGAGACACCGCCGACATGATCCAGAAGGGCAAGCTGAAGGTCGCCGACGCCCTGGTGAACTTCATCGAGCAGGAAGCGCTGCCCGGCACGGGCCTGGAGGCCGAGCGCTTCTGGGCCGGGCTGGACCGGCTGGTGCACGACTTCGCGCCCAAGAACAGGCAGCTGCTGGCCCGGCGCGAGGAGCTGCAGCAGAAGATCGATGCCTGGCACCGGGAACGCCGCGGCCAGCCGCACGACGCGGCGGCGTACAGGAGCTTTCTGGAGGAGATCGGCTACCTGGAGCCGGACGGCGAGGACTTCACCGTCGGCACCCGGAACGTCGATCCCGAGTTCGCGACCACGGCGGGTCCGCAGCTGGTCGTGCCGATGTCGAACGCGCGCTTCGCGCTGAACGCCGCCAACGCGCGCTGGGGCAGCCTGTACGACGCGCTCTACGGCTCCGACGCGATCCCCGAGACCGACGGCGCGGAGATCACGCGCGACTTCAACCCCAAGCGCGGCGAGAAGGTGATCGCCAAGGCGCGCGAGGTGCTGGACCAGGTCGCCCCGCTCGCGCGCGGCAGCCACGCCGATGCCACCGGCTACCGCATCGAGCGCGGCGGGCTCGTGGTCGACACGCCCCAGGGGCCGGTCGGCCTCGCCGATCCTGAGCGCTTCGCCGGGTTCGTCGGCACCGAAAGCCAGCCGGAGACGGTGCTGCTGGAGAACCACGGCCTGCACGTCGAGATCGAGATCGACCCCAGCCACCCGATCGGCAAGACCGACGCGGCCGGCGTGGCCGACGTGATCATGGAGGCCGCGGTCACCACGATCATGGACTGCGAGGACTCGGTCGCCGCGGTCGACGCCGCGGACAAGGTCGCGGTCTACCGCAGCTGGCTGGGGCTGACGCAGGGCTGGCTGACGGAGAGCTTCGAGAAGGGCGGCCACCGGATCGAGCGCAAGCTGAAAGCCGACCGCAGCTACACCGCGCCGGACGGGTCGAAGCTGACGCTGCCGGGTCGTTCGCTGATGCTGGTGCGCAACGTCGGCCATCTGATGACGATCGGCATGGTGCTGGACCAGGACGGGCAGGAGGTGCCGGAGGGCATCCTGGACGCCGCCTTCACCAGCCTGATCGCGGTGCACGACCTGAAGCGCACCGGCAGCGTGGTGAACTCGCGCGCCGGCAGCGTCTACATCGTCAAGCCGAAGATGCACGGGCCCGAGGAGGTCCGCTTCTCCGACGCGCTGTTCGCAGGCGTCGAGGACCTGCTGGGCCTCAGCCGCAACACCCTCAAGATGGGGATCATGGACGAGGAGCGCCGGACCAGCGCCAACCTCAAGGAGTGCATCCGCGCCGCCAAGGACCGGGTGGTGTTCATCAACACCGGCTTCCTGGACCGCACCGGCGACGAGATCCACACCGACATGGAAGCCGGTCCGATGGTCCGGAAGGGCGACATGAAGGGCACCCGCTGGATCCAGGCCTACGAGGACCGCAACGTCGACATCGGCCTCAAGTGCGGCCTGCAGGGCGTCGCCCAGATCGGCAAGGGGATGTGGCCGATGCCCGACCGGATGGCCGACATGCTGGAGGCCAAGATCGGTCACCCCAAGGCCGGCGCGAACACCGCCTGGGTGCCGTCGCCCACCGCCGCCACGCTGCATGCGATCCACTACCACCAGGTCGACGTCAAGGCGGTGCAGGACGGCCTCAAGGGCCAGGAGCGCGCCAGCGTCGACGACCTTCTGACCCTGCCGGTCGCGACCGACACCAACTGGGAGCCGGACGCCATCCAGCAGGAGCTGGACAACAACTGCCAGGGCATCCTGGGCTACGTCGTGCGCTGGGTGGAGCAGGGCGTGGGCTGTTCCAAGGTGCCCGACATCAACGATATCGCGTTGATGGAGGACCGCGCGACCCTGCGCATTTCCAGCCAGCACATCGCCAACTGGCTGGTCCACGAGGTAGTCACCGAGCAGCAGGTTCTGGACACCCTGAAGCGGATGGCGGAGGTGGTCGACCGGCAGAACCAGGGCGATTCCGCCTACCGGCCGATGGCCCAGGACTTCGACGCCTCGGTCGCGTTCCAGGCGGCGAAGGACCTGATCTTTGAGGGCCGCCAGCAGCCGAGCGGCTACACCGAGCCGATCCTGCACGCCCGCCGGGCCGAGGCGAAGCAAGTGCACGGCGGGTAAGCCCGGTTCGCAAGGTGCTTCGGCGGGCCCCCTCCCCTCCCACGGGAGAGGCTTTTGCACACGCGCCAGGGAGCCGTATGGGATTCTTCGACATGGACACCTTCGGCGTCTTAACTCAGGATGAAGGTTGAGGTTTGTCAGGAACTTAAATCTCGCTTCATGCTGAGTAGCCAGTCCTGAGCTTGTCGAAGGGCTGGCGTGTCGAAGCACCCCACACGGCTGCTCATGCCCCTTGTAAAGGTCTCCGCTGGAGGAGAGAGAACCCGCCGCCGCGCCGTCACGAAAACGCAGGGACACGGGCCATTCCCCGTTTGCGGCGGCGGGCCGGCTGGGTTACACGACGCGGCGACTTCGTGACCGAAACGAGCGAGCGTAACCGATCGGCATGAACGACAGCGCCCCCGACGAGCCCAGCAACCCGACCCCGATACCCGACGCCGGCAACATCGGCGCCGACGAGACCGTGCCGCAGTCGGGTCCCGACGAGACCGCGGCGCCGGATCCGGCGGAGGCCCGTTACGCGATCTACTGGACGCCGCCACCGGACGGGCCGCTGTCGATCCTGGGCGAACAGCTGTTCGGCCCCGGGCGCCCGGCGCTGGCGCAGGCGATCGGCGTCGATCCCGACACGCTGGTCGAGGCGACCGAAGGCCCGGCGCACTACGGTCTGCACGCCACCCTGCGCGCGCCCTTCCATCTGGCCGACGGGGTGGCGCCGGAGGCGCTCGGCCAGGCGATCGCCGACTTCGCCGCCCAGCACAGCCCGGCCCCGATCCCGGAACCCGAGCTGGCCGAGCTCGGCCCCTACCTGGTGCTGCGCCCGAGCCGCGAGGCGCCGGAACTGGACGAGCTGGCGGCCAACGTCGTGCAGGCGTTCGACCCCTACCGCGCGCCCCTGGGCGGCCGCGAGCTGGAGCGCCGGCGCGCCGACGGCCTGACGCCCCGGCAGGAGACCCATCTGCACCGCTGGGGCTATCCCTACGTGTTCGACACCTTCCGGTTCCATATCACCCTGGCGGGCCCCTGCGACGGCCAGACCCGCACGCTGCTCGCCCGCGCGCTGCAGCCGCAGCTGGCGCCGCTGTTGACCATGGACTGGACGCTCGACGCGCTCTCCCTGGTCACCCAGCCCGACCGCACCACCGCCTTCGACCTGGTCGAACGCTTCCCGCTCCAGGGATAGCAGTCGCCGCCAAGCCGTAGGGTGGATTCGCCGCGCCAGCGGCACTCCACCGATCCGGCGGTCCGGGGCGGAGACGCCGCCCGGCGGGTCGCTGCGCGAACCCGCTCAGAGGGGCTTGCCCAATTTGCCGACCACAACTTGACCTCCGTCAAAAGCCCCGCAATGTTACGACGCGCGTTGCAACGGAGGCGGTGATGGCGATCGAACTCAAGGTGCGGAAGTTGGGCAAGTCGCTTGGTGCCGTGCTGCCCCGAGAGGCGCTCGACCGGCTCAAGGTGGGCGAGGGTGAACGTCTTTTCCTGACCGAGACGCCTGATGGATATCGGATCACCCCGTACGACCCGGAGGTCGAGAAACAGTTCGACCTGGCGGAAGAAGGTATGCGCGCCTATCGCAACACCTTGCGGGCGCTGGCGAAGTAGCGGTCCAACCGGGATCGGGCCGTGAGCGATCAACCGGTCTGGTTGCAGGAGGCCCTGCTTGCAGCCGTACATGACCGGCTTCTGGCAGAGCACGGCGGTCCATCAGGCATCCGGAACCGAGAAGGCCTTGAGGCTGCTCTCGCGCGCCCGCGGCACGTCGCAGCCTACCGATCGACCGACTTTTTCGACCTCGCAGCCGCGTACGCTTTTGGGATCGTGCGCAATCATCCGTTCCTCGACGGCAACAAGCGCACGGCGTTTCTGGCGGCCTATATCTTCCTGGGGCGAAACGGGATCGCGCTTGTCGCGGAGGAAGTGGACGCGACGCATGCCGTGATGGGCCTTGCAGGGGGCGACGGTTACAGCCGAAGCGCCAGGTTCCTCAGCGCGCCTGGCTGCGGGCCAACAGCCGAGAGCGCTCCTGAGCCTTCACAGCCGTCGCGTGCCGAACCGTCGTGAGAGCGGGCCGCTGCGCGAACGCACCCCACGGTGCTTGCCGGACTGTCCGGCCGATCCACTTTCCTGGTCGAAACCGGCAAAGAGGTGTGGCGCGATGACGGTGTTGATGGTGATCGGCAAGGCGGCGCTTTGGTTCGCCATTCCGCTGGCGCTCGCGGGCTTCGAGCTGTACCGCCTGAAGCGCGAGGAAAAGCGGGACGCCGAGCGCGCGGACGATTAGTTCGCCAGCACGTCCGCTTGGGTGCGGGTCAGGCGCTCGGCGATGTAATCCGCCACCATGTAGGCCCAACCTTCGGTGCGCGCGTTGATCTGACGGGCTTGGTCCTCGGCCTCCGGCTGTTCCGCCGCCGCCGACAGGGTCAGCCAGAACCGGCCCTCGCGCGCGAACACGCGGACGTCCAGGCGCAGGCCGTCGAAGGTGAAGACTGTCGTGGCGGCCACGCGGGTCGCGCCGCGTAGGGCCTGGTCCGGCGCGACCCGGTCGAACTTGATCTCCGAGACGAGCGCGCCCAGCCGGCGCACCGCGGCGACGTCGAGTTGCCGGCCCGCCGGCACGTCGGCGATCGCGAGCGCCGGGGCGTTTTCCGCCGGGCGCACCGCGACCAGCCGGCCGCCGCCCACGCGCGCCACTTCGATCCGGCGGACCTGCCCCGCCGGCACGTCGATCACCGCCGTGTCCAGGAACGGGTAGGCGTCGTCCGCCAGATCGACCAGCCCGGCCGCGAGCCACGCCCGTTCCCCGTCCGGCACGCGGACGTAAGTGCCGCTCGACGCCTGGCCGGTCAGCTCAAGGCGCTGCTTGCCGACGATCAGCCGGGCGATCGCGCTGCCGTCGCGGGCGCTCAGGGTCACCCGCCGGGCCAGGGGATCGCTGTCCGGATCGCCCACCGCCAGGCGGCGGAAGCGGTTGGGGTCGGCCGTCTTGGGCTGGATTTTCTCCAGGTTGGCGAGACCGACCAGCAGCCGGTTCACCCGTTCGCTGCGCGCCGGATAGCCGTGCGCGCTTGCGACCCGCCAGCCGTCGCCGTCGCGCACCAGCACGACGCCCGGCTGGCCCGTGACCTCGACCGTGACCCGCTGCACCGCCGGCAGCCGGGCCGCCAGGCCGGGCAGCACAGGCGCGCCTTCGAGTTGCACCTGTGCTGGACGCGGCTCCAACAGGGCGAGCGCGAGCGCGCCGCCGCCCGACAGCAGCGTGATCGCCAGCAGGATCAGGAGGCTGCGCAGCGACATCGCCGTCAGCCGCGCGCTGCGGGCGCGCGCGCCCGCCGAACCCGCCGGACCAGGGCGAGCGCGAGGGCCAGCAGCGCGAGCGCGGCCGGCACCGTCCAGGTGACGAGCGCCTGCACCCGGGTTTCGATCGCGGTCACCCCCGCGCGCAGGCCGTGCTGGACCGCGCGCAGTTCGCCGCGGGCCGACAGCATGTCCGCGCGCAGGCGGTCGATCTCCGCCCGCTGGGCATCGGACAGGACGAGGCCGGTTTCCCGTTCCCGGCGCTGCAGGCTGGCGATGCGTTGCTGGGCCGCGTTCACCCGCTCGGCCAGGCGCTGCTCGCGCGCGCGGTATTGCGCCTCCGCCTCGCGGCGGATCCGCTCGATCACGGTGAACGGCCGCTCGGCGAGCCCGCGTCCGCGCAGGCTTAAGAGCGCCTGCCCGCCGGTCAGCGTGTCCACCAGGTTGAGCACGAAGTCGCCGTTGCCGGTCGCGGCCACCCGGCGCTGCTCGCCCATCACCTCCTGCCGGCGGGTCCAGACGGCGTCGTCCAGCAGGTCGCTGTCCGCGACCGCGACCAGCGGCCCGGCGCCGCCGGGACGGTCGATCCGGGCCGCCAGGACACGCGGCTCGCCGGAGGGGACGAAGTCGGCCAGCAGGCGGCCCGGGTTCGGCCGTGTGGCGATCCGGTCGACCGCGATCTCCGCCGCCTGGTCGCTGGTCGTGACCAGCGGGGTCAGGGTCGCACCCGCCGTCGCCCGCAGGCTGCCGGTCGAGTTCAGCGCCAGGCCCGGCAGGTTGGCGGTCGCCGGATCGTCCGCCGCCAGCCGGTCGGCCGGCAGCAGCAGCCAGGGCAGATAATCCACGGCCGTCTCCCGCCCGCCCAGACGCGTGCGCACCCGCCTTGCGTGCGCCCGGTCGCCCACGATCCGGTCGGCATCGATGGTCACGCCCCAGTCGGCCAGCAGCGGCGTGAGCGCCTGCAGCCCGTCGCCGTAGGGCGCGCCGGGCGCGCTCGAAAGCGCCAGCGTCTCCGCGAACGGGTCGGCGAAGGCGAGCACCGCGCCGCCGCTTGCCGCATACGCCTTGATCGCGTCTTCCAGCGACGCACCCAGGGCCGGCGGCTGCGCCAGGATCAGGAGATCGAGCGCTTCCGGCAGGCCTGCGTCGTCGCCGTCCAGCTCGACGACCTCGTAGTCCTGGCGCAGGCGTTCCAGCACCCGCCACGCGGGCGTGCCGCGCTGAACGTCGCCCGCCATCGGCAGATCGGTCAGCAGGCCGACCCGGGGTGCGGTTGGATGCGCCAGACGCCGGATCGCGCGGGTCAGATCGTGCTCCAGGAAGGCGGCGCGTTCGGGCGCGAACAGCGGGATCGTCTCGCGGTCGTCGGTGCTGTTGCGCCCGACCAGGCCGAAGTACGCCGTCTCCCCGCCGCGGCCGAGCTGCAGCGCGGTCAGACCGTCGGCGAGCGCGCGGTCCTCTTCCGGCGAATAGGGCTCCGGCGTGAAGCGCTGCAGGCGCAGCATGCCGTCCGACAGGCGGACGTAGTGGTCCAGCATCGCCGACACCCGCCGGGCATAATCGGCGAGCGGCGCGCCTGCCTGGCGCACCGCCTGCGACCGGTAATAGGACAGGGTGATCGGCTCGGGGATGTCGGCCAGCACGTCGCGCGTCGCGCCGGACAGGGTGTGCCGTCCGTCGGCGGTCAGGTCCAGGCGCGCGCGCTCCAGCGCCTGCAATGCGAACGCGTTGACGGCCAGAAAGCACAGCACCGCGAGCGCGATCGCGAGGCGCGAGCGGGTGCGGCGGCTGATCACGGCGGCGGGCCCCCGGCGCTCAGGCATCGCGTTTGAGTTCGACGAGCGCGGTGTTGGCGAGAAGCGCGCAGGCGATCAGGGCAGCGAAGAACACCACGTCGGCGAGCGCGACCACGCCTTGCTTGAAGCCGTCGAACCGGCTCAGCACCGACAGCTGCGCCAGCGCGTCGGCCAGGCCGGCCGGCAGCAGCTCGGCGAGCAGGCCCTGGCCGACCTCGCTGCCCCCGGCCAGGAGCGCGAAGCAGGCGATCAGCGCCAGCACGAACGCGACCACCTGGTTCTGCGTCGCCGCCGACAGGCAGGCCGCGAGCGCCAGGTAGCCGCCCGCCATCAGCCAGGACCCGAGGTAGCCCGTCAGGATCGCCCCGTGGTCCGGATCGCCCAGGTAGGCGACCGCGATCCACATCGGCGCGGTCAGGGCGAGGGCCAGGCCCAGAAACGCCCAGCCGGCGGCGAACTTGGCGATCACCAGCTGCGCGCTCGTCACCGGCAGGCTGAGCAGCAGTTCGAGCGTGCCGCTGCGCCGCTCCTCCGCCCACAAACGCATGCCCACCGCCGGAACCAGGACCAGGTACAGCCAGGGATGGAAGTCGAAGAACGGGACCAGATCCGCCTGGCCCCGGGCGAAGAAGCCGCCCAGCTGGAAGGTCAGCAGCGCCGAGAGCACCAGGAAGGCGGTGATGAAGACGTAGGCGAGCGGACTGGCGAAGTATGCCGCGAGCTCCCGCCGCGCCAGCGTGAGCGTGATCGTGAGCGCGCCCGGCGGAGCCGGGCTGGGGCCGTGGGTGGCGGCGCGCATGCGCTACGCCGCCCGGGTCAGCTGGCGGAACACCTGGTCGAGCGGCCCGCGCGCGGCCAACGCGGCCGGGGTCGCGTCGGCGACGACCCGGCCGGCGGAGACCACGATGCAGCGGCTGCAGACCGCCGCCACCTCCTCCAGCACGTGGGTGGAGATCAGGATCGCCCGGTCGGCGGCCAGCTCGCGCAACAGGCCGCGCACCTCGTGCTTCTGGTTCGGGTCCAGGCCGTCGGTCGGCTCGTCCAGGATCAACAGGTCGGGCTGGTGCAGGATCGCCTGCGCCAGCGCCACCCGCCGCTTGAAGCCCTTGGAGAGCGTCTCGACCGGCCGGTCGAGCGCGCCCTGCAGTTCCAGCCGCTCCACCGCCCAGGCGATCTGAGCCGCGCGCGCCCGGCCGCCGTAGCCGCGCAGGCGCGCGGCGGTGTCGAGCAGCGCCCGCGGGGTCATGTCGGGGTAGAGCGGCGCGCCTTCGGGCAGATAACCGATGTGCCGCTGCGCCGCGCGCCGGTCGGTCGCGACATCGTGGCCGCACACCCGCACCGTGCCGTCGGTGATCGACAGCGCGCCCGCGATCATTTTCATGCTGGTCGATTTGCCGGCCCCGTTCGGCCCCAGGAAGCCGAGCACCTCGCCCGCGTTCAGGGTGAAGCTCACCCCATCGACCGCGGCGATGCGCCCGAACCTGCGGGTCAGGCCGGCGATCTCAAGGATGGGGCGCATCAGACGAACAGCTCGGGCGACACAGGGGATTGGGGCGGTAACATCGTTCCGACATGGTGGCGATTTTCCACGCCCGCGCAAGGACTTCGTGCATTTTGCGGCAGCCGCGCGCACGCGGCCGGCCGTTGGCCCGGAGCGGCACTGGCCAAGCGCCCGGCGATCGGCTATCGCCGGTGGTCATGAGCGATAGGGACAGCCGGCCCGCCTGCGTGATCGTGCTGGGCGCCGCCTTCCGCGACGGGCGCAGTGGGGCGAACCCGGCGCTGATTCGACGGGCACGGCACGGCGCGCGCCTGACGCTCGCCGAGCCCGGTCGGGTGTTGATCGCGGTGGGCGGCGGGCCGGCGCGGGAAGCAGCAGGAATCGCAGCCGTCGCCAGCGCCGCTGGCGTGCCGGCGGCGGCGATCCGCTGCGAAGGACGGTCGCGCAACACCCTGCAGAACGCCGTGCTGACCGCCCGGCTGATACGGCGTCACGGGCTCGACGGCGGCCTGCTCGTCACGGACTGGCCGCACCTGCCGCGGGCCTGGCTGTGTTTTCGCGCCGCTGGCGTGCGCTGCCGTCCGGCGCCGGTCCCGGGGACCGCCGGCAAGCCCGGCTTCTGGCTGCGCGAGGCTGCGGCCTGCGCGCTCTATCTCGGTCGCCTGCCGCGGCTGATCCGGGCAGCCCGGCGGCTGCGACGCCGCGGAAGGCCGGGTTAGCGGCCGATCCGGTCCGATCGCTGGTACCGGCTGCCGTGCGCCGTTGCCATGAACTGGGCGTCCAGGTTGTCGCGCCGGGCGGCTTCCATCTCGCGCTTCAGCCAGCGCAGGGCGGGATCGACGCCGCGGGCGAGCCGGGCGGGCAGGGTGCCCAGAAAGGCTAGGGTTGGCGGGTGGATGGACATCGGTTCGCTCTTTCGTCTGCCAAGCCGTCCGCGCCAGACGGACGGGTGCGTGGAACAACCCCGCTACTGCCATATGAGCTTGAGGCACGAAGCTTTCAAAAAGGTTTCGGAAAACCCGACAAAGCCAAGAAATCTAACGCACTATTTCCGATAGAAGTCGAGCAAAATCCGACCGATTCGGCCACGGCCGCAAACGGCGAACGAAAAAGCGCCGGCCGGGCGTGACCCGACCGGCGCCTTGAATCGACGGCAGAGCTGTCGTAACTGGGGCATTTTCCCGGGCGTGACGCGAGACGAGACTCACCATGGGTTGTCGTCAGGACTCTACTCTGGTTGCGTCGGGGTATGGCCGACGTCCCGCCAGATCTGGACAACGCTTCGCCCGAAGACCTCAAGGAGTTGGTTCAGACGCTCCTTGAGCGGGTGAACGCGCTGGAGCGCGAGAACGCCGCGTTGCGCGACGAAAACGCCCGTCTGAAGGGCAAGCCGCCGCGGCCCGACGTGAAGCCGAGCGGCATGGCGGAGAAGGCGCAAAGCCGCGGCGCGTCGAAAGCGAAGGCCAAGAGTAAGAAGCCCGGGCGCGGCAGCAAGCGCAGCCGCCTGACCATCGACGAGGACCGCCACCTGCAGCCGGCGGGCTTGCCCAACGGGTCGCGGTTCAAGGGCTACCAGGATCACGTCGTCCAGGAGCTGGTGATCCGGGCGCGCACCGTGCGGTATCGCCGCGAGCGCTGGCTCACCCCCGACGGGCGTACGGTAACGGCGGACCTGCCGGGTCACGTCCAGGGGCACTACGGCGGCGATCTGCGCCGGCTGGTCGTGGCGCTGTACCATCGCGGGCAGATGACCATCCCGCGGCTCACCACGCAGCTACGCGATCTGGGCATCGATATCGACCGCCGACAGGTGCGCCGCCTTCTCGACGATACGAATGCTGAGACGTTCCTCAACGAAGCTCAGGACGTGCTGCACGCCGGGCTGGCGACGGCCTCGTGGATCAGCGTCGACGACACGGGCGCCCGGCACCAGGCGCGCAACGGCTACTGCACCCAGATCGGCGACGATCGCTTTACGGCTTTCCTGACGCGCTTCTCCAAGAGCCGGAAAAACTTCCTGGAGCTCCTGCGCGCCGGGCACACGGACTACGTCATCAACGCCGAGGCGCTCGCCTACATGCGCGGGCGCAACCTGTCAGAGGGCGTGATCGCCCGGCTCGCCGAGGGGCCGACGCATTTCTGCGACGCAGCGAGCTGGCAGGCGCACCTGAGCGCGCTCGGCCTGGACCAGGCGCGCGTGCAGCCCGATCCGGTGCGCATCGCCACCGAGGGCGCGCTCTGGGCGCGGTCATCGAGCACGGCCTGCTGCTGGACGCTGTGGTCCTCTCGGATGACGCCGGTCAGTTCCGGGTCGGCAACCACGCGCTCTGCTGGGTCCATACCGAGCGTCTGGTCAACGGTCTGGACACCTTCAACGCCGCCCAGCGCAAGGCCGTCGACTGGATCCGCCGCCTGATCTGGTGGCTCTACGCCGATCTCAAGCTCTACGCCGAGGCGCCCACCGCCCGGCGGAAGGCGGAGCTGAAGCGGCGGTTCGACCGGGTGTTCAAGCGGCGCACCGGGCTCGCCCCGCTGGACCGACTGCTGCGCCGACTGCACGCGCGCAAGAACGAACTGCTCACCGTCCTGGACCGGCCGGAGATCCCGTTGCACACCAACGGCTCGGAGCGCGACATCCGCTGCCAGGTGACCAGGCGCGAACTCTCCGGCGGCACCGTCAGCGATCGGGGACGCGACTGCCGGGACGGTTTCCTCGGCCTGATGAACACCTGCGACAAGCTCAACGTATCATTCTGGAATTACCTCGGCGACCGCCTCGCGATCCCGGATGCCCCGGACGTCCCGCCGCTGCCCGACCTCATCCGAGTCCGGGCGCCGACCTGAGCCGAGACCGCCCCAATACATCGACAACTACCGATTGGACGGCGTCGGACCCCGGCCTGCCGCGTGCCCGGGGTTTTGCTCAAGGTACGAGCTGTCGCTCTAACTTCTTGAAGAGAGGGCAAGATTCAGCTGGAAGGTGATTCTACCTTCCAGCATCTTGCACCTAGCTCTCGACGATCTTCCAGCTGCCGTCCGGCTGGCGGCAGGCGGTGCCGTAGGCCTGCTCCGGCTCGCCGCCGACGTAGATCGTGTGCTGGAACTCCCGGCAATAGCGGCCGGACTCGGTCTGATAGGTTTTCGTCGGCGTGACCTTGCCGCGGTGACCGCTATCCGGGTTCTCCCAGGTCGAGGTCTGGCCAGTCTCGTTGTTTTCCAGCGTATCCTGGGTCGTGCGGGTCAAGCGCTCCTCGTCGCCATCGGTCAGGCGCCGGCCGATTTCGGAGCCGACCAGCGCGCCGATCACGGCACCGGCGCCGGTCGCGATCAGCCTGCCGCTGCCGCTGCCGATCTGGCTGCCGGCGAGACCGCCCAGCACGGCGCCGCCGGCGCCGCCTGCGACCTGACCGCCGCTGGGCCCGGACCCGCGCGCGCAGCCGGCGACCGACAGGCCGATGGCGAACAGGGCGACGATGATCTTGCTTGCGTGTCGCATGTGGCTCCCCCTGGATGCCCAAATGAAGTTTGACGCGCACCGCGCTTGCAGCGTCGGTGATGCGCCGCGTCGGCGTCTGCCAAGCTAAGTGACCGGGGGCCCGTTACCCTTCAAGGCACAGGTGAGTGAGCGCTGCGTGTCAGCCTTGCGGCTTTCACAGCGTGTGCGTGCACGAACGCGCGGGCGCCGTTTTGGAAAGTTCGGAAGCGGCCTCCCTGGCTGCGCAATAAAGAAGAGGGCGCAGCCGGCTGCGGCGTTGAACTGCGAACCGACCGCGCCCTCGGTAAAGAGAGACAGCCAGGGAGGTCGTTCGCTTCAGTTCAAGCATTTGGGAGGATCGCGATGCGCTGTTCTGTCCCCAGGACCCGACCCATGGGCCTTGGGAAACGCCCACAAGGCGCGCCAAGCGGGGCAGGCCCTGAGTGGCCCGGCATCGGAAGCCGTGTACGCGGTGCCGTGAGAAGGCCTCGCACGGACCGGTACCGATAGGTCTTATACCGAGAGGCCGGACCACTTCCGGCATCGCGATGCCTCCCTGACATAAGAAAGTAACCGCCTCCTGTCCACCCCCGGCGCAAAGGAGATCGCGATCGGATTTCCGCACGATCGGTTGAGACGAAAACGCCGCCGCCGGTTGGGGCCCGGCGGCGGCGTGTTTCGGGGGTCTGGCGGCGCTGTCGACGGCGCACGCGTGGCCGGGATGCTGAGCGGTCCGCTCACCTCTCAAGTGAAACGTGCCCGCTCGTCACAGCGTTAGAGCAAGTTCCGCGATAGAGGGCGGTACGACCCGAAAACCGATCCGGCTTTAGGCGGCCTCGGACCCGCCTTCGCCCTCGCGACGGCCGAGCCCGATCGACCGCGCGATCTCCGAGCGGCGCTTGGAGGTGTTCGGCGCGACCATCGGGTAATCCGGGCGCAGGCCGTAGGTCTCGCGGTACTGCTCGGGCGTCATGTTGTGCGCCTTGGCGAGGTGACGCTTCAGCGCCTTCTGCTTGCGCCCGCAGGCCAGACAGACCAAGTGATCCTTGCCGATCGACTTGCGCGGGCTGACCGCCGGCTGCGCCTCGCCCGGGCCGGCTTCGCTCTCGCCCGACTGCAGGTTTTTAAGGTCGCGCGCCACGGCCTGGATCACCTGAGGCACCTGGTCCGGCTCGATCGTGTTGTGCGCGACGTAAGCCGAGACGATCCGCGTGGTCATCTCCGCGATCGTCTGATTGTTCGGGGTCTCGTTCGATTCGCTCATTTGGGCCTTTCCTCCCGTTCCGAAAACTGTGTAAGACATAATCGATTTGCCAAACGCGTTAAAGAGTTTTCGGATGCTTTCTTCTAAATCTTATCGCAAAAGCAGTAGGCTTGAAGAGCTGTCTGTCGGATCGCACGCCAAACATAGGCTAAAACTTGAAGCCGACTGCGGCGCGGCGCCGCAAGTGGGCGTGTCTGCGCCGGATGCGGGCACGGTAGCGCAGTTTTTTGGCGCAACTTCGGCCGGCGCGACCGTCTGCTATGCGGTGACACGCGACGCACACCCGCGCGCGGCTGCACGGGGGTCGCAAAGCCGGGATCGTGCTTATAGGCTGTATGCGCGTCCCGCAGCCAGACACGCGCGGGCGAATGGGAGCGTTTGAGCTTGAAGACTGCCCTCCTGGCCCTGCTGCTGCTGTCGCTGACGGCTTGCCAAGCCTTTCCGCCCGGTTCCGCGACTGACGACACGGCGGATTCGGACGCCGGGTCGGACGCGGACGCCGCGGTCGTCAGCGGGCTGGATATGGCGGAGCAAGAGGAGGCCGAGCGCAAGCGCCGCGCGCCGCCGCCCAGGCCGCCGCAGCTGCCGCCGCGCGGCGACCTCGGGGAGGAGCGGCTGACCGGCCTGACCACCAACCAGACCTGGGACCTCCTTGGCCCGCCCAGCCAAGTCGAGGAGGAATCGCCGGCCACTGTCTGGACCTACGAGGTGGCCGGCTGTCGGCTCGAACTGTTCTTTTACTTCGACCTGGAGAGCCAAGAGCAGCGCACGCTTGCTCTTGACCTTGAAGCGGCCAGTGATTTTGTCGGAAGCCGGCCGTTTTGTTGGTACACCTTAGCCAAGCGCGGCCGCGCCCGCGCGGCCACGCGGCCGCAAGCGGACAGCGCCCAAGGCGACCGGAATGACGCGCAGGTCCCGACGGCCGGTGAGCTCGAGGGCACGGACGCTGAGAACGCAGCCGATCCGGGCGAGAGCGGGCCGTCCGACGCGGCGGCAGGGGATGCCGGTACGGATGCGAACGCGCCGCCACAGGGGGAGAACGCTCAGTGAGCGACAACGGCGAAAGTGAAGCGCGGCTGGTGGTCGTCGACGACGACCCGATGTTCCGCGAGTCCCTGGTTCAGAATCTGAAGGACGACGGTTACGAGGTCACCGATTTCGGCGAAGGCCAGCCGGCGCTGGAATACCTGCAGGCCGGCCATTCGGCGGACCTCGTGGTGCTCGACTGGCGGATGCCCGGGATGACCGGCATCCAGCTATTGCGCGCGATCCGCGAGCACCAGATCGACGTCCCGGTGATCTTCCTGACCGTGCTGGGCGACCAGATTTACGAGGAAGCCGCCCTGCACCACGGGGCCGTCGACTTCGTCGAGAAGTCGCGCAGCCTGTCGATCCTGAAGAAGCGGATCGAGCTGTCGGTGAAGCGCACCGACGTCGCGGTCGCCGGCGACGCGCACGGCGGCGAGGGTAACGTCGTCGAGACGATCGGCCATCTCGAGCTCAACCGCGAAACTTCGCGCGCCTATTGGAAGGGCGAGGAGGTCCCGCTGACGCTCAACGAGTTCCGGATCGTCGATCTCCTGGCCGGGCGTCCGGGGCGCGACGTGCGATATCGGGAACTCTACGACCAGGTGCACGGGGCCGGTTTCATCGCCGGCAGCGGCGAGGAAGGCTACCGGGGCAACGTGCGCACCCTGATCAAGCGCATCCGGCAGAAGTTCCGCGCCCTCGACAACACCTTCGAGGCGATCGAGAACTATCCCGGCTTCGGCTATCGTTGGCGCGACGACAAGGCCCGCCAATGACCCCTGGGGGCGTGCGCGCGTGTCGGCGGCGCGCGGACCCTGAGGTTTGCCGGGCGGGCCGGTCGGCGCGCGTGCACCGGAGGGCGGCGCGATGATCCGCGCATTTCTGCATTCGGTCGCGGCCAAGACGGCCGTCGTGGCGGTCGTGTTCTTCGCCGTGCCGCTGCTGCTTTACCAGCAGTTCCAGGAGGTCGACCAGGACAAGCGACAGCTGTTGCTGCGCTCTCTGGAGAACCAGGGGCAGGTGATCGGCGAAGCCCTGCGCCCGCAGCTCAAGGACTACGACGGCGAGGCGCTGCGCGGGATCGGCCAGGCGCTGCAGCGGCTGGGCGGCGTCGACGGCCTCAAGATCAAGCTGCTACTGCGCCCGGCGAGTGCCGAGGACCCGAGCGGCTTCTATTACATCGCTTCCGCCCCCAGCGTCTCCGGCGACTACCTGGAGCAGGAGCGTGCCGAACTGGTCGAGACCGGCGTGTTCGAGAAGCTCGAGGACACCTGCGCCGGCAACCGGCCGCTCGGCGTACGCTACCGCAACCCGGCGGGCGAGGAGGAGGTCCTGACCTCGGTCACGCCGGTCAAGACGGACGCCGGCTGCTGGGCGGTGATCACCTCCCACGGCACCGACGCCGCGCTGGGGGCGGCGATCGGCCAGCCGTACTGGCAGACGCCGGAGGTTCAGGCGGCGTTCGTCATCTACGTCATCATGGCGCTTCTGGTGATCCTGCTGTTCGTCGCGATCTGGCGGGCGCTGCGCCGGTTCGCCCGGGCGGCCCGGACGATCCGGGTGCAGGGCATCTCCGAGGCCGGGCCGCAGTTCGCCGAGATCAACCGGGTGCCGGAGCTGGAGGGCGTGGCGGTCGAGTTCGACCGCATGGTGACCACGCTGCGCAACGCCGCGCACGCGATCCGTCACGCCGCGGAGGACAACGCGCACGCGTTCAAGACCCCGATCGCCACGATCGCCCAGTCGATCGAGCCGCTGCGCCGGGCGGCGGGCGAAAACCCGCGCGCCCAGCGGTCGATCGAGCTGATCGAGCGCTCGCTCGACCGTCTCGACGCGCTGGTCGCGGCCTCGCGGCGGATGGACGAGGCCACGGCCGAGCTGATGGAGGCCCCGCGCGAGCGCATCGACCTGCCGCAGTTCGTCGGCGCCACCCTGGACGGCTACACCGACCAGGCCGCGGCCAAGGGGGTGCAGCTGCGCCGCCGGCTCGCCAACCGGGTCGAAGTGCTGGCCTCGGAGGACATGCTGGAGACGGTGCTGGAGAACCTGCTGGACAACGCCATCGACTTCTCCCCGCAGGGCGGCCAGGTCGAGGTCTCGGTCAGCCGTCAGCAGAACGACGCCGTGCTGTCGGTGACCGACGCCGGTCCCGGGGTGGAGCCCGACCGGATCCAGCAGATCTTCGAACGCTACGTCTCCTCGCGCGCCAGCCAGAGCGAGGAGGGCGGCGGCGACGGCCAGGCGCCCGGCAACGGCCAAGCGGCCGGCAACGGACAGGCCGCGGCCGACGGCCCGGCGATCAGCGACGCGCAAGCCGACGCCGAGAGCGCCCGGATCGCCCAGAGTCCGACCGCGGGCAGCCAGCACTTCGGCATCGGCCTGTGGCTGGTCCGGCGCAACGTCGAAGCGATGGGCGGCGAGGTCACGGCCGAAAACGCCAGCCCGAACGGCCTGCGCATCACCGCCCGGCTGCCGCTGTCGAGCTAGGGCACGAGGCTGAAACGTGCGTTCACGTGCCAGCTCGATCTTGTCCTCCCTTTTTGAGACTTTTGCACAGCTCGCCTGGCCCCCGTATGGGGTCCTTCGACACGGACGCCTTCGGCGTCCTACTCAGCATGAAGGGTTAGGTCTGTCAGACACTTACACCTAGCTTCCTGCTGAGTAGCCAGTCCTGAGCTTGTCGAAGGGCTGGCGTGTCGAAGCACGCCACACGGCGGCTCATGCCCGCGTGCAAAAGTCTCTTTAGAACGGCTTTGCGCCCGCCTTCGGCTCAGCCCCGCTGCGGGTCGAGCAGGCTCAGCCGGTCGGTCAGTTCGCGCACCATCTGCTGGATCTCCCGCGGGTCGCCGCCGTCGGCGAGCAGGGCCTCCCGGCTGGTCAGGCCCTTCAGCGTCTCGGTCAGGACCGCGACCATGACCTGGGCGTACTTGCGCCCGAACGGAGAGGCCGCGAGCGCCAGCAGGTAGCCGATCTGGGCCGACCGCGGGCTCAGCAGGGCGGCCACCTTCTCCACCGTGGGCCGCGGGGGCAGGTTCTCGAAGGCGTCGCCGTAGACCAGGCGGGCCCGGCGGGTCACCGCGTCCGCCGTCTCCGGCCCGCCCGCCAGCCCGCCGACGCCGTGCAGGGCCGCGACCACGCGCTCGAACGCCTCGGCCTCCTGCGTCGCCTGGTTGGCGAGCGGGCGCGTGCCGTGCAGCACGCTCTCGACCTGGCGCATCAGGGTCGCGGGCGCCTGCTGCCAGATCGCCTCGCCGTGCGCGAACGCGCGGCTGAGACGCTGCGCCAGTTGCGGCGCGTCCGCGCCCGTGCCCGCGCCGGTCCGCGCGACCGGCGGCCGGTCGCAGGCGGTGTGCAGCTCGCCGCGCGCCAGCCGGATCCGGACGACCAACCGGTCGGCCAGGCTGGGCGCGTGGCCGAGCAGCGCCTCCACGGCATCGGCGCTTTGCAGGATCTCCGCCACCGCCTCGTCGATCAGCGCGCAGCCGGCCTCCGAGCCGTTGGCCCCGGCAGTCAGGTCGAGCAGCGCCTGCAGCTTTTCCGTCCAATCGCCGTGGTCGCGCAGGTAGCGCGCGATCGCGGCGGACAGGTGCAGGCGCGCCTGATCCGGCGTCGCACCGGCGGGCAGGGCCGTGGCGGCCGCCGGCAGCCCGCCCTCGGCGAGTGCGCGCGACAGCCCGGCGTAGGCATGCCCGCCGCGGGCGCGTTCGATGATCTGCTGGACCGCGCGGTCGATCTCCGCGCGCCGCTCCGCGGCCGGCCGGTCGGCCAGGCGGGCCTGCAGGCTGGCGATATGGTTGAGCGCCAGCGGGTACAGCCGGTCGTCGCGCATCAGCCGGCGCAGGCGGGTGTAGTCGTGCAGCAGTTCCAGCGCGGTGACCCGTTCGTCGTCCAGGAACGGACGCAGCAGCCGGCCCACCACCAGACGGGCGTGCAGGGCGTAGTAGTCCACCAGCTGCTCGCAGTAGGAGGCGTCCTTCACCGTCTGCATGCGCGGCCGGCTGGCCTGCTTGCGGTGCACGGCCTGCTCGTGGATCACCATCTCGCGCCCGTCGGCGCGCCCGGCGTCGACCACCTGCAGCAGCGTGAACCCGGCGCGCGCGTCCTCGGCCAGTTCCTCGCAGCGCATCAGCGCCGCCGCGCGCGAGTTCGCGCACGCAGTCGATCAACCACCGACGGCCGTCGTGGCCGTAGACCTCGTAGCGTCCAGCCCCCATGCACCCGCTCTTTCGCCGTCGTCGCCGCGATCGTTCCGCGCCCGCCAGAGCGCCCGGGATGTGCGCTTGCGCCTTAACCGCGCAAACGCCACGCATTTGGATCAAAACTGTCTTCGAAAAGTGAACAAACCGCAAAGGCGACGCGTCAGCCGTGTGAGCGGAAGTGGCAGCCGGCGCCGGCCCGTTGCGTCCGCCGCCCCGGCGTACGACGTAAATTCATGGCGGCGTCCACACAGGCGGTCCGCCGGCGCGGGTTCCGTGCCGCGTGCAACGAGGCAGAACAGACGGCAACGCGAGGAGAAGCCCAATGGCCGTGAACGACGCGGATCTCAACATCCCCGTCGACATCGCTTTCCACGGCATGGAGAGTTCCGACCATCTGCGCCATCAGGTGATGAAGCAGGCGCAGAAGCTGGACCGCTTCCACAAGCACATCACGAGCCTGCGCGTCGTGCTCGACGCGAACCACAAGCAGACCGACAAGGCGACCCTGCATTGCAAGGTCGAGGTCGCGGTGCCCGGCGCGGACACGCTGGTCGCGCAGAAGGAGGACCGGCCGCACGAGGCGGTCAACCACGCCGACCAGTACAGCGTCATCACCGAGGCCTTCGAGATCGCGGTGCGCCGGGTCGAAAGCTACGTCGACAAGCATTTCGACCATCACCACAAGCAGCCGCACCCGGCGGCCGGCCAGGCGCGCGGCACCGTCACCCGCGTGGACACCGAGCGCGGCCACGGCATGCTGGAAACCCAGAGCGGGCAGAGCCTGTTCTTCCAGGACACGGCCGTGAAGGGCGAGACGCTGGCCGACCTGGAGCCCGGCATGGAGGTGACCTACGCGCTCGCCACCGCGGAGGGCGCGTACGGGCCGGAAGCCAAGGAGGTCACGCGCGTGGTCGGCGGCAAGACCGATTGACCAGCCGAAATCAGCCCGTGTTCGGCCCGCTTGCGAGCTGCTGCAGCGTCTCCAGCGGCGCGCCCGGGGCCTCTTTCACCCGCTTGGTGACGATGTAGGTGAAGTAGCGGTCGATCGCGATTTCGGCGGCGAGCAGCTCGTCGATCAGCGCCTGATAGCGTTCGATGTCGACCGTGACGACCTTGAGAAGGTAGTCGGTCCCGCCGGAGACCGACCAGCATTCCACGATCTCCGGCCGGGCGTTCACCGCCGCCTCGAAGCGGGCGAAGTCGGTGCCGCGGTGGCTGGACAGCGTGACCTCGACGAACACGGTGGTGATCCGGACCACCTTGGCGACGTCGACGTCGGCGTGGAAGCCGCGGATGATGCCGGCCTGCTCCAGCCGGCGCATCCGCTCCCAGCAGGGGCTGGGCGATAGGCCGATGCGTTCGGCCAGCTTCAGCTTGGTGATCCGCCCCTCCTGCTGGAGGGTGGCCAGGATGCGCACGTCGTAGGCGTCGAGCTTGATCGAGGACATCGCAGCCGGAAGAACGCGGGACGGCGGACGAGACGGTACCGGCGGCCCTGGCGCAAGGCCCGCCGCCGGTTCGGGACAATGGCGCAAAAGCCGGCCCGCGGGAAGGGCCGCGCCCGAACGGCCGCCTGCCGTCGTGGCGGGGGGCACGCGGGCGCGCACGCGAAACGGCCGGAGGGGACGATCCCTCCGGCCGTTCGGCCGCCGTATCAGCCCCGGCGGCGGGGATAGTAGGTTCGTCGGGCAGGATGCCCCGGGATCAGCTCCCGGTTACATCGACTGCTCGCACGCCGCGATTTCCTTCTTGAGCGCGTTTAGCGTCTTCTTGCCCGGCTCGCCGGTCATTTCGACGAACTTCTCCTCGACCTGCTGAGCGGCCTTGCGGAAGGGCTCGCGCTGCGCGTCGGACAGGCGGACCATCTCGGGCGCCTTGTCGGACGCCTTGATATTCTCCAGACGCTTCTGGTTGTACTCGTTCTGGATCTTGAAGATCACGTCGACCATCTCCTTGACGGTCGAGTTCGACGAGCTGCTTCCGCTCCTTCGAGAGGCCGTTGTAGAAGTCGGCGTTCGCCACCACGGTGGTGGTGAACTCCTGCTGGCCGGCCCAGATCATGTAGTCCTGGACCTCGTAGAACTTCATCTCCTCGATCGCGAAGATCGGGTTCACCTGACCGTCGATCTGACCCAGCTGCAGGCCGGAATAGACCTCGGAGTAGGGCATCGGCGTCGGGTTCGCGCCGAACGCCTCGTAGGCGCTGACCAGCAGCGGCGAGGTCATCACGCGCATCTTGAAGTTGTTGAAATCTTCCGGCGAGGTGATCTTCTTGTTCGCCGTCCAGACCATCTCACCTTCGGGGTACATGGTCAGGAGCTTCAGGTCCTGGTTGGCGAACTCGTCCGACAGGCTCTCGTAGAGCACGTCGCTCGAGCCCAGGATCTGCTTCGTGCATTCGTCGTTCTTGGGCAGCAGATAGGGGATCGAGAACACCTGGATCGGTGCGATCAGCTTGCCCAGGTGGCCGGGCGAGGCGTTGGCGAACTGCAGCGCGCCGTTCGCCACCAGCTCGGTCAGCTGGGTCGAGGTGCCGAGCGTGCCGTACGGGTAGATGTTGACCTTTACGTCACCGCCGGACTTCTTCTCGATCCGCTTCTTGAATTCCTCGGCATAGGCGTCCTGGACGCTGCCGTCGACCTCCTCGAGGGCGAACTTCCACTCGGCGGCGGCGGCCGGGCCGGCCAGCATGCCGAGCGACAGCGCGGCAGCGGAAACGGCACTCAGGCTCCAACGAAGGGTGCGTTTCATCGGGATAGCCTCCCTGTCCCTGTATCGATGATTTGTCGGCCACCCGCCGGCGAGCCCGGTGTGGTGTCGAATTTGCCGGACTGCGATATCGGGCCGCGAAAGCGCCGCGGCGATCGGCGGGCGGGTCGGCGTTATGGTCGTCTTTGTCGTCGTCGTTCTGGTCGTCGACATGGGGGCCGATCTGGCTCGGCCCCCGGGGCCGAACGGTTTCGCCGACCCCGGCCCGTGGGCGTCTCGAACCCGGCCCGGGGCCAACGGCGATGGCTCCAAGCTTAGGGCGGTCGCCCGCGATGCGCAACCCGGCGGGGCGAAAACCCGCCGCAAACCGGGCCAACGGCGCGCCGATCGCCCGCCCGGGTCGACTGAGAACGGGCCCGGCCGAGCCTGTCGGCGCTCGATCATGCGGTGAACGGTCATCACGGCGTTGACACGCCGCGCAGGCCCCGGGATCATTACGGGCGGGCGGCTGCGGCGGTCTGTCATCGTTCCGGTTAAGTAACAGACCGGGCCGGCGGCAGCGTGCGCACGTCCGCGCCGAACCGCGACGCGCCGCATCGCCACCTCGCGGCGCACCGACAGGGGCTTTACCGACTTCAACGCCGACGCCTGCGCGGCCGGAGGCGACCGCGGACCGCCGCGGTCGATCGCCCCGGCGGCGGCGGACGGCCATGTTTTGGGGGACCATGACCCAGTCGCACGGCAGCAGCCAGGCCAGCGGCGGCCCGCCCCGCCGGCCCCGCAGCGGTCCGATGGCCGCCTTCACGGTGATCGACCGTATCTTCGAGGTGTTCGAGAAGTACGTCCTCTCCTACGGCGTCATAGTCATGGCGGTGGTCACGATCGCCGACGTATTCGGCCGCAACGTCTTCCAGCAGAGCCTGTATTTCGCCGCGGAAGTGAACCAGTTTCTGATCGTGCTGATCACCTGGGTCGGGCTCGGCTACGCGTCGCGCAAGGGCCGGCATATCCGCATGTCGGCGGTCTACGACCAGATGAGCGAGCCGATCAAGAAGGTCCTGATGATCACGATGTGCGCCGGCACGGCGGCCGTGATGTTCCTGCTGGCGTACTACGCGATGCACTACGTCGGCGGCCTGATCGAGCGCGGCACCCTGACCCCGGCGCTGCGTGTGCCGGTGTGGATCACCTTCATCTGGGTCCCGGTCGGCTTCGTGATCACCGGGATCCAGTACACCCTGGCGGTCGTGCGCAACCTGCGCGAGGAGGAGGTGTTCATCTCCTACACCGAGGTGGACGCGTACGACGAAGGCGATCCGAGCGTAGGACGCGGACCGTGAGTCCGCCGTACGCTTACGCCCGTACGCACGGCCGGACCGCCGCCGGCGCGCCGCTGAGCGCCGGGCACCTGCCGATCCGTAAGGCGAGGAGCTGATATGGGCACTGAAGGCATGGTCGGGCCGCTGCTCGCGGTCATGATCGTTCTGCTGCTGCTGGGCTTCCCGATGATGATCCCGCTGACGGCCGCGTCGCTGATCGGGTTCTTCTTCTTCTTCGGCGGGATCAACCCGGAGATCATCATCCAGCAGATGGTGGGCGGGGTGCAGCCGATCGCGCTGATCGCCGTGCCGATGTTCATCTTCGCCGCCGACATCGTGACCAAAGGGCACGCCGCCGACCGGCTGCTGGACATGGTGCTGCGGTTCGTCGGCCACCTGAAGGGCGGGCTTGCGATCACCACGGCGTGCAGCTGCACGCTGTTCGGCGCGGTCTCCGGCTCGACCCAGGCGACGGTGGTGGCGATCGGCGGGCCGCTGCGCCCGAAGATGCTGAAGGCGGGCTACAAGGACCCCTTCACCATCGCGCTCACGATCAACGCCAGCGACATCGCGCTTTTGATCCCGCCGTCGATCGGCATGATCATCTACGGCGTGGTCGCCGGCGCGTCGATCGGCGAGCTGTTCATCGCCGGCATCGGGCCGGGGCTGTTCATCCTGCTGCTGTTCAGCGTCTACTGCTGGATCGCCGCGCGCTGGCAGGGCGTGCCGACCGAGCCGAAGGCGAACTGGTCGGAACGGCTGCTGGCGATGCGCCGGGCGATCCTGCCGCTGGGCTTCCCGGTGATCATCGTGGGCGGCATCTACACCGGCACCTTCTCGCCGACCGAGGCGGCGGCGATCACGGTGCTCTACGCCTTCATCCTGGAAGTCATCATCTTCCGCTCGGTGAAGCTGTCCGAGATCCCGCAGATCGCGATGTCGACCGGGCTGATCACCGCGGTCGTGTTCATCCTGGTGGCCGCCGGCACGGCGTTCTCCTGGACGATCTCGTTCGCCCAGATCCCGCAGATGCTGCTGGGCGGCATCGGCATGGGCGACATGGTGCAGTGGCAGATTCTGGCGATCATCGCGGTCGCCTTCTTCGTCGGCTGCATGTTCGTCGACCCGATCGTGGTGATCCTGATCCTGGTGCCGCTGTTCAAGCCGTACGTGGAGATGGCGGGGATCGACCCGATCCTGGTCGGCGTGATCGTCACGCTGCAGGCCGCGATCGGCTCCGCGACGCCGCCGTTCGGCTGCGACATCTTCACCGCGATCGCGGTCTTCCGCCGACCCTACCTGGAGGTGATCCGCGGGACGCCGCCGTTCATCATCATGCTGGTCGGGGTCTCGGTGCTCTTGATCGTGTTCCCGGAACTGGCGCTGTTCCTGCGCGACATCGCGTTCGGATACGGCTAGCCCTGGTCGGCGCGAGCCCGAATCCGCCGGCGGCGGACCCGGGCTCGCGCCATAACCTGGCGGCGGCATCATCGGGGCGGCGTCCCGACACGGGCGCCGCCCCGCGGTTTCCGCCCCGACAGCTCTCGAGGAGGCGCTGGCATGTTTTCCAAGATCCTGGCGGCCGTCGACGGCTCCGACCACTCGGTCCGGGCGGTCGAGCTGTCCGCGGACCTGGCGGAGAAGTACGGCGCCGAGCTCGTGCTGCTCGCGGTGTTCAAGCCGACGCGCGTGCCGGAGTCCACGCACTCGCTGGTGCGCACCAGCCGCTCGCTCGAGCCGCAGCACACCGACGACGAACTGCAGAAGATCGCCGAGGAGGTGCTGGCCGACGCGCAGAGCCACGCGCGCAAGCACACCATCCCCAAGATCGACGCCCGGGTGAAGCGCGGCCAGCCGGCGCGCACCATCGTCTCCACCGCCGAGGAGGTCGACGCCGACGCGATCGTGCTGGGCAGCCGCGGACTGGGCGACGTCTCCGGCCTGCTGCTGGGCAGCGTCAGCCACAAGGTCGCCAGCCTCGCCAAGTGCAACGTGATCACCGTCAAATAGCCCGGCGGTCCGCCGCGGCCCGGGCGGCGCGGCAAGCGTGCCGCCGGATCGCGGGGGAACAGACACCCACTTGCCAGGGTCACCTCAGTGGGCTACAGGGCCAGAGTGCCGTTGCCGCCAGTTGCCCGTGAAAAGGGTGGTCGGACAACGGGTTGCACGTGACACCCGGCGCCGTGCGTCGGCCGTGGGCAAGCCCGGCCGGCCGGCGCCCTCCAGGGACCCTGCGACGCCGCCATGCAGTTCAGCCAAGCCGAATACGACGCCCGCCTGCACGCCACCAAGACCCGGATGCAGGAGCGCGGCATCGACCTGCTGCTGGTCACTGACCCCGCGAACATGAACTACCTGACCGGCTACGACGGCTGGTCGTTCTACGTCCCGCAGGTCGTGCTCGTCCACGTCGAGGCGGCGCAGCCGGTCTGGATCGGCCGCAAGATGGACATGCGCGCGGCCGAGGTGACCACCTACCTGAAGCGCGACAACGTGATCGGCTATCCGGACGACTACGTGCAGTCGCTGATCAAGCACCCGTTCGACTTCGTCGCCGACCGGATCGTCGCCTGGGGCTGGGGCGAGCAGGTGATCGGCCTGGAGATGGACAGCTACTACTTCACCGCCACATCGTACTTTTCGCTGCATCACCAGCTGCCCAACGCCCGCTTCCAGGACGCGGCTTTGCTGGTCAACTGGGTGCGCGCGGTGAAGTCCGACGCCGAGATCGAGCTGATGCGGCGCGCCGCGCGGATCCTGGAAAAGGCGATGACCACCGGGATCGACCGGGTGCAGGAAGGCACCCGGCAGTGCGACGCGGTCGCCGACATCATGCACGCCCAGGTCTCCGGCACGCCGGAGTACGGCGGCGACTACACCGCGATCGTGCCCATGCTGCCCTCCGGCGAGGGCACCTCGACCCCGCACCTGACCTGGTCGGACCAGCCGTTCAACCGCGGCGAGGCGACGATCCTGGAACTCGCGGGCTGCCACCAGCGCTACCACTGCCCGCAGGCGCGCACGGTGTTCCTGGGCGAGCCGCCCAAGAAGCTCTCCGACGCCGCCAGCTGGGTGCTGGAAGGGATGGACGCCGCGCTGGACGCGGTCAAGCCGGGCGCGCTGTGCGAGGACGTCGAGCGCGCCTGGCGGGAGTGCGTCGCCAAGTACGGCCTGACCAAGGACAGCCGGATCGGCTACTCCACCGGCTGCAACTACCCGCCCGACTGGGGCGAGCACACGATGTCCCTGCGCCCCGGCGACCGCACGGAAGCTGCAGGAGAACATGTGCTTCCACATGATCCTGGGCATCTGGATGGACGACTGGGGCCTGGAGATCTCCGAGACCTTGCGCGTCACGGGCCAGGGCGCGGAGTGCTTCGCCGACGTGCCCCGGCCGCTGGTGGTGAAGGACTAGCGGACGGCTAGCGCGTACAGGTGTAAGTAGGCGTCATCACAGCAGGGGACGAATATGGTTGAAGTTCACCACCGGCAAGCCGGCTGTGTCCATGTGATTGGCGAGTTGGTAGTCATCAGTCAGCAGCAACTTACCGCGCGCTGCGAGGACCTTTGAGACGGTATCGGCTATGTCGAAGCTAGCAAAAAACGGATCGTTCGAAGCTTGCTCGGAGGGAACATAGGATTCCATTGACGATACGATGAAATTAGAGAGCGCGATATCGTATACGCTCCCGAACTTTGGCTTTCGCCCCAGAAGGTTGGAGACTTCAGTTATAATGTTTGGGGTTGTATAAAGTCTAACGAATTTCTGGATGAAGGTTTTCAAGGCATAGTAATCGTCTTTATCGTAAATCTGGACTCGCTTTTTACGATCAATCTCATCTACGTCTATTTCCCCAATTAGGAAAAGCAGAAGTAAATTGGAATCCACAAGAAGTCCGGAGGTTCGATACCGATCTAAAAGAGAGGATATGTAAGGGTCCATTGTTACCCACGCTCGATTTTCTTTATTTCTCCTGTGGCATCATTTAATACAAATGTTCTAAACTCACGCTCTGGCTCAGTAATGGTCTCTTGCATCAGAGCCGCACCAGAGGCACGCCGACGTGTCGCGCCAGTATTGAAACCTAGCGTGATTTTCCATTCGTTCCCTGAATCATTGTCAGTCTGACCTCTTCTAATCTCAAAGAAGTGAGCCCGCTCTCAGGTGAAAGAAACTCTTCGTACTCTTTTGCATATTTAAAAGCTGCTTTTATTGCGTCTTTTACATGCATGTTCATTGTCGAATGCCACCCGGAATCTGATTGACAATCCAGCCCCCACAACATAGTGCGCGCTGCATAGGGCGACGCTAGTGTAGCGGAATGAGTTAGCCACGATAAGACAAGCTTGGTGCAGCCGTGCACCCATCGTGTTCGATTTCATAGGTCATCGCCCATGCCGATCTACCACACCCGCAAGCGCGCGGAATCCTACGGTCAGGAGCTGGGCGTGCTGCTGCTCGACGTGGCGCAGCCGTTCGTGCCGGGCGACGTCGGCAATGCCCAGACCTGGGGCTACCCGGTGCTCTACCGCACCGTGCCGGGCTGCGACATCGAGCGGCTGATCTACCGCAACGAGCCCGACATCCGGGAGGCGGTGGTGGAGAGCGTGAAGGACCTGGAAGCCCAGGGGGTGCGCGGGATCACGTCGAACTGCGGCTTCCTGCTGCGCCACCAGGAGGCCGCCGCGCGGGCGGTCCGGGTGCCGGTGTTCCTGTCCTCGCTGCTGCAATTGCCGATGATGCTGAGCGCCTTCGCGCGCACCCGGCCGGTCGGCGTGATGACCGCGAGCCAGGGCAGCCTGACCCCGGAACTGCTGCGCCTGGCCGGCGTCGACCCGGAGCGCGATCCGGTCCACGGCTTCGGCATGGACCGCTATCCCTCGTTCGACGAGCCGTTCATGCAGGACAGCGGCACGGTCGACACCGACCAGCTGGAACGCGACGTCTGCGAACTCGCCCGGCACATGCTGGACCAGCATCCCGACATGGGCGCGATCCTGCTGGAATGCGCCGACCTCGGCCCGTACGGGCACGCCGTGCAGCGGGCGACCGGCCTGCCGGTGTTCGACTTCCCGACGCTGGTGAACTTCTACGTATCCGCCCAGAACCGGCCGCGCTACAGCGGGCATTACTGAGGCCGCGCGCGGTTACCGCGCCGCGGCGCCAAGCCCCTCTCCCTCGACGGGAGAGGGAGGGACCCGCGCGCTGACAAGCGCGTGGGAGGGTGAGGGTGGGACTCCCCGGCGTACGGCGCGGAGTCCCACCCTCACCTGTCCTCTCCCGTCGAGGGAGAGGGACGCGCCGGCAAGCCCTGCGAACGCCCGCTTAAGCCTTTTTCTGGCGCCCCCGGCGGCGCGTCTGGCGCCGCCTGCGGCGCCGAGCGCACACTTGACCCGCGCGGGCGTTCGTAAAACTGTAGCGACCGTCGTATTGCACCCGCGAACGCGGCAGGGATGCCGCTTGGGGGCCGTCCGCCCCCGATCCGTTCAGACTGACCACCGGCAAGCGAGGGCTCCGAACCGCATGGCCAAATCCACGTCCGGCTTCAAGACCTTCAAGAAGCTCCTGGTCGCCAACCGCAGCGAGATCGCCATCCGGGTGTTCCGCGCGGCGAGCGAGATGGGCATCCGGACCGTGGCCGTCTACAGCCACGAGGACCGCTTCGCCCTGCACCGCTTCAAGGCGGACGAGAGCTATCAGGTCGGCGCCGGGCAGGAGCCGGTGAGCGCCTACCTCGACATCGACGAGGTGCTGCGGATCGCGCGCGAGTCGGGCGCGGACGCGATCCACCCGGGCTACGGCTTCCTGTCGGAGAACCCGCACTTCGCCCGCGCCTGCCGGGATGCCGGGATCACCTTCATCGGCCCGCCGCCGGAGGTGATGGAGCAGTTCGGCTCCAAGATGGAGGCGCGCCATCTGGCGGAGAAAGCCGATATCCCGGTGATGCCGGCCTCCGCCGCCCTGCCGTACGACGACGGCGAGGTTCACGGCATCGCCGAGCAGGTCGGCTATCCGGTGATGCTGAAGGCGAGCTGGGGCGGCGGCGGACGGGGCATGCGCGTGGTCGAGAACGGCGACCAGCTGCCCGACGAGATCGCCGCGGCGCGGCGCGAGGCCAAGGCCGCGTTCGGCAACGACGAGGTGTTCCTGGAGAAGCTGGTCCGCCGGGCCCGGCACATCGAGGTGCAGGTGCTGGGCGATCACCACGGCACGGTCGTCCACCTGTGGGAGCGCGACTGCTCCCTGCAGCGCCGCCACCAGAAGGTGGTCGAGCGCGCGCCCGCCCCGGACCTCAAGGCCGAGACCCGCACGGCGCTGTGCGACGCCGCGGTCAAGCTGGCGGCGACCGCCGGCTACGTGAACGCCGGCACGGTCGAGTTCCTGCTCGACGCCGAGACCGGCGAGTTCTTCTTCATCGAGGTCAACCCGCGCATCCAGGTCGAGCACACCGTGACCGAGGAGGTCACCGGCGTCGACCTGGTGAAGGCGCAGATCCGGGTTGCCCAGGGCGCGCGGATCGGCGATCCCGAAGACAGCGGCGTGCCCACGCAGGATCAGATCGAGCTGTCCGGCCACGCCATCCAGTGCCGGATCACGACCGAGGACCCGCAGAACAAGTTCATCCCGGATTACGGCCAGATCTCCGCCTACCGCGGGGCGACCGGCTTCGGCATCCGCTTGGACGGCGGTACCGCCTTCTCCGGCGCCGTGATCACGCCGTTCTACGATTCGCTGCTGGAGAAGGTGACCGCCTGGGCGCCCACGCCGGCGGAGGCGGCCAAGCGCATGGAGCGCGCGATCCGGGAGTTCCGGATCCGCGGGGTGGCGACCAACCTGCGCTTCCTGGAACAGCTGATCACCCACAAGGCGTTCCGGGACGGCGACATCACCACCCGCTTCATCGACGAGACGCCGGAGCTGTTCGACTTCCCGCCGCGCCGCGACCGCGCCACGCGCCTCTTGTCGTTCCTGGGCGACGTCCTGGTCAACGGCAACCAGGAGGTCGAGGGCCGCGCTTGGCCGGGCGACTGCCCGCCGGCGCGCCTGCCGCACCTGCCGGACGTCGACCCGCCGGTCGGCACCAAGCATAAGCTGGACGAACTGGGCCCGGAGGGCTTCAGCCAGTGGATGCTGGACCAGAACCGGCTGCTGTTGACCGACACCACGATGCGCGACGCCCACCAGTCGCTGCTGGCCACGCGCTTCCGCACCTACGACCTGCTGTCGGTCGCGCCGGCCTACGCCCGGCGGATGCCGGAGCTGTTCTCGCTGGAATGCTGGGGCGGGGCGACCTTCGACGTTTCCATGCGCTTTTTGAAGGAAGACCCCTGGGACCGGCTGGCCCGGCTGCGCCAGCAGGTGCCGAACGTGCTGTTCCAGATGCTGCTGCGCGGGGCCAACGGCGTCGGCTACAAGAACTACCCGGACAACGTGGTGAAGTTCTTCGTCGAACAGGCGGCGGACGCCGGTGTCGACGTTTTCCGGATTTTCGACTCGCTCAACTGGGTCGAGAACATGCGTCTCTCTATGGACGCCGTGCGCGAGCAGGGCAAGCTGTGCGAGGCGGCGATCTGCTACGCCGGCGACCTGACCAACCCGCGCGAGGACAAGTACACCCTCAAATACTACGTCGAGCTGGCGAAGGAGCTGGAAGCCGCCGGCGCCCACATCCTGGCGATCAAGGACATGGCCGGGCTGTGCAAGCCGGCGGCGGCCAAGCAGCTGGTGACCGCGCTGAAGCGCGAGATCGGCATCCCGATCCACTTCCACACCCACGACACCAGCGGCATCGCCGCGGCCAGCATCCTGGCGGCGAGCGAGGCCGGCGTCGATGCCGCGGACGCGGCGATGGACGCGATGAGCGGCCTGACAGCCCAACCCAACCTGGGCTCGATCGCCGCCGCCCTGCGCGGCAGCGAGCGCGACACCGGGCTCGACAAGGACGCGCTGCTGGAGGTCTCGGACTACTGGCGCGGGGTGCGCAAGTACTACCGCCCGTTCGAGCCCGACATGCGCGCGGGCGCGTCCGAGGTCTACGAGCACGGCATGCCCGGCGGGCAGTACACCAACCTGTCCGAGCAGGCGCGCGGCATGGGCCTGGAGGCCCGCTGGCCGGAGGTCGCCAAGGCCTACGCCCAGGTCAACGAGATGTTCGGCAACATCGTCAAGGTCACCCCGACCTCCAAGGTCGTGGGCGACATGGCGCTTTACATGGTGACCAACGGCCTGAGCAAGCAGGACATCCTGGATCCGAACAAGGAGATCGCCTTCCCCAACTCGGTGAAGGAGTTCTTCCGCGGCGAGATCGGCCAGCCGGTGGGCGGCTTCCCGAAGGCGTTGCAGAAGAAGGTGCTGGGCGACGAGGAGCCGATGACCGAGCGCCCGGGCGCGGTACTGGAGCCCGCCGACCTGGAGGCCGAGCGCAAGGAGTTGGAGAAGAAGTCCCGGCGCAAGCCGGACGACCGGCTGCTCGCCAGCTATCTGATGTACCCGGCCGTCACGCTCGACTACGTCAAGCACGAGCGGACCTACTCGGACGTCAGCCGCGTGCCCACGCCGCAGTTCTTCTACGGCCCCAACGTGGGCGAGGAGTTCGCGATCGAGATCGAGGAGGGTAAGCGGCTGATCGTGAACTACCTGACGACCAGCCAGGCCGACCAGGAAGGCCGGCGCACGGTGTTCTTCGAACTGAACGGCCAGCCGCGCACGGTGACCGTGCAGGACCGCAGCCTGGCCGCGACCGGCCGGGCCAACAAGAAGGCCGACGAGAGCGATCCCGGGCAGATCGGCGCGCCGATGCCGGGCATGCTCGTCGGCACCTCCGTCCAGCCCGGCCAGAAGGTCGAGGAGGGCGACCGGCTGTTCACGATCGAGGCGATGAAGATGGAAACGGCCGTCTACGCCCAGACCGACGGCAAGGTCTCCGAGATCGTGCTCTCCCCCGGCACCCGGGTCGAGCAGCACGACCTGGTGATCCAGATGGAGACGCAAGGGTAGGGCGGGAAGCTGGAAGGCCGGTTCGGCCTTCGGGCATGTCGCTCTAGGGCAAGATGCTGGAAGGTGGAATCACCTTCCAGCTGAATCTTGCCCGCTCTTCAAGAAGTTAGAGCGACATTCAGCCCGAAGGCCGGTTCGGCCTTCGGGCATGTCGCTCTAGAAAGTCGGCAGCCACTCTAGCAGCACCGCCGCCTGGGCGAAGGTTTCCGGCGGGGTGATGCGCACGCCCTGATAGGCGATGCCGCCCACGAGGGCTGCGATCAGCACCGCGAACGCGCCGACCTCGACCCGGCGGTCGGCCGCCGTGATCGGGCGCGGATAGAGCAGCACGTTGGGCCGCTCCGGCTCGCCGAACAGGACCGCCCGGGCGCGCATCTCGTCCAGCCGCGCGTCGCGGGCCGGGAACACCCGCTCGCCAGTCATCCGGCGTTCGCGCGCGATCTTCCACGCCCTTGGCCTCCAGCGCGGCGACGCGGGCGTCGGCGGTATCCCAATCGACGCCCAAGAGGTCGCCCAGGCCGCCCAGGGTGACGTCGTCGCCGGCCAGCGACAATGCGGCCAGCGTCTTGAGTTCGGTGTCGGTGAAGCGGCTTTCGTCGATCGCCATGGCTGTGTCTCCCGTGACCTGCGGCGGATCCCGTTTGCAGAGTTAAGCCCATCTTCCCCCGCTGACCACGGTGGCCCAGTGTCGCGGTGTCGCGATGTCGGGGGGCGGATATCGGGTCATTTAAGTCCCCGCCTCCAGTGGGAGGAGGGGTTAGGGGAGGAGGCTGCCACGATGCCGGCCGTGCGAACCTCTCCTCCCTAGCCTCTCCCCTTGAGGAGACCTTTGAACGATGGTTGCTATACCCGTCGGGCGTCCTTCGACACGCCGACCTCCGGTCGGCTGCTCAGGATGACGTCAGTTTTTTTAAGCTGTTGATATTGTCGAAACTTTAGAAATTCTGACGTCATCCTGAGCAGGCCGCGTTAGCGGCCGTGTCGAAGGACGCCTGACGGCCATCGAAGCTGCCGTGCAAAGGTCTCTCCCACTGGAGAAGGAGAGGGAATAGGTTTCGTGGGAGTGGAGGAGACGATGGGAGGCAGCAGTGGGGCCTCCCGAAGCTATTCAGGCTGCAAGGTCGGCGCCGCCGCCGGGCCGTCTTCGGCCCGTTCGGCCCAGGCCTCGGCGGCGCGGCGCAGCGTGCGCGGGTCCAGCCCGAACAGGCGGTCGTGGCCCTGCGCGGCGAGCGGGGCGAACAGTTCGGCCGCGGCGGCGGCGTGGCGGGCGGTGCCGCGCGGGTTGCCCACCCCGGCCTTGACGCCCGCGGCGGCGAGTTTGATCAGGCCGTGCAGCAGGGCCGCCGCCGCGTGCGCCGTCCGCGGCGCGCCACAGCTCTTCCCACGCCTCGTGCGCTTCCCAGTAGTAGCCGGCGTTGAACAGGTCGACGCCCCACAGGAACGCCGGCGTGTCCCGCCAGGCCGCGGGGTCGGGCGGGCCGGCGATCTCCGGGCCCGGCGTGCCGTCGCGCAGGTGGCCGCCCGGATCGCGCGCCGGGTGCGGGTGCCGGTCTTGGGGATCGCGGTGCGGCAGGTAGGCGTAGGGTGGCAGGGCGCGCGTCGGCAGGTAGCGCGGCGGGGCGTCGGTCATGCCCAACCACGGCCGCCGCGCGGGGCCGCGCCCGGCGGGGGCGGCTCCTCCATCGGCGGCGTCTCCGGCGGGATCTCCGGACCGGGGCCGCCCGGCGGCTCCTCGATCGGCGGGTCGGGCTCGGTCTCGGGGGGAACCGGCGGGGTCTCGTCCGGGCCGGGCGGCTCTTCCTCCGGCGGCTGCGGGGGCTGCGGCGGGCGCGGCGGCTCGGCCGTCAGCGCGTCCCGCGTTCCGTCGACGACGAAGATGCCGGGCAGATATTCGTAGGCTCCGCGGGTCATGGCGCACCTCCCGTTCCGGCGCCGTTCTGGCGTCGTTCTGGCCCCCATGGTCCCGCATCCACGGGTCTGACGTCCAGGCCAGCCGGCGGCGTTAGCCGATCAGCCCGGCCACACCGGCCACGGCCGCGCCCGCGAGCGCCGCGGCGGGCAGGCAGTAGGGCGCGTTCCACAGCCAGGCGACCCGGAACACCGAGACGTCCAGCATCCGGGCGACGTGCATCACGGTGGCGGAAAACGGCGACATCTGCGTGCCCATGCCCCAGACGACGGCGAGCAGCATCGCCGTCGCCAGCGGGCTTAGCCCAAGCGCAGCCGGGCCCAGCACCTCGCCCGCCAGGATCGCCAGCACGACCGGATGCACGCCCAGCCCGCCCAGGAGCGTGCCCGCGACCGCGAGCGCGGCGGCGCGCAGTCCGGCCGGCCAATCCGTCAGCCCGAGCGCGCCCGCGAGCGCGTCCGGCTGGATCGCGTGGCTGACGCCAACGGCGAACACGGTCGCCGCCAGGAACAGCGCGGCTTCGTTGCGCAGGTTGGGCAGCCGGGCGGTGACGCTGGCCAGCACGGGGGCCGGGTCGGCCGCGCGCTGCCGGCGCAGCAGCCAGCCCCACGCGACCGACAGCGTGGGCGCGACCAGCCCGAGGGCGATCACGATCGACAGCCCAGCGCCTTCGGCAAGCGCGACGACCGGTGCGGCGAGCGCCAGGAACACCGCCAGCACGCCCAGCGCGGACCGGCCCAGGTCGCCTTCCGGGGCGGCCGGCGGCGCGTCCGCGGGATCGCGCGGGCCGCGGGTCGCCCGGTCGAGCGCCCAGGCGAGCAGGACCAGCCCGCTGCCCAGCACGAGCCCCGCCGGCGCCAGCTGCAGCCAGGACACGCCCGGCACCACGGTCAGGATCACGCCCATGCCGACGAAGAAGGGCGACCACATCACCGCCGCGGAGAAGCCGCGCAGCACCGCCAGCGTCAGCCGCCGGCGCAAGGTCGGGCGCATCCCGGGATCGAGCAGGCTGGCGACCAGCTGCAGGCCGGCCAGGTTCAAGACGGCACCCATGTAGTGCCCGGCGAAGGCGAGCATCAGAAACCGCCGGCCGGGCGGCTGCGCCACCACCCGTTCGCCTAGCTGCCGGAACGACGGGCTTACCAGTGCCGGCACCTGCAGGCACATCACCGCGGCGAACAGCACCATGAACGGCAGCGCCCGCTTGGCCCCCGCCAGCAGGTCGGCAAGCGCCCCGGGGGCGCCGCCGTGGCTCCAGGCCGCCGCCAGCCCGGCCGCGATCAAAAGGGCGCTGGCGATTCGCTGCGGCATCCGGATCGCCGGCAGTTGCAGCACCACGAACGCCATCAGCCCGACCGCGGCGGTGGCCGCGACCGCAGGGGTCGGCCGCAGGGCGTCGACCAGCGTCAGCAGGTAGACGGCCAGGTACAGCCAGGCGGTGGGGGCGATCGGTCGCTCGGGCATGGCGGTCATGGGCGAGAGGGCGGGGTGTCGCGGCGGGTTCCCGCTGCCTCGAGGGGAGTTTTGCCCACGGGCATGAGCCGACGTGTGGGGTGCTTCGACACGCCAGCCCTTCGACAAGCTCAGGACTGGCTACTCAGCATGAAGCGGTCACTAAGTTCTTGACGAACCTAAAGCTTCATCCTGAATAGGACGCCGGAGGCGTCCGTGTCGAAGGATCCCGCACGAACGCTTGCCGCGGTGTGCCTCGCCCTCTCCGCGCGGAATAGGGAATAGCTGTTCCACCGTTATCATCGCCGACGTGCGCGCAGAAAAAAGCCCGGCACGTGGGCTTCGTGCCGGGCCTTGTCCGGGTCCTGGGGCCGGTGGGGTCAGCCGCCGCCCTGGGACTGCTTCTGGCTGTCGCGGTAGGTGAACACCGGCTGGCCGGTACCCTCGATCACCTCGCGGTTCACGGTCAGGCGCTCGACGTCCTCGTAGCCCGGCAGCTCGAACATCGGCTCGAGCAGCACGTTCTCCATGATCGAGCGCAGACCGCGGGCGCCGGCGCCGCGGGCGATCGCCTTCTCCGCGACCGCTTCCAGCGCGCCCTCGGTGAACTCCAACTCGATGCCTTCCATCTCGAACAGCCGCTGGTACTGCTTGACCAGCGCGTTCTTCGGCTTGGTCAGGATGTCGACCAGGGCTTCCTTGTCCAGATCGTGCAGCGTGGCGACCACCGGCACGCGGCCGACGAACTCCGGGATCAGGCCGAACTTCAGCAGATCCTCGGGCTCGGTGTCCCGCAGCAGATCGCCGGTCTGCCGCTCCTCCGGGGCGCGCACGTCCGCGCCGAAGCCGATCGAGGACGACCGGCCGCGCTGGCTGACGATCTTGTCCAGCCCGGCGAACGCGCCGCCGCAGATGAACAGGATGTTGGTCGTGTCGACGTGCAGGTACTCCTGCTGCGGGTGCTTGCGCCCGCCCTGCGGCGGCACGCGAGGCGGTGGTGCCTTCCATGATCTTCGAGGAGCGCCTGCTGCACGCCCTCGCCGGAGACGTCGCGGGTGGTCGAGGGGTTGTCCGACTTGCGGGTGATCTTGTCGATCTCGTCGACGTAGATGATCCCCTTCTGCGCGCGCTCGACGTTGTAGTCGGAGGCCTGCAGCAGCTTCTGGATGATCGACTCCACGTCGTCGCCGACGTAGCCCGATTCGGTCAGGGTGGTGGCGTCCGCGATCGCGAACGGCACGTCCAGGATCCGGGCCATCGTCTGCGCCAGCAGCGTCTTGCCGCTGCCGGTCGGGCCGATCAGCAGGATGTTGGACTTGGACAGCTCGACGTCGTTGTCGCCGGCGACGTGCTCCAGGCGCTTGTAGTGGTTGTGCACCGCCACCGAGAGCACGCGCTTGGCGTGCTCCTGGCCGATCACGTACTCGTCCAGGACCTGCTTGATCTGCTGCGGCGTGGGCAGGCCGCCGTCCCCGCGCGTGAAGCTCTGCTTCTGCTCGTCGTGGATGATCTCCGCGCAGAGCTCGACGCACTCGTTGCAGACGAAAACGGCCGGACCGGCGATGAGCTTTTTCACCTCATGCTGGCTCTTGCCGCAGAAGGAGCAGTAGAGGGTCTGCTGCTGGTTGTTGCCGTCGCCGGACTTGCTCATGGCTCCTCGGCTATACGTATCTGCCTCGTCTCAGCTTGACGGGGAAGCGCGGCCAGGGCAACCCCTTGGGCCCGTGCCCCGTGTCGCGTGTGAAACGCAGGCGTGGGATTTCGGGACGCTCCTTGATATGAGGGCAGATGCCCGCACGCCAAGGGGGCGGTCGTTCACCGGTGTGTACGCACCCGGTCACGCGGCGGATCCTCCGGGGCGCGCTGACGGCACCCGGCGACCCTCCGTGTAGCCGTTCCAGAGTACACCGTCGATGGGTTACCACAGCATGAACGCGGATTATTCGGCCGGCCCCCATGCCCGGCGCCTGAGCGACGCGGCGGCCCAAGCGTTCGCCGACACGCTCGCGTTCGACGACCGCGGCCTGGTCCCGGCGATCGCCCAGCAGCACGATACCGGCGACGTGCTGATGCTCGCCTGGATGAACCGGGACGCCGTGATCGCGACCCTGACCGGCGGGCGGGTGACCTACTGGTCGCGGTCCCGGCAGGCGAGCTGGCGCAAGGGCGATACCAGCGGGCACATCCAGGAACTGGTCGACGCCCGGGTCGACTGCGACGGCGACACGCTGCTGCTGCTGATCCGGCAGACCGGGCCGGCCTGCCATACCGGCGCGCCCAACTGCTTCTACCGAAGAGCCGGTGACGCCGGGCCGGAAGCGGTGTAAGCCCCGGTTCTTGCGGCCCCGCGTTGCCGCAACGCGGAACACGGCCGCCGGCGGGCGCGTTGAATACCCGGGAAGCCGGGCCAGTTCCTGTACCGGGCCGTGGCGGCGGACCGCCTTGGCCCCGGTGCTGCGTGGTCAGCTTCCGGCACGCCCGACCTGCGGGACCCGGCGCAATCGTGAACCAGACGTGAGCGCCGCGGCCGCGCCAGCGGCCATGACCGTAGGTATACTCCGGTCATCCGGCGGCTGCGGGGCGGCGTATGCCGGAACAACGCCCGGCGATCGCGACGCCGGACCCGGACCGCCGCGCCGACCATCCCCGAACAGGGTGTCAAGTCGGTGACGCCGCTTGGCAGACCGGCGGCCCGCGCTGATCTTAGCTCCAAGTGCCGCGCGGACCGTGAGGGCGGTCCGCTCCATCGGCGCCAAAGCAAGCAACCACGTCCGCAAAAGCGGCGAAAGGACAGGCATGGCTGAAACTTCGATGCGCGGCTCGACCCCTGACAGCGCGCGTGGCGGTACCGCCACAGGTGACGGCGCGCGCGGCGGTTCCGCCGCGGGCGGCACCGGGGCGACGCCGCTTGGCCCGACCTCCGCCGGACGCCCCGAGCATATGCCAGGCGGCGGGCCTGACGGCGCGACCCCGCCCAGCCGTCAGGTGCCGGGCGGCCTTGGCTGGCGGCGCGCGCTGTTCGGCGGCCTGTGCGCCACGACCTGGCTCGCGGCCGTGGCGACCATGGCGGCACTGCTCGCGGGCGACGGCCTGGCCCCGGTCGAGGCGCTGCTCCTGATCTGCTTCTGCCTGTCGATCCCGATGGTCGTGATCGGTTTCTGGAACTCCGCGATCGGGGCCGCGATCCTGCTCGCCGCGCGCAACCACCTGGACGTGGTCGCGCCGTTCCACCGCAACCGGGTGAAGCGGTCGGACGCCCGGGTGGCGATCGCCATGCCGGTGTTTAACGAGGACACCAACCGCGTCTTCCGGCACCTGCAGAAGCTGACGGCCTCGCTCGACAGTTTGGGCGTCGGCGACCGCTACGAGGTGTTCCTGCTGTCCGACAGCACGGACCCGGAGATCCGGGCGGACGAGCTGCGCCGCATGCGGGCCTGGCAGCAGGCCGACGCCGATGGCGCGACGCGCCTGCACTACCGCCACCGGAGCGACAACCAGGGCTACAAGGCCGGCAACCTCTGGGAGTTCGTCGAGACCCGCGGCGAGGACTTCGACTATATGGTCGTGCTCGACGCCGACAGCGCGATGCACGGGCGCACCGTCGACCGGCTGGTGCGGATCATGGACGCGAACCCCAACCTCGGCATCCTGCAGTCGCTCGCCGTCGGCATGCCGAGCGAGAGCGCGTTCGCCCGGATCTTCCAGTTCGGCATGCGCCACGGCATGCTGGTGCACACCGTGGGCGCGGCCTTCTGGCAGGGCGACGCCTGTCCCTACTGGGGCCACAACGCGGTGATCCGCACGCACGCCTTCAAGCAGTTCTGCCACCTCGATCCCCTGCCGGGCCGCCCGCCGCTGGGCGGCGACATCCTAAGCCACGACCAGGTGGAAGCGGCGCTGATGCGCGCCGGCGGCTACGAGGTCCGGGTGCTGCCCGTGGAAGGCGGCAGCTACGAGGAAATGCCGCCGACCCTGCCCGACTTCATCAAGCGCGACCTGCGCTGGTGTCAGGGCAACATGCAGTACCTGCAGCTGCTGGGTAAGCCGTGGTTCACCGGCATGGGGCGGGCGAACCTGACGCTGGCGATCCTGATGTACACCGGCGCGCCGGCGTGGCTGCTGTTCATGATCCTGGGCATGAGCCAGGCGGTGGTGGGCGCGTTCGGGCCGCAGCTGCAAATGGGCGGCCTGATGGGTCAGCCGGGGCCGGAAGTGGCGATCGCGCTGTTCGTCACCATGATGGGGATTACCTTCGCGCCCAAGCTGATCGGCTACACCCACGCGCTCATCGACCCCGCCCGCCGGCGTGCCTACGGCGGCGGCCTGCACGTGATCGGCGGCGGGCTGGCGGAACTCGTGTTCTCCATGCTGATCGCCCCGGTGGTCATGCTGGCGCAGAGCGTGTTCGTCGCCGGCCTGTTCCTGGGCCGCAAGGTCAAGTGGGAAGCCCAGGTGCGCGACGGTCACCGGGTGTCCTGGCGCGACGCCGCCCGGGGGATGTGGCCGCAGACGCTGTTCGGCCTCGTCGCCGGCGGCCTGCTGGCGGGCTTCGCTCCCGCCGTGCTGCCGTGGGCCGCGCCGGTGCTGATCGGCCTGTTGCTGGCGATCCCGATGACCGTGGTGACCTCCTCTCCGGCGCTGGGCCGCAAGCTCGCGGGCCTGGGTGTGTGCGCGATTCCCGAAGAGCGCCGGCCGGGCGCGCCGGTACCCAACCGCACGCGCGCCACCCAGGAGCCCGGCGCGGGCCGGCCCGGCTTCCCGCAACGCGCCGCCGGCTCCCGCCCGGATTGACCCGGCGCGGCGCACCGCCGGGGCTTGCGGCCGCGCTGCTTGCCGCCAAGCTGCTGGCGGTCGTGCTGACGGCCTTTGCGTCGCTGGCGCACGCGGGCATGTCAGGGACCTGCGGCGGCGAGGAAAACCCCTGCCCGGTCGAACTCGGCCGATACTACGTCGCCGAGCCGGACGCGGGTGCGGCCGACGGCGCGGTGATCTTCCTGCACGGCTACAAGGGCAGCGGGGCGGGCGTCCTCGCCAACGCCGGGCTCGTCCGGGCGGTGACCGGCGCCGGCTACCTGCTGATCGCCCCGCACGGGCGCGACGGCACCTGGAACCACGTCGGCTCGCCCGCCGGCCACGACCGCGACGAGCTCGCCTTTCTGGCGCAGGTGCGCCGCGACGCCGTCGCCCGCTTCGATCTCGCCGGCAAGCCGATCCTGGTCGCGGGCTTCTCCCAGGGCGCGTCGATGGTCTGGGACGTCGCCTGCACCCGCGCCGACGCCTACACCGCCTTCGCCGCGGTCGCCGGGGCGTTCTGGCGGCCGCTGCCGGACGGCTGCCCGGCGGGCGCGATCGACCTGACCCACATCCACGGGGTGGGCGACGAGGTGGTGCCGCTGGAAGGCCGGCCGATCGGCGGGGACTGGCGGCAGGGCGAGGTCGGGCGTGCGCTCGGCCTGCTCAAGCGCCACAACGGCTGCCCGGCCGCGCCGGACCGCCGGACACTCGACGGTGCGCTCAACTGCGCGCACTGGACCAGCTGCCGCCGCGGGCCACCTGCGGGTCTGCCTGCACGACGGCGGGCACACCATCAAGCCCGGCTGGGTGGCCGACGCGCTCGCGTGGATGCAGACGCGCGGCGGGTGATCGCGCGGTTGCGGCGGCCTTCTCGGACATGAAGCGTCGGTTACGCCCCTGGCGGGCTCGCGGGCGGATTGCCACCTCTCCGGGGAGTGAGCAAAAGCAACAAGACCGGACGACGAAGGAACGAATATGACCGCGCAGAGCGAACAGCAGGCGACCATCTCCTCCTACGGCGTGCGCGCGCCCGCGCTCGGCTTCGGCACCTTTACGCTCCAGGGCGATGACTGCCGGGAGATGGTCAAGGCGGCGCTGTCGATCGGCTACCGTCACGTCGACACCGCCAAGATGTACGGCAACGAGGAGGCCGTGGGCGCCGGCATCCGCGAATCGGAAGTGCCGCGCGACCGGGTGTTCCTGACCTCCAAGGTGTGGATGGACCAGCTGCACTACCACGACCTGACGGCCGCGACCGAGGACAGCCTGAGCAAGCTCGGCACCGACGTGCTCGACCTGCTGCTGATCCACTGGCCGAACGACCGGGTGCCGCTGTCGGAGTCCCTGCGCGCGCTCGAGGATCTGCAGCGCGCCGGCAAGGTGCGCTACGTCGGCGTCTCCAACTTCACGGTCGCGCTGATGCAGGAAGCGGTCGAGCACAACGGCGCCGACATCGTCTGCAACCAGGTCGAGTATCACCCGTTCCTGAACCAGCAGCCGGTGCTCAGCGAAGCGCGCCGGCTGGGCCTGTTCCTGACCGCCTACTGCCCGCTCGCCAAGGGCCGCGCGCCCACGGACCCGACCCTGCGGGCGATCGGCGAGAAGCACGGCAAGACGGCCGCCCAGGTGGCGCTGCGCTGGCTGATCCAGCACGGCGACGTGGCCGCGATCCCGAAGGCCTCCTCGCGCGCGCACGCGGAGGCGAACTTCGACATCTTCGACTTTGAGCTGGACCCGGGCGACCTGGCGCAGATCGCCCAACTGCCGGGCGGCACGCGGATCATCAACCCGTCCTGGGCGCCGCAGTGGGACGCCGCGTAGGCTCCCGAAGGCGCTTACGCCGGCACGGCGCCGTCCCGGTTGCGCTGCCAGACCGATACGTTCAGGGCCAACGCGTAGGTCCCCCAGGCGAGGTAGGGCAGCATCAGCGCGGCCGCGATCGTGTCCTTCATCGCGAAGGCGACCGTCGTCGCCACCACCGCCAGCCAAAGCAGGCCGATCACGACCGCCCCTGCCAGGATCCTGCGCAGGCCGAAGAACACCGCCGACCACAGCGTGTTGATGCAGATCTGCAGACCCCACAGCGCGATCGCCAGGACGCTGCCCTCGTACGTGCCGACGCGCGCGGCGGCGACCGACATCGCCACGTACAGGATCACCCAGATGATCGGGAACAGCTTGTCCGGCGGGGTCCAGCCCGGCTTGTCGAGGCCGCGATACCACTCGCCGGGGCGGAACAGCATCCCGGCCACCCCCGGCACCATGCAGGTCGCGAGGAAAATAGCGAAAAGAGCGTAATCCATCCCAAATCCCCCAAGGGTGCGCGCGCGTCGCGGCGCAGCCTAGACCGCTGCGGCACAGCCATCAATGCACGACGCAGCGCGCGGGCGCGATGTCGTGCGCCGCCGGTTCGGGTCAGGCCGCCTGCTCGACGCGCGTCGCCGGCAGGATTACGTGAACGGTCGTGCCGGCGTCGGGGGCGCTGTCGATCTCGAGCCGCCCGCCGTGCAGTTCGACCAGCGCTTTCGACAGCGGCAGGCCGAGCCCGGTCCCCTCGTAGCGCCGGGCGAGCGAGCTGTCGACCTGGCCGAACGGGGCGAGCGCGATCGCTTGATCCTCGGCGCTCATGCCGATCCCGGTATCGGTGACCGACAGGCGGTAGGCACCGTCGCCGTCGATGCCGGCGCGCAGCGCCACCCGGCCGCCGGCGGGCGTGAACTTGACCGCGTTGGACAGCAGGTTGAGCAGGATCTGCAGCAGCTTCTGACTGTCGGCGATCAGCGTGACCGCGTCCGCCGGCTCGCTGCCACGCAACGTGACGCCGCCGTCGTCCGCGCGCGGACGGACGATCCGAAGCGCGCGCGCAACCATCTCGCTCGGCCGCACGACGTCCTCGTAGATCTGGAACTTGCCGGCCTCCAGCTTGGCGACGTCGAGCACGTCGTTGATCATCTGCGACAGGTGGGTGGCACTGGTGGCGATGTCGTTGACGTAGTCGCGGTACTGCGGCGTCCCGATCGGACCCAGCGCCTCGCGCTGCATGATCTCGGAAAAGCCCAGGATGGCGTTCAGCGGGGTGCGCAGTTCGTGGCTCATCTGCGCCAGGAACTCGCTCTTGGTCCGGTTCGCCTCCTCCGCCGCGTTCTTGGCTTCCAATAGCGCGGTTTCACGCGCGCGCAGCTCGGTCACGTCCTGGGCGGTGCCGCGGTAACCCTCGAACCGGCCGGTCGCGGGGCAGAACACCGGCAGCCCGGACAGCCGGAAGCTGCGGGCATGGCCCCAGCGGTCGGTGATCTGGACCTCGTGGTCGCGGAACGGGCGGGCACGGACCTGACCTTGCGGGCCGGGCGCGTTGATCGGCAGGTCGGCGCCGAGAATCTCGCTGAACGGGCGGCCGACCAGTTCCATCGGGTGATAGCCCAGCGCCTCCATCACCCGCGGCGTCACGGTGGCCACGCGCAGGTTCCGGTCGACCTCCCAGATCCAGTCGGAGACCAGGCGGGAGATGTCGTCCAGCCGGGCGCGCGTGCGCGCCAGCTCCGCCCGCAGCGCTTCCGTCTCGTCGGCGCTGGCGGACGGTTGCGGCGCGTCCAGCTCCGCGCGGCCGGCCGCCGCCCAGCCGGGTGCCGCGTTACGATCGGTCGGCGTCGACACGGCGGTCCTCCGCGAGCGCGATGATGGCGTCCTGGTAGGCGTTGTCGCGCTGCCAACTGCGCAGCACCTCGCGCGCGTCGGCCGGCCGGACTCGGGTGAAGAAGCTCACCACCGTGGACAGGGTCTGGGGCTCGACCACCTGCTCGCCGCTCTCCCCTCGGCGGCTCAGCAGATAGATCGGCGTGAAGCTTCCCTTGTCGACGTCAAGCGCCTTGCAGACGACCGCCAGCCCCTTGCCGCCGGTTTCGTACAGGACGTGCTGCAGGCGCGGCGGCTGAATGCCGCTGAATTCCGCGAACAGCGCCTCGAACAGCGGGATCTCGCCGGAGCGCAGCACCTTTAACAGCAGCGCCGCGTCGATCCCGCGGGATTGCGCGATCTTGCGCGCCAGCTTCTGGGCGGCCGTGGGTTGGGCGGGCTTGGCCTTTGCACCGGCGATCAGCTTGTGCGTGGCGGCTTCGAGCGCGTCGTCCAGCTCGCTCACCTGGAGCTGAAAACGCTCCAACAGATGCTCGCGCAGGGCCGCGGATACGAACCAGTAGAGCTTGTTGGCGAGATCGGGATCGAGGTCGCCGCGGCCGACCAGTGGCTCCTGGAAGCTGTCGACGGTGCGCGCCTGCTCGACCAGGTAGGCCATCGTCGCCTCGGAGATCTGCGCGTTCTCGTTGCGCAGCAGCGTCTCGATCACCCCGGTGTCGCCGGTTTCCACCAGCGCGTCGGCGACCGGGGCGCTGACCTCGTGGCGCATGGCGATCGCCAGCTGGTGCTGACGCGTGCGGTTGCGCACCACCGCGATCAGCTCGGCCTCGCGCAGCACCCGCGAGCGCATCAGGACCGGGCGCGCCACCTCGATCTCGTCGTTCGCCAAAAATTCGATCAGCCCCGGCGGCGCCGCCGGCTTGTCGGCCAGGCGCTCGGCCAGCTGCCGGCGCACCTCGCCTTCGAAATCGCCGACCAGCTTGTCCAGGATTTCGGTCATCAGCGCGCGCTCGCGTTCGGTCAGCACGGAGTCGCGCTCGCAAAACAGGTCGCCGATCATGTCGACCAGATTCTGCCGGGCGGCGAGCGAACGGTCGCGCGCGAGTTCCAGCAGATCGGTGACGTGATCGGTCGCTGTCATGGCCTGTTTCGACGAGACCGGCTGTGGCTGCCAAGAGCGTTCCTCAGCGTGCCGGCCGGCATCGTCCCCCCAAAACGTGAAGCCCCACGCGCGATCCGACGCCCGTCCGCCGGTACCACGCGCAGATGGCGAAAGCCGTGTGGGTGATTTCACCTTGCGCCTATTAACAAAGCGCTAACGCCTGGAAATGACTGGCAAAAAGCCGGGCGCACACGGACGGTTAACCGTCCTAAAGCGCCCAAAAAGCGCGTAACTATCTCAAATTTAAGCGAAAAGTTCGCGGCTCCAGGGGCGATTCCGGGGCGCCGCGATTAACCGCGCTTTAAGAGCACTCGACATAAAACCACCAGGACAGGAGGCCGGTAGCCTTAACTGAGCCGGCTCCACGCGTGACCACCTTGGAGCGCAAGACACGTCATGCAGGTACCCAACGGGCAAGTCAGTCCGGGCCTGAGTTTCTTCCGGGCCCTGGAAGGTCTGGCCAAGCCCCAGCAGCCAGCCCAAACCGCCCAGACCAAGGCGTCGGCCAAGCCGACCGATCCCAACCAGCTGCAGGGCCCCACCCAAACGGAGGCGGCGCAGGCCGCCCGGCCGGCGGATCCCGGCACAGCCGCCGCGCGGGCCGCGGCCGACGGCACCAGCTATCCCCGGGGCTCGTTCCTGGACATCCGGGTCTAGGGCAAGATGCTGAAACGTGGAATCACGTTTCAACTGAATCTTGCCCTCTCTTCGAGAAGTTAGAGCGACATCTTCCGACACCGTGGACAGGCGTCGCCTGGCGGGCGGCTGCGCGGCCGGGATCCCGGGGGACCCGGCCGCGCTCTGATTTTGGGGGGTGCGTTTCGAAAGCCGGGAACGGCGCCCGTTCACCGGCGGCGCCTTGCCGGAGCGCAGTCCCGGCACCACACTCACTGCCATCATGACAGCGCCCGATCCAGAACCCCCGTTTACCCGCAAGGTCCCGCAGGGCGACGACCGCGAGCGTCTGGTCTGTGACGACTGCGGCTTCGTCTACTACCAGAACCCGAAAATCGTCGTCGGCTCGGTGGTCGAGCACCGGGGCCGGATTCTGCTGTGCCGGCGGGCGATCCCGCCGCGCGTGGGCTATTGGACCATCCCAGCGGGCTATCTGGAGCTGAACGAGGGCGCGGAAGCGGGCGCCCGGCGCGAGGCCTGGGAGGAAGCGACCGCCGACATCGCGATCGACCAGTTGCTGGCGGTCTACACCATCGAGCGGATCAGCCAGGTGCAGTTGATCTACCGGGCCGGCCTCAACGCCGCCGAGGTCGCGGCCGGCCCGGAAAGCCAGGAGGTCGCCTTCTTCGCCTGGGACGACCTGCCCTGGAACGAGCTGGCGTTTCCGAGCGTGCACTGGGCGCTCAAGCACTTCGACGAGGTGCGCGGCGAGAGCGCCTTCGCGCCGCGCGCCAATCCGCCCGAAGCGCTGGAGACCATGACCCCGCCGGGCGGGGTCTGAAAATCCGGCGTCATCAACGCCCTGGGCGGGTGCGCAGATAATCTATCTGCGCACCCGCCGGATGCCCGCAAAGCTGTCTTCCCAGCCGGGTCAGTTTGAACACACGTATGGCCGCCGCCCTGATACACCCGGGATCGAGGATCGCGGGCACCGCGTCCAGACGCGCGGGCCGAGACGGCCGCTGGACGCGGGTTGCCCGAGCGCGCACGACCGGCCTCGACGGGGCCGCACGGGACCGGCTAAGGGTAGCGCGCCGCCGGTGCCGGCATCGCGGCCAAGGGCGCGGCCCGCTCACCGACAACGACAAACACATGGGGACAAACCGATGACCGAGCGCAGCCACAATCTCTCCCTGGAGGAGATGGACCGGCAGTCCGTCCTGCACCCCTTTACCCACGCCAAGGATTACGCGGCCGGGGATCTGGGCGATCCGCGCATCGTCACCGGCGGCTCCGGGGTGACCATCCGCGACCAGAAGGGGCGCGAGTACATCGACGGCTTCGCCGGGCTGTACTGCGTCAACGTCGGCTACGGCCGCCAGGAGATCGCGGATGCGATCTACCAGCAGGCGAGCCAGCTGGCGTACTACCACGCCTACGCCATGCACTCGAACGAGCCGACGATCCGTCTGTCCGACCGGCTGCTGCGGAACGCGCCGAACAACATGCAGCGGATCTACTACGGCATGTCCGGCTCGGACGCGAACGAAACCCAGGCGAAGCTGGTCTGGTACTACAACAACGTCCGCGGCAAGCCGGAGAAGAAGAAGATCATCGCCCGCAAGCGCGGCTACCACGGCGCCAGCGTCTGCTCCGGCTCGATGACCGGTCTGCCGGTGTTCCACCAGGCCTTCGACCTGCCGATGGAGCGGATCAAGCACGCCGCCACGCCGCACTACTACTGGAACGCCCAGAAGGGCGAGAGCGAGCTCGAGTTCTCCCGCCGCCTGGCGCGCGAGCTGGACCAGCAGATCGAGGCCGAGGGGCCGGAGACGGTCGCCGCCTTCATCGGCGAGCCGGTGCTCGGCACCGGCGGCATCATCCCGCCGCCTGAGGGCTACTGGGCGGAGATCCAGCAGGTGCTGGACAAGCACGACGTGCTCTTGATCGCCGACGAGGTGGTCTGCGGCTTCGGGCGGACCGGCAGCTACTACGGCTCGATCCACTACGGCATGAAGCCGGACCTGGTGACCATCGCCAAGGGCCTGACCAGCGCCTACGTGCCGCTGTCGGGCGCGATGATCGGCGAGAAGGTCTGGGAGGTGCTGCAGCAGGGCTCCGACCAGTTCGGCCCGTTCAGCCACGGCTACACCTACTCCGCCCACCCGCTGGGCGCGGCGGCGGCGCTCGCCAACCTCGACATCGTCGATGGCGAGGACCTGACCGGTAACGCCCGCGACACCGGCGCCTACCTGCAAGAGCGCATGCACGCGGCGTTCGACGGCCACCCGCTGGTGGGCGAGGTGCGCGGCGTCGGCCTGCTCTCGGCCTTGGAGTTCGTCGCCGACCCGGCCAGCCAGAGGGCGTTCGATCCCGCGCACAAGGTCGGCGCCAAGATCGCCGGCGCCTGCCTGGAGCGCGGCCTGATCGCCCGCGCCCTGCCGCACGGCGACATCCTGGGCTTCGCCCCGCCGCTGTCGATCACCCGCGCGGAAGTCGACCGCGTGGTCGACACGGCCCGCCAAGCGGTCGACGCGGTGACCGACCAGCTGACCCGCGAGGGCCTGCTGAAGGCGGCGTAGCGCCCGGCCGCTGCGACCTCCGAGCAGGCATCGCCGCGGATGCCCGACAGGCATCCGCGGCGTTTTTTGTGTTGGGTGAGGACGAGGTGGAACGGCCGTCGCGGCGGGTCCCTCTCCCTCGACGGGAGAGGACAGGCGAGGGTGGGACTCCTCGGCCCACGCCCGGCAGTCCCACCCTCACCCTCCCACGACCCTTCGGGTCGCGGGCCCCTCCCTCTCCCGTCGAGGGAGAGGGGGCAAATTCCGACGCATGCACGCAGACGGCTTGCCGAGGCCCTACAAATCGCCTGCGAACGCCGCCGGATCCTGGGCGCGCAGCAGGCGCTGGCTGGCGGTCTGGGCGAAGCGCAGAGTGACCGCGCGCCGGCGGCGGGCGTGCAGCTTCGACTCCGCGGGCAGTTGCACGCTCCGCGCGTCGTAGGGATCGGCGACCAGGATGCCGCAGTCGGGCGGCAGCAGCTCGCGCGGGAAGTCCGGCGGCACGGCGAAATAGAACCGGTCGCAGAACTCCAGGTAGGCCTGCCACTTGGCATCCGCGCGGAAGTCCGCGCGCGAGGACTTGATCTCGACGATCGCGATTCCGCCCTCGCCGTCGAGCGCGATCACGTCGGCCCGGCGGCCGCCCTTGAGCGTGAACTCGGTCAGCGTCGCCCAGCCGTGGCGCGCGAACGCCCGGCAGACCCCGCGGGCCAGCCGCTGACCGGGCTGCAGCGCGGCCAGCGGACCCGTATCGTCCGTGCCGCTCGCCTCGGCCATCGCGCCGTCGCGATCGGGTGCGGGCGGGTCGATCCCCTCGGGCGCGGTCATCGATCATGCCCCTGCTGCCAGCGCCGGGTCGCGAAGGCACGAGCCGGCGATTAACCACGGGTAACGGCGATCCAGGTTCGCTTGGGCACGAACCCGGATCGCAGCATGAACGAAAACGGTCCGCGGGTCGAGTCGCCGGAGTCGCGCCGCCGGTACTAAACGGGAACGCAGCGTCCGCGCACGCCGGTCGGCGCGCATCGTCGTCAGCGTGCCGGGAACAGGTTGGCTAGATCTGGCCCGAACGCGCCTTCTCAACGGCGTTGACCGCGAGACCGATCAGCGCGAGCGCGGTGACGTCGGGCAGCAGCGAGGTGTTCAGGTAGGTGACGTCGACCACCCAGACGAGCACCTGGTCGAGCCCGGCGGTCAGCGTGCCCAGCCGCCCCAGGATCAGCAGCAGCAGGTGCTTGGCGACCGCGAACACGGCGAAGCCGGCGCCGATCTTCTCCACCTGGCTTTTCAGCGCGCCGTCCTGCTCGGGCAGGCGCGGGGCGACCAGCGCGCGGTACGCGATCGCCGCGCCCAGGGCGTGCGCTGCCAGGAACGCCACGCCGCGCAGGTAGAGGCCGGGCTCGGCCATGCTGACGGCCAGCATGATCGCGAAGGCGATCACCACCTGCCCGGCGATGAACGCCGCGGTGGCCGCGTTGCCGGCGTCGTCGGCGACCCGGGTGTTGGTAAACCAGGTCTGCCCGCTGTTGGCGGGCTCGGAACGGGATGCCATGACGACTGCCTCCCCGTTGTGCGTGGTTGTGCTGACGCAGATGGGGATTTAACGGCTTTGCTGTAAAGGGGTGGCTGTGTCACCGGCGCCGGGCGGGCCGGCCGCCTTTAAGGGTAGTTGCAGCGTTCCCAGGTGACCTGCGCGAAGGCGCGGTTGTCGCCTTCGGTGATGGTGAAGCGGTGTTCCTGATCGCCGATCACGACCGAATGGTTGATCGGCAGCTCGCCCTCGACCTGCTCGTTGTCGCCGCCGACGCGGAAAAAGGTGGCGGTCAGCGGTTCCGCCGGGTCGTACCAGGCTTCCGGCTGCCCGTTCGCGTTGGTGGCGGACGGGCCGGTCGCGGTCACGGTGATCCGCCGGTTGGCGAAGGAGACCGAGCTGCTGGCCCCGGTCGACAGCGGCGTCTGGACGATGAAGCGCTTGGTCTCCGGGCCGGCGGTGCACTCGCGCTCTTTGCTCGCCTTGCGGATCACGAAGGCCAGCCGGTCGGCCGGCATGCCGTCGTCCAGGCGTTCGCGCACCAGCTTCAGCAGGTTGGCGGGTTCGCCCTCCGGCACCTCTTCCTCGTAGCGCTGGCGCCACTGGGCGAGCTTTTCCTGCGTCGCCTCAAGCTCGTTTTGCAGCGCACGCTTCTCATCGGCCGACTTCTGCAGGCGGTTTTCCAGGGTGACGACGCGGTCCTCCAGCCGCTCGACCTCGATCCGGGCGAGCTGGCGGGCGGTCTCGTAGGCGAAGTAGAACGCAGCGCCCAGGGCCGCCAGGATCAGCAGCCACTTGATCATCGCCCAGCGCCGTTGGCGCTTGCGGCGCATCCGGGTTTCTTGAAGACCGAGGCTCATCGCGCGAACGGATATCCGTGGGGCAGCGTTAGGGCAAGGGCGGTCACGATATTGCCCCGGCGATTGGGCCCGGCAAATGGGGCACGCGCATGACGTCGGCGCCCCGATCCGGTGGAATTGAGGCGCTTGGCCCGGACATCATCGCAGGCTGACGATGGCGGGAAGGCTGGTGGACCCGGCAGGATTCGAACCTGCGACCTTCGGCTCCGGAGGCCGACGCTCTATCCAGCTGAGCTACGGGTCCTGCGTCTCGACGCGGCCCAGACCATAAGGCCTCTGCCGCGGCCCGACAACCGGGTTTGACAGGCCGATCGTGGGCGCCGGGGCGACGACTTCGGTATTCGCCTGGGCTTGGCATGCCGTTCACACGCTGGCCGTTGTTCTGGTAACCTGTTCTGCTGTTCGGCGCGAGGGCACTCGGTTGCGTTCGCGGTTCTGGAACGTCCCAATTCGGAAGGTTCACGTTGGAGCACTACACGGAAATCGCCAGGCTTCGGATCGAACTGGAGTTGACCGACCCACTGGTATGGCGCCGGGTGGACGTCCCGCTGGACCTGCGCCTGCGCCGCGTCCACGAGGTGATCCAGGCGGTGTTCGACTGGACCGGCTCGCACCTGCATCAGTTCGAGGTGGAAGGCCGGCTGTATGGCCGCCCGGAGATCATGGGCGAGGACCTCGGGGAAACGAGTCTTTACAGCGACCGCAACGTCAAGCTGGGCAAGATCCTCGAGCGCCTGGAGCCCGGCGCCGAGGAGTTCCTCTACACCTACGACTTCGGCGACAGCTGGGAACATTGGATCGGGGTCGAGCAGACGTTCGCGCCGGAGGCCGGTGTCGAGTACCCAGTGTTGGTCGATGGCGCGCGCCGGGCGCCGCCGGAAGACATCGGCGGGCCGCCCGGCTTTGCCGAACTCCTGGACGCCTTGCAGGACGAGAACCATCCGGACCGCGAAGACCTGGTCGAGTTCCTGGGCCCGGAGCCGTTCGACCCCGACGACATGCAGCTCGATAAGGTCGAGGCCATGCTCTCGCGCATCCGGCGCAGCCGTCGAAAAGGACCCGCGAAGGGGAGCCGGATGACGACCAACAAGGTCTGGACAAGCGTCCGGTGAACAAGGTCTGGGCACCCGCCCGGTGATGCCGGCCCTTCGGCGCGCCGTGTTCGAGACCTACTGCCGCATCATGCCGCCCATCGGGCCGCCCTGCATGGAATCGGGCATCTTCGACATGTCCATCACCCGGGTGCCCTCGGGCAGTTCGAACAGGCTGTTCGGCTGGTCGCCGCGCTCGACGTCGCTGAGCGTGATCCGGATCGGCGCACGTGCTGCCGTCGGAGAAGCTGACCGTGCCGGCCAGCTTGGCGCGGATGCCGTCGTCGGTGACCCAGGCGTGGCCGTCGAAGGTGGTGCCCTGGCCGTTGTCGCCTTCGATCCGGTACTTGGTGGTCTCCAGGCCGTTCACCGTCTCCTGGCCCACCGGCTCGGCGTCGAAGCCCTGCAGGTCGCCCGAATCCAGGTCGCGCATCGCGCGGTCGTACTTCATCTTCATCGCCGCGTTCATGCCGGGCATCAGCATGAACAGCTCCTGGTCGACCGGACGGGTGATGATCGCGACCGTCTGGCCTTCCATGTGCATCTCCCGGCGCTCGCGCAGGCCCTTGCGGTAGACGGTCGCCTGCATCGCGCGTCCGCCCTGCGCCTCGACGATCTCGACCGCCTTGTAGCTGGTCTGCGGGCCCGGCACCGGCTCGGCCCAGCCGGGCCGGGGCGCGCCGAGCAGCGCGACGGCGGCGAGCAGCAGCGGGGCGAACAACGGACGGATGCGCATGGGGGATGACCTCCCGGTCGGTCTTGGACGGACTGTCGCGGCCGCGAGCGTAACGCGCAAGCGCGCGGCTGTCCCGGGGTCAGCCGAAGATCGCCAGGCTGACCGAGAAGTAGTGCAGGATCGCCGCGATCAGCACGAACAGGTGCCAGAGCGCCTTGTGGTAGGTGAAGTGCTTGCGGACGTAGACGCCCACGCCCGCGGTGTAGGTCACCCCACCCGCGAGCAGCAGCCACAGCGGCGCCGGGGCGACCGAGGCGATCAGGGTGTTGAGCGTCATCACCACGCTCCACCCCAACAGCAGGTAGAGCGCGATCGACAGCCGCTCCAGCCGGCGCGGGTAAGCGATCTTGAGCGTCGCCCCGGCGAGCGCGCAGGCCCAGACGAACGCGGTGAAGCCGAGCCCCCAGGCGCCGCCCACTTTGACCAGCGTGAACGGCGTGTAGGTCCCGGCGATCAGCAGGAAGATGGTGGCGTGGTCGATCGCCCGGAGCCGCTCGATCCGGTGTTCGGCGCGGGTCATGTTGTAGGCGGCGGAGAACACCAGCATCGCCACCAGCGTCGCCGCATAGAGCAGCAGGCTGAGCCAGGTGAGGGCGCCGGCGCCGGGCGCAAGCGCCGCCCGGCCCAGCAGCACGGCCGCGCCGATCACGCCCAGCGGCACGCCCAAGAGGTGCACCAGCGCGTCCGCCCGGCGCCCGCGCCGCGCTTGGTCGGGCGTCAGGCCGTGGTCGCGCGGTCCGGGCGCGGGGCTGTCCGGATGCGGGTCGGCGGCGGGATCGCTCATGGCGGCGCCAAGCCTACGTGCCGCCGGCGGCTTTATGAAGGGTGCGTGCGGCGGCGCACCAAAAACCTGTGCGCGACCGACGAAGGGGCCGGCGGCCGCTGCCGCCGACCCCGTCCGTGGGCTGTTCGGCGCTGGGTTCTACCCCAGTTGCTTGCGGGCAAGCGCGAAGCCGCCGGCGACGGTGAGGCCGTAGACCAGGTGCCCGGCCAGGGCGGCCCAGGTGATCGCGCCCACGCCCAGCAGGAACGGCAGACCGGACAGCGGGGCCACGATGCCGATCGCGAAGAACCAGGTCGCCGCACCCAGGAGGGCGCCGTCGGCGATCCAGCCCAGGCTCTTGATCCGGGTCGCGGCGACATAGACAGCCGGGTAGACCAGGATGCCGGTCGCGATGTGGACCAGCTGGGCGCCCGCTTGGCCGATCGGCAGGCCGAGGACGTTGGCGAACAGGCTCTTGACCAGGCCGGTCGGCTGCAACGGGCCGCCGATCCAGACCGGGGCGATCGCGCGGGCGAAGATCTCCCAGGCGATCAGGGCGACGACGGCGGCGATCAGCAGCGCCGCGCCGGTGCGGGCGTCGATCCGGGCGTTTCGGGACGTGATAGCGACGGACATGGCGGAACCTCCTTCGATCCGGATTGGCCGGCCGGGGGCTTCCCGGCCTGTCGCCCAATCCATGTGCCATCGACCGGCGCGCGAAGGCCGTGCGCGGAATCACACTTCACCGATGTGTGACGGCGCGTGAGGGGCCACGTGACCGGATTGGGTGGCTTGCGCCGCCCTACTCCGGAGACTTTTGCGCCGCTCGCCGGGCACCCGTATGGGGTCCTTCGACACGGACGCCTTCGGCGTCCTGCTCAGGATAAAGTATAAGGTATATCAGGATCTTAAATATAGCTTCATGCTGAGTAGCCAGCCGCACGCTGGCGTGTCGAAGCACGCCACACGGCGGCTCATGCCCGCGTGCAAAAGTCTCTACTCCACGCCCGCCCGGATCCGCTCTGGCCGCGGCAGCGGCTCGATGCCGCCCGCCTTAAGCGCGGCCTCGGCGGCGGCGTCCGCGCCGGAGGGCAGGGGGGCGCGGCCGCCGCGCGCGATCCAGGCGCGCACGTCCGCCCAGACGGTGGGCGCGTGCAGGTCGCGCAGCAGCATGTGCCAGCCGGTGTCGTAGAGCGCGCGGCTGTGGCCCGCCGGCATCCGGCGCCACAGCTTCTCGGTCGGCTGCGGCGGCACGATCTCGTCGCGCCGGCCGTAGAGGGCGAGGGTGGGGACCGTGAGCGCGGGACCGGCGGCCAGCGCTTCCCCCATCAGCCGGGTCAGGCCGTAGATCGCATCCACCCGGGTCTCGGAGATCACCAGCGGGTCCTGGGCGAACCGGCGCAGCATCGGGATGTTGTCGGACGGCAGCCGGTCCAGGCCGGCGCCCGACAGGCTCATCCACGGCACGGTGTGCACGGACAGCCACAGCGCCGCGCGCTGGTAGAACGGCATTTCGGAGATCGCCCAGACCGCCGGGGCCGCCAGCACCGCGCCGTCGACGCCGGCCAGGCCGCCGCGGCCGTCGGCGGCCAGGATCACCGCCCCGCCCATCGAGGCGCCCAACAGGTAGACCGGTGTGTCCGGATGGCGCGCCCGGATCAGCCGCACGGCCGTGCGCAGATCGGCGACCAGCGCGTCGGTGCCGGGCCACAGGCCGGCGTGCTCGCTCCGCCCGAAGCCGCGCTGGTCGTAGGCGTAGAGCGCCATGCCGTGCTGGGCGAACCAGCGCCCCGGCATGGCGAAGGCGTGGGCGTAGTCGTTGAAGCCGTGCAGGCCGACAATGACGGCCTCGGGCGCGCCGTCGGGCAGCCAGCGTTCCATCGGCAGCCGCGCGCCGTCCGGCATGACGAGCGCGTCCCCGGCCAGCCGCGGCTCCTGCGTCGCCGCCCCCGGCGGCACCGTTTTCGGCGCGCAGGCCACCAGTATGAGCAGGACGAGCAGCGGGAGCAGGAGACGGGCGGCGACGCGGGTCCCCTCTCCTCCACCTGGGAGGAGAGGGCCAGGGTGAGGAGGCTTGCACGCCCGTGCAGCTGCCCGGTGTTCGAGACCTCGGCGCCCGTGGGCGCGAATGCCGTGCGCAGCCACCTCTCCCTGTGCCTCTCCCCCCAGTGGCGGAGAGGGGACCCGCCGAGAGGCTGTGCGTACGCGCACGAAGGCTGGAAGTTTCCGGGCGATGAGGCGGCGTGCGGCGTTAACAAGCCGCCCGCTCATGGCGCGGCCCCGCTCACGACGCGGCGCGATTGCGTCACGCGCCCGGCTGGGTCCGCCATCCGCGGCGTTACGACGCCGCCGCCGTGGCCGGGCTCGCATCCGCCTCGCTCGAGGAGGTCAGCTGCAGGAAGATGTCCTCCAGGTCGGTCTCCTCGGTGGACACGTCGACGATCGTGAGCCCGGCGTCGCGCACCGCCTCCAGGATCTGCGCCACCGGGCTTTCGCTGGCGCGGTAGCGGAACACCAGCCGGCCGTGGCGGTCCAGCTCCGGCTGGAAGGGCTGCAGGGCCGCGGGCACGGCGTCGACGCTCTCCGCGACCTTGAGCGCCAGCGCCTTGGTGTCCAGGCGCTTGAGCAGTTCCGGGGTGGTGTCGCAGGCGATCACCTGACCGTGGTTGATGATCGCGATCTCGTCGCACAGCTCCTCGGCTTCCTCGAGGTAGTGCGTCGTGAGCAGGATCGTCGTCCCGCGCCGGTTCAGCTGGCGCACGTGCCGCCAAAGCTGCCGGCGCAGCTCGACGTCGACGCCGGCGGTCGGCTCGTCCAGCACCAGGATGGGCGGATCGTGCACCATCGCCTTGGCGACCATCAGCCGCCGGCGCATGCCGCCGGAGAGCGTGCGGGCATAGGCCTCCGCCTTGTCGGTGAGGCCCATGATCTCCAAGAGTTCGTCGGTGATCCGCTCGCCCTTCGGCACGCCGTAGAGGCCGGCCTGCAGGTCCAGGAGCTCGCGCGGGGTGAAGAACGGGTCGATGTTGAGTTCCTGCGGCACGATCCCGATCGCCGAGCGCGCCTGGCGCGGGAAGCGGTCGATGTCGTAGCCCCACAGCTTCATGGTGCCGTCGGTCTTGTGGACCAGCCCGGCCATGATGTTGATCAGGGTCGATTTGCCCGCGCCGTTCGGGCCCAACAGACCGAACAGCTGACCGCGCTCGATGTCGAGGTCGACGGCTGTCAGCGCCTTCTTGGCCTCGCCCTGGCCGCTCGCGCGGTAGGTCTTGTCCAGCGCCTTGACCTCGACCGCGTAGTCGGGCAGGTCCGCGCTGTCGCGCGCGCCGGACGCGGCCGGCCGGTCGCCCGCCGGGTTGGCGGCGCTCGGATAGGGTGTCACGTTGCCTTGCGCCGGCGTTCCGGGTTCGGCGGTCCGGCGCGGGGCGTCGCTGGAGGTGTCGTGATCGCGGGGCATGTCCACCAAATGGGCGGTGCGCCGTCGCCTTCAAGCAGGGATACGCTCGCGCGCGGCTGACGCGGCGGTGAACCGGAGCAGCGCGGCCGCGGGCGACGGCGGCGATTGATCGCAAGCGGCGCTTCGCTATCATCGCCCGCGCAGCCGGTCAACGCGGACCCGGGCGCGATCGCGAGCGACCCGCCATGCGCCGGCCGCAGGGCGGGCAGGCGCCCCGCCGCCAACCAACTCAAGACCGCCCACCCCAAGATTTCAAGGGACGCGAGCCTTCATGCAGCCAGTCGAGACGGTGTACGTCGAGGCCGACACGGTCGCCTGCGACGGCGGCCCGAACCCCGCCCTGGGCCACCCGCGGGTGTTCCTGTCGATGGAAGGCCGCGGGCAGGTGGATTGCCCCTACTGCGGCCGCCGTTACATTTTGAAGGAGGGCGCCAAGGTCGGCCACGGCCACTAGGCTCGGCCTCTCTCTCTCTCTCGACACGTACCCGGCCCCCATAGCACCCCGCGGAGCAGCGCACACACGTCATGGCGAGCGACAGCAGCGCCCAGCAGGCGGACAGTCATACAGCGGCCGGGACCGCGCCCGCGACCGACCAGGGCGACGCGGCGGGCAAGACCGGCGTCCGCCACCTCTACCTGGTCGACGGCTCCGGCTACATCTTCCGGGCCTACCACAAGCTGCCGCCGACGATGACGCGGCCGGACGGCACGCCGACCTTCGCCGTCTACGGCTTCACCAACATGCTGCTGAAGCTGCTGCGCGACATCGGCGACCGCGAGGCGCTCGCGGTGATCTTCGACGCGAGCGGCCACAGCTTCCGCAACGACATCTACCCCGAGTACAAGGCCAACCGGCCGGAGATGCCGGAGGACCTGGCCCCGCAGATTCCGCTGTGCCGGGAGGCGGTGCGCGCCTTCAACATCCCCTCGATCGAGGAGGAGGGCTTTGAGGCCGACGACCTGATCGCCTCCTACGCGCGCCTCGCCGAGCAGCAGGGCGCGGCCGTCACCATCGTCTCCAGCGACAAGGACCTGATGCAGCTGATCCGCCCCGGGGTCGACATGATGGACCCGATGGACGGGCGCGTGATCGGCCCCGAGGAGGTTGAAAAGAAGTTCGGCGTCGCGCCCGAGAAGGTGGTCGACGTGCAGGCGCTGTGGGGCGATTCGGTCGACAACATTCCAGGCGTGCCGGGCATCGGCCAGAAGATCGCCGCCGAACTGATCCAGACCTACGGCGACGTCGAGACGCTGCTCTCCCGCACCGAGGAGATCAAGCAGAAGAAGCGCCGGGAAAACCTGGAAACCTACGCCGAGCAGGCGCGCGTCTCCAAGCAGCTGGTCCGCCTGGACGACACGATGGATCTCACCCACGCCCTGGAGGACCTGCGCGCCCGCGAGCCGGATCCCCAGGTGCTCAAGGGCTGGCTGGAGGAGCAGGCGTTCACCTCCCTGCTCGCGCGCCTGGACCTGGAGGGCGAGAAGTCCGACCAGCCGGCCCCGGACGAGGCGGAGGCCGACTACGAGCTGGTGCAGACCCAGGAGCGCCTGGACGCCTGGATCGCGGAGGCGTTCGAGACGGGTCTGGTCGCCTTCGACGCGGAGACGACCTCGCTCGACGCGCTGAGCGCGCGGCTGGTCGGCGTCTCGCTCGCGACCGCCCCCGGGCGGGCCTGCTACGTCCCGCTCGCCCACACCGGCGAGGGCGCGGGCGAGCTCGACCTCTCGGGCAAGGGCGCGCCGAACCAGGTCGAGTTCGACGCGGCGCTGAAGGCGCTGAAGCCGCTGCTCGAGGATGCCGGCACGCTCAAGATCGGGCAGAACATCAAGTACGACCGGGTGGTGCTGGCGCGCTACGGCCTCGAGATCACGCCGATCGACGACACCATGCTGCTGTCCTACGTGCTGGAAGGCGGGCAGCACGGCCACGGCATGGACGAGCTCGCCCGGCATCACCTGGGCTACACCACGATCCCCTATAAGGACGTCGCCGGCACCGGCAAGCAGCAGGTCACCTTCGATCAAGTAGCCCTCGACAAGGCGCTCGACTACGCCGCGGAGGACGCGGACATCACCTTCCGCCTGCACGCGCTTTTGAAGCCGCGGCTGCTGCCGGAGAAGATGGTGAGCGTCTACGAGACGCTGGAGCGCCCGCTCTCGCAGGTGCTGACCGACATGGAGCGCGCCGGGGTCAAGGTCGATCCGGCCGTGCTCAAGGAGATGAGCCGCGACTTCGGCGAGCGGATGGCGCAGCTGGAGGAGCGGATCTACCAGCTGGCCGGCAAGCGCTTCACCGTCGGCTCGACCAAGCAGCTGGGCGAGATCCTGTTCGACGAGATGGGCCTGCAGGGCCAGCGCAAGGGCAAGTCGGGCGCCTACTCCACGGACGCGGAGGTGCTGCAGACGCTGGCCAACCAGGGCCACGACCTGCCGGCGCGGGTGCTCGACTGGCGGCAGATCCAGAAGCTGAAGTCGACCTACACCGACGCCCTGCAGGACGAGATCAACCCCGACACCGGGCGCGTGCACACCGCCTTCCAGCAGGCGGTGGCGTCGACCGGGCGGCTGTCCTCGACCGATCCCAACCTGCAGAACATCCCGATCCGCACCGAGGAGGGCCGGGCGATCCGCCAGGCGTTCGTCGCCGAGAGCGGGCACACGCTGCTCAGCGTCGACTACTCGCAGATCGAACTGCGCCTGGCCGCCCACATGGCCGAGGAGAAGAGCCTGCAGCAGGCCTTCCGCGAGGACGCCGACATCCACGCCATGACCGCGAGCGAGGTGTTCGGCGTGCCGGTCGAAGGCATGGACCCCTCGGTGCGCCGGCAGGCCAAGGCGATCAACTTCGGCATCATCTACGGCATCAGCCCGTTCGGCCTGGCGCAGAACCTCGGCATCGAGCAGTCGGCGGCGAAGCAGTACATCGACACCTATTTCGAGCGCTATCCGGCGATCAAGGCGTTCATGGACGCCAAGAAGGCCTTCGCCAAGGAACACGGCTACGTCGAGACGCTGTTCGGCCGGCGGATCTACCTGCCGGAGATCAAGTCGAAGCAGCCGGGCCGCCGGGCGTTCAGCGAGCGCGCGGCGATCAACGCCCCGATCCAGGGCTCCGCCGCCGACATCATCAAGCGCGCCATGATCCGCCTGCCCCGCGCGCTCGACGACGCGGGCCTGAGCGCGCGCATGCTGCTGCAGGTGCACGACGAACTGCTGTTCGAGGTACCCGAGGCGGAGGTCGAGGCGACCTCCAAGCTGGTCCGCGAGGTGATGGAACACGCCGGCGAACCGGTCGTCGACCTCGCCGTCCCGCTGGTCGCCGAAGCCGGTACGGGTAAATCCTGGGCGGAGGCGCAATCTTCCGAGCCACGGCGTCGCAGCGGGTTCGCAGGTTCGCAGGGCGCATCGGCGCGTCCCCTCTCCGCCAATGGGGGGAGAGGGACAGGGTGAGGTGGCTCTGCACGGCGGGTCGACGGGGGACGCTGCAAAAGCGACGCCGCGCGAGCTGCACGGGGCGCGGCAACCTCCTCACCCTAACCCTCTCCTCCCAGCGGAGGAGAGGGGACTTTTAGGGGACGATATTACCCCCGCCCGGCCCGCGCGCTCGCGATCGCCAGTCCCACGTGCGGCACGGTCAGCGCGGCGAGGCCGACGAAGATTACCTGCACGCTCGCCCGCGCGGGCTGTGAGCCGCCGTCGAGCAGGATCCACGCGAGGGCGGCGAGGGCGATGGTGAGGCTGGTGAGCGCGACCGCGCTTGCGGTGAAGCGGCGCAGGCCGCCGCGGAAGTCGGTCGGCGCCAGGCGGGCGATCACGCTCAGGCTGTGCCGGGGCGAATGCCAGAAGCAGAAGTAGCCGGCGAAGGCGAGCAGCGGCGGCAGCACCGCGACCAGCAGCAACAGCGCGCCCAGTTCCGCCGCCAGCAGGCCGCGGTTGCGCCAGGCCGCCCAGATCATCAGCAGACTGGCCCCCGACAGCAGCACGGTCGCGGGCAGGGCGGCGGCCTGCAGCACGCCGAAGATCGTCTCCAGCGACGTGCCCGGCGTGAGCAGCGAGAACAGCTGCCCGGTCGAGGACGGGTGGAACAGCACCGGCCCCGCGACCGGGACGGACCCGCGCAGCAGCCCTTCGACCAGGCGGCCGGCGCGCGTGGGAAGCAGGCGGTCCTGCTCCACGTCCTCCGCCCCGAAGTGCACGACGGCGAGCACCAGGAAGGCCACCAGCAGCACCGGCGGCGCCAGCGCCCAGGCCGCGATCACGACCAGGCCGGCGCCGACGTAGAGGCCGGCGAACAGCGCCGGCCACGCCCCGCCCGCGCGCCCGGCCAGCAGGTCGCGGCCCTGCAGGTGGTCGACCGCGCCGTGCGGCAGGCCCAGCACGGCGACCGTGAGCGCGAGCACGATCAACTGCCCCGTGATCCCCGGCGTGCCCCACAGCCCGACCGCGAGCAGTCCCGCCGTCAGGGCGAGGGCGGCCAGACGGTGGCCGCGTTGCCAGGCGGCGGGAATCTCGGCGGCGGCGGCGAGGGTCATGAGCGCGGGACGGGACTTTCGGGCTCGGCGGGGTCGTGGGCTGGCACGCGCGGTCGGGGCCGCAGCGCGGCCGGGAGACTAACCGCCGCGGCGTGCCGCAGGAAGGCCCCGGTTGGCAGCGCGGCCATGACGCGCAGGTGGTCGATCGTCCCGCCGCGTTCCATCAGGAAACGCACCAGCCGGGGCGCGGGCACGCGCGCGAACAGCCGGCCGAAGTCGGCAGGTGCTGCGTCCGGCCGGGCGACCAGCCGGGCCAGGAACACCCGGTCCAGCCAGTCGGTCAGGCGCCCGCGCATGGCGACCGGCCCGGGATCGCCGCGCGCGACCCGATCGGCGAGCGCGCGGCTGTGCCGCTGGATCGGCAGGAAGGCGTAGCCGGTGGAACCGCGCGGCGCGCCGGCGCGGGTGCCGATCGGGATCACTCCCGGCGCGGGCGACGCCTCGCCCAGGTTGGGCACCATCGGGATCGCGCCGCGCTCCTCGCCCAGCGTCTCGACCGCGGCGTCGATCCGCACGGCGAGCGCGTCGTCGAGCATCCCGTCCAGCCGGCCGGCCGGAATGCGCTGGCCCGCGAACACGGTCGCTTCCACGAGCGCCTCGCGCGGGCTGTGCGGCAGCACGTACAGGAAGGCGATGCCGTCGTCTTGCGGCAGCTGGAAGTCCATCAGCGTGCAGGTGGACGGATCAAAAATGTCGCGGTCGGTGCGGATCCGCCGGCCGACGAACTGCTGCAGCAGCCGCGGCCCGGCCGCGGTTTCCGGCAGGCGCGGCGGACGGCCGTCGTAGACCAGATCGGCGTCCAGCGTGCCCGCATCGGTGTGCACGCGCCGGCCGGTCAGCGTCTGGACGCGCGTACCGCGCCAAAGGCGTACGTTGGGCGCCCGCGCGATCCGGTCGAGGGCGTACGCGTACACATCCCCGCTCGCCAGGCGGGCGTAGGCGTACGTGCCGTCGCCGCAATCGTGCCGGGCGGTCCGGTCGTGGACCTGCCAGCTGAACCAGCGATCGGCGATCAGGTGGCGGAACGGATGGTCGTCGGTGTCCCAGAAGCACCAGGTGCGGTCGTCGGTGTAGCTGGGGCGCGGCTCGACGATCGTGATCCGCGCCGTGACGCCGCGCTCGAGGAGCTGCAGCACCAGGCTCAGTCCCGCCAGCCCGCCGCCCAGGACGGCGATTTCCCGGGGATGATCACCGGTCATGCATGGTCTCGCGGTGAGAGTGTGGGGAGGTGCGAAGGGTGGCGAAGCGGGTGCCCTCTCCCTCGAGGGGAAAGGGCCAGGGTGAGGGTGGACTTCCCGGGCGCACGCCGAGGAGGTCCACCCTCACCCTCCCACGCCGCTTCGCGGCGCGGGCCCCGCCCTCTCCCGTCGAGGGAGAGGGGTGGCGACGCTCAAGCCAGAGGTGGCGGGACGGGGCACGGCCGCGCGGGCCGTGCCCCGTCTCGCAAACCGGCTTACGCGCCCTGCTTGGCGGTCTTGCCGCTGGGCTGGGCACCGTAGCCTTCGGCCTCGGACTTCCGCATCGCGATCATGTAGATCAGGACGCCGAAGACGGCCTTGGCCACCACGTCGGCCACGGAGTAGCCGATCTGCACGAACGTCTCCGCCGTGGCGCCGGTCAGTCCCAGCATCGGGAACAGGAACACCACCGGGTAGAACAGCCATGCGCCCACGGTCAGGTACCGCGCCGCGTTGACCAGGCCGCGCGCCTCTTCAGGCTGCTTGTTCACGGCGTTGGTCAGGCCGATGAACAGCTCGTAGACGATCCAGGCGAACGGGATCATCGAGAGCACCCAGAAGATCCACCGCGTGCCGGCGTCGGTGGCGACCTCGCCCGGATAGCCCAGCACGATCATCAGCGCCGCCAGCAGGCCGAGACGCGTGGCCGTCTTGACGGTCTCGGAACGCGGCAGACGCATCACCAGGATCAGCTCGATCAGCAGCAGCGGTACGGTGAGCAGCCAGTCGACGTAGCGGTAGGCGTCGTTGAAGCCGGCGTCGGTCGCCTTCACCGTGCCGTCGGCGATGGTGTAGGCGGCTTCCCAGCTCTCCGCGATGCGGAAGTAGTGGTAGAACGCGATGAAGGTCACGAGGCCCGTGATCGTCATCGCCGTCTTGTAGGCCGGGGCAACCTGGTTGCGCCCGAACCAGAAGAACACGGTCGCGGCGCCCATCACCGCGATCGTGAACGACAGGAAGTTGTAGACCAGATTGTACTGACCCACAGACAGATCGATTGGCATGTCTCAGCCTCGCTTACGTTTAGGGTCGTCGGGTGGTGCGTCGCAGAGCCCGGCTCGCGGCCGGTTGCAGGCACCCATTTTTCCACGCCCCTGATACTGGGCGCGCCGCCAATCTTTTGGAGTCCTAAAATCGGAAAAATGCGTAACTTGGGATAAGCTGAGCGGGCTTGACGCAGGTGTCGCGCGCGCTGGCGCCGCAGGGCGCATGGCGGCGGCGCCAGCACGGCCTTGCATTCGCCGCCCCTCTCCGGCATCTGGCAGGCGATGACAGAGCACACGCCCACGCCCGACACCCGCGAGAAGTCCCCCGACACCCGGGCGGACTCCACGGCCAACGCCGCCGGCGGGTCCGAGCCGGTCTGGCTGTTCGACCTGGACAACACCCTCTACCCCTACGCCTGCCGGCTGTTCGACCAGGTCGACCGGCGGATGGGGGAGTTCGTCGCCGGCTACCTGGGGCTCGACGCGGTCGAGGCGCGCGCGGTGCAGAAGCGCTTCCTGCGCGAATACGGCACCACGCTGACCGGGCTGATGCAGGTCCACGGCCTCAACCCGGACCGCTACCTCGCCTACGTCCACGCGATCGACCTGTCGCCGGTCGAACCGGCGCCCCAGCTCGACGCGGCCCTGCACCGACTGCGCGGGCGCAAGCTGATCTACACCAACGCCAATACCGGCCACGCGGACGCCGTGCTGACCAAGCTCGGCATCGCCCACCACTTCGAGGCGGTGTTCGACATCGTCGCCGCGCGCTTCACGCCCAAGCCGCACCGGGAGCCGTTCGACCGGCTTCTGCGGCAGCACGGCGTCGCGCCCGAGGGCACGGTCTTTTTCGACGACATGCCGCGCAACCTGGCCCCGGCCGCGGACCTCGGCATGACCACCGTGTGGGTGGAGAGCGACAGCGAATGGGCGCGCCTGGAATACACCGGCGAGGAGCCGTTCGTGCACCACCGAACCCGCGACCTGGCGGGCTGGCTGGAGGCCTGCGCCGGGCGGGCGCCGACGGAGATCGCGAAAGCTTGACCCGGCCCCAAAAGCTTGACCGGCCCCCGCCGCTGACGCATCGTCCGCGCGGTTCGCGACCCCGGGCGCGGCCCGCCGAAAAGGCGGGCGCGCGGGCGAACCCGCGTGCCCGCCAGCCGACCCGACAACCTGACCGTCAGCCACGGAGCTTAGAGCCGCCATGAACCGCGAAGACCTGCAGCAGGCGATCGACCGGGCCTGGGAGCAGCGCGGCGAGATCTCGCCGGAGACCGCGGGCGTCACCCGCGACGCCGTCGAGCTCGCGCTCGACGGGCTGGATTCCGGCACCTACCGGGTCGCCGAGAAGGTCGACGGCGAATGGGTCGTGCACCAGTGGCTGAAGAAGGCGGTGCTGCTGTCGTTCCGCCTGTACCCGAACAAGACCATCCTGGGCGGACCCAAGGATCAGGCGTTCGGCGAGGCGGCCTGGTTCGACAAGGTGCCCAGCAAGTTCGCCGACTGGACCGACAAGCATTTCAATGACGCGGGCTTCCGCGCCGTCCCCGGCTCGATCGTCCGGCGCACCGCCTTTATCGCGCCCAACGTCGTGCTGATGCCGAGCTTCGTGAACGTGGGCGCGCGCGTGGACAGCGGCACCATGGTGGATACCTGGGCCACCGTCGGGTCCTGCGCCCAGATCGGGCAGAACGTCCACCTGTCGGGCGGGGCTGGCATCGGCGGCGTGCTCGAGCCGCTGCAGGCGAACCCGGTGATCGTCGAGGACAACTGCTTCATCGGCGCCCGCGCCGAGGTCGCCGAGGGCGTGATCGTCGAGGAGGGCTCGGTCCTCTCGATGGGCGTCTACATCGGCCAGTCGACCAAGATCGTCGACCGCGAGACCGGCGAGATCTACCGCGGCCGGGTGCCCAGCTATTCGGTGGTGGTGCCGGGCACGATGCCGGGCAAGAACCTGCCCGACGGGTCGCCCGGGCCGGGGCTGTACTGCGCGGTGATCGTCAAGCGGGTCGACCAGCAGACCCGCGACAAGGTCTCGATCAACGAGTTGCTGCGCACGTAAGCCGGCCCCATAGATCATGACCCAGCCGCTCGACCCGGTCGTCTGTGCGCAGGAGCTGATCCGCTGCGAAAGCGTGACGCCGGCCGACGGCGGCGCGCTGGACACGCTGCAGGACATGCTGGCGCCGCTGGGATTCGAATGCACGCGCCTGCCGTTCCGGGATGAGGCGACGGAACGCGTCGACAACCTCTACGCCGAACGCCGCGGCCCGGCGCCCAACGTCTGTTTCGCCGGCCACACCGACGTCGTGCCCACGGGCGATCCCGGGGCCTGGCGCGTGCCGCCGTTTGCGGGCGAGGTCGTGGACGGCCAGCTGATCGGCCGCGGCGCGGTCGACATGAAGGGCGCGATCGCCGCCTGGGTGGCCGCCGTCTCCCGGATCCCGCCCGAGGCGGGCACGCTGTCGCTGCTGATCACCGGCGACGAGGAAGGCCCGTCGGTCAACGGCACGCGCAAGGTGCTGCACTGGCTGGCCGACCAGGGGATCGAGCTCGGCTGCTGCGTGGTCGGCGAGCCGACCAGCGGGACGCGCCTGGGCGACACGATCAAGATCGGCCGGCGCGGCAGCCTGAACGCCACGATCGCGGTCTACGGCACCCAGGGGCACACCGCCTATCCCCAGCACGCCGACAATCCGATTCACCGGCTTGCGGCCGCGCTGGGCGATCTGGCGCACGAGCCGTTCGATCAGGGCACCGAGCATTTCGAGCCGACCCGCCTGCAGGTCACCAGCGTCGACGTCGGCAACCCGGCGACCAACGTGATTCCGGCCTACGTCACGGCGAACCTGAACGTCCGCTTCAACGATCTATGGGATTCCTTCGCCATCGAGCGCTGGATCCAGGAGCGCCTGGACCGGCATTGCCCGCGCAATTCGCTCGCCGTGCGGGTCTCGGGCGAATCCTTCCTGTCCGCGCCCGGCCCGTTGTCGGATGCGCTGGTCGGCGCGTGCGAAGAGGTCCTGGGCGCGGCGCCGGAGCTCGGCACCGGCGGCGGCACCTCGGACGCGCGCTTCATCAAGGATGCCTGCCCGGTCGCGGAGCTGGGGCTGAAGAACGCGACCGCGCATCAGGTGGACGAGCGGACCGGCGTCGAGGAGCTGTACCGTCTGACGGACGTCTACGAGGCGGCGCTGAAGCGCCTGCTGAAGGCGGGCTGAGCCATGCTGCCCGTCCCGCCCGCCCAGGAGACGCTGTCCGGCCTCTACGGCGCGTGGCGGCTGCTGCGCCGCGATCCGCAGCAGGCCGAGGTCTGTTTCCGCGCCGATGCGACCGGGTTCTGGAACTCCTTCTTCGCGGCCGTCCTGGTGGCCCCGGGCTATGCCGTGCTGGTCGGGCTGCACCTGGCGGGCGGCGGAATTTCGGCGGACTGGGCGTCGACCTTCCTGATCCACACGGAAGCCTACGTCCTGACCTGGCTCGCGTTTCCGCTGGCGATGTTCTACCTCTCAGCCGGGCTGCAGCGCCCGGAGCGATGGGTGCCCTTCATCGTCGCCTTCAACTGGTCGAAGGTGATCCAGCTCGCGATCTACCTGCCGCTGTCGCTGTTGGCGGCGATCGGCTTCGGCGGGCCGCAGGGCTCGGCGCTGATCACGGTGGTCGCGCTTGCGATCGTGCTGATCTACCAGTGGTACGTCACCAAGACGATGCTCAACGTCGACGGCCTGCCGGCCGCCGGCCTGACCTTCCTGGACTTCATCCTGGGCCTGTTCATCACCAGCCTCCGCCGACGCCGCGCTGGCCTGACGTCCGCGCGAAGCCGCCCGGGCAGCTGTCGCTCCCGGCTTGCGCCCAGCGACCGGCTGGGCCAGCCTTGCCGGCACGACACCAGCGACGAGGTGAGGCACGCCATGACCGCGATCTCGCAAGGCCTGCCGGCGCAGGCGACCGTGGTGGAGGTCGGGCCGCGCGACGGTCTGCAGGACGAAGCCCGCGCCGTCTCCACCGCGCGACAAGGTGGAGCTGATCGCGCGGCTGGCGGCAGCCGGCGTCGGCAGCTTCGAGGCGAGCGCGTTCGTCGCGCCCAAGGCGGTGCCGCAGATGGCCGACGCCGGCGCGGTGGTCGCCCAGGCCCGGGCCCGCACCCAGGCCGAGCTGACCGCCCTGGTGCCCAACCGCAAAGGTGCCGAGCGGGCCGCCGAGGCGGGCGTCGACGCCGTGGTGGTGTTCCGTCTCCGCCTCCGAGATCGCACAACGCCAAGAACCTCAATCGCGCGGTCGCCGACAGCCTGGCCGGCTTCCGGGACGTCGCGGCCGTGGCCGCAGATGCCGGCATCCCGGTCCACGGCGCGATCGCTACGGCGTTCGGCTGCCCGTTCGAGGGCGAGGTGCCGGTGGGCCAGGTCGTGCGGATCGCGGAGGCGATGCGGCAGATCGGCATCCGGCGGATCACCCTCGGCGACACCACGGGCATGGCGACCCCGCCGCTGGTCGAGGAGCGCTGCCGGGCGCTGCGGCGCGCGCTCCCCGACCTCGAGATCGCCCTGCACTTCCACAACACCCGGGGGATCGGCCTGGTCAACGTGATGGCCGGCCTGCACCAGGGCGTGACGCGCTACGAGAGCTCGATCGGCGGGCTCGGCGGCTGCCCCTTCGCGCCGGAGGCGAGCGGCAACATCGCCACCGAGGACCTGGTCTATCTGCTGGACGAGCTGGGGATCGCAAGCGGGATCGATCTGGAAGCGCTGATCGCCGCGGCCCGGCTGGCCGAGCGCGCGGTCGGCCATCCCCTGGTCGCGCAGGTGTCGAAGGCCGGGCGCCGGCTGAAGCGCTTCCCGATGGACAGCGTGCGGACGGCCGCGCAATGACCCCGGCCGACGTCGTTCAAAGCGGCTCGGCCAAGCCGGGCTCACGGAAGCCGGTCTGCCCGAAGGCGCGCTCGACGGGGTCCGGGGTGATCGACCTGACCCGGATCCTGTCCGGGCCGTTCTGCACCATGACCCTGGCCGACCTGGGCGCCGAGGTGATCAAGGTCGAGCCGACCGGGCGCGGCAGACCCGGTGCGCGGGCAGGGCACCATGGTCGACGGGCTGAGCTGGTATTTCGCCGGGGTCAACCGCAACAAGCGCTCGCTCACCCTGGACCTGCGCCAGGAGGCCGGGCGCGCGGTGCTGGCCGAGCTTCTGGCCGGCGCCGACGTGCTGGTCGAGAACTTCCGGCCTGGGACGCTGGACAAGATGGGCCTGAGCGCCCAGCGGCTGGAGGCGATCAACCCGCGGCTGGTGGTGTGCTCGATCAACGGCTTCGGCAGCGCGCGGCCCCTACGCCGACCGGCCGGCGTTCGACTTCATCGCCCAGGCGATGAGCGGCTTCATGAGCGTCAACGGCGCGCCGGATCAGCCGCCGATGCGCGCCGCGCCGCCGATGTCCGACCTGGTCGCCGGCCTCTACGGCGCGCTCGCCGTCGTCTCCGCGCTCCACGCGCGCCAGCACACCGGCCGCGGGCAGCGCGTGGAGACCGCGCTGACCAACGGGCTGATCAGCATGCTGGCCTACCTGTCGGCGGAATATTTCGCCACCGGCGAGGTGCCCGAGCGCACCGGCAACGACCACCCGCTGGTCGCGCCCTACGGCCTGTTCCAGGCGAAGGACGGCACGGGTCGCGGTGGCGCCCAGCAACGACACCTTCGTGCGGCGGTTCCTGGACGCGCTCGGCCTGGGCGATCTCCTGGCGGATCCGCGCTACGACGACAACGCCAAGCGGATGGCCCGGCGCGGCGAGCTCAAGGAGATGATCGACGCCCGGATGCGCGATCACCCGCGCGAACAGTGGATCGAGACGCTGAACGCGGCGGGCGTGCCGTGCGGCCGGGTCAAGGATCTGGCGGAGGTGTTCGACGATCCGCAGGTGCTGAGCCAGGAGATGGTGCTGGAGATCGACCAGGGCGACGGCCGCCGGGTCAAGACCACCGGCTTCCCGATCAAGCTCGCCGAGACCCCCTGTCGCGTGCAGCGCCCGGTGCCCGAGCTGGGCGCGGACGCCGCCGACGTGCTGAGCGAGCACGGCTACGACGCCGACGCGATCGCGCGGTTGCGTGCTGACGGGACGATCTAGCCGCGCGCGGCAAGCGATGCCAGACTGCGCTCTGCCCGGCTCGGCCGGGCCATCGAACCGATAGACAGCTGCAACAAGGGAGGATATAACGCCATGCGCTTTTCGATCCGCATGCTGGGCGCGGCCGCGGCGGCGCTCGGCCTGATCGCCGCCGCGGGGCCGCTCGCGCCGCAGAGCGCGCACGCCTTCACGCCGGAGGACGTCGAATGCATCGCCCCGGCCGATCCCGGCGGCGGCTGGGACTTCACCTGCCGGTCGGTCGGCAAGCTGCTGCACGAGGAGGGGCTGGTCGCCGACCCGGTGCAGGTCACCAACATGCCGGGTGGCGTCGGCGCCGTGGCCTTCGCCAATGTCGCCGGCAAGCGCGCCGGCGCCTCCAATCTGCTGGTCGCCACTAGCACCGTGGGGGTCACCCAGATCGCCCAGGGCAAGTACCCCAGCGGCGCCGATACCATGCGCTGGATCGGCATGCTGGGCACCGACGTCGGCGGTCGTTCTGGTGCGCAGCGATTGCCAGTACGACAGCCTCGATGAGCTGATGCGCGCCTACAAGGATGACCCGGGCGCGGCCGTCGCGGCGGGTCCAGCGGGATCGGCGGCTGGGACCACATCCGCCTGCTGATGATGGCCAAGGAGGCCGGGCTGGCGGCTGAGGCGATCAGCAGCATCCGCTGGGTGCAGTTCGACGGGGGTGGTCCCGCCGTTACCCAGATGATGGGCGGCCATGTGGATGTGGTGTCCACCGACCTGGGTGAGATCGCCGGCTTCATCGAGTCGGGCGACGTCACGCGTGCTGGGCGGTGACTGAGCGAGGAGCCGCCTGCCGGAGCCGTTCGCCGACATCCCGACGGCGCGCGTCGCAGGGCTACGACGCGGTCGGCTACAACTGGCGCGGCTTCTACACCGGCGGCGACGTCTCCGACGACGTCTACCAGCGCATGGGTCGACACGCCTCGCACACGCTGTACGAGACCGACGCCTGGAAGAAGACGGCACGCCAGCACGGCCTGGTGCCGATCTGGCGCGGCGGCGAGGACTTCGAGGACTTCGTCCGCGAGCTCCGCGGACAAGATGGAGACGATCTCGCGGGAGATCGGGGTCATCGAGTGAGCGATCGGCCAGTGAGCGATCGGCCAGTGAGCGATCGAATCGCCGGCACGCTGCTGCTTGCGCTGGCGATCTGGTACGGCCTTGCCGCCGATCAGTATGCGGCGGGGTTCAGCGATCCGCTGGGCACCGACCGTGTTCCCGCAGCTGCTCGCCGTGCCGCTGGGTCTGCTCAGCCTCTACCTGATCGTGAAGCCCGACGCCGAACCGAACTGGGTCGGCGGCTGGGCGCTCGCCCGGCAGACGGCGGCGGTGGCGACGCTGGTCGCCTACGCGCTTGCCCTGGAGCCGGTCGGGTTCCATCGTCGCGACGCTGCTGGCGGTGGCGCTGCTGGCGCGCCTGCTGGGCGCCAGCTGGCGCCAGGGGGCCGGGGTCGGCGCCGGGCTGGCCGCGGTCCTGTTCGTCGCCTTCGACATCGTGCTCGGCCTGCCGCTGCCGGCGCGGGCGCCTGTTCTTCGCGTGAGGATGCCTTGGAGACCCTGACTGCGCTCGCCCAAGGCTTCGTCGTCGCGTTTCAGCCGTATCACCTGTGGCTGGCGCTGATCGGCTGCATGGTCGGAACGCTGGTGGGCGCGCTGCCCGGCCTGGGCCCGGTGAACGGAGTGGCGATCCTGATCCCTGTCGCGTTCTCTCTCGGGCTGACGCCCACGGCGGCGATGATCCTGCTGGCCAGCGTCTACTACGGCACGATGTACGGCGGCCGGATCTCCAGCATCATGCTGAACGTCCCCGGCGACGAGCCGGCGATGATGACCACGCTGGACGGCTATCCGATGGCGCAGTCGGGCCGCGCCGCCAGCGCGCTGGCGATCTCGGCCGTCGCCTCGTTCGTCGGGGCCACGGTCGCCACCATCGGCCTGACCCTGTTCGCCCCGCTGCTGGCGGACGTTGCGATCCACTTCGGGCCGGCCGAGTACTTCGCCCTGTTCGTCCTGGCGTTCCTGACGATCGGCGGGATCACCGGCAGCAACCCGGCGAAGAGCCTGCTGGCCGCGGCGATCGGGCTGGTCCTGGGCACCGTCGGCCTGGACCCGGCGACCGGGGTCGCGCGCTACACCTTCGGCCTCTACGAGCTGTACGACGGCATCGACTTCATGGTCGCCATCGTCGGCCTGTTCGCGCTCAGCGAATTCCTGCTGTTCCTGGAGCGCCCGCCGAGCCTGACCGCGGAGCGTGTCCATGTGGGGACCTTCAAGAAGGCGCTGGCCGATGTCGCCAAGACCTTCCCCGCGATCGGCCGATCCAGCGTCGTCGGCTTCGTCTCCGGGGTGTTGCCGGGCGCGGGCGTCGCTGGGGAGCTTCCTGTCCTACGTCTTCGAGAAGCGGATCTCCGATCGCGAGGGCACGTTCGGCAAGGGCGACCCGCGCGGCGTGGCCGCGCCGGAGGCCGGCAACAACGCCGCCGCGGGCGGCGCGCTCGTGCCCATGCTGACCCTGGGCATTCCGGCAGCGGGTACGACCGCGGTGCTGCTGGCCCTCCTGCTGTCGCTCGAATATCACGCCGGGGCCGCTGCTGTTCCAGGAGCAGCCGGACCTGGTCTGGGGCCTGATCGCGGCCCTCTACCTCGGCAACATCATGCTGCTGGTGCTGAACCTGCCGCTGATCGGCCTGTTCACGCGGGTGCTGATGCTGCCCTACTGGATCCTGATGCCGCTGGTGGTGATCGTCGGCTTCATGGGCGTCTACTCGATCAACAACAGCGCCTTCGACCTGCTGCTGATGACCGGCTTCGGCGTGTTCGGCTACGTCCTGCGCAAGCTGGCGATCTCGCTGGTGCCGGTCGTCCTGGGCCTGCTGCTGGGCTCGGAGATGGAGTTCAGCCTGCGCCGGGCGCTGTCGATCAGCGACGGCGACTGGTCGATCCTGGTGGCCAGCCCGATCGCGGTCGGGATCTACATCTTCGCCGGATTGCTGTTCGCCGTTGCGGTCGGGCTGGCCGTCAAGCGGGCGGAGCGCTGGTGGTCCGGCCGCGGCGCCGGCCACGGCGGCTGAGCGGCGCCAGGGCAAGATCGGGCAAGGTGACTTCACCTTGCCGCGGACTCTGCCCGACTTTCAGCAAGATCGGGCGCGAACCCGGTGTGCGCGCTGGGTCCGCTCAGCGCGGGCGCTGGACGGACTTCCAGATCGGCTGGGTCGCCTGCGGCTCGGTGTCCCAAGGGAAGAGGATCCAGGTGTCCTGGCTGACCTCGGTGATGAAGGTGTCGACCGTGGGCCGGCCCTCCGGCTTGGCGTAGACGGTGCCGAAGTGCGCCCTGGGCAGCAGCTTGCGCACATGCCGGGCGGTTTTGCCGGTGTCCACCAGGTCGTCGATCACCAGCCAGCCGGCGCCGTCGCCGACATCCTGCTTGACGTGCTTGAGGACCTGCAGCTCGCCCTGCAGGGTCTCGTCGTAGGAGGCGATGGAGAGCGTGTCGATCGTGCGGATCTCGAGCTCGCGGGCGACCACGGCGGCGGGGACCATGCCGCCGCGGGTGATCGCGATCAGCCCCGACCAGGGGCCGAGCTCGACCAGGCGCCAGGCGAGCGCCTTGGAATAGCGGTGCAGTTCCTCCCAGGACACCGGGAAGGGCTTGTAGACGGGCGGCTGCTGCTCGCTCACGGCTGCACGGGCTCCGGCTTGTCGGGCGCGCTTGCGGCTTGAAAACCCGCGTCATAGCCGACGGATCGGCGCGGGGGCAAGGGTGGCGGCGCTCAGGTTGCTGCTGGTATGTCGCGAAGCCGTTTGCGCGCCAGGTCCCGGGTGTCCTCGCTCACATCGGGAACATGGGCCAGGCGGTCCTGCATGATCGCGGGATCGAACAAACCCGCGCCGATGCCGCTTCTGACCCAATCGAGATCCTTCGGCCGGCCGCTGATCAGTTTGGACGCCGCAAGATCGTTGGGCTCGGGGCAGATGCAGACCGCCGCTGTCGTCTCGAAGCCAACCCGATACGCCCGATCCATCCAGCCAGCCGGCAGCTTGGCCGTTTCGGGGCCGACGCCATCGGCGTGATAGCCAAACGTCTCCGCGAAGATCGAGCCGGCGCCGATCGCGCCCTCGACGAGATCGGCCAACTCCGGCCGTTTCAATGGATACAGGTCGGCTTCCTGCGAGAGCAGTATATCGTCCGGGATCGCGCCGCCGGCCGCGAGGATGGCCTGCGAGCCGATCACGACGATTTCGTTTTCGCCGGTCAATTCGGCGGCCGCCCGGACCACATGCTCAAGTTGACGCCGGTTCATCTCGGGTCTTCCGCACGATGTTCTGACGTTCGGCCTCCGGCAGTGCGCCGGCCAGCGGATGATTGCGCCGAAGCTCGGCCGCGTTCTGCGTGTCGGCCGTGAGGGTCCGATAAAAGGCGTCTGGATCGTCGAGCAGCGCCTCCCAAGGCGCCAGCACGGCACCGGACGCCGAGCCCTGGGCGCGCATCCGAACCAGATTGCGGCGCGCCCGGTCGATCAACGGCGTCAGGTCACGCTCATGTCGCTGCGCGGCGCGCGCGCAGTAGAGATCGGCAATCCGTTGCGTGCGGTCCATGGTGCAATTCCCGTCGGTCGCGGTTGCCGCAGAGCGCGCCGGTGAACGCGGGCCTTGCGGTGCTGTGCCGAGCGAGTGTCGGTCGATGGCGGCGACGAACGCCTCGGCTGTATCGAGCAGATCCCCAGCCGTCTGCCGATCGGCGGCGTCGCATGCGTAATTGGCGTGGAGGCCGACCTGTCCCGCCCAGTCGAGGTCCCGTCCAAGCTGGCGGTCGACTTCACCGGTCTGGACCGGCTGAGCGCCGAACTCGACGATCATCCCCCTACGCGTTTTCGAGGGCGGCACGTTGGCATCGTGGAAGCGCCGCCCGGCTCGCGTCGAACATCGCATAGTAAGCCCGGTCACAGGCGCCGTCGGGATCCCCACGGTCGCGAAGCAGGCGTGCCGAGCTTAGAGCGCGGTTCGCTTTATCGATCAGGGCCGACTTGTCCAGGTTCGTGCCCCCAGGTCGATCCCCTCGCGCTGAATCGCTCGAACCAGCGCGGGGTTGGAGAAGCCGGTCGGGTCATCCCAGTGGGCCTGCCAGATCGGCATCGGCTGGATGCGGACGCCCGTTTCCAGCATGGCATCGTAGGCCAAGTCGACCATGTCGAGCTTGGTGTTCAGGACCGATCCAGGCGACCCGTTCAGGACGATGGCGACGTCCGCGTCGCTCTCGTCGTGATGGTCGCCCCGGCACGGCTGCCGAACAGGTACGCGGCGCGCACGTCGTACTGCGCCATCGCCTGCGGCATCGAACAGGTCGATGGCCCGCTTCAAGTCCCGGTTCATTTGCTCGGCGACGGCCGGCGTTGCGCCCATCCCGATTTCGGTGTCTCGGCCACCATTATGTGGCGTATCGGCGCGGAAATGCCAGCCTGTCGGCCGATCCGCGCCGTCGCCGGCCGGTTAGCCGCCGCCCGCGATCTCCTTCGCGCGCTCGCGCAGCTGGAACTTCTGGATCTTACCCGTTGAGGTCTTGGGCAGCGTCGCCGGAAGACCACGTGGCGGGGCGCCTTGAAGTGGGCCAGGTTCTCGCGGGCGAACGGCGATGATCTCCTCCGCCGTCGTCGCCTCGTGGCCCGCGGCTTCAGCTCGACGAAGGCGCACGGCGTCTCGCCCCACTTCTCGTCCGGCTTGGCCACGACCGCGGCAGCGTGCCGACCGCCGGGTGGCGTGTAGAGCGCGTCCTCCACCTCGATGGAGGAGATGTTCTCCCCGCCCGAGATGATGATGTCCTTCGAGCGGTCCTTGAGCTGGATATAGCCGTCGGCGTGCATCACCGCCAGGTCGCCGGTGTGGAACCAGCCGCCGGCAAAGGCCTTCGTCGGTGGCCTCCGGGTTCTTCAGGTAGCCCTTCATGACGATGTTGCCGCGGATACATGACCTCGCCCAGCGTCTCGCCGTCCGCAGGGCACCGGCTGCATGGTCTCCGGGTCGACCACGATCAGGTCCTCCTGGATCGGGATAGGCGACGCCCTGGCGGGCCTTCCTCGCCGCCTGCTCGCTCCGTCGGCAGGGCGTCCCACTCCGGCTTGCCAGGCACAGATCGACCGCCGGGCCGTAGATCTCCGTCAGGCCGTAGACGTGGGTGACGTCGAACGCCCATCGGCCTCCATGCGCTGCGAGCACGCGGCGGGCGGCGGCGCCGCGGCGGTCATGATGTTGACCGTGTGGCCGGAACTCGCGGCGCTTCTCGCTCCGGTCGCGTTCAGCAGCATCTGCATGACGATCGGCGCGCCGCACAGGTGGGTGACGCCGTGCTCCGCGATCGCGTCGTAGATCGGCTTCGGCGCGCACCTGGCGCAGGCAGACGTGCGTCCCCGCCATCGCGGCCAGCGGTCCAGGGAAAGCACCAGCCGTTGCAATGGAACATCGGCAGCGTCCAGAGATAGACCGGGTGGCGGCCCATCGACCCAGGCGAGCGACGTTGCCCACGCGCGTTCAGGTAGGCGCCGCGGTGGTGGTAGACCACGCCCTTGGGGTTGCCGGTGGTGCCGGAGGTGTAGTTGAGGCTGATCGCCTCCCACTCGTCGCTCGGGCATGCGCCAGTGGAATTCCGGGTCGCCGCCGGCCAGGAAGGCCTCGTAGTCCAGCCGCGCCCAGGCGTTCGCCGCGGTCCTCGGCCTCGGGGTCGTCGATGTCGACCACCAGCGATGGCGCGGCCGAGCCTGGTCGCAGGGCCTCGCTGGATCATCGGCGCGAACTCGCGTGTCCGGTGATCAGCACCCGACGCCTCGCCGTGATCGAGGCTGTAGGCGATGGTCGCGGCGTCGAGCCGGACGTTGAGGGCGTTCAGCACGGCGCCGGCCATCGGCACGCCGAAGTGCGCCTCCCACATCGGCGGGGTGTTGGGGGCCATCACCGCCACCGTGTCGCCGAGGCCGATGCCGCGCTGGCTGAGCGCGGAGGCCAGGCGCCGGCAGCGGTCGTACGCCTCGCGCCAGCTGTAGGACCAGCTGCCGTGGCGGATCGCGGTGTGGTCGGGGTAGACCTGCGCCGCGCGCTTCAGGAACGAGATCGGGGTCAGCGGGACGTAGTTTGCCGCCGTCTTGTCCAGGTGCTGTTCGTAGATGTTGCGCTCGGCCATGGGGCGCAGTGCCTCCCGTGTGATGGCCCGGGGCTTGCCCCGGGTCGGTCGCGTTTGCGGTCGTGTCGCTCCGCGCCAAGAACGACCCATCGCCTTGAGCCACGTCAAGGCCGGCTTGCGCGGCGCCGGTAGTCTGGCGGTGTGGCCCGGGCTGCTCGGCGCGGGTTTGAACCCGCCGGCGCCTTCGCGCATGCTTCGTGCGGGGGCCGGGCGAGGCGCGGGCCCGCAGGGCGCGCCATCGCCGCCATACAACCAAAAGCATAAGGATCCGGGAGACCGCCATGGGCGACTACAAACAGACCTACCGCCGATCCGCTGACGGAGCCGGACGGCTTCTGGGCCGAGGCCGCGGAGGCGGTCGCCTGGGACCGGCGCTGGGACCGCGTGCTCGACGACAGCGACGCGCCCTACTACCGCTGGTTCACCGGGGCGAAGCTGAACACCGCCTACAACTGCCTGGACCGGCACGCCGACGGCGGCCGCGGCGACCAGCTCGCGCTGATCTGGGACAGTCCCGTCACCGGGGAGGTGCAGAAAGTACACCTATCGTGAGCTCCGCGACGCGGTCGCGCGCTTCGCGGGCGTGCTGAAAGCCCGGGTGTGGGCCACGGCGACCGGGTGATCGTCTACATGCCGATGATCCCGGAGGCCGCTGATCGCCATGCTCGCCTGCGCCCGGCTGGGGGCGGTCCATTCGGTGGTGTTCGGCGGCTTCGCCGGCCACGAGCTCGCCGAGCGCTTCGACGACGCCGAGCCGAAGGCGATGGTCACCGCCTCCTGCGGGATCGAGCCGGGGCGGGTGGTGCCCGTACAAGCCGCATGCTCGAGCACGGCCCTGGAAAGAGCGCGAAGACGCGTCCCGGAGACGGTGATCGTCAAGCAGCGCGACACCGAGCGCTGCGCGCTCGGTCGAGGGCCGCGACCATCGACTGCGACGACCGCGATGGCGGCAGCCGACGCCCGCGGACTGCGTCAGCGTGGCGGCGACCGACCCGCTCTACATCCTCTACACCTCCGGCACGACGGGCGCGCCCAAGGGCATATTGCGCGACAATGGCGGCCATGCGGTGGCGCTCACCTACGGTCGATGAAGGCGGTCTACGACGTCGACCCCGGCGAGGTCTGCTGGACCGCCTCCGACGTTGGCTGGGTGGTCGGCCACTCCTACATCGTCTACGGCCCGCTATCTGAACGGCAACACCACCGTGATGTTCGAGGGCAAGCCGGTGGGCACGCCGGACGCCGGCGCCTTCTGGCGGGTGATCCGCCGAGCACGGCGTGGTCGACCTGCTTCACCGCACCCACGGCCTTCCGGCGCGATCCAGCCAGCAGGACCCGAACGGCCGACCGAATGGCGGACTACGACCTGTCAGCGGCCTCGCGCAACGCTGTTCCTGGCCGGCGAGCGGCTGCGATCCGCACACCTCGACTGGGCGCAGGACAAGCTGGGCGTGCCGGTGATCGACCACTGGTGGCAGACCGAGACCGGCTGGGCGATCGCCGCCAATCCGATGGGGATCGAGCAGATTCCGGTCAAGGCGGGCTCGCCGACCGTGCCCATGCCCGGGCTGCGAGGTGCACGTGCTCGACGGCGAGGGCCAGGCGATGCCGCGCGGGGAGATCGGCACGATCGTCGGTCAAGCTGCCGCTGCCGCCGGGCTCGCTGCCGACGCTCTGGAACGACGCGCGAGCGCTTCCAGCAGCAGCCTACCTGGAGGCGTTCCCGGGTTACTACCGTACCGGGCGACGCGGGCTATATCGATGAAGACGGCTACCTGTTCATCATGGGCCGGGTCGACGACGTCATCAACGTCGCCGGCCACCGCCTGTCCACCGGCGGCATGGAGGAAGTGGTCGGCAACCATCCCGCCGTCGCCGAATGCGCGGTCGTCGGCATGCCCGACGAGCTCAAGGGCCAGCTGCCGGTGGGCCTCGTGGTGCTGGCCGCCGGCGTCGACCGCGATCACGCGGCGATCCAGAAGGAGTGCGTGCAGCGCGTGCGCGACGAGATCGGCGCCGTCGCCGCGTTCCGCCACGTCGCGGTGGTGAGCCGGCTGCCCAAGACCCGTTCCGGCAAGATCCTGCGCGCGACCATGCGCAAGATGGCCGACGGCGAGCAGCATCGAGGTGCCCGCCCACCATCGACGACCCCGCGATCCTGGACGAGGTCAGGCGGTCCCTGCCAGGACCTGGGCTTCAAGATCTAGCCATGTGGCCGCGGACCCCGCCGGGAAGCCCCGGCGAGCCCGCCGCCGCCTGACGGCCAGCCTGCGCGGCCCTGCTGCGCGCCTGGGCCCGGCAGCGCGAGGCGGCGGCCCGGCTTACGCTGGTCGACAGCCTGCAGTCCCAGGTCCCCGACGACCGCACGCGGGACGAGCACCGCGGGGTGTGACGGCAAAGTAACGGCGTGGGTCCCAACTGCGGCGGCTTCCAGCGGGGCGCGCAAACGGCTATATCGGATCCGGGAAGCTTCAGCACGGGAGGCTGGCCATGCGCCGGATGTCCGAATCGGAAGCCCAGGATCGGCTTCACGAACTGCTCCGCGCCGCGGCGGCGGGCGAGCGCATCGCGATCACCTCTAGCGATGGCGCCACCGCCGAACTCGGCCCGGCTGTGGCTGGGGACGCTGAAACTTCGACCGATCAGGGGATCGCCCACCGAGCCGGAACCCGGGCGTGCCGGCCGATGACAAAGCCCCCGCGGAACGCCAGCGGGCGAAGGAGCGGCTGGTGCGACGCCTGCGCTCTCAGACACCGACCGGCGAGCCGCGCGATTGGACGCGCGACGAGCTTTACGACGACGACTAGGCCAAGTGTTCGCGATCGATACCAATGTCCTGGTTTATGCCGAAGGGATCGGTGACACCTGGAAGTGCACGCGCGCGGATGCTCTGATCAATGCGCTGCCGCCGACTGCGCGATCGCGATACCCGTCCAAGTTCTGGCGGAGCTTTACCGCGTGCTTCGTCGGAAGGGCGGTGTGGATCCGGATAAGGCGCGCCGGAACGTGTTGGAGTGGCGCGATATCTCGCATTCCTTGCCGTCCGGGGAAGCGGATGTGGTCCATGCGCTCAACGTATCGGCACGCCATGGACTTCAGGTGTTCGATGCGTTGATCCTGGCCGTGGCCGCTGCGGCCGGATGTGATGTGCTGCTGTCGGAGGACATGCAGGATGGTGCGACCTTCGCGGGCGTGACGATCGTCAATCCATTCGCCGCGCACCCCGATCCGCGGATTGCCCCGTACCTGCCCTCGTGACCACGCCAAAGGAGCCGTGCCATGCGCCTGGAGAACAAAGTCGCCGTCGTCACCGGGGCCGCGCGCGGGATCGGGCAGGCGATCGCCGAGCGGTTCGCGCGCGAGGGCGCGAAGGTGGTGCTCGCCGACGTGCTGGACCAGGAGGGCGAGCAGGTCGCCGAGGCGATCCGCAATGACGGCGGCACGGCCGTCTACGTCCACTGCGACGCCGGCGACAAGGCGTCGGTCGACGCGCTGATCGCCAAGACGGTCGAGCTGTACGGCCGGATCGATACGGCCGTCGCCAACGCCGCGATCGTCGCCGTCGACGACTTCCTGGAACTGTCGGAGGAGGACTTCGACCAGGTCATCCGGGTCAACCTGAAGGGCGTTTTCCTGCTGGGCCAAGCGGCGGCCAAGCAGATGGTCGCCCAGGGCGGCGGCGGCACGCTGATCAACATGTCCTCGGTCAACGCGGTGGTCGCGATCCCGCAGATCACGCCCTACGTCACGGCCAAGGGCGGCATCAACCAGCTGACCAAGGCGGAGGCGCTGGCGCTCGCCCCGCACGGTATCCGGGCGAACGCGATCGGCCCCGGCTCGATCGGCACCGAGATGGTCCGGCAGGTCAACGCCGATCCGGAAAAGTGGCGCGGCCTGATGTCCCGCACGCCGATGGGCCGGCTGGGCGAGCCGGACGAGGTCGCGAGCGTCGCGGTGTTCCTGGCGAGCGACGATTCCAGCTACATGACCGGCCAGTGCCTCTACCCCGACGGCGGCCGGCTGGCGCTGAACTACACCGTGCCGCCGCCGGAAGAGTAGGCGGTCGCGGCGGCGCCGCTTGCCGCCCGCTCACGGCCGCCTTACCTTACGTAAGTCAGCAGCGTGGAGGCGGACGGTGACCACCTCGACCCTCACGGCGAAAGGCCAGACGACAGTCCCCCGGGAGATCCGGGAGCATCTGGGTCTCAAGCCGGGCGATAAGATCGACTACACGATCCAACCGGACGGAAGCGTTCGTTTGCGGACGCGAAAGGTGCGCCTTGCAGACCTTGCCGGGATTCTCGGCAGGCCGCCTAAGGCCGCTTCGATCGACGACATGGACGATGCGATCGCCGAGGCCGTTGCGGAGCGGATGCGCCGCACGTGATCGGGCTCGATAGCAATCTCATTCTGCGGTTTTTGACCCAGGACGACTTCGGCCAGACGGAACGGACGGCAAAATTCCTGGCGAACGAATGTAGTCCGGCGCGCCCGGGCTACATCAACGTCGTGGTTCTGGCGGAGGTGATCTGGACCCTCGAGAGAGCCTACAAGTTCGATAAAGGCGATGTCGCGACCACCGTCCTCGGTCTCGTCAATGCCGATGAGCTTGAGGTCCAGCATGGGCAGACGGTTCGTGCAGCCTGTGAACGATACCTGCAAAGCCCGGCGGCACGCCGCCAGATCGGTTTGGCGGATTATCTCATCGTTTGCCTGAACGAGGCTGCCGGATGCGAGACGACAGCGACAATGGATCGCCGCCTTGCAGAGGCGGCTGATCTGACCCTGGTCTGATCAGGCCACGCTCGCTCGAGAGACGATTCCCCCTTTCCCTGTGCGAAAAATCGTCGTCCGGTGTCTAGCAAGCGCTGAGCCGCTACCCATCTAGTTCAATACTGGGCTGGCGAGCCTGGATTGAGACCATTTCGGCTACAGGAACATCACCATGCTGGATGCGAACGGCTTTCTCGGGCGGCTGCTGCAGGACCCGGCTGCCAAGGGGGCGCTGGGTGGCGTCGCCGGCGGGGCGGCGACCAGCCTGTTGATGAACAAGAAGGCCCGCAAGAAGCTGGGCAAGACGGCCGTCAACGTGGGCGGCGTCGCCGCGCTCGCCGGCGTCGCCTACTGGGCCTACCAGAAGTATCAGGGCAGGCAGGGCGCGCAGGCCGCCGCGGCTGGGCCGGAACAGTCGGCGACCGGCGAGGTGACCGCGCCGCCCGCGGGCAGTGCCTTCCTGCCGGGGCCAAACGACACGGCCGCCTGCAACGCGCTGGCGATCAAGCTGGTGCGCGCGATGATCGCCGCGGCGAGCGCCGACGGCCAGATCGACGGGGCGGAACTGAAGCAGGTCCTCGCCGCGATCCAACAGGCGGACCTGAACCCCGCCGACAAGGCGGCGATGCTGCAGGCGATGAACACCCCGGACACGCTGGACGGGATCGCCGCGCTCGCCGACAGCCAGGAGGTCGCGACCGAACTCTACGCCGCCTCGCTCTCCGCGATCGAGGTCGATACCCCGGCCGAACACGCCTATCTCAGCATGCTGGCGGGCAAGCTGAGCCTGCCGGGCGAGCTGGTGAGCGCGATCCACGAAGTCGCGACGGGCGCGGACATGCCCCCGCCCGGCGCGCGGCCAGGCGCCGAGCGGTCTGAGCGCTTAGAACGCGCTCTAAGTCCCTGAAGACGATGCAGACGCTGGAACGTAGTTCCACCTTCCAGCATCTTTCCCGCGCCGATCCGGAACGAACGGCGCGGCTCTCAAGGAGCCGCGCCGTTTTCACGTCGTGCGAGCCCTTAGCCGGCGGGCCGGGCTCAATTACTGCTCACCGCCGCCCTCTGGCGCGTCGTAGCCGGCGTCGGTGGCTTCGGCCGTGGCTGCTGCTTCTGGCCGGGCTTGCGGGCCTGCTGATGGCGCGCGGTCTCGATCGTCTCGTTCAACTCCGACTGCGTGCACAGGCCCAGCAGGACCGGGTCGCGCGGGCGGATGTTGGGCGAGTTCCAGTGCGTGCGGTTGCGGATCGCCTGGATGGTGTTCTTGGTCGTCCCGATCAGCCGGCAGATCTGCGCATCCTTCACCTCGGGGTGGTTGCGCACGACCCAGGCGATGCCGTCCGGCTTGTCCTGGCGCTTGGCGACCGGCGTGTACTTCGGCCCCTTGGTCCGCGCGACCGGTTGCGGCAGGTCGCTCTTGGCCGGCTGCAGCTTGGCGCTCGGGTCCTTCTGGCAGCGCTCGATCTCATCGCGCGTGACCTCGGCGTTGGCGACCGGGTCCATGCCCTTGATGCCGGTGGCGACCTCGCCGTCCGCGATGCCCTGCACCTCGAGCGGATGCAGGCCGCAGAACTGGGCGATCTGGTCGAAGGTGAGCGCGGTGTTCTCCACCAGCCACACGGCGGTGGCCTTGGGCATCAACGGCTGAGCCATGTCGTTCGTCCTCCTGTGCGCGACCAAGCGGGCCCCGCGCTCGCCTGCGCGCGGGCGCGTCCAGCAACGCGCGTGTTCGTGTCGTTGCGGCCGATGACCGGGTCCGCGGCTTGCGCCACCCGCGGTGCAAGCGGCGGGCAACGCGAAAACGCGCCCGCGCGCTTGCAGCACGGGCGGCCTCGGCGCCATCGGCATGTCCGGGTGACCGGGCGGGACTATAGAACCGAACGGCCGCGCGAAAAAGGCCGATCCGCGCCCCCGGCGGCGGGAATTTTCATCCCGCAGCCGGGGGCGCGGGGATTGCGCGTCACCGGATGGCGTTACCGGAAACGGTTCCAGGCATCCTTGACCGCCTTGTCCATGTTGTCCCAGGCGGTGTCGACGCCCTTCTTGACGTCCTCCCAGGCGCTTTCGCTGGCGCGACGCAGCTCGTCGAGCTGATCCTGCATCTGATGCTGCTGCTTGCGCAGGTAGTCGATCTGCTCCTCGTACTGCTGGCGCGCCTGCGCCGTGGCCTGATCGGCTTTCGCGCGGAGCTTGTCGATCTCCGCGTTCCACTCGTCGATCTTGGCCTTCAGCTGCTCCTGGTACTGGTTCTTGTTGTCCGCCATGGCCTCTCCCCTTGGTATGGTGCGTTTTAGTCTGCACCCATAAATGTGGGCATGCCGGCCGGGCGATGAAAGACGGGTCACACGATCGCCATGCGCTGCGTTTGCGGTTTCCGGTCGCCGCCCGACCGGCCCGTCGTTACAGCGTCAGCACGATCTTGCCGATGTGCGTCGAGCTTTCCATTAGCGCGTGCGCGTCGGCGGCCTTGTCCAGCGGAAAAGTCCGGTGCACCAGCACCTTCGCCCGCCCCTGTTCGAGCAGCGGCCAGACCTCGCGCTTCAGCTTCGCCGCCACGTCGGCTTTGAACGCGACCTCCCGGGCGCGCAGCGTCGAGCCGGTGATGGTCAGGCGCTTCAGCATCACCGGGGCGAAATTCACCTCCGCCTTCGGGCCGCCCAGGAAGGCGATGAACACCAGCCGGCCTTCTGGCGCCAGCGCCTTGATGTTGCGCGGGATGTAATCGCCGCCGACCATGTCCAGGATCAGGTTGGCGCCGCCCTTGGTTGCCCCCTTCACGACCTCGACGAAGTCCTCAGTGCGGTAGTTGATCGCCCGCTCCGCGCCCAACTCGGTGCACGCGCGGCACTTTTCGTCCGTGCCGGCGGTGGTGAACACGCGCGCGCCGAACGCGCTCGCCAGCTGGATCGCCGTGGTGCCGATGCCGCTGGAGCCGCCGTGCACGAGGAACGCCTCGCCCGACTTGAGCCCGCCGCGGTCGACCACGTTGGAATAGACGGTGAAGTGGGTCTCGGGAATCGCCGCGGCGTGGACGGCGTCGAAGCCCTGGGGCCACGGCAGGCACTGCGCGGCCGGGGCGGTGCAGTACTGCGCGTAGCCGCCGCCCGCGACCAGCGCGGTCACCTTGTCGCCGACCTGCCAGCCGCCGGCATCGTCGCCGAAAGCCACGACCTCGCCCGCGACTTCCAGGCCGGGGATGTCGCTCGCCCCGTCCGGCGGCGGGTAGCCGCCCTGGCGCTGCATCACGTCGGGCCGGTTGACGCCGGCGGCCTCGACGCGGATCAGCACCTCGCCGGCGTTTGGCTTCGGCACCGGCCGTTCGCACGGGGTCAGCACCTCCGGACCGCCGGCCTGGGCGATCTCGATCGCGGTCATGGTCTCCGGCAGGTCGGGGGGCAGATCGGCCATGACGGGCTCTCCTGATGCGGTTCTCGACGGCTCTCGCCTCACCGCAACCGCTCTAGTACCCTGACCGGCCGAGGGCAAGACGCTGCAAGGCCGAACCTCCATGCAGCATCTTGCCCTCTGTTCGAGAAGTGAGAGCGACATCCAGCTAAAAGGCCGTTTCGGCCTTCTACCATGTCGCTCTGGGCAAGCGCCGCCGCGACCGGTGCGACGCGAACGCGGGAGACGAAGCCATGCGCGACGACGAGGAACCGAGCGTCCGGCTGGACCAGCCGCGCCCGCTGAACGATCTGTCGGTCGAGGAGTTGGACGCCTACGCCGCCAAGCTGGAGCGCGAACTCGAGCAGGTGCGCGAGGTCGCCCGGCAGAAGCGGGAATACCTGCAGGGGGCGCAGGGCCTGTTCAAGGACGAGTGACCGGGCCCTTATTGGCGGCGCCGGGCGGTCACGTTTCGACTTTTCTAGAGCCAGATGCTGAAAAGTTTGTTCCACCTTTCAGCTGAATCTTGCCCTCTCCTCAAGCAGTTAGAGCAAAATTCAGTAACTGGGGCATTTTCCCGGGCGTGACGCGAGACGAGACTCACCATGGGTTGTCGTCAGGACTCTACTCTGGTTGCGTCGGGGTATGGCCGACGTCCCGCCAGATCTGGACAACGCTTCGCCCGAAGACCTCAAGGAGTTGGTTCAGACGCTCCTTGAGCGGGTGAACGCGCTGGAGCGCGAGAACGCCGCGCTGCGCGACGAGAACGCGCGGCTCAAGGGCAAGCCGCCGCGGCCCGACGTGAAGCCGAGCGGCATGGCGGAGAAGGCGCAAAGCCGCGGCGCGTCGAAAGCGAAGGCCAAGAGCAAGAAGCCCGGGCGCGGCAGCAAGCGCAGCCGCCTGACCATCGACGAGGACCGCCACCTGCAGCCGGCGGGCTTGCCCAACGGGTCGCGGTTCAAGGGCTACCAGGATCACGTCGTCCAGGAGCTGGTGATCCGGGCGCGCACCGTGCGGTATCGCCGCGAGCGCTGGCTCACCCCCGACGGGCGTACGGTAACGGCGGACCTGCCGGGTCACGTCCAGGGGCACTACGGCGGCGATCTGCGCCGGCTGGTCGTGGCGCTGTACCATCGCGGGCAGATGACCATCCCGCGGCTCACCACGCAGCTACGCGATCTGGGCATCGATATCGACCGCCGACAGGTGCGCCGCCTTCTCGACGATACGAATGCTGAGACGTTCCTCAACGAAGCTCAGGACGTGCTGCACGCCGGGCTGGCGACGGCCTCGTGGATCAGCGTCGACGACACCGGCGCCCGGCATCAGGCGCGCAACGGCTACTGCACCCAGATCGGCGACGATCGCTTTACCGCCTTCCTGACGCGCTTCTCCAAAAGCAGGCAGAACTTCCTGGAGCTGCTGCGCGCCGGGCACACGGACTACGTCGTCAACGCCGAGGCGCTCGCCTACATGCGCGGGCGCAACCTGTCGCAGGGCGTGATCGCCCGGCTCGCCGAGGGACCGACGCATTTCTGCGACGCAGCCAGCTGGCAGGCGCACCTGAGCGCGCTCGGCCTGGACCAGGCGCGCGTGCAGCCCGATCCGGTGCGCATCGCCACCGAGGGCGCGCTCTGGGGCGCGGTCATCGAGCACGGCCTGCTGCTGGACGCTGTGGTCCTCTCGGATGACGCCGGTCAGTTCCGGGTCGGCAACCACGCGCTCTGCTGGGTCCATACCGAGCGTCTGGTCAACGGTCTGGACACCTTCAACGCCGCCCAGCGCAAGGCCGTCGACTGGATCCGCCGCCTGATCTGGTGGCTCTACGCCGATCTCAAGCTCTACGCCGAGGCGCCCACCGCCCGGCGGAAGGCGGAGCTGAAGCGGCGGTTCGACCGGGTGTTCAAGCGGCGCACCGGGCTCGCCCCGCTGGACCGACTGCTGCGCCGACTGCACGCGCGCAAGAACGAACTGCTCACCGTCCTGGACCGGCCGGAGATCCCGTTGCACACCAACGGCTCGGAGCGCGACATCCGCTGCCAGGTGACCAGGCGCGAACTCTCCGGCGGCACCGTCAGCGATCGCGGACGCGACTGCCGGGACGGTTTCCTCGGCCTGATGAACACCTGCGACAAGCTCGGCGTCTCGTTCTGGAATTACCTCGGCGACCGCCTCGCGATCCCGGATGCCCCGGACGTCCCGCCGCTGCCCGACCTCATCCGAGCCCGGGCGCCGACCTGAGCCGAGTCCGCCCCATTCCATCGACAACTACCGATTGGACGGCGTCGGACCCCGGCCTGCCGCGTGCCCGGGGTTTTGCTCAAGGTACAAAATTCACGATGAAAGCCGGTTCGGCTTTTATCGATTTTGCTCTAGCGCGCGCCGGACCCTATCCTGGGCGGTGTCGATGTCGAACGCCCTGTCGAGCAACGCGTCCAACGCGAACGGACAGGGGACCTCGCCCATGACCGGCGGTTCGCCGTAGTCGCGCAAGCCGTCATTGGCGATCCCGAGGGCATCCCGCCAAAGCTCATTCATATCAATATGTTGGCGCATGCCCGGTGAGAAGGTGCGGCGGGCACGCACTTGATGAGCCTTCGTCTCCTGTCGCCAGTGGCGCTGCGGTTCCGTGGCCTCGGACGCAACGGCCTTGATCAGGTGGGTTAGGACCAGGGTCAGATGCTCCACGGTTTTACTTAGCTCGCTTCGGCCCAAATCCGCGACCTCCTCGGCCAGGTGCGCGATGTCGATCTGATCCTGGCCAGCCAGGGCGCGCAAGCGCTCGGCCTGGTCCTGCGTCCAGGTGTAGAAATCCCGGTCGTAGAGGTCGCTACCGTCGCGAGTTTTGAGCTTAGGCGCGGTCATCGCCGCACTCCTGTGGTGGCCGTGGCGATAGTCTGATGGATGTCGTGTTGCCCGTCACGCGACACTACCCTATGCGCAGGACACGCGCCAACTCGGCCACCCGCGTGCGGCGGCCCGTGGTCTAACTGCAAATAAGCCGGTGCGGTCTGCCCGACGGGACAGCCAGCACCGGCTTGCTATCTAACCTCGCCGGTAGAACGGGCGAGACGTTATCCTACAGCTCCGCCAGCAGCTTGTCGGCGTTGGTCACCTCGACCGAGCCGGGGCTGTCCTCGACGTTGAGCGCCTTCACCACACCGTCGTCGACCAGCATGGCGAAGCGCTTGCAGCGGGTGCCGAGGCCCGCCCCGCTGCCGTCGAACTCCAGGCCCAGCTTCTGCGTCAGCTCGGCGTTGCCGTCGGACAGCAGCGTGACCTTCTCGCCCACATTGGCGTGCTCGCCCCAGGCCTTGAGCACGAACGGGTCGTTGACCGACATGCAGGCGATCTCGTCGACGCCCTTGTCCTCGAACTGCTTCGCCTTTTCCACGAAGCCCGGGAGGTGTTCGTTCGAGCAGGTCGGCGTGTAGGCGCCCGGCACGCCGATCAGCGCTACCTTGCGGCCCTTGAAGAAGTCGCTCGTCGTGACCTCGTCGATGCCGTCCTGGCCCAGCTTGCGCAGGGTGGCCTCCGGCAGTTCGTCGCCCACCTTGATCATCTAGCTCATCCCCTTTTTCTGGCTGGCCTGTCGCGGGTCCGGACGGGCGCGGTCCATCGAACCCGGGCCCGTCGGTCGGCTATTCGCGCGGCAGCATAGACAAGCGCCGGCCGGGCGAAAAGATCGCAGCCGCTGCGGACGCACGCGGCCGGCCCATGCGGGACCGGCGTCGGGTCAGCGCTGGGCGGTCTGCTGCCCGCGCGCTTGTTCGATCGCCTCGATCACGCCGGACTTGCTGAGCACTTCGGACAGGACGATACCGTCGGGCGCGCCCGGCCCGTAGACCGCGTTGAAGGGGATGCCGTAGCGCCCGAAGCTCGCCAGGTAGTTGGCGATCCGGTCCGACGGCTTGGTCCAGTCGCCGCGCATCCGCACCACCTGCGGCGCATCCAGGCGCTGCTGCACCGGGTCGCTGTCGATCACCAGCTTCTTGTTGACCTTGCAGGTGATGCACCACTCGGCCGTGACGTCGACGAACACCACCTTGCCGTCATCGACCAGCCGGTCGATCGCGGCCTGGTCCAGCGCCCGCCAGGCGGCGGAGTCGGCCCTGTCGGCGTCCGCGGGTCCACCGCGTGCGTCCGCCGGCGCCTGCAGCGTCAGCGGCGCGGCGAACGCCGCCAGCGCCAGCACCGCGGCGCCCGCCGGCACCGCCTTGCGCACGGCGCCCGCCAGTCTCAGCCGCAGCGCGATCAGGCCGCCCAGGGTCAGCATCAGCCCGGCCACCACGAGCGCGGTCAGCTGCCCGTCTTCCGCCGCCAGCACGGTCAACAGCCAGACGGCCGTGCCGGCCAGTGCGACGCCCAGCACGCGGCGCACCGTGATCATCCACTTGCCCGGGCGCGGCAGCTTCGCCGCCAGTGCGGGCATCGCGGCGACCAGGAGGTAGGGCAGCGCCAGCCCGACGCCGAGCGCGAAGAAGATCGCCAGGATCTCCAACAGCCCGCGCGACAGCGCGAAGCCCACGGCCGTGCCCAGGAACGGCGCGGAGCACGGCGTCGCCAGCAAGGTCGCGAACATGCCGGTGCCGAAATGCCCGGCGAGCCCTTCCCGGTGTCCGGGCGCGGCGGGGGCGCCGCCGGCTTGGGCCAGCTTGTCGTTCAGCCGGCCGGGCAGCCGGATCTCGAACACGCCGAACAGGTTGCAGGCGAACAGAGTCAGGATCAGCGTCAGCGCCACCAGGAACAGCGGTTGCTGGAACTGCACGCCCCAGCCCACGGCCATGCCGGCCGCCTTGAGACCGGCCGCGCCCGCGGCCAGCAGCAGGAAGCAGGTGACGATCCCGGCCGCCGAGGCCAGGAAGGACTGGCGCACGTGCCGGCGTTCCCGGCCGCCCTGGCCGACCACGCTCAACAACTTGAGCGACAGCACCGGCAGCACGCAGGGCATCAGGTTCAGGATCAGCCCGCCCAGGACGGCGAGGCCCAGGATCGCGGCGAAATCGCCAACGCCGACGCCCGCGCCGGTCCAACTCAACCCGCCGCCCGTGTTCGCGCCCGCGGGCGCGCCGGCCAGGCTCTCGCCCAGCGTGAACCTGCGCTCCAGCCCGCGCTCGCCGTCGAACAGGGTCAGGGTAACCGTCTTGCCTTCAAGCGGCCCCTCGGCGAGCTTGCCGCGCTGGCCGGTCAGGCGCAGGACCGCTTCGCGCCCGCCGTCCTTCAGCGTCACCTCGGGCTTGCCGAACTTGGTCTCCGGCAGCCCCTCGATGATCGCGTCGGGCGACTCGAACGCCGGCTCGGCGGCCGCGGTCAGCTCCAGCACCGGCTGATCGCCGCCCGAAACCAGGGTCGCGTCGGTCAGATCGAGCCCGGCGGCCGCGCCCTCGCCCGGAACCTGGGAACGGAAACGGTCGATCAGATGCGCCTGCTGGCTGGGGCCGCCGGTGTCAGCCGGCAGCGTGAGGGCCAGCGTCGCCTTGCGCGGGACGCAGATCTCCTCACACGTCAGGTAGTCGACCTTGGCCTCGATCCGCACCGGCTTGGCCGGGTCCTTGGCGACCGCGTCGACCGGCAGCACGGCCTCGCCGCCGTAGCCGAAGGTCTGCAGGCCGAACAACTCGAAGCGGTGGGGCACCGGCCAGCGGATCTCGGCCGATTCCAGGTTCTCCGAGCCGCTCCAGTCGACCTGCGGCGGATAGCCGGCCTCCCCGGGGGAGCGCCAGTAGATCTTCCAGCCCTCGGCCATCTGGAACTGCAGGCCAAGGCGCAGGCGTTCGCTGCCGCCGGTGCCGGTACTGGCGGAGATCAGGCGCAGCGCGCCCTGTTCGTTTCGGCTCCAGTCGCTGCTCGCGGCCTGCGCCGGCGGGATCGCGCCCACGAGCAGGCTGGCGAACACGGCCAGCGGCGCCAGCCAGCGGCGGGCACGGCCGAGGCGGCGCCGGTTGCCGGGGCGCGGGGTCGCTTGAGTGGGCGTGCGGGCGAACAAGGTCATGCGACTGGCGTTAGACTCAGGACGTTAAACTGTGAGCTACGGCGCTTATATAGAATGCCCGGAGGCCGTCGTCAGGTCACGATACCGTGGCCTGCTGTCGCCGGGGACAGACACGCATAGGCGGACGGGCTTGCATAGGCTTGCGGCGCGCGGCCGGCCGGCGCAAGCTGGAGACCCGGTGGACGGCGTTCAAGAGGGCCCAAACAGTCACAGACGGACGTCGAGAACAATGACGGACAGCAAGACCGGCGCAACCAGCGCCAACAGCAGCGAGAACAGCCTGGCGGGCCATCTGCTGGTGGCCATGCCGAACATGAGCGATCCGCGCTTCGAGCGCGCCGTGATCTACGTCTGCGCGCACGGCGAGGACGGCGCCATGGGGCTGATGATCAACAAGCTGGTCGACCAGATCACCTTCCCCGAGATGCTGGAGCAGCTCGGCATCGACAATTCCGACGTGTCCGATCAGATCCGCGTGCACTTCGGCGGCCCGGTCGAGACCGGCCGCGGCTTCGTCCTGCACTCCACCGACTACCGGCAGGACAGCTCGATGGATGTGGATTCGAAGGTCGCGCTGACGGCGACGGTGGACATCCTGCGCGACATCGCCGGCGGGCAGGGGCCGCGGCGCAGCCTGCTCGCGCTCGGCTACGCCGGCTGGGGTCCTGGACAGCTGGACCAGGAGATCCAGGCCAACGGCTGGCTGCACGTGCACCCGGACGAGCAGCTGATCTTCGACACCGACCTGGACGACAAGTGGCAGCGCGCGATCGGCAAGCTGGGCTTCGACCCGTTCAGCCTGACCGGCCACTTCGGCCACGCCTGAGTCCGCGGTCCGGGTCAGCCTGGGGTCCGCTCAGCAGATCGGGCAGGGGGCATCCGCGGGCCCCTTGCGGGCGCACGTACCTGAGCCAGCCCGCAGGGCGATCCGCCGCGGGGTCCGGCGCAGTGCTTGCAGCCAGTGTTTTTGAGCGGGAGCCGCCGGCGGTCAGTGGCTTTGCCGGCTGGGGAAGGCTTCGGCGTACATCAGGTCGATCAGACAGTCCGGGCCGCTGCCCGTGCAGCGTGGACAGGCCCGCATGACTTCGCCCACGACGTCGCCGGCCAGCTCCTGCACCCGACCGCAGGCGGGCCTACCGTCCGTCACCGGCGCCGGTTCGATCTGATTGGGGTCCTCCGGACCGTTCTCGTTTTCCATTTTGGGTAAAAATATTCTATTCATGCGCTTGGTCTGTGTAAGACTCACTGTATGCCGGCTATAGGTTCGTAGCACGAACCGTTGCGCGAGCGTAAAGCAAAACAACCCGATCTCCGTTATTTCCCGTGTGGCAATTTCCGGGCCGGTCTGTGGTCCGAACGGATAGACACTGGAAAGTATAAGCCGTTCGACATTGCTTCAACGAAGGGGCTGGCGGCTACGACTTTCGGCGCGTGCCGCGCGGGTCGTGGCGCAGGATGGCGAACAGCACGTGGTCCTGCCAGACGCCGTTGATCCGCAGGTACTCGCGGGCATAGCCCTCCTCGGTGAAGCCCGCCTTGGCGAGTAGCCCGCGCGAGGCGGCGTTGCCCGGCAGGCAGGCGGCCTCCACCCGGTGCAGGCCCAGGGTGTCGAAACTGAACGCCAGCACGGCCTGCAGGGCTTCGCTCATATAGCCGTGCCGGGCGAACGGCTGGCCGATCCAGTAGCCCAGGCTGGCCGACTGCGCAACACCGCGGCGGATGTTCGACATCGACACCCCGCCCAGCAGTTCGTCGTCCTGCTTGCGGAAGATCAGGAACGCGTAGCCGGTGTCGTTGCGCATCTCGCTGCGGTACTGCTGCAGCCGGCGCCGGAAGGCGGCGCGCGACAGCGCGTCGTACGGCCAGGTGGGCTCCCACGGCTCCAGGAAGTCCCGGCTGTCCCGGCGCAGCGCCGCCCAGGCCCGCCAGTCGCCGTGGCGGGCCGGCCGCAGGTAGACCCGCCCCTGGCGCAGCAGCGGCTCCTCGGGCGTGCCCGGCCTCAACAGGGACAGCATCAGGCCACCATCGCCACGGTGCTGCGTGCGGCGCTCTTCGTTGGCGGTGCGGCGCCGGGCGTCAGGCCGCGAACCGCTTGACCACCGTGTCGAACGGTTCGACCTGGCCGACCGGCCCCAGGCTGGTCAGGGTCGGCCGGCTCGCCGCCAGCCGCTGGGCCAGCCGGCGTACCTGGGCCGCGTCGACCGCCTCGACGCCGTCGACGATCTCCTGCGTGGTCAGCGGCCGGCCGTAGATCAGCAGGTTGTTGGCCAGCTGCTCGCAGCGCCCGCTGGTGCTCTCCCGGCTCATCAGGATCGACGCCTTCAGCTGGGCGCGCGCGCGTTCCAGTTCGGCGTCGCTCACGTTGTGCGCCACGTCGGCGATCTCCTCGCAGACCACCGGCATCAGCTCGGCGACCTCGTCCTGGCCGGTGCCGGCGTAGACGCCGAACAGCCCGCTGTCGCTGGCGGCGTTGTGGAAGGAGAACACGGTGTAGACCAGGCCGCGCTCCTCGCGCAGCTTCTGGAACAGGCGCGAGGACATGCCCCCGCCCAACAGCGTCGCCAGCACCGCGCTCGCGTAATAGTCCGGGTCGCGGTAGCCGACGCCGGGCAGGCCTAAGATCACGTGCACCTGTTCCAGCTCGCGCGTTTCGCGGTAGTCGCCGCCGACGTAGGACGCCGGCTCCGCCGTCTCCGACTGGACGCTGGGCAGGCCGTCGAACGCCTTGGCCGCCATTTCCACGAAGGCGTCGTGGTCGATCTTGCCGGCGGCCGAGATCACCATGTTCTCCGCGCCGTAGAACCGGCGCATGTAGGCGCGCAGATCCTCCGGGCCCAGCTTCTGGATGATCTCGGACCGGCCCAGCACCGGCCGGCCGACGCCCTGATCCGGGAACGCCGTCTCCTGGAAGTGGTCGAAGATGATGTCGTCGGGGGTGTCGTGGGCCTGGCCGATCTCCTGCAGGATCACCTGGCGCTCGCGCTTCAGTTCCTGCTCGTCGAACGCCGGGTTCAAGAGGATGTCGGAGATGATGTCGAGCGCGAGCGGGGCGTGCTCCTTCAGCACCTTGGCGAAGAACGCCGTGCTCTCCCGCCCGGTGTAGGCGTTCAATAGGCCGCCCACCGCCTCGATCTCCTCGGCGATGTCGCGGGCGCTGCGGGTCGCGGTGCCCTTGAACGCCATGTGCTCCAAGAGATGGGCGACGCCGTTCTCCGCCGCGCTTTCGTGGCGGGTGCCCACGCCGACGAAGGCGCCGAGCGCCACCGTCTCGACGTGCGGGATATGGTCGGTGGCGATGGTCAGGCCGTTGTCGAGGCGCGTGAGGCGCACGTTGTCTTCGCTCATGTAGGTCCTTAATCGCGAACGCGGATCGAAGCCGGCCCGCGCGTGTGGGGCGGCAGGCCGGCCAGGGAATGACGCGCGAAAGAGTCTAGGCTCTAAGAGCCGGTGCGGGAAGAAGCCAGGTCGCCGCCCGCCCGCCGGCTGACGTTGCGCACGAACGCCTGCACCTGCGCGAGCTCGTTGGGCAGGGGGGTGTAGCGTTCCGGCCGGTCGTAGAGGTCGGCCAGCCGTTCGGGCAGCGGCGGGCGCTGGCCGGTCGCCCGTTCGACCGCGTCGGGGAACTTCGCCGGGTGCGCGGTCGCGAGCGCCACCGTCGGCACCCGCGGGTCGCTGCGGCGTTCGCGCGCGGCGGCCAGGCCGATCGCGCTGTGCGGGTCGATCAGCATGCCGGTGTTGGCGTACTGCCGGGCGACCTCCGCCAGCGTGCCGGGATCGTCCAGCCGGAAGCCGTCGAAGCCGGCGCGCGCCCGGGCCAGCTGGCCCTGCGACAGGGCGAACGCGCCGGTCTGCTTGAACTGCTGCATCTCCCGCGCGGTCGCGCGGCCGTCGCCGTCCATCAGCTCGAACAGCAGGCGCTCGAAGTTGCTCGACACCTGGATGTCCATCGACGGCGCGTGGGTGGCGACCACGCCCTGGCTCTCCATCCGCCCGGTGTCGAAGAAGCGGGTCAGGATGTCGTTGGCGTTGGAGGCGACCGTCAGCATCTCGATCGGCACGCCCATCTTGCGCGCGGCGTGGCCGGCGAAGACGTTGCCGAAGTTGCCCGTGGGCACGGCGAAGTTCACCGGACGGTCGGGCGCGCCCAGGGCCACGGCGCTGGTCACGTAATAGACCGTCTGCGCCAGGATGCGCGCGAAGTTGATCGAGTTGACCGCGGCCAGCCCGACGTCGTCGCGGAAGCCCTCGTCCGCGAACATCGCCTTCACCAGCGCCTGGCAGTCGTCGAACGTGCCGTCGACCGCGACGTTGTGCACGTTCGCGGCCTCGACCGTGGTCATCTGCCGGCGCTGCACCGCGCTGGTGCGGCCCTTCGGGTGCAGGATCACGATGTCGACGTTGTCCCGGTCGCGGCAGGCCTCGATCGCCGCCGAGCCGGTGTCGCCGCTGGTCGCGCCGACGATGGTGATCCGCTCGCCGCGCGCGGCCAGCACGTGGTCGAACAGATCGCCCAGGATCTGCATCGCCACGTCCTTGAACGCGAGCGTGGGCCCGTGGAACAGCTCCAGGAGCCAGGTCGCCTCGTCGATCTGCACCAGCGGACAGGTGCCCGCGCGCGCGAACCGGCCGTAGGCCTGCGCGCACAGCCGGTCGATCTCGCCCGCCGCGGCGGAGCCCGCCATGAACGGGCGCATCACCTCGGCCGCGACCTCGGCGTACGGCCGCCCGGCGAAGCCCGCGAGCGTGGCGCGGTCCAGCGCGGGCCAGCTCTCCGGCAGGTACAGCCCGCCGTCCGGGGCCAGGCCGGTCAGCAGCACGTCGTCGAAGCCCAGCGGCGGCGCGTCGCCGCGGGTGGAGTGGTAGCGCAAGGTTCTGGGTCTTCGTGTTTGTTCTGGACGGGATCGGGGCGGGCCGGGGCCGGCGCCACTGTAGCGGCACGGCGCCAGGATCGGCAACGTGGGGGCACCGCCGAACGGCGGCTTGTACCGCGCGCCCGAACGCGCTACCTCGGCAAGCGTCATGACACGGGACGCCGACCATACCGCCGCATCCGCCGGCCAGCCGCTCGACCGGCGGCTGTCGGTGGCGCCGATGATGGACTGCACGGACCGGCACTACCGCTACCTGGTCCGCCAGATCTCCCGGCACACGCTGCTTTATAGCGAGATGGTGACCACCGGCGCGGTGCTGCACGGCCCGCGCGAGCGGCTGCTCGGGTTCGATGCGATCGAGCATCCGCTCGCCCTGCAGCTGGGCGGCAGCGACGCGGACGAGCTCGCGCGCGCGGCCGAGATCGCGCAGGCGTGGGGCTACGACGAGGTCAACCTGAACGTCGGCTGTCCCTCGGACCGGGTGCAGACGGGCCGGTTCGGCGCGTGCCTGCTGAAGGAGCCGGAGACGGTTGCGGCGGCCTGTGCCGCCATGCGCGGTGCCTGCGACCTGCCGGTCACGGTCAAGACGCGGATCGGCGTCGACGAGCTCGACAGCTACGACCATCTGCTGGGCTTCGTCGACCAGGTGGCCGCGGCCGGCGTGCGTTCGTTCACGCTGCACGCCCGCAAGGCCTGGCTGAACGGGCTGAGCCCGAAGGAAAACCGCGAGGTGCCGCCGCTCGACTACGCCCGGGTGCGCCAGCTCAAGGCCGACCGGCCGGAGCTGGAGATCGTCCTCAACGGCGGCCTGCAGACGCTGGACGCGGCGCGGGCGGAGATCGAGGCCGGCGTCGACGGCGCGATGATCGGCCGCGCGGCCTACGGCGATCCCTGGATGCTGGCGGACGCCGATCCCTGGCTCGCCGGCACGCGCGCCCCGAGCGCCGACCGCCGGCAGGTGGTCGACGCCATGGTCGCCTACGCCCGGCGCATGCAGGCGGCGGACGTGCAGGTGAAGCGCGTCGCCCAGCACATGCTGGGCCTGGCGAGCGGCCTGCCCGGCGCGCGCCACTTCCGCCGCTACTTGAGCGAACACACCCGTGCCGACGACGCCCCGCCGGAGCGCATCGCCGAGGCCTGGGACCTGGTCGAGGCCGCGTGCGCCCGCGCGGACGCCAAGCGCGCCGCGGCGTAAGGCGTGGTAGGCACGCCCTAGCAGCGGGTCCCTCTCCCCTGGCGGGAGAGGACAGGTGAGGGGGAATCCCGGTATACGCCGAGGAGTCCCACCCTCACCCGCCCACGGACCTTCGGTTCGCGGGCCCCTCCCTCTCCCGTCGAGGGAGAGGGGAATGCCAGCGCGTTCTCGTGCTTGAACGGTTTGAAAGCCCCGCATGTCCCAGCCCGACGATTCCAGCTATCACAACCCGCGGCTCGTGCACGTCGCGGGCTTTCTGGTCTTCCTGGGCGCGGTCGCGGTCGTGCTGGGCGGGATCGCGGCGGCGTTGTCGGGGCTGGGCAGCCGGTGGGACTGGTGGCGCTTCCAGACCGGCTTTTCGATCCTGCAGTGGGCGGTGATCGGCAGCGCCGGCGGCACGGTCGCCAGCCTGATCGGGCTGTTGAGCGCGGCCCTGCAGCGCCAGGGGGCGCTTGCGCTGCGGGCGGTTCCGGGGATCATCGTCGGGCTCGCCATCCTGGCCTATCCGCTGTCGCTCTTGGATCAGGCCTCCAGCGTTCCGGCGATCCACGACGTCACCACCGACACCGACGATCCGCCGGCGTTCCAGGCGGTCGCGCCGGCGCGGGCGGCGGCGATGAACGCGGTCGCCTACCCGGGCGGCGACACCGCCCGTCGCCAGCGCCAGGCCTACCCCTGGATCGAGCCGCTGCTGCTCGACCGCACGCCGCACAGCGTGTTCCAGGCCGCCCGCCGGCAGGTCGAGGCGGAGGGCTGGGAGGTGCACGCGGCCGACCGCGCGGCCGGGCGGATCGAGGCGACCGCGACCAGCTTCTGGTACGGCTTCAAGGACGATGTCGTCGTGCGCATCACCGAGACGCCGGACGGCCGCACCCGGGTCGACATGCGTTCGGCGAGCCGGGTCGGGATCTCCGACCTGGGCGTCAACGCCGACCGGGTCCGGGCTTTCATGGACGCGCTGGCCGAGCGGCTGGAGAGCTGAGGCGCGCCCCTACTGCGGGATCGCGCCGTGGTAGAAGTAAACGCCCAGGCCGCTTGTGAAGATGATCTGGCCGGCGAAGCTGTGCAGCAGGAACACCAGCGGGAACGAGCGGGTGCGCCGGTAGACCTCGGCGAAGATCAGGCCGCCCAGGAAGGTGAGCGCGAGCGCGACCCAGTTCTGGTAGAACGCGTGGGTGAGCGAGAACACGCCGGCGTTGGCGATCACCAGCGTGACCGGCCCGCCGAACAGGTCGCCGTAACGCCGGAAGAACAGCGGCCGGAACAAGAGTTCCTGCCCCAGCACGCTGACCAAGGGGTAGAACAGCATGACCAGCGCCCAGGTCGCCGGCAGGTAGCGCGGCAGGCCGAACAGGCGGTGCGGGATCAGCGCGACCACCAGCGCGAAGATCACTGCCGCAGCCACGACCGTGAAGCCGAGGATGACGCGCCCCTGGCCGCGCAGGCTGGCGAGATCGATCAACTCGCCCAGCGCCAGCCGGGCGTGATCGCCAGCAACAGCACGCCCACGGCCGTGACGGTCGCCAGCGGCGCGAACACGCCGAGGACGTCGAAGAAGGCGACGTGGACCAGCGGCGCCGCGACGAACAGCAGCAGCGCTTCCAGGCTGCGCTGGCCGCGGCCGGGCAGGCGGCCGCTGTCCTGCGGCGGGGCGGTGTCGCGCACGCTCATCGGGGCCGTCCGGTGATGGTCGGTTGCGGCGTTGCATAACGGTGTACGCCGCCGCTTTCCACTTGGTTCACGGCCGAGGGTGTGTCATGGGCCGTGCCCGGTTGGCGTAGAAGGATGGCCCGCAGGGCCGGCCGACGTTCCGAGGAGACAGCCCAGCCGATGAGTGCATCCGCCATCACCGTCGAGGTCGCCGCCGGCGAACTGCTGGACAAGATCACCATTCTGGAGATCAAGGAAGCCAAGTTCACCGACGCGACCAAGCTCGCCAACGTGCGCGCCGAGTTGGAGACGCTGCGCGCCGCCCGCGACGCCAACCTCCCTTCGACTGAGGACATCGAGCGCGCGGTCGACGGCCTGCGCGAGGTCAACCGGCAGCTTTGGGAGATCGAGGACGAAATCCGGGAGTGCGAGCGGCAGAAGGAGTTCGGCGAACGCTTCGTCGAACTCGCCCGCGCGGTCTACAAGACCAACGACCGCCGCGCGGCGCTCAAGCGCGAGATCAACGACCTGACGGGCTCGCGCCTGAAGGAAGAGAAGTCCTACGCCGCCTATTGAGCGCGACGGGTCCCGCCGGCGGCGATCCCGGTGCTTTGGCGTGCCGTCGACCGCCCGCCCGTGTATCGGCGAGGCCGACGTTCGATGCTGTCTCGGGCGAGATGCTGAAACGTGGAATTACGTTTCAGCTGAATCTTGCCCGCTCTTCAATAAGTTAGAGCAAAATTCACGATGAAAGCTGGTTCGGCTTTCATCGATTTTGCTCTAGACGGGCGTGCGGATGCGGGCAGGCTCGCCGCCTTAATAGCCAACCCGGCGCGTTTGCGCGTGCAAGACGTCGGACAGCGTGACCCGGGCGAGCACGGCCATCAGGCCCTGACGGGCGCGCGCGCCCGGATTGTCCTCCGCACGGCTGGACGTTCCGGGCGCCCGCGGCGCCGACGCGGCCGCCCGGTCGGCGACCGCGCCGCCGCGGTCCTGCCCCGCGGTCGATCCGAACGACGCACCGTGCGGGGCGTGCGCGGCCTCGATGATCTCGGCGATGGTCACCGCGGACGGCGGGCGGGTCGCGGCGTAGCCGATCCGGGCCGGCTCCAGCTCGACGGTAAGCAGCCGGGCGGCGGCGAGGTCGCGCAGCGCCCGGTTGATGCCCGCGGCCGGCAACTCAAGCTCCCCGGCGATTTCCGGCGCGGTTCGCGGCCCGCGGGGCCCCGCCAGCGCGATCAACGTCATCACCGACAGCGCGCAGTGGGCGGGTTCGTCGAGCACCATGTCGCCGCTCCCTCGCTCCCAGAGCAGATGATTTTCAGTACGAAACTTATCTCGGCGCGTATCGGCGTTGTCGACGCGGATCGGCGGGCGTAGGCTGGCTGGCATGGCGAGCCGTCCACCCCGAAGCCCGCGGGCGTTGGCCGCGGCGCTGAAGCACCTCGCCCGGCTGAGCGCGCCCGAGGCTGGTGGGGCCGGCTTGACCGCTAACCAGTGGACCGCGCTTAGATACTTCGCCGAGGCGAACCGATTTTCGCGCACGGTGTCCGCCTTCGCCGCCTACAACGCAACCACCCGCGGCACCGCCTCGCAGACGGTCAAGGCGCTGGAGACCAAAGGCTACCTGACCCGCACCCGGTTCGATCGCGACGCCCGCAGCGCCCGGATCGATTTGACCGATGCCGGGTGGGCGCAACTCGCGGCGGATCCGACACACGCGCTGATCCACGCGTTGGCGCAGCTGCCAAACAGCCTGCGCGGGCAATTCGACCGGGCGGTTGAGCGCCTCACGTCCTGGGTCGCCGCCACCCGCGCCCAGAACGCCTTCGGAACCTGTGAGGGGTGCCGGTATCTGCAGCTCGGCGCGAGCGCGACCGCGCGCACCGGCGACGCCTATTGCCGGATGGTGGCGGCCTATCTCGACCGGGCCGACATGCAGGGCTTGTGCGCCCTCTACGCGCCGGCGGGCGTTCGCTCGGCGTAAAACGGCGCAAGCTCGCCGGACGTTTCGCCGAGGCCCCCGCCGTGCGCAGGTCGCGCAACGCGCTTATGTCCACGGGCGTTGCGCGCGTCATCACGTCCGCTTTCCGGGTGATGGCGCCCGGCGCGGCCGACCGGTCTACATCCAACGAATTAAGCGCGAATTCGATCGATTGCCCCGGCCGGACGCTCGGCGGCGTAGGCTGGAGCGTTGGGGATTAGCCGCCCGCGCCGTCGACAGTCAGCGCCGTCTGGCCGCAATGATAGCGCCACAGCCGCCGATACGGCCCGATCCGGGCGGGGCCGGCGCCGCTGCACCGGTCGACGGTGCGTCGCGCTTACGGGCGGTGTCCGATGGAAGGGCAGGGGCAGCGCGCGGCGGGAACCGGCAGCGGCGCGCCGCGGTATCAAGGACGACAACGATGCAAACGACAGGAAGTCGCCAATTGCGGATTCTGCTCCTGGAGCCGAACCGGCTCTGGCGGGAGGGATTGAGCCGCGTGCTGGAGGATACGGGGTACAGTGTGATCGCCGCCGCGGGCTCGCTGTCGGAAGGGCTGGCGGAACTGGCGCGCGACGGCGACGCGCCCGACGTGGTCGTACTCGACGCGAGCGCGATCGCCGACGATCCGGCCGGCGAGTTCGACGCCGCCCGGGCGCGCTTCCCCGAGACGCGGATCGTCGTGTTCACCGATCCCGACGCCCCGGGCGACGCGCTCTCCTGTTTCCTGGCCGGCGCCGACGGCTGCCTGATGAAGAATATCTCCAGCAAGGCGATGGCCGGGTGCCTGGATCTGGTCGCGCTTGGCGAGCGCGTGTTTCCGGCGAGCCTGATCGGGGCGCTCCTGAAGGACCCGGGGATGGGCGGCAGCCCGTCGCCGATCCCGGAGGTCTACCGGAACCTTGCCGATCCGGCGACCGCGCAGATCTCCAAGCGCGAACGCCAGATCCTGGCCTCACTCGCGGTCGGGCGGTCGAACAAGCAGATCGCCGAGGAGAACAGCCTCACCGAAGCGACGATCAAGGTCCATCTGCGCAACATCCTGCGCAAGATCCACGCGACCAACCGCACCCAGGCGGCCGTCTGGGCGATCACGCACAAGGTCTCCGACACGCCCGTCGCTTAGGGCAAGGTGCTGAAACGTGCCGTCTTTTCAAATAGTTATAGCGAACAGAACGAAAGGCGGACCGGCTTTCAGGGCGAAACGTGTCGTCATGACGGTCGCCCGTCACCGGCAAGTCCCGGATAATTGAGCCGGGCAAGTAACGGGTCTGTACCAAAAGGTTTAACCCGTCAAATTCGCCGACCTATGCCAATGCCGGACGGCCCTTCGGTGATTAACTGATTACAGTCCCAAGGTCGCGTCCGGCGTTTCGGGCGGGCGGAAGACCCGGCGTGGGCCCGGCCGGCGTGGGCCCGGCCGTCGACGGCGCGCCGGCACGCGCACATCGGGGCGCCTGAATGACAGGAGGTCGAACGCATATGGCAATCACCCGCCCCGCGACGTCCGCCGCGCCCGTTGTGGCGAGCGGCGGCGATCCCGCCACGAACGGCCGGCGCGCACAGAGCGAGCGCCGTCGTGCCGGCTGGAACGAGGAGGCCGAGGGGCGGCCGCTGGAAATCGTTCTCGTCACCCTGCGCGAGGGGCTTGCCCAGCGGGTCGTGGGAAGCCTGCGGCACGATCCACGCTGCCGGCTCTCGCGCGGCGATCCGGTACGAACTCTGCAGGGCGCCGGGCCGGACGAGGTCGACGCGGTGCTGCTCGACCATGTGCTGTATAGCGAAATCTACCTCAACGACCTGAACAAGGCGGCGCGCCGGGCGGTGATCCTGGGGCTGCTGGAACGCTCCGAACTGCTGAGCGCGAGCGAGTTCCTGGTCCGCGCGGACGGCTTCCTGTTCGCCGACGGCCAGGGCGATCACGCGTTCGACGTGATCGCCTGCGCGATGGTCGGCTATTGCGCCATGCCGGGCGACCTTGGCCGGGGCAACCCGTTCTCCCGGCAGCGCCTGCAGCGGGCCCGAGCGCTGGGGGCGCTCGACATGCAGGATATCCTGCGGATGCTGGGCCGCGGCTGGTCGAACCGCGAGATCGCGCTCGAGATCGGTATTTCGGAGGCCCGGGTGAAGGCCGCGCTCAGGGCCCTGCTGCACAAGCTGAGCCTGGCCAACCGCACCGAGGCGGCGGTGTTTTACGTCTACAATCGCGGCGCCCTGGAGGCGAACGTACCGACGGACGGCGCCGAGCGCCCCGGTCAAGCCGGAGCGCCCGGGCACACCGCTTGACGGCCGTCGGCGGCCCGACGGACGGTGCCCGCTCTTCAAGCAGTTCGAGCAAAATTCACGATGCAAGCCGGTTCGGCTTTCATCGATTTTGCTCCAGGCACCGCCCGCCGCGACCGCTCAGCCGGATACGCTCTGAGCGAGATAGTTCCGACTGACCCAGCCTTGATATTGCGGCCCTTCGACCTGCCACCAATCGCCCTCAGTCTGGCCGGTCGGGGTCACCTCAGTGCCTTCCGGCAGCGTGCGGAGCACGTCGGCGTTGCGGCTCGGGCCGGCGCGCATATTCAGGTCTGAGGTGGTGCGCCGGTCGCCGCGGCGATCCGGACCCGTCCCGGTCATCGCCCCCATCTGGCGGGCGAGCTTGTTGTGCGCGTCGATGAAGGACGCCGGCCGCGACCTTGCCGATGTCGGTGAACTCATAGGCGCCGCCGCCGCCCGCCGCGGCGGGGAAGAAGCCAACTCCCCGGCGCCGATGTCGGTCTTGGCGGCCGAGCCTTCGGCGATCGCCTCCTGAACGCTGGTGCGCGTGTTGGTGACCGCCAACATGGTCTGGGCTTCCTTGTTCTGGACGGTGATCGCGCCCGCCACCGCACCGACCATGCCTGGCAGCAGCGCGCCGGCGGCCGCGCCACCGCCGCCGGAATTCGCGTCCTGGAAGACGATCCGCGGGGTGATCAAATAATCGGCGGCGACCATCTGACCCTGGCCCATGTTACTGCCGGTCTGCAGTTCGCCCTGCTCCGACAAGGCGCGCTCCTGCTGCAACGCATCGGACGCCGCGCCGCGGTCGACGACACGGAAACAGCCGGATTGCTGCATCATCATCCGCACGGTCGGAACCGGGCTCGGCAAGTCGTAGCGGGTCCAGTTCCGGCTATCGCTCTCGACCAGGGCGGCCGTGCCCACGGGCTCGGCGCATTTCACCAATTCCTGTGTGCTCTTGCCGGAACTCCTGCTCGCTGGAGCCGGCCGGGCCAGCGGATCCCTGCAACATCGACCGCCCTCGCCGAGCTTCAGTGCTGCAGGCACCGATCATCACACAACTCAATAAAAGCGTCGTTTTCGTCACGTTCGATACGGGCATCAAGCCTCCGGTCGTTGTTTTCCCATTTCGACGACTGCGTCGCCGCCCACGCCAGGTGGATCGGCGAGAAGTCGGAGCCCGGTCCCTGGGGAGACGGCACACGCGAAACACTCTAGCGGTTACAACGACCGTACAGGGTCAACGCCCCTGCCCCGCGCACCCCGGTCACGGACCCCCTCGCGCTTTGCGGACAATAGCACCGTCCGATGCATCCGAAAACGGGTATTCCGGCTTTCTGCTCGCAGCTGGGCAGGCCAACCGCAAATCGGCCACGGTGGACCTAGCGGCCTGAACGTCTTGCTCTGCCGGCAACACTGACAAGCGCGTTGGACGGTGAAGGCAGATTCACGTTCGCCGATCGGCCGCTACTCGCCGTCGCCGAGGTGCCAGGTGCCGTCGGGATGGAAGGCCTTGAAGACGAACGCGAAGGTGACGTCGTAGACGGCGTCCTGGAGGCCGTCGGTCGGTCTTCTCGCGCACCGTGACGGTGCCGACCTCGCGGCCCTGGGCGATCTCGCGCGTGTCGAGCGCGGAGGCCTGGCCGCCCGTCCAGGCGATCACGTGGCTGTCGGTCTCGATCCGCCGTTTCTGGCGCACGAGGTCGAGCGCCCAGGCCTCCCCGTCGACCACGACCACGCGCGCCATCGCCGGCAGTTTCTCCGGCATCGGCCCGCGGTACAGGAACGGCCGCTCGGCGCTGTCGTAGCCGGCGTAGGGGTTGCGGCCGTAGGGCCGGGCGTTCGGGTCGTTTGGCACCAGCACGCGTCCGTCCGGGTGGCGGTCCCGGAATTCGCCCCAGCTTTCCAGCCGGGCCGGCACGAAGGTCAGCTTGTCGCCGGTATGCGCGCCCACGATGCCGCGCCCGGTGAACTGCTGCCACCAGGTCCCGGTCTGGCGGTCGTACATCACCAGGTCGGCGTGCCGCAGCTTGCCGGTGGTGCCGAAGGTCAGGCGCCGGCCGTCCAGTCTCGCCTCGAACACGATCGCGGCGTTGCACAGCGGGCAGTAGGTGACCGCGACCGGCGTGCCGCCGACCGTGTCGTTGACGATCTCGTGCCAGGTCAGCACCCGCAGCGGGTAGGCGCGCGCGTCGCCGTCGATCGACAGGCCGATCACCGGTTCCCGGTCCGCCAGCCAGTCCTTGCGTTCAGCGACCGGCGCGAACTTGGGCTCGTCGATCGACGGGATGCCGTCCTTGGGCACGCCGCCCGACTGGATCTCGTCGAACGGCACGGCGTGCTGCGCGAAATCCGTCTGCGGAAACGCCCGCTGCCAGTTCTGGGGCGCCTGCGCCAGCGCCGGGGCGATGGTGACCAGAACGACCGCGAGGGCGATCCGGAGCAAAGGCCGTTCGTGGGTGTTCTGCATGGCTGTAAGGCTCGCGCGCCAGCCCTTGGGGCACAAATCACGGCCCTTCAACACGTCGTGCGCGTCCTGTTCAGGTTCGGTCCGCTGTCTTGCCGGTCGGGGTCAGGGGCGCCGCCCGGCGACTTGTCCGGATGAACCTCGCCCAACCTTGGGCCAAGGGGACGCCGCTTCAGAAAAGCTTGCCGTGCGGGGCTGCATGCGATAGGCGCGCAACCGTCGAGGGACAGACGGTCGGGAGCCTTATCGACTTGCCGAAGCAAGGACGCGGCAGCAGCCAGCCCGGGTCATTGGCGCATGCCCACAAGAGGGTGCGCGGCGCGGTCGTCGCGGTGGTGGTGTTCAGCTTTTTCATCAACCTGCTCATGTTCGTCGTTCCGATTTACATGCTGCAGGTGTACGACCGTGTCCTGTCCAGCCGGAACGAGGTGACACTGGCGATGCTGACCGTGCTGGCGGTCGGCGCGCTCGCGGTGTTCGGGGTGCTTGAACTGATGCGTTCGCGCGTCCTGGTTCACGCCGGGCGCCATCTGGACGCGCTGTTGAGCGGGCCGTTGTTCGACGCGGTGTTCCAGCGGACGGTGCACGATCAGCGCGCCGGTCACGGCCAGCGCCTGCGCGATCTCGACAGCGTGCGCGAGTTTCTGTCCGGCAGCGGCCTGATCGCGCTGTGCGACGCGCCGTGGGTGCCGCTGTTCCTGGGGTTGATCTTCCTGTTCCATCCTGTCCTAGGGCTGGTCGCGCTGGCGGCTGCGGTGGTGATCTTCGCGCTCGCCGCCACCAATGAAGTGGCGACCCGGCAGCCGCTTCGGGCAGCCTCGCAGACGTCCAACCAGGCCAACAGCTTTGTCGAGACCGCGCTGCGCAACGCGAACAGCGCGGCCGCACTGGGCATGCTGGGTACTCTGCAGGCGCGCTGGCGGCGGGACCACGACGGCGTGCTCGACGCGCAGGCGCGCGCCAGTCAGCGCGCCGGACTGGTGCTATCGGCTTCGAAGGCGCTGCGCATGATGTTCCAGGTCGCGATCCTGGGTACTGGAGCCTACCTGGTGCTGCAGCAGGAGACCACGCCGGGGACGATGATCGCTGCCTCGATCGTCATGAGCCGGGCGCTGGCGCCGGTCGAGCAGGCGGTCGGCCAGTGGCGGAGCTTCGTCAACGCGCGCAACGCCTACGACCGCTTGCGCACCCTGCTCGCCCAGACGCCGGCGCGCGAGGCAATGACGTTGCCCGCGCCAACCGGCGCGGTCAGCGTCGAAGGCGTGTCGATCGTGCCGCCCGGCTCGAATGTGCCGGTCGTCCGCGGCGTTACGTTCAAGGTCGATCCCGGCGAACTGTTCGGTATCATCGGGCCGTCGGGCGCCGGTAAATCGACTCTGGCCCGCGCGCTGCTGGGCGTCTGGCCGGTGGCGGCCGGTCACGTCCGGATCGACGGCGCCGACGCCTGGGACTGGGATGCCGAGGAGCTGGGCCCGCACTTAGGCTTCCTGGCCCAGGACATCGAGTTGTTCGACGGCACGGTGGCCGAGAACATCGCCCGCTTCGAGGCGGTCGACACCGAGAAAGTCGTGGTCGCCGCGACCACGGCCGGCGCGCACGAGATGATCCTGCGGCTGCCGGACGGCTACGACACCCACGTCGGGCCGAGCGGGCAAAGCCTGTCCGGCGGCCAGAAGAAGCTGGTGGGGCTGGCGCGCGCGCTTTACGGCGATGTCCGGCTGGTCGTGCTCGACGAGCCCACGGCTAACCTGGACCAGGCCGGCGAACAGGCTGTCGCCGTGGCCGTGGACCGGCTGAAATCGCGCGGCATCACCGCGATCGTGATTACCCATCGCACGCCGGTTCTGCGTGGTGCGGACCGGATCATGGTGCTGCAGGAGGGCCGCGTCGCCGCGCTAGGGCCGCGCGATGAGATCGTGCGACGCTTTCAGGGCGGGGCCGATCAGACCGCGTCGAGCGTCGGGAGCGCTCCGGCATGACCACCTTCTCGTCTGGGCGCGATGTATCTGCTTCCGCGGCAAGGCGTGGCTGGCGCCGGGCCGCGCTGTGGGGCGGCCTGGTGGTTCTGCTGGCATTCGGCGCGGGTGGCGTCTGGGCGCTCACGGCGCCGCTGTCCGGTGCCGTGGTCGCAACCGGCACGATCGCGGCGGAAAGCGGGCGCAAGGTCGTCGAACATCCCGATGGGGGCGAGGTTAAGGAACTGCTGGTGCGCGACGGCGACAGGGTGGACGCCGGGCAACTGTTACTCCGGCTCGACCCAACCGAAGCGCGCGCGAAGTTCGAGGCCGCGCGCCAAGCCGTCGACGCGGCGTTGATCCGGCGGGCCCGGTTGCGCGCCGAGCGCGACGGCCGCGAGCAGATGCGCGTGCCCGACGCACTCGCCGAACGCCAGGACGTGACCACGGTTCGCCAAGGGCTTGCCGACGCGCGCCCGTCTCCAGTCGCGTAGGGCCGCGTTCGCCGGCCGTGTCGACGTGCAGAGTCGGCGAATTGACCGGCAGAACGAGCGGATCTCCGGCTTGCGCGCCGAGCGCGGCGGTGTGCTGGAACAGGCGCGGATTCTCCAGGACGAACTTGAGGGGCTGCGTGAGCTCGCGGAGAAAGGGTTTTACGCGCGCTCGCAAGTGCGGGCGAAGGAACGCAAGCTCGCCGGGCTACGCGGTCGTGCCGGTCGGCTCAAGGCGGAGATCGCCGCTGCGCAGGCGGCTGTCGCGGAGACCGAGGCGCGTATCCAACAAATCCGGCGGAGCTATAGGGAAGAGGTGCTGAGCCGGCTGCGCGAGAGTGAACGCGATCTGTTGCAGGGGCGCGAACGCCTGAAACGGGCCCGTGCGCGTCTGGACCGGCGCTACGTGCTGGCGGAATTCGCCGGCACCGTCCACGACTTGCGCGTGAAGTCGGCCGGTGACGTCATCCGGCGCGGCGAGACGATCCTCCAGCTGGTGCCGACCGAGGATCGTCTGATCGTGGAGGCGCAGGTTGCACCCCGCGATATCGATGAGGTGAAATCGGGCCAGAGCGCCAACGTCCGGATAACCGCCCTGTCACAGCGATCCACGCCGGTGCTGACCGGCCGGGTCGTCCGGGTGTCCGCCGACCTGTTGCGGCGGGGCGAGGGAGAAGCGCCCTACTACGCCGCGCGGGTGCAAATTCCCGCCGAAGAGCTTGGCCGGTTAAACGCGGATCAGCGTCTGCGCGCCGGGATGCCGGTTGAAGTGCTGATCAAAACCGACTCCCGAACGCTGGCCGAGTATCTCTGGAAGCCGGTCGGCGACGCGATCTCTCGTGGGATGGTCGAACCCTGAGCGCGCGATCGCGCGCCGGCTGAACCGGCTTCTTCGTCAACCGCCATGTAACTTCCGAAGTCCCCAAAACCTGCAAGGCGGAAACTGTTGTTCTGATTTAGATATGGCGGAAACGCCCTCTTCTGGATACGCGTCAGGCGCGTGTAATTGGGAGCAAATTTGACGTTTAAGAGCGGGTTGTTCTAAGTTCCAGGGGTGAAACTCAGATGGTAGGCGCGGGTTGTGCCAATAGCTCAATGCCGCCGCCGATGATCGCCCAACCGAGCAAATAACTGGCGGGGTTCGAGATGGCGACACCAACGGATACTATTTTCGGTCCCTCGGGAAACGATGTCGTCGACGGTGTGACCAACGGTACCTACTGGCAGGAACAAGGTGAGGTTACGTTGAACTGGTCGATCAGCGACGGGTTCAACGGTTATTACTGGACGGATCCGTCGGCGGCGGTTGACGCGATTCAGGCCGCGCTCACGACGTTCAGTCAGTATGCGAACCTTTCGTTCAATTTCGTCGGCAGCTTCACCGACACTGGCGACGATCCCACCGACGCCGCCGCGGCGGGCAGCGAGTTGAACTTCTCGCGGTCGAGCACTGGCGATCGTTTCGATTCCGATAACGTATATGCCTACGGCCATTTCCCGTTCGAACACGGTGGCAGCCCTTACGAAGGTGCGGCCGGTGACATTTACTTGAACACTGATAGCCCGGCGAAAGATTGGCCGTACGACGCGGGCTCCGCCGGACGTTCTCTGCTGCTCCACGAAATCGGGCACACGCTGGGCCTGAAGCACCCGCACGACGACGGCGGGACCGACTCCTTGTTCCCGACCTTTACGGAGCTGGGGATAAAGGAAAACGATTACGAGCGATTCACCGTTATGTCCTACCGGGACGAACGGTCTGATGTGGACGCCTATAATGCGGCGAGCCCGATGCTGATCGACGTCGTTGGTCTGCAGTACCTCTACGGTCTCGACTGGTCGCAGAATGATGGGGCGACGACGCACCAGGTTCGCGCCAACGACCAGTATCAGACCGTCTGGGACGCTGGCGGTACGGACGCGGTCGACGCTTCGGGTGCCGGCGAAGGCTGGGTGATTAAGTTACCCGACACCGTCATATCTTCCGAGGTGTCGCAACTCTGGGGCCGCGCCGAGCCGAACTCCTCGGCCGACGGCGACGTTCCCACCACGCTGTACTGGCTCGAGGGCGACATCGAGAACGCGTTCGGTTCCGCCTATGCCGACGAGCTGGTTGGGAACGCGCTCGACAATTCCCTGTTGGGGCGCGGCGGCAACGACTCGATCCAGTATGGCGGTGGACAGGACATCGTCCAAGGTGGCGCCGGCCGGGATACCATGGACTTTTCCGAGGCCGGTGAAGCGGTCTGGGCGCGCCTCGGTTACGGCGGCTTCTACGAGGCCTGGACGCGCGATGGCGCCCAGGGCGACGTCGATAGCGGCAACTGGTCCGTGATCGCCTCGGTCGACGGGGTCGAGAACCTGATCGGCTCGGCGTATGACGACAGCCTCGCTGGTACCGCCGGGGACAACACGATCTCGGGTGTCGGCGGCGACGATACGATCGCCTACGTCGGCGGTGTCGATACGGTCGATGGTGGTTACGGCCGGGACACCATGGACTTTTCCGGGGCCGGTGAAGCGGTCTGGGCGCACCTCGGTTACGGCGGCTTCTACGAGGCCTGGACGCGCGACGGCGCCCAGGGCGACGTCGATAGCGGCAACTGGTTCGCGATCGCCTCGGTCGAAGGGATCGAGAACCTGATTGGCTCGGCGTATGACGACAGCCTCGCGGGTACCGCCGGGGACAACACGATCTGGGGCGTCGGCGGCGACGACACGATCACCTACCGAGGCGGTGTCGATACGGTCGAAGGCGGCGCCGGCCGGGACACCATGGACTTTTCCGGGGCCGGTGAAGCGGTCTGGGCGCGCCTCGGTTACGACGGCTTCTACGAGGCCTGGACGCGCGACGGCGCCCAGGGCGACGTCGATAGCGGTAGCTGGTTCGCCACCGCCTCGGTCGACGGGGTCGAGAACCTGATCGGTTCGGCGTACGACGACGACCTCGCGGGTAACGCCCTGAACAACATGATCGCGGGCGTCGGCGGCGACGACACGATCGCCTACCAAGGCGGTGTCGAATACGGTCGAAGGCGGCGCCGGCCGGACGCCATGGACTTTTCCGGGGCCGGTGAAGCGGTCTGGGCGCGCCTCGGTTACGACGGCTTCTACGAGGCCTGGACGCGCGACGGCGCCCAGGGCGACGTCGATAGCGGCAGTTGGTTCGCGATCGCCTCGGTCGACGGGGTCGAGAACCTGATCGGTTCGGCGTACGATGACGACCTCGCGGGCGATGGCAACGCCAATCGGCTGAACGGCTTGGCCGGCGACGATCGGCTGGCCGGGCTCGGGGGCAATGACCGTGTGGTCTATGGCGACGGTCTTGACAGCGTCTACGGTGGTTCCGGTCAGGACGCCATGGACTTTTCCGAGACCGGCGAGGCGGTCTGGGCGCACCTCGGTTACGGCGGCGCTTACCAGGCCTGGACGCGCGACGGCGCTACGGGCGACGTCGATAGCGGTAGCTGGTTCGCGATCGCCTCGGTCGACGGAGTGGAGAACCTGACCGGCTCGTCTTACGACGACGACCTTGCGGGCGACGGGAATGCCAACCGGTTGAACGGCCGGGCCGGCGACGATCGGCTTCAAGGCAAAGGCGGCGAAGATACCTTCGTGTTCGAGCCTGGCGCCGATTCCGATGTGATCGCTGATTGGCAGGACGGCCGCGACACGCTCGACCTGACCGCGTTGAACTTCGCCGACTTCGACGCTGTCAACAACAATGCGACAACCGTCGACGGTGACTTGGAACTGACCTTGGGGAATGACGCTTTCGTCGAGATTCTCGGTTTCAGCAAATCGAATTTCGACGATACCGACGTGGTCGTTTAAGCCGGACTGCTGGCGGGGTGTGCCATTTTTCAGGTGAGCGTCGCCGGAGCTTTCACGCGAAAGCGCGGCGCGGCTGAATCTCAGCGGCTGACCTCGCGAATCGCGGCTAGGGCAAGATGCTGAAACGTGGAATAACGTCTCAGCATCTTGACCCAGGCCCCCATGATACCGCTGGTGTGCTGGGGAGATTCGTTAGAGGGCGATTCGCCCCGCATGTGCTGCCCCTCTCCGATGGTGTCGGAATTATTACGGCCTTCGACGGCGTCGCTTGTTCCAGGACCAATTCCCGAAGCGTGTGACGGCCCCGACGTTCGATATCGCCGGAATGGCACATCCCAGCAGTCGTTGAGCCGGACGGACCAATGTTTCGCCCCTCCCCCGCTTGAGGCGCGCTTTCCGCGCGTGCTAACTCGTGTTTATGGTTTCGAGAGCCCGTCGAGCGCGACCTCCCAAGGGGGCGTGGTCCAGGCAACACCAACACTACGTGCAACAGCGTTCACAGTCGCACCCACGTGCGTCCTGTCGCCGGCCATCGCGGCTGGCACGGCGCGAGCCCCATCAGCCGCTGGCGCGGGCGCCCGGCGGGCGTCCGCACTGTCCACGACAGTGCCGGCAGGGCCGATTGGACGCTTAAGGCCGAACACTTGGCTGGTGATACCCGGCGCGGGCACCCGGCGCGGCCGGCGCACGTGAGAGCACGCACGGGAGACAGACCCATGGCGCTGAAAAACGGCGACAACAACGATGAAACCCTCACCGGCACGTCGGGCGGGGATCGCATTTTCGGACGCGGCGGCAACGACACACTGTCCGGCAGAGCGGGGTCCGACTGGCTTGTCGGCGGCGGGGGAACGGACGTCCTCTACGGGGACGACGGTGCCCGACGATCTGATCGGCGGCACTGGTGACGACGAGTTGAGAGGCGGCCGCGGACGACGACGTTCATCGCGGACGGTCGCAGGCGACGATCTGGTCGTAGGCGGCGATGGGGACGACCTGTTCGTCGCGGGTCCGGGCGCGGACCTCTACGACGTGACGGGCGGTGAGTTCGGTAACGACACGATCAGCTATCGCGCCTCTGACGCCGGTGTGGCCGTCACGCTGTTCGGGATCAATTCCGCCACGGCGGCGGGCGGGTACGCCGAAGGGGATACCGTATTCACGGAGAACATCGTCGGGTCGCCGTTCGCCGACGATCTCCGCTGGAACCGCGGTTTCGGTTCGTATGACAGCCGGTTCGACGGCGGCCGGGGCGCCGACCGGATGGCCGCCGAGCGCGGCGACGACACCTACGTCGTCGATAACCCGGGCGACCAGGTCGTCGAAAACAGCGGCGAAGGCGACGACACGATCGAGAGTTCGATCGGCTACACGCTGCCCAACCACGTGGAAACCCTGGAGCTGACCGGGTCCGACGACATCGACGCCACCGGCGACGGCGACGGCGACACGCTGATCGGCAACAGCGGCGCCAACCGGCTCGACGGCCAGGGCGGCAGCGACACCCTGCGGGGTCGGGAAGGCGACGACACCTACATCGACCCCGCCGGCGACACCGTCGACGAAGCGGCCGATCAGGGCCGCGACACCGTCCGCAGCGGCGCGAGCTACACGCTGCCGGATCACGTGGAGAGGCTCGTCCTGACCGGCAGCGGCGATTTCGACGGCACAGGCAACGCCCTCGCCAACGCGCTCACCGGCAACGCCAGGGCGAACCGTCTGGACGGCAAGGGCGGCGCGGACACGATGGCCGGGCAGGGCGGCGACGATACCTACGTCGTCGATCAGGCTGGGGACAGCGTCAGCGAGGCCGCGGGCGCGGGCACCGACACGGTGGAGAGCTCGGTCGACTTCACCCTGCCGGCCAACGTGGAGGTCCTGACGGTGACCGGCAGCGCGGACATCGATGGCACCGGCAACGCGCTGGACAATACCCTTACCGGCAACGACGGCGCCAACGTCCTGGACGGCCGGGCCGGCGCGGACAGCATGACCGGCGGCGAAGGCGACGACACCTATATCGTCGACGCCGCCGGCGACAGTGTCTCCGAGGCCGCGGGCATCGGCGAGGGGATCGATACCGTGCGCAGTTCGGTCAGCCGTAGCGGCCTTGCCACGAACGTCGAAAACCTGACGCTCACGGGGACCGCCGACATCGACGCCACCGGCAACGCGCTGGACAACACGCTGACCGGCAACGTGGGCGAGAACCGGCTGGCCGGCGGTGACGGGCGCGACCGGCTGATCGGTCGTGACGGCGATGACGACTACGTCATCAGTAACGTCTTCGACAGGATCGTCGAACACGCCGGTGGTGGGTCCGACGAGGTTGAGACGTCGGTGAGTTACGCCCTGGACCCCCATGTCGAGTCCGCGACGCTGACCGCCGCGGCCGGCGGAGCGAGCCTGACCGGCAACGCCCTGGTCAACCAGCTGGAAGGCAACGCCGGCGCCAACACGCTGGACGGTGGCGGCGGCGCCGACCGGATGCGCGCCGAACTGGGCGACGACACCTATGTCGTCGACGACCCCCGCGACACCGTGATCGAGAGCGACGCCGGCGGGACCGACACCGTGCAGAGTTCGGTCGACTACACGCTCGAGCTCCACGTGGAGAACGTCAGCCTGACCGGTAGTGCGGACATCGATGGCACCGGCAATTCGGCCGACAACACGCTGACCGGCAACGGCGGGGCGAACCGTCTGGACGGCAAGGCCGGCGCGGACGCGATGGCCGGGCAGGGTGGCGACGACACCTACGTCGTCGATCAGGCCGGCGACAGCGTCAGCGAGGCCGTGGGCGCGGGCACCGACACGGTGGTGAGTTCGCTCACGCGCACGCTGAGCGCGCATGTCGAGCGGCTGCAGCTGATCGGTACGGCGGATCTCGATGCCACCGGCAACGCCCTGGCCAACCGGCTGGAAGGCAACGCTAGGGCCAACACGCTGGACGGCGGCGGCGGGGTCGACAGCTACGCCGGCGGCCTGGGCGACGACCTTTACCTAGTCGACGCGAGCGCGGCGCAGATCACCGAGGTGAACGGCGCCGGCACCGACACTGTGGAGAGCTCGGTCGACTTCAGCCTGCCGGCCGCGGTCGAGCAGCTAACGCTGACCGGCAGCGCGGACATCGACGGCACCGGCAATGCCGGGGCGAACCAACTCACCGGCAACGCCGGGGCGAACCGCCTTGCAGGCCTCTGCGGCGACGACACGATCAGCTACCGAGGCGGGATCGACACGGTCGAGGGCGGCGCCGGCCGTGACACGATGGACTTGTCCGCCACCGGTGAGGCGGTCTGGGCGCGCCTGAGTTACGGGGGCTTATTCCAGGCCTGGACGCGTGACGGCGCCACGGGCGGCGTCGACAGCGGCGACTGGCAAGAGATCGCCGCGATCGACGGCGTGGAGAACCTGACCGGGTCGCCGTACGACGACGATCTCACTGGCGACGGTAACGCGAACGTCTTGAGGGGTATGGCCGGCAACGATCGGTTGGCCGGGGTCGGCGGCGATGACCGGCTGGTCTATGGCGGCGGTACGGATATCGTCGACGGTGGTGGTGGTCGCGACACCGTGGACTTCTCCGCCACCGGTGAGGCGGTCTGGGCGCGCCTGGGTTACGGGGGCTTTTACCAGGCCTGGACGCGTGATGGCGCCACGGGCGGCGTCGACAGCGGCGACTGGCAAGAGATCGCCTCGATCGACGGCGTGGAGAACCTGACCGGGTCGCCGTACGACGACGATCTCGCCGGTGACGGCAGCACCAACCGCATCTTTGGCGTCGGCGGCGACGACAGGATCGGCTACGTGGGCGGTACGGATATCATCGACGGTGGTGGTGGTCGCGACACCGTGGACTTCTCCGCCACCGGTGAGGCGGTCTGGGCGCGCCTGGGTTATGGGGGCTTTGACCAGGCCTGGACGCGTGACGGCGCCACGGACGGCGTCGACAGCGGCGACTGGCAAGAGATCGCCGCGATCGACGGCGTGGAGAACCTGACCGGGTCGCCGTACGACGACGATCTCGCCGGCGACGGCAACGCGAACGTCTTGAGGGGTATGGCCGGCAACGATCAGTTGGCCGGGGGTCGGCGGCGATGACCGGCTGATCTATGGCGGCGGTACGGATATCGTCGACGGTGGTGGTGGTCGCGACACCGTGGACTTCTCCGCCACCGGTGAGGCGGTCTGGGCGCGCCTGGGTTACGGGGGCTTTTACCAGGCCTGGACGCGTGATGGCGCCACGGGCGGCGTCGACAGCGGCGACTGGCAAGAGATCGCCTCGATCGACGGCGTGGAGAACCTGACCGGGTCGCCGTACGACGACGACCTTGCGGGTGACGGCAACGCCAACCGCCTGAACGGCCTGGCCGGCAACGACTGGATGGAAGGCCGGGGCGGTGCTGATGTTTTCGTTTTCGAGCCGGGCGCCGATAGCGATGTGATCGCTGATTGGCAGGACGGCCTCGACACGCTCGACCTGACCGCGTTCAACTTCGCAAGCTTCGATGCGGTGGAAGACGACGCGACGACCGTCGACGGTGACCTGGAAATATCCCTGGGGACTGACGCCTTCGTCGAGATTCTCGGTTTCAGCAAATCGAATTTCGACGATACCGACGTGGTCGTTTAGGCTGGGCCGTTTGCGGGTGTGCCGTCCTTCAGGTGAGCGTCGCCGGATCGTTCACGCGAAAGCGCGGCGCGGCTAAATCTCAGTGGTTGACCCCGCGAAGCGCGGCAAGCGCGCGGTCCGTCACCTGTCGTGTGGTGGCCGTTCCACCCAGGTCCGGGGTGAACGCACTGCCGGTGGCGAGTGTCTGCTCCACCGCCGTCATCAGCGCCTGGGCCGGCTCGGTCTCGCCCAGGTGCTCCAGCATCATGGCCGCGGTCCAGAAGGCGCCCACGGGGTTGGCGATGCCCTGGCCGGCGATGTCGAAGCCGGACCCGTGGATCGGCTCGAACATCGAGGGGTAGGCGCGCTCCGGGTTCAGGTTGGCGGTCGGCGCCACGCCCAGGCTGCCGGTCAGCGCGGCGGCGAGGTCGGACAGGATGTCGGCGTGCAGGTTGGTGGCGACCACCGTGTCGATCGTCGACGGCTTCAGGACCATGCGCGTGGTCATGGCGTCGACCAGCACCTTGTCGGTCGCGACGTCCGGGTAGTCCCGGGCGACTTCGGCGAACACTTCGTCCCACAGCACCATGCCGTAGCGCTGGGCGTTCGACTTGGTGACGCAGGTCAGGTGCTTCGCCGGCCGCGCGCGGGCGATCTCGAAGGCCTGGCGCATCACCCGCGCGACGCCCTTGCGGGTGAACACCGCGACCTCGGTGCCGACCTCCTCCGGGTGGCCCTGGTGGACGCGCCCGCCGGCGCCGGCGTATTCGCCCTCGGTGTTCTCGCGCACGATCACCCAGTCGATTCGATCCGCCCCGGCCGTGCGCAGCGGCGGGGTGATCCCCGGCAGCACGCGGGCGGGACGGACGTTGGCGTACTGGTCGAAGCCCTGGCAGATCGCCAGCCGCAGGCCCCACAGGGTGAGGTGATCGGGCACCTCCGGATCGCCGACCGCGCCGAAGTAGATCGCGTGCGCTTCGCGCAACTGGCTCAACCCGTCGTCCGGCATCATCGCGCCCAGCCGCTTGTAGCGGTCGCTGCCCCAGTCGTAGCGGGTGACGTCGAGCGCGAAGCCGCCGTCCCGCTCGGCGAGCGCGTCCAGCACCTCCAAGCCGGCCTCGACCACCTCCGCGCCGATGCCGTCGCCCGGGATCGCGGCGATCCGGTATCGGCGCATGGCTCAGCGCGCCCGCCGGGCGACGGCGTCGGCGCCGCCGGAGATCAGGAAAGGAAGACGAGCGGTCACGGGGGGCAGGCCTCGCAGAGTTTTGGTGAACCGGGGCGCGCGAGCCTACGTCGCGCGTCCCCGGGCCTGCAAGGCGGTCGCCGGGCGGTCGGGAGCGGCCCGGCTACCGCAGCCCCTGTTCGCGCAGCAGCTGGTAGAGGGTCGGCCGGCTGACGTCCAGCAGGCGCGCGGCCTCGGAGATGTTGCCCTCGGACTGCGCCATCGCCCGCCGGACGGCCTCCCGCTCGGCGCGGCCGCGGATCGTCTTCAGGCTCTCGACGTCGATCACCGGGCTGGCGGCGAGGCCGAGGTCGTCGGCGGTGATCACCCGGTCGGCGGCGACGGCCGCGCGCTTGATCCGGCTCTGCAGCTCGCGGACGTTGCCGGGCCAGCTGTGGCTGTTCAGCGCCTCCAGCGCCTCGGCGGAGAAGCTGCGCGGCGTGAGCTTCTGTTCCTGGCACCAGTTGGACAGGAAGTGCTGGGCGATCAGCAGGATGTCTTCCGGCCGCTCGCGCAGGGCGGGGACGTGGACCACCGCCTCCGCCAGGCGGAAGTACAGGTCCTCGCGGAAGGTGCCCTCGGCGACCATCTTGGTCAGGTCGCGGTTGGTCGCGGAGACGATCCGGGTGTCGAACGGGATCGACTTGCGCCCGCCGACCCGCTCGAAGCTGCGCTCCTGCAGGACGCGCAGCAGCTTGACCTGAAGCGGCAGGCTGAGGTCGCCCAGCTCGTCCAGCATCAGGGTCCCGTTCTCCGCCTGCTCGATCCGGCCGGGGTTGGTCTTGTGGGCGCCGGTGAACGCGCCCTTCTCGTAGCCGAACAGCTCGCTTTCCAGCAGGTTTTCGGGAATCGCCGCGCAGTTCAGGCCGATGTAGGCGCCGTTGTCGTGCCGGCCGGACAGGGTGTGCAGACCGCGCGCCAGCAGTTCCTTGCCGGTGCCGCTCTCGCCCACGATCAGCACGCTCAAGTCGGCGCGGGCGAACCGGGCGATCTGCTGGCAGGTCGCCTGCATGGCGGGGTTGCAGGTGATCACCCCGTCGACGGCCGCGCCGGCGGTTTCCTGCAGGCTGCGGTTCTCCGCCTCCAGGGCGGCCAGGCGGTAGGCCCGGTCGACGATCAGCTGGATCTCCTCCAAGCGAACCGGTTTTTCGTAGTAGTCGTAGGCGCCGAGCGCGATCGCCTTGAGCGCGTAGGCGCGCTCGCGCTGGCCGGTCATCACGATGACCTTGGTGTGCGGGGCGCGGTTGAGCATCTCCTGCAGCGTTGCCAGCCCTTCGCTCGGGCCGTCGACGTCCGGCGGCATGCCGAGATCGAGCAGGACAACGTCGTTTCGCGTGCGGGCGTGCGCGGCAAGCGCACTGCGCCGGTCTTCCGCGAGGTCGACCTGATAGCGGTCGAACGCCCAGCGCAGCTGCTTGCGCAGACCGGGGTCGTCGTCGACGATCAGAAGGCCGGGCAGGGTCTCGGTCACGGGGCAGTCTCCAGAGAAGCATCGTCGTTCGAAGGCAAGGCCGCCGGCGCGCCGCGGTCCCGGGGCGGCGCACAGGGTACGCTCAGGCGCATGGTCGTTCCCGCCGCTGGGGTGCTGAGGACCTCCAGGTCGCCGCCCAACTCGCGCGCCAGTTCCCGGCACTGGTAGGCGCCCATGCCGAGCCCGTCCGCCTTGGTCGAGCGGAACGGCTTGAACAATTCGCCGGCGACGAACGCCGGGGTCATGCCGCAGCCGCGGTCGACCACGTCGATCACGGCGGCGTTGCCGGTCTTGCCCAGTTCCAGCCGCACCGGTCCGCGATCCACGCCGCCCGCTTCGGCGACCGCCTCGCGGGCGTTGGCGATCAGGTGGTCGAGCACGGCCGTGAAACGCGCGTTCGGCACGCGCACCCGGATGGCCGTCGCCTGCGGGTCGACATGCAGTTCGACCGGGCAGCTGCCGTCCTGGTTGAGCGCGCGCACGCGCTCCTTGCAGCAAGGCCGGCAGGTCGGTCTCCGTCAGGTCCTCCTGCGCCAGGCCGGTCTTCAGGCCTTGGATGCGGGCGGTCAGGGCCTCCAGTCGGCTGACGGCGTTGGCGACCGTGTCCGTCATGTCGGCGCGGAATTCGGGGTCGTGACCGTGGCGTTCAAAGTTCTTCAGCAACAAGGCAAGTTGACTCACGATGTTTTTGATGTCGTGGACGACGAACGCATAGTGCCGTGAAAAACGCTCGAATTGTCGAGTTTCCGCGCTCGCTTGGGCGAGCCGTTGCTCGGCCAATTGCCCGGCGCAGTGCTGGGCGGCCATCTGGATCAGGGCGCGGTCCTCGGCATCGATCGTTCGCCCGGCGCGCGGCCGGGGCAGGGCGACGAAGCCCACCAGCCGGCTGCCGCGCACGAGCGGCACCGCGAGCCAGACGTCGGGCGCGCTGTCCTTGAGCGCCGTGCCGCCGAGCGGTTGCGGCGCCGGGGGGCCGTCTTTCGACGTCGTGCCCGTGGGGAAGTCCGTGGGCGCAAGCGCCGGCGTTGCGGCGGGGCGGAAGTTCCAGCTGCCCGCCAGGCGGGGCCGGGCGTCGTCGCCCTGGTCCCAGTCGTAGGTGTAGAGCGCGCCGCCCGGCGCCTCCACGAGGTTGGCGATCGCTTCGATCAGGCGGGTTTCCAGCGGCGCGCCGGCGCGGTCGTCCGCCAGGGTGGCGAGCAGGCGCTGCCATTCGTGCAGGTAGTCGTATTTGCGGGCGAAGAAGTTGCGGGCGATGAACTGCTTCGCGCCGGCGCGCACGGCCCCGGACGTCAGCACGATCAACAGCGCCAGCACCGTCAGGAACAGGAACGCCACCTGCAGCGGCAGCCGGTAGGCGTCCGCCACCTGACCGAGCGCGACCGCCACCGCGGCGACGACGATCAGGTAGACGCCGCTTGCGATCAGGGCGGAGGAGTAGAGCGCGCCGCGATGGGAGATCCGCACCTGGCGCTGCCACAGACGCGCGCGCAAGGTGCCGAGCGCGATCACCGGCAGCGCGAGGAGGTTCAACAGCCCCTGCACCTCCACGAGGTCGCGGCTCCACACCCCAAGGCCGAGCAACTGGGCGTCCAGGAACAGTTCATAGGCGAACAGCCCGGCGAGCGGAAAGCACAGGAACTTGAGGTGCCAGCGGGCCGCCTCGTCCGAGTTGCGCAGCACCGCGGCGATCAGCGCCAGCACGAACACCGCCGCGACCAGCTGGAGGGCCAGCGCCAGATGCCAGGCGCCCTCGACGCCCGCCAGACCCAACCCGCTCAGCGCGATGAACAACGCCGCCAGTGTCCCGACGCCCAAGACCGCGCGCCGCGGCAGCCGGTCGTCGGCCTGCGCATGGGCGGCCGTCAGACTGGCGAAGAACAGGATCCAGGCGAGCGCGCGCGCGAAATGGAGGTAGGGCTCGAACAGCCATACCGCGCCGGTCGCGATCGAAACGCTGCCCGCCCACGCGCCGTGCGCGGTCAAAGCCAGCGCCAGCAGCCGCGCCTGCCCCGGGCCCAGCCAAGCCCGATCGTGAGCCCCGCAAGGGCCAGAAAACCCAGGCCAGCCGCCAAGAACGCCATGCCCGCGGTCATCGCCTCAGGCTGGTCTGGTTGCCCATGGATTACCCCTCATGACCCATCAAGTTGTAAATAATTCCGAACACGTTTTGATCATGCACGTGTAAGGTTTTCGGACAGTTTGGTCGCCAAGCCAACGAACATTTCGATGGTAGGGGATGAGGTCTTATGAGTACTACGATTGAGGAAGTCCGTCTCGATGTGGTTATGCAGTGTCTACACCTTATGGGGGATGTCGACGCGGCAATCGAGGCGGCCCGCCGGATCGTGAACTTCGTCGCCGACGCCGAAAACGCGCCGGCGCCGCGAGCCTCCGAGGCCACCATCGCGGTCGCCCGCGAGCCGTCGGCTCATGCGGCCGCGCATCGGGAACGTCCGGCGCGGCGGACGCCGGTCGGCGTTGCGGGCGAAGCGGCCCCATCCCGCGCCGAGCCCGCCACGAACCTCGACCCGACCTCAGTTAGCGACGACCGCGCGGAAGACCCGCAGGCGACCGAGCGGCCGGTGCCGGACGTGCGTGCGGACGCGACCCCACGCCCGTCGAACGGCGGCACCGGGGTCGGCCGGGGCGCGGGGCCGAAAGCGCGCTGGGACGACGAGGCCGAACAGGTGCTGCGCGCGGAGTGGGGCACCGGCAGGCCGGTGGAGGAGATCGCCGCCCTGATCGGCCGGACGGTGGGCAGCACCCGCGAGCGGGCGCGCCGCCTGGGGCTCAGCCGGCCGAAACGCTCCGAGATCGCGCCCGAGTACCGGCCGCAGCCGGCCGGCAGGCCGGCGCCCGGGGGCCGCGCCCAGAGCGCCGACGTCCGCACCTTCAAGGCAGGCGCGAAGCGCAAGCGACGCCGGCGGCCGCGGCACGAGGACATGCGCCGGGCCGAGCCGATCGACATCTCCGCCTACCGCATCCAGCGCCCCGGCGAGACGATCGAGAGCGTGGTGAACTTCGTGCGCAGCCGCGATTACCAGGTGGTGCGCGCCGAGGACGGGACGTTCGTCGTCGACGGGCGGAAGCAGTTTTCCGAAGCCGCGTTCGTCGAGTGGGCCAACGGGCTCCGCCGGATGCTCAACAAGCCCGCGTTCGCCCTGGAATGCGCGCAGGCGACCTGAGGCCGACCCGATCGACGCGTTGGCGAACGGCTTGCCGTCCCGCACGCGCCAAACGGACACTTAACGCAGCGGTTACAACTCCGCGCCCCTCAAACACGGCGGTTAATACGATGGCTTCCAAGCTTACCAAGTTCGGTCTGTGCGTCTCTTTCGCGGTCTTGCTGGCGGCGTGCGACAGCCAATCGCCGCAGCAAAAGGTGGAAGCGCTGCAAACCGCCGCGTCGGAGCACGTCGCGGCCGGCCAATACGATGCCGCGGTCATCGAGTTGAAGAACGCCGTTCAGATCCGCCCCGACGCGGCCGATCTGCGCCTGGAACTGGGGCGTTTGTATATCGCCTTGGGCGACGGGGCATCCGCGCAGAAGGAACTGGATCGGGCGAGCACGCTCGGTCTCGACGCCCCGGAGCTGCTGGCGGACCGGATGATGGCACGTCTGCTGCGCCAGGACGTGGCCGGCGCGCTCGCGCTCGCGCCGCAAGCCGAGCCGGGCACGGCCTTGCCGGCGGGAGCAGGCCTCGCGCCTTATGCCGTGCGGGCGCGCGCGCTCGCGGTCGACGGACAACTGCCGCAAGCGGTCGAACTGGCGCTTGCGGTGCTCAATCGCCAGGATCACGCGGATGCGCGCCTGGCCCTGGCGGCCGTCGCCGCACAGCGCGGCGACGCGCGCAACATGTTGGTCCAGGCCCAGTCCGCGCTCGCGATGCGGCCGGAGGATGTCGATGGGTTGTGGCTGTTGGCGGTGGCTCAGACCAACGCCGGCGACAAAGCGGAGGCGCGCGCGACCCTCGAACGGTTGCGCCAGGCCCACTGGCGGCCGATCCGGGCCGATCTGTTGACGGTGCAACTGGCGCTCGACGCCGGCGACGAGGCGGCGGCCTGGAAGGTGCTGGACGCGCTGGAGAAGACCAACGGTAAGCACCCCGAGGTTCAGTTTTACGTGGCGATGGCGGCGCTGCAGCGCGGCGAGCCGGAGAAGGCGCGCCTGACCGCCGAGACCCTGCTGGGCCGCTATCCGCAATTCGACAAGGCGGCCTTCGTTGCCGGCGCGGCGAACCTGGAACTGGGCAACTACGTGCTGGCCCGCGACCACCTCGAGCGGTATCTGCGCGCCCAACCGGATGACAACCGGGCAAAGGGCATGCTGGCCCACGCCGACGCCGAGGCGCGAGCGGACGCTGGCCGCCAGCAACAACGTGGCGAACGACCTGGTCGACATCGATGCGGGCGCCGGCGATCCGACCGGCCGCGCCAGATCGCCGCGATCGCCGACGGCGAGTTCGACGCCAACGGTCTCCAGAACCCGGAACTCCCCGCCGATGGGGAGCCGGACGCCGAAGCCGTCCGCGCGCGGGTGACGGCGATCCTTGAAATGGTCAGCCGCGGTGAGATCGACGCCGCGCGCGAGGCGGTCGAGGCCTTGAAGGCGGCGATGCCGGACAGCGCGACGCCGCGCGAACTGTCGGCGATCGTACGGTGGCGCGCCGGCGACCAGGACGCCGCGATCGCGGAAATGGACGCCCTGCACCAGGAGGACCCGACATCGGTCGCACGCGCGACCAACCTGTCGCAGATGCACCGCGCGGTGAACGCGCCCGAGGCGGCTCTGGCGGCGATCCAGCGGGCCTTCGACGCCGGCGCGTCGCACATTCGGCTGCATGGCGAAGCGGCACGCGCCTACGCGATGATGCGGGATACCGACGGCATGGCCGAGCAGTTCCGCGCGGCCCTGGCGCTCGAGCCGGACAACCTGCGGGTGCGCACGGTCCTGGCGCAGTTCCATCTGCAGCAGGGGCAGGCTCAAGAGGTCATCGACATGATGCAGACCGCCCCGGCTGAGGCGGCGGACGACCCGGGTCTGATCCGGCTGCACGCGCAGGCGTACCTGAACCTCGGCCGCGTCGACGACGCCGTGGCCCTGCTCCGCCACCTGACCGACCGGCTGCCGGAGGATCCAACGGCCCACCAGCAGCTCGGCCAGGTCCTGCTCGCAGCCGGCCGGCCAGGCCCGGCGGTGCCACCGCTGACGACCGCGCGCGTCCTCTCGGGCGACGCCCGGGAGCCGAGCCTGCAGCTCGGTCGGGCGCTGCTGGAGAGCGGGGCTGGCGACAAGGCGGGCGACCTGGTCGCCGACCTGGCGGCCGCGTACCCGCAAGACCCGGACGTCCAGGTGCTGGTGGGCAACCATGCCATGTCCGTCGCCCGCGACCCCGATGCCGCGGAGGCGGCCTTCAAAAGGGCCTTGGAGATCGATCCCAACGAAGCGCGGCTGAGCGACCTCGTGCAGGCGCTGAACCGGATGGGCCGCCTGGACGCGGCGAGCCGGGAACTCGAGGCCTGGCGGGCGGCGCATCCGGCAAGCGAGCGGGTCGAGGCGACGCTGGGCGAGATCTATATCGCGTCAGGGCGCATGCAGGACGCCGCCCCGGTCTACGAAGGGCTGATCCAGCGCGCGCCAGACACCGCCGCGTATCGCAACAACCTGGCCTGGATCCTGAAGCAGCAGGGCCGGTTCGCGGCGGCCCAGGAGCAGGTCCAGTGGGCGCTCAAGATGGCGCCGGAGGACCCCAACGTCCTCGACACCGCCGGAACCATCTCGCTCCAGCTTGGGGACGTGCCCGCGGCGCTCGCCTACCTGAGCAAGGCTGCGTCGGCGGCGCCAGGCAACCCGGAGATCCAGATCAACTACGCCGAAGCCCTTCTGTCGGCGGATGACGAGGCGGCGGCGCGCGACGTGCTGGCGGCGGTCAATCCCGCGGGGCTGCCGGCGCGGCTGACCACCCGCTTCGACCAGTTGAAGCGGCAAAGCGCCGAGTGACCGGACGGCGCGCGAAGCGCGTCTGCCGTTTCCAGCGTATGGCGGCCGGCCTGAAGCGGGGCGGCCGCCAGCGTGCCGGACGCCGGTACTTCGCCGAACGCGATCGGTGATACCTCGTTTGGATAAAACGCTTTATGTATTCATCCGAAAGGTCTCGCGCTTGATACCGATGATACGCCAGCGTTGCTTGTCGTTCCGGGGTGCCGGTGCGACGATAAAAAAGAAATTCCAATTTACGGAGTGAGTAAAGTGCAAGCGTCACGGAAACCGGATGCTTGCGTGGCGCTGTGCTCGGACTCTGAGCGTGATCGGTCTGAGCGCGTGCAGTAGCGTGGGAAGCCTGTCGGAGGAAGAGGCCGCGCGGAGTGTCGAGGCGCCGCTCTACCGCGTCGGGCCGGGCGACAGCCTGCAGATCTTCGTCTGGCGCAACGCCGATCTGACCACGCAGGTCACGGTCCGGCCCGACGGCCGGATCACCGTGCCGCTGATCGAGGACCTGGAAGCCGCGGGCAAGACCCCGAGCGAACTGGGCAAGGACATCGAGGACGAGTTGGCGGCCTACATCCAGGACCCGCTGGTGACCGTGATCATGACCGGTTTCGTCGGGACCTACGAGCAGCAGGTCCGCGTCGTCGGCGCGGCCGCCAATCCGCAGGCGATGCCCTATCGCGCGGGCATGACCTTGCTGGACGTGGTGATCAACGTCGGCGGCCTGACCGAGTTCGCGGCCGGCGACCGGGCCACCCTGGTGCGCACGGCCGACGGTCAGCAGACCCCCTATCGCGTGCGCCTGGACAGTCTGGTGCGCGACGGGGAGATCGGGGCCAACGCCGCGGTCTACCCGGGCGACATCCTGATCATCCCGGAGACGTTCCTCTAACCCGCGCCGCGCGCCGCGCGCGTGCCGTTCCACGCCGCCCCTTGATGCCGCCCGCGCACGCCGCCGCCCACCGCGCGGCCATCCGCGCCAACGGCGCGCGTGGCCGCGGACGCCCGCCATCGGGCGCAGGCGCACAGCGGACGCCTCCCGGAAGGTCGAGATGCAGGATATCTTGGATCAGCTTCTATCAGTACCTCGACGCCTTCTGGCAGCGGCGCTGGACCGCGTTCGCCGCGGCGGTGGGTGTGGCGTTCGTCGGCTGGGCGTTCGTCGCCACCCTGCCCAACATCTACAAGGCGCGAACCAGCATCTTCGTCGATACCGCCAGCGTTCTGAACCCGCTGCTCGACGGTGTCGCGGTGGAGAACGACGTCGACCACCAGCTGGCCGTGATGCGCGAGACCCTGCTGGCGCGGCCCAACCTGGAGAGCGTCGCGCGCGGAGACGGATCTCGATCTCCAGCGCGACCACCCCGGGGAGATGGAAGGGATGGTCAAGGCGCTCGGCGAAGCGCGTCGGTGTGCCTCGCACCAGCACGAATATCTTCACGATCTCCTACGCGGATTCCGACAGCACGCGGGCCTACGAGGTCGTGCAGTCGCTGATGACCATGTTCGTGCAGAACAACGTCGGGCGGAACCGGGCCGATATGAAATCGGCCCAGAACTTCCTGGACCGCCAGATCGCCGAGTACGAAGCCAAGCTCGACGACGCCGAGAGCACGCTCGCGACGTTCAAGGCGCGCTACATGGACCTGCTGCCGGGTCAGCGCGGCCTGCAGGACGCGTTGGGCGACGTCTCGGGCGAGCTGGCGGGTCTGGAATCCCGCCTGCAGGACGCGCAGACACGCGATCCGTCTGCTGGAGCAGGAAGTCTGCGACCACGCCGTCGATGGTGGCCCAGCAGGTCGGCGCTTTCGGGTCCGGGCCGCCGTCCAGCGCCGAGGCGCAGTTGATGGAAGTGCGCGGGCAGTTGGAAGCCCTGCGCTCGCGCTACACCGATCAGCATCCCGACGTCCAGGCGGCGCAGCGCCAGATGGCCGGCCTGCTGCGCGAGATGGAGGCCGGGCGCCGGTCCCGGCGCCGGGCCCGGACGCGGGGAACGAGCTGCCGCAATCGTTTCGGATGCCGAACCCGGCCTACGGGCAGCTGCGCCTGCGGCTGCTGGAAGAGCAGGCGAACGTGGAGACGCTGCGCCGGGAGATCGCGGCCAACAAGAACGCGCAGGCCAGTGTCGAGCGCAAGCTGCAGCGGGTCCCGGAGGTCGAGGCGCAGCTGCAGAAGCTGAACCGCGACTACTCGGTGATGAAGAACAAGTACGAGGAGCTGCTGACCCGGCGCGAGTCGGCGCAGATTTCCTCCGACCGCGAACAACAGAGCGACCGCGTGCAGTTTCGGATCATCGAGCCGCCGCAGATCCCCACGATCGCCGCGGGCCCGCCGCGCAGCCTGTTCATGAGTGTTGTGCTGGTGTTCGCCGTCGGTGCCGGCGTCGCGCTTGACCATCCTGCTCGGCCTGTTCCGCACGACCTACGCCAACTCCGGCCACCTGCGCCGCGACTTCGACCTGCCGGTGATCGGCGTGGTCACGCAACTGCGCGACCGCCGCGACACGCTCCGCCGCGCATTGGGCAACGTCGGCTTGTGCATGGCCCTGGTCGGCCTTTTCGGCGCTTTCGGGACGCTGCAGCTGGTCGAACGGCACGTCGGCCTGGCCAACGTGGTCGAGCAGCCGATGACGCCGCAGGCGCGTCGAAGGAGCGTGATGTCGGCGACGATCGCCGGCGTGTCCGAGAGGCCGAAGCCCGGCCAGACCCTCCAGTGAATGGCGATCCCGACGCCGCTCAGCTCCGGACGCCTGGCGCCCCCGACAAGCGAGACAACACGATGACCGACCAGACGCCCACCGACCGTTCCGCCGGCAAGGCCGCTGACCGGCTTTGGCTGATCGAGCGCGCGGCCGAGCGCCTCGACGCTGGCCGCATGAACGGTCATGCCGCGGCCCAGCCCGCGGCGAAGCCGGCCTCGACCGTCGCGGCCGCCGGGAAGACCGGCGCAGGCGTCGGCTGTGCCGAACGGCTGGCGCGGCGGCCGTCAGAGCGGCTGAAGCGCGCCCGCAGGCGCCCGACCCCGCCCCGAAGCCCGTGTCCGAGCCGACCGCAGGAGCGGCTCGGACAGCCGGGCCGAAGACCGTGCGCATCGACCTCGATGGCCTGCAGCAGCAGGGCTACCTGACGCCCGCGACCATGACGACCGGACTCGCTGAGGAGATGCGGCTGATCAAGCGCAACGTGCTGCACCGCTTCCGCAAGGGCAGCCGGCCGCACGGCAACGTGATCCTGGTCACCTCCTCGCTGCCCGGCGAGGGCAAGAGTTTCGTCGCGCTCAATCTCGCCATGAGCCTGGCCTGCGAATACGACCTCCGGGTGGTGCTGGTCGATGGCGACTTCGGCCGTCCGGACCTGATGACCCGGATGGGCGTCCAGGAACAGGCCGGGTTGCTCGACGTCGTCGCGGACGCCGAGCGCGACCTCGGTGACGTCCTGCTGCGCACGGACATCGACCGGTTGTCGCTGATCCCCTCCGGCCAGAACCGCGAACTCGCCAGCGAACTGGTCAGCAGCGCCCGCATGCGCTTGATCATGGAAGAGCTGGCGACCCGCTATCCCGATCGTCTGGTGATCGTGGATACGGCACCGCTGCTGGCGGATTCCGGAACCGCGATCCTGAGCGAGTACGCCGGCCAGGTCCTGTTCGTCGTCGAGGCGGACAGTACCGATCGCGCCACGATCGACGGGGCGCTCGATCTGCTGCCGGCCGATCAGGAACCGCAGGTCGTGCTCAACAAGAACCGCGGGCGCGGCAAGGTGCGTGCGCCCTACTACAAATACGCCGCCACCTGACGCGCGCCGACCGTTCCCAACCGATGGACTGACCCGCGGATGTACCTCGAACACTACGGCCTGCAGCATCTGCCCTTCCAGATCACCCCCGACGTGCGCTTCTTTTTCGAAAGCCACGGCCATACCCGGGCACGCGCGACGATCATCTACGGCCTGTCCAAGAACGAGGGGTTCGTGGTCGTGACCGGCGCCGTCGGGGCCGGCAAGACCACGCTGTTGGAACACCTTCTGGCGGGCGGTCGGTTCCAGGATGCGGTGGTCGCGCGCATCAACACGACGCAGCTGGGCGCGGAAAACCTGCTGGAACTGATCGCCTACCGGCTCGGGCTGCCGCGGATCGCGGCGACCAAGGCCGGCCTTCTGCGCGACCTGGAGGCCTTCCTGCTGGCCACCCGCGCCGAGGGCAAGCGCACCCTGCTGATCGTCGACGAGGTGCAGAACCTCTCCACCGAATCGCTGGAAGAGCTGCGCATGCTCTCCAACTTCCAGGACGCCGAGCATCCGCTGCTGCAGACCCTTCTGGTCGGCCAGCCGGAGTTTCGTGAGCGACTGGCCGGGCGCGATACCGAGCAGATCCGTCAGCGCGTGATCGCCTCGTACCATCTGGCGCCGCTCGCGCCGGAAGACGTCCCGGCTTACATCGCCTTCCGGCTGAAGCACGCCGGCTACGCCGGTCTGCCGCTGTTCACCCCGGACGCGCTCGCGGAGATCGCGGCGGAGACCGGCGGCGTGCCGCGCAAGATCAACCGTCTGTGCGATCGCGCCCTGCTGTACGGCTTCCTGGAAGACCGGCATGAACTGGACGGCGCCGCGCTCGCGGAGGTGATCCAGGAGATGCGGGCGGAGCGCCTGGAGGCTGACGATCCGGAACCGGCCGTCAAGCCCGCCTCCGCCAGCCAGCGGGTCCGCGAAGCCGCGGCCGAGCTCGCGAACGCGGTCCTGGAGCCGCTGGAACTGGTCGATGTCGTCGAACCGGACGACCTGATGGACGCGGCGTCTGCAGGGCCTACCGAGGCGGAGACGATGCCGCTGGATGCCGCGGCAGCTGCTGGCGTGGCCCCGGACACGGCGGGGCCTGTAGAGCCTGGCCCGGTTCGTCCGGTACTGCCCGCGAAGCCCGTGCTGATCACCATGAACGGCCAGCCGCACGGTATGGCGTCGAGCGCGTACGCGCCCGACGCCGTCGCCGTCCACCAGCCGCGCAACGGCAAGCACAACGGCGGCGGCCGGTGCGAACCGGTGGGCGAGCCGGAACCCGGCCTGCCCGGCATCCCGACGGATGCGAGCGACGACGGCGACCTGCCGCACGACCCGGCCGCGCTGACACGAACCGTCGCGGCGCTGCGCGCGGAGCTGGCCGACTACAAGACCAAGATCGCCCGCATCGTCGACGTGCTCGGCCGCGACGGCGGACCGCAGGGCGGTCCGCATGCAGGCGGTGGGGAGCGGCGCTGATGGCGGTTCGGAGTCTGAGGCCGGTTCAAATGGCCGGCGTTCCGGGGCGTCACGCCATGAGCGTGGACGTCGAGGAACATTTCCAGGTCTCGGCGATGGAGCGGGCGGTGTCGCGCGCCGACTGGGACCGGCATCCCTCGCGGGTCGCGGCCAACACGCAGCGGACGCTCGAGCTGTTCGAGCGCCACGGCGTCAAGGCGACCTTCTTCACGCTCGGCTGGGTCGCCCAGCGCCAGCCCGGGCTGGTGCGCGAGATCGTGGCGCGCGGGCACGAGTTGGCCAGCCACGGCATGGGGCATCAGCGGGTCCATACGCAGAGCGCCGGCGCTTTCCGGGCGGACGTGCGCGACAGCAAGGCGCTGCTGGAAGACATTTCGGGCACCCAGGTGCTCGGTTACCGCGCGCCCAGCTTCTCGATCGACGCGCGCACGCCCTGGGCGCACGAGGTTCTGCGCGACTGCGGCTACCGCTATTCCTCGAGCGTGTTTCCGCTCAAGACCGACCATTACGGCATGCCGGACGCGCCGCGCTTCGTCTACCGGCCGTTCGACGACGACGACTTTCTGGAGATCCCGCCGACCACGGCGGAGTTCGGCGGCCGTCGGGTGCCCTGCGCCGGCGGCGGGTATTTCCGCTTGCTGCCGGTTCGCCTGTTCACCCGGGCGATGCGCCGGGTGGTCGAGCGCGACCGGGAGGCGTGCGTCTTCTACTTCCATCCCTGGGAGGTCGATCCGGACCAGCCGCGCGTGCCGGGGCTGGGCGCGCGCGCGCGCTTCCGCCACTACCTCAACCTGGCGCGCATGCAGCCGCGCCTTGAGGCGCTGTGCGACGCCTTCGCCTGGGACCGGATCGACCGCGTGTTCCCGGTCGAGGGCGCGCGCCGCCGGGCGGTTGGGGCGAGCCTTGGCCTGCGGGCGCTGGAGGCCGCGTCGTGAGCGAACGCCGGCCGGTCACCGTAGAGGCGCTGGCGCCGGGCCGCGAGGCCGACTGGGACGCCTTCGTGCGGGGCCATCCGCAGGGCACGGTCTTCCACCTGTCGGCCTGGAAGCCGGTGATCGAACGCGCGTTCCGTCAGCAGGGGCACCTGCTGGCTGCCTGGCGCGGACAGGAACTGGTCGGCGTCCTGCCGCTCACGCACCTGAAGAACCGCCTGTTCCCCAGCGCGCTCGTCGCCAACGCCTTCTGCGTCACCGGCGGCCCGCTCGCGCTCGACGCCGAGGCGCGGCGCCGGCTCGACGCGGCCGCGCTCGCGCTCGCCGAGCGGCTGGCGGTGCATCACCTGGAATACCGGCTCGGCGCGGCGGCCGCCGATGCGACGCCGGGCGCTGGCTGGCAGCGCAAGGACGACCTCTACGTCACCTTCCGCAAGCCGATCACGGCCGACCACGACGCCAACATGAAGGCGATCCCGCGCAAGCAGCGCGCGATGGTCCGCAAGGCGATCGGGTTCGGCCTGGACTCGCACGCGACCCGCGACACCGATGCGTTCTTCCGGGTCTACGCCGAGAGCGTGCGCAACTTAGGCACCCCGGTGTTCACCCGGCGCTATCCGCGGCTCTTGCAGGAAGCCTTCGGCGGCGACTGCGAGACCCTGTTGATCACCCACGAAGGCCGGCCGGTCAGCGCGGTGATGTCGCTCTTCTTCAAGGGCGAGGTGCTGCCCTACTACGGCGGCGGCACGGCGGCGGCGCGCGGGCTGGCGGCGAACGACTTCATGTACTGGGAAGTCATGCGCCGGGCCGCCGAACGCGGCTGCACCTCGTTCGATTTCGGCCGCAGCAAGGTCTCGACCGGCGCCTACGCCTTCAAGAAGAACTGGGGCTTCGCGCCCGCGCCGCTGGCCTACGACACCCGTCTGGTGCGCGGGCGCGAACTGGCCGAGGTCAACCCGCTGAACCCGAAATACGCCCGCCGAATCCAGGCTTGGCAGCGCCTGCCGCTCGCGGTGGCGAACGCCCTCGGGCCGCCGATCGCGCGCGAACTCGGCTAGCCACGCCGCCGCCCGGCCCGCACAGGCCTTCGTTGGGCGTCCTCCTCATGTCGAAAGCGATCGCGTCATGACCACCGTCGGTCCCACCCGGAGTGCCACCTACCTGCCGAGCGAGCCGCTGCGCCGCGCCGGGATTGTCTGGCTCACCTTGGTGGCCGCGATCCTGCTGGCGACGCACGAGAGCGTGGCCAGCATCGTCGGCGTCTGGGCCAACTCCGCGACCTACGGCCACGGCTTCCTGATCGTGCCGATCTGCATCTACCTGGTCTGGCGCCGCTGGCCGCGGCTGGCGCAGCTGCCGGTCCAGCCGTCGGCGACAGGCCACGTCCTGATGCTGGCCGCCGGCGCACTTTGGGTGGTGGGGACGTTGGGCAGCGTGAGCCTGCTCCAGCACTTCGCCCTGGTCGGCTTGCTCCAGGCGAGCGTGTTGGCGGTATTCGGCTGGCGGATCGCCTGGGCGGCCGTGTTCCCGCTCGCCTACCTGCTGCTGGCGGTGCCGTTCGGCGACTTCGCGATCGCGCCGCTGCAAGACCTCACGGCGCAGTACACCGTGCCGCTGGTGCGCATGAGCGGCATCCCGGTGTACCTGGAAAACTGGCACATCCAGGTGCCCGGCGGCAGTTTCCTGGTGGCCGAGGCGTGCGCGGGCGCGCGCTACCTGTTGGCGTGCATCGCGCTCGGCTTCCTGGTCTGCGATCTGCTGCTGAAGGCGTGGTGGAAGCGCGTGCTGTTCATGGTGCTGTCGGTCGCGGTGCCGATCGTCGCCAACGTGTTCCGCGCCTACGGCATCATCATGCTGGCCTACCTGAGCGGGTTCGAGATCGCGGTCGACGTCGACCACTTGGTCTATGGCGGCGTTTTCCTCAGCTTCGTCACGCTGATCCTGCTCGCGCTGGCGTTCTGGTTGCGCGACGCCGATGGCGGCGGCCTTGGACCGGTCTCGGTGTCGGCAGCCGGAGCCGGGGCGCCGCCGGCGCGCCCGCGTGGCGGCCGCTTTCGGTGGCGTGCGTCGCCGGTCTGGCCGTGCTGGTGGTGATGCGCGGATACGCCGGCTGGGCCAACGCCGCCCCCGGGGGCGCGCCGCAAGCGCTCTCCGTTCCCGAGCGCGTCGGTGTGTGGACCCTGGCGGACGCGCCCGCCGCATGGCGCGGCGATTTCCGCGGCGCCGACCGGCAGGGCGCTTGGGTCTACCGCGACGGCGACCGGGAGGTGACGCTGTACGTGGCGTACTACGCCTACGAACGCCCAGGGGCCGAACTGGTGGCCTCCGCGAACAGCCTGCTCGGCGACGACCCCGCGACCGACCTGATGAAGCGCGGACGCGCGTCCTACGGCGCTTTCGACGGCCTGCCGGCGCCCACCTACCTGCATTTGCGCGGGCCGGCCTATCCGGGCGGGCGGGTTGTCTGGTCGTGGTACCGCGTCGGCGCGGCAGTCACGGCGAGCGGCCCCGTGGCAAAACTGGAGACGCTGAAGGCCAAGTTGCTCGGCACCGCCGCGCCAAGTCTGGCGATCGCCGTCTCCACCGCGGCGGGGCCCGCAGCCGGCGAAACGCTGTCCGACTTCCTGGCCGGATTGGACGGACTGACCCGGATCCGGCTGATCCCGACCGACGATCGCCCGCGGGCCGCCGCCCGCTGAGGCACGCGCCGCGTTCACAAGCCCCGTTAGCGAAGGATACGCCATGTGCGGACTGGCCGGTCTGTTCGATAGCCGCGCGAGACGGGCGATCGACGCGCGCCGCCTGACGGCCATGACCGACTCGATCAGCCATCGCGGCCCGGACGACGCCGGGTACTACCGGGCCCCGGGCATCGGGCTCGGCCACCGGCGGCTGTCGATCATCGACCTGGCGAGCGGGCACCAGCCGCTGTTCAACGAGGACGGCACCGTCGTGGTGGTCTACAACGGCGAGATCTACAACTTCCCGGAGTTGATGGCGGAGCTGAGCGCGCTCGGCCACGTCTTCGCCACCCGCTGCGATACCGAGGTGATCGTCCACGCCTGGGAGGAATGGGGCGCCGGCTGCGTCGAGCGCTTCCGCGGCATGTTCGCCTTCGCGCTCTACGACGCCAACGCCGAGACGCTGTTTCTGGCGCGCGACCGGATGGGGATCAAGCCGCTCTATTACACCGTGCTCGCCGACGGCCGGGTCGCGTTCGGCTCCGAACTGAAGACGCTGCTGGTGCTGCCCGAGGTGGCGCGCGAACTGGACCCGGTCGCGGTCGAGGACTTCTTCGCCCTCGGCTACGTGCCGGAGCCGCGATCGATCTACCGCGACGTTCATAAGCTAGCCCCCGGCCACGTGCTGACGATCCGCCGCGGCCACGGCGTGCCGGCCCCGCGCTGCTACTGGGACATGACGTTCGATCCGCAGCACACCGACGAGGCGGCCGTCGCCGCGGAACTGCCGGAGCGGCTGATGGAGGCGGTCGGCATCCGGATGATCGCCGACGTGCCGCTGGGCGCCTTCCTGTCCGGCGGCGTGGACTCCAGCGCCGTCGTCGCCTGCATGGCGAAGTCGCGGCCGACGCCGGTCACCACCTGCGCGATCGGCTTCGGCGAGGCCGACTACGACGAAACCGCCTACGCCGGCCTGGTCGCAGAGCGGTACAAGACCGACCACCACGCCCGCCGCGTGGCCGCGGACGACGTCGCCCTGCTCGACCTGCTGCCGCGCGTCTACGACGAGCCGTTCGCGGACTCGAGCGCGATCCCGACCTACCGGGTGTGCCAGGAAGCGCGCCGTCACGTGACCGTGGCGCTGTCCGGCGACGGCGGCGACGAGCTGTTCGCCGGCTACCGCCGCTATCGCTGGCACGGCTACGAGGAGCGGGTGCGCGCGCGCTTGCCGCAATCGCTGCGCGGGCCGTTGTTCGGCGTCTTGGGCCGGGCCTATCCGAAGGCGGACTGGGCGCCCAAGCCGCTGCGCGCGAAGACGACCTTCCAGGCGCTCGCCCGCGACACCGCCGACGGCTACTTCCACAGCGTCTGCGTGGTCGCCGACGCCCACCGGGAGGCGCTCTACGCGCCCGCGTTCAAGCGCGAGCTCCAGGGCTACCGCGCGGTCGAGCGGATCCGCCAGGTGATGGCCGCGGCCCCGACCGACGACCCGATCAGCCGCGTGCAGTACACCGACCTCAAGACCTACCTGCCGGGCGACATCCTGACCAAGGTCGACCGCGCCAGCATGGCCCACGCGCTCGAGGTCCGGGTGCCGATCCTGGACCACAAGTTCGCGGAGTGGACCGGAACGATCCCCGCCGGCGCCAAGCTGAAGGGGCGCGAGGGCAAGGCGATCTTCAAGAAGGCCTTGGAGCCGCTGTTGCCCGAAGAGGTGCTGTACCGGCCCAAGATGGGCTTCGGGGTGCCGCTCTCCGGCTGGTTCCGCGGCCCCGCGCGCGAGCGCGTGCTGGCCAGCCTGAAGGGCGAGGCGCTGCGCGGCTCAGGCCTGTTCGAGGTGGCCGCGATCGACCGGCTGGTCGACCGGCACATGAGCGGCCTCAGCGACCACACGCAGCCGATCTGGGCGCTGCTGATGTTCGCCGGGTTCCTGGAACAGGTGCACGCCGCACCGAGCCTGCCTGCCGCGGGCGAGACCGAACCGGTCGCCGCCGCGGTGGTCGCCTGATCCGCGGGATCCGGGTGACGCACCGCTTGTCGAGGAGAACACCGTGGGTGTGAGTGCGCGGGTCGTCTGGCCCCTCTACATCTTGGCTTTGATCGAGGCGGCGGCGATCGCCGTGCTGCTGGTCGGCGTGCAGTACGCCGCCTTCACGCTCGCCGGCGAGCCGATCAATCCGTGGTACGCCAGCGAGCGCGCGCTGCTGCTGGGCGGGCTCGTCGTCACCATGCTGTTCGCGGTCGGGCTGTATTCCTTCCACATCGCCGAAAGCCTGTCGAACCTGGCCGCGCGGGTGGTCGTCGCGGTGGTGCTCGCGTTCGTCCTGCACGCCATCGTCACCTACGTCTTCCCCGCGGTGCGCATCACCATGAGCGCGCTGCTGCCTGGCCTGATGCTGATGAGCTTTGTCGTCTTCGCGCTGCACCTCGCGTTCCTGCGGGTGGCCGACCTCGCGCACCTGAAGAGCCGCGTGCTGGTGCTGGGGACCGGCGATCGCGCCGCCAGGGTCGGCGTCCTGGCCAGCCGCGGCCGGCTCAGTCGGTTCATGGTCGTGGGCTACGTCGAACTGGAGCCGGTCGCGCGCGCGGTGAGCGACGCCCAAGTCGTGCCCATGCCCAACGACCTGCGGGCCTACGCCGTCAGCCACGCGATCGACGAGATCGTGGTGGCGCTGGAGGATCGCCGGGGCCAGCTGCCGTTGGACGATCTGGTGGCGGCCCGGCTGGAGGGCGTGCGCGTCACCGACTATCAGCTGTTCGCCGAGCAGGCGCAGGGCGCGGTCGACCTGGACGCGCTGTCGCCCAGCTGGTTCTTCGACCGCGGCGGCTTCCGCACCAACCGCGTCCATCTGATGATCAAGCGCGCGATCGACCTGGTGACGAGCCTGCTGTTGCTCGCGGTCACGCTGCCGCTGCTGGCCGCCACGGCGCTCGCGATCAAGCTGGAGAGCCCGGGGCCGGTGTTCTACCGCCAGGAGCGGGTCGGGCAGGGCGGCCGGCCGTTCATGCTGTTCAAGTTCCGCTCGATGCGCCAGGACGCGGAGGCCGACGGCCGCCCGCAGTGGGCGCAGCAGGCCGACCCGCGGGTGACCCGGATCGGCGCCCTGATCCGCAAGACCCGGATCGACGAGATCCCGCAGGCGATCAACGTCCTGCGCGGCGACATGAGCTTCGTCGGCCCGCGTCCCGGAGCGGCCCTTCTTCGTCGACGAACTGGGCGCGCAGATCCCCTTCTACCGCGAGCGCCACAGCGTGAAGCCGGGCATCACCGGCTGGGCGCAGCTGAACTACCCCTACGGCGCCAGCGTGGAGGACGCGCGGCAGAAGCTCCAGTACGACCTGTTCTACATCAAGTACTACACCGTGATGCTGGACCTCGCGATCGGGCTGCAGACGGTCCGCGTGGTGCTGTGGAACGCGGGCGCGCGCTAAGAGCAAAGGGTGATCGCCATGTACCCGCGCCAGCGCCCGCGTTCGCGCGCCACGCCGCCCGTCACGCCGCCCGCGGCACCGGTGCGGCTGCTGCACGTGTTCCCGACCTTCGCGGTGGGCGGGGTGCAGGTACGCATCGCCGACGTGGCCGCCCGGCTGGGCGGCGCCTACGCGCACACGCTGCTGGCGCTCGACGGCCGGACGGACGCGCTCGCCCGCACCGATCCGGGCAATCCCTGGACCGTCGTCGATCCGGCCGGGCTGAGCGGGCTGAAGCGCCTGCCGGCGATCCGGCGTGCGCTCGCCGCGGCGCCCGCCGATCTTCTGTGCACCTACAACTTCGGTGCGATGGACTGGGCGCTCGCCAACCGCCTGGGGCCGCGGTTGGCGCACCTGCATTTCGAAAGCGGCTTCGGACCCGACGAAGCGGCCCGCCCGCTCAGGCGGCGCAGTCTCTACCGCCGGCTGGCGCTCGCCGGCGTCGACCGCCTGGTGGTGCCGTCGCACGGGCTTCTGGAGATCGCCGCGGCCCACCGCTGGGCGGCGCGGTCGCGGGTCAGCCATGTCGTCAACGGCGTCGACCTCGTCCACTACAGTCCGGCCGCCGGCGTCGACCCGCTGCCGGAGGCGGCCGACGACGTCCCCACGATCGTTGCGGTGGCGCCGCTGCGCGCGGAAAAGCGGCTCGACCGGCTGATCGCCCTGTTCGCGCGCGCCGCCGCGGACCGGCCGGGGCGGCTCCTGATCTGCGGGTCGGGGCCGTGTGCCGACGACCTGCGCGCGCAGGCGGCGGCGAGCGGCCTGGGCGAACGGATCGTGTTCGCTGGCCAAATCGACGACGTCCGCCGCGCGCTCACCCCGAACAGCGTGTTCGCGCTCACGAGCGTGACCGAGCAAATGCCGAACGCCCTGTTGCAGGCGATGGCGATGGCCCGGCCGGTGGTCGCCTTCGAAGCCGGCGACGTCGCCCGCATCTTGCCCGCGAGCGATCCATCCCAGAGGTTCGACCAGACCGACACCGACGGCTTTGTGGGCGCGCTGTCGCGGCTGCTGGGTGACGCCGGGGTACGCGGGCGGCTCGGCCGCGCGAACCGGGCGCGGGCGGAGGCCGCCTACGACATGAGCGCGATGGTGGCGGCCTACGACCGTCTCTACCGCGACGCCCTGGAAAGCCGCGACCTTTGAACCTGCTGGTCTTCACCACCCTCTATCCCGAACCCGGGCCAG
>JAXHMD010000034.1:0-105342 GCA_034521655.1 Rhodovibrio sp.
CGGCGACCGCGCCGCCTTGGAACTGGCGCTGCCGCTGCTCGACTATCACCCCTACGGCCGCGCCGGCGACGCCCCCGCCTTCCGCCCCAAGGGCAAGCCCAAGAGCGAGCGGCCGGCGCGCAAGCCGGCGCCGAAGGGCGCGGGCCAGAAAGGCAAGCCGAAGGGCGCCAGTGAAGGCGCATCGGGCGGCCCGGCGGCGGAAGCGGACGACGACGACGCCGCCGAAGCAGCAGCGGGAGAAGACGCCAGCCGGCGAAACAGTGGCGGCCGACGCGCCCGCGTCCGCAGGGCGCCCGGCCAAGAAGCGCCGGCCCCGCCGCCGCAAGCCCAAGCCGGCCGCCGCCGCGACGACGGCCGACGCTGCCCCGGCGGACACGGCCCCTGCCCAAACGGCCCCTGCCCGAACGGCCCCTGCCCAAACGACCGGGCCGGAGGAGGCCGCTGCGTCCGAGGCAGCTGGCGCCGAAACCCCGGCCAACGCCAAGCCGGCGAAGAAGCGCCGCCGCCGCAAGCCCCGGAGCCAGCGCCAGACCCGGGGGCCGAGACAGCCCGCCCGCCCGCGACGACCGCCGCCGCCAGCGCGCCCGCCCAGGCCCACGGTCAGGGACGCGATCAGCGCACATGCCCAGCGCGCCGACACCGCCGAGCCCGACGGCCGAGGGACCGGGCGAAGCTCGCGGGCGGCAAGCAGCAGCCCAAGGGCGCGAGGCCCGCACCCCCGGCAAAGGCGCAGGGGGCAAAGGCGCAGGGGGTAAGGCGCAGGGGCAAAGGGGCTGGGCTCGAAAGGTGCTGGGCGAGGCAGCCGCCCCCCCAAGGGCAAGGGCCGGCCCGCCGAAGTCGACCCCAACCACCCGTTCGCCAAGCTGAAGCACCTCAACTTCGGCGCAGTGGGGAACGGTTCACCGGGCGCGCGCCGGCGCCAGCGCGCGTGACCGACCACACGCCCGAATCCCTACAAACCGAGCCCCCGGCGCGAACGCCGAGTTCCCGACACACGGATGCCGCGCCGGACGACAGCCCGGGACGTGTGGGCGGGACCCGGGACGCCGGGCGGACCCGCCGGACACTCGCGCCGATGCTGCGCCGCGACCGCATGGCTCCAGCGTACCAGCTCCGCCCTCGGAGTCGGAGCCGAACGCGCCCCCGGCGTCCGGGCGGGACAAGCGGCTGGCTGTGGCACGCGCGTTTCTTCAAAAGCCGCACGCTCGCCGGCAAGGCGATCCAGGGCGGCATCCGCCTGTCGGGGGAGAAGACCGACAAGCCCAACCGGTCGGTCCGGGTGGGCGACGTCCTGACCTTCCAGCAGGGCCGCACCATCCGGGTGATCCGGGTCGAGGCGCTGGGCACCCGCCGCGGCCCGGCGGCCGAGGCGCGCACCCTGTTCACCGATCTCGACCCGCCGCAGCCCAAGCCCAAGGCGGAGAAAGCCCCCCCCCCGGCGCCGACCGCGCCAAGGGCGCCGGCCGCCCGACCAAACGCGAACGCCGCCAGATCGACAAACTCCACGGCACCGACGACGTGCTTTAGCGGCGGGTCTCGCTCTCTACGCCGTTCCAAAACAACAGACAGGCTCACCGGGGGACTATAGGGTGGGAGCTCTGGGCGCGATCCGTTGCGAACCCCCGGCCCGCGCCAGCACCCGCCCCACGCCCGCCGAGCACACCCCCAGCCTTGCGCCTGCGCGCGCGTCGCCTAGCTAATCGGGCATGGCCGAGAGATCCCCCATCCCGCTGGTCGCCCTGCCCGCCTGCCGCATGGAGAAGGGCGGGCAGAGTTATCACACCATCGGGGACAAGTACGTCCGCGCGGTCGCGGAGGCCGCGGGCTGCCTGCCGATGATGCTGCCCAGCTTGTCGGAGACGACCGATCTGGACGACCTGATCGGCAAGCTGGACGGTCTGGTGCTGACCGGCAGCCCGTCGAACGTCCATCCCGAGCATTACGGCGACGCGCCGAGCGAGAAGGCGGAGCCGTACGACCCCGCGCGCGACGCCGTGACCCTGCCGCTGATCCGCAAGGCGGCGGCGGCCGGGTTGCCCCTGCTGGCGATCTGCCGGGGCCTGCAGGAACTGAACGTCGCCTTCGGCGGCACGCTCTACCCCAAGGTGCACGAGGTCGCGGGGCGCGCCGACCACCGCCGGCCCGAAGCGGACGACCTGGAGACCCAGTACGGCCCGCGCCATTCGGTCGAGCTGGCGCCGGACGGCGCGCTGAGCGCGGCTGCTGGGCGCCGAGCGGGTCGAGGTGAACTCCCTGCACCACCAGGCGGTGCGCGAGATCGCGCCCGAGCTCAAGCTCGAGGGCTGGGCCCCCGACGGCACGGTGGAGGCGCTGTCCCGCCCCGGCACGCCGGGCTTCCTCATGGCCGTGCAGTGGCACCCGGAATACCGGGCCACCGACAACCCGGTATCCGAGCCAGCTGTTCGCCGGCGTTCGCCGAGGCGGCGCGGGCGCGCGCCCGGTTGCGTCAAAATGTACGCACGGGCGCAAGCGGTCTCCTGAGCAAACCGGCTGGAATCGCGTGTGCCGCCGGACAGGCGCGCCTCGGTGCGCGCAGCGCGGCCCTCATATGTTCGTGATCCGTCCATTGATCCGCCGGCCGCGGGCGATCCATGTTTTTGTGTAACGGCCGGACCTGTAACGCCCGGCCCGAGCGGCGCGGACGTGTTCCCCTGCCGACCGCGCCGCGGCTCCGATCGGAGCTTGGAACGCCCGGTCTCCCCCCGTCCGGGCGTTCCTCCGCTCTGGGGCCCTGGCATTCTACTGGAGACCGGCTCATCGGCCGTTGGGACGGGCCGGGCGGCTGGCGCGGTCGCTGAAGGTGAGCTCGCCTCAGCGTGTTATCCCGCGCTCTATCAATCCAGTCGTTGGAAACATTGAGCGAGCACGGCGGCTCCGCCTGGCCCGATTTGCTCTAGCCGCGGCCATGCGTGTTGCCACCTACAACGTCAATTCCATCCGGATCCGCCTGCACTGTCTGGACCAGCTGGTGCAGGACGCGAAGCCGGACGTCATCTGCCTGCAGGAAACCAAGGTCACCGACGACGCCTTCCCGCCACGAGCACGCGGCCGAGCTGGGCTACCCGCACGTCGCGGTGCGCGGGGAGAAGTCCTACAACGGCGTCGCCATCCTCTCGCGCGTCCCGTTCGAGGCGGAGGAGCGCTGGGACTGGTGGGGCCAGGGCGACAGCCGGCACCTCAAGGTGACCTTCCCGGACGCCTTCGAGCTGCACTGCTTCTACGTCCCCTCCGGCGGGCCCGACCCGGACCCCGAGAAGAACCCCAAGTTCGCCCACAAGCTGGGCTTTCTGGAGGAAATGACGACCTGGGCCAGGGACGCTCAGCTGTCCGGGCGCAAGGTCGCGATCCTGGGCGACTTCAACGTGGCACCCTTGGAAAACGACGTCTGGAACCACAAGAAGATCAAGCGCCAGGTCGGCCACACTCCGCGCGAATCCGAGGCGATGGCGGGCCTGCTGGACGCCGGCGGGTTCGTCGACGTCGGCCGCCGGTTCGTGCCGCCGGAAGAGTTCCTGTTCACCTGGTGGGGCTACCGCCACCGGCAGTCGTTCCAGAAGAACTACGGCTGGCGCCTGGACCATGTCGGTACCGCCGCCCTCGCCGAGCATCTCCGGCACCATCACGTGCTCGCTGAGGCGCGCCGCCTGGGACCGGCCGAGCGATCACGTCCAGTTGAGGTCGACCTGAAATAGCCGCCACCACCCGCAACCATCCCGCTCCAGCCGGCCAGCCGTCTTCTCCAGCCACAGGCTGCCCGGGATCGCGGCCCCGGCCCCGGCCCCGGCTCCGGCGAGTTAGTTCAAGCGTTCCCGGCGCGCACCCGCGCGTGCATCGCGTGGCGGCGTCATCGCTCGGCGAACAGCGCCAGCGGCGGTCAGGATCGCCACCACGCCGGATCCTCGTTGTAGCCAGCCGCCAGGCCGCAGGATCGTCGTCGGCAGATATCGTGGAACGCGCCACCAGCGCCCCCTGCGGCAGGTGCGGCAGCAAGCTGGGTGAGCAGCAGATCGACGTCGCTGCCGGGCGCCAGCACGTCGGCTGGAATCGACGAACAGCAGGTCGCCCGGCAGCAGCTCCGGCGACGGCGGCGAGACCCGGCCTGCTGCAGCGTTTCGCGGCCGGAAGCGGACCGGCTAGCGCGGTCCAGGGTGGCGCGCGGTTCCGGGGTCGATGCAGGTGATCTGGCGCGGCAGGCCGCCGTCCTGCGCGGCGCGGGCCAGGAAGCGGGTGGAGTCAGGCCGGAGCCGACCTCGACGATCCGCTCGCGGCTCTGCGCGATGCGCGCCAGCCCGTGTAGGCCATCGCGGCGTCCAGCGAGCGACGAACCAGTCCGGCTGCCAGCGCGGCTCCAGCGCAGGGCCGCCGCTGGCCGAGGATACGCGCGCAGATCGGCGTCGCAGCCCGTCCAGCGTGTCCAGCCAGCCGCGCATCGCCGGTTCGCGCCCGCGCAACGAGCTCGCCCTGCTCGGGATAGGCGTCGGCGCGCCCGGCAGCGGGCAGCCGGGTCGGCGTACGCGGTACGGGATGAACGATCCCGCGGCGCTTCAGGCCGAGCACGGTGGCACAGCCCGAAGGCGAGACGGCGCAGGCGGGGGCGCACGGCGGTCATGGAACCTCGTCGTGAAGGGGACCTCGTCGTGAAGAGGCGGTCAGGCCGCCATCCTGACATGACCTGCGGTGGGCACGGCAGGTGACGATCCGGCGGCGGGCGTGTGTGCCAGGGCGCGCCCGCCCGCCCCCAACGCCCATCGTTCCGGGACGGAAATGACAGAACGCAGCAACTGGACCGGCGTCGCCTTGGGTCTGGCGATCGCCTGCTACGCCGCGTTCCAGCAGTTCAAGATGCCGCCCGCCCTGCCGCTGATGCTGGACGCCTACGGCTACGATTCCAGGCTGGCCGGCGGGTTCATGTCGGCCTACGCGGTCGCTGGGCTGCTGCTGTCGCTGCTGCTGGGGCGCACGATCGCACAGCGTGGGGCCGGACTGCCAGTGGCCGCCGCGCTGGTGCTGATGACGCTCGGGCTGCTGGTGACGCTCGCGGTGCCGGACTCCGGGGCGACCGTGCTGGGCGCGCGGCTGTTCGAAGGCGTGGCGTTCACGGTGCTGGCGATCGCCGGGCCCGTGCTGGCCAACGCCAACGCCAGCCAGCGCGCCCTGCCGCTGGTGGTGGCGGCGACGGCGGCCTGGATCCCGGTCGGGCAGTTGATGGCGATCGGCGCGGCCGGGCCGGCGTTCCGCCTGAGCGGCTGGCCGGGGCTGTGGTTCCTGGGACTGCTGCTGACGGCCGCGCTGGCGGCTCTGGCTAGCGGTGGTCTGGCGGCGCGGCCAGGTGGCGCTGGGCGGGGCCCGGCGGGCCGCCGCCCCGCGGGCCGACGACGACGGCCGGCTGAGCCGGGCGCAGGGCGTATCGATGACGGTCACCGCCGGCGTGTTCCTGCTGTGGTCGACGCAGTATTCGCCTACATGACCTGGCTGCCGCAGTACCTCGTCGACTTGGGACTGAGCGTCGACGGCGCGCTGCTGGGCTACGCCCTGCCGGTCGCGATCATGCTGCCGTCGATCCTGATGACCGGCCGGCTGGTCCAGCGCGGCGTGCCGATCGGCCGGCTGCTGGTGATCGGGCTCGCCCTGCAGGCGGCGACCTGGGGGCTGCTGCCGCTGGCGGGCGACGGCGTCTGGGGCGTGGGCACGCTGGTGCTCTACGGCATCGGGGCCGGGATCGTGCCCGACCTGCCTGTTCGCCGCGCCCAGCCGGATCGCCGGCCAGGGGCAGGCGAACGCGCGCGCCTTCGGGATCATGATGACCGGGCGCAACACCGGCGTGCTGATGGGCCCGATCCTGCTCGCCCAGGCGTTCGAACTCGCCGGCGGCTGGACCTGGGCCGCGCCGATCCTGGGCACGGTCACCGCGGGCGCCCTAGCGCTCGGTCTGTGGCTCAGCGTACGCCTGGGCCGGGCGGCGGTCGCCTGACGCATGCCCTTCTCCGCCACCCTGACCACCGCCCTCCTCCACTGGGAGGAGAGTCGGTCTGCGTGCCGACATTCCCCTACGCGATGGAGAAGGGAGGAGCACGTTTGAAATCGGCCTTGCGCGGCTCTCGCGGTGGGTGACGTAGAGGCCCGCGCCGGCGATCACCGGCGGCGCCGGCCCAAGTGGTGGGGGCCGGGACTTCGCCCAGATCAGCCAGCCGTAGGCGAGCGCCCAGATCAGCGCGGTGTAGTCGAACGGCGCCACCACCGCCGCGGGCGCGAGGTGGAAGGCCCGGGTCAGCAGCAGCATGGTGATGGCACCCAGGCCGCCCAGCGCAGGAACCAGCCGGCGTCGTGTGTGGCGACCGGCGTCCAGGTGAACGGCATCAGCGCGCCCGCGATCAGTCCGGCCCCGGCGGTCGACCAGAAGACGAGCGAGATCGCGCTTTCGCTGGCCGCGAACTTGCGCGCGGTCACCAGCATCAGGGCGTAGAGCAAGGCCGCGGCAAGCGCGATCAGGGCGGCCGGCTGGAACGCCGCGGTGCCCGGCTTGACCACGATCAGCACGCCCAGGAAGCCGACCAGCACGGCCGACCAGCGCCGCCAGCCCACGTTTTCCCCCAACAGCGGGCGCGACAGCGCGGTCATGATCAGCGGCGCCGCGAAAGCGATCGCGGTCAGCTTCCGCCAGCGGCAGGTAGGTAAGCGCGGTGTCGAAGGTGAAGATGCGAGCGCCACCAGCGCGGCGCGGGCCGCGTGCACCCACGGCCGGCGGGTGCGCAGGCCGGCGAAGCCGCCCTCGAGAACCAGGCGATCGCGAGCAGCAGCGGCAGCGCGATCGTCGAGCGCGGAACACCGGCTGCACGACCGGATAGCCTGCCCAGGAACTTCGCGCAGCGCGTCCATGGTGGCGAGGCGGAACGCCGGCCACCATGGTGGCGATCCCGGCCAGGTTGCCGCCGGCGGCCGCCTCCGGCGCGCTCGGCCGCGCGCTCACAGGAAGCGGCGATCGTATCCATCGCCTGTTCGCCCAAGCCGGGGCCGAACGCGGCCGCGTGCGCCGGCAGGGGATCAAGGTTGTAGATGCGCGCCGCGCCTCGAAGAAGCCCGCGGGCTCGAACGGCGCCAGTTCGGCGTAGCGCTCGAAGAACGGCTGGCCGAAGGTTCCGAACAGGGTGGAGAAGGCGAGTTCGATCTCCGGGTGGCCGTAGTAGACCGCCGGGTCGATGAAGCCCGCGATGCGGTCACCGTTGGGGAGGACGTTGCCGCCCCACATGTCGCCGTGCAGGCGGGCGGGATGCGCCGGCTCCTCCAGGTACCGCTCGAGCTTGCCGGCGAACCGCTCGATCCGGTCGCGCTGGCGGGCGTCCAGGCTGCCGCGCTCCAGCGCGACGTCGGCCATGTAGCGCAGGCGATGGTCGCGGAAGAAGTCGACCCAGCGGTCCGATCGCGGGTTCGGCTGGTGCAGCGGCCCGATCAGCGTGTCGCGCTCCAGGCCGTAGGCGTCGCCGCGCACTGCGTGCAGGCGGGCGACGTGCTCGGCGGCGTCGCGCTGGGCGGCCGCGTTCAGGCTGCCGCTGGCCGTCGATGAAGGTCATCAGCAACAGCGTGTCGTCGCTGTAGAGCACCTCCGGCACCGGCAACTCGGACGCGCGCCAGCGCCGCGCGCATGTAGCCTGGGCTCCAGCCCGCCGTCCTGGGCGAGCTTGGCCACCGCCGAGGCACCGCCGTCGGCGAAGGCGAGCTTGACCACCTCGCCGATGCAGCCGCCGGGCAGCGGCTTCGCGCTCGTCGGCGTGCGGGCCGAGGGCCTGCTCGATTCGCTGGCTGAGGTCGGCGTCGATCCAGTTCGTCGGCCGCTTCCCAATGGGTCCAGGGCAAGATCGGACAAGGTGAATTCACCTTGTCCGTCGGCGTACTTGCCCTACGCTCGGAGATAGAGCGCGCTTCACGCCGAAGCCGATTCCACCTTCCGCGATGCGCGCTCTAACCGGCCCGCTCGGCGATCTCCGCGAGCAGGCCGTCGGTGCCGGCCTCAATCAGGTCGACCATCGCGTCGAAGCCGCGGGTGTCGCCGTAGTACGGGTCGGGCACGCTCTTGCGCCCGGTGTGCGGCGCGAATTCCAGGAACAGGCGCACCCGCTCCCGTGCGTCGCCGGGGCAGGATCCGGCGCAGTTCCTTGTAGTGCCCCTCGTCCATCGCGATCACGTAGTCGAACCGCTCGAAGTCGCGCGCTTCGACCAGGCGGGCGGTCTGGTCGCCCATCGGATAACCGCGTGCCTGAATGGCATCGACCGCGCGCGGATCGGGGGGATGGCCCAGATGCCATTCGCCGAGCCCGGCGCTGTCGATTCGCAGCCGCTCGCCAACCCCGCCCTCAGCGGCCTTGTGGCGCAGGATGGCTTCGGCGCTGGGCGAGCGGCAGATGTTCCCGGTGCAGACGAACAGCACGCTGACCGGCGCGCCCGTGGGCCGTTGGCCGCGTTTTCCTGGGGGGCTGACACCTCGAAGAACCTCCGTGTCGTTTTCAGTTTCCGGCGGAGCATCGGCGGCCGGGGTGCCGCTTTCACCCGACCGGGGTTGAGATGGGCCGCCGCCTTCGCTTCAGCTAGAGGCTCGAGATCGCACCCATTCCGTCGTCTAGCATTCAAGAGGCCATGTCGGAAGCACGCGGCGCCCGCGCAAGCAGTCCCATCGTCGTCCTCACCGGGGCGGGGATCTCCAAGGAATCCGGTCTGGATACCTTCCGCGACAAGGGCGGCGATCTGGGAAAAGGTGTCGATCGAGGAGGTCGCCACGCCGGAGGCCTTCCAGGCCAACCCCGAGCGCGTCCAGCAGTTCTACAACGACCGCCGGCGCCAGCTGACCCAGGAGCGGCCCGAGCCGAACGCCGGGCACACGGCGCTCGCCCGGCTGGAGCGCGACTGGCCGGGCGAGGTGCTGGTGGTCACGCAGAACATCGACGACCTGCACGAACGCGCCGGGCAGAGCAACCTGATCCGCATGCACGGCGAACTGCGCGAGGCGCGCTGCACCGACTGCGCGGCGGTGGTGGCGTGCGACGACGACCTGGGTGCCGCCACCGGCTGTCCGCACTGCGACACCGGCACGTTGCGTCCGCACGTGGTCTGGTTCGGCGAGATGCCGTTTCAGATGGAACGGATCTTCGACGCCCTGCAGCGCTGCGGCCTGTTCCTGTCGGTCGGCACCTCGGGCAGCGTCTATCCGGCCGCCGGGTTCGTGCAGGAGGTCCTGCGCGGCGGCGCGGCGCGCAGACGGTGGAGCTGAACCTGGAGCCGTCGGACGGCAGCGCGCTGTTCCACGAGACCCGCCACGGCCCGGCGAGCGAGGTCGTCCCGGCGTTCGTCGACGACCTGCTGGCCGGCCGCATCGACCTCTAACCGCCGTTGGCCGAGCCGCTCGACCGGGTGCTGGCGGAAGCGCGTGCCTGCCGGCACTGCGAGCCCGAACTGCCGCTGGGCGCCAATCCCGTGCTGCGCGCGGCCGGAAGCGCCCGGCTGCTGATCGTCGGGCAGGCGCCGGGCACCAAGGTGCACAACACCGGCGTGCCCTGGAACGACGCCTCCGGCGACCGGCTGCGGCAGTGGCTGGAGGTTGACCGGGACACCTTCTACGACCCCGGCCGGATCGCGATCGTCCCGATGGGCTTCTGCTACCCCGGGCGCGGCGCGCGCGGCGGCGACATGCCGCCCCGGCCCGAATGCGCGCCGATCTGGCACCCGCGGCTGCTAGCCGCGCTGCCCAACGTCGAGCTGACCTTGCTGGTCGGCTCCTACGCGCAGGAAATACTATTTGGGCCGGGAGCGACGGCGCACGCTGCGGGAGACGGTGGCGAACTCCCGGGACTACCTGCCGGCCTACCTGCCGCTGCCGCATCCCAGCTGGCGCGAACACCGCCTGGCTGAACGAGACCCTGCGTTCGGAGACCGACCTGCCCTGCCCGACCTGCGCGCGCGGGTGCACGCCGGTGTCCGTGACGCCCGGACATGTCGCTGGCGGGGCAGGGCAGTCGCGGCGGGTTACCTCCCGTTTGCTCGACGGGGAGGGCCAGGGTGGGGTCGGTCTGCCGCAGCAGCTTTCGCACCGCCAACGCCGCGGGTTACCACCTCGCCCTAGGGCAAGATGCTGAAACGTGGAATCGATCGTTTCAGCTCAATCTTGCCCTCGCTTCATAGAAGTTAGAGCGACGTTGGGCCCGAAGGCCGGTTCGGCCTCGGGCGCTGTGCGCTCTCGGCGTCTCCCGCCTCAGGGAGAGGCTTTTGGCACAGCTCGCCGGACGCTCGTATGGGGTCCTTAGGGACACCGGACGCCCTCGGCGTCCTACTCAGGATGAAGAGTTTGGTTTGTCAGATACTTACATCTATCTTCATGCTGAGTAGCCAGCCGCAGGCTGGCGTGTCGAAGCACCCCACACGAATGCTCATGCCCGTGCGCTAAAAAGTCTCTCCACTGGCAGGAGAAGGAACCCGCCGCCGCACCCCGCAAACGCGCCGACCGTATAAGGAGCTTGCCGTGACCCGCTTCCGCCGTCGCCTCACCGCTGCCTTCGCGTTCGCCGCCGGCCTGCTGCTGCCGGTCGCCGCCGCCGCGCACTCCGCCGAGGTCGAGGGGGTCAAGATCGGCCATGCCTGGGCGCCGCCGGCTGACGGCGACGGGGCGGCCGTCTACATGCCGATCCTGAACGACCGCGACGGCCCGGTCAGTCTGGTCTCCGCCAGCTCGCCGGTCGCGGAGGAGGTGCGGCTGCGCGAAGGCGACGCGGACGACGCGACCTTCTACGACAGCCTGAAACTGGCCCCCGGCCAGCCGGTCTCGCTGGCGGAATGGGCGCGTGCATCTGTGGCTCGACGGCCTGAACCGCGCGCTTAAGGTCGGCGACAAATTTCCGCTGACCCTGACCTTCGAGCCGGGCGGCTCGGTCAAGCTCGAGATCTACGTCGAGGAAGGCCCGGGGCACTGAACCTGAAAGCGGTGTCGAGTGGATTCGCCGCGCCAGCGGCCATCCACCGCACGGGCCGGACCGCCGTGAACGCCGCTCGGCGGGGGCTCGCGCGCCCGCCCTACGGCGTTGGTGGCGCGCTCCAATCCGCTACCCGCGCGGCGGGCGGCCTTCCTCGATCCGCTCCATCTCCTCGTCGGAGAAGCCGAAGTGGTGGCCGATCTCGTGGATGATCACGTGCGCCACCACTTCGCGCAGGTCCTCGCCGCTCTCCGCCCAGTAGTCCAGGATCGGCCGGCGGAACAGGTGGACCGTGTCCGGCAGGCTGGCGCTGTCGCTGCTCGACTTCTCCAGCAGGCTGACGCCGCGGTAGAGGCCGAGCAGGTCGAACGAGGATTCGAGGCCCATCTCCTCGACCACCTCGTCCTCCGGGAAATCCTCCACCTGGACGCTGACGTTGTTCAGCATGTTGCGCATCTGCTGCGGGATGGTCGCCATCGCCTCGCGCGCCATCGCCTCGATGTCGCTGATCTCCGGCGGTGTGGTGTAGCGGTCGACGTCGTGGAAATGAGCCATCGGTTCGGTCGTGTCGTTCGCGTTCGTGTGCGAGCGCGCGTGGTGCGCGGGTGCGGCCGGCGGCCGTCGGCGCGGCGTTTGCGCGCTTGACCCCACCGGGCGCGGCGGCCAGCTATGAGCGCAGGTTCAACCAGCTTTCCGGTTCAACCAAGTTCCCGTAGGTCACCCAAGTTCCCGTAGGTCACCCAAGTTCCCGTAAGTCACCCAAGTTCGAGGAGACGCAGTCCATGGCCGGCAAGATGAGCGAGGCGGAGCGCGATCAGGCGGTCCAGAAGCTGGACGGCTGGACCGTCGCGCCGGATCGCGACGCCATCCAGAAGACCTTCCAGTTCAAATCCTTCAACGCGGCGTTCGGCTTCATGCAGCGGGTCGCGCTGGCGGCGGAAAAGATGGACCACCACCCCGAGTGGTTCAACGTTTACAACCGCGTCGACATCACGCTGTCCAGCCACGACGTCGGCGGCACCAGTGAGCGCGACATCCAGCTCGCGGAGAAAGCCGACCGCTTGCGCCGAGGCGTTCCAGGAGTAGCGTCTTGCGTGCGCGACTGCAAGCCGTCCCTGCTGACCCGCTCCATCTGACCCGTCCCCGGCCGACCCGTCCCGGCTGACCGGCGCGGCGCGCCGGAAAGCGCCGCGGCGGCGGCAGGGCCGGTTGCAGGGCGCGCCCGCGCTCAGCATATAGAGCCCATGAGCCAGTCCGACCGGCGAGACTACGAAGAGACCGCGCGCAAGGTCACGCGCTACGAACCGGAGAAGCTTGAGCGGGACCGGGACAAGGTCCTGAACAACTTCTGGTCCAAGGCGCGGCGCGTGCTGGGCCGCGTCCCGTTCCTGGAAGACGCGGTCGCCGCGTACTACTGCGCGCGCGATCCCGAAACGCCGACCCAGGTCAAGGCGGTGCTGTTCGGCGCGCTCGCCTACTTCATTCTGCCCACCGACCTGGTGCCGGACATCCTGACCGCCTTCGGCTTCGTCGACGACGCGGCGATCCTGACCTACGCTTACCGCAAGGTCGCCGAATACGTCACCGACACGCACCGTGCGAAGGCGCACGCGGCGATCGAGCAGCTGCGTGCCGAGGACGACGCGACCGAGGGCTGAGCCGCCGTTCCGGCAGCCGACGCCAAAAACAACAAGACCGAGAGGCATGAGCCAGCAAGCCGATCCCACGTAGTACCGATGCCGGCTGCCGTTTACCGGCGGCACCGGCCTGATCCCCTTCGTCGCGACCGCGATCGCCGTCTGGGCCGCCCCGCCGGGCTGGCAGGGGCTGGCGCTCGACGTGCAGCTGTTCTACGGCGCCACCATCATCAGCTTCCTGGGCGCCGCGCACTGGGGGCTGGCGCTCGCCGGGCAGGGGACGCGCGGCGACGTCGCCGCCGCCTGCAGCTGGGCGCGGCTCGGCTACTCCGTGGCGCCGTCGCTGGTCGCCTGGGTGTCGCTGATCACGGTACCGGTGATCGGCGTGATCATGCAGATGCTCTCGTTTCTGGCGACCTTCTTCGTCGACGCCAAGACCACGCGCGTCGGCATCACGCCCGCCTGGTACCCGCGCCTGCGCCGGCCGCTGACGATCGTCGCGATCGTCTGCCTGGGCGCGAGCCTGCTCCGCCTCGCGCAGGGGCTGTAGACCGGCGGGCTGCCGGATGTGTATAGTGGCCGAAATCGCACACATCCGAGGCGGCCATGCGCACCAACATCGAGATCGACGACGAGCTGATGGCCGAGGCCCAGGCCCTGAGCGGCGCGAAGACCAAGCGCGAGACCGTTCAGGAGGCCTTGCGCCTGTTGGTTCAGATCCGCCGGCAGGCTGAAATCCTGAGACTGGAAAACCGGTTCCAGTGGATCGGTGATCTGGACGACATGCGTACTGATCGGCGCGAGAAGTGATCGCCGTCGATACCTCTGTCTGGATCAACTTCCTAAACGGGACGCGTGGGCCTGACGTCCAGGTTCTAAAACGCCTCTTGATGACGGAGCGTATCGCTGTCGGTGATCTGGTGATGACGGAGGTGCTCCGCGGCCTCCATGACGAACGGTCAGCTCAAGATGTACGCCGATTTCTGGAACGTGGCGTTGTGGTGTCGTTCGTTGGTCATACAAACGCGGTTGAAGCGGCTGCCCTTTACCGCAGGCTGCGCAGGGTCGGCGTGACGGTGCGCAAGACCGTTGACCTTTGGATCGCCACCTGGTGCATCGCTAGCGGCGTCCCGTTGCTGCATCAGGACCGGGACTTCAGCGCGATCGCCCGCCACGAGCCGGGCTTGATCGAGGTGCCGGTTCCAGGCCGTTAACCGTCTACCAGCCCCAGGTGCCGGCGCCGCCCTTGAACGGGCCGACGATGGCGCTGGTGATCCAGCCGCCGTAGAAGTCGCCGTCCTGCGGCCGCACCCGTTCGCCGTCGACCCAGCAGGCGCCCATCTTGCTGGGGTAGAAGGAAAAGCAATCCTGGATGTCGGCGAACGCGAGCGTGGGGTCGGGATAGGTCCAGACCGCGCGTTCCGCCCGGCGGTCGCCGACCACCACGTCGAAGTACGTCGCCTGGCCCTTGAACTCGCACATCGTGCGCCCGCGCACCGCCACCAGCAGGTCGGTGCGCACGTCCTCCTCCGGAATGCAGAACACCGGTGGATGGCTGGTCTCCAGCACGCGGTAGGCCCGGGTGCTGTCGGCGATCGTCTGGCCGGCGAATTCGACGGTGACGCGGGCGTTCGAGCGCTCCACGCGCGGCGGACGCGGGTAGTCCCAGACGCTTTCCTGGCCCTCGCCCGGTTCGATACGCTTCATGCCGGCCTCCCTGATACCGTGTCCGGTTAAGAGGTCGCACAGGCGGTTGGAGGGTCAAGTGGCGGCGGCGCGCTTTGGGCACCCGTCGGGTGTTCCGGTTCCGTCCCACAAACAGCCCAACCCGCGCGCCTCACACCGCCACGTCGTAGCCGTCGTCGCTGCGCCAGCGTACGCCGGCCGGCGTGGCGACCGGCGCGGGCACGACCTTGGGCCGGCGGACCTTCTCCGCTTCCAGCGGGCGGGTGGTGGCGTAGACCTGCTTGGTCGCCTCCAGCATCACCAGGCCGGAGAGCTGCGGCACCCAGCGCTTGCCGATCCGCTCGAACGCGGGTGCGGCCCCCAGCAGGCTGCGCGAATAGGTCGGCGGCACGAACAGGGCGTGCCGCGCCTGCTGCGGGGTGAAGCTCTGGTCCTTGAGCAGGCGGGTCAGCTGGCCGTGGCTGAACGGATGGCCGTGGCCGAGCGGCGTGCGCTCCATGCGCGACCACAGGCTGCGCCGGTTGGGCACCACGATCAGCAGGCGGGCGTCGCCCATCATCACCCGCCAGATCTCCGACAACAGCGGGCGCAGCTGTTCGGTGTGCTCCAGCGAGTGCACCAGTAAGACCCGGTCGATCGAATAGGCGCTGAGCGGCAGGTTGCCCTCGTCCACCAGGGTGGTCGCGTTGGTGTGCCGGCCCGGCCAGTGCAGCACCCCCTGCTGGGCGGGCATGAACGCCAGCACGCGCTCCGCCTCTTGCTGGAAGGGATGCAGGTAGGGCGTGCAGTAGCCGAGCCCGAGCACCCGCTGCCGGCGCACGTCCGGCCACACCTGGCGCAGTTCGCGCTGGATCGTGTGGCGGACCATCCGGCCCAGCCGGTCTTCGTAGAAGCGCTGCAGTTCGGTCACGTCCTGGAACATCGCCGCCCGCCCGTGTTCGCGTTTCCGCCGGCTCGATCAGTCCCCTATGTATGACCTGCTGGGCCCGCTTGCCAGTCTCGCGCGCTGGAGCCCTGTCGGTCGGGCGTCTTTCGCCGGCCGGGGCGAGCCATTACCTTGCGTAGCAGAGCCGCGCCAGCGGCGCGCGTGTTACATCCAAGGAGGGCGACGTCATGGCCAAGCTCGAGGTCGAGCTGATCCCGGCGCTGAGCGACAACTACATCTACCTCGCCCACGAGCCGGAAAGCGGCGAGACCGCCGTGGTCGATCCGGCGGAAGCGAAACCGGTGCTGGCCGCCGCCGAGGCCAAGGGCTGGAAGATCACCCATATCCTGAACACCCACCATCACGGCGACCACACCGGCGGCAACAAGGACGTCAAGGAAGCCACCGGCGCGCCGATCGTGGGGCCCAGCTACGACAAGGCGCGGATCCCCGGCCTCGACGTCGCGCTGAGCGAGGGCGACACCTATTCGGTCGGCAACGCCACGGCGGAGGTGTTCTTCACCCCGGGCCACACCCGCGGGCACATCGCCTTCTGGTTCAAGGACGCCGACGTGCTGTTCGCCGGCGACACGCTGTTCGCGCTTGGCTGCGGCCGGCTGTTCGAAGGCGACGCCAAGCAGATGTGGGACAGCCTGCAGAAGCTCCGCCGCCTGCCCGACAGCGTGAAGGTCTATTGCGGCCACGAGTACACCATGACCAACGTGCGCTGCGCCACCGACATCGAGCCGGACAACCAGGATCTGAAGGCCTACAAGCAGCGCGTGGAGGAGCTGCGCGGCGCCGGCAAGCCGACGATCCCCGCCGACCTTGGCGAGGAGAAGCGCTGCAGCCCGTTCCTGCGCGCCGACGATCCCGCGCTCGCCCAGGCGCTCGGCATGGCCGGCGCCGACCCGGTCGACGTCTTCGCCGCGGTGCGCGAGAGACGCAACGGGTACTGAGGCGCCGCAGGGCGTCTCGCGGGTCCGCACGATGCCTCGGCGCGTCCCCTCTCCGCCAATGGGGGGAGAGGGACAGGGAGAGGTGGCTTGCACGGCAGAACGACTTGGGACGGCGTCGCTTCGACGCCGTGGGATCTGCGATGACGCGGGCAACCTCCTCTCCCTAGCCCTCTCCTCCCAGGTGGAGGAGAGGGGATGAGTTTGGCGGAGCAATGGGCGATGCCTGCTTGCTTTACCGCCGTGTCCGCGCGCAGGCTTGGAGCCGGACCCTAAACGCCCTTACCCGAGGACCCGCCATGCCGCTCATCCTGCGCCACTCCCCCACCTCGCCCTACGTGCGCAAGGTCGTGGTCGCGGCCGCCGAGCGCGGGCTGGCCGAGCGGCTCAGTTTCCAGGCGACCAACCCGTGGGATCCGGCGGACGACCTGCCGGGCGACAATCCGCTGGGCAAGGTGCCGGCGTTGAAGCTGGAGGACGGCACCGTGCTGTTCGACAGCCCGGTGATCGTCCGCTACCTGGATACGCTGCACGACCTGGCGCCGCTGTTCCCGCGGGACGGCGACCGGCGCTGGTGGGTGGAGCGCACGCACGCGCTCGCCGACGGCATCCTGGACGCCGCCGTCACCCGCCTGATCGAGAACGTCCGCCGGCCGAAGGAACTGTACTGGGCCGACTGGGACGCCCGGCAGAAGGCGAAGATCGACCGCGCGCTGGACGCGCTGGCGCTCGACGTCGACCGGCTGGCGGGCGATCCGCCGGACGTGGCCGCGATCGCCGCCGCTTGCGCGCTCGGCTACCTGGACTTCCGCTTCCAGGCCGAGGAGTGGCGGGCCAGCCGGCCGGATCTGGCGGAATGGTACGCCGCCTTCGCCGATCGGGCGTCGATGCAGGAAACGGTTCCCAAGGGGTGAGCGGCGCGATGAGCCAGGACCGTACGCTGGACGGGCTGACGGCCGAGCAGGTGATCGAGCTGCTGGGCATGGAGACGCACCGCGAGGGTGGGGCGTTCCGCGAGACCTTCCGCGACCACCATGTCGATCACCAGGGCCGGCCGCGTTCGACCGCGATCTACTACCTGTTGAAGGCGGGCGAGCGCTCGCACTGGCACACGGTCGACGCGAGCGAGGTCTGGCACCACTACGCCGGCGCGCCGATGCGCCTCGCGGTCTCGGTCGACGGGATCGCGGTGGAGCGGATCACGCTGGGCCGCGACCTGGCTGGCGGCGAACGGCCGCAAGGCGTCGTCCCCGCCGGTGCCTGGCAGTCGGCGGCGCCGGTCGGCGGCTGGTCGCTGGTCGGCTGCACGGTCGCGCCCGGGTTCAGCTTCGACGGCTTCGCCCTCGCCCCGCCGGACTGGGAACCGGGGCAAGGGCCGCCCGCCAAGAGCGGGCCGGAGAGCTAGGGGGCGCCGATGGACCTGACCGCGTTCCAGGCGCTCACCTTCGATGTCTACGGCACCCTGATCGACTGGGAGACCGGGATCGCCGACGCGCTTGCCCCCTGGGCCGAGCGCAACGGCGTCCCGGCCGACCGCGCGCAGCTGCTTGGCGCCTTCGCCCGGCACGAGACGACGCGCCAGCAAGAGAACCCGGATACCCGCTACGCGGACGTGCTGGAACTGGTGTTCGCGGACATCGCGGGCGACTTCGGGGTCAAGCCGACGCGCGCCGACGCCTACGCCTTCGGCGAATCGGTCCAAGAGTGGCCGGCGTTCGACGACGCCGCCGAGGCGCTCAAGCGCCTGCAGACGCGCTATCGCCTGGGCGTGATCTCCAACGTCGACCGGGCGTCGTTCGTGATGTCGCAGGCCAAGCTGGGCGTGAACTTCGACCTGCAGGTCACCGCCGAGGACGCCGAGGCCTACAAGCCCGACCCTGCGCCCTTCGAGATGGCGCTCGACTGGCTGAACGAGATCGGCATCGGCTTCGACGCCATCCTGCACGTCGCGCAGTCGCCCTACCACGACCACGTGCCGGCGAAGGCGCTCGCCATGACCACCTGCTGGATCGACCGCCAAGGGCTGGCCCAGGGCGGGGCGTGGGGCGCCACGCCGGAGGTGCCGGACCGCCCGCGCGTCGACGCAACCTTCCCCAGCCTGGCCGCGCTCGCCGACGCCGCCGGCGTTTAACCCCGCCAACAAACAACGGGCAGTCGCCCATGCCCGCGACCGAACTGCTGTTCGAACGCCTCGCCGTCGCGCTCGCGCTGGGTCTGCTGATCGGCGCCGAGCGCGGCTGGAAAGCCCGCGAGCTTGCCGAAGGGCAGCGCGTGGCGGGGGTGCGCACCTTCGCGCTGATCGGTTTCCTGGGCGGGCTGGCGGCGCTGCTGACGGCCGAGACCGGTCCGCTCACCGTGGCCGTGGTGCTGCTCGCGGTGACGGTGCTGCTGGCGGTCAACCAGTACATCACCCTCGACCGCGGTAGCGATATCGGCACGACCACGGTGGTGGCCGCGCTTGCGACCTACGCGCTGGGCGCGTTCGCCGGGTTCGGCGAACTCGCGGTGGCGGGCGCCGGGGCGGTGGTGCTGACGGCCGTGCTGGGCGTGAAGCCGGAGCTGCACCGCTTCCTGCAGCGCATCGAGGCGCGCGAGCTGTACGCCGCGATCGAGCTTCTGGCGATCTCGGTCGTGCTGCTGCCGATCCTGCCCAACCGCAGCTTCGGCCCGTTCGACGCCATCAACCCCTATCAGCTGTGGTGGATGGTGGTGCTGATCGCGGCGCTCTCGTTCCTGGGCTACGCCACCATCAAGATCGTGGGCGTCAAGCGCGGGGTGCTGCTGACCGGCCTGATGGGCGGGCTCGCCTCTTCGACCGCGACGGCCGTCAACCTGGCCCGTCTGGGCAAGGCGAGCGGGGAGCGCGCCGCCCAGCCGCTCTTGGCCGCGGGCGTGGTCGCGGCGGTGGCGACGATGTACCCGCGGGTGGCGGTGATCGCCGCCGTGCTGGTGCCCGACCTGCTGGCCCGGCTCGCCTGGCCGCTCGCGCTCGCCACGCTGGTCGCGCTGTCGAGCGTCGTCTGGCGCTGGCGGCAGAACACGGAGATCGCGGACCCCGACGCGCTGCAGCCGCACAACCCGTTCGAGCTCAAGATGGCGCTGCAGTTCGGGCTGCTGCTGGCGGCCGTGATGCTGGGCGCCCGGGCGCTCAAGGCGTGGGCCGGCGACGCCGGAATCTACGCCCTCGCCGGCGTCTCGGGCTTGAGCGACGTCGACGCGATCGTGCTGTCGCTTGGCAGCATGTGGGACGCGGGCGAGATCGGCGAACAGGTGGCGACGCTCGGCGTGGTGATCGCGGTGATCGCCAACACGCTGGTCAAGCCGGCCCTGGTCGCCGCCGTGGGCGCGCCGCGCATGGCGCTCGCCATGACCGGGCCGCTGCTGATGGCCGGCGTGGCGGCGGTCGCGGGGGTGTTCGTGCCGGGTTGGCTCGGGCCGGCTGGTAGGGCGGCCGGCGCGTCGCGTAGTGTCGGCGGCGGTACCCTTCGAGAAACCGAGGGTGGAGTCTGCGAACCGCACGGTGCGCCGAGACGGCCGGTAAGCTGGAATGGGTCTGAGCACGGAAGACGAAGGTCGCCTGGCGAACGCGGATCAGCATGGCGCTCGCGGCACAGCGTGACCGGCAAGAAGACCACAACCGCCAAGGGCAAGGCCAAGACCGCCGCCGGCAAGACCCAGGAGACCGCCGGCAAGGCCAAGGGCAAGGCGAAGAAGCTGGGCAAGTAGCGCCCCCTGTTTCCCCTCTTCCACTGGGAGGAGGGGTTAGGGGAGGAGGTTGCCCGCGACGCCTGAGATGACGTGCTCACCTCCTCACCCTAACCCTCTCCTCCCAGTGGAGGAGAGGGCACATTGGGACACGCGCGCCGCTTGGTGGGTTGCTCGCGCGAACCCACCCTACGGATATCCGTGGTAGGGGCGGCCAGTAACCCCGCTCACGCGCACCTGGAATGGCCGCAGGCGGTGCAGATGTCGCAGCCTTCCTGCTGGACGACAGCGGCCTGGCCGCAGCGTTGGCACTGCCGGGGCGGGGCGGCGCCGACGGCCTGGCGCAGGGCCTCGCGCGCCTTCTCGCCGGCGATGTTCTGGCGCTCGGGCAGGAAGCCGATGTCGATCATGTGCTGCTCGATCACCTCGCCGATCGCGGCCAGGAGCGAGGGCTTGTAGCTGCCGCCCATCCAGGCGCCGCCGCGCGGGTCGAACACCGCCTTCAGCTCGTCGACCACGAACGAGACGTCGCCGCCGCGCCGGAACACCGCCGAGATCATCCGGGTTAGCGCGACGGTCCAGGCGTAGTGCTCCATGTTCTTGGAGTTGATGAAGATCTCGAACGGGCGCCGGCGGCCGTCCTGCACCACGTCGTTCAGGGTGATGTAGAGGGCGTGGTCGCTCTCCGGCCACTTCAGCTTGTAGGTCCGCCCCGGCAGCACCTCCGGCCGGTCGAGCGGCTGGGTCATGTAGACCACCGACGGGTCGCCGCCCTCGGCCTCAGCCGGGGCGCGCTCGGGGGCCGGTTCGTCGGCGGCCGGCGCGGGCGCGGTCTCGGCCTTGCCGCGGCCGTCCGCCTCGGTTCGCTCCGTGTCGGCGGTCTCCAGCACCGCGCCGGTCACCGGGTTCGGGCGATAGGTGGTGCAGCCCTTGCAGCCCATGTCGTAGGCCTGCAGGTAGACGTCCTTGAACGCCTCGAAGGAGATCTCCTCGGGCAGGTTGATCGTCTTGGAAACCGAACTGTCGACGTACTTCTGCACCGCCGCCTGCATCACCAGGTGGGCCGAGGGCGAGAGCGTCTGCGCGTCGACGAAGCTCGGCGGCAGTTCGGCGCCGTCGCCGTGCGTCGCCCGGTACAGGCGCACGGCGTAGTCCTGCACCGTCTCCCGCGTGCGGCTGCCGTCGGGCTGCAGGACGTTGCGGGTGTATTCGAAGGAGAAGATCGGCTCCAGGCCGCTGGAGACGTTGTCGGCGAACAGCGAGATCGTGCCGGTGGGCGCCACCGAGGTGACGAGGGCGTTGCGCATGCCCTTGTCCGCGATCGCGCGCCTCACGTCGGCGTCCAGCTCCCGGATGGTCTCGCCCGCCAGGTACGGGTCGGCGTCGAACAGCGGGAACGCGCCCTTCTCCTGCGCGAGATCGGCCGAGGCGAGGTAGGCGTGGCGCCGCAGGGTCGCCATCCAGCTCTCGGTCGCGGCGACCGCGTCCTGCGCGCCGTAGGTCAGGCCGACCATCGCGAGCGCGTCCGCCAGGCCCGTCACGCCCAGGCCGATCCGGCGCTTGTCGTAGGCCTCCCGCCGCTGCGCGTCGAGCGGGAAGCGGGAGACGTCGATCGCGTTGTCCAGCATGCGCACGGCCGTGCGCGTCAGCTCCGCCAGCGCGTCGGTGTCCAGCCGCGCCTCGGCGGTGAACGGCTGCGCCACCAGCCGGGCCAGGTTGATCGACCCCAGCAGGCACGCGCCGTACGGCGGCAACGGCTGTTCGCCGCAGTTGTGGACGACCAGCCCGTTGGCGTCGAAGGCGTTGTGGCCCGGGAATCGCGCAGTCGTAGACCGGTGCGGTCCCGTCCGGGGCGTTCGCCGTGACCACGGTGGTCCAGCGCTCCCGGTTCAGCCGGCGCTTATGGCCGGCGAGGCGGGTCTCCAGGCGGGCCCGCTTGGCGCTGTCCCGGAAGCCGACCCGCTCGGCAAAGCGCGGCAGGTTCGCCCCGGCGATCACCAGCTCGTGCTGCTCGCGGATCGGGTAGAGGGCGCTGCCGCCGCGCCCGTCGGGCAGGCGGGCCTGTCCGGCGTCTCGGCGCCCGGTGTAGATGCGCGAGGCGATGCCCAGGCGCTGGAGCATGCGCTGCACGGCGCGCAGGTCGTCCAGGTCGCTCTGCGCCAGGCGCACGCTGACCCCCTTGGTCTGGGTGCCGCCGACCGTGCCGTCGGCGTCGAACAGACCGCTCAGAAAGGCCGCCGCGAACGCGCTCGAGCCCCGCTCGATCGCCGGCGTGATCCGCTTGGCTCCGGGCGCCAGACCGAGGTCACGGGCCAGCTCGCTGAGGCCGCCCAGGCTCATGCGATACTCGCCCCGCCCCGCAACCGGGTGCCAGCCGGCGAAGTCGCTGCGCGTTTGGAACCGCCGGGCGCAGGCCAGCGCGTGCGCCATCACGCCGTCCGTGCCGTCCCCGCCGGCGCCGTTCACGGCCGCGGGCTGGCGCCAGACCGAGAGCACCGCCTTGTCCGCCTTCAGCGTGCCGTCGCCGACCAGCAGGCCCATCAGGTAGCCCTGCGCGTCGCAGCCGTGGCCCGGCCAGTCGGCGCACGCGCGCTGGTCGCTGAGCGCGATCTCCGCGCCCGGTTCGAGATCACGGGCCGGCACCCACTCGGTCTCCCGCAGGTGGCGGGTGCGCCGGCGCACCCGCAGCACCGGATGGTCGTCGGTCAGCCGCAGCGTCTGGCCGCCCCGGGTGGTCAGGCGGCGGACCGGCTTGGTGCCGGTGGCGAAGAAGCCGCGCGGGTCGCTCGGCCACGCCTGCCCGTCGACCAGGGCGGTGAACGGCCGGTCGACGAGGTCGGCCACCTGGCGCGGCCCGTCGGCCGTCTGCACCCAGGTGTCCGCGGTGACGCAGGGGTTCGTCGCGGCGATCGTCTCCGCGTACCAGAGGTTGTTCTTCTGGTTGATGCGGTCGATGAAGATCACGCCCGGTTCGGCGGCGTCGTAGGTGGCGCGCATGATCCGGTCCCACAGCCGGCGCGCCTTCAGCGTGCGGTAGGTTTGTCCCTGAAACACCAGCGGCCAGTCGGCGTCCTCGCGCACCGCCTGCATGAAGGCGTCGGTCGCCAGCACCGAGACGTTGAACATGCGCAGCCGGCTGGCGTCCTGCTTGGCGTCGACGAACTCCTCGATGTCCGGATGGTCGCAGCGCAGACAGCCCATCATCGCCCCGCGCCTAGAGCCTGCGGACATGATCGTCCGGCACATCGCATCCCAGACGTCCATGAACGACACCGGTCCGCTCGCGTCCGAGCCGACGCCCTTCACCGGCGCGCCGCGCGGGCGCAGGGTGGAGAAGTCGTAGCCGATGCCGCCGCCCTGCTGCATGGTCAGCGCCGCCTCGCGCAGGTGGGCGAAGATGCCGTCCATCGTGTCCGGCACCGTCCCCATGACGAAGCAGTTGAACAGCGTGACGTCCCGGTCCGCGCCGGCGCCGGCGACGATCCGGCCGGCCGGCATGACCCGGAAGTCCTGCATCGCCCGGTAGAAGGTGTCGGCCCAGCCGTCCCGGCGATCCGCCGGTTCGGCCGCGGCGAGCGCGCGGGCGACCCGGTTCCAGGTATCTTCCACCGAGTTGTCCACAGGCGTGCCGTCGGCCTGCTTGAGGCGGTACTTCATGTCCCAGATGCGCTGGGAAATCGGCGCCAGGTCGACCATCCAACTCGTCTCCACGCCCGCGGGGGATCGGTGGCATTCGCGTCAAAAAGCGCAGTTTCGCGCCGTTTTCCACCCGTCTTGCCAGAGTTACCCGCCCGCGCAGGGGAGTCAAGTTATGTTCTTGAAAAGTTCACGTCCGGACGAATTTTAAGAACGCGCTTCAAGGCGCTGAGTCCACGGACTCTTTCCCGGATTCCACAAATTTATCCACAAGCGTTGCGGGGCGCAGGTGGTCTCTTATGGCACGCCGGCGCGGGCCTCAGCGTGTCCCCGCTGCCCGCTCTTCCTCGGCACGCAGGCGCTCGCTCGCCCCTTCCAGCTCGTCGCCCAGGCGGCGCATGAACGCCTTGCGGTCCATTCCCGGGGGGATCGGCGGCAGGAATTCAAGCCGGATCGTGCCCGGAACCTTGCGGAACGACCGCCGTCCCCAATGCCGCCCGCTGGTCAGCGCCACCGGCACGACCGGCAGCTGCAGCTCGCGGTACAGGGCGGCCACGCCGGGGTGGTAGGGCTTGCTGTCGCCGGGCGCCACGCGCGTGCCTTCGGGAAAGATGACCAGCTTGCGCCCGCTGCCGGCGATCCGCTGGCTCTCCGCCACCATCCGGCGCAGCGCCTTGGAGCCGCCGGACCGGTCGATCGCGACGATGCCGTAGCGCTTCAGGTACCAGCCGAAGAAGGGGACGAACAGCAGTTCGCGCTTCAGCACGAAGCTGGGGTCTTCCAGGATCAGGTTGAAGATCAGCGTGTCCCAGGCCGACTGGTGCTTGGAGGCGATCAGGCAGGGCCCGTCCGGCAGGTTGTCGCGTCCGCGCACCTCGTAGCCGATCCCGGCCACGATCCGCAGCAGCGCCATCACCCCGCGGATCCAGAGCCGCCCGGCCGCGATGATCCACAGCCGCGGCACGCCGGGGATCAGCAGCACCAGTCCGGGGACGTGGACGCTGACGGTCCAGATCCAGAAGACGACGTTGAACGCGAGCGAGCGCAGAAAAACCATGCGGCGCTTTCCGGCAAGGGTCGGACGGGGGAGGCGGGCCCGGATCGGCCTGGCGAGCCGGGGCATGACGTTCTAACTTGTTGAGGATAGAGCAAGATTCAGCTGAAAGGTGTTCACGCCTTTTGAGCATATGGCTCTAGCCGCTCACCCCCGCGGCCTGCAAGGGGCCGGCGACGAAGGTGCGCAGACGCGCGACCAGGTACTTGCCGTACTCGCCTGCCAGCAGGTGCGCGCTGCCGGGCCAGCGCCACCATTCGTCCTGCTTGACGTGATCGGGGAACACCGGGTGGGGCACGATCGTCACCGCCGGCATCCGGCGGCGGAATTCCAGCAGGCTGCGCGGCATGTGGTAGGCGGCCGTGACCAGCCGGACCGAGGCGAAGTCGTTGCGCCGCACCCAGGCCGCGCTCTCGACCGCGTTGCCGTAGGTCGTCTCCGCCTCGTAGCCGAGCGTGACGCAGCAGGTCAGCCACTCCGGCGCCTGCTTCGACACCCGCAACAGTTCACTGACGTCCACGCCCTTGTAGACGCCGGAGACGAACAGCTTGTCCGCCCGGCCGCGCTCCAGCAGGCGCAGGCCGGTGCTGACCCGGCCGCTGCCGCCGGTCAGCACGACGATCGCATCGGTCCGGCGCGCGGGGTCGGCGACCTGGTCCGGCAGGCTGGCGACGAAGCCGAAGAAGCCGGCGACGACCCCGCCCAGCAGGACGCCCGCGATCAGGCCGGCCGCCAGCAGCAGCCGCCAGCCGCGGCCCCGGCGGCCGCGCACGGTGCCGGCGTCCTCGTGCGGTGCCGGCTCCGGCTGCTGTTGATCGTCGTCCAATGTGCCCGCCATGGCCCTAAGCGCCACCCCGTCTCTGTCGTCCAGCGTGCGTGCCGTGCAGCGTTCAGCCGTCCCGTCAGTCTACCCCGTTGTTCCTTAACTGAGTTTCGCCAGCGTACGCAGCACCGTAATCCGCGCCGTCAGCATGGCGACCAGGGTCGCCGCCAGCGGCACGGCGACCAGGCTCAGCCACTGCGTCTGGCTCAGCGCCATTTCGGGCACGATCGCGCCCGCTTCCTGCCCGACCCAGCGGGCGAGCGCCCACAGCGTCGCCCCCGCGAGCGCCAGCCCGATCAGCCCCCCGGTCAGGCCCAGGCGCAGCGCGTGGCGCTGGAACTGCCGGGCGACGTAGGCGTCGTGCGCGCCGATCAGATGCAACAGCTCGATCACGTTGCGGTGGATCGACAGACCCGTGCGGGTGACGAACACCACCGTCACCACCGCCGCCGCGCCGACCAGCGCCACCACCAGGCACCGCCAGCAGCTGCAGCGTGCGCGCGACGTTCCAGCAGCCGGCCCAGGGTGCGCTGGTGATCGTCGACGCGGGTGCCGGCGGCCGCGCGGTCCAGCCGGCGCTGCAGGCTGGACAGCTCGGGCGCGCGCTCTGGCGTCACCTCGACCGCGATCAGGGCGGGCAGCGGCAGGTCGTCACTGCCCGCGGCCGCGCCCAGCCAGGGCCGCAGCAACTCGGCCATCTCCTGCTGGCTCAGCTGTTCGGCGTCGCGCACGCCCGGGGTGTCGCGCAACGCGTCGAGCACGGCGTCGATCCGTTGCGGTCTGCCCACGGGCCGCTCTCCCGGCCGGCGGCGGGACCTGCACGGTCAGCTTGCCCGCGAGCCCGCTGTCCCAGGCCTGGGTGACGTTGGACACCGCGATCGCCGCGGCCAGCGCCAGGGTCGCCAGATAGACCATGAACGCGATCAGCCAGGGCAGGAAACGCGCGCTCGCGTCCTTGTCCAGCGGCACGTCGCGTTGGCGGCGAGGATCACGGGGCGGGCTGGCCTTTCTTCGGAGGGCAGGGCTCAGCCGCGAGGCGGCGTCTCTAACCGGCGCGGCGATCGCGGTCAGACGGACAGGTCCCAGGCGGCCGGCGGGCGGTAGGCGATCGCCGGGCTGCGGGAATCGCCGCCGGCGAGCCGAATCGTGGGATGGCCGAACCGCTCGATCAGGTTCTCGTTGTGGGTCGCGATCACCACCGTGGTGCCCATCTTGTTCAACTCCTCGAACAGGTAGAGCAGGCGCAGCGCGATCCGGTCGTCGACGTTCCCCGTCGGCTCGTCGGCGAGCAGCAGGCTGGGCCGCGCGATCACCGCCCGGGCGATCGCCACGCGCTGCTGCTGCCCGCCCGACAGGGTCGGCGGCAGGGCGTCCAGGTAATCCCCCAGGCCGACCCAGGCGAGCAGCTCACGCACGTGCTCGTCCAGGCCGCTGGTGTAGCGCCCGGCCACGCGCAGCGGCAGGGCCACGTTCTCGCGCGCGCTCAAGTGATCGAGCAGGCGAAAGTCCTGGAACACCACGCCGATCCGCCGGCGCATCAGCGCCTTGTCGGCCCGGGTCAGCTGCGCGACGTCACGGCCGAACAGGCTGATCCGTCCGCTGCTCGGTTTCTGCCACAAGTACATCAGCTGCAGGAGCGACGACTTGCCCGCGCCCGACGCGCCGAGCACGAAGTGAAACGACCCGGGCGGCAGATGGAAGCTGGCGTCGCGCAGGACAGGCGCGCTCGGCCCGTAGCTGAAACTGACCTGTTCGAACCGGACCAACCCGCTCTCCTCACGCGGTTGCGCAACGCCCTCACGCCTCGGGCGCGAGCATGCACGACGCCGCGAACCGGCGTAAAGCGCCCGCGCACGGTGTGTCTGCCCGCCCCCGGCCCGCGACGCTCGGCGTTAGGGCCCTGTTCACCGGAGCCGCCGCAGCCTGCGCCCCAAGGGCCTGGATGCGGGCGGAAAGGGCCCGATAGGTCGGGCCGGCTCCGGTCGCTTGCGCATCCCCGCGCCGCACGCCTATAACGGAGCAACTCCAAGGAAATCCGAGCCGTTGTCCACGATGATTCTCGCCTGCCCCTCCTGCGGCGCCAGCTTCCGTATCGACGCGGGCAAACTGGGCGCGCGCGGCCGCTCGGTGCGCTGCTCGAAGTGCAAGCACACCTGGCACGCCAGCCCGGACGACGGTCGGCCGGACGCCGCCCCGTCGGCTGAACCGGCGCACCCGCAACAGGCCGAAGGTGGACCGGCCGAAGCTGCAGCGCCCGAGCGGGAGGCGGCCGGGCCGCCGCCCGCGACCGGCGAGGGACCGGAACCCGGCAACGAGCGGGTGCTGCGCACCCACGCCGCGCCGGACGACGGCCGGACCGATCTGCGGGCCAGCGGTGTGGGGGAGTTCGAGACGACCCTGCGGGCCAGCCGCTATCGCCCCTACGACACCCCGCCTGAAGCGGATGGCCGCGGTGCGCGGAGCGGTCTGGTGCTCGGCTGGCTGCTGCTGGGGCTGGTCGTCGCGGGTGTGCTCGCGGGCGGCTGGGCGTTCCGCGAGCAGGTCGTGGCGCAGGTGCCCCAAGCGGCGCAGATCTACAAGCTTGCGGGGGTGGAGGTACCGGCCCTCGGCGCCGGCCTCGAACTGCGCGACGTGACCCGCACCCGCCGCCTGGTCGATGGCAAGAGCCTGCTGGTGATCGAGGGACGGGTGTTCAACACCACGGCCGAGTCCCGGCGCCTGCCGCCGCTGGAAGTCGCCCTGTTCGATGCCGCGGGCGACGAAGTGGCGCGCTGGCGTGTCCAGACCGAGCCGCGGACCCTGGACGCCGGTCAATCGGCCGCGTTCGAGACCCGTCGGGAGAACCCGCCTGAAACCGCGCGGGAGTTCGCGCTGTCGTTCGTCCAGCCCCACCGGCTCTTAGGCGGGCGGCAGCACCAAAGCGCCCGCCAACGCGGTCGGCGAGATCCTGCGGGGTTGCCCGTATGCGCTTTTGGCGCGTAGGGACCGTTAAGTGAAAGTTAATCGGCGTGCCGCTTTATGGCGTTTCGATCGACGGTGGCACCCCGCCTTGGGCGGGATCGTGGGCTTATAATCGGTGCCGCAGGGACTTGCGGGCCCGAAGACAGTGGCGGCGATGGCACGGATCCTGGTAGCCGAGGATGACGAAGCCGTGCGCACCTTTGTGGTGCGCGCGCTGGAGCATCGTGGGCACACGGTCGAGCAGGTCGAGGACGGGTTGGAAGCGCTCGAGTTGCTCGACACCGGCGCGCGCTACAATCTCCTGATCACCGACATCGTCATGCCCGGTCTGGACGGCATCGCGCTCGCCTTGAAAGTCGCGCGCGACGTGCCGGATCTGCCGGTCTTGCTGATGACCGGCTATTCCGCCGAACGTCAGCGGGCGCACAACCTCGACGAACTGATCTGCGAGGTGATCACCAAGCCGTTCACCCTGAAGGCGATCTGCAAGACCGCCGAAGAAGTGATGAAGGGCCCGCCCGCCTCCGCCGGCCTGAACGACGCCCAGTAGGGCGATCGGGGGCCGGGCGAGGGTGCGATTAAGCGGCACGGGCGCGCTTCAATAGCCATCGTCGCGTCCTTCGACACGGCCGCAAGTGCGGCCTGCTCAGGATGACGTCTTATAGTTTTCAGGTGCTGAAGTACCCGGTTTTTCAGGCATTTAAAATTGACGTCATGCTGAGGAGCGGCCCGCTTAGAGCGAAATGCTGGAAGGCCGAATCGGCCTTCCGGCTGAATTTCGCTCTAACTTTCTGAGTATAGAGCAAGATTCAGCTGAAAGGTGTTCACACCTTTCAGCATATTGCTCTAGAGCGACATGCTCGAAGGCCGAACCGGCCTTCGGGCTGAATGTCGCTCTAATTTCTTGAAGAGAGGGCAAGATTCAGCTGGAAGGTGATTCCACCTTCTAGCATCTTGCCCTAGGGCGCGTCTCGAAGCACGCCTGACGGCTGCCGAAACTGCCGTGCAAAGCCCTCAACCCCAGTGGTTGCCCGACCCGTCGAACCCGCTCTCCACAGGGTGTGACGGCCGTCACGCGCGGGCCCGCGGCGCGCGGCTATATCCATGCCTGCCACGCACCTACCGCCCGGCGCGTCCCCCGCCCGCGGTCTACAAGGACACCAGAAGATGCACGCCCCCGCCCCCAAGACCGGTCACCAATACGCCACCTCCGGGGTGCCCTGGTCGGCCGTCGTGGCGGCGCTGCTGGCAGGTGTCGGCGCGCTGGTGCTGGTGTCCTGGGTCGGCACGCACTTGGTCGTCTAAACCGGGTCCCCGCGCCTTAAGACCCGGGCGTCACGGCCCCGCGTGCAGCTGCCGGACGATCGGCAGGTAGTCCGGCTCCCGGTCCGGGTCGAGCAGGCCGTGGCGGATGAAGAAGTCGATCAGCACGGGGCCGACGTTGAACTTGAAGTCGTCGGTCTCGCGCACCCGCGCCATCACCGCGTCGATGTCCCACAGCTCGAAACCGGTCAGCTCGCCGTCGGTGTTGCGCGGCACGAAGTCGGCCGGCAGGTCCAGGTCGAATATGAACAGCGTGTCGTCGCGCAGCCCCTGTTCCAGCTCGGTGACGTAGCTCAGCGCGCCGACCGGCCGGGCCCGGCGGGCGAGCGCGTCCGGCACGTCCGCCTCTTCGGCGGCTTCCTTCACCACCGTCTCGTCGACCGAATAGCCGTGGGCGAGCCCGCCCGCCACCATGTGGTCCAGCTTGTTGGGCGCGACCCGCTTGTCGGGCGCGCGCTGGCCGATCCACATCTTCAGCCCGTCGGGACCGCGCACGAAGCCGTTGACGTGCACGCCGTAGGACTTGACCCCGAACATCGGAACCAGGCCGCGGTCCAGGCGCAGCCGCGTGGGCGCGGTCCAGCCCTCGGAGATGCCGTAGGTCTCGCCGCGCGGCCGCCGGACATCGCCGCGATCGGCGAGCTGGACGATCACGTCGTGCACGGCCGCCGAACGGGCGTCGAGGTCGCCCAGACCGGGATGCAGATCCACAGCGTCGTCGGTGACCTGAAAGACGTCCGGAAACTCGGCCAGCAGGGTGGCGCCGATGGCGGTCACCCGGCCGACCTGCACGCCGTCGATCCGGAACGGGCGGTAGGCGTTCGGGTCCCAATCGTGCAGGACCGCGATCCGGTCGAGGAAGCTCACAGCGCCTTCTCGGACATCAGCACCGTCTGCACGCCCACGATCTGGCGCAGGCAGGCGGCGATGAAGCCGCCCGTGTGCGCGTCCAGCCCGGCGACCTGCAGGTCGATCGACAGCTCGTCGCCGTGCGCGCCCACGCGATCGGCGTGCAGGCGTTCGGCCACCAGGTCGCGTTTCGCCAACAGGTGCAGGACGCGCGGCAATAGGCCGGCATCCGCCTCCGCGCGGATCGAGTAGCAGACCACGCGGTCGGTCGTGCTGGCGTCGGGCGTGTCGGGATCGGTTGTGGTGAAAGTCTTAGCGAGTTGGTCGACGGACATCTCTTGGTCCCTGCAAGGCTTGCCATTCGAATGTGCGGTCGCGCTGCTCGATCGAGCAGCCACGCTCTCCCGGCGCCCCGGCGGGCACCGGGCCGGTAATTCGAATGGCCGAAGCTTGCGGGCGGTCCGTCCACATAGCGCGCCCAGACGATAAGAACGCCCCGGCGGGAAGGTCAAGCCGGTGCGGCAGAGCGGGGTCGCACGCGACCGGTGCTTCAGGCGGGGGCGTCAAGGTGACGCTTTGATGACATATTAGGCACGGCGCGGACTCGCGCCCGGTTCTTTGCTTCACAGGATTTATCCCCAGGGTTGTCCCCGGTTTCTGTGAGTCTTTCCTGGGATAAGTTGGCTTGCGGCTTGGCCGCGGCGGCTTCGAGCGGCAGGAATACTGTGCGTTTGTAATCAGGGGGTTAACGAACTTAGGGGGAGTTCCGGGCGCCGGCTGCCTCGCCACAGGTGTGCCGCGGTCGGGCACGGCGGATCCCGCTGGTATCTGGATCGGTCCACAAGAGGCCCGGCGGCGGGCCAGATCGCCGGCGCGGCGCGGCGACGCCGACCGGGGTCGCGACCGGGGCCGGCTTCACGAAATTATCGCTGGCCTGAGGCGGTCGAGAAGCGTATCACGAGACTCGTCCGCCTGACGTGTCGTAGCGTGCCTGCCGGTCGGTCCCGTACCGTCCGTCCGGACTTCCGGAGACCCATGAAGGCCGACGCCGCGCAATCGGCGGATCCCGCATGCCGCAGGCAGCGGAGTGCGTCGACGTTAGATATGAGAGATTGGAAAGCATCATGGCGACCGGAACTGTCAAGTTCTTCAACACCACCAAGGGTTACGGGTTCATCCAGCCGGACGACGGCGGCAAGGACGTGTTCGTCCACATCACCGCCGTTCAGGCCGCGGGCATGGACGGCCTGCGCGAAGGCCAGAAGGTTGCTTCGAGCTGGTGACCGAGCGCGGCAAGACCGCCGCGGGCAACCTCAAGGAGGCGTAAGCGCGCGGCCTTCCAGCCGAACGCAATCGCTAAAAGCGCCCGCCGGCCTCCGGCGGGCGCTTTTTCTTGGGCAGGACGCGCTACTAGCAGCGACATGCTCGAAGGCCGAACCGGCCTTCGAGCTGAATGTCGCTCTAACTTCTTGAGGAGAGGGCAAGATTCAGCCGGAAGGTGATTCCACCTTCCAACATCTTGCCCTACCGCGTCGCCGCCGCGGGCTCGCCGGGCGGCAGTTCGACCGCGAACCGGTCGACCGGCGGAACCGTCTCGACCAGGCCCTGCGCTTTCAGGAACGCGGCGAACCGCTGGTAGCGCGCGGTGTCGAGCGCGGCCGGGCGCAAGGCGAAGCGCGGGATGGTATCGGGAAAGGCACGCTCGTTGAGGGCGTTCTGCACGTCCGGCCGGCCTTCGCGGAAGATCTCCCAGCTCGCCTTGGGGTGGTTCACCACGTACTGCGTGCCGCGTTCGACCGCGTCCAGGAAGCGGCGCAGCTTGCCCTTGTCCATCTGCTCGCGGTGGGCGATGAAGATCAGCTCGTCGTAGGCGGGCACGCCGTGCGCTTCGGGGTAGAAGACGCGCGCGTCCGCCCCTTTGAGGTCGAGCTGGTTGACTTCGAAATTGCGGAAGCCGCCGACGATGGCGTCGACCCGGCCGCTTAGAAGCGACTGCGACAGGGCGAAATTGACGTTGACCAGTTCGACCGTGCTGGGATCGACGCCTTCCTGGCGCAGCATCACCTTGAGCATCGTCTCCTCGAAGCCGCCGACCGAATACGCCGACCGTCTTGCCTTCCAGATCGGCGAGGCTGTCGATCTGGCCCGTCTTCCAGCGCGATCAGCGAGCGTGAGCGGGTGCCACCAGCGTGCCCACGCGCACCAGCGGCAATCCCTGATCCACCTGCAGGTGCAGGTTCGGCTGGTAGCGACACGGCGACGTCCGCCTTGCCGGCGGCGACCAGCTTGGGCGGATTGTCGGATCGGCGGCTCCTGCCAGGTCACCTCCAGACCTGCGTCGGCGAAGTAGCCGCGTTCCTGGGCGATCACGATCGGCGCGTGGTCGGGGTTCAGGAACCAGTCGAGCACCAGGGTGAGTTCGTCCTTCGCCGCCGCGCGGGCGGGCAGGGCGAACGCGGCGACCAGCAGGACGGCGGCAAGGCCGCGGATCCCGGTTGTCAGGCTTGGCATGGATCGGACCTCCGTTCGGGGGCCGCCGGAGAACCTCCGGGCGGCACCGGTTGCGCGAGCGAAGATCCGGGATGAGACGCGTGGCGCAACGCCGACCGGCCAGCACGCCAGCCGGGGCGAACAGAGACGCCCGGGCGCAGGTGGTCGGGTCCGCGTTCGTTCCCTAACGCCGGCATGACCCGGATCAGGTTCGAACGGTCACCGCCGCCGCCGGCTATAGCGCCGTGCACCCACGCGCCAAGCCGGCACCGGACGGTTTCTCAGCCCCTTTTGCGGCGGGGCTCCCGTCGGAACGCTTCGTGGGCGTAACCTTGGCCCGCCGGCGCCACGGGGTCAAGCCAGCCGCCCGTCGGCGCAACCGTGGCTGTCGGCGCGTGGGCCCGCTCGATCGCACCTGGTTGTCCGGACCGGGCGCGCCCGCTAGGTTGCGCGCCGTGCCGCCCGATCGCGGCCGTCTCCCCTCTCCGGTCCCACCACGGCCCCAACGACCATGCACTTCCTGGATTTCGAAAAACCGATCGCGGAACTCGAAGGCAAGATCGAGGAACTGCGCCACCTGACCGACGATTCCGAGAGTCAACATCCAGGAGGAGGTGCAAAAGCTCCAGGCCAAGGCCGAGCGGCTGCTGCGCCAGACCTACGCCAGGCTGACGCCGTGGCAGAAGACCCAGGTCGCCCGGCATCCGGAGCGGCCGCACTTCGGCGACTACATCGCGCCGCTGGTCGACGGACTTCCAGCCGCTGGCGGGCGACCGGGTGTACGGCGAGGATTCCCGCGCGATCGAGGGCGGCCTGGCGCGGTTTCGGGGTTTCTCCAGTGTGTGGATCGGCCAGGAGAAGGGCCACGACACCGCCACCCGGGTGAAACACAACTTCGGCATGGCCCGGCCGGAGGGCTATCGCAAGGCCCAGCGCCTGATGCGCCTGGCGGAGCGTTTCCAGGTCCCGGTCTTCACCCTGGTCGACACGCCCGGCGCCTATCCGGGCGTCGGCGCGGAGGAGCGCGGCCAGGCGGAAGCGATCGCCCGGTCGATCGAGACCTGCCTGGAGGTCAAGGTTCCGCTGATCTCAGTGATCATCGGCGAGGGCGGCTCCGGCGGCGCGATCGCCATCGCCAGCGCCAACAGCGTCTACATGCTGGAGCACTCGGTCTACTCGGTGATCTCGCCCGAGGGCTGCGCGTCGATCCTGTGGCGCAGCGGCGAGAACACCAAGGACGCCGCCGAGCAGCTGAAACTGACCGCCCAGGACCTGCACAAGCTGCAGGTGATCGACCAGGTGATCGAGGAGCCGCTGGGCGGCGCCCACCGCGACAAGGCGGCGACCATCGAGGTCCGGTGCGGCGACGTGCTGGAAGCCGAACTGCACCGCCTGCGCGCCTTCACGCGGCGGCGCGCTGGAGCGCAAGCGCCGGGACAGGTGCTGCTGGAAATGGGCGAGGTCGGGCTCAGCTTCGGGGGCCAGCTCCTGACAGAGGGGTCCACCCGCCAGGCCGGAGGCCCTGCGACAGCGGCCCGTCCCTGCTGCGCGGACCGAGTGTCCGGGAGGTACCCATCGCTGTCGCCCGCCAATCGCGGTTCCGCGTCAGAGATGCCTCAGATAGCGGCCTACTTCGCGCGTCCGCCAGTGTGCTACCGCCAGCCGGTCGATCGTTCCTGGACTTGGCCTTCCGCAGATCAGTGTGGGTGGTCGCCCCGTTCTGCCGCGAGATGATCTGGCTTCTGCACCGGCTGCACCCACGCGCTGATGCGGATCGCCGAGTCCGGGTGGGGCGGGGCACCGGCTACGGCCGCACAAGCCCGAACCACGAGACGCTGGCAGCCAGACCGAACGCCAGGAACCACACGAAAAGCGTTGCGAACATCCACACGATGATGCGATCCCCGCCAAGCATTGCACCCAGCGCCGTCGAGCCAACCATGCCGCCAACAAGGGTTATCACCAGCAGGCCGACGGCCTGCAGGACCTCTGCGAGAAGGCGAGCGCGTCCGTGAACAAGTCCAAGGCCAGAGCAGCACCCGCAAGGCCTACGCGGCTGACTGGCACGATTTCGCCGTCTGGTGCACCCGACAACGGATTCGAGGCCGTACCGACGGATCGGCAGACGGTCGCGCTCTACCTCACCCAGATGGCCGACACCCGAAAGGTGTCGACGCTTCGGCGCTCACAGCACCCGTGCTGGCTTTGCAACGTTGGCCGCCGCCAAGGGCATGTCCGAGCGCGCGATCACGAACCAGAGGCGTTGGAAGTCGCTACCTGTGGCCCGCGGCTACATTGGTGAAGGCTCGTTGTTTCGAGGGTACGCGGCGTCGTCGCTGGGGCTGTCGCCTCTCTCACGGGGCTCAGGAAAAGACGCGCACACTCTCGCAGCTATTCTGCTGCGGTATCCGCCATCGGGATATCTTCACGCGGCCTGATGCGCTCGATCTCGCCGCTCTTGGTTCGCCGCAGCTCCTCCAGACCATTTCGTCGGCCTGAAGGTTTCAGCCAGAACGCCGCAGATGTACGGAATACCGGCCAAGGCGTGTTGCCGTGTCGGCCGTGATGCTGCGCTCGCCATGCAGATCGCGGATATACGCGTTTGAGGGATATCCAAATCCTTGGCGATCGGTACGCGGACAGGCCAAGGTGCTCCAGGAAGTCTTCCTGGAGCACCTCGCCCGGATGGATGTTTGGCAGCTCGGCCATAATGATATCTTTCTACTTCCTAAATGCCTGCCTGGATGCCTATCGTACTAACCCGTATTCGGTCGGGCCGCTTGCTGCCTCATCGGTTTCAGTGGTAGTCGACAACCTCCACGTTATGTGCACCGTTGTTCCATTCGAAGCATAGCCGCCATCGATCATTGATGCGGATGCTGTGTTGTCCGGCTCGATCTCCGATAGCTCCTCTAGGCGATTGCCGGGCGGAGACCTCAAGTCTTGCAATTGTGTCGCGGCATTCAGATGACGCAGCTTTCGGAGAGCTCGCGGTTGAATGTCACGTGCGATTTTGCTTGACCTTTCGTGATTGAAGATCTTCTCAGTCTCCGGATCCGCGAATGATTTTATCACCTCGTGCCTTCCATTCCTCTCCTTCCAAAGGTTGTCAGGATTGCTAACGGCCCGCGTTGCTTACGGGCTACGGGAGTATATATGGCTTAGCCGGCAAAAATCAAGAACGCCTCTCGGGAAGCTGTTCCCCGTCACGCTTCGTCAAGGTTGGCGGAGCATCGCTTCAGCAGCCGATCAACTCAAAGCGACCATAGGTTGGACCAGGCAGCTGCAGGGGCACATGGATCTTCTCGGCTACCGACGTCGACGGCTTCGATGCGTTTCGCCTCCTCGCTCTCTACAAACTCGGAGGGCGGCGGCCCGATATCGTGGCCGAGCGCTTCGCGGCGCGGGCGGTCCTTGACGGTCGCGCGCCCTGGCGAGAGCGCAGCGAGGAAGAGATGCAAGCTCTTCTTCGGCCCGCTCTCGGCCAGTTCCAACCCTGACACACAGCACCCGCCACCGGCAGGAGTGCCCTTAACAACGGCCGACACTGTTCCGCGCTGGGTCGGCAGGAGGTGGCCCGACCCGGACGACCGGACCTCACGGTGTCACTTCCGGTTGCGTTCGAAAGCAGACGACCAGGATGCAGTAGTCCAGGTTTACTTAATAGGGCACGCGGCGGGCGCTGGCCGCGTTCGGCACGTTCCGTCGGGGAACCGCGCGGTCGGTGCCGTCGCGCCGCCGACCCGCGGAACGGCGGCCGGGGCGCTGGCGCCATCGCAGGCCTACTGCATCCGGCCGTGGCAGTGCTTGTACTTCTGCCCGCTGCCGCAGGGGCAGGGCTGGTTGCGTCCGACCTTGCCCCAGGTCGCGGGGTCGTTCGGATCGGCGTCTGCCCCGCTTGCGTGGCGCACCGGCTGCGCGCCGGCCGCCACCGCCCGCGGGGGCCGCGGGCTGGGCGCCGCCGCCGGCACCGGCGAGCGCCATCTCCGGCTGGCTGGCTTCGGCCCCGGCGTCCGCCATCGCGGGGTCGCCGCGGCTTTCGGTCGTGCGCGGCTGCTCGTGGCGGATGTTCGCCTGCTCGGGCTCCTGCGCGCGCAGCTCGACGTGTGAGAGCAGGAAGGTGACCTCCTCGCGCACCGCCGCGAGCATGGTCTGGAACATCTCGAAGGCTTCCTGCTTGTACTCGTGCAGCGGGTTGCGCTGCGCGAACGCGCGCAAGCCGATGCCGTGGCGCAGGTGGTCGAGGTTGAGCAGGTGCTCCTTCCACTTCTTGTCGACCACGTGCAGCACGATCTGCTTTTCCACATGGCGCATCAGCTCGGGGCCGTAGTTGGCCGCCTTTTCCGCCATGTGCTCGTCCGACTTGCGGGTAAGCCGCTCGTGGATCTCCTTGTCGGCGATCCCCTCTTCCTGCGCCCAGTCCTGGACCGGCAGGTCGAGCGCGAGCACGCGCCGGCACTCCTCGGCCAGCGTCTCCAGTTCCCACTGCTCGGGGTAGGCCTTCTCGGGCACGTACTTGGAGACCAGGTCCTCGATCGTCTGGTGGCGCATCTCGGTGACGGTCTCCGAGACGTCCTCGGCCTGCATCAGTTCGCGACGCTGCTCGTAGATGACCTTGCGCTGGTCGTTCATCACGTCGTCGAACTCGAGCAGGTTCTTGCGGATGTCGAAGTTGCGCGCCTCGACCTTGGACTGCGCCTTTTCCAGCGCCTTGTTGACCCACTTGTGGGTGATCGCCTCGCCTTCCTCGAGCCCGAGCTTGCCCAGCATGCTGTCCATGCGCTCGGAGCCGAAGATCCGCATCAGGTCGTCTTCCAGCGACAGGAAGAACTGCGAGGCGCCCGGGTCGCCCTGCCGGCCGGAGCGGCCGCGCAGCTGGTTGTCGATCCGCCGGCTCTCGTGCCGCTCGGTGCCGAGCACGAACAGGCCGCCGGCTTCGCGCACGACCTTGGCCTTCTCCGCGCAGTCCTGGCGAATTTCCTCGGCTTTCTTCGCGGCCTCGGCCTCCGACAGCCCCTGGGTTTCCTGCTCGATCCGCATTTCCGGGTTGCCGCCGAGCTGGATGTCGGTGCCGCGGCCGGCCATGTTGGTCGCGATCGTCACCGCCCCGGGCGAGCCGGCCTGCCCGATGATGTAGGCCTCCTGCTCGTGGTAGCGGGCGTTCAGCACCTTGTGCGGGATGCCCGCCTGCTTGAGCATCTCCGAGACCTGCTCGGACTTCTCGATCGACACCGTGCCGACCAGCACCGGTTGCTGGCGTTCGTGGCACTCGCGGATCCGCTCGACGATCGCGTCGTACTTCTCGCTCGCCGTGCGGTAGACGACGTCGTCGAGGTCCTTGCGGATCATCGGCTTGTTGGTCGGGATCTCGGCGCACTCCAGGCCGTAGATCTCGGCGAACTCGCCCGCCTCGGTCATCGCCGTGCCGGTCATGCCGGACAGCTTGGGGTAGAGGCGGAAGTAGTTCTGGAAGGTGATCGAGGCGAGCGTCTGGTTCTCGTTCTGGATCGCCACGCCTTCCTTGGCCTCCAGCGCCTGGTGCAGGCCTTCGGAGAAGCGCCGGCCCTCCATCATCCGGCCGGTGAACTCGTCGATGATGACGACCTTGCCGTCCTTGACGATGTAGTCGCGGTCGCGCTGGAACAGCTTGTGGGCGCGCAGGGCCTGGTTGACGTGATGCAGCAGGCCGACGTTGTCGATGTCGAACAGCGAGCCCTCGCCCATCAGCTCGCGGGCGCGGGCGAGCTCCTCGACCTTGGTGACGCCGTTTTCGGTCAGGTTGACCGCGCGCGCCTTCTCGTCCGTCTCGTAGTCCTCCTCGCTTAGATGCGGGATCAGCTCGTTCGCGGAGACGTAGAGCGAGGAGGTGGTCTCCGTCGGTCCGGAGATGATCAGCGGCGTGCGCGCCTCGTCGATCAGGATCGAGTCCACCTCGTCGACGATGGCGAAAAAAAAGTCCCGCTGGACCATGTCCTCCAGCTGGAACTTCATGTTGTCGCGCAGATAGTCGAAGCCGAACTCGTTGTTGGTGCCGTAGGTGACGTCGCACGCGTAGGCGTTGCGCCGCTCGGCGTCCGGCATGCCGTTCTTGATGCAGCTGACGGTCAGGCCCAGGAAGCGGTAGATCGACCCCATCCACTCGGCGTCGCGCTCGGCCAGGTAGTCGTTGACCGTGACCACGTGCGTGCCCTTGCCGGCGAGCGCGTTCAGATAGACGGCCAGCGTGGAGACCAGCGTCTTACCCTCGCCGGTCTTCATCTCCGAGATCATGCCCTTGTGCAGGACGATGCCGCCCAAGAGCTGCACGTCGAAGTGGCGCTGGCCGAGTGTGCGCTTGGCCGCCTCGCGGACGGTCGCGAACGCCTCGACCAGCAGATCGTCCAGCGTCTCGCCCTTGTTCAGCCGCTCTTTGAACCAGTCCGTGCGCTGGCGCAGCTCCTGGTCGGACAGCTTCTCCATCTCGGGTTCGAGCTTGTTGATCTGCTCGACCTGCTTGCGCAGCCCTTTGAGGAAGCGGTCGTTGGCCGTGCCGAACAGCTTTTGGCCGAGCGCGCCGATCATGCGTGAGTCCTTGAAAAAGACGGATTTGAAATGCCGCTCGCGGCCCGGTAGCCGGGGCCGCGCGGCGTCGCCTGACACTTAGGGAAGGCGCCATACAGTGTCAACGTTGCCCGGTGTCGCGGCATGGGTGCGCGAGGCCCCCCGCGCGATGCCCGATGCGCGCCCTCGCGCGCCATTTCGTCCGGGGCGTCGGGTCGATGCCGCGGCCGGGTTGTGCCCGCCCCAACCGGCGTGCATCAATGTCCGCACGGCGCGTCCATGGGGCACGCGCTGACGCGGCTTTCGGCCCAACCGTTGCCGCGACCGGGTGGGCGCGCCGGGCCAGGCTTCCCATTTGACGACGGGGCGCCCCGGCGTTCGTCGACCGCAGTCGGCACACCAGCGTGCCCGGAAATGAAGATTTGACGACATCGGCGCGGACGCGGGGCGCCGTCGGCGACCCGAGCGGCCGCCCGTGACCGCGTCCGGCCCATCGTACGTTCTGGCAAACCGTCTTCAAAGGAGGATCGATCCCGTGATGAGCCCGCTGCGCACCCGCCTGACCGCGCTTGCGTGCGCCGCCGCCCTGGCCCTGCCGGGCGCGGCCGCGGCGCAGGACTCCGGCACCGACAGCGCCTCCGGCCCCGACAGCGCGTCCGCGAGCGACAGCGCGTCCGGCAACGGCGCGGACGCCAACCCCGTCGTCGCGGTCGTGAACGGCGAGGAGATCCGCTACGACGCGGTGGTGGAGTCCGCCAAGCAGCTGCCCCAGCAGTACCAGCAGCAGTTCCAGCGCATCTTCCCCGCCCTGCTCGACCGCATGGTCGACATGCAGCTGTTGGGCGAGGCCGCGCTTAACAGCGACGTCGATCAGAGCGAGGCGTTCAAGCAGCGCATGGCCGAGGTGCGCGAGCAGGTCGCCCGCGAGGTGTTCCTGAACCAGAAGATCGAGGACTACATCACCGAGGAGCGCCTGCGCCAAGCCTACGACGAGTACAAGAAGAAGAATCCGCCGCAGCAACAGGTCAAGGCCAGCCATATCCTGGTCGACGACAAGCAGCTGGCGCAGGACCTGATCAAGCAATTGGACGAAGGCGCGAAGTTCGCCGAACTCGCCTCCGAGCATTCGACCGGTCCGTCCGGCAAGCAGGGCGGCGACCTCGGCTTCTTCGGCAAGGGCGAGATGGTCGAGCCGTTCTCCAAGGCCGCCTTCGGGCTCGACGTCGGCGAGGTCGTCGACGAACCGGTCGAGACGCAGTTCGGCTGGCACGTCATCAAGGTGACCGACAAGCGCACCCAGGAGCCCAAGAGCTTCGAGGAGATGCAGGACCAATTGCGCCAGCAGGTCCGCCAGCAGGCGGTGCAGTCGGTGCTTTCCGACCTGCGCGAGGGGGCCGAGATCGAGACCTTCCCGGAGCGCCGCAAGCAGGTCGAGGACAAGCCAAACCTCGGCGGCGGCGGCGCCGGCCGCCAGGGCGGCAGCGGCGGCGGCGCCGTGATGCCCGGCGGGCAGTAAAGCCGCGGCTTTCCGACCCGCCGCGGGCGTGTTGAACGGCCGCCCGCGGCGGGTCCCGCTCCCTTGAGGAAGACATTTGCACAACTCGGCAGGGACCCGTATCGGGTCCTTCGACACGGACGCCTTCGGCGTCCTACTCAGGATGAAGAATTAGGTTTATTAGGAACTTAGCTCTCGCTTCATGCTGAGTAGCCAGCCGCAGGCTGGCGTGTCGAAGCACGCTACACGGTTGCTCATGCCCGCGTGTAATTTCTCCTTGAGGGGAGCGGACAGGTGAGGGTGGGAGTCCTGAACGCGCGCCGGGGAGTCCGACCCTCACCCTCCCACGCGGCTGCGCCGCGCGGCCCTCCCTCTCCCCTCGAGGGCGAGGGGATTTAAGGGCGACCCTCGCCCCTGCACACCGAGTTCTCGAGTTCCACGCCATGCCCCCCGTCTCCCCGCTCGCGCCTGAACGCTTTCCCGACATCCCCGCGATCGCCGGCGTGCGCGCGTCGGCGAAGGCGTGCGGCGTGCGCTACACCACCGGCCGGCTGGACGTCGCGCTGATCGAGCTGGCCGCGCATTCCAGCATCGCCGGCGTGTTCACCCGCTCGCTGACCGCGAGCGCGCCCGTCGACTGGTGCCGGGCGGCGCTCGCCAAGACCGGCGGGCGCGGCCGGGCGATCCTGGTCAACGCCGGCAACGCCAACGCGTTCACCGGCAAGCGCGGGCAGGACACCGCGGGCGCGGAGGTGAAGGCGACCGCCCGCGCGCTCGGCTGCGGCGAGCACGACGTGCTGCTCGCCTCCACCGGCGTGATCGGCGAGCCGCTGCCGGCGGAGCGGATCACCGGCCATCTGGACGCGCTCGCGGGCGAGCTGGCGCCCGGCGGGTGGGACCAGGTCGCCCGGGCGATCATGACCACCGACACCTTCCCCAAGGGCGCGACGGCGACCGCCGAGATCGACGGCACCACCGTGACCCTGGCCGGGATCGCCAAGGGCTCCGGCATGATCCAGCCGGACATGGCGACCATGCTGGCGTTCGCCTTCACCGACGCCGACATCGCGCCGGACGCGCTGCAGACCCTGCTTGGGGAGGTGAGCGAACGCACCTTCAACTGCATCACGGTCGACGGCGATACCTCGACCAGCGACACCCTGCTGCTGGCCGCCACCGGCAGGGCCGGCAACGCCACCGTGACCGACCCGAACGACCCGCGCCTGGCGGACTTCCGCCGCGCGCTGGAGGCGGTGATGACCGATCTGGCCCAGCAGGTCGTGCGCGACGGCGAGGGCGCGCAGAAGTTCGTCACCATCCGCGTGGCCGGCGCGGCGAGCGACGCGGCGGCCAAACGGATCGGCCTTTCGATCGGCAACTCGCCCCTGGTCAAGACCGCGATCGCGGGCGAGGACGCCAACTGGGGCCGGATCGTCATGGCCGTGGGCAAGGCGGGCGAGCGGGCCGACCGCGACCGCCTGTCGATCGCGATCGGCGGCACCGAGATCGCGCGCCACGGCGAGGCCGTGCCAGACTACGACGAGGCGCCGGTCGCCGCCCACATGCAGGGCCGGGAGATCGAGATCGACGTCGACGTCGGCGTGGGCGACGGCGCGGCCACGGTGTGGACCTGCGACCTCACCCACGGCTACATCGACATCAACGCGGACTATCGCAGCTAACCGACTAACCGAGGCGCCCAACGTGAGTGAACAAGCGACCGGCTGCTGGCAGGCCGACACGCGATCGTCTGCACCCGCCCGGATCGTCCTGGTCGCGGCCGCGGCGCTGGTCGACGACGACGGCCGGGTGCTGATCGCCCGCCGGCCGGAAGGCAAGGCGATGGCCGGTTTGTGGGAATTCCCCGGCGGCAAGGTGCAGGACGGCGAAACGCCGGAGGCCGCGCTGATCCGGGAACTGTCGGAGGAACTCGGCATCGACACCCGGGCGAGTTGCCTGGCGCCGATCGCCTTCGCCTCCCACACCTACGACGACTTCCATCTGTTGATGCCGCTTTATGTCTGCCGGGTGTGGCAGGGCCAGCCGCGGGCGCTCGAGCACGACGGGCTGAAGTGGGTACAGCCGGCGCGCCTGCGCGACTACCCGATGCCGGAAGCGGACGTCCCCCTGACCGCCCTGCTGCGCGACTTTCTGTAGCCCGTTTTGCCTAATGTCCGGTTATTAACGGATATTTTAAGTTTTGGTTCACCCAGACGTTTTTATACCCTAGAAGCATACAACCACCGAAGGCTTGCGTTGCCACCCTGGGTTGCCCTAAATCGACCCACGCAATCGTATGCCTAGGGCAAGATGCTGGAAGGTGGAATCACCTTCCAGCTGAATCTTGCCCTCTCTTCAAGGAGTTAGAGCGACATTCAGCCCGAAGGCCGGTTCGGCCTTCGAGCATGTCGCTCTAGAGCTTGGGTGCTAGGGGGATTTGTCGAAGGTGAACGTCGATGGGGCGGCGTGGCCGGTGGGGCTGATGAGTCCGGACCGGCTGCAGCGAGAGGGTGCGGAGCAGAGGCGGGCTGGCGGCCGCCCGGTCCGCGAACGGGATGATCGCCGGCCAAGTGTGACCGGTCCGTCGCATCGGAGCGCGGAATCATGAGTACGCTGGTTTCGCGCAACGTCACGCTGGAGGGGCGGCGGACCAGCCTGCGCCTGGAACGGGCGATGTGGGACGCGCTGGAGGAGATCTGCCGGCGCGAGCAGCAGTCGATGCACGATCTCTGCACCCACGTCGACCGGATCCGCGCGGAGCGGACCCTGACCGCCGGCATCCGGGTCTTCATCCTGGAATACTACCGCCGCGCGGCGACCGAGGACGGCCACAGCCAGGTCGGCCACGGCACGCTCCAGCGCTAGGCATGGGGCGGGGCGGTCGGTGGGAGCCGCGGCCGGCGGTCGGGCGCTTACTTCGGCCGCGCCTTGATCCCGGTCGGCACTTCTTCCGTGCCCAGCGCCTCGGCCAGGCTGTTGCGCGCCTCGCCCGGGCGCAGCGGCAGCGGCTGGCTGGCGTCCGGGCGCCAGGCGGTCAGGTAGATCACTTCGAAGGTCGCCGGGATCGTGCCGTCGCCGTTGCCGAACTGCTCCTCGTACAGCTGGGCCGCGTGGACCAGCGTCTCCCGCCGGGTCCAGGCCTTGCGCCGGGCGTGGACGGCGTTGCTCTCGCCCATGCCGCGCAGGTCGTCCATCAGCTTCAGCGCGTCGGGGTAGGTGACCGTCAGGCTGTCGACGTCGGTCACCGGCAGCGCGAAGCCGGCGCGTTGCAGCAGTTCGGCGCCGTCCTGGTTCTGCGCGAACGGGCTGACCCGCGGGCCGGCGCCGCCCTCGACCTCCTCCTCCGCCTGCATCAGGCAGGTGCGCAGCTCGTACAGCGTGGCGCCGCCGAACAGGGTGGCGAGGAACAGCCCGTCCGGCTTGAGGGCGTGGTTGATCTGCAACAGCGCCCCCGGCAGATCGTTCGCCCAGTGCAGCGAGACGTTGGAGAGCACCAGGTCGAACGCCTTGTCGGCGAACGGCAGCACCTCCTCGTCGGCGATCACCCGCGGGCGGTGCAGCCCCGCGATCGGCCCGTCACGGCGATCGCGCTCTCCCGCCGCGGCGGCCATCGCGCCGGACAGGTCGCTTTCCACCAGCGTTTCGATCCCGCCGCGGCCCTGGAGCGTACGCGCGAGCACGCCGTCGCGCGCGCCCAGGTCGAGGGCCAGCGGGAACGCCCGGCGGACGTCGTCCAGCCGGTCGGCGAGCCGGTCCGCGACCTCGGCCGTCAGGAACTCGTAGCGGGCGAAGTCGCGCGCGGCGCGGTCGCGGTGGCGGCGGACGGTGGCGCGGTCGAACACGCTGTGCGGCTGATCGGTCATGGCCGCGAATATGGGCCGGCGGGCACCTCGCGGCAAAGGCCGATTGGCGGGTGTCGCACGCGCGGGGCCGGGCGATGGCGGTGACCGGCCCGCGCGTCCCGGCCGTGTGGCTGAAGACGGCCGGCCGCACGGTCCTGAACGCGCTGCTGCCGCCGCGCTGCCTGGCCTGCGGCGGCCAGGTCGATGCGCCCGGCATGCTGTGTCCCGTCTGCTGGGAAGGCGTATCCTTCCTGGGCCCGCCGATGTGCCGCTGCTGCGGCTTTCCGTTCGAGCTGGCCCCGGAGGCCGACGGCGGCGACACGCTGTGCGCGGCCTGCCACGCCGACCCGCCGCCGTACGCCCGGGCGCGCGCGGTGATGGCCTACGACGCCGGCAGCCGCGGGCTGGTGCTGGGCTTCAAGCACGCCGACCGGACCGAGGCCGCGCCCGCGTTCGCGCAGTGGATGGCGCGCGCCGGCCACGAGCTGCTGGTGGACGCGCACCTGATCGCGCCGGTGCCGCTGCACCGCTGGCGCCTGCTCGCCCGGCGCTACAACCAGTCGGCGCTGCTCGCCAACCAGCTCGGCCGGCTGTCGGCCGTGCCGGTGGTGCCCGACCTGCTGCTGCGCCGGCGCAACACGCCGAGCCAGGGGCATCTCTCGCGGACCGGGCGCAGCCGCAACGTGGCCGGCGCGTTCGCCGTGCACCCGCGGCACGCCGCCCGGGTGCGCGGGCGCGCGGTCGTGCTGGTGGACGACGTGCTGACCACCGGCGCGACGGCCGCCGCCTGCGCCCGGGTGCTCAAGCGCGCCGGCGCCCGGCAGGTCGACGTGCTGACGCTCGCGCGGGTGGTCCGTCCGGCCGCCCCGGCGTAGGCCCAGAGGAGACGGCGGCCGCCCCCCGTGATTTTCGCGCCGACGGGCTGTAGAGTCCGAAGCCAGACGCGGGAAAGACGATGCCGGGCGGCGCTGCGCGCGGCAGTCCGATTGCGCGTTCGCCCCAGATATCCACCGCAACGCCCCAACCGCAACGCGAGGACGCCGATGGCTGACGTCACGATGTACACCAAGATGCTCTGCCCCTTTTGCAGCCGGGCGAAGAAGCTCTTGAAGCAAAAGGGCGTGGAGCAGATGGAGGAGATCGACATCACGATGAGCTCCAAGCGCCGCTCCGAGATGATGGAGCGCGCCGGCGGGGCGCACACGGTGCCGCAGATCTTCATCGGCGAGACCCACGTGGGCGGCTGCGACGAACTGTTCGAGATGGACCGCCAGGGCAAGCTGGACGGCCTTCTGGCCGGTCAGGCGTAGGCCGTGGGCGAGGCGGGCCGCGCGTTCCGGGCCGGGCTGGTGCAGATGACCAGCGGGCCCGCGTTCGACGCCAACCTGGCGGCCGCCGACCGGTTGATCCGGGAGGCCGCGGCGGCGGGCGCGCAGCTCGTCGCCACGCCGGAGAACACGCCGATCCTGCAGCCCGACCATACGCAGCTGCGCGCGGCGGTGCCGACGGAGGACGCGCACCCGGCCGTGGCCGCGTTCGGCGACCTGGCGCGGGAACTCGGGATCTGGCTGCTGCTGGGCTCGACGGCCGTGCGGGTGGACGACGGCGCGGCGGCTGGCGGCGACGGCCGGCTCGCCAACCGCTCGCTGTTGTTCGACGATCGGGGGCGGATCGCCGCGCGCTACGACAAGATCCACATGTTCGACGTCGACGTGCCGGACGGCCAGACCTACCGCGAATCCAACGCCTTCCGTCCGGGCGAACGCGCGGTCGTGGCGGACACGCCGTGGGCGCGCCTCGGGCTTACGGTCTGTTACGACGTGCGCTTTCCCGCGCTCTACCGGGCGCTGGCGCACGCCGGGGCCGGCGTGCTCACGGTGCCCGCCGCGTTCACCCAGGTGACGGGCCGGGCGCACTGGCACACCCTGTTGCGCGCCCGGGCGATCGAGACCGGCAGCTACGTCCTCGCCCCCGCGCAGGTCGGCGAGCACGCCCAGGGCCGGCGCACCTACGGCCACAGCCTGGTGGTGGCGCCGTGGGGCGAGGTGATCGCCGACGCGGGCGACGACGGACCCGGCGTGATCACGGCCGAGATCGACCCCGCGGCCGTAACGCAGGCGCGCGGCTGGATCCCGTCGCTCACCCACGACCGGGGGTTCGAGGTGGTGGAGAGCTAGACCGCGGGTCTGGGAGAGGCCGCCTGTGCGGCTGCTATTGGCGGCCCTTCGGACGAGCGAGGTGAACGGGACGTTGGCGGGGTTGGGCCAGGGGCGGTCGCTAGGTTCAGAGGCGCCTAGCCTGTTTCGTCTGTTGTGGCGCAAAGTGTACAGGTTATCCGAGGTGAAATCGGGCACACCATGGACACTTCCATCGTAGAGTCGAGACCTACGTCAATCGATATGCAAGTTCCGGAAATGATAGAAGAATTCTGTTTTATTGGATACGCGGGTCCTTACGATGACGGAGTATTATTCCCAGACCTGCGCAGAATTTTCAATCGCCAAGTTAAATCCGCCAGCATCGTGACGAGAATTAATATTCCCGAAGTCCGAAAAACATGCTGCCTGGGTAATTGAGTCAAATCTTCATGAATTAAAGGATTATCTTGATAATTTTGAGAGCGATCTAATACTTTTTAATGCAAGCAAATCTGGTGATGTAACAGCGAAAGGTATAAGTAATATTGAATCAATGAACTCACAATGGCTTACTCTTGCTGCAAGAGACGGGGGAATGATGTTGTATCATTTTTCGAGAATGATGCATGGTATCCGGTCGTCATTCAAAACATGTCCTACGCTTCGGAGTCATGTAAACTTTCGATATTTGCGCAGTGCTGAAAGAGAATTCCATAAATTTTTCCCTGCAAATCGTCGACAGGTTGGTCATGCGGTCGCTCACGCAGGTGAGTTGTTTTATACACCTGAAAAATTTGCGAGCGAGTCGTTCTCTGGTAGCTATCAAGGGCAAGGCATTTCTATTCAGGATAGTCATAATATTGTTTTTCGAGAACACTTGGAAGGCAATACATTTATGACAACTATAGCTGGAAATTTTGTAAAATACGAAATTAGTTGGAGAGCGTATTTTAATTTATATAAATGCCTAAACCTATTCTATATGGGATTTCGTTAATGTATGAATGCAGTGCAGTATGTCGGCTTTGGGTCACCCCCTTCCGCTCCGAGGCGCGCCCATCTCGGCCGGTATTTGGGGCGCTGCGGCCGATGTCGCGGCCGGGTGTCAGGGGGCGGGCGCTAGAGACGGCGTCGAGGCGGGTCCGTTTGCGCCGGGCACACCTCAACTGGCCTCCTACCCGCCCCGCACCGCGCAGATTCGTTGGACGCGCGCCGGGTCGGGGCGGTGGAGGGTGCGGTCCTCGTAGGCGGTGACGGTGAGGGCGCCCTGCACCGCGGCCAGCAGTTCGCCGGGTTCGAGCAGGAAGGCGGGGTTGGTCGGCCGGCCCAGGCGCTCCTGGCCCTGGGCGAACGTCTCGTACAGCAGCACGCCGCCCGGCTGCACCGCGGCGATCAGGGCGGGCACGAGCGGGCGGTGCAGGTAATTGGTCACCACCACGCAGGCGAAGCCGCGGCCGGCGAGCGGAAACGCGCGACCGTCCTCCAGGTCGGCCTCGAGGGTCTCCACCCCGTCCCGGCCGCGCAGGTCGGCGACGCCCGACAGGTCGCGGTCGACCAGCGTGACCGGATGCCCGCGGGCGCGGAACAGCCGGCCATGACGGCCGCCGCCGCAGGCGAGGTCGAGCACCGGCCCCGCCGGCACGCAGCCGGCGAAGCGGCAGACCCAGTCGGACGGCGGCGGCGCCACGGGCGGCCTTGGGGTTCAGGCGCGTCGGACGGGACGGCCTAGGACGTCAGCGCGTTGTAGGCGTCGGTGAAGCCCAGCAGGCTCGCCGGCACGGTGCGGGTGTTGCCGCGCTGACCGGTCAGCGTGACCTGCAGCCGCCGGCCCTGCTTCATCGCGCTCAGCATGCCGTCGGACACCTGCATCCGCGCGACGCAGCCGCGCTGGACACAGGAGACGAAGTCCGCCTGTCCCAGCTTGTTGCCGTCGACCGCGATCTGCAGCGGGGCCTGCAGGTTGACGCCCAGCGGCACGATGAAGTTGGCGATCGGGCCCTGCTGCGGGGTGCGCGCCACGATCACCTGCATGATTTCCTGCTGGTTGTCGCTGTTGCGCACGCCCTGGCCCATCCGGCAGGGGCCGTTCTGGCCGTCCTGGACGCGGCACTGGACGACCCAGTCCTCGTAGCTGGTGCTCTCGATGTTGGCCTGCTGGCCCTGGCCTTGGCCTTGGCCCTGGCCCTGGCCTTGGCCCTGGCCTTGGCCTTGGCCCTGGTTCTGCTGGGTCTGCAGGCCGCCGCCCTGTTGCTGGTCGAGCTGGGTTTCGAGCCCGCCGTCCTGGGCGCTGGCGTTCGGGATGCCCGTCGGCGCGGCGAGGGCGAGGGCGACCGCGGCCGCGCAGCTTGCGAGCGTCTTGGTCAGCGACATGGTGTTCCTTCTCGGCTGTCTCTTCCGGGGGGTGGTTCGGCTCTGGGGGTGGATCGTCTGGTCGCGCGCGGGGGTCAACCCGCGCCAGCCCGGCCGCATGTTGCAGCCGGTCCGCGCGGGGGGCGATCGGGACCCCGCGGGCGCGGGTTGAGCGCCGTCGCCCCACACTTTGTGTCGGCAGACCGTGGATTCCAAGGGCCGGCGGCCGGTTCGCCTCAACCGTGCCGCGGTTTCTCCGCCACGATCATGTAGTTGACGTCGCTGTCCCGGGCGGTGTGCCAGCCGTTCAGCGGGTCGAACACCACCCCGGTCACCTCGGACACCCGCAGGTGGCCGGCGCGCAGGCCGCGCGCGGCTTCCGACGGTTTGACGAAGCGCCGCCAGTCGTGAGTGCCCCGCGGCAACCAGCCGAGCACGTATTCCGCGCCGACCTTGGCCAGCAGGAACGACTTCGCCGTCCGGTTGACGCTGGAGACGACCGCCAACCCGCCCGGACGCACCAGCCGGCCGCAGGTGGCGAGGAAGGCGTCGACGTCGGGGACGTGTTCGATCACCTCCATGATCGTGACCGCGTCGAACTGCCGGCCCGTCTCGGCCAGGGCTTCCACCGTGCCGATCCGGTAGTCGATCTCCAGACCCTGCAGGTCGGCGTGCGCGCGCCCGGCCTTGACCGCCTCGCCGGCGGCGTCGATGCCGGTCACCGAGGCGCCCAGGCGCGCCAGCGGTTCGGCCAGCAGGCCCGCCCCGCAGCCGACGTCGAGCAGATCGATCCCGCTGAGCGGCGCGAACGACCGGCCGGGCGCGGCCGCCGGCTTGAAGTGCGCCGCCAGATGGTCGCGGATGTAGCCGACGCGCACCGGATTGAGCGCGTGCAGCGGCTTCATCTCGCCTTCGGGGTCCCACCAGGTCTCCGCCATGCGGGCGAATTTGCCGATCTCGTGCGGGTCGACGCTGACCCCCTCGACGGCGGCGGGATCGGCCGGCTGGCGGGCGGCTGTGGGCGGCTGCTCCATGGTCGGGACGGCTCCTGGCTTCGGCTAGAGCGCGATCGCTGAAGGTGAGCTCACCTTCAGCGTGAATCGCGCTCTATCTATCTGAAGGTAGAGCAAAATTCACGAGCAAGGTGATTCCACCTTGCCCGATTTTGCTTCTCTATCGCGGCACCTGATGTCAACACGGCTATCCGCTTGGGTGGTGAAGGTTCCGCAGAGGCTCATGCTTCTCTTCGTGGTCGGTGCTGCGACCGCCACATGATGGGGTCAGAGGAGTGCGATGGGCCAATCTCTAGCGCGAGGTCACGTGTCTGCCCCAAGCGAAATGGCGGCCTCATCGCACCCTCGGCCCCTGCGGGGCCCTTCTTTCCGCCGAAGCGGAAACCTGTTGGTGTTCGCTGTGCGCCTACATGATCGCTGTCGTCTCTCCTCGCGTATGCCTCGTGGGGCCGGCTGCCAGTGCGCTCCGGTTGCGCCAAGCCCGCCGGCCGCAGCCTGACGGATGGCGGCGACGCGGCCGCATTATGCTGCCGCCCGCTGCCACTGGAAGGTCGTGCCGTCGCACCACATCCGGTGCAGCACCTCGGCGAGACGTCGCGCCAGCGCGATCTTGGCTTTCTCCATGCCGCGGCGCTTGGCGATCTCCATCGCCCAGGCCTTCAGCCACGACCACTTCTTGGTGTTGTTCAACGTGGCGTTCGCGGCCTCGTACAGATGCTCTCGGACCGAGCCGTCGCCGCGTTTCGAGATCCGGCCGTCGTAGGCGATCTCGCCGGACTCGTAGCGCCACGGCGTAAGCCCGAAGTGCGCGCCCACCGACTTGGACTTGGCGAAGCGCTGCGGCTGGTCGACGCCGGCCTTGAAGCTCAGCGCCGTGAGTTCGCCCACGCCCTGGGCGGTCATGAACAACCGGCAGATCTCATCCTTTTTCGCCAGGCGTCGGACCTGCCGGTCCTGCTCCTTGAACTGCTTGCGCAGCTCGGCCAGGGCTTCGAGTAACGGCTCGATCGCTTGTTGCAGCGCCGGTTCAGCGGCGATCAGCTTGCGGACCTTCGCGGCGAACGCGTCGCCTGAGACGCTACCGACCTTCAGCCCGAAGTTCTTGAGCACGCCCCGGATGCTGTTCTGCAGGTCCAGCATCTGGCTCTGCAGCGTCTTGCGCGCGCCCATCAGCGCGCGGATCTCCTGGCTGGCGCGCGTCTTGACGTGAACCTCCTGGTACAGGCCGGTGCGCATCATCTGCGCGATGCCCTTGGCGTCGTTGCGGTCGGTCTTGTTGCGCCGGGCCTTCAGGAACGCCTTCGTGTGCCGGGTCTCGCAGCACACCACCGGGTAGCCCGCCCCGGCCAGGCCGTCGAACAGGTGCTGCGACATCGGGCCGGCCTCCAGGCCCACGAGCCCGATCTCCGCCCGGTGCTGGCGCAAGGCCTCGGCGACCGCGTCCGCCTCGCTGGCCACCTTGGTCTCCTCCACGATGTTGCCGTCGGCGTCCAGGATGCACAGCGCGCTGTCGTTGACCGAAACATCAAAGGCGGCATACTTGATCATGGCGGTCCTCCTTAAGTTGAATGTTTGAGCCCGCACTGCGGAGTTCGTGTTAACATCCCTGGAGGGCCGCCACCCTCTCCTCAACACCAGAGGGTGGCCGCCGCGATACCCCACTTCTAGCGGCCGTGTCGAAGGACGCCTGACGGCGATCGAAGCTGCCGTGCAAAAGTCTCTCCCAGTGGAGGAGGGGGACGAACACTTGGGGCGGATCGGGAAACCGCGACGACGGCCGTGCTCTATTGACGCTACGGCGTCAGCCAGATCGCCTCATAGCCGCCCGCGCCCAGGCGGAAGCGCGCGCGGCGGTGGCCTTTGCCGGCGAGGTAGAGCCATTCGATCTCGCGCACGTGCGCGCGCACCACGCGGAAGGTCTCGAAGCCGACCTCGGGATCGTCCGGCTCCGGCTCGGCGTAGCCGTCGGGGGCGGAGAGCGGGGTGCCGGGCGCGGGGTCGATGCGGTAGCAGACCCGGCTGAACGACCGCGTCTTGTCCCAGGCGGCGCGGGCCACCGCGTCCTCGCCGTGCACTTGCGCGCGGGCGCGCACGCGCAGCTGTACCTTGGCCGCGCGGTCGTAGAAATGCAGGGCGACGCGCGGCTCCGCCTGGATCTCCGCCACCTTGGGCGACCGGCGGTCGGTGTGGAACTGCAGCCAGCCCTCCTCCTGCGCGGCGGCGCGCAGCACGACGGTGCGCACCCGCGGGTCGCCGTCGCGCCCGATGGTCGCCACGGACGGCAGGTGGAAGGCGGCCTTGGCGTTGGTGACGCCGTCGTCCAGCAGGCGCCACGCCTCGGCGTAGGCGGCGTCGAGGTCGTTGTAGAAGGCGGGTGTCTCGTCGGTCATGGCCGGGAGGCTAATGCGCGCCCGCGGCTGGGGAAAGCGGTGCGCTGTCGCGCGGGCCTGTCTCGTCCGGCGCGCCGTCGGCGAGCCGGCGCTTGATCCGCTCCTGCTCCGCCGCGTCGATCGGGTAGCCGCGCAACAGCCAGATCGACAGTAGCTTGATCGCGCACGGCAAGAGCGCGTAGAGCGCGGCGAGCGCGAACAGCGCGGCCGCGGACTGGCTATCCGCCTCCGCGTCGAAGCCGGCGAGCGCGAGCGCCGGGAAGGCGATGCCGACCGCGAGCGCGAGCGGCACCTTGGTCGCCACCCCCCAGGCGGCGAAGAACAGCCCGGAGCGCCGCCGGCCGGAGCGCAGCGTGTCCAGGTCGATCACGTCCGCCTGCATCGACGGCGGCAGCGCCAGCTCCCCGCCCAGCGGCAGGCCGGTCAGGACGCACACCGCCAGGAACCACCAGATATCGCCGGGACCGAGCAGCACGGCGATCCAGAAGCTTGCCGCCGCCATGCCCATCGCCGCCATCCAGACCCGGTGCTTGCCGAACCGGCGCGACAGCCGCAGCCAAATCGGCACGCCGGCGACCGCGCACAGGAAGTAGACGCCGAGCAGCGGCCACGCCCATTCCTTGGCCTGCAGCACGTGCTCGACGTAAAGCAGGAACAGGGTCGCCGGCAGGCCGTAGGCGATGCCGTTCAGGAAGTAGGCGACGATCAGCTTGCGGAACGGCCGGTTGCCGGTGATCACCGACCAGGAAAAGCGGTGGCTGGCGCCCGCCACGCGCGCCTTGGCGTCGTCCGGCAGGGCCACGATGCAGGCGAGCACGCCCAGCGGCAGCAGGATCGTCAGCCCCCAGGCGAAGCCGGCCATGATCGTGGTGCGCTCGAGGGTGAGCAGCGCGGGCCCGGCCATCGCGCCCACCGTGCCGACGACGATCGCGACCTCGCGCGCCGCGGCGACCCGGCTGCGTTCGTGGTAGTCGTCGGTCATCTCCGCCGCCCAGGCGTTGTAGGGCAGCATGATCATGGTGCCGCCGGTATAGAGCAGCACCGTCCAGAGCAGCAGATGCGGCCAGCCGACCAGCCCGTCGGCGACGAAGTCGAGCGGGACGAACAAGAACCAGACCGACACCACCGCGAGCGGCAAACCGCCCACCATCCACGGCTTGCGCCGGCCGAACCGGCCCGGCGTGCGGTCGGACAGGACGCCGATCACGGGATCGGTCACCACGTCCCACAGCCGCGCCAGCAGCAAGACCGCGCCCACGGCCGTCAGGCCCACGCCCAGGTCCTGGGCGTAATAGGTCGGCAGGGTGACGTAGAGCGGCAGCAGCAGGGCTGCGAGCGGGATGCCCGGCAGCGCATAGGCGCCCAGTTGCCACCAGGCGAAGGTCCGGTTGGTGGCGGGCGTGCTCTCGGCGGCGGCGTCGGTCATGGGCGGCTCGGCGCGCCTTCGTGCGGTTCAGGGCGGTCGGCGACCGGGCGCGGATCCGGCTGGACCCAGTTGCTGCCGGAATCAGCTTTCGCCGGCGTCAGCTTTCGCCCGTTTGGGGCGGCTCGGTCGGCAGGTAGCCGGTGTGCTTGGTCAGGTGGTAGGTCACCCGTTCGCCGCGGGCGTCGAACGCCAGCCCGACCCAGCGGTTCATGTCGCGATACCAGATGTGGGTGTCGAGCGCACCGTGAATGACGAAGCGCTGCGCCTGCACCGGTCCTTCGGCGGTCTCCACCGTGTCCAGGCCCTCCGCCTCGACGGTGATGTCCTCGACCGTGCCCTTCTGGGTGTTGAGCAGCTTGTCGGCTTGAACCGTGGCGGCGATCCAGTAGGTCGAGGGCAGGATCGTGCCCGCCACCGTCTTGGTGCCGTCCTTGGTCTTCACCTGCAGGCTGCCGTCGTCCAGGCGCTTGGCGTCGACCCGGTATTCGGTGCCGTCGTCGTTGGTGCGCGTCTTCATCGCGACCACGCGCCCGTTGTCCCAGGTCGTGGTGTTGTCGTGGGTGTAGCGGAAGAACTTGATCGGCCCGATGCCGACCGACAGGTCGATGTCGACCTTGACCGTCAGGCGGTCGCCCTTGCGCCGGAAGGTCAGCTCGTGGGTGCCGATCTTGCTGCCGCCGCGCTTGACGTCGAAGCGCAGGGTGCCGGTGTCCTCGGCCTGTTCGGCCGTGACCGGGGCGAAACTCACGGGCGCGGCCGCGCCGCCGGCCGGGGCCAGCAGGGCGCCGGCGAACAGGCCAGCGGTCAGGGTACGGGCAAGGCGCATGGCAAAACCCCTTACGGGTCATGTGATCGGGACGCGCGGCTGCCACCCGCATATCGGGTCGGCGCCGCTGTTTGTCCATACGCAGCCGCGGGGCAATTGGATGTCGAAAGCTGGTCGCGGGCCCGATGGCCGTGCCCTGGATGCGGTCCGTCCGGTGGATTCGCCATAAAGTCCCCTCTCCCTCGACGGGAGAGGGCGGGGCCCGCGCCCGTCAGGGCGTGGGAGGGTGAGGGTGGAAGTCCCCGCCATCAGCCGAGGAGTCCCACCCTCACCTGTCCTCTCCCGTCAAGGGAGAGGGACCCGCCGCGACGGACGTTGTACGACCCGAAGACTGCGCGCCGCCCCTACCCCGCCACGTCCTTGAACATCCAGGGGGCCTGGCGGGCCATCTGCTGCTCGTAGGTGCCGATGTCGTCGGCCTTCTTCAGCGTGAGCGCGATGTCGTCGAGCCCGTTCAGGAGGCAGTGCTTGCGGAACGGCTCGATCTCGAAGGAATACATCGTGCCGTCGGGCGCGTGCACCTGCTGGTTCTCCAGGTCGACCGTGAAGGTCGCGTTGGCGCCCTGCTTGGCCTGCTCCATCAGCGCGCGCACCTGTTGCTTGGGCAGCGCGACCGGCAGGATGCCGTTCTTGAAGCAGTTGTTGTAGAAGATGTCGGCGAAACTCTCCGCGATCACGCAGCGGATGCCGTGATCCAGGATCGCCCAGGGCGCGTGCTCGCGCGACGAGCCGCAGCCGAAGTTGTCGCCCGCGATCAGCAGCTTGGCGTCCCTGTAGGCCGGCTGGTCGAGGACGAAGTCGGTCTTGTTGCCGTCGGCGTCAAAGCGCAGCTCGTAGAAAAGCCCCTCGCTGAGGCCCGTGCGCTTGATCGTCTTCAGGAATTGCTTGGGGATGATCATGTCCGTGTCGACGTTGTCCATGTCGACCGGCGCGGCCACGCCCGTCAGGGTGGTGAACTTGTCCATCGGCGGCGGTCCTTCTCGTCGTGCCCTTTTCGCGGATCGCGTAGGGGGCGCTTGTAGGGTGGATTCGCCGCGCCCATTCTCCTGATACGGGGCGGCAATCCACCATCTGCGGCCGTGCAACCGTAAGCGCCGCGCGGTGGGTTGCTTCGCGAACCCACCCTACGGCTTCTCGGCGCTAGACGAAGTCCCGGATGTCCGTGATCCGGCCCTCGATCGCCGCGGCGGCGGCCATGGCGGGGCTCATCAGGTGGGTGCGGCCGCCGCGGCCCTGGCGGCCTTCGAAGTTGCGGTTGGAGGTGCTGGCGCAGCGCTCGCCGGGCGAGAGGCGGTCGCTGTTCATCGCCAGGCACATCGAGCAGCCGGGCTCGCGCCAGTCGAAGCCGGCGTCGATGAAGATCTTGTCCAGGCCCTCTTCCTCGGCCTGTTCCTTCACCAGGCCGGAGCCGGGGACGATCATGGCGTACAGGCTGTCGGACACCTTGCGGCCCTGGGCGACCTTGGCGACCTCGCGCAGGTCCTCGATCCGGGCGTTGGTGCAGGAGCCGATGAACACCTTGTCGAGCGGCAGGCCGATCAAGGGCGTGCCGGGCTTGAGGTCCATGTACTCGAGCGCGCGCTCCATCGAGCGCTTGCGGCTCTCGTCCGCGGCCTCGCCCGGATCGGGCACGCGGCCGTCGATCGGCACGACGTCCTGCGGGCTGGTGCCCCAGGAGACCTGCGGGGCGATCTCGCGGGCGTTCAGCACCACCTCGGTGTCGTACGCCGCCCCCGGGTCCGACGGCAGCGACTTCCAGTAGTCGACCGCCTGCTCCCACAGGCCGCCCTTGGGGGCGTAGGTCCGGCCCTTGATGTACTCGAAGGTGGTCTCGTCCGGGGCCACCATGCCGGCGCGCGCGCCCGCCTCGATCGACATGTTGCAGATCGTCATCCGGCCTTCCATCGACAGCTCGCGGATCGCCTCGCCGGCGTACTCGATGACGTGGCCGGTGCCGCCCGCGGTGCCGATCTTGGCGATGATCGCCAGGATCAGGTCCTTCGCCGTGGTGCCGGCCGGGCGCGGGCCGTCGACCGTGATGCGCATGTTCTTGGCGGGCTTCATCAGCAGCGTCTGGGTCGCCAGGACGTGCTCCACCTCCGACGTGCCGATGCCGAACGCGAGCGCGCCGAACGCGCCGTGGGTGGCGGTGTGGCTGTCGCCGCAGACGATCGTCATGCCCGGCTGGGTCAGGCCCTGCTCCGGCCCGATGATGTGCACGATCCCCTGCCGGGGGTCGTTCATGCCGTACATCTCGATGCCGAAGTCGCGGCAGTTCTGCTCCAGCGTCTCGACCTGGATGCGGCTGTCCTCCTCCGCGATCCCCTTGGCGCGGTCGCTGGTCGGGACGTTGTGGTCGCACACCGCCAGCGTCGCGTCCGGGCGGCGCACCGGCCGGCCGGCGAGGCGCAGCCCCTCGAACGCCTGCGGACTGGTCACCTCGTGCACCAGGTGGCGGTCGATGTAGAGCAGGCAGGTGCCGTCCTCCTGCCGCTCCACGACGTGACTGTCCCACAGTTTGTCGAACAGCGTGCGGGGCTGCTGCGTCTGGCTCATCGTCGGGGTCTCGCTTCCTGTCTTCGCGCGTGCGTCGTGCGTCGCGTCGTCTGGCCGTGAAGCCATCGGGGCGTCGCGTTCGTCCGGTACCGACCGAACATAGGACGAGCGGCCCGCGCTCACAACGCCGGCGCGCTGCATGCCGGCATGCGGCCGGCGGGCGAAAGGGGGGCGCCAGACACACGCCGGCCCGGCGCGCCGGGTGCGGCGGCCGGGCCGGCGTGTCGTCTGCAGGCAGGGCGGCGTGCGAGCCGAATGCCGTGCAAGCCACCTCACCCTCCCACGCGGCTTCGCCGCGCGGGCCCCTCCCTTTCCCCCCAGTGGCGGAGAGGGGATGGAGCGCCGTGCCGCGCTCTCATGCCCGTGAAAACGGACGCAGCAGCGGGTCCCTCTCCTCCAGTGGGAGGAGAGGGCCAGGGTGAGGAGGTGGCCTCTACCGCTCGCGCCCGCCGCCTACTGCTGCTGACCCGGCTGCGGCTTGTTCTTCTTGTTGCCGCGCTTGGCCTTGCCCTGGCCCTTGGCGGCCTGGGCGTCGGCGCGCTCCTGGGCGGCCTTCTTCGCGGCCTCGCCGGTGGTCTTCTCCGGGATCCGGGCCGCCTTACCGCGCAGGCCGCGCAGGTAGTACAGCTTGGCGCGGCGGACGTCGCCGCGGCGCAGCAGCTCGATCGAGTCGATGCGCGGGCAGTACAGCGGGAAAATCCGCTCGACGCCCTCGCCGTAGGAGACCTTGCGCACGGTGAACGAGCTGTTCACGCCGCGGTCCTTCTTCGAGATGCAGATGCCGTCGAACGCCTGCACGCGCTCGCGGTTGCCCTCGACCACCTTGACGTTGACGCGCACCGTGTCGCCGGCGCCGAACTCGGGGACCTTCTTGCCCTCGGTCAGGCGCGCGACTTCTTCCCGCTCGAGTTCCTTGATGATCGCGCTCATGGCTCTCGGTCCTTCTTGATCTCGTCCGCTGTTGTCGGCCGTTCGGGGAGCCGCGCCCCCGAGGGCGTGTCGGTTGTGCGGCGGGCCCTGGAGCCCGCCCGCGCTTGAGGGCGGCGCGCCCGCCGCCCGGTCAGTCGGTCTCGTCGCAGCCGCCGCGCCGTTTGCGGCGCCGCGGCCGGGCGGCGGCGTCGGCCTCCTGCTGCGCCTGATAGCGCGCCCAGAGGTCCGGGCGCCGGGCCCGGGTGATCGCTTCCGCCATGTCCCGGCGCCAGCGCGCGATCCGCGCGTGGTCGCCGGACTGCAGCACCGCCGGCACCGCCCGCCCCTGCCAGTCGGCCGGGCGGGTGTACTGCGGGTACTCCAAAAGGTCCCGCTCGAAGCTTTCGTCGCCGCCGCTCTCGGCGTTGCCCATCACGCCCGGCAGCAGCCGCACGACCGCGTCGAGCACGGTCAGCGCCGCGACCTCGCCGCCCGAGAGCACGAAGTCGCCGACGCTGAGTTCCTGCACGCCGCGCGCCTCCAGGACCCGCTCGTCGATCCCTTCGTAGCGCCCGCACAGCAGCGTCAGCCCCGGCTCCGCCGCCAGTTCGCGGACCACGGTCTGATCCAGCGGCCGCCCGCGCGGCGACAGGTTGACCACCGGGCCCGGGCCGGTCCGCCACGTCGCCAAGCGCGCGGTCGACCACGTCCGGACGCATCACCATGCCAGCACCGCCGCCGAACGGCGTGTCGTCGACCGAGCGGTGCTTGTCCAGCGCGTAGTCCCGGATGTTCCGGGTGTCCAACCGCCAGACCCCGCGGTCGAGCGCCTTGCCGGCGAGCGAGACGCCGAGCGGCCCCGGAAAGACCTCCGGGAACAGCGTCAGCACCGTCGCGGTCCAGGGCGCGGTTGCCGCGCCCGTGTCGCCCGCCTGTGGATCGCCACCGTGCGCCTGCGGCGCGCTCATCGGCCGCTCCAAGGTCGTGGTGTATGCCCGCTCGCAGCCGCTTTGTCCAGGCTTGCGCGGAGGGTGCGTGCGGGCCCGACACGGCGTGCGAGCCACCTCACCCTCCCACGCCCTTCGGGCGCGGGCCCCTCCCTCTCCCCCCAAGGCGGAGAGGGGATTTTCCGGCCATGCCGCGGTGGTCCTGGGGACCACGGGCGCCGGCGGCGGGTCCCCTCTCCGCCACTGGGGGAAGAGGGACAGGGTGAGGTGGCTCGCACCGCGTTAGCCGTGCGACCGCCCGCCCTCGCTGCCGCCGCTGCCTTCGGGCGCCAGATCCTCCGGCGCGACCTCGGCCGGCTGTCCTTGCTCGGGCTCGCCCACCTCGGGCGGCGGGTCCACCGTCAGGCGGCCGTTCGCGAGGTCGACCGTGGGCACGATCTCCTTGGTGAACGGCCAGACCCGGATCTTGCCGCGGGCGTCGGTGACCTCGATCACGTCGCCCGCGCCGTGGTCGTCGACCTGGGTGACCGTGCCGTAGTCGCGCCCGTCGGTGCCTTCCACCCGCAGCCCCAAGAGGTCGGCGACGTAGAAGGCGTCCTCCTCCTCGACCTCCGGCAGGGCGCTGCGGTCGACGTGCAGGCGCAGGCCCTTGAGCGCCTGGGCGGCCTCCCGGTCGTGCACGCCGGACAGGCCGGCCAGCAGGTTGCCCTTGTGCACGCCGTGGACGGTCAGATCAAAGCTGCGCCGGCCGCTTTCGTCGCTCAGCGGGCCGTAGGCTCCGACGTCCAGCGGGTCGTGCGTGAACGGCTTGATCTTCACCACCCCGCGCACGCCGTGGGTACCCACGAGCACACCCAGGCACAGCCGGCGGTCGTCCGCGTCGCGTTCGGGCGTGCCACGCTCGGCCATCTCGGGCTTCGCCTCGGGCTGGCGCGCTCGGGCTTAGCTCGCGTTCTCGTCCTCGCCGGAGGCCTGCTCGGCCTGCGCGCCTTCGTCCGAGCCCTGGGCCTCCTGGGCTTCCTTCTCGGCCTGCTCCTTGCGGGCCTCCTCGGCCTGCTTGCGCAGTTCCTCCTGGCGCTTGCGCTCTTCCTCGGCGCGCTCCTGCGCCTTGGCCTTGGGCTGGTTCTTCTTGGTCTGGTTCTTCGGCGGCTGGAACGCCGGCAGCACCTCGGCCTGGGACAGGATGCGGTGGACGCGGTCGGACGGCTTGGCGCCCTGATCGATCCAGTACTTCGCGCGCTCGGCCTTGACCTTCTGGCGGTCCGGGTGATCCGGGGCGACCATCGGGTTGTAGTAGCCCAGCGTCTCGATGAACCGGCCGTCGCGCGGGGAGCGGTTGTCCGCCACCACGATGCGGAAGTGCGGGCGCTTCTTGGCGCCGCCGCGCTGCAGTCGGATCGCAAGAGCCATTTCGATTAAGTCCTTTTCGTCTCTCTTGAACGGGTGTTCTCGGGTGTTCGAAGGCGAGCGCCGCGGCGCCCGTCAGCTCGTGGGCGCGGGAACCGGTCGGCTCCTAGTGCCGGCCGCCTAGCGCCGGCCGCCCTAGCGCCGGCCGCCCCTAACGCCGGCCGCCCCTAGCGCCGGCCGCCGGGGTAGCCGCCGGGCGGCATGCCGCCGCCACCGCCGCCCATCTGGTCCATGCCGGGGATGCCGTGGCGCTGCATGCCCTTCTTCCCCATCTTCTTGACGCGCTTCATCATCTTCTGCGCTTCGGCGTGCTGCTTGAGCAGCTTGTTGACGTCCTGGACGGTCATGCCCGCGCCCTTGGCGATCCGCTGCTTGCGGCTGGCCTTGATCAGCTCGGGGCGCTTGCGCTCGTCCTTGGTCATCGAGGAGATGATCGCGAGCTGGCGGTTCAGCGCCTTCTCGTCGAAGTTGGCGTTCTGCAGCTGCTTACCCATCTTGCCCATGCCGGGCATCATGTTCATCAGCTGCGACATGCCGCCCATCTTCTGCAGCTGCTTGTACTGCTGGGCCATGTCGTCGAGGTCGAACTTGCCCTTCTGAAGCTTCTTCTCGAGCTTCTGGGCGTCCTCCTCCTCGATCGACTCCTGGGCCTTCTCGACCAGCGAGACGACGTCGCCCATGCCCAGGATGCGGTTGGCGATCCGGTCGGGATAGAACGGCTCCAGCTCGTCCAGCTTCTCGCCCGTGCCGATCAGCTTGATCGGCTTGCCGGTGACCTGGCGCATCGACAGCGCCGCACCGCCGCGCGCGTCGCCGTCGACCCGGGTCAGCACCACGCCGGTCAAGCCGACCTCGTCGCGGAAGCGCTCGGCCGTGGTGACCGCGTCCTGGCCGGTCATGGCGTCGCACACCAACAGCGACTCGGTCGGGTTGGTGGCGTCGCGGATCTCGGCGACCTCGCGCATCAGCTCGTCGTCGATCGCGAGCCGGCCGGCGGTGTCCAGCAACACGACGTCGTAGCCGCCGAGCGTGGCCTGCTGCAGCGCCCGCTTGGCGATCGCCTTGGGCGGCTCGCCCGGCACGTTGTCCAGCGTATCCACGCCGACCTGCCAGCCGAGCTGCTTCAGCTGGTCCTGCGCGGCCGGGCGCTGGACGTCCAGCGAGGCCATCAGCACGCGCTTCTTCTGCTTTTCCTTCAGCCGCTTGGCGAGCTTGCCGGTGGTCGTGGTCTTACCCGAGCCCTGCAGGCCGACCAGCATGATCGGGGTCGGCGGCTCGGTCTTGAGCTCGATCTCGGCCTGCTCGCCGCCCAGCATCTCGACCAGGCGGTCGTTGACCACCTTGACCACCTGCTGGCCGGGCGTGACCGAGCGCAGCACCTCCTGCCCGACCGCGCGCTCACGCACGTCGGCGATGAACTGCTTGACCACCGGCAGCGCGACGTCCGCCTCCAGCAGCGCCACCCGGACCTCGCGCAGGGCGGCGTCGACGTCTTCCTCGGTCAGCGCGCCGCGCTTGGTCAGGCCCTCGAAGACCTTGCCCAGGCGTTCCTGAAGAGTGTCGAACATCGCGTGTCTTTTCCGCTCGCGAGGTGGCCTTGAGGGCGGCCGGCCGCGGGGCCGGGTCCCGGATCCGTCAAGCGCCCAAACACGTTCGCGCCAGTGCGCGAAACCTCGCGGACTGGCGGAGCTCCCCCGTCGTTCTTCCCGGACGGCCGTGGGTAGCTGGTGCCTGCAGGCAACTTTGCCGGATTGTGGACGCGGAAACTACGGACAGCGGGGACCGCGCGTCAACAAGTTTACGGGGGCACGCGAATGCGCCGGAGCTTTGCGGGCGTTCGCGGGGTTGGGCTATACTTGCCGCAACGACAGCAAGGAGGCCGCGTCCATGCCGGGCGACCCGTTGTACGACAACGATTTCTACACCTGGACCCAGCGCCAGGCGCAGTTGGTTCAGGAGTCCGGTGACAACCGGCTGGACAAGGAACATCTGGCCGAGGAGGTGGCCGACTTGGGACGCAGCGAACTCCGCGCCTGCGAAGGTCACCTCCTCCGGGGCCTGATCCATCTGATCAAACTCGTCATGAGCGAGCGCGACGAGCCGCGCGGGCATTGGCTGAGTGAAGTCAGCCTGCAACTGGACCAGGCGCAGAAGGCCTTTTCGCCCGGGATGCGCCAGCATATCGAGCTCGACACGCTGTGGCGGAAGGCCGTCAAATTCGCCAATCATCAGTTGAGCGACTACGACGACCCCCATGTGCCCGCCGACCTGCCCTGTCCGTTCAGCCTCGACGACCTGCTGGCACCCGACTTCGAGCCGGCGGACGCGCGGGCCCGGATCGAACGGGCGATCGCCGCGCACGGCGGCTAGTCTCTGCGAGGCGCGGGCAGTTTGGCAAACGGGCGCCGGTGCACCCGTCAAACGTCCTTCGACACGGCCGCGAGCGCGGCCTGCTCAGGATGAAGCTGAGGTTTTTCAATATTTTACTGGTAACTTCATGCTGAGCAGATCGACGCTTGTCGAGCGTGTCGAAGCACGCCTGACGGGTGGCTGGAGCGGCTGGGCACGGATTTCTCCGGCTAGACCCCTGACCGCTTACCCCCGCCCCCTACATCCCGTCGGGCGCGCGCATCTCGGCTATGGTCATGGGTGCCCGGGAAGGCTATATCGGCTGCCATGGCGACCGTGACCGCGATCCTGATCGGCGTCGCGATGCTGATGACGCTCGGCGTGCTCTTCTCCGGGCTGATCGTCATGGCGCGCGGCGGCGAGACCAACCGGAAGTACGGCAACCTGCTGATGCGCTGGCGCATCGTGTTCCAGGGCATCGCGCTCGCGCTGATCGCGCTAGCGATGCTGCTGAACGCCGGCGCCGACTAGCACCCGCCTGCCACCGCTTCCGGCCCCCTGCCGGGCGGCTGTGTCTGTGGCCGAAGCCGCGGGCGCGCCGCCCAACGGACAGAGCGTGTCCGGTTCACGGCCCCGTCAGCACCCGCGCGATCCGCAGCCGGGCGCACCCCCGCACCGGGTGGCCCGCCGCCCGGCTCCCGCAACCCCGCAGACGGCCAACGCCGCAGACGGCATACACCGCAAACGACCTACACTGCAGACGACACCCGACTTCGACCTCGGAGACGATCACACCACCATGGTTCAGCTCACCCGCATCTACACGCGCGGCGGCGACAAGGGGCAGACGTCGCTTGGCACCGGCAAGCGCGTGCTCAAGCACGATCCGCGCGTCGCGGCCTACGGCACGGTCGACGAGGCGAACGCCGTCCTGGGCGTCGCCCGGCTCAACGTCTCCCGCGAGATCGACCAGCTGCTGGAGCGGGTGCAGAACGACCTGTTCGACGTCGGCGCCGACCTGTGCACGCCCGAGCAGGCGGACCCGCCCTACCCGCCGCTGCGCGTGACCGGCCCGCAGGTCGACTGGCTGGAAGCGCGGATCGACGCGCTCAACAAGGAGCTGCAGCCGCTCAAGTCGTTCGTCCTGCCGGGCGGCAGCCCGGGCTCGGCCTACCTGCACATGGCGCGCACGGTCGCCCGCCGGGCGGAGCGCGAGATCACCCTCCTGATGGAGACGGAGCCGGTCAACGCGGAAGCCCTGCGCTACCTGAACCGCCTGTCCGACCTCTTGTTCGTGCTGGCCCGCTACGCCAACGACAAGGGCGACGGCGACGTCCTGTGGAAGCCCGGCGAGAACCGCTGAATCCGCCCGGCGGGAGGCGCTAAACCCGGCGGAATTCGGCGATTTTCCGGCGCTGTCGCGCGATTGACAGGGGGGTGCCCCCTTTCTATTGTGCGACGCGACAAAGCGCCCGCGGCGGCGCCGTCGCCTCGTGCGCGCGGGCGCACGCGTTCCCAATCCCTCCGGCCTTCGAAGGTGGCGTTCATGAGCGTCCTGGTGATCACCGAACACGACAATGCCGCGCTGACCACCGGCGCGCTGAGCACCCTGACCGCGGCGAAGCAGCTGGGCGACGACGAAATCCACGCGCTCGTCGTCGGGCACGGCTGCAAGGAAGCCGCCGACGCGGCGGCGAAGGTGCCCGGCGTCACCAAGGTGCTGCTGGCCGACGCGCCGGAGTACGATCACCGGATCGCGGAGAACGTGACCCCGCTGCTGGTCGATCTGGCGAAGAACTACGGCCACGTGCTGTGCGCCGCCTCGACCTTCGGCAAGAACGTGATGCCGCGGGTGGCGGCCCTGCTCGACGTGCAGCCGGTCGCCGACATCGTCGCGGTCGAGGGGGCGGACACCTTCCGCCGGCCGATCTACGCCGGCAACGCCTTCGCCACGGTGAAGACCGGTGACGCGATCAAGATCGTCACCATCCGCCCGACCGCCTTCGAGGCTGCGCCGACCGAGGGCGGCAGCGCCAGCGTCGAGGCAATCTCCGGCACCGGCGACCAGGGCCTGTCCAGCTTCGTCGGCCAGGAGCTGACCCAGTCCGACCGGCCCGAGCTTGCCTCCGCCAAAATCGTGATCTCCGGCGGCCGGGGCCTGGGCAGCGGCGACAACTTCCAGCTGCTCGAGCGGGTCGCCGACAAGCTGGGCGCGGCCGTGGGCGCGAGCCGCGCCGCGGTCGACGCCGGCTTCGTGCCGAACGACTACCAGGTCGGCCAGACCGGCAAGGTGGTCGCGCCCGACCTCTACGTCGCCGTCGGCATCTCCGGCGCGATCCAGCACCTGGCCGGGATGAAGGACTCCAAGGTGATCGCCGCGATCAACAAGGACGAGGAGGCGCCGATCTTCCAGGTCGCCGACTACGGCCTGGTCGCCGACCTGTTCGAGGCGGTGCCGGAGCTGGAGAAGGAAATCGACCGGGTGAAGTAACGCCCGCGCGATCCCCGTCGCGGCACGACGGGGGCGCGCCACGACGGGTCGGGGCCGCCGCGTGCGGCGTGCGCCCGGCCTTACGAGTCACGACCGAAGGCAATCCGTTTCATGGCGACGAACTCCCTGACCTCGGGCGCGGAGACGCCCATCCCCACGATCGAGCGCGTCGGCGTGATCGGCGCCGGCCAGATGGGCAGCGGCATCGCCCAGGTGATGGCGCAGGCCGGCTACGACGTGCGCATGACGGATGTGGACGAAGACGCCGCCCAGCAGGGCCTGGCCAAGATCCAGAAGAACCTCGATCGCGCGGTGCAGCGGGGCAAGCTGGACGAAAGCGCCAAGCAGGCCGCCTTCGACCGGATCTCGATCGGCGTCGACTACGGCATCTTCGACGATTGCGAGCTGGTGATCGAGGCGGCGACCGAGAACGAGGAAATCAAGCGCAAGATCCTGAAGGCGCTGGTGCTGCACATGAAGCCGGGCGCGGTGATCGCCAGCAACACCTCGTCGATCTCGATCACCCGCCTCGCTTCGATCACCGACCGGCCGGGCCGGTTCATGGGCATGCACTTCATGAACCCAGTGCCGGTGATGAAGCTGGTCGAGCTGATCCGCGGCATCGCCACCGACGAGGACACCTTCCAGGCGGTGCGCGAGGTGACGCTGGCGCTGAACAAGACCCCGGCGGTCGCCGAGGACTTCCCGGCGTTCATCGTCAACCGCATCCTGCTGCCGATGATCAACGAGGCGGTCTACGTCCTGTACGAAGGCGTGGGCAACGTTGAATCGATCGACACGGCGATGCGGCTGGGCGCCAACCACCCGATGGGGCCGCTGGAACTGGCCGATTTCATCGGCCTCGACACCTGTCTCGCCGTCATGCACGTGCTCTACGACGGCCTGGCGGACAGCAAGTACCGCCCCTGCCCGCTGTTGGTGAAGTACGTCGAAGCCGGCTGGCTCGGCCGCAAGGTCGGCCGCGGCTTCTACGACTACTCCGGCGAGACCCCGGTCCCGACGCGCTAGAGCGCAATCGCGGAAGGTGTGAACACCTTTCAGCTGAATCTTGCTCTATACTCAAGAAGTTAGAGCGAAATGTCCGACGGGTATCGCGGCGGTCTCAAAAAGCGGACTGCTCACCCGCCCGCCGTGCCGGTCTCCAGCTGGCCGGCGCCGGCGTGTTCGCGCAGCAGCTCGACCGCACGGGCGAGCGCGGCATCCAAAGTGCCGCGCGCCTCGGCGTCGCCGGCGGCGGCGAAGCCGTAGAGCACCATCAGGACGGATCGCGTCTCTCCAGCCACGGCCGCGCGCGCGCTGTCGCTGGTCGGGCAGCCGAACGGGCCGTCGCCGTCGGCGAGCAGCGGCAGGCCGGCGAGGTTCAAGTCGCCCCGGCCGATCCCGGCGTAGCTCTCCCCCGCGCGGCCGCCGCGGCAGAGGAAGGGCGGGCGCAGCTTGGCGCGGTCGTAGCTGCCGATCGACACGCCGGTCTCCAGCGACACCATGTTGTTGACGTCGACGACCGGGTGGATCGGGCTGACCGGCTTGCCCTGGCGCGCCCGGCGCAGCAGCGCTTCCGCCGCCGGGCGATAGCGCGCGGGGTCCTTGCCCAGCTGCTTGTAGGCGCTCCGGGCGGCCTGCACGGCCGATAGCGCGCTCGCCGGCCGGTCGCCCAGACGCGCCGCCGCGTCCCGCCCGGCCCGGTCCAGCGCGGCCGTACGGGCCGGCGCGCCAGCCGCCGCGGCGGGATCGATTTCGGCCGCAAGCAGCCCCAGCACCAGCCCGGTCGTCTGCACCTCCGGCGCGATCTCGACGATCGGCAAGCCGGTCATTTCCGTCCCCCTTCGCGCTTGAGCGCCCATTTGACGGCCGTGCGCTGGTCCCGCGTCACGCCCGACAGCACGACCTGCTGGCCGCGACGCACCGTGTCGCGCTGGCCGAGGTAGACGCTGTCCTCCAGGCCGACGCGCGCGCCGGAGGCGCGCAGCCGCCAGCCGCTGCCGCCCGGCAGGCGCAGCAGCACCGCCCTGCCGTCGCCCACCAGCCCGGCGGTGACCTCCGGGTGCAGGTGGAAGCGCACGGCGAACGGCAGGCCGGCGGGCCCGTTGATCATGTCTTCCCCGCGCAGGTCCTCGCCGCTCGCGTCCAGGAACAGGCGGCGTTCGTGGACCGCGCCGAACGCGCGGCGATAGCCGTCGTGGCTCATGTCCAGCCAGATCGCGCCCTCGCCCTCCTCGCGCCGGCAGACCACCGTCTCCGGCCGGCGGCCGACCGCGACCGCGCCCGGCCGGCCCTGCGGCAGGATCTCGGCGGAGTTGGTCTCGCCCAGGGTGAGCGTGGAGTGCGCGGCCGTCGCCCGCTGCACCGCGCGCCAGTCGGGATGGCCCGGATGCGCGCCGCAGTTCACGATCACCCGCTGGCGGCCGTGGCTCATCTCGAAGGCCAGGGTCCCGGCATGGCAATGGCCGTCCAGGCCGGGCGGCGGCGGCGCGCCCGCGTCGACCAGCACGCGCGTGCGTCCGGCGTGCAGCCGCTGGAAGCCGCTTTGCGGGGCGGCCGTCTGCGCGCGCCCGCGCACCTGCGCGCGCTGCAGCGCCATGTCGACGACGACGGCGCGCTCCTCCAGCGAATCGTTGAACAGCGCCAGCCCGCCGTCGGGGTGCTGCAGCAGCTTCAGGAACGGCGCCATCCCCTCGATCGCCAGCTGCAGGTTGCGCGGCGGCTCGATCTCGGCGGCCGCCAGGGCGGCGCGCAGGTCGATCAGGTCGCGCAGCACGTCGAGGTGCAGGCTGGGGCTGCGCTGGCAGTGCCCGCCGTCGGCCAGCACCTGGCGCGGCAGCTCGCGCTCCAGGAGGTCGAGCGCGCGGTCCAGCCACTTCTGCCCGTCCGGCAGGCAGGCGCCGGCGGTCGCCAGCCCGGTGATCGCGGCCAGAAGCTCGGCCCCACACAAGCCGGCCGGCAGCACGTCGTCCAGGTAGCGCGCCTGGCGCTGCATGCCGTCCATGAGCCGGGTCTTGAAGCTGACGTCGGCGCTGCCGGCGAAGAATTCGAACAGGGAAATCCAGACCGAAAGCCGCCGGCCGGTGGTCGCCGGATGCCACGCCGGGCCGCCCGGCCCGGGATGCCGGGTCAGCCAGTCGCCGACCAGTTCGCGCGCCCGCCGGCGGGCGTTGTCGGAGCCCAGCACGCGCAGATCGCGCAGCCAGGCGAAGCCGTGCAGCCGGGCGAGCCAGGTGTCGTCCGCCTCGGCGGGCAGCCAGAACGGGCGCGGGTCGGCGAGCGTGCGCCCGGCGAAGCTGAAACGGTTCTGCAGGATCGCGCTGCCCAGATCCGACTGCCCCGGCCAGGGATCGGCCGGCTGGGCGTACAGCTGGGCGGCCGGGGCGCCGGACAGTTTCCAGCGATATAGGGCGCTGCGGCGGTAGGGTTCGGTCAGCCGAAACGTCAGACGCTGCCACAGCAGGGTCTGCGGCAGGGCAAGCCTGGCGCGCCAGCGGGAGAACGGCCGGCGCCGGGGCCTTGGCGACCGCACGCCGGCGGCCGTGGAACCGTCCAGCGCCGCCTCCCCGTCCACGGCGCTTTCAGGCCTCGCCGCGCAGGCGCCGGATATTGTCGGCGTAGGAGTCGGGCCCGCCCTTGAAGGTCGCGGTCCCGGCGACGAGCACATCGGCGCCGGCTTCGATCGCCTTGGGCGCCGTGTCGAAGTTGATGCCGCCGTCGACCTCCAGGTCGATCGCCTTGCCGGTGGCGTCGATCATCTCGCGCAGCTGGGCGATCTTGCGGGTCGCGTCCGGAATGAACTTCTGGCCGCCGAAACCGGGGTTCACGCTCATCACCAGCACGAGGTCAACCTCGTGCAGGATGTCCTCCAGCACACTCACCGGCGTGCCCGGGTTGATCGAGACCCCGACCTTCTTGCCGCAGCTGCGCACCAGCTGGATCGTCCGATGCACGTGCGGGCCGGCCTCGGGGTGCACGGTGATGATGTCCGCGCCCGCTTCGGCGAACTCCTCAACGTAGGGATCCACCGGGGCGATCATCAGGTGCACGTCGAGCACCTTGTCGGTGTAGGGACGGATCGCCCGGACGACCCCGGGTCCGATCGAGATGTTCGGGACGAAGTGGCCGTCCATCACGTCGACGTGGACGTAATCGGCGCCAGCTTCGGAGACGGCACGCGCCTCCTCGCCGAGGCGGGCGAAATCGGACGCTAGGATACTAGGCGCGATACGAACGGTCATGGGCTTCTGGTACCAAGTCGTTGTGCGGTCCGCAAGCAGATGCGCCGCGCGACGCGCGGCGGCCGCGTCAGACCGGTCCCGTTGCGCTGGACGGGTCGACGCAGGCGCGGATCGGATTACATCCGCTAGCGTGATGGTCCGGACATTGACTCAGGTCACGGCCGGATCGCGACATAACGCCGCAACGGACCGCCCGACCCGGTTACGACTGGTAGCGTGAACCTCACATCGGCCCGTCCCACGCCCGGCGCCCGGCGCCCGAACCGCCGCGCTGGGCCGATGGCGCGGCGACACCGACCTTGCCGCTCGTAAAGCGCTGGTCTAGCTTGCGGCCCCGCCAACCGCGGACGTTAGGACGCAGGTGTCGCACCGTGCCGGCGCTGGCGCCGCAGCCAGCTCCTGGCAAGTGGCGCGCGGATACGCTGGACGCACAGCTTAAGCCTACGTCGAACGACGTCGAACGGATCACAACAGAGCAACCAGACATGACGCGTTTTAACGGGATCGCTCGAGGGCTCGCCGCCCAGGCTCGCACCGGCCTTGCCGCGGTGATGGGCACGGCCGGCCTGCTGATGGCCGGAACGGCCGCTGCGCAGGACTCCGCCCCGCAGGTGAAGGGCGCGCCCGAGCCCTGGCAGATGGGGCTGCAGGACGCCGCGACGCCGGTGATGGAGGAGGTGCAGGACTTCCACAACCTGCTGCTCGTGATCATCACCGCGATCACGCTGCTGGTACTGGGGCTGATGCTCTACACGGGCTGGCGCTTCCACGAGAAGCGCAACCCCACGCCGTCGAAGACCACCCACAACACCGTCATCGAGGTGATCTGGACGGCGGTGCCGGTGATCATCCTGGTCGTGATCGCGATCCCGTCGTTCAAGCTGCTGTACTACGAGGACCAGGTGGTCGACGCGGAGATGACCGTGAAGGCGATCGGTCGGCAGTGGTACTGGTCCTACGAGTACCCGGACCAGGGCGGCATCAGCTTCGACGCGTTCATGGTCGAAGACAGCGAGATCGACCCGTCGAAGGGCGAGCTGCGCCAACTGGCGACGACCCAGGCGGTGGTCCTGCCGGTCGACACCAACGTGCGCATCCTGACCACCTCGTCGGACGTGCTGCACTCCTTCGCGATGCCATCGATGGGCGTCAAGCGCGACGCCGTGCCGGGGCAGCTGAACGAGACCTGGGTGCGGATCCAGGAACAGGGGCTGTACTACGGCCAGTGTTCCGAGCTGTGCGGCGTGCGCCACAACGCGATGCCGATCGAGATCAAGGCGGTCTCGAAGGACGAGTTCGAGCGGTGGGTCGGCCAGATGCAGGCCCAGCAGGGCATCACGCCCGAGGATCAGCCGCAGCTGGCCGACGCCGAGGCCCAGGCGAACTAGCGCGCATCTCGCGCGATACGGCGAAGCCCTAGACTTCCAGGCCCACCAGGCCCAAGGGGACGAACGACATGGCACAGGCCCAAGGCGCCGCCGGGTACGGCGCGCACGACGACACGCCGGGCTTCATCCGGCGGTGGTTCTTCTCCACGAACCACAAGGACATCGGCACCCTCTACCTGATCTTCGCGATCATCGCGGGGGTCATCGGCGGGGCGTTCTCCATGCTGATCCGCCTGGAGCTGCAGGAGCCGGGCGTGCAGTACATGCTGCAGGGCGCCTCCCCGGACGGCCAGCTGTACAACGTGATCATCACCGCCCACGGCCTGATCATGGTGTTCTTCGTGGTCATGCCGGCGTTGATCGGCGGGTTCGGCAACTGGTTCGTGCCGCTGATGATCGGCGCCCCGGACATGGCGTTCCCGCGGATGAACAACATCAGCTTCTGGCTGATCGTGCCGGCGTTCCTGCTGCTGCTGGGCTCCGCCTTCGTCGGCGAGGGGGCCGGCACCGGCTGGACGCTCTACCCACCGTTGTCGAGCAGCCTGGGCCACCCGGGGATGTCGGTCGACATGGCGATCTTCGCCCTGCACCTGGCGGGCGCGAGTTCCATCCTGGGCGCGATCAACTTCATCACCACGATCTTCAACATGCGCGCGCCGGGCATGACCCTGCACAAGATGCCGCTGTTCGTCTGGTCGATGCTGGTGACCGCGTTCCTGCTGCTGCTGTCGCTGCCGGTGCTGGGCGGCGCGATCACCATGCTGCTGACCGACCGCAACTTCGGCACCACCTTCTTCGAGGCCGCCGGCGGCGGCGACCCGATCCTGTTCCAGCACCTGTTCTGGTTCTTCGGGCACCCCGAGGTGTACATCATGATCCTGCCGGCCTTCGGGATCATCAGCCACATCGTCTCGACCTTCTCCAAGAAGCCGGTGTTCGGCTACCTGGGCATGGCCTACGCCATGGTGGCGATCGGCTTCGTCGGCTTCATCGTGTGGGCGCACCACATGTTCACCGTCGGGCTGGACGTCGACACCAAGGCGTACTTCACCGCCGCGACCATGATCATCGCGGTGCCGACGGGGATTAAGATCTTCTCCTGGATCGCGACGATGTGGGGCGGCTCGATCCGCTTCACCACGCCGATGCTCTGGGCGATGGGCTTCATCTTCCTGTTCACCCTGGGCGGCGTGACCGGCGTGGTGCTGGCGAACGCCGGCATGGATACCGTGCTGCACGACACCTACTACGTGGTGGCGCACTTCCACTACGTGCTGTCGATGGGCGCGCTGTTCGGCATCTTCGCCGCGTTCTACTACTGGTTCGGCAAGATGAGCGGGCGCGAGTACCCGGAGTGGGCCGGCAAGCTGCACTTCTGGCTGACCTTCATCGGCGTCAACATCATCTTCTTCCCGCAGCACTTCCTGGGTCTGGCCGGCATGCCCCGGCGCTACATCGACTACCCGGACGCCTACGCGGGCTGGAACTACGTCTCGTCGATGGGCTCCTACCTGACCGGCGTGGCCACGCTGTTCTTCCTCGCCATGACCGCCTACGTCCTCTTCCGGGGCCGGCAGGCGCAGGCAAACCCGTGGGGCGAAGGGGCGACGACCCTGGAGTGGACGGTGTCCTCGCCGCCGCCGTTCCACACCTTCGAGGAGCTGCCGCGGGTCAAGTAACCCGCGGGACGGCCCCGCACCCCGGACGATCCCCGGGCCCGGCCGCGGCGACCCGCCGCCGCCGGACCCGGGTCGATCCGGTCCAAGCGTGAGGCGACCCGACCCCGCAACCGCCTTCCAGAACGAAAGCCCATTTCGCCGTGAGCCGATCCGACATCGCCCCCGCACCCGAGACCGCAGCCCCCGCGGGCGCCCTTGGCGCCGGCGCGGACTTCGGCGAAGTGCGCGACTTCGTCGAGCTATTGAAGCCGCGGGTGATGTCGCTCGTGGTGCTCTCCGGCGTCGCCGGCCTGCTCGCCGCCCCGGGCTCGCTGCACCCGGTGCTGGCGTGCGTGGCGGTGCTGTGCATCCTGGCCGGCGCCGGCGCGTCGGGCGCGATCAACATGTGGTACGACCGCGACATCGACGCGGTGATGCGCCGGACGCAGAACCGCCCCGTCGTGACCGGGCGCGTGCAGCCGGCGGAAGCGCTCGCCTTCGGGATCACGCTGGCGCTGTTCTCGGTCATGCTGATGGGTCTGGCCGTGAACTGGGCGGCGGCGAGCCTGCTGGCGGTCGCGATCCTGTTCTACGTGTTCGTCTACACCGTCTGGCTGAAGCGCCGGACGCCGCATAACATCGTGATCGGCGGTGCGGCCGGCGCGTTCCCGCCGATGATCGGCTGGATGGCCGTGACCGGTACGGTGGATCCGGGCGCGATCGCGCTGTTCGCGCTGATCTTCCTGTGGACGCCGCCGCACTTCTGGGCGCTGTCCCTCTACACCGACATCGACTACTCGAACGCGGGCGTGCCCATGCTGCCCGTGGTGGCGGGCCGGCAAGCGACCAAGAAGCAGATGCTCCTCTACACCCTTCTGCTGCTGCCGCTGGCGCCGGCGCCCTATCTGATGGGCTTCGCCGGACCCGGCTACGGCCTGGTCGCGCTGGCGATGGGCGGGCTGTTCGTCGTCTCCGCCGCGCGCGTCCTGAAGGACGAATCGCGCACGCAGAAGGCGGCGAAGCAGATGTTCGGCTTCTCCATCCTCTACCTCTACCTGCTGCTGGCGGTCCTGATCGTGGACGCCACGGCCGGGCAACTGGTCTAACCGCACCATGGCGAGCAAACCCGACACCCAGGACAAGACCCGGCAGGAAACCGAGTGGACGCCGGAAACCCGGGAAGCGTTCCGGCGGAAGAAGCGCGGCAAGAACCTCGCGGTGATGGCGCTGCTGATCGGTTTCGTCGTCCTGGTCTACATCGTCGCGATCGTGCGCATGGGCGCGAACACGCCCGGCGCCAACTAGGGAGGCTCCCGTGTCCTCTTCGCGGTCCGAGCGTCCGGTCTCGTCGAAGCGCAACGCGCGCACCGCGCTGGTGCTGACCTGCGTGTTCGCCTCGATGGTCGGGCTGTCGTTCGCGGCGGTGCCGCTTTACCGTCTGTTCTGCCAGGTGACCGGGTTCGGCGGCACCACCCAGATCGCGGAGGTCGCGCCGGACGCGGTCGAGGAGACCATGAAGGTCCGCTTCAACGCCGACCGCAGTCCCGACCTGCCCTGGGCGTTCAAGCCCAAGCAGATCGAGGTCGAGGTCAAGGTGGGTGAGCGCGCGATGGCGTACTACACGGCGGAGAACCTGTCGGAGACGGCCGTCAGCGGTACGGCGACCTTCAACGTCACCCCGCTCAAGGCCGGCAAGTACTTCTCCAAGATCGCCTGCTTCTGCTTCACCGAGCAGACGCTGCAGCCGGGCGAGCGGGTCGACATGCCGGTCGACTACTTCGTCGATCCGGCGATCCTGGACGATCCGAACATGACGGACGTCACCACGATCACGCTGTCCTACACCTTCTTCCCGATGCCGGACGCCCAATCCAAGCGTACGCCGTCTAAGGGTACGCAGTCCGGGCGGACGCCGGCCAAGCGTATGCCGTCCGGGCAGACGGGCGCGGGCAGCAAGCACGCCGGCCTGGCGGCGCCCATGGGCACGGGCGCGCCGGGCCGGGCCAACTGACGGCCGGCGGGCACAGAACCACACGCCGGGCCTGACCATTCGAGGCTACTAGCTGGAAGGGGCGAGAAAAGCCGATGGCCCAGACGCACGAAAAGAAGCATCCCTACCACCTGGTCGAGCCCAGCCCGTGGCCGCTGCTGGGCGCGCTGTCGGCCGGCGTGCTCGCGCTCGGGCTGGTGTTCCTGATGCACGACAAGGGCCTGTGGCTGACCTTCGTCGGTGTGGCGATGGTGCTGGGCACGATGGCCGGCTGGTGGCGGCAGGTAATCCGGGAGTCCCGGGCCGGCGACCACACGCCGGTGGTCAAGCTCGGCCTGCGCTACGGCATGCTGCTGTTCATCGCCTCCGAGGTGATGTTCTTCGCCGCCTTCTTCTGGGCGTACTTCAACGGCGCGCTGTTCCCGACCGACGAGATCGGCGGGGTCTGGCCGCCCGAGAGCATCCAGACCTTCGACCCCTTCTCGATCCCGTTCCTGAACACGCTGATCCTGCTGCTCTCGGGCTGCACGGTGACCTGGGCGCACCACGCGCTGAAGGAAGGCGACCAGACCAGCCTGCTGCGCGGCCTGGCGCTGACGGTGGGCCTGGGGGTGATCTTCTCCTCGCTGCAGGCCTACGAGTACGCGCACGCCCACTTCGGCTTCGGCGGGGACATCTACTCCAGCGTGTTCTACATGGCGACCGGCTTCCACGGCTTCCACGTGATCGTCGGCACGATCTTCCTCGCCGTGTGCTTCTTCCGCGCCAAGGCCGGCCACTTCACGCCGCAGAGCCACTTCGGCTTCGAGGCGGCGGCCTGGTACTGGCACTTCGTCGACGTGGTCTGGCTGTTCCTGTTCTCCGCCGTCTACTGGTGGGGGGCGTGAGGCTGCCGGTCGGTTTGAAGAGGTCGCGCTAAACATCCCCTCTCCTCCAGTGGGAGGAGAGGGTTAGGGAGAGGAGGTTCGCACGGTCTATGCCAGCGGCCACCTCCTCCCCTAGCCCCTCCTCCCAGCGGAGGAGGGGGACTGAAGCGGCGCGCCCGGCGACACCGGAAGGGCGCGCACACGCTCGCACGCAAGGAGCCGCATGTCCTGGGACGATTCGCAGCCTGCCGTCTCGCCGTACCGCGCGGGGTTGAACTGCCGCTGCCCGCGCTGCGGTCAGGGCCCGCTGTTCAAGGGTCTGCTCGACGTCCGCCCGCGGTGCGAGGTCTGCGGCCTCGACCTCTCCAAGGCGGACAGCGGCGACGGCCCGGCGGTGTTCATCATCCTGATCTTAGGAGCCGTCGTCGTCTTGCTGGCGCTCTTGCTGGAGAGCCTGATCAGCCCCGCGCTGTGGGTGCACATGGCGCTCTGGCCGGCGGTGATCGTCGCCGGATCGATCGGGATGCTGCGCCCGGCGAAGGCGCTCCTGATCGCCCTGCAGTTCCAGAACAAGGCCGAGGACACCGGCCAACTGGAGCGCGACGACCCGGACGCCACCGGCTCCGGCCCCCGCGATCCGCGCTGAACCGGGTAGCGCGATGAGCCCCGATCCGATCCCGCGCGCCAAGCGCCGGCGCTTCAAGCCCCGTCTGTGGACCACGGTCGCCACGCTGCCCGTACTGGGCGTGCTGCTGGCGCTCGGCTTCTGGCAGATCGAGCGGATGGAGTGGAAGAACGCGCTGGTCGACGAGATGCAAGCGCGCATGACCCAGCAGCCGATGGCCCTGCCCGAGCCGATCCGCCAGCCGGAGCAGCTGCGCTTCCGCCGGGTCGAGCTCACCGGGCGCTTCCTGCACGACCGCGAGATCTACCGCGCCGCCCAGACCTACGGCAAAACCCGGCGCGGCTGGGACGTGATCACGCCGTTCGAGCTCGCCGACGGCCGGCAGGTCCTGGTCAACCGCGGCTGGGTCCCGACCGAGAAGAAGCCCCCGGAGGCCCGCCCCGACAGCCTGGTCGAGGGTCGGGTGACGGTCGAGGGGATCGTGCGGATCGGCGGCTGGTCGGGCATGGAGTTCGTCAAGCCGGAGAACGACCCGAAAGACAACGTCTGGGTCTGGATGGACCTGGACCGGATGGCCGCGTCCGCCGAGCTGTCGCAGCCGGTCACCCAGCTCTACGTCGACGCCGCGAAGAACCAGACCCCGGGCGACTACCCGATCGGCGGGCAGACGCGGGTCAACCTGCGCAACCAGCACTTCGAATACGCGCTCACCTGGTTCGCCCTGGCGGCCGGGCTGCTCGGCATCTACTTCCTGTTCCACTGGCGCCCGGTGGACGACGACGGCAGCGAGCGGTAGGGCGTCATCATCCCCTCTCCTCCTTGGGAGGAGAGGGCTAGGGAGAAGAGGTAGCCTCCGCCCTATCCCTGGTCCCTCCTCTCCCTGTCCCTCTCCTCCCAGTGGAGGCGAGGGGACCCGCTTCTACAGCCGTCTATCCCTTCGTTCGACTTAAGGAGACCGTCCCGCGATGAGCACCCACCCCTACGCCGAGCTGGAGACGCGCTTCGGGCGGATGAACGCGCTGTCGGAGGCGGGCGGCGTCTTGAACTGGGACATGGCGACCCTGATGCCCTCCGGCGGCGCCGAGGCGCGCAGCGAGCAGTTGGCGGCGATCCAGGTCACCTGCCATCAGATGATGACCGATCCCAAGATGGCCGAGCTGTTCGACGGCGCCGAGGCCAAGCGCGACCAGCTGGACGGCTGGCAGGCGGCGAACCTGGCGGAAATGCGCCGGCAATGGCTGCATGCCACGGCCGTGCCGGAACGCCTGGTCGAGCAGATCAGCCGGGCGACCAACCGCTGCGAGCTGGCCTGGCGCGAGGCGCGGCCGGCGAGCGACTTCCAGCAGGTCAAGCCCTACCTGCAGGAGGTGCTGGACCTGACCCGCGAGGCTGGCCAGGCGAAGGCGGAGGCGCTGGGCCTAAGCGTCTACGACGCGCTGCTCGACCAGTTCGAGCCCGGCTTTTCCAGCCAACGGATCGACGAGATCTTCGGCCGGCTGGCGCAGTGGCTGCCGGAGACGCTGCCGCGCGTCTTGGACCGGCAGCGCAGCGCCGAGGCGCCGCGGCGGCCCGAGGGCCCGTTCCCGCAGGCCAAGCAGGAGGCGCTGGGCCGCCGGCTGATGCAGGCGGTCGGATTCGACTTCGACCACGGCCGGCTGGACGTCTCGCTGCACCCCTTCTGCGGCGGCGTGCCGGACGATCTCAGGATCACCACCCGCTACGACGAGAGCGACTTCACGAGCGCCATCATGGGCGTGCTGCACGAGACCGGCCACGCGATGTACGAGCGCGGCCTGCCCCACGACTGGCGCCGCCAGCCGGTCGGCGAGGCGCGCGGCATGGCGCTGCACGAAAGTCAGTCGCTGCTGGTCGAGATGCAGGCCTGCCGGTCGGCCGACTTCATCCAGTTCATGGCCCCGATCGCGCAGGAAACCTTCGCCGGCAGCGGGCCGGCCTGGGACCCGCGCAACCTTTACCGCCTGGCCACCCAGGTCGAGCCGGACTTCATCCGCGTCGACGCGGACGAGGTCACCTACCCCGCCCACGTGATCCTGCGCTACCGGCTGGAGACGGCGCTGATCAACGGCGACATGCGCCTGGACGACCTGCCGACGGCGTGGAACGAGGGCATGCAGCAGCTGCTCGGGATCACCCCGCCGGAAGACCGGCTGGGCTGCCTGCAGGACATCCACTGGTTCGACGGCGCGTTCGGCTACTTCCCGACCTACACCCTGGGCGCGCTCGCCGCCGCCCAGCTGTTCGAGGCCGCCACGACCGCCCATCCGGAGATTCCCGGACCAGCTGGGCCGCGGCGACTTCACCACGCTGTTGTCCTGGCTGCAGACGCACGTACACGGCCTCGGCAGCTCGCTCGACACCGACACCATCCTGGAGCGGGCGACCGGCTCGAAGCTGGACGAGACGGTGTTCCAGCGGCACATCCAAAGCCGCTACCTGGACGACTGAGGCAGCTCGTCCCTTCGCGCGCGGTCGGGGAAGGATGCCGCATGCCCTCTCCCTTGAGGGGAGAGGGAGGGGCCCGCGCCGCAGAGCGGCGTGGGAGGGTGAGGGTGGGACTCCGCGCCGTAGGCCATGGACTCCCACCCTCACCTGGCCTCTCCCCTCGAGGGAGAGGGACCCGCCGCGAGCGCTCATCGAACCGGCCGGAAGGGCATCGTAGGGCGGGTTCGCGCAGCAACCCGCCGAACGGCGTGCGGGGCGTGACCGGCGGCCGGTGGGTTGCCGCAAGCGCGGCGAACCCACCCTACAGACGACCTCCGTGAAGGTCGCGGACGGCGGCGCGAGCCGACCCCTTGCCCGTTGTGGGCGCATGTGCAGGATGGCGGCCGTCACCCGACCCGCCGTTGATCCTGCCCGTCCATGTCCCTGCTGTTCGACGTCGTCACCCGGATCACGCTGCCGATCGTCGCGATCGCCGCGCTCGGCTTCGTGATGCAGACGCGCGCGCGCTTCGACGTGCGCTCGCTGAACCGGCTGCTGCTCTACGCCACGCTGCCCTGCTTCCTGGTGGTGACGCTGGCGGAAGCCGAGCTGCCGCTGGCGCAGCTGCAGGGCGTGGTGATCTTCACGGTTGTGCAGTTCGCCCTGCTGCTGGCGATCGGCTGGGCGGTCGGGCGCGCGCTCGACCTCGATCCCAAGGCGCGCGCGGTGGTCGCGGTCGCCTGCGCGTTCCCCAACAGCGGGAACTTCGGCATTCCGGTGATCGAGCTCGCCTTCGGCAGCGACTTCGTCGTCCACCAGGCGGTGATCACCTCGACCCACACGGTGATGATCCTGCTGCTGGCCCCAATCCTGTTCGGCGGCGGCGGGACGGTCGGCCAACACCTGAAGGGCGTGTTCCAGACCCCGCTGATCCCGGCGATGGCCGTGGGGATCGGGCTCAACCTGGCCGGGATCGAGCTGATCGAGCCGGTGCGCAAGCCGCTCGAGACGATGGGCAACGCCTACGTCGGCGTGGCGCTGTTCGCGCTCGGCGCGCAGCTCGCGGACAACCGCTTGCGGGTCCCGCTCGGCGCGGCCGGGGTCTCGGTCGCGCTGCGGCTGCTGCTGGCGCCGGTCCTGACGGCGATCGCGCTCGTCTTGCTCGACATGCCCGCCCAGGTGGAGGCGATCCTGCTGGTCGGCAGCGCCGCGCCCGTGGGCGTGCTGCTGACCATCTTCGCAAGCGAATTCCGCGGCAACGTCGAGCTGTCGAGCGCGGTCGTGGTCGCCTCGACCGTGCTGAGCCCGGTGCTGATCACCGCCGCGGTGATCGCCACCCGGCTGATGGGCGCGGGGTAGAGCGACATGCTCGAAGGCCGAACCGGCCTTCGGGCTGAATGTCGCTCTAACTTCTTGAAGAGAGGGCAAGATTCAGCTGGAAGGTGATTCCACCTTCCAGCATCTTGCCCTAGGCCCAGCTTTCGCCACAACTCCTCCTCTCCCTGGCCCTCTCCTCCAGTGGGAGGAGAGGGCCAGGGAGAGGAGGTTGCCCGCGGCATAGACGCTCATGGCCCCTCTTCCCACATGGTCCCTCCTCCCCTCGCCCCTCCTCCCAGTGGAGGAGGGGAATCAGTTTGTGGGAGGCGGGGGATATGTTTCAGGACGCGCGGACTTCCCGAGCTACCCCGCCTCGGCGCTTTCGCCGCCCACACTGTCGGGAAGGTTGGCCGGATGGTCGAGGGCGTAGCCGGCGGCGCGGACGGTGCGGATCAGGTCGGGTTCGGTCCCGGTGTTGAGCGCCTTGCGCAGCCGGCGGATGTGGACGTCGACGGTGCGCGGCTCGACGTAGACGTCGTGGCCCCAGACCGCGTCCAGCAGCTGCTCGCGGGTGAACACCCGGCCCGGGTGCTGCAGCAGGTGGCGCAGCAGCCGGAACTCGGTGGGGCCGAGATGCACGTCGCGGTTCTGCCGGCGGACCCGGTGGGCGGCGAGGTCCATGGTCAGGTCCTCGAACTGCAGCGTCTCGCTGGTCAGCTGCGGCTGCGCCCGGCGCAGCACGGCGCGGATGCGGGCGATCAGCTCGGCCGGGGAGAACGGCTTGGTGATGTAGTCGTCGGCGCCGGAATCCAGGCCGCGGACCTTGTCCGCCTCCTCGCCGCGCGCGGTCAGCATCAGGATCGGCACGTCGCGCGTGTCCGGCTGCCGGCGCAGCCGGCGGCAGACCTCCAGGCCGCTCGTCATCGGCAGCATCCAGTCGAGCAGCACCAGGTCGGGGCGCTCCTCCGACGCGCTGATCAGCGCCTCGTCGCCGTCCTGCGCGGCCGTGACCCGGAAGCCTTCGCGTTCCAGGTTGTAGCGCAGCAGCGTGACCAGCGCGGTTTCGTCCTCGACCACCAGGATCAGCGGCTTCATCACACGCGTCCTTTCCGCTCAGGCGTCGTTCGAGCCGTCGCCCGGAGTCGACGGATCCGACTGGCCGCCGGACGGGACGCGCGCGTCGCCAGCGTCCGTCGGGCCGTCCTCGGAGGCTTCGACGACGGCGTAGCTGGAGGTGTCGCCCTTCGGACGGTTGCCCTGGATCGGCTCGCCGGTCACCAGGTAGTGGATCGTCTCGGCGACGTTGGTCGCGTGGTCGCCGATCCGCTCGATGTTCTTGGCGATGAACAGCAGGTGGGTGCACGGCGTGATCGCGCGCGGATCTTCCATCATGTAGGTCAGCAGCTCGCGGAACAGCGCGGTGTACATCTCGTCCACCTCGGCGTCCCGGTGCCAGACGTCGAGCGCCTTGTCCGCGTCGCGCTCGATGTAGGCGTCGAAGGTGTCCTTGACGATCGCCTGCACCAGCTTGGCCATCCGCGGCACCGCCGAGGCGGGCTGGGCCGGCGGCAGCTGGTTGAGCGCCAGCGTGCGCTTGGCGACGTTGACCGCGTAGTCGCCGATCCGCTCGGTGTCGGAGGCGATCTTGAAGGCGGCGATGATCTCGCGCAGGTCGCTCGCTACCGGCTGGCGCAGCGCCAGGATGCGTATGGTCTCCTCCTCGACCTGCTGCTCCAGGCCGTCGAGCCCGGTGTCCGCGGTGATCACCCGTCCCGCGAGATCGGTGTCCCGCCGGGCGAGCGCATCGACCGCGCTGGCGAACTGGCTCTCCGCCATGCCGCCCATGCGGGCGATGTGGTTGGCGACGCTCTTCAGCTCGTCGTCGAACGACGTAACGATATGGTCCTGCTGTCCCGGCAAGGCATCCTCCTTCAGCAGCCGATCGTGTCGGCGCATAACACGTGTCCGGCCTTCATCGCCGTGGGGCTCGCGTCGCATTCAGGCGCGCGGCCGCCGGCTCGAAGGCGTCATTCGAATTCCTCTCCGGGGGCCTCGCGCGCAGCGGCCGATAGGCCCCAGCAATACGCTGCCAGCCGGTCCAAAGGCCTGCGCCCCGGCGCCCTGGATCGCCACATGGTCGAGGGCGGTTCGATCACGGCGCTTGGAAAGTGCGGCCACCGCATCACACTGCCCGTTTCGTGGCTCCAACCCTGCGTGTCCGAAGCGGTCGCATCCCATTCGAGCCCGCATCCCAGGTACGACACGGATCCGAAACGCGTCCTGTAAAGCGGGACAACATTCGCCTCAGCCAAAGCGCCCGGTGATGTAGGCCTCGGTCCGTTCCTGGCGCGGATTATTGAAAATCGTCTCGGTGTCGTCATGCTCGACCAGTTCGCCGAGGTGCATGAAGGCCGTGTAGTTCGATATGCGCGCGGCCTGCTGCATGTTGTGGGTGACGATCAGGATCGTGACGTCTTCGCCGATGTTGCTGATCAGCTCCTCGATCTTCGCGGTGGCGACCGGATCGAGCGAGGAGGTCGGCTCGTCCAGCAGCATGAGTTCGGGCCCTGGCGCCAGTGTGCGGGCGATGCACAGGCGCTGCTGCTGACCGCCGGAGAGCGCGAACGCCGGCTTGTTCAGCCGGTCCTTGACCTCTTCCCACAGCGCCGCGCGCTTGAGCGACCGCTCGACCGTCTCCTGCAGGATCGTATTGTCGTTGATGCCGCGGATCCGCAGGCCGGCCGCGACGTTCTCGAAGATCGACTTCGGGAAGGGGTTGGCCTGCTGGAACACCATCCCGATCCGCAAGCGGACCAGCATCGGATCGGTTTCGTCGCCGACCAGGTTGATGTTGTCCGGATGCAAGACGATCGAGCCGCGATAGTGATGCCCGCCCTGAACGTCGTGCATGCGGTTGAAGCACCGAAGCAGGGTCGACTTGCCGCAGCCCGATGCGCCGATCAGCGCGGTCACGCCGCGCTTGTAAAGCGGGAAGTCGACGCCGTTCAGGGCCTGGAAGTTGCCGTACCAGAAGCTGAGATCGCGCACCTCGGCCTTGAGGGCATCGCGCTCCGGGTCCGCGTGCCTGCTTTGCGCCACCCCACCGGGCGTTGTGCCGGCCGTTGATGGCGGCTGCACGAAGCTGTCGGGCGAGGCGGACGCCTGTTCGGTCTCTTTGAGGGTCTTCATGTTGTCGTGGTCTCCTTATCGCGACGGGGTCTAAACGTTCGGCGGGGGCACTACTCCGCGGACGGCGCCTTGCGCAAACGGTAGCGGATGTAAATGGCAAGCCCATTCATCAGCAGCGTCATCACCAGCAGGACCAGCCCCGCCGCCGCAGCCAGTTCGTGGAACCCGGACTGGGGCCGCGAAATCCAGTTGAACATCTGGATCGGCATGACGGTAAACGCCGACGTCAGCCACTCGAAGTTGAGGTACGGGAACGTTCCGTCGATCGGCGCGGCCGGCAGGAAGGCGATGAAGGTCAAGGCGCCGATCGTGATCACCGGCGCGGTCTCGCCGATGGCGCGCGACATGCCGACGATCAGGCCGGTCAGAATGCCCGGGCGGGCCGCCGGCAGCAGGTAAAGCCGGACCACCTGCCACTTGTCCGCGCCCAGGGCGTGGGCGCCTTCACGCACGCTGTCGGGGATCGCGCGCAGCGACTCGCGCGTCGCCACGATCACGACCGGCAGGATCAGAAGCGCCAGGACCAGCCCGGCGACCAGGATCCATTGGCCCATGCCGAAGGTGAAGAGAAACAGCCCAAGCGCCAACAGACCGTAGATGATCGACGGCACGCCGGCCAGGTTCGTCGTGTTGATCTCGATGATGTCCGTGACCCAGTTCTGGGGGGCATACTCCTCCAGGTACAGGCCGGCACCGACGCCGAGAGGCAGGGCCAGGAACGCGGTCACCACCATGACGAGGGTGCTGCCGACCCAGGCCGACACGATCCCGGCCTCTTCGGGCTTCCGGGACGGGAAGCTGGTGAAGAACTGCCAGTCCACCCAGCTTGCACCCTGGACGGCCAGCCCCACGATCAGGGACAGCAAGGTCAGGCTCGCCATCGCCAGGACCGCGAAGCCGCAGGCCAGAAAGATCATGTCCTGGCGTTTGGCGCGCCGGATAAGCCGGGTAAAACCCTGATCGCGTTCACGATCTGGAGTGTGTGGTGTCGCCACCATGAGAGCGTTTCCTCAATAGATTTCGCGGTACCGGCGGCGAAGTACGAAGCCGATAACGTTGAACGTGAGGGTAATGACGAACAGCAGTGCGCCGGCGGCGAAGATCGTCTGGTATTCGATCGTTCCGTGCGCGACGTCGCCGATCGCGACCTGGACGATGTAGGCTGGAATGGTCGCGGCCGCATCCATCGGATTGAAGGTCAGCTTCGCCATCTGGCCCGCCGCGATGGCGACCACCATGGTTTCGCCGATCGCCCGCGACATGCCGAGAACGTAGGCCGCCGTGATCCCGGACAGCGCGCCGGGCATGACCACGCGCACCGCCGTCTGAAAGCGGTTGTACCCAAGCGCGTAGGCGCCTTCGCGCAGCCGCTGGGGCACGGCGCGCATCGCGTCCTCGCTGACCGAGGTCACGTAGGGCAGGATCATGATGCCCATGACCAGCCCGGGCGACAGCAGGTTGAAGCCGAACAGGCCCGGTAATACCAGTTGCAGCAGCGGCGTCACGAACAGCAGGGCGAAGTAGCCGTACACCACGGTCGGAATGCCCTCGAGAAGTTCGAGCACCGGCTTGATCACTTCGCGCAGCCGCGGCGGGGCGAATTCGCTCAGATAGATCGCGACCAGCGTGCCGCCCGGGATCGCGACCGCGAGCGCCACGAAGGTCACGGTCAGGGTCGCCGACAAGAGCGGCAGGATCCCGAAATTCTTGGAGGCGAACAGCGGCGTCCAGCGCGTACCCGTCAGGAACTCGACGATCGAAACTTCCTGGAAGAACGTCAGGGACTCTTTCGCAAGGATATAGACGATGCCCGCCGTCACGAACACGGAGACGCTGCCGGCCGCCAGCAGTACGCCGTGCATGATTGTTCCAACGCGCCGGCGGCGCCGCAGGAACGCCGCGGACGGCTGCACCCGATCGGCTTGGTTCTCTGCCAATTGACGATCTCTCCAGCAGTTGGGGTTGATTACCGGTGGACGCGCCGAGTGGGAGCCGGCCGCTGGCCGGCTCCCACAACGCGGCACGGCTCACGGTTGGTGGTTAGTTCGAGCGCTCCATCTCCAGCAGGTCCTGGATCGAAACGCCGATCTGCGAGCCGCTGGCGTAGACCGTCCCGGTATTCCCGTTCTCGAACAGGTCTTCCGACTGCGTGAACGCCTTGTCCGGAAGCGGCACGTAGCCGACCTCGCGCACGAGGCTTTGCATCAGATCGGCGTTCAGCATGTAGTCGTGGACGAATTTCTGGAGGGATTCCTTGTTCTCGTACGCCGACTTCTTGACGTACATGAACAGCGGCCGGGTCAGCGGCTGGTATGTGCCGTTCGACGCGTTCTCGACGCTCGCAATCACCGGGTCGCTGCCCTTGTAGGAGATCGGGACCCGCTTCAGCTTATCCTGGTTTTGCTCCCAGTAGGCGAGGCCGAAGAAGCCCAGCGCGTTGGGGTCGTTGGCGATCCCCTGCACCAGGACGTTGTCGTCCTCGCTCGCCATGAAGTCACCGCGGCTGGAGTGCTCCTTACCCACGATCGCGGCGGTGAAATAGTCGTAGGTGCCCGAGTCGGTGCCGGCACCGTAGAGGTTCAGCTCGCGATCCGGAAACTCCTCGCGGATCTGGTTCCAGTTGGTGATCTCGCCCTCGGCCTCGGGACGCCAGACCTTCTTGAGTTCCTTGACGGTGAGGTGGTCGACCCAGTCGTTGCGCGGGTTCACGTAAACGCCCATGGCGTCCATCGCGACCGGCACCTCGAAGTACTCGATGCCGTTGGCCTCGCACTTATCGCGCTCGCCGGGCCGGATCGGCCGCGACGCGCCGGAGAGATCCGTTTCGCCCCGGCAGAACTTGCTGAAGCCGCCGCCGGTGCCGGACACGCCGACCGTCATCCGGTAATCGGTGCCGTTCTGGAACTCCTCGGCGACCGCCTCGGTGACCGGGAAGACGGTGCTCGATCCGTCGCCCTGCACCGTCTCTTGCGCCATCGCCGGGCTGGCGAGCGAGCCGCCGCCCAGCGCGACGCCCATCGTCGCGATCGCAAATGCGATACGTCGCATGTTGTTGCCTCCCAATTGAACAAACTGCAACGGCGGGGCCCCCGCCGCTGACAGGCGGACTCCTAAGGCCTCTCCGCGAAACCTTTTACTACAACCCTATGACACTATTGTTTCAGCCCCCGGGCCGGACCGGGGCCGATCCCGCGCGAATCAACCGGCGGGCGGATCACACGGTCCAATAATGTGACGGAAAGTTAACCAATCCAGGCCGATAGTCGCCTATGCGCGGGCGCGATCACCGTTGGTGGCTTCACCCCGGACATGAATCGCGCTCAAACGCGAGGCCGCAACCGGCGGCCCCGCGCCGCGCCCCGGGGACCGACCGGCCATTTTTTCGGTGGAGAAAACCCTGCGACCGGAGAGCTGGTGCCGCGGGAGGGACTCGAACCCCCGACCCATGCATTACGAAAAGATGTGACGAGCCCTATGCTACTGATTTAGCGCAGAGAATGGGCGCCAGGAAAAATACGTGCAAGAAATGTGTAACAATTACGTAGGACGAAATCCAGTGCTCACTGAACTTCTACATCACTTTCATCGTCCTCTAAAGCATCGGCTCGAAACGCTTCGGGTATCTCTTCACCAGCGTGCTCTGACAGTTCGTGTATCATAACATTGCTGAGGGCTAATACACCGAAAACGATTTGCTCTAATTCACGCAATTGAATGGCTAATTGCTCGGGATCTTCGTTGTCGTAGTCGTTTTCCGAAAACGTAGCAAAATCTTCTAAGACGGACTTGATCGCTGTATACAGTATCGAAAGCCTAACGATTATCTTGCTGGGGAGGAGGCCCAAACGGTCGGTGTTATTTTCATACACGATTAGGTAGTTCTGACGAACGTCGATCTTCGGAACTGCAACGTTCCCATATTTTTCGGCATTGTATGCACATTTTTTGATCGTCTCTTGATAATCTCGGATCTCAACGATTCTTCGGATTGCTATTATTTCACCCAAGAAGGCCGACGCAAGCCGTCGGCTTTCTTCCTTTATTCTTTTCCTTTTCAAATTTTCTGTTGAATATATAGCCCACGACGGCTGCGCCAATAAGACCTACTATACTGGCTGAAGGCGCTATCGCACTGACAATTTCAACCCATGTAATAGCTCGGGAATTGGTCAAAACGCCTCGCTACTCCTGCAAGCTTTTTTAAGGGCGTCTGCAGGGCGGAGCCAATCTCCGCCTGCACCGTTTCGATTTATGCAGCTTTATCTTGTCCTTGCGCTGGCTTTCTGGCGCGTTTCCGCTGCCTTCTGCTTCAGTAAGCTGTCAAGGGTACCATTTTCCGCCGTCTCTTTGAGCTTCTCGAAAAAAGGGATAACCTTGTCCTCTGGAACCACTACTTCGTTGTGAGTGTCAAGCCGAGCGTTCCCATAGCGCGGTTGAATCCGTACCTTTCCGCCTTCCCTTTGAAACCAACTATTGGGCGACACAGGGTGTTTCTTTCCAGGAACTTCTCGCTTATAATGGCGATCTTTGTAGAGTTCCATTTGGTCGTTAATAGCTTCGATAAACTTTGTACGCGGGCTTTTCGCCCCAGAAGCGGTTTTGTGTTGCTCATAGCTGGCGCCTTCAATCTCGCTCACGATCTCTTTGGCGATCTGGTCAAACATGGCGAACCTCCGAGGTGACTGACCTCCAGAGGTTGCCTTCTGTTTCTAAACAGCAGGTTTACGCCGACGACTAACTCCGTCGCTGACGCGCCTGCTGCGCTGCCTTCAGCACGTTGTCCAGCTCGCCCTTCTTAGTCGCCTCAATGAGCGTCTGGATCACCTCGGGCAGCTTCTCTTTCGGCCCGACCTCAATGGCCGTGTTGCGGCCGTCAATGCTCAGTGGCCTGTTGCCGTAGCGCAGCTCCAGGAACCACTTGCCTTCCAGGTTGTGCCAAAACCACCGCCGCGGGCGCTTCGGAACCTCTTTCGGCACACGCTGGCCAGTCTCTTCGTCTTTCACGTAGGCCGTGCGCGTAGGCGTGTAAGCCGTGCCTGTCCGGCGACAATTACGACGACCGGTCCAGCGACGACTATGATGGCCGCCGGGTCTGACCGGAGGGTGGGCGTAGCCCGCCCGTAGGTCAGACCCGGCGGCGCGGCGTCCCTAAAGGGCGCCAGCCTGCGGCCGTGATGGGGCGATACTGGCGTCTTCTCGAATGCACAACGAGGGGCGCCGGTGACCGGCCATCACATCACGGACCAGCAGGTAAGATTGTACATGAAACACCGTTCCCACCACACGCAGGCAACCGCCGCCGCCAAGGCCGGTTTCAGCGAGCGCACGGCGCGCCGCCTGGAGGCCGACCCCGAGGCGCGCACTCAGCGTAAGGCCGAACCCCGGACCTGGCGTACCCGCGACAACCCCTTGGCCGATGTCTGGGCGAGCGACATCGCGCCCATGATCGAGGCCGCCCCGAGCTTGCGGCCGGTCACCATCCTGAATGAGCTCGCCCGCCGCTACCCCGAGCGCGACTGGCCGTCCCACAGGCGCACCCTGGAGCGCCAGATCCGCACCTGGCGCGCCCAGCACGGGCCGGACCGGGCGGTCATCTTCCGGCAGGACCATCCCCCCGGACAGATGGGCTTCTCCGACTTCACCGACGCGCGCGAGCTCGCGGTGACGCTCGCCGGGCAGCCGTTCGATCACCGGCTGTATCACTTCGCCATGGTGTTCTCCGGGTGGGAGCATGCCGCGGTCGTGCTGGGCGGGGAGAGCTACGTCGCGCTCGCCAGCGGTCTCCAGGCGGCGCTCTGGGAGCTGGGCGGGGTACCCGAGCTACATCGCTCGGACAGCCTGTCCGCAGCGTTCAGGAACCTTGAGCCAGACGCGGCCAGCGACATCACAGCCCGCTACGAGGCGCTGTGCCGCGACTACGGCATGACGCCGACGCGCAACAACCGCGGCGTCGCCCACGAGAACGGCAGTATCGAGAGCCGCAACGGCCATCTCAAGGACCGTCTGAACCAGGCGCTCCTGCTGCGGAGCAGCCGCGACTTCGCCGATCTCGATGCCTACCGCCGGTTTGTCGCCGAGGTGGTCGCCCAGGCGAACGCCCCGCGGCGCGAGCTGTTCGCCCTGGAGCAGCCGCATCTGCGCCCGCTGCCGGCCGTGCCCACGCCCGCCCACGAGGAAACCACGGTGCGCGTCACCAGTTCGTCCGGCTTCGTGCTGCGCCGGGTGTTCTACACCGTGCCCTCGCGGCTGATGAACCACCGCCTGCGCGTGCACATCCACGACGACCGGCTGGAATGCTTCCTGGGTAGCACCCACGTCCTCACCCTGCCGCGCGGCCGGCCGCCCGTGCCCGGACGCAACGTCCACGGCTACGTCGTCAACTACCGCCACATCATCCACTCCCTGCGGTGCAAGCCGCAGGCCCTGCTGAACCTGGTCTATCGCGACCAGTTGTTCCCGCGGACCGCCTACCGCCGGACCTGGGACGCTCTGACGGCCGCTCTGGACCCCCGGCTGGCTTGCCGGACCATGGTCGGCCTGCTGGCGCTCGCCCACGAGGCCGGCTGCGAGGCCGACCTCGCCGCCGAGCTCGATCGCGCTCTCGACACCCGTGAGTTGCCCGATCTGCCCGCCCTGCAGCGCCAGCTTCGCGCCCACCGCCGCCGAGGCTGCCGACGGTGACCGTCGTGCTGCCCACCGCCGCCGCGTACGACACCCTCCTCGCTGGAGCCGCCCGATGACCGTTACCGTCGACACCGCCAAGCTACCCGTGCTGATGAACGAACTCCGTCTGCCCACCTTCGCCCGCCTCTGGCCGGAGTTCGCCGAACGGGCCGACAAGGAGGGCTGGCCCGCGGCCCGGTTCCTGGCCGCGCTCGCCGAACTCGAGCTCGCCGAGCGCGCGCAGCGGCGCATCGAGCGCCACCTCGCGGAGGCCAGGCTCCCGGCGGGCAAAACCCTGGACGGCTTCGACTTCACGGCCGTGCCCATGGTCTCCAAGGCGCAGATCCAGGCGATGGCCGCTGGTGACGCCTGGCTCAATCAAGGCAAGAATTTGCTCCTATTCGGCCCACCTGGCGTGGGCAAGTCGCACCTTGCTGGCGGCCCTCAGCCGGGCGCTGGTGGAGAACGGCTACCGCGTGCTGTTCACCCGGACCACCGACCTCGTGCAGCGCCTGCAGACCGCCCGCCAGGAGCTCGGCCTGGCCGCCGCCATCGACAAGCTCGACCGCTTCCACCTGCTCGTGCTCGACGACCTGTCCTACGTCCGCAAGACCCAGGCCGAGACCAGTGTGCTGTTCGAGCTCATCGCCGCGCGCTACGAACGCCGCTCGCTCATGATCACCGCCAACCAGCCGTTCGGCGAATGGGACAGCGTCTTTCCCGACAAGGCGATGACCGTCGCCGCGATCGACCGCCTCGTCCACCACGCCACCATCGTGGAGATGAACGTCGAAAGCTACCGCCGGCGAACCGCCCTCGACCGGACATCCGCAGAACCCGAGGAGGCGTAATTGACGCCCGCGACAACTATCCCCGCGCCCGCGTCAATTACCGCTTGCGCCCCGCTCCGACCCGGGTAACCATCGATTTCCCATCACGGCCGACAGGCCGTCCTAGTTGTCGCGCTAGGCCGTCGTAGTTGTCGCGCTACACGTGCCCTTCAGGTCGGCCTCTGCCAACGCTTTCTGCTCCGTCAGGTGGTCGATCACCTTCTGCCGTAGCGTGGTGGTTTCGTCACCGCCAGCGTTACGCGCTTCGCTGGTCAGCTTCAGCTTGTCGATGTGAGCCATGCGTTCCTCCTTCGTTCTCACATCGCAAGCGTATTGCCGCTGAAACACCAGCGTCATCCGAAAGAAGACAATCACATTCGTTTTTTTGATATTGACTTTTTCGACATAGCACGCTTAATCACTGCGCCGTTGAATGCGTCTATGTGAGGCATTATGATGTTGCGACCAATAATATCTGCGGCAATGAATGGCCGTTTTGACCTGGAAACACTCGCGAACTATGGATCGTTCTACACCAAAAGAACATAGTTAACTACAAACTATGGGCCATCGCACTCAATTCGATTCGCAGAAATGGGTGCTGTCGCTGCCGCAAAGGCGCCGCAGAACTCCATGGCCGATCGTGCAGATGCTGTTCGGACGTCTGCCACTGTCGCTCACAAGCAGCCTGATGTGCAACGCTCTACAAGATGCTCCCGCAGATCCCCGTGCAAGCTCCTCAACGTAGCGCGCTGCGCTGATAGTGCTTCCCAGCTTGCACCCTGCTGTGACTTCTCCAATGCGCTACAAGCGCCCCCAGCCTAACGTGCAAGGTCGCAAGCGCATCCGCGCTGGCCTGTCTGCCTGACGCTTCAATCGCCGTCGTGTAACTCCGGCATCGCCCGAGCCAGTTTCGGCTGAATTCATATTTGTCTTTCACGACGCCCACCTGCCGTAACTGCGTATAAATTTCAGATATATCCATGTGCACCTCCTTCTGATCCGCTAAATATTTAGCGCAACAAAGGAGATCGCTATGAACCAAGAACCTATCATTTTCGTCGGTTTTGATAACCGACCAGTAACACTTACTCAGTTATCAGAGATATTCACGATGAAGTTCCACGAACACAAGCTACGTCACAGGCTCGGTCATGGCTAAAGTCATCAGCAAGCAGGACGTCCACGACTTCCATGAAGAGGTTTGCGACGAGCTGATCGACGTGACGAACACGACCATCTGGCATGAGTGGGCCAAGCTACCGCGCAAGGACCTCAACCACCGCCAACGCACGATCGTTGGCCTGGGCTCCGATCTCAACGATTATGAGGCCTGCGAACTCGGCGTCGACCTCCTGCGCTGCCGAGTAGGACGCCCTTGCTCGACCGTTCTCTGCCCTCACTGTCGGCAGATTGCCCAGAAAGTGATGTCAAAACGCTTGCTCAGGCTGTTCGGCCAAACGCACCGCAGCCAGCTTCGCTTTCTGACCCTTTTGTGCGAACTCTCATACGATCCTCGTTCCGAGCTTCCTGCAAAGCGTCGCAAGCTCAAGCGCTCACGCATTCTCTTAGGTTTCCGCTTAACGCGCTGGAAACGTTGGCGTTCAATCTTCAGTCGCTTCTGGCCCCATATGAAAGCATCATAAAACGTAGGCGATGACAACGTTTTGTGAGGTTTTCCGATGTGGACAGGCGAAGGTGCTTACAGAGCAGGAGCTGAAGCGGGTGATGGCCGTTGTCGCTGAGGACCGCTACGCAGCGCGCAACCGCGTAGCGCTGGCCTTGAGCTTCTACGCTGGCCTACGCGTTGGCGAGATCGCGAACCTGAAGGTATGGGACGTGGTAGATCGCGACGGCCACGTTCGCGAGGAGATCAGGCTGCTCGCTGGCTACACCAAGGGCAAGCAGGCTCGCACCGCTTTCGTGAACCGCCGTCTGCACAAGGAGCTTCAGCGCTACGTCGCTGGCCTGCCCGACAACGTCTCTCCCGACCGCCCACTGCTCCAGACACAGAAAGGGCTCTGCGTTCTCCCCCAACACGCTCTGCCAGCTGTTCTCGCAGATCTTCTACAGCTCGATGACGCTGCTGGCTTTGTAGCGCAGGTCTGCGTAGAGTTCTCGCGCTACTGCTATGGCCTCTGCGCGGTCGTGGGTCTTCAGGCTACGCCTGACATACGGCCGATTCGGTAACTTTATGCGACAGTGCCAGAGCGGCCGTTCAACGTCGTCGCGTTGGTAGACCCGAACAGCACCGTTTTCTAACGCAATCTCGTTCTGTGTGTGCTTCGCCATGCGTTCGCTGCTGTGCCTCTGTAGCGCAACGCTACGTGTAGGCTCTGTGTAAATCAGCCGCTTTCTGGCTGGCTGCACAGCAGCTTGGGCGATCTGTGTAAAAAATGTGTATACGGGAAAAGTGCGCTAAGCCCTTGAAAAGTGGTGCCGCGAAGGGAGGCGCGATCACCGTTGGTGGCTTCACCCCGGACACTGAATTCGCGCTCAAACGCGAGGCCGCAACCGGCGGCCCCACGCCGCGCCCCGGGGACCGACCGGCCATTTTTTCGGTGGAGAAAACCCTGCGACCGGAAAGCTGGTGCCGCGGGAGGGACTTGAACCCCCGACCCATGCATTACGAATGCATTGCTCTGCCAGCTGAGCTACCGCGGCACCGGGATCGCGTGCGAACGGCGTCGGACGCGATCGGCAGGATCGCCGGGACAACCGCGTTTCCCGGCGGTGCGCAACGTAGTCAAGCCCCACCCGCGCGTCAACGCCATCGCACGGGCGCCATCGCCCGGGCGCGGCGGGCCGGTCGGCACGTCGGCTGGGACCGGCGGCGCGGCGCCGTTCCACGCTTTCCTTAAGGTGCCTCTTGCACGGCTGCTTAAGCACCCGTCGAGCATCCTTCGACACGGCTGGCTGCGCCAGCCTGCTCAGGATGACGTTCTTGGTTTTTCAGGTACATATTTCAGCTTCATGCTGAGCAGCCGACCGGAGGTCGGCGTGTCGAAGCACGACTGACGGGTATCGCCATCGCCGGACACAAGCCTCCCCTGACGGGAGAGGGCGCCGCCGCGACGGCCGTGTCACCTGGAAACCCGATTCCGGGGTTCGCGCCGCACCCCGCCGAACGCGGGTGCCGCCGGGCACACGCGTTGTGCGTGGAGTGCCGCTGGCGCGGCGAATCCACCCTGAAGGAGGCTACCCGGCGGCCCGGGTCGCCGGCTTGCCGGTGACGTCGGTCGCCTCCGCGTCTTCCACGTCGGCCTGGCCGTTGGTGCCGGTTTCCAGGCGCGCCAGCGTCTCGTCGGGGGCCAGGCCCGCGCCCGCGCGCGGCGGGGTCTGCCAGGCGAAGCTGTCGAACGTGCCGCAGTGGCCGCAGACCGCCTGCCAGTCGTCGGCCATGGCGCCGCAGGTGGTGCACAGCCACGCCGGGTCGGCCGGCGCCTCGGTCGCCTTGCGCAGCCAGGCGCGCGCGGCGTCGCGGTCGTCGTTCTGCCGCTCGGCGAGTTCGGCCAGCTCGCGGCAGACCTCCTCGCTCGGCTGCTGGCCGCCCGCGGTCTCCAGATGGCGCTTGGCGTCGGCCCACTGTTCGGCCTGCAGCGCCGCCCGGCCGAGGGCGAGTTCGCTCTCCCGGTGGCCCGGGTGCTTGTCGGCCAGCCGCTTGACCCGGGCGTAGCGGTCCTTCTGGGTCTTCGCCGGCCGGGCCTGCAGGTAGAGATCGACCAGATCCGGGTGCGGCTGGTGCGCCCAGGCCTTCTCGATCGCCTTGGCGGCGGCGCGGCCGCGGTCCTGCTCGATCAACAGCTGGGCGTAGACGCGCACCGCCGGCACCAGTCCAGGCGCGAGGTCGAGCGCCTCCTTGGCGTAGTCGCGGGCGAACGCGGTCTTACCCTCGGCCTGCGACCGGCGGGCCAGTTCGGCCAGGATCACCGCGCGGCGCCGGCGCGCGGTCTCGCGGTCGATCAGGTTGCGCTTGCGCGATTCCTCGACCGCGTCCAGCGCGCGATCCAATTCGCCGGTCTTGAGCGACAGGTCGAACAGGCTGTTCAGCACCCAGGGCGTCTGCGGGCGGATGTCGTAGGCCTGGCGGGCGTACTCCAGCGCGCTCTTCAGATCGCCCTCCCGCTCGGCCTGGCGCAGCAGGCCGCGCAGGCCGAGGAAGCGGGTGTCGTCGTCCTCCAGCATGCGCGAGAAGTAGCGCTTGGCCGCCTGCTCGTCGCCGTTCAGCTGCGCGGCCTGCGCGCTCAGCAGCATGGTCAGCGGCGGCTCCTCCAGCAGCGAATCGGCGCGTCGGGCGTGCCGGCGCGCCTCGTCCGGCTCGCCCGCGGCGACCGCGACCATGCCCTGGGTCAGCGCCTGGTAGCCCTTGCGCATGCGCCGGTCGCTGCGCCCCCGCCGGAAGCCGCGCGGCAGGCCCAGGACCCGGCCCCACAGCCGCCAGCCGATCGCCGACAGGGCGGCCACGATGACGATGAACAGGATCAGGATCGCGACCGAGGTCTGCACCTGCCAGCCGTACCACTGCAGGACCAGATCGCCCGGCCGGTTCGCCAGCCAGACGGCGATGAAGACGAGGATGGCGACCTTGGCGAAAAAGATCAGTGCGCGGATCATGGTTAGTTCGCGCTCCCGTCCTGGCCGCCGCTGTCGGCGCCGTCCTCACCTGCCGGCCCGGCGATCGAGCGCATCAGCTGGCTGCTCAACTGCGACAGTGCCTGTTCCGCCGCGATCCGGCTGCGCGCCTGCTCGAGCCAGCCCGTCATCTCGCCCTTGGCGGGCTCGGGCAGCTGCTCGACGATCGCCACCGCCTCCTGCAGGTCGCCCGCGGCGAGCTTGTTCTCCGCCCGGGCGAGCCGCGCGTCGACGCTGTTGCCTTCCGCCGAGGCATCGACCCGGCGCACGGTGATGACGTCGTTCAGCCGGCGCAGCACGCCGCCCAGCATGCCGTCCTGCGAGGCGCCCATGTCGGCCGCCACGGCCTCCGGCGGCCGCGCGGTCGAAGGCGGAGGACAGCTCGGCCCGCGTCGGCACGCCCTGGGCGGCCATCGGCTGCAGCTCGTCCAGCGTCGCCGCGAGCGCGCTATCGTCGCCGACCACCTGGCGCGCGGCCTGAAGCTGCTGGGCGAACGGCGAGGAGAAGCGCAGCGCGTCTCGCAGCTCCGCCACCGCCAGCGCCTGCGCCGCCGGCCGCGCGCCGCCCGCGGCGCCACTGCTCTCGGCCTGCTGCCGGGCGGCCAGGTCCTGGGTCTGCGTCTCCAGGGCGCTCAGCCGGTCGGCGAGCGACTGCGCCGTCTCCCGGCTGGCGGCGGTCTGGCTCAGCTGCTCGACTTGGCTGGACAGTTCGTCCACCCGGCTGGCCAGCGTGTCCAGACGCTGGGCGGACGCACCGCCGCCGCCGCCGCCGTCGCCGGACGCGCCCGCGTCGACCCGGCCGGCCAGCGTTTCCAGCCGGTTGGTCGCCTGATCCAGGCGGCTGGACAGCTGGTCGACCTGCTGGCGCAGCTGGGCGACCTGCGCGCCGCCATCCCCTGTGCCGCCGCCGTCGCCCGAACCGGCCGCGGCGGCGCTGTCCGCCGCCTGCTGGGCGGTGCTTCGGCCGCTGCGCGGCGCTCGGCGCTGCGCTGCGCTCTGCCGTGTCGGCGGCGCTCTCCGCCGCGTCGGCGGCGTCCTGCGCGGTCTGGCCGACACTGTCGAGCCGGTCCTGGACGGTCGCCAGTTGGCCCGAGAGGTCGGCGACCGTGCTCTCCAGCTCGCCCAGCGCCTGCTGGCTCGCCGGCTGCGTCTGCGGCTCCTGGTCGGCCGCCGGCAGGTAGGGCTGCCAGAGGTCGCGAACGTAGATCGCCCCGCCGGCGCCGACCAGCACGATCGCCGCGCCCAGGAGCATACCCGGCAGCCAGCCGCGCGGCCGGCGCGGCGGCGCGGCCGCGGCCCGGCCGGACCAGCGGCCACCTCCGGGCCCGCGGTGCTGGCCGCCTCGGCCTCCGCGCCCGCCGCGTGGGCATCGGTCTCCGTGACCTCGGCGTCGTCCGGAATGTCGTCGCGGTCGTCCGGCACTTCCTCGGCCTCGACCGTCTCCGGCGCGTCGTCCGGACGGCCCCAGGGACTGCCCGAGGGACTGCCCGAGAGACTGCCCGCCTGGCCTTCGGCGGACCCGACGCTTTCCTCGCCGGAGGCGCTCAGCACCGCGCGGTCGAGATCGATGTTGTTGCTGCGCGCGGCCGCCAGGATCTCGTCGTGACGGGATTCCGGGATCGCGCCCCGGTTCTTCCAGCCCTGCACCGTGGACACGGCGACGCCCAGCTTGGTCGCCATCGGGCGGATGCCGCCGAACCGCTGGATCACGGCGAGCGCGCGGTTGTTCGAGGGGTCCACGGCCTCGCCGCCTTGCGGGTCGGCGCCCTCCGCCGCCTCCGCGCTGGCGGCGGGGTCCCGGCCCTGGCCCTCGGTGTCGTCGGAACCGGCCGGGCCGTCCTGATTACTGGGATCGGGCTTACTGGGATCGGGCTTACTGGGATCGGACGGGGTCTTGTCGTCTTTGTCTTGCTGGGTCATGGCATCCTTCGTCGCGGCTTGGGCCGTCTTGGATGGCGCGGGTTCCGCCCCCGGCGCCGACGGCGGGGAGCCGTCGGCGGATGTCGACTGCTGGGCGCGCACGGCGCTCAAATCCCGCGTGCGTTCGGCACGCTGTGCTTCGGCGTCGGCGGCCGCCGCGTCAAGCGCCGCGAGCAGCGCCTGGCGCTCCGGGCGTTCGGCGACCCGTACGTCCGCCCAGCCGGGCGGCGGGGCCGATCCGGCCGGGGTGGCGTCGGACGCAGGATCGTCGGAATCGGACGCACGCCCCTGCCGCGCGGCGTCCCGCAGAGCCGAGGCGACCGCATCCGACAGGCAGATCGCCCGGATCTTCCCGCCTGTGTGCGCGATGCCCTCGGCGTACAGCAGGGTAACAAACACTTTCGCCGTTCGGGGAGAGAAAAAAAGTGCGGCATCTAGCGCCCCCTCCTGGAGCGCCGTACGCGTCTCGGCCGACAGCCGCTCGGCAGGTACGGCCTCATAGAGGGGTGTACGCCGGACTTCGAAGCCAGCCGCGGTCAACCGATCCTTGAGCGCGCCGGCGGTGACCGTCCCTGCGGCGTGGTAAACCGGTCCGTCGGCCGGGTCCAGGCGATCGATCACCAGGCGCGCCAGCGCCTCGGCATCGCCGTCGGCGCTTTCGACCCCGACGAATCCGGCGTTTCGGGCGGCTTCGGCGCTGGCTTCCCCGACCGTCAGCACACGCAGATCGCGTTCATCCGACAGCTCGGCGAAGGCGCGTACCCCGTTGGCGGAGGTGATCAGCAGCGCCTGTACGTCCGACACGTCGGGGTCGACGTCGCGTACGCGTATGTTGAGCAGCGGCTCGACCACCGCCGCGTGGCCGCGCGCCTCGAGCGCGCCGACCAGCGCTTCAGAGTCCGCGCGCGGACGGGTGACCAGCACCCGCATGGCCTAAAACAGGTCCGCGTGACGTTCGAAGAACGCCTCGCCGGCGGCCGCCCGCAGCTCGCGCCCGGCATCACGGGCCAGCGCGTCGGCGTCGGCGAGCGGGCCGGCGCGTTCGGCGCGCCAGGCGTTGGACCCGTCCGGCTCGGCCAGCAGGGCGCGCAGCCGCACCTGCTGCTGGGCGTCGTCGGTGTAGTCGCACAAGACCCCGATCGGGGTCTGGCAGGAGCCCTGCAGCTCCTCCAGGCAGGCCCGCTCGGTCACCACCCGCAGGCGCGAGGGCGTGTGGTCGATCGCGCCGATCAGCTCGCGCGCCCAGTCGTCGTCGGCCCGGATCTCCAGGCCGACCGCCCCCTGCGCCACCGCCGGCAGCAGTTCGTCGGTCGACAGGATCGCGGTCGCGTCCTCCGCGATGCCCATCCGGCGCAGCCCGGCGAGCGCCAGCATGGTCGCGTCGACCTGCCCGTCGCGCAGCTTCTGCAGCCGGGTCTGCAGGTTGCCGCGGAAGTTGACGACCGAGATGTCGGGGCGCAGCGCCATCACCTGGGCCTGCCGGCGCAGGCTGGAGGTTCCGACCGTGGCCCCCTCGGGCAGCTCGGCGATGCTGGCGGCCTTGTCGCAGAACCAGGCGTCGCGCGGATCCTCGCGCGGCAGGATGGTGGGGATCTCGAGGCCTTCCGGCAGCCAGGTCGGCACGTCCTTCATCGAGTGGACGGCGACGTCGACGCGGCCGTCGCGCAGGGCGTCCTCCAGCTCCTTGGTGAACAGCCCTTTGCCGCCGATCTCGGCCAGCCGGCGCTTCTGCTCGATGTCGCCGGTGGTCTTGACCTCGACCACCTCGATCCGGCCTTCGGCGGCCAGCTCGGGGTGGGCGGCCTCCAGTTTGGCCTTGGTTTCGTAAGCCTGGGCGAGCGCGAGCTTGCTGCCGCGGGTGCCCAGGCGCAGGGGTCGGTGCGTGTGTGCCATGGACGTACGTCTATGACCTGCGCGCAGCCGGTTCAAGCGCTTGCTGGCGCGACCCAGTGTCCACCGGGTGCGCCGCGCTGGCACGGCGGCCGTCGCCGGCATAGGATCGCGGCCATGATCGTGCTTGCCATCGAGACCTCCTGCGACGAGACCGCCGCCGCCGTGGTCGCCCGCGACGGCGACGCGGCCGGGCGCGTCTTGTCCAACGTCGTGCTCTCGCAGCTCGACGAGCACCGGCCGTTCGGCGGCGTGGTGCCGGAGATCGCCGCGCGCAGCCACCTGGACCACCTGGACAGTCTGGTCGCGCGCGCCCTTGAGGAGGCCGGCACCGGCTTCGACCAGCTCGACGGGGTCGCCGCGACCGGCGGGCCCGGGCTGATCGGCGGGGTGTTCGTCGGCACGATGACCGCCAAGGCGATCGCCGCCGCGCGCGGCCTGCCGTTCCTGGCGATCAACCACCTGGAAGGCCACGCGCTGACCGCGCGCCTGACCGACGGCCTGGCGTTCCCCTACCTGCTGCTGCTGGTCTCCGGCGGGCACTGCCAGCTGGTCGAGGTGGCGGGCGTGGGCCGGTACCGCCGGCTGGGCGGCACGATCGACGACGCGGTCGGCGAAGCGTTCGACAAGACGGCCAAGCTGCTCGACCTGGGCTATCCGGGCGGCCCGGCGGTCGAGCGGACGCGCGCCCTTGGGCGATCCGGCGGCGGTCAAGCTGCCCCGGCCGATGGCGGGCAAGCCCGGCTGCGACTTCTCCTTCTCCGGCCTGAAGACGGCCGTCCGGCAGGCCCGCCAGCGGATGCACGCGTTCGACGCCACCACTTCCGATGGGGGCGCCGCGGCCGACCTCGCCGCCAGCTTCCAGGCGGCGGTCGCCGACGTGCTGGCCGACCGCTGCGGCCATGCGCTCACGACCTTCGCGCGCGATACCGGGGCAACCGGGCCGCTGGTGGTGGCCGGCGGGGTGGCGGCGAACCGGGTGCTGCGCGCCCGCCTGCGCGACCTGGCGGCCGAGCGCGGCACCCGCTTGATCGCCCCGCCGCTCGCGCTCTGCACCGACAACGCCGCGATGATCGGCTGGGCCGCGCTGGAGCGCCTGGCGCTCGGCCTCAGCGACCCGCTCGACTTCGCGCCCCGGCCCCGCTGGCCGCTGGAGTCGCTGACGGGCGCGGACGGGCCGTGATAGACTGACCGCCATGACGCACGATCCCAAGCACACGCCCGACACCCAGCCCGACACCCAGCAGGTCCCGGACGCCGGCGACAAGCCGGCCGACCTGTCCGACGCGGAATGGGCGGCGATCCGGGAAGCCTGGGCCGATGTCGCGGCAGGCCGCGTTTACACGCAGGAAGAGATCGAGGCCGAGGTGCGCGCGCGCCAGGCAGCGCGCCGGCGAAAGGCGCGGTAGGCTCGTGCCGTCTGCACTTTAGGAGTGCGCGATGCAGGTCGTTTGGTCGGCGCGGGCACGTCGCGACCTCTCGGCGATCCAAGCTTTCATCGCGCAGGATGATCCCACCGCCGCGGAGCGAGTAGAAACGGCTGTTGTCGAGTTGACGCGCACTCTGGCCCGACATCCTTATATCGGACACCGGATGTCCGCACGGGTGCGCGAGGTTGTCGAGCGCCGCTACCGCTACGTCGTTCGATACGGTTTCCGGCCGAACGAGGCCGCGCCCGAAGCCGTCATCATCCTCTCCATCTGGCATCCCAAACAGGCGCGATAGGACGACACGACCATGCAGCGCTTCGCGGTGATCGGCGGCGGCGCCTGGGGCACGGGGCTGGCGCAGGCGCTGGTGCGCGCCGGGCGCGAGGTCACGCTCTGGGTGCGCGAACGCGAGGTCGCCGAGCAGATCGCCGAGACGAACGAGAACCGCACCTTCCTGCCCGACGTGCCGCTCAGCCCGGAGATCTGGGCGACCCCCGATCTGGACGAGGCGGCCTGCGGCGCGGAGGCCCTGCTGCTCGCCGTGCCCGCCCAGCACCTGCGCGCAACCGTCCGCGCCCTCGGCGCCCGCCTGCGCGCGGAAGTGCCGCTGGTGATCTGCGCCAAGGGGATCGAGGACGGCACGCTCGCCCTGATGAGCGAGGTGCTGGAGGCCGAACTGCCCGGGTGGCCGGTCGCGGTCCTGTCGGGCCCGACCTTCGCCGTCGAGGTCGCCCGCGGAAAGCCGGCGGCGGTCACGCTCGCCGCGCGCGATCCCGTCCTGGGCGACCGCCTGAGCGCGGCGATCGGCAGCAAGACCTTCCGGCCCTACCTGTCGGACGACGTGGTCGGCGCTGAGATCGGCGGCGCGGTCAAGAACGTGGTCGCGATCGCCTGCGGCATCGTCGACGGCCGCGCCTTGGGCGAAAACGCCCGCGCCGCGCTGATCACCCGTGGCCTGGCCGAGATCTCGCGCCTGGCGATCGCCAAGGGCGCGCGGGCGGAGACCCTGACCGGCCTCTGCGGCCTGGGCGACCTGACGCTGACCTGCGTCGGCAGCGGCTCGCGCAACCATTCGCTGGGCGTCGAACTGGGCCGCGGCCGGTCGATCCGGGAGATCCTGGCCGGCCGCCGCTCGGTCGCGGAGGGCGTGTTCTCCGCCAGAGCCACGGTCACGCTCGCCGAGCGGCTGAACGTCGAGATGCCGATCGCCCAGGCGGTCGACGCCGTGGTCAACCGCGAGGCCGAGATCGCCGCCACCATCGACGACCTCATGGCCCGGCCGCTCAGGAGCGAGTAACGCGGATCGCCGGTTCCATTCCCCAAAGCGGGCTGTTCGGCTAAAGCGACATGCTCAAAGGCCGAACCGGCCTTCGGGCTGAATGTCGCTCTAACTTCTTGAAGAGAGGGCAAGATTCAGCTGGAAGGTGATTCCACTGTCCAGCATCTTGCTCTAGCCTGCGCCCGGCCGCGGCATCTGCCGAGGCCGGGATAAGGCCAACGACACGCATAAACGACACGCATTAAAGGGGAGCGAACCTGCGATGATCTTCATGATCCGCTGCACCGACAAGCCGGACAGTGCCGAGATCCGCCAGCAGACGCGCGAGGAGCACCTCGCCTACATCCGCGAGCACCTGCAGGACGTCTACTGCGCCGGGCCGCTGCTGGGCGAGGACGGGCAGACGCCGGTGGGCAGCCTGTTGTTGATGGATTTCCCCACCCGCGCCTACGCCGAGGCGTTCGCCGAGGCCGACCCCTATAACCAGGCCGGCCTGTTCCAGGAGGTCGAGATCAAGCCCTGGAAGGAAGTCTTCCCTTAAACCCGGGCCGTAATCCCGGGCCGTAACCCTGGGGCGGGCGCGCAACACGGCCGGACGACGGCAACCGGCTGCGACATATGGCGAGGAGCGAGATGGCGTACTGGCTGATGAAGAGCGAGCCCGGCACCTGGTCCTGGGACGATCAGGTGCGCGACGGCGTGGCCGAGTGGGACGGCGTGCGCAACCACCAGGCGTCCAACAACCTGAAGGCGATGCGCGCGGGCGACCGGGCGTTCTTCTACCACTCGGTCAACGAAAAGCGGATCGTCGGCATCGTCGAGGTGGTCAAGGAGTACTACCCCGACCCGAGCGATCCGCAGGGCAAGTTCGGCATGGTCGACGTCAAGGCGCTCGAGCCGCTGCCCCAGCCGGTCGGGCTCAAGGACATCAAGGCCGACCCGGAGCTGCAGGACCTGCCGCTGATCAAGCAGTCGCGCCTGTCGGTGATGCCGATCGACGAAGCCAGCTGGCAGCGGATCTGCCGCAAGGGCGGCCTGTAGAGCGCCGGCGGCCGGGTGTGCCGCGGGCTTGTGCCCCGGCGCCCGGCCGCGCCATACTCGCTTGGCATCGGGTTAACGCAACCGCCGTGAGGCCGCGCGCGCGGCCGGTCCCCGCGCCGGACCGGTTGAATCGCGCGTCAGGCTTCCAACGTAGCAGCCAAGCGGCCGATAGCGCCGAACCAGACGCCGGACGGTGATGCCCGTCGATTGCGCCCGCTCGCGCGCCCGAACGCCGGCGCGCCGGCGGGTCCATACCGCGGGCCGACGTGCCGTCCCAAGCGCGAACGACGACCCGCCAACGGGGAGGGAGGCCCGAAATCATGAGTCAGGTCGAAACGTATCCGGTTCCGCAGGAAATCGCGGACAGCGCGTGGATCGACGAGCCCACCTACAACAAGATGTACAAGCAGTCGATCGACGACCCGGAAGGCTTCTGGGCCGAGCACGGCAAGCGCATCCACTGGTTCAAGCCGTTCAGCAAGGTCAAGGACGTCCACTTCGGTGCGGACGACGTGCACATCCGCTGGTTCTACGACGGCACCACCAACGCCGCGTACAACTGCATCGACCAGCACCTGCCGCACAAGAAGGACGACACCGCGATCATCTGGGAGCCGGACGATCCGCGCGACAACGCCCGGCACATCTCCTTCGGCGAGATGCACGAGGAGGTCAGCCGGCTCGCCAACGGCCTGAAGCAGCTGGGCGTCGGCAAGGGCGACCGCGTCTCCATCTACATGCCGATGATCCCGGAGGCCGCGTTCGCCATGCTCGCCTGCGCGCGCATCGGCGCGGTCCACTCGGTGGTGTTCGGCGGCTTCTCGCCCGACAGCCTGGCGAGCCGCATCCAGGACGCCGAGGCCAAGGTGGTGATCACCGCCGACGAGGGCCTGCGCGGCGGCCGCACGATCCCGCTGAAGCAGAACACCGACGAGGCGGTGGCCAACTGCCCGTCCGTGCAGGCGGTGATCACGGTCAAGCGCACCGGCGGCGGCATCCAGTGGCACGAGGGCCGCGACCACTGGTACCATGAGGTGATCGAGAACGCCTCGAACGACTGCCCGGCGGAGGAGATGAACGCGGAGGATCCGCTGTTCATCCTCTACACCTCCGGCTCCACCGGTAAGCCGAAGGGCGTGCTGCACACCACCGGCGGCTATCTGGTGCAAACCTCGATGACGCACCAGTACGTCTTCGACTACCACGACGGCGAGGTGTTCTGGTGCACCGCCGACGTCGGCTGGATCACCGGGCACAGCTACATCGTCTACGGCCCGCTCGCCAACGGCGCCACCACGGTGATCTTCGAGGGCGTGCCGAACTACCCCAGCGCCAGCCGGCACTGGGAGGTGATCGACAAGCACAAGGTCAACATCTACTACACCGCGCCGACCGCGATCCGCGCGCTGATGCGCGAGGGCAACGGCCCGGTGGAGAAGACCAGCCGCGATTCCCTGCGAATCCTCGGCACGGTCGGCGAGCCGATCAACCCGGAGGCCTGGCGCTGGTACCACGACGTCGTCGGCAAGGGTAAGTGCCCGATCGTCGACACCTGGTGGCAGACCGAGACCGGCGGCATCCTGATCACCCCGCTGCCGGGCGCCACGCCGATGAAGCCGGGCTCGGCGACGCGGCCGTTCTTCGGCGTCAAGCCCGTGCTGGTCGACAACGAGGGTCAGCAGATCGAGGGCGCCGCGCACGGCAACCTCTGCATCGCCGACAGCTGGCCCGGGCAGATGCGCACGATCCACGGCGACCACGAGCGGTTCGTGCAGACCTACTTCTCGATGTACCCGGGCAAGTACTTCACCGGCGACGGCTGCAAGCGCGACGAGGACGGCTACTACTGGATCACCGGCCGCGTCGACGACGTGCTCAACGTCTCCGGCCACCGCATGGGCACGGCCGAGATCGAGAGCGCGCTCGTCCTGCACGACAAGGTCGCCGAGGCGGCCGTGGTCGGCTACCCGCACGACCTCAAGGGTCAGGGCATCTACGCCTACGTGACCCTGAACGCCGGCGAGGAAGAGAGCGAGGAGCTGCGCAAGGAGCTGGTCGACATCTGCAAGAAGGAGATCGGGCCGATCGCCAAGCCCGACCTGGTGCAGTTCGCCAGCGGCCTGCCCAAGACCCGCTCCGGCAAGATCATGCGCCGCATCCTGCGCAAGATCGCCGAGGACGACTACTCCAGCCTGGGCGACACCTCGACCCTGGCCGATCCCGGCGTGGTCGACGACCTGATCGA